>CAVQRP010000008.1:0-264601 GCA_963715295.1 uncultured Chloroflexia bacterium
CTCCAGCCCCCAACAGCCACGCAGTCCTGGACTACTACCTCGAGGTGGGGTGAGCGTCGCAGGCAGCCGAGGCGGCGCCGCGGGATTACTCGGCGGTCGCCTCGGGTTCCAGCGGTGACGGCATCTCGCCGGGGAAGATGGCACCCACGAGGTCTGCCGGGAGGCTCGACCAGTCCATCAGGAGGTATGCCGTCAGCCCCTCGTAGGCACCCTCGCCGTGCAAGACGACCGTGTCCTGGTCGATGCCAGCGGAGTCCGAGACCAGCGCCGTGACGGTCCCCGTCCAGCGCCCCTCGTCGTTGACGAGCACCTGTGTGCCGGCTTGGACCTCGAACCGAACCGGGAAGGAGGTCCCGGTGACCGTGTAAGAGGCCCAGTTGCCGGTGTAGTTGCTCGTCCCGCTGAGCCGGGCGTCGCTAGCCACCCATTCGAGTGCGGCCTGCATACCGTCACGGCGGGTGACACCTCCTTCGCTGGTCTCAACCGCGCCCGATGGCCCGCTCATCACGGCCACGGTCCCCGTCACCCACGCTGGCGCCATGGCGTCGGGCACCTCATCCTGTGCAGCCGTCACGCTGCCCAGCCCGCCGAGAAGCGCCAAGGTGACTACTCCGGCCAGGCCTAGTCGCAAGGTACGCATCAAGCTCCCCTTCCTCGGCGGGTCGGGTTCGCCAGTGGCTCGGCACGACTCAGGCGGCCAACGTACGCGAGTCGGACTTCACGGCCTCCCGCTAGGAAGCATCAGACTCCTTCGGGCGACCTGAGTCAAGGGCCGATGCATCTCGGCAGCATCTGACGAATAGGTGCGTGGCTATGGCGCCCCCGGACGGATTCGAACCGCCGACGCGCAGCTTAGGACGCTGCCGCTCTATCCACTGAGCTACGGGGGCGTGGAGCGGAATCGTAACGCACCGTAGAATCAGGGCAGAGCCATGAGAGATACCGCCGCCCGACCGACACTGAAGATCTACCGCCGATCCGGCTGCCACCTGTGCGACGACGCGGAGATGCTGTTGCGCGACGAGCTTGCCGTGCGTGCTCGTTCGGGCCAGCCCGGGGTCCAGATCGAGCACGTCGACATCGCTGCCGATCCGGATCTTGAGGCTCGCTACCGGCGACACATCCCGGTCTTCGCGGTCGGTGACGACGAGAGCGAGCTCATCACCAACGCGCGCCAGGTTCGCGAGTTCCTCGACCGTACCCTCTCTCCTACTTGATGCCGAGGGTCCAGGCGTGGACGTAACCCTTGGCGCGGCCTTGCTGGCCGGCCTGCTCAGCTTCCTGTCACCCTGCGTGCTGCCGGTCGTGCCGGCCTACCTGGGTCAGCTCGGTATCCTGGCCACCAACAAGCCCATCGGCGTGCCCACGCACATGGCGGCATCGGTCGGTGCCTTGACGCTCGACGGCGGCCCGGTGACGCCGGCACCCACGCCGCCGACACCGCAGATGGTGGGCTGGCGAGCCATGCCCAACGCCTTCGCCTTCGTCCTTGGCTTCACCCTCATCTTTACGCTCTTTGGCATCGCCGTGTACTCAGCCGCGGGACCACTGCGCGACAATCTGCCGCTGCTGCGCCAGATCGGCGGGGTCATCCTCGTCATCCTCGGTCTCAACATGATGGGTGTGATCCGGTTCCAGACACTGGCGCGCTCGTGGAAGCCGTTCGAGCGGTTCGGTGACGGGCAGCCCCGGCAGGCTCGCGGTGGCGTGGTCGGCGGGTTCCTGTTGGGAAGCGTCTTTGCCATCGGCTGGACGCCCTGCATCGGCCCGGTGCTGGGCAGCATCCTGATGATGGCGGCCGTCGGCACCAGCCCCCAGGTCGTGGGCCTGCTGGTGGCCTATTCCGTAGGTCTCGGCATCCCCTTCATCCTGGTCGCGCTGGCGTTCGATCGCGCGCCCATGGTCACGCGGCCGTTGCTGCAATACAGCCGCTTCATCGAGATCGCCGGCGGGGCCCTGATCATCCTGCTGGGCCTTGCCCTCATCTTCGACTGGCTGGGCTGGTTTGCCCAGCAATTCGCCTGGCTGGACTTCAACACCTGGATCGAGATCTCCATTTGAGCGCCGCCGAACCCACGGTCCGCTCGCGCTGGCAGCGACAGGTCATCGGGCCCTTCACGCTGCGCCACCTGGTGATCCTGCTCGTCATCCTGGCAGCCACAGCCGGCCTGCTGACACTGCTGACCACGCCCATCGAGGCGCCCACGCAGCCGACGGCGCAGGTCCCCGGATCAGGCTTCTATCAGACCGGGGAGCGCACCACCGGTCTCGCCGTCGGCCAGCTCGCACCGGAGCTTGCGGGCGACGTCGACGGGCAGCGGGTGCCGCTGCGCGATCTCGACGGTGACATCGTGAGCTTGGCGGCCCTGCGTGGAAACCCGGTCTGGCTGAGCTTCTTCGCGACATGGTGTCCGCCCTGCCAGGAAGAGACGCCGGTCTTGCGCGAGGCGTACGCGACGTACGCACCCCAGGGCCTGGAGATGGTGGCGGTGAGCGTGCAAGAGACCACGCCCGATGACGTGGCGGCGTACGCCGAGACCTACTCGCTCGACTACCGCATCGGCTTCGATGCCACCAGCGCGGTGTTCGACACCTACCAGGGCTTCGGTCTGCCGACCCATGTCTTCATCGATGCGGACGGTGTCATCCGGCACCTTCGCTACGGCCCGGTCACGCGCGAGGTGGCGGCTGAGATCATCGAGCCCTTACTGGTCGACCCTGCCTGACCGGCCGACGGCGCGCCCCCACGGGACGCCGGGCTACACGATCGGGTCGAAGCGGTAGCGGCTGCGCTCGGGCACGAGCTTGCCCACCGGACGTCGCGGCTCATGCGAGAGCACGATCGTCCAGCCCTCCTCGGCTGCCTCGGCGAACAGCGCTGCTTTCACCTCCACGCTGGTGAGCGGGAAGTCGTCGAATGACGTGATCCACTTCGGGTTGGCCGACCACGGGCGCATGCAGAGGTCGCCGATGAAGGCCACCGTTCGGTCCCGACCGCGCACGATGATGGCCTGGTGACCCCCGGAATGGCCGCTCGTTCGGCGCACCTCCACGCCGGGGATGAGCTCCTCGTCGCCATCGGCCGCTCCCGGCCGCGCCCAGGCCTCGGCCAGTCGCAGCTCGGCCTGCTCGTAGGAGGCGGTCAGGCGTGGGTTCGCGCCCAGTGCGAAGTCCCATTCGTCGACCTGCGCCACGATGCGGGCATTGGGGAAGGCGTAGTCGCCGGCCGACGTGCAGCAGCCCTCCGGCATGGTCGAAGTGCAGGTGCGAGAGCGCCACGTAGTCGATCGATCCGGGGTCGACGCCGGCCGCGCGCAGCGACGGCAGGATGGGCTCGCCGCGCACGCCGCGCTGCGCCTTGTGGTGGTCGTCCATGCGCTCGCCCACGCCCGTCTCCACGAGCACGCGCCCCGACGGTGTCTCCACCAGCAGGCAGTTGAGGGCCTGGGTCAGCGTGTGATCGGGATTGAGCTCGTCGACCACGAGGCGCTCCCACATCAGCCGTGGTACGGGACCCAGGAGGGTACCGGCGTCGCTGGTGAAGACACCAGCCTGGATGAGCGCGATGGTGGTGCCACCGCCCAGATCAGCGCGCCAGTCGGCGCTCGTATCGATAGGCATGTTCGAAGGGTAGCCGCAGCGGCCGTGTGCCCGCCCGCGGCGTCGGCATCCGCGAGGCCGCTAGCCCCGGGGGCCCCCCTTGGAGGTGCGACGATTGGCCTCGAAGTCGCGGTAGGCACCGGACGCGGTCGGGGTCGACTGGCCCTGGTAGCGCGAGCCCAGGCCCTTGGTGCCGTATGGTCGTTCGACCGGGCTGGACATGCCGAAGAACGAGATCTGGCCGATGCGCATGCCGAAGTAGAGCGCGATGGGCAGGTTGGCGACGTTCGACAGCTCCAGCGTCAGGTTGCCCTTCCAGCCGGGGTCGACGTAGCCCGCGGTGGAGTGGATGAGCAGCCCCAGGCGCCCCAGGCTTGACTTCCCCTCCAGCCTCGCCACGAGATCGTCCGGCAGCTCCACCCACTCGAGCGTCTGACCCAGCACGAACTCCCCTGGGTGCAGGATGAAGGGCTCGTCGCCGGCGACCGCCGTCACCTCGGTCAGGTCCGGCTGTTCCTCGCGTGGATCGATGTAGGGGTAGCGGTGGTTATGGAAGACGCGGAACTCGCGGTCAAGATGAAGATCCACCGACGATGGCTGCAGGCAGGCCTCGTCGAACGGGTCGATGCGGATGCGACGTCCTTCGAGGGCGGCGCGGATGTCGCGATCGGCAAGGACGCTCATGGACTCCCTACTTGCGCTTGGTGGGACGCCGGCGTGGGTTGCCTCGCGGCCCGATGGGCGTGATGGCACCATCTTCGGCGACCAGTCGCAGGGTCGTCTGGCCGGGTGCGCGCTCGGTCCGTTCGTCGTAGAGCGCGTCCACCTCCTGCTTCAGCTGCTCGATGTCGTCGAACGACTGGTACACGCTCATGAAGCGGATGTAGGCGATGTGATCGAGGCCCCGGAGGTGGTCCATCGCCATCTCGCCGATGACGCTGGACGTGACCTCGTTGACACCGCGGGCGCGCAGGGCTGCCTCGATCTCATCGGCTGCCTCCTCCGCCGCTTCCGCGCCCACGGGCCGGCGCGTCAGCGCCCGGGAGATGCCGTCGGCGAGCTTGTCGCGGTCGAACTCCTCGCGGGAGCCGTCGTTCTTGATGACGACCAGGCGTGCCGACTCCACGCGCTCGTAGGTGGTGTAGCGCGAGCGGCAGGAAGAGCATTCGCGGCGACGGCGGACGGTAGTGGAGTCGTCAAGGTCCCGGGAGTCGATGACTCGCCCGTCCAGAGTCCCGCAGTTCGGACAGCGCATCGTTCGTGACTGTACACCACCCCTACCTGTGCGCCGTACGCCCGGCCAGCGTATCGAGCGTGTGCGCGAGGGTCACCGCCACCGCGTCGAGCGACTCAGCGACACCCTTGGGGCTGCCCGGCAGGCACAGGATGAGTGTCTGGCCCCGCACCGCGCCCAACGAACGCGAGAGCGAGGCAAGCGGTGTGTGTCGGCGCCCCTCGGCGCGCATGGCCTCACCGAAGCCGGGCACGACGTAGTCGATGATGCCCGCCACGGCCTCCGGGGTGCGGTCACGTGGGCCCAGGCCGGTGCCTCCCGATGTCACGACCAGGCGCGTGCCGCTGTCGGCGGCGGTGGCCACCAGCCGGGCGATGTCGTCGGGCTCGTCGGCCACGACGTCGCGGCGGACGTGGAACCCGAGCTCGAGCAGTCGGTTCTCCGCCACCTCGCCGCTGCGGTCCTCGCGGGTGCCTGCGTCCACACCGTCGCTGACCGTCAGCACCAGCGCGGGCAAGCCGGCGACCGTCGTCGGCTGCGCCATCTCAGGCCCCCTGCCCCTTCCTCGGCGGGCGTGCACGCTTGGCCGGCTTGGCGGGTTTGGCCTCCTCGGCGTCCGACTTGGGCGCCGGTCGCTTCCAGGATCCGCTCTTGCCGCCGCTCTTCTCCAGCAGCCGGATGCCGTTGATGGTGACGAAGCGATCGGCGCTCTTGACCATGTCGTAGACGGTAAGCGCGGCGATCGATGCGGCTGTCATGGCTTCCATCTCCACACCCGTCGGTCCGGTCGTGGCGGCGCTGGCAGTGATGACCAGCGATCCGACCTTGCGGTCAGGCGTGATCTCCACCTTGACCTCCGTCAGCGGCAAGGGATGGCACAGGGGGATGAGATCGGCCGTGCGCTTGGCCGCCATGATGCCGGCCAGCTCGGCCACGCTGAGCACGTCACCCTTCGTGCCCTGGCCATCGATGACCAGGGTGAGCGTGTCCTGGTCCATCTTGACCGTGGCCTCGGCCGTGGCACGCCGGGCCGTGGCTGGCTTGTCGCTGACATCGACCATGCGCGGGCGACCGAGGCGGTCGACGTGGCTCAGCGAGCGGCGATCCTTGCGCGTGACCGGCGTGGTCTGTTTGGGCTGACCGGGCCAGGACTCACGAGATTTCGACGTCAAGCCTGATGACCTCCACGTGGCTGCCGGCGGGAGCCTCTGCGACACCCTCCGGGATGATGGCGAGCCCGTCGGCAGCGGCGAGCGCGGTAAGGACGTGGGAACCCTGACTGCCCGCGAGACGGGCCAGGAAGTGGCCCTCGGCAGCGGGGTCGGGCTCGAGTCGCACGCGGATGAAGGCTCGTCGAAGGGCCGACTTGGTCACGGCCTCGGTGAGCGTCGCCGGCACGCTCAGCCGACCGCTGTCGCCGGCATCGCCTCGCAGCCGCCGCAGCACCGGCCGTACGAAGAGCTCGAACGTGACGAAGCTGCTGACGGGATTGCCGGGCAGTCCGAACAGGAGGCAGAAGCCACCGTCGGGTCGAGGCGCGCTGCCGTAGGCCAGCGGCTTGCCCGGCTGGATGGCCACTCGCCAGAGGTCGAGCGTTCCGATCTCGGTGAAGACCTCCTTCACCACGTCGTGCGCCCCGACAGAGACGCCACCGGTGACGATGAGGACGTCGGCCGCGAGGACACCCTCCAGGAGCCGTTCGCGGATGGCGTCGATGTCGTCTCCGGCGATGCCCAGGCGCACGGGCTCGGCGCCGGCGGCCGTCACCTGCGCGGCGATCGACTCGCTGTTGCTGTCGGGGATGGATGCGGGGTCCAGGGGCTCACCGATGGGCGTGAGCTCGTCGCCGGTGGCGACGATGGCGACGCGTGGGAGGCGATGGACGTTGACGCGCGCGTGTCCGGTCGCGGCCAGTGCCGCGATGGCAGCCGGGTTGATGCGTGTTCCGGCATCTAGCAGGGGCTCGCCTCGCTGCACGTCGCTTCCGGCGCGGCGGATGTCCTTGCCTTCGCGGACGGGTGTGCGCACCGACACCATCTCGGGCAGGTCGGCGACACCCTGCTCGGCATCGGTGTCTTCCACCTTGACCACGGCATCGGCGCCGGGTGGCAGCATCGCCCCGGTCAGGATGCGCATGGCAGTACCGGATCGCACGGTCTCGTCGGGTTCGTGTCCGGCCGCGACCTCACCGATGACGCGCAGTGCGACGGGGGACTCGGGGCTGGCGGCGGCGACGTCCGCGGCCCGGACCGCGTAGCCGTCCATGGCGCTGTTGTCCCACGGTGGCAGCGTCAGGAGCGCGCTCACGTCCTCGGCCAGCACCCGGCCGAGCGCCTCGGGCAGTGGCAGTGTCTCGGCACGCAGCGGCAGCACATCTTCGAGCATGCGTTCGCGTGCCTCGTCCAGGGAGAGCAGCTCGTTCATGGCCATGTCCCTGAGACTAGCCCTCTGCGACGTCGAGCGTCGGATCGGGGGCGGCGCGGCGGGCAGCCGAGCGCGCGAGCAGCCAGGTCGCTGTGCCCAGCAGGAAGACCAGCACGCCCAGCGCGCCGGCAGCGATCTGCCAGAAGCTGAACGGATAGAGCTGCACCAGTCGCTGCGTACCTGGGTCGAAGGACCAGTTGCCGCCCGGGAAGAAGACCTGGTGGAAGAGCGTGAACAGGGAGTCGAAGGCGACCAGGGAGACGATGCCGAGGACCACTACCGCGACGGCTGTGACCAGGCCGGCGCGGGCGACGCTCCACCAGATCAACGCTCGGCGTGCCCTTCCGCGGGCCAGCAGACCACCGACAGCCACGATGCCCAGGCCGCCGGCGATGAGGAAGATGCCCAGCAGTGTGCGTGCGTCGCCGAGATGGCCCCGCTCCGACGCGTCGTAGAAGGCCTCGCCGTCCGGGCCTTCGATCAGGAATGTGCCGGGCCCCAGGAGCAGCTCCTCTACCGATCGGTCGGACAAGGCGTGGGCTTCGGTAGCCGCCACGCCGAGGCGTTCCGCCGACCCGGCAGCGTCGAGCGCAGTGTGAATGAACCATGGTGTCAGCAGGGGCAGGACCGCCAGGCCGATGATGGCGAGAACGGTGCCGACGAAGACGCCGACGCGGGCGGGCAGCCCCAGCGCAGGGTCCGCCGGACTAGCCCTCAGCGAGCGTCTGGGCCTGGTCGTGCCAGCCCTGGATCGTCAGCTCGGTAGGGGCCTCCACACCCAGCGTGTAGGCCGCCTCGTTGACGCGTTGAGCGAACGTGTCGACGTCGCATGCGAGCAGGTCGGACAGGCCCACGATGCCGGCCTGGGTCAAGAGGCGCTGCTCGTCAGGGCCGAAGTTGGCCAGGTTCAGCAGCAGTGCCTCGTCTCGCCAGTCGTTGATCTCGTTGGTAGAGACGCCGATCTGGTCGGCGAGATAGGTGCGGCGCGTGGGTGTCTCGGACACCTCCAGGAACAGTCCGGTCGTGAAGAGCCCCTGGTGCAGGAGGCGGTCGAGGGCCACCTGCGGGACGCGCTGGAGGTTCTCGGTGGGGGGCATCGACTCGGCGGGCCTCCGCTGCTGCGCTGCGTGGACGGGACGGCGCCATGCTAGCAGGGCGCGGGACAGGAAGAAGCGGCCCTGCCGACGACGAGCAGGGCCGCTGGAGTGGGGATGGACTAGCCGTTCAGGTCGGCGGGACGGGTGCCAAGCGTGGCGACGAGCTCCAGGCTCTCTCCATCGCGCAGCACGTCGAGGGTGACATCGTCACCAGGAGCGAAGCGCAGGACCTGCAAGTCGAGCGGGTTCGCGCGATCGACGGCCAGGCCGTCGACGGCGGTGATGATGTCGCCTGCCTCCAGGCCGGCCTCGTCAGCGGGGCCACCTGCGACGACCGGGCTCTGATCCGCGGCACCGCCGCCGATCAGGGCGCCCTGTGCCACGGGCAGCGACTCAGCCTCGGCGACCTGCGCGTCGATCTCCTGGTAGATCACGCCGACGTAGGGCCGGGAGATGGG
Source organism: uncultured Chloroflexia bacterium (assembly GCA_963715295.1). Classification (GTDB taxonomy): domain Bacteria; phylum Chloroflexota; class Limnocylindria; order Limnocylindrales; family CSP1-4; genus JAFMJV01. Next base: position 8,814 of record CAVQRP010000008.1, read on the forward strand.
CTCGCCTGCCTGGGCCTGGTCGATGATGGGCTTGGCCAGGTCGATGGGCAAGGCGAAGCCGATGCCGTCATTGATGCCGGCCTCGGCGGTGGTGATGCCGATGAGGTTGCCATCGCCGTCGAAGAGGGCGCCACCGGAGTTGCCGGAGTTGATGGCCGCGTCGGTCTGGATGAGATGGTTGAGGCGGCTGCCGCTCAGGCTGTTGCCGAAGACATCGATGCTGCGGTCGAGCCCGCTGACGATGCCGACGGCCGCACTGCTGGGGAAGCGACCGAGAGGGTTGCCGATGGCGATCGCCAGCTGGCCAACCTTGATGGCGGATGAGTCGCCCAGGGTGACGGTGGGAAGCTCCTGTGCGTCGACATCGACGAAGGCGAAGTCGGTGAGGGTATCCACACCGGTGACGGTGCCTTCGAGGACGCTGCCGTCGTCGAAGATGACGTTGACCTTGTCGGCATTGCCGACCACGTGGCCGTTGGTGATGATGAGCCCGTCGTCCGAGACGACGACGCCGGAGCCGCTGCCGCCGACGTCGAAGCCCCCAGGCCCTCCGAAGGGCGCTCCGAAGTCCTCCGGTAGCTGGAAGTCCTGGGGCAGCTCGAAGCCCTCTGGAAGAAGCTTCTGCAATTCTTCAAGGGTGCCCGGGATCTCAGTGCCCTCGGGCAGCTGGAAGTCCTCGGGCAGCTGGAAGTCCCCGGGTAGCTCGAAGTTGGGCGCCGCGTCGCTGCGCACGGACGCGAACGACCCGACCGGCGTCTGGATGGTGACGATCGCGGGGGTTACCCGCTCGATGATGCCGATGACGACTTCGTTGTCACCCTGTGCACCGAGGACGGTGGCGGGTGTGATGAGCGCTGCACCGGTGATGCCGAGGACGCCCGCTATGGCGACGACGGTCCGCGGTCTGCGGTTGGTGCTGGTGGGGAACAGGGTGTCCATACCTGCCTTTCATTCGGATGCGGTCCGCTTCGCGACACGGCACGGTGGATCCGCTGGTAGGCCACGCAAGTCACATGTGGCCGGATGAAGACAGTTGTACCCAACACGCGGTGTACACCGGGTTTCCGGAATGTGAAGACTCGCTACCTGTCAGCATCGGTCTCTTCACCGACGAAGGTATCGCGCGGCGTTGATACCGCTGCGGCTAGCCCTCCAGCACAGCGTCGAGCGTGATCTCGACGGAATCGCTGATGGCGCGGCTGATGGGGCAGCCACCCTTGGCGGCGTTGGCCTTCTCCTGGAACAGCGCGGCGTCGACACCGGGGACCTTGGCGCGCACGCTGATGGCGCTGCTCAGGACCGTCCAGCCGGCGTCGGTCTTGTCGGCGCTGACCGCGACACTGACGTCCACGCGCTCGGGCGCGAATCCGGCCTTGGCCAGTTCGTTGCTGAAGGCCATGGAGTAACAGGATGCATGAGCCGCGGCCAGCAGCTCCTCCGGGCTCGTCTTGCCTTCGGACGCCTCTGTGCGCGCGCGCCAGGTGATGGCCTGGTTGTCGAAGATGCCGCTCGTGGCTGCGCTCACCGCGCCGCCGCCGCTCAGCAGATCACCACTCCAGTTCGCTTCAGCTCGTCGGACCTCGGCCATGTCGTCTCCTTGGTGTGGATGCGGGGGAACCGAATATTCGCACGGAACGCCTCTCAGTCGGCTAACACCAGCTCCCAGTAGCGATCATTCACCGTCAGACCCGGGGGTTCCACGCCGAAACCGCCGACATCAAGGAGCAATCCGGTCAGCGAATCCTGCAGCGGATCGACCGCCACCACTGCCGCGCTCTCGCGAAGCTGGCCCTCCGCGAGCTGGTCGAAGTAGCCCACAGCCGCGGTGACACCGTGCGGGCGCACCCCCATGGCGCGGCACTGGGACAGTCGGACGGCGCCGTCGACGGGCCCGCCGCAGGTCCACGTCAGGTCGTCCAGGTCGTTGGAGCCGATGGCCTCGAAGGCGACCCACTTACCGCTGCCGACCGAGATGCAGATCGGTGAACGCGGCCCACGATAGCGGCTGGCTGAAGGTGACGATGAAGCCGTCCTGGTTCACGCCTGGACGCGGATCCCGGCAGCGTGCCGTCGCCACGTTGGCGGGCAGCTGCGGGCGCTGGCCCACACGCGGGAAGGGCAGCGTGTCGTAGGTGAGCGTGTAGCGTTCCGCTTGCCATTCGCCCAGCAGCTCGCGCGAGAGCTGCGAAAGGACCTCGGTCCGGCCCTGCCGGCGGTCCCACGTCCATTCACATGACCCCTTCGCTCGCTTGCCGTGCCAACGGGAGAACTGCATCGTGGCGGTGTAGGTGCGGCCGGGCTCGGGGGGTGTCCGTCCGGCGATGATCTCGGCTTCCTCCCAGCGGCCATCACCATCGTCGTCGTCGCGGTCGAAGGCCGGGTCGGGATGGTTGGTGGCCCAGTAGCCGGTCGTGCTGAGCCTGCCCGCTGCGGTCGTTGACCTCGAGGGTGTAGCGCAGCCCGTTGCGGATGTAGCCCTGCAGGCCGTCGGACTGCGTCCCGTCCCACACCGCTTGCGTGCGGTAGTCGATGGCGTCTCCGGTGACGATGAAGCGAGCGGGACGTGGATCGGTCGTCGATCGCGATGGTGTCCAGGAGGCGCCGCCGACGCCTGCCGCCTGCGCACTGGATCCCAGCAGCAAGACGCCTGCCATCGATACCGCCAGGACATGGCCGATGTGCTTCAAGCAGCGTCTCCATCGAGCTCGTCGGCGACCGATCGCAGCAGACCCCAGGCATGCTCGATGTGCCGGCGCTCGGTGCGGATGTTGCCGATGGCGATGCGCAGATGAAGGTGCCATCCGATCCGGGTGTGTGAGAGGAAGGCCTCGCCGGATTCGTTCACGCGGTTCAAGACCGCTCGTTGAGCCGGTCAAGGGACTCCGCGACCTGTTGCTCCCCTTCCCTGCCGACATAGCGCGCCGGCCGCATACGGAAGCAGACCGTCCCGAAGCGGCACCGGATAGAGCAGCTCCGCGTCCGGGTCGGCCTCGATCGAGGTGGCGAGCTCCCGGGCCAGGTCCAGGTGGGCCTGCAGACGGGAGCGCAGTCCGGAAAGGCCGAAGTAGCGCAGCTGCATCCACATCTTGATGCCGCGCGCCTTGCGACCAAGCTGCGGCGTGTACTCGGTGTAGTCGCGCCCAGCGTCCTTGCCGTCGTAGCGTGCGCAGATACTCCGGCACCAGGCTCAGCGCGGATCGCGAGCGTCTCCATCTGGCGCGTCAGCAGCAGCGAGCAGTCGAAGCGGCGTGAACATCCACTTGTGCGGGTTGACCACGATCGGAGTCGGCGCGCTCCCAGCCCGTGAAGTAGCGACGCATCTGCGGGATGAGCGCGACCGGCCCCGCGTAGGCGGCATCGACGTGCAGCCACAGGCCTTCGTCGCGGCGCCACATCGGCGATGGCGTCGACCGGGTCGATGGCGGTGGTCGAGGTCGTGCCGATCGTGGCCACGATGCCGGCCGGCAGCCAGCCGTGCGAGGCGGTCCTGCGGCGATGGCGTCGCGCAGGGCGACGGGGTCCATGGCCAGCTCGTCGTCGACGTCGATGGCGCGTACGCCGTCGCGGCCGATGCCCAGGATCATGGCCGCGCGCTCGATCGAGGAGTGTGCCTGCGAGGAGATGTAGAGCCGCAGCGGCGCCGTACGCTCGCAGGCCCGCCTGGGAGGCATCGCCGGTGGCTTGCTGCCGAGCGCAGGCGAGACCGGAGAGCGTGCTGATCGAGGCCGTGTCGTTGAAGACGCCGTCGAAGTCGTCCGGGCAGACCGAGGCCCTCGCGCAGCCAGTCGACGGTGATGCCCTCCAGCTCCGTGCCCACCGGCGAGACGCGCCAGATGAAGGCATTCGAGTTGAGCCCGCTGCTGATGAGCTCGCCGAGGATGCCGATGCCCGACGCGCTCGGACGAGAAGTAGGCCAGGTTGCTGGGGCTCTGCCAGTGGGTGACGTTGGGGATGACGTCAGTCCTGAGGTCTCGCATGATCTCCGCCAGCGGCTGGGGCGCCTCTGGCGGCGGGCCGTCGAGGCGCTCGGTCAGCTCTCCCGGCTTGACCGGTGGCAGCACGGGGTAGTCCTCCACGCCCTCGAGGTAGTCGGCCACCATGTCGGCCATCTCGTGGAGCGCGGCCCGAAGTCGGCCGCGGGCATGTCGCCGCTGGCGTTCCGCTGCGCCTCATCGAGAGGGCCGAGCGCTGTGCGCGACAGGTCTTCGGAGTTGGCGTTCACTGCTGCCGATGGTACTCCGGGCCTCGCGAATGGACAGCCGGTGGCGCCAGGGGGCGGTACGCGGCCGTACGCAGGTGCCCCTGACGGCCTACCCTCTGCGCAGGAGGTATGCCAGCGTGCTGTGCAGTCGGTGTCGTGCCAACGTCGGGCGTGAGGCGGCCTACTGTTCGCGATGTGGGGCGCCCGTCAGTGGCGGTGGCACCTCCATCGAGCTGCGTCGAGCTGCTGTGTTGGAGGCCTTGGCTGCCGGCCGCGATGCGACGGGTCTCGGTTGTCCCCGCTGTGGCGCTGAACGCCTGCGCGCGGTGCGCCATGATGCCGAGGAGAACCTCTTCTGGTCGGGCGCCTTCATGCTCGTCGGCATCGTCTCGCTCGTCATCGTCTTCATCGGCGGCGACACCGGCCTCTACGTCGCCAATCTCTCGACCGTGGCCCTGTTCGCCATCCTCGTGGGCGTGCTGCTGTTCGTGATCGCGCGCAACCGTCGACGACCATCCGCCTACGAGTGCGGCGAATGTGGCTATCACGTGCCCTGATTGCCGGTTCGCGGCAAGAGCAAGACGGGGCGTTCTGCTGATTCGGGTGCATGACCCCCGGGCCCGGCCACCCTAGTGTCGGTCGAGATCACCCATCCAGGCAGGACATCGACCGAGGTAGCACCAATGACCAAGCACACAGCGGGCAAGTACGGCCGCACCATCGGGCAGAAGGAGCGCAAGGCCGGCTGGCCGGTCGCCGCCACCGCCTGGTGTTTCATGTGCAATGGGACCCACCGCTGGGAGGAGTCCTGCGTGGCCCGCGGCAGCCACCCCGCCTTCGGCGCACAGCGCGCTCCCGGTGCAAACGCGGATCGCACGGCCGCGTAGTCGCTCGACCGGTCTTGCCCGAGTCCGCCGGAGCCAGCTGGCGCGTGATCAGCGCTGCCGTCGTGGCAGTGGCACTGGCCCTGGGGCCTGCCGCGACCGAGGCCCAGGCCGGCGGTGAACCCGGCCGCGTAGGCGCCGCTGTCGAGGAGCACCGACCCCCCTTGACTATGCCAGGGGGATCTCGGCTCCCGAGCCCTTCGATGCCTGGTAGACGGCTGAGAGCTCTTCGTAGGTGGTGGCCAGGTCGGCCGCACGTCGCGCGAGACCGCCCCGAACGGTCGGGTCGCAGCCTTCGATGAGCGCCCGGATATGCCAGGCGCACCAGTAGCGGTTGCGGTGGTCGTACTCGCCATCCTTGACGCGCCAGATCTCCTCGTTGAGGCGGATGTCGTGCGGGATGCTGAACGCATCCAGTGTGTCCTCGTAGCTGAAGAGATAGAAGAAGTTGTCCCAGCCGCCCCAGGTCAGGCCGCCCAGGCACAGCGGACAGGGCTCATGTGTGCTGAGGAAGATCGTCTCGACGGCTGCTGGTCGGTCGCCGAGTGGGATGTCGTAGAAGGCGTTGATGGTAGCGATCTCACCGTGGTTGAGCGGGTTGACACTCTCCTGGTTGGTCACCGCTACGACCGTCGAGAGGTCCGATTTGCGCAGGACGGCCCCGCCGAAGATCTTGTTGCCGTCACGCACACCGACCCTCGTCAGGGGCACGATCTCGTGCTCGACGACATCCAGGAGTCGTGCTGGTCAAGGCGGCCTTGTCAGCGGTGAATCGAGCGAGATCGGTCTCCCTTGGGGCACGGATCTCTGTCATGCGATGCGATCAGGCCGCGGGTCCGGACAAGCCATCGTTCTGGTTCCCTCATCTCGACGCACGGGCACACTTGGTCGTACCGCCCAGGGCTGTGATCGAGTCTTGCCCATCGAGGGTGGTCAGCCCCCTCGGGTGACCTGGTGAAGCCCCATCCGCCAGCGTTCGTCCTCGCGCCTCGAGATGGATGATCGGAAGGTGACCTGGGCTGGGGCGCCGCCATCTTTGCCAACCACCGAGCGGTAGGTGCCGAAAACCAGGTGGCGAAGGTCGCTCAGGAGTCCGGCGTCGGCGGTCATCGTTCGCGAATGGTAGCCGTGACCACGGTGACATTTCGGACGACCGGTGGAGTCCCATCGCGGATCGACTAGCCCGGCGATGTCCGGCCATCCTCGTCAGGGGTCGCACCTTCGAGCGCGTATGTGACGAGCAGCGATGGGTGCATGCCCAGCAACTCCGCCAGCCAGCGCATGTGGGGAAGCGAGTACACCCCTCCCACAGGGAAGGGACCCACTCGGTGCGCGTCGGCAGGTAGCCGTAGCGGGCACGCCATCGACGGTCGCGCCCGACCTGTCGCTCGATATCGTCGCTGGATCCTGTGAAGCGGACAACGAAGGAGGTGGGCCGTCCCATGACACCACTCAACCGGACCGCGCCGGAGCGGGGCAAGGGCCGGACGGCCCAGCGGCGTGGGAGCGGCCGCAACGACCAGTAACTGACCACTTGGGCGTTTCCTGAGGGCTGTCCGAGGTGCGGATGGACGGCCGCAAGACAATCGTGCGCAGCCGCAGGCGATGACGCGCGGCCTGCGTCCTGGATCGCGCCGAGGCGATAGTGCTTGACCTTGCGGTCGTCCTCCGAGCGACGCGTCTGCAAACGGCTTTCCAGCGAGACCATCTGCCAGCGCATCCTCGGCTCGAAGCGGAGGGATGGGCATGGAGAGTATCCGACACATCGAGTGACGGACAGAAGGTTGGGGTCGCTCCGGCCACCATCCGGTGATGATGTCGGTAGCTGGATCGCCCGGACCTTGGCTGGGCCTTCCGGCTCTTGTGCTCCCGCCGCCACGTGCCCCGGCATTCGGGGGCGCTCCCAGCTTGAGGGCATCGTCATGCGCACCACGTCCGTGTCCAACCGGTCGAATCCCGCTCCATCGCGATGGACCCGGGTGGCTCTGGCCACGTTGGCCGTCCCGCTCGTCGGAGCTGCCCTGTTCGCCTCGCCCCTTGCGGCTCGAGGCGAGGTCGCGGGCGAGCCGGGCTTCGATGATGCCGCTCCCTCGTCGCCGCACGAGCTCACCTCACTGGGTGCCAACCTGTACTTCGTCGCCTCCGACGGCGCCCACGGCTTCGAGCAGTGGCGCTCGGATGGCACTCCGGGCGGCACGCGGCTGGTGCGCGACATCGAGCCCGGCCCTGCGGACTCGTTCCCCTGGCCTTTGGTCGCCGCCGGGGACCTGCTCTTCTTCGGAGCCGGAGCCGGAGCCGGGGCCGATAGGGAGCTCTGGCGCACGGATGGCGCGGCGGAGGGCACCTTCCGCTTGATGTCGCCAGGATCGGCGGCTGGCGCGACGAGCCTCGACGAGCTCACGGCCGTCGACGACACGCTCTTCTTCGCGGCCATGGATCCCAAGACCGGTGTCGAGCTGTGGGCCAGCGACGGCTCCACGGAAGGTACCCGCCTGGTCAGGGACCTCCGGCCCGGACCCGAGCATTCCGAACCACGTCGCCTCACATCCGTCGGCGGGCGGCTCTTCTCACGGCGAGGACCGGTGAGGTCGGCGGGGACACCGCCGGGCCCGAGTGCGGCCCCTAGCTGTGGACCAGCGACGGCACCGAGGAGGGCACGCACCCGGTCGGCGAGCTGCGACCGCGGGGCGAGGAGCCACGCGGGCTGACCGACGTCGACGGCACCTTGTTCTTCCTCACCGGGGGAGGCCGGATCTGGACGAGCGATGGCACAGCGGAGGCCACGCGGCTGGTGACGCGCGTGACGCCCGACCGCGGCGGCACGGTCATCGGCGACGGAGATATCGAAGCCGTCGGTGCCGCGTTCTATTTCGTGGTCGACGCCGGGCGGAAGGCCGAGCTCTGGCGGAGCGACGGCACGGCCGCCGGCACGGAGCGAATCAAGCGGTTCAGGAGCGCGACCGATCTCACCGACGCTGGCGGGACCCTCTACTTCGTCGCGGATGATGGCAAGACGGGCCGGGAGCCCTGGACGAGCGACGGCACCAAGTCAAGTACGCGACTCGCAAAGGACGTCAGGCCAGGCAAGAAGAGCTCGAAGCCGCGCGGCTTCACCTACGCCGGCGAGACGGTCTTCTTCACGGCCAACGACGGTGTCAGTGGCGACGAGGTCTGGGCGACCGACGGTACTGCGGACGACACCCGGCTGGTCCGGGATATCCAGCCCGGCCGGGCCGGTGCGCGTTCGCAGCCGAGGCTGTGGTTCGAGAACGTCCGGATGGCCGGTGTCGGTGATCAGGTGTACTTCCCCGCTGACGATGGCGAGACGGGCGCCGGCCTGTGGATGAGCGATGGCACTGCGGAGGGCACGCGGCTCGTCGCCGACGTCAACCTGCTGGACCAGGCATCTGACGACTGAGGGCACACGACGGCGAGACCGGGTAGGTCCCTGACGCTGGCCGCTCCAGCCCGGTGGGCGACCCCCTCCGGCACCCGCGCACGATCACATCATCCGTGCGCTGAGGCTGCACCTTGAGGTGCATCAGCCGTAGGTAACGCGTTCGGCGGCCACGGTGCGCCGACGCCACCGATCTGGGGAGAGCGGTGGAGTGCGCCCCGGATAGTGGTACTGGTGCGGGGAGTACTTCCGGGTCAACCTTTGGTGCTACGCAGCAAGAGGCCCTCGGGTGGGTGCGACCGGCATTGAATCGTCGTTCGACGATACGGGTTCGGCGCATCGCTGTTGCCGGAAGGGGTTGAGCCATGAAGAAGATGCTGATGGTATCCACGGTGTTGGCACTGATCGCCAGCGCGCTTGCCGTCACACCCGCACTCGCCTGGCACGTCTTCACGAGCGATTGCCAGGCGGAGACATCGGCCCGCATCATCGAACCTGCCGGCGATCCGTATGGTCGCATCGTCGTCAAGAACGACGGGCGCTGCCTTGGGTCGGTCCGCGTTCCCGATGCGGCATGGGTCGACGGCGGCACGTTCCACGTTGCGGGCAAGGTGTTGAAGGCGGGCGAGCGGGCTTGGTTGCCGCCTGGCGATTACACGGGAACGTGGAGCAACTTCCCCGAGGTGGAGCATTTCTCGATCCGCAACACCAGCGGACCGGTCCGCGTGGTCTGGCGGGGCGTCGGCAGGAGCGGCGCATTCTGGCGTACCTACGTGGTCCCACGCGGGTGCGTGCTTAAGACCGGCTGGCGGTACCTCCAGCCCGAGACGCTGACCTGGGTCCAGGACCGCACCAACTGGCAACGCCTCGCAACCGATCGCGTAGCCAAGGCGGGCTACTACGGGGCGCTCTATCGCGGGTACACCAAGGGCATCACCTGCCACTGAGGGCCGCAAACCGCAGCAAGCCACTGGGGTGCCAGCGCCATGCGTGATCGAGCGACGCACGGCTACAGTCGGCCCCGGGTGGCCTCGATGCGGAGCGGCTACTAGGCTAGTCGGCCGCTGGCTCGACCATCTCGGGCATGGGCGGCGGCGCGCCTCGATAGATCGCGCCGGTGAACGTCTCGCACATGCCCAGATGACAGTCGCAGTTCCAGACCACCTTCGCGGTGCCGGTCACCCGTGGATCGTCTGCGGTGTGAGGGCACGAGAGAGGCAGGTCGGCGATGCCCCATATGCCATCATCGAATACGGCTGCGGCGGCGACGCTGGCGCTGTAGTCGAATGTGCAGCTTTCGGTCCCGGTCACCCAAGCCGCAGCTGCTGGTGCCGGCACGCGCGTGCCCGCCTGCATTCCTGCACCGTCTCCCAAGCGACACGCTGGAGGAAGGCAGCTACTTCGTCCGTGACACCGGGGGACACGTCCGACAGGCCCTCGGGCAAGCGGTCGAACACCGTCGCGTAGATGACGGCCGCAGCCAGGTAGGCGGCGGGCTCGGTCTGATGCTCCAGGTCGCCATCAAGCATCGCGAGGTCGGGTCGTTCGGTGAGCGCGTTGGCCATGGCCAAGTCGACGGGGGCCACATCGGCGCCGATCTCCTCGGCGATCTGCCGATGCGCGGCGGCGATCTCGTCGGGCCCGATCCAGCCGAGGCGAGCGTAGGGCCAGGCCATGTAGGAGACGGTCCGGCCTCCGGACTCTCGGACCGCAGCAGCGAGCGTCCGAGCCGCGTCGAAGAAGGGATCGACGGTGTGCGTGGAGTTCTCCGGGATGTCTCCCTGGAGGACCACGACCGAGTAGCCACCGTCCTGGATCTTGAGCGGAGTTCCAGAAAGGTGGGTCGTCAGCGTCGCACCCCCCATCGTCCGGTCATCCACCTCGATGAGCGGCGCGTCATCCTCGGATGCGGCGAGGCCCTCGTTGTCCACGCCGCCGGCGTTGAAGGTGAAGCTGTTGCCGACGAAGAGGATCCGCTCAGCGGGCTCCTCGACCTGTGCCGAGACCGTGATACCGACCGCGCTGACCAGCACGACCATGATCGTCCCCGTCAGGGACAGCCGCAACGTACGCATGAAGGCCCCCCTTCGAGTCCGCGGGTCGGGTTCGCCAGTGGCTCGGAGCGACTCAGGCGGCCAACGTACGCGAGTCGGACTTCACGGCCTCCCGCTACATCGGACTCTCTCGCGGGCGTCCAGCGCGCCCAGCCCGGCGGGCAAGCTCAAGGGCCAAGAACCATCACGATGCAGCAGTGTGGCGCGGCGGCATGAGCCGTGGAGCTCCCTTGGAGGATGGCCGATGGCGTTAGGACGTCCGTCGACCGGCTATTCATCCTCAGTGAAGCAGACGGCGTAGGCGTAGAGGACCGAGTCATCCGTCGAGGTCTGGATCCAGGAGATGCGCCAGGCGTAGATGCCATCTGGACGTGACTCGGTGACGTGGAGCCCGGAACCGACATGGCTGAAGCCGCCTGCCACCACCTGGCCGGCGGGGCACTCCTCGCTGAGCGAACCCCGCGCACCGGGGATGCCCTCCACCACGACGCTGTGATGCGTCGTGAGGTCGAGAGCGCTCCTTCTGGCGGGGTCGAGCGCACCCGGTGCGTCATCGAAGGCGAGTGCTTCGCCGAACCCGAGCCAGAGCCCCAGGGTCAGGATTGCCAGCAAGGACGTGCGAGCGATGGTGAGCGTTCCCATTCGAGACCTCCTCCCCCCGGGTCGTGACCGTAGTCGGTCGGGGTGCCAAGGCGGCGAGTCAGGCGCCCGAACCGTACGCCGTGGCGACAGTTCGTGTCCACAACACCGGAAATCGGGACGTGAGGCTTTCGCTCCGACTTCTCATCATCCGGTGATGGTGTTGGGGGCCAACACCTGCAGCCAGCCTCCCCGCCGGCCCGCGCCTCCGTGAAACGTCACCCCATCGGACGATCGGCCAATAGGCGGCCTCCGAGTCAACGCGACGCGGGGACGGTCGAACCCGTACTCCATCGTCGTCACCGACCCTGATGGTGACGAGCTCCCCCGCTACCGACGACCTTCCTACCGCGGCACTGTGCTGCTTCGAAGGGCGGTCCATTCGTCACTTGCCGCAGCCCCGGACCCGGTGCACCTTGATGTCGCAGAAGGGGAAGCGGATGAGGAAGCCGAGTCTGACCACGGTCGTCGCCCTTGCGGGTGCCTTCACGATCACTGCCGCGGCGAGCGCGCAGCAACCTTCACCGAGTGCTCCGAGTGGCGCGGACGTGGCGCCTACGATCGCATCGAACCCAGGCATATGCCTAGAGGCCGACTCGTCGGTGCTCGATGCGGATGATTGGGGTGAGGTCCTCAGTGCAGTCGAGCTGGCGGCCGAAGGAGAACCCGACTTCTTCCCCGATGCCGCGGTCGTGACGTCCTTCGACCTGACCCAGCCATGGGATCCGGGAGCATTCCCGACCGTCAGGATCGGTATCTGGGGCACCGGCGGGAGCGACCCGGGATCGACCGCTGAGCGGCGCGAGCGCCTCTCTGCCACGGACTGCCTGCGCGATGGCTCCTCGTGGACCACGATGATCTCGCACGATCTGGCGCTGGCGGCCGCGGAACTGATGCTGGCAGAGGCGCGGCTGCCTCAGAACGGCGGAGAGCCGCTCGTCCCCAAGGAGGCTGAGGCTGACATCGATGTCGAACTCCATCCCACCGAGCAGCGCGTGCGAACGATCCTCGACTGGAGCAAGCCGGTCCTCATCTTCCGCGTGGGTGGGTTGTGCTGGATCGATGATGTGTTCGCAGTCGGCGTCGGAGAGATCGTCGTGAGCCGCCAGGCCGACATGGAAGTGGACTTCGGAGGCGAAGCAGGATGTGCGTTGTTCCAGGAGTTCCTGGACGAAACGGGCGCCGGCGAGCGGGCAATCGGCCTGCTTCCAACGGAGATCCCCATGGCCGATGGCGCCGTCGTGCGCTTCGTGGTCCGGTCAGTCGAGGTCGAGAGCTCCGCGATCGTGATGGCCGGCTCCATCGACGTACGCTGATGGTCTATCTGCACATGGCCTTCCACCCGTCGGCACGCCGTCGTCCGAGTTGCCCGGTCCAGGGCGCCCAGGCGACCTCACGACACCTCTGATGCGGCGAAGGTCGCCGATCACGGTTCGACGGATCCTCACGAGAAGGTCTACTGACTGGGAACGAGTGTCATCGCCTCGCGCCGGGGCACCGACCCTGCGGGACAGTGCGTCGAGCTACCAGCGCCACACGTCGCGACCGGGCAGCCAGCGTAAGAGCCGACACGGATCCTGGCGCGGACGAAGATAGGCCACGATGACGGCACTCGAGCCGAGCGACGCGTCGACGGGGTTCGACCCCATCACCGGCCGTCCGACCGAACACTTGCCGACTCGGCAGCTCCTGCGGATGTCGCTGTATTGGCTCGGGTTGTCGTCGATCTTCGCAGGCCTTGGGTTCATCCTTACAGGCCGACTCGTGTTCGAGGGGCTCGAGGTCGACGAATTCGCCGCGGGCCAGACCCTGCTCAAGATGACGATCCTGGGCGCGCTCATCGCCATCATCGTGCAACCCACCGTCGGTGCCGTCTCTGACTACACCGCGAGTCGCTGGGGCCGCCGCAAGCCCTACATCTTCGTGGGCACGATCCTCGACGTCGTCTTCCTCGTGGGCATCGCCTTGAGCAACGAGATCATCGCTATCGCAGCCTTCATCGCGCTGCTCCAGTTCAGTTCGAACCTTGCGCAGGGTCCCTTCCAGGGCTACATCCCCGATCTGGTGCCAGACAAGCAGGTCGGCTTGGCGAGTGCCCTCGTGGGCATGATGCAGGTCTTCGGGAACGTGACGGGCTTCATCATCGGGGCCATCGCGGTCGCAACCAACCAGTTCGCGCTGGGCCTCATCGCGCTGGGCCTCCTGGAGCTGGTGACGATGCTCGGGGTCGTCGTGCGCGTGAAGGATTCACGCCCACCGAAGAACCGCTCTGGCCGACCGTGGCGGTCGATCGCTGGCGAGGCATGGGGCACCGATATCCTCCGCGAGCGTAGCTTTCTGTGGATGCTTGGCTCACGGCTCACGATCCTCATGGCCGGTGGGATCCTCACAGGTCTGGGTATCTTCTATGTCGCTCGCTCGCTCCAATTCGATCAGGAGATGTCCGGCCTCTCGGTCATTCCCGTCGTCGGCCTTGTCGCCCTCGGGTCGATCATCTCGGTCGTACCCGCAGCACGACTCTCCGACAGGATCGGTCGCAAGAAGGTCATCTACGCGTCGTGTGCGATCGGGGCAGGTGGCCTCGCGCTCGTGGCCATCGGGCCCAGCGTCGTGGAGACGCCGCCGACCGTGCTCGTGCCTGACACGACCGACACCGTCGCGCGGCTGGGCACGATGCTCGCCGATACGAGGTACCAGGTCGCGCTCGCCGGCGCCGTCATCTACGGGCTCTCGGCCGGCGCGTTCCTCGCTGTCGACTGGGCGCTGATCACGGACATCATCCCCAAGGCCTCATCGGGCCGGTACATGGGTATCTCCAACGTGGCCACGGCGTCTGCGGGCGTCCTCGCCTTTGCACTTGGCGGGCTGCTCATGGACTACGTCGGAAGCCAGGCCGGCATCGAGAACGGGCCCGTCGCAGCGATGTGGCTCGCGGTCCTGCTGCTGGGGGTCGGAGCTCTTCTACTCATACCCGTCGATGAGGACCACCGCGCCCTGGACGACGGCGACGGCGCGGCGCTAGCGGGCCAGCCGGAGGTCGAACCCGCCCGATGACAACGCTGCGGGTCATCCGCCCGTCGACGCTGCGCCTGCGTCCTTCTCTTCGTTGCGTTCGGGCGATGGGCGCGATGGATCAGCCAGCACGAAGTGCTCGCAGGGAGGCCCGACCCGATTCAACAGGCTCGTCCGCGACTTAGGCTCGTCGATGATCTGAGCCGACGCGGGTGTCGATGGCGCGTGCCACGCAGCCAGCCCACACGATGGCGAGATGGTGACGAGGGCCTGTGGTGCAGCCGAGCATGGGCCGGCCGCGATGGGGCGTGGGCCCGGAGCTGGTCAGGGGGCCCAGAGCTCAGCAGAGGCGAGGGCACCTTCGCCACTGTCGACGTCACCGCCGCCGACAACCAGGACCCGTCCGTCGGACAGGAGCGTCGCGCTGTGCCACGCGCGTGCTGTAGCGAGGGGCGCCGTTGAGCTGAAGGTGCCGCTGACGGGATCCCGCATCTCAGCCGAGTCGAGCGGCTCGGCGTCTGCGCCGCCACCGATGACCAAGACCCGGCCGTCGGGCAGGACCGTCGCAGTATGTGCTTGGCGCGCGTGGACCATCGGCTCGGCGATCTCGAACGAACCAGTGGCAGGGTCCCAGCGCTCGGTCGAGGCGAGGTCTCCGTCCGCGGGATAGCCGAAGCCACCGACGACCAGGACCGTCCCGTCCGGGAGCTGCGACGCGGTCGCGCTCAGGCGGATGAGGTCCGGCGACCCAGTCGGGGAGAAGGCCTCGCTCTCTGGGTCCCACACCACCGCGGTCTCGCTGAAGCCTCCCGTGAGCAGGACGGAGCCGTCGGATAGTAGGGTCGCCGTGTGGCCCACGTTCGGCCATCCGGTCCGGCCGCTGACGCCAGCGAGCGGATCCCACAGCTCTGCGGTCGAGGCGAGTTCGGCCATGCCTTTGTCACTGTGGGCGCGGCCGCCGACGATGAGCACCCTCCCGTCGGTCAGCCCCGTCGCGGTATGAATGAAGCGTGGCTCATGCAACGATCGCGCCGAGACGAACGCGCCAGTCAGCGGGTCCCACCGCTCGGCGCTGGCCAGCGTGTCGTCGGCATCCTGGTCGAGGCCGCCCAGGACAAGGACGCTGCCGTCGGGCAGGAGGCTGGCGGTGTGCCCTGCGCGGGCCTCTGACAGCGAGCCCGTGGAAGCGAACGAAGCCGTCTCCGGATCCCACAGTTCGGCACTGGCAAGCGCGTGGCCGTCGGCCTCGCCCCCGATGACGAGCACACGGCCGTCTGACAACAGCGTCGCGGTATGGAACGTGCGCGCCTGCTCCAACGTCCCTGCCGATTTGAACTCACCGCTCGCGGGTGGCGCCTCCTCGGCCGCGACCGCACCGCCGACAAGGAACGGGAGTAGCAGCACCATGGAGGCGACGATCGGTCGCTTCATCGCTGTCACCTCGTTGCGGATACCTTCATCTTCGCCTCCTCTTTCAGCGGGTCAAGTGACGAAGGGCCCGCGGCGAGGCTGTTGGGAGCTGGTGCCCTCCGCCGCGGGGAACGAGCTCTCGGGGACCCGCACCATTGCGCGGTCGTGTGGGTGCCCCTGCGACAGGCGGCAGGCCCACGAGACTCTTCTCTTGGGCCTTGGACCTCAAGCGGCGATGGTTCCACTCGCATGGCCACCGACTGCGACGATTAGCCCGCCACTGTCTCGCCCCGAGAACCTGCCCGTCGACGTGGATCGCATCGGCGCCTTCGGCTATAGCGAGGGCTCGGCGGTCGTCGCCATGGAAGCCGGCAAGCCGGACAGCCCGTATCAGGCCGTCGCCTTGATGGGGCCGCTGGCACAGCCCGGGGAGCTGATGTCGTCGTTCTTCGGTGGTCCCGACGCGTTCAACTCCTTCTACGAGGAGGCGCGAGCGAACGGCTTCGCGGACGTCAGGCGGCGATGGCTAGCAGCGCTACGAGAGCCACGAGCACGATGGCAGCGGACTTCTTCATGTCGGGAACCCCCTGGCTCGGCGTGGGTGGACGCCAGTATCTTCGCGCCCTGCCCGGCACCGAGGGTGGCCAATCCCGGAATTCACCCGAGGCCTTCGCGACTATCACACCGTCGCGTGGGTATCGGTCAGGTCTGCGCTCTCGGCCAGGTCGTCCGCCAGGTGTGTACCGAGCGTTGCTAGCGCCCCCCGGAGTGCCTCTCGTAGGTCCTGGCTGGTCCCGATGCCGCGCTCATCAGCGAGGTCGGCGGCAGCCAGCCACTTGCCGTCGGGCTTGCGCAGGCGCACGTCGACCCAGAAATCCAGTTCGGGGTGGGTCAGGCGGAAGTGCTGCATGAGGGCAGAGCCGAGGTGGCTTAGGCCACCCAGCACGACGCGCTATCGCTTCTTCTTGTCTCCCGGCTTCGGTCCGCCTTTGGGCTTCTTGCCGCCGCTCTTGCTGCCTGGTCCCTTATCACCCACGTGGCACCTCTCGTCATCGGTCGGTCGATCAGCCCATTCTGACCCTCTGGCGCCGTCGCGGCCAGCCCCAGGATTTGTCCAGACATCGGCACACGATGCGTCCATCGTGCGCAGCTGGCCGTCTGAGACGACGCGTGACTACCCATATCGTGAGACGGCATCGTCGGCCCCTGTTGTCCAGAGATGCAACGTCTAGGCTGAGGCCGGGCTGGCCAGGTCCAGGCGGTCGCGCCATGTGGGCGGCTATCGACGTGGAGACGACCGGCCGCTACTGGAAGTCACAAGACCGAGTCATCGAGATTGGAGTGGTTCGGCTTGACCCTGGTGGGCGCAAACCTCGGTGACCTCTGCTTCCATCACCGCCTCGGCCAGGACCCGCAGCCCCTCGCGCAGGAAGTCCACATCCCCGTCGCTGATCACCTTGCGCACCGCCTCGAGCACCGCCATCTCCTTCGTCGTCGGTTCCTTACTTCCAACGACGCGAGGATGACGCGGTGGCCGTTCCATGTGTCGACCACCGCCTTGTGACACCAACTATGGGGACATGACCGCGGCAAGGCCACCGGCGTCGCTGGAGGGCCTGCTGAGTGGTGCGCCGCGATGGTGGCGTCCCGAGGCCGTGACGGCCACCGAGTAGACACCATCCGCCGACTGTGTTGCTTTCATCCGGGACCTGAGTGAGTCATAGCGAGGTCTACATCCGCATCGGAGTCCTCGCATGACCACTCAGCTCCCCGCCATGCCGGTGGAGTCCTAGCCCTGGGACCAAGCCCTCTATGCCTTCCTCGTCGAGAAGGGCAACCGCAGCGGCTCTCGCCGCACCGTCGAGTCCTACAGCCGGATGCTGTGGCAGTTCTTCAAGAACACGACACCAGACCGGGTGACGCCAGCGGTCGTCCTCGCCTACGCCCATGGCGTCGGCCTCTCCGGCAAGCCACCATCCCCGGTCACGATCGCCGCCCGCATCGCCTGCCTGTCCAGCTACTTCCGCTTCCTCATCCGCATGGGGATGGTCGCCTCAAACCCCTGCGACCTCGTGGAGCGGCCACGTGTCAGCCCCTCCCCCGCCCGGGGCTACTCAGCGGACGAGGTCCGCCGACTGCTGGACGTCGTGCCCGACACCGTCCAGGGACGACGGGACCGCGCCATCTTGCTGGTCTTCGTTCTTACCGGGAGACGACGCGCCGAGGTGCTGGGCACCGACCAGAACGCAGTACCGGATGCGACCGGGGCTCCTTCACTCGCGCTGACATGGGTACAAACATGGGTGCAGCCCCATGAGAATGGCCCCTCCGGTTCGCCCGGAGGGGCCATTTCGTCCTCAGATGTGTGGTCGGGGCGACTGGATTTGAACCAGCGACCTCTTGACCCCCAGTCAAGTGCGCTACCAGGCTGCGCCACGCCCCGAACGGTTGTCTCGTGAGTCTAGCACCGTCCCGCTTGGGCCTCGGGGCACCCTGCCGCGATGTCTACCGTCGCGTTGCCGGGCGTGGTGCAGGTGGCATCGGCCGAGCCACCATGACCCTGCGATCTGGCAGCGCGAACAACTGTGGCGCTGGACGGCGCATGACAGGGGGCGCCGGACGGCCCCGGAATGGATGGACGAGTCCTGACACCCCAGGGGGACCCCAAGTCTGGGATCTGAGTGCGGCGACATGGACCTGCAGCGCCGTGGCCGGTGCCGACGATGCGAATGGGTAGGGCCGCGGCGACTCTCGGGCTGGATCGAAGGGCGGGGGCATGTGGATCGTGCGCAGGGGCGCCGCCGTGGGTCTGGTACGGGGTCCAGCTTGTGGTAGGGGCCTCGCCGCTGGCTGTGGGTCGACGCGAGTGGTCGCCCGCGTGGCGACGAGGGGACGGGCCTGGGGATGCGATCGCTCGGTCGATGCGAAGGCTGGATGCCTGGCTGTGGCTCGCTCTGCCGTCCTCCGCTGCCCAAGCGTCGGCGACGGTGCCTTGGGGGGAATGGTCGGGGCGACCTGCAGGAGGCCGGAACGATGCGTGGCGTCCTCGCTCGCAGCCTCGTCGCGTGCGAACAGCCCGAGGTTTCGGGCCACCATGACGATGTACGCAAGCGCCCCGATGCCGATGCCGGCGATGCCGATCGCGTAGACGGTCAGGATGGCACCGGTCGAGGGGTCGATCGACGTGCGACCCGCCAGCGGACCGAGAAGCAGCAGTGATGCGAACACGAGCGTCATGGCGGTGAGGCCGAAGAGCCACAGCGTGAGGCCCGGACGTCCGGGAGCGACATGGGTGCTGGGACCGGACTGCATGTCCCCGCTGGCGAGCGACAGGTGCGGTCGGATCACGTGCTGCGGTCCTTTCGTGTGTGGGATCGGGGTCCACATTCGCAGAGCGACCCGGCTTCACCCATGGCCGGCAGGTACTAGCCCAGAGCACTCCGCACGCCCCTGCACCGATCGCGCCCGCAGGTGGATACGGCGGGTCAGGCGGCGCAAGCGAACCGGTGCAGGACGTTTCGACTGGCTGCGGCCCCCGCTGCTCAGAAGGACGCGAGGCCGGTGAGCTCGTCCTTCGACTCGCGCGACAGCAGGTCCAGCAGTGAGGCGGCTACGGCCTTGCCTTCGTAGAGCACGGCGTGGACCTCTCGCGCGATCGGCATATCGACCCCGTGTCGTTCGGCCAGCGCCACTGCAGCCTGCACGGTGTAGGCGCCCTCTGCGACCCCAGGCAGGCTGCCCTCGATCTCCGACCACGGGCGACCGGACGCCAGCTCCACGCCCAGGCGGTGGTTTCGCGACAGTGCCGAGGTCGAGGTCGCGAGGATGTCGCCGATGCCGGCCAGGCCGGCGAAGGTTAGCGGGTTGGCGCCCATGGCGACACCCAGGCGCGTGATCTCCGCGAGTCCGCGGGTGGTGATGGCAGCCTTGGCATTGTCTCCTGCGCCCAGCTCCTCGACGGCGCCCGCCACGATGGCCACGATGTTCTTGAGGGCCCCCGCCAGCTCCACGCCGATCACGTCGCGGTTGCGGTACAGGCGAAAGGTGCGGCTGCCCAGGATCGCGACGACCCGCTGACTCACGCCATCGTCCGCGGCCGCCACCACGGCCCCCGCAGGCAGCCCTCGCGAGATCTCCAGGGCCAGGTTGGGCCCGGAAAGCGCGGCGACGCGGTCCGCGTTGCCGGGCACGGACTCACCGATCACCTGTGTCATGCGCAGCAGCGTCGCACGCTCGATGCCCTTGGCGACCGATACCAGCACCGCCTCAGCTGCCAAGGACATGGCGACATCGGTGACGGTCTGGCGCATGGCGACCGAGGGCACGGCCAACACCACCAGCTCCGTGGCCGCTCCAAGGCGCGATGCGTCCGCGCTGACGATGACGTCCTCGCCCAACGGGACGCCAGGCAGATAGCGACGGTTCTCGCCGTCATGACGGAGTCTGGAGGCGTGCTCTTCGTCGCGCGTGAGCAGGGTGACCGGGGCTCGCTCGGCCAGCATCACCGCCAGCGTGGTCCCCCAGGCGCCGGCGCCGACGACGGCGAGGCGGGCCCCTGCAGCCGGCATCAGGAGCCTTTGCGGACCGACTTCTTGGTGGGCTTCCTGCCCTTGCGCGGCGCTGGCTTGCGCTTCCTCGGCTCCAGCTCCACCCGCGAGCGCTCGCGGAAGATCAGCCGCAGCGGCGTACCCTCGAAATCGAAGGCGTCGCGGATACGGTTCTCCAGGAAGCGTTGGTAGCTGAAGTGGACCGACTTGGCGTCGGCTGCGAAGAGCACGAAGGTCGGTGGTTCGATGGTCGCTTGTGTGGCGTAGTAGAAGCGCGGTCGGCGACCCTTCACCGCGGGCGGCTGGTGGCGGGCGACGGCCTCGGAAAGCACCTTGTTGAGCGTGGCCGTGGGGATGCGCCGCCGTCGCTCGGCGGCGATGAGCAGCGCCTCGTCGAGCACCTTGCCCGCGCGCTGCCCGGTGAGCGCGCTGATGGCGACCATCGGCGCGAAGTGCAGGAACGGTGCCTCGCCGCGGATGCGTTCGACGAACTCCTCGAAGGTCTTGTCGTCCTTCTCGACGAGGTCCCACTTGTTGATGGCGATGACCAGGCCCACACCTTCGTCAACGACGTAGCCGGCCACGTGCGCGTCCTGCGCGGCCAGTCCATCCCGGGCGTCGAGCACCAGCACGCAGACATCGGCACGTCCGAGGGCCTTGAGCGCGCGCAGGGCTGAGTAGCGCTCGGCCGCCGGTCCGGAGGCGACCTTGCCGCGGCGGCGCAAGCCGGCGGTATCGACCAGGCGAAGCTCCCGCCCCTGCCACTCGAGCGTGGTGTCGATGGCGTCACGCGTGGTGCCGGGGATGTCGCTGACGATGGCTCGCTCCTCGCCCAGCAGCTGGTTCAGCAGCGACGACTTGCCCACGTTGGGCCGGCCCACGATGGCGATCCGGGGCGTCGGCGCCTCGTCGTCGAACCAGGCGACCCCGGCCTGCGCGGCCTGGGCTTCCTCCTCGCTCACCGGCGGGATGATGCCTTCCGCGATCTCTTCGGCCAGCTCGTCGGTCTCGGCCTCGCGGCGTTTCCGCTCCAGCTCGTCGAATGACTCCTCCGGTAGTGCCGCCACGATGGCGTCCAGCAGGTCGCCTGAGCCGCGGCCGTGGAGCGCCGAGATGGCATACCAGTCGTCCCAGCCGAGGCGCAGGAACTCGGCACCCTGCATCTCCAGGCGTTCGTTGTCCGCCTTGTTGATGGCCATGATCACCGGAGCGTGGGCGCGGCGCAGCGTCTCGGCCACCTCCTGGTCGGCAGGCGTCTCGCCGGTGGCGGCATCGACGGTGAAGACGATGACGTCAGCCTCATCGATGGCTAGCCGCACCTGCTCCTGCACTCGTTCCTCGATGGCATCACCGGGATCGATCTCCATGCCGCCGGTGTCGATGACGACGTAGCGACGGCCGTTCCACTCGGCCACGCCGTAGAGTCGATCTCGGGTGGTGCGAGCTCGATCCTCCACGATGGCCCGGCGCTGCCCGATGATGCGGTTGAAGAGCGTCGACTTGCCTACGTTGGGGCGGCCCACGATGGCGACGACGGGTAGGCCGGCGGCTGACGTATCCGGATCGACGTTGCGCGGGCGGCGGCGGGTGCGGCGACTGGGCAAGGGCTAGGCGGCGCTGAGCGAGGTGCTGCGGTAGGCAGATTCGGCGACAGCCGTGACGGCCTCGTGCGCCAGCGTGGAGGCGTCGTCCCGGGTGACCGCCGTTCCGGCCAGGGCGTAGATACGGGCGGCCACCCGCTCCAGGTCCTCGATGGGGGTGGACGTCCCACCGGTCACGCCGACGACGGTGTGGCCGGCGAAGACCGTCTCGTCGTCGAGGTCGTCGGCACGCTCCACCTGCAGCGCGGGCTTGCCCACGATGCCGACAAGACGGGTGAGCTCCTTGGTGTTGGCGCTGTTGCGCCCGCCTACCACGACCACGATGTCGACCGCCTCGGCCAGGTCGGTGGTGTCCTGCTGGCGGCGGATGGTGACGGGGCAGACCGTGTTCACGATCTTGAGCTCATGCGCCCGGGTGGTGAGATAGCCCGCCAGCTTCTCGAACTTCCACGGCGGCTGCGTCGACTGCGTCAGGAGCGCCATGCGCTTGCGCCGCGGGATGCGGTGCCAGTCCTCTTCCTCGTCCACCAGGATGGCGTCGGGGGCGAAGCCAAGCAAACCCACGACCTCAGGATGGTTGGGTGTCCCCAGCAGGACCACGGTGTAGCCTTCCTCGACGAGCCTGGCCAGCTCCTTCTGCTCCTGGGTCACCCAGCTGCAGGTGCCGTCGATGACGTCGAGACCCTTGTCCGCTGCCAGCGACATGACCTCCGGGGTGACGCCGTGGGCCCGGATGACGACGGCCGAACCTGCGGCCACCTCGTCAAGCTCGGCGACCGAGACGATACCCTGCTCTCGCAGCCCCTTGATGACACCCTCGTTGTGCACGACCTGGCCGAGGGTGTGTGTCTTCTTGCCCTCGGCGGCACTGATCCGTGCCGCGTCGATGGCCTCGCGCACGCCATAGCAGAAGCCGGTGCGGCGGGCGATGCGGACTTCGGCGACGGTTCCCATGAGGCTGCAAGTATCGCATCGCTGCTTGACGATGGCATGAAGACGACCAGACGCGTGAGATCTCGTCCGTACAGCCGTCTCATGTGCCCGCCCGCATCGCGCGGGATGGATCCGTTCCTGGGGACGCTGGGCCCAGCCGGTCGTGCCGCGCTAGTCGTCGTCCGGCCAGGGTTCCCAGTCGCCACGATGGCGCGGGTCGACGAGAGTGGCGATACGACGCATGATCTCGGCATCGGCGGCCGCCAGCGCTGTCCGCCGCTCGACGCCCTCCGGGGTTCGCAGTCGGAACGGGCGGCCCATGCGCAACGACACGGAGGCACCCACGTGCGGCCAGCGCTGCCCTGGGCCCAGGAGGCGGTCGGTCCCGGAGATACCGACCGGCAGGATGGTGGTACCGGTGCGGAGGGCCAGCAGGGCGCTGCCGGGCTTGGGCTGACCCATGCGGCCATCGCGGCTGCGTGTGCCCTCAGGCGCCATGACCAGGCTGTCACCCGCTTCGAGGGCCACTCGGGCAGCGCGGTAGGCTGCCACGTCGCCACCTTCGGTGCGTACCGGGATGGCCCCGAACGAGCGCATCGCGACGCCGACGGGACCATGCATCAGGCTCTCCTTGGCCAGGAAGCGAAAGCGACGCCCGGCGGCGGGCGCAAGCCAGCCCCAGATGAGCGGTGGGTCGGTGTCGCTCATGTGGTTGGCGACGACGATGAGCGGGCCGCTGGGGAGCGGTAGCTCCAGTCCCTCGGTGCGGACCCGGCAGATGGACGACATCACCGCGCGCGACAGCAGGGCGATGGTGCGCGGATAGGCTGGCAGCGTGTTCACGCCGCTCACGACTCGGGCCAGGGCTCCCACTCGCCGCGATGTCGTGGCTCCACCAGCGCCGCGATGCGACGCATCAGCTCCACGTCGGCAGCGGCCAGGGCCGCGCGCCTGTCGACCCCGGTCGGGATGGCCAGCTGGAATGGCCGGCCGACGCGCAGGATGATGCGGCTGCCGACGTGCGGCAACATCTGCTCGCGGCCGATCAGCGCATCCGTGCCGGAGATGCCGATGGGCAGGACGGGTGCACCGGTGCGAGTGGCCAGCAGTGACACACCCGGCTTGGGCTGCGCCAGGGCGCCATCGAAGGACCGCGTGCCCTCCGGCAGGATGGCCACGACCCCGCCCTTGTCGAGGATGCCCTTGGCCACGCGATAGGCACCGATATCGCTGCCGCCGGCCTTGACGGGCTCAGCCCCCAGTGAGCGGATGAGCAGGCCGAGCGGACCCTTGAAGAGGGCGTCCTTGGCCAGGAAGGTGGGCCGGCGGCCGAGTGCCGGCGCGAGCCAGCCACCGATGAAGGGCGGGTCGGCATTGCTCATGTGGTTGGCAGCGAGGATGAGCGGACCGCTCGCCGGCAGGTCCTCGACGCCTTCGACTCGAACACGGGCGATCGACTGGAGGCCGAAGCGGCACAGTCCGGCGATGAGGCGCGAGTACGGGGTCAGGCCTTCGTGCTCGCTCATGCCCTGCTGCTCTCCTGTCGCTCGCGTTCGCGGATGATCTCGACGACC
The DNA here is from genome assembly GCA_963715295.1 of uncultured Chloroflexia bacterium. Lineage (GTDB taxonomy): Bacteria > Chloroflexota > Limnocylindria > Limnocylindrales > CSP1-4 > JAFMJV01. Next base: position 33,066 of record CAVQRP010000008.1, read on the forward strand.
GCGGCCACGGTGTCCTCGAACCGTCGACCGTCGGAGCGCACGATGACAGCATCGTCGGGGATACGCAGCGGTGCCACCGCGCGGCTGCCGTCGAGGTGGTCGCGTCGGCGCAGGTCAGCGAGGATGGTCGCGGTCGCATCCGAATCGGGTGCCAGTCCCCGTTCGGCGGCGCGGCGGCGTGCGCGCTCCTCGACCGAGACATCGAGGTACAGCTTGAGCTCGGCGTCGGGCAGCACGACCGTGCCGATGTCGCGCCCGGCGAGGATGATCCGACCGGGCGCCGCGATGTCCCGCTGGGCGCCCAGCAACGCCGCGCGTACGTCGGGCTGGGCTGAGACCGCGCTGACGCGGCGGTCGACGGCGGGCACGTGCAGCTGGGCGGTGACGTCCTCACCTCCGATGCTTGCCTGCCGCAGGGCACCCTGTGCATCAGCCAGCAGCTCGATCTCCGGTACCACGGCGACCAGCTCAGGGCCCGCGTCGGGGTCGATATCGCGCAGGACGCTGAGCAGGGTGATGGCGCGATAGAGCACGCCCGTGTCGAGGAAGCGGTAGCCCAGCGCCGCCGCTGCCGCGGCACCGACCGAGGACTTGCCGCTGGAACCGGGGCCGTCGAGGGCGACGCGCAAGTCGCTCACCGGCCGCTGCGCGTGCTCGCCAGGCGCTCGCGCTCGACGCTGCTGAGGGCGCGGACGCTGCCGGGCGCCATGTCGTCGAGGCGCAGCGTCCCGATGCGGACACGCACCAACCGCTCGACCGGTGCGTCGATGGCGGCGAACATGCGCCGCAGCTGACGTTTCCAGCCCTGCGTGAGCACGGCGCGGTACCAGAACAGACGCGCTCCGGGGCCACCGCGCGGTTCGAGACGGCCTGCTTCGGTGCCCGTCGCCTGTCGCAGGCTCACCAGTCTGGCCAGCCCCTCGTCCAGCGCGATGCCGGCGTCGAGCGCCCGCGACTGCGCTTCGTCGAGCGGTCGTCGCAATCCGACGGCGTACTCGCGCTCGACACCGTAGCTCGGGTGCAGCAGGTGCTGGGTCCAATCGCCATCGTCGGTGAGCAGCAGGAGGCCCTCGGAATCCTTGTCGAGCCGCCCCACCGGGTACAGGCGACTGCCGGCTCGGAGCAGCTCGGGCGGGACGAGGTCGAGCACCGTCCTCTCGGCGTGACGGTCGGAAACGGTGCTGGTGACACCGGCCGGCTTGTGTAGCACCAGGTAGGTGCGACGCCGGGCCGGCAGGATGGGCCGACCATCGACCGCGAGCGCATCGACCTCGGGATCCACGCGCTGCCCGATCACCGCTGGCTGGCCGTTGACGCTGACACGCCCCGCGGCCACGAGGGCATCGGCGCCACGGCGCGACGCCACACCGGCGTCGGCGAGCGCCTTCTGGACGCGGATCGTCTCAGGCATCCTCGCCGGGCGCCTCATCGTCCTCGATGGCATCGGCCTCTCCCGTGGCATCGACCGCGGCTCCTGGCGGCTCCGGGGCCTCGGCCCTGGAATCCTCCTCCGCCTGCGCCAGCTGGGCGGCGATCTCGGCCTCCAGTGGTGGCAGGTCGTCAAGCGATGTCAGCCCGAAGCGCTCCATGAACTCCATGCTGGTGCCGTAGAGGATGGGGCGGCCCGGCGTCTCCGCCCGGCCCTGCTCATGGATGAGTCGGCGATGCAGGAGGCCGCGCACCACGTGTCCCGAGTCCACGCCGCGGATGCGCTCGATGACGCCACGGGTGACGGGCTGGCGATAGGCGATGATGGCCAGCGTCTCCAGGGCCGCGGGCGAGAGTCGCACCGTGTCTGCGCCCAGATAGCGGGCGATGAGCGCTCCGCTCTCCGGTGAGGTCCCGAGCATGACGCGATCGCCCGACGTGACCAACCGGATGCCCCGCTCGCGCAGCTCGACCTCCAGGTCGCCCAGCCTCGCGTCGACCTCCTCGGCCGACAGGCGTGCCACCGATCGCAGCTCGGTTCTGCTCAAGGGCCGCTCGGCGACGAACAGCAGCGCCTCCAGGTCGGCGACGCTGGCGCCGGACTCGGCATCATCGGCGTCCTCGGCGGGGAGGGTGAGCTCGTCCGGTGTGATCTCGATATCCAGTTTCGCGACCGGCTCGTCGGGCACCGTCGACGACTCGCCAGCGTCCTCTGCGCCGCGTCCCGGGCCCACGGGAACCAGCTCTGGGTCACTCACGCTTGCACCACGGAGCGGCAGACGATGGGGCCGAAGGGCTCGTCCTGCTCGACACTGAGCTCACGACCCTTGACCAGCTCCAGCATGGCCAGGAACGTCACCGCCACCACCACTCGATCGGTGAGGTCCTCGAGCAGGTCTTGCAGCACGATCACGGGCGTATCGGTCAGCGCGGCGCGGATGATGCGGGCACGCTCTTCGAGGGTCACCAGGCGTGGACACGACGTCCGGAGGCGGTGCTGGGGGCGGCACCTGCCGCAGCGCGCGGTCGAGGGCCTGCACCAGCACGAGCGGGTCGAGGGGTGGACCCTCGTCGGGCCGCGAGCCGGCCTTGGCCGACGCCACGGCGGCGATGGGTTCACGCCGGAAGACCTCCCAGCCGCTCTCGAGGCGTCCCTTGAGGTCACGGCCGGCGTCGCGGTAGAGGCGGTACAGCACGAGGCGTTCGCGCAGGGCCGCCTCGGGGTCGGGACCCTCCTCGACGGGAACGGCCACGACCGGCGGGCGTGGCAGGATGGCGCGGCTCTTGATGAGGATGAGCTGGCTGGCGACGGTGATGAAGGAGCTGATGTGTGACATCTGTTCCTCGTCGAGCGTGGCCAGTGCTTCGAGGTAGGCGCCCGCGAGGTCACCCAGCGGCACCTCGAGGATGTCCAGCTCGCGCTGCTCGATGAGGCCCAGCAGGAGTCCCAGGGGTCCCTCGTAGCCCTCGCACGCTGACGTGGGCGGCACGGTCGGGGTGGTCCGACTCGGCGATGCGCACACTGGTGTCGCCGCGAACCGGCCGGCGCAGCGGCGGCAGCACGGCGATGCCGACCTGGCGAGCCTCGGCCTGGGGGGCGATGGTTGTCAGTCATCGCGCGGGTCTCTCCATGCGTGACATCAGGATGCCTCATCGGCCAGGCGCAGCGCCACGCCCGGCCTCCGGATCGCGCGGATCGGCCTGGTGGCGGATGAGCGCGGCTGTGCGCTCGCTGCAGCCGGCCGCCAGGGCCAGGATCCGCGCGAGTCGGCGGCGTGGTGGCGCAGGCGCTCGAAGGCGACGGTGAACCCCGGGCAGACGGGCGAACGTGCGTCGATCACGCCCTCACCGTAGCGCTCTCCGAGCGACCACGCGACTCGATGCGGCAGGCGCACGCTCGGGCCCTTGGAGCAGTCGTGCAGCAGCGCCGCCAGCAACAGCTCGGGGTCGTCGTGACCGGTTTGCGCGGAGCGCGGCCGCCACGTCCAGGCCGTGGCGCTGGTCGGCCCGGTGCATCGAATCGAAGAGCGCCAGCTGCGGCCCGCTCAGCCAGCCGCTCCAGATCAGCGCGCTCGGAACGGCTGACCCGACCCAGGACGTGCCGCAGCGCCTGCCGCACCTTGGTGCTCCACCAACGCCATCTCTAGATGCCCAGCAGCAGGTCGCGGATGCCGTAGATGAGCGGCCCGATGATCGACGCCACCGGTCACGAACAGGATGACGATGAAGCCGAGGAAGACCATCGGCAGCACGCTGGCGTACTGGATCTCCAGCTCGGTCATGCGTCGTGCGGCCGCCGTCGGCACGATGCCCTTCAGCACGCTCCAGCCGTCGAGCGGCGGGATGGGGATGAGGTTGAAGATGAAGAGCAGGATGTTGAGCGGACAGCAGCAGCCACAGGGCGCGTCCAGGCCAGCTCCAGGAGGGGTGAGACCTCCGGGTTGACCCAGATGATGGCGCGGATGACGAGCGCCACGAGGGCCGCCACCACGAGGTTGCTGGCTGGACCGGCGAAGGCCACCAGCGCGTGGCCGCGGCGGCCGTTGCGCAGGTTCACGGGGTTGACCGGGTGTGGGCTTGGCCCAGCCGAAGAGGAGCCCACCGCCGAGGGCGCTGAAGACGGCCGTCGCAGCCAGGATCAGCCCACCCATCTGGTCGAAGTGGACGCGTGGGTCGAGCGAGACCCGGCCCATCCAGCGGGCCGTGTTGTCGCCCAGCTTCATGGCCGTCCAGGCGTGCATGAACTCGTGCACGGGGAAGCCCACCAGCAGCATGGTGGCGACGACGATGAAGGCGGAGAACAGCGCCTGACGGTGTCTGAGTCCATCAGGCGCTACGTCGGCTGATCACAGCCGACCCAGCAGCTCCTGCTTCTTGGCCTCGTACTCCTCGTCGCTGATGGTGCCGGCTTCGCGTAGCTTGGTCAGCTGACCCGAGCACCGCGGCGACCTCGTCGGGCGTGTCGGCCTTGGTGCGGGTCGTCACCGCCGGACACGTCGATGCGCTGTCGTATCGTCAGCGGCGGGCGCTGGCGTCGGCTCAGGCGCCGGGCGCGATCGAGGGCGCTGGTAGTCCTCGCCATCGCCGTTGCCGCCGGACTGCAGGTCGTGCTTGGCGGTCATCATGGCCTTCTTGAAGGCCTTGGCGTGGTTGAGGCGGTCGAGCAGGTCGGCACCCTGCAGGGGCGCCGCCGTCAGCACCTTGAGGGTGCCGTAGTCGAGCATGCGGCCAAGCACGCTGATCTCCAGCTGCGCGTCGTTGATCTTCTCGAGCGAGCTGTCCGAGGAGTTCTTGTTGAGCACACCCCATGCCAGCACCAGCCGGTAGTTGGTGACGAGGAACTCCTGCGTCCGCCACCACCACCAGCGCCAGACCAGCACGACGATGCCGCCGACGAGGGTGAGCAGCGTAGCGAACGTGCCCGCGTCCGCGAACCACGTCCCCGGACCGAAGAGGTCGCGCCCGGCGACCTCCCCGGGCAGGAAGATGCGCACGATCAGCAGGATGATGGTGGCGCCCCAGAGGATGATGGCCAGCCAGCTGTCGAGGATCAGCGCGATCGGGTGCTGGCGTTCCCGCTTGAGCACCCGCTCGTCCGGCGTGAGCAGCGATTCTGCGTAGGTTCCCATCGTCGCTCCGTTCTCCTCTCCTTGCCGTCAGGCGCGCGGGTGAGCCCGGGCGTAGACCTGGCGGATGCGTTCTCCGGTGATATGCGTGTACAGCTGCGTGGTGGTGATGCTGGCATGGCCGAGCAACTCCTGGACGACGCGCAGGTCGGCACCACCCTCGAGCAGGTGTGTGGCGAAACTATGCCGCAACGTGTGCGGAGTGACACGCCCGGACAGCCCGGCACGCAGGGCGGCCTTGCGCATCACCCGCCAGGCGGCCATGCGATCGAGGCGTCGGCCCCGTCGAGACAGGAAGAGCGGCTCGCGCTCACGCTCGGCTCGGCGCGCGTCATCGACGCCGTCGCCCCGGGCTCGTCGGTCGCGTGCTCGGCAGGTAGGCGGCGACGGCCTCGAGCGCCATGTCACCCACCGGCACCAGCCGCTCCTTGTCGCCCTTGCCGATGACACGCACGAAGCCCCCACTCGCCGAAAGGTCCACGCGGTCCAGTGACAGGGCCTCGCTGACACGCAGCCCGGCGGCGTAGAGCAGCTCCAGCAGGGCACGGTCTCGCAGCCCGATGAGGTCGTCGCCACCGCTGGCATCGAGCAGCTCGACCACTTCGCTCGTATCGAGCGTATCGGGCAGTCGCTGCATCTGGCGGGGCAGGTCGATGAGCGCGGCGATGTCGGCGTCGATGAGCTCCTCCGCGTAGCAGAAGCGATAGAAGGCGCGGATCGAGGCAGCCTTGCGACGCAGGCTCGTGGGTCGCAGGACACGCGGCGGCCGAGTCATGGCCGCGAGGTAGTCGCGCGCCGGCTCCGGCGAGGTCGACCAGCGTTCCACGCCCGGCGCATCGCGGCCGAAGAGACGCAGGTCGGTGTCGTAGGCCGGATGGTGGCGGCCGCCAGGCCGCGCTCCACGCGCAGGTAGTCAGCGTAGGCATCGACCGCGACGACGCAGCTCATGCGGCGGGCCTCAGGGGTGCCGTGGCCGCGCTCGCTGCTGGTCATGCCGCTCACCCGTCTGGCAGCAGCGTGGCCTTCTGGCGCAGCAGGTCCCAGAACCGCGTGGCGCCTCGCGGCTGGACGAAGCCGATGGGCTTCTCCCGCGCGCGCACGTCGACCCGGTCGCCGACGTCGAGCGTGACGTCCTCGCGACCGTCGATGCTGACGAGGCAGTCGTAGGCGGCCTGGACGGTGGCGCTGACGACGTGCTGCGAGCCGACCACGCTCGATCGTAGTGGCGTGAGATAGGCGGCGATGGGCGTGACCACCAGGTTGCGGCTGGTCGGTTCCAGGATGGGTCCGCCAGCGCTGAAGCTGTAACCGGTCGAGCCCGTGGGCGAAGCGATGACGACCCCGTCGCAGACGTAGGTCGCCACGCGCGAATCGCCCACGTCGACGATGACCCGCATCACCTGGGCGTGGCGGCCGCGCACGACGGCGGCCTCGTTGAGCGCGCTGTGGACCCAGCCGTCGCTGCTGCCGTCGGCGTGGACCACGCGCACCTCCAGCATCAGCCTGAGCTCCAGCTCGAACTCGCCATCGCGCAGCTGCTCCAGCACGCCCTCGAGCGCGTGTTGCTCCACCTTCGAGAGGAAGCCGACCTTGCCCACGTTGACGCCCAGGATGGGCACGCCCACGTCGGCTGCGGTCTGGGCGGCACGCAGGAAGGTGCCGTCGCCACCCAGCACCACGATGGCCTCGGTGGTTCGGAGCACCTCGGCATCGTCGGGCGGCTCGTCGGAGGGCCGCGCCCAGGCCTCGATGCCGTTGGCGGCACACCACTCCAGACCCCGGTCACGCAGCTCGAGTGCTGCGTCCGCGGTGGGGTTGAAGGCGAAGCCGATGCGTTTCATGCGGCCGGCGTCCCGCAGGTGCAGGAAGAACTCGTGGTTGCCGGCGGGCCCCACCAGCACCGATTCGACCTCGGCGAGGTATTCGAGCCCCAGTGACGCGGCGTGTTCACGGACGCGCGTCACGGCCGCGGCGCGGGCGACCGGATCATGCACCACGCCCTTGGGGACCTCGCGGGGGCTGAGCTCGAACTGGGGTTTCACCATGGGCAGGATGTCACCCCCGGGCTCGACGTGTGCGGCCATACCGCGCAGCAACCGCGTGAGCGAGATGAACGAGACGTCGGCGACGGCGAGGCTGACGCGTTCGGGCAGGCTCAACGCATCCTCCGCCTCGGGGTCGAGCCGTGCGGCGTGGGTGCGCTCGAGGCTGATCACGCGGGCGTCCTGGCGCATCGCCTCCGCCAGCTGTCCGCGACCGACGTCGAGGGCATAGACGCGCGCGGCGCCGCGCTGCAGCAGGCAGTCGGTGAAGCCACCGGTCGATGCGCCGACGTCCAGGCAGACGCGACCGCTCGGGTCGACGCCGAAGGCATCGAGGGCCCCGGCCAGCTTCTCCCCTCCCCGCGACACGTAGCGCGGCACCGAGTCCAACCTGATCTCGATATCGGCTCGCGACCGGTTCGCCCGGTCTTCGATCACGGCGCGCAGCGTCACCGGCACCGACGCGTACCCGGCCGGCCAGCAGCAGAGCCTGGGCACGGCTGCGGCTCTCCACCAGCCCCCGGTCGACGAGAAGCTGGTCGAGTCGTTGCTTGCGCGGCCTGGCTGCGCTCAGCGCGGTCAGGCCTCGACGGCCGCCCGCGCGACGGGGCTGAAGTCGGTACGTAGCGATGGCGGCGTCGATCTGCGCCCGGATGCCGGCTTCGTCGACGCCCACCAGGGCGCGCAGGTCCGTGACCGAGCCGTGGTCGACGAACTTGCCGTCGGGCAGACCGATGCGCTTCACAGGCGGGAGTGGCTCCGCTTCGCCGGCGTCGGCAAAGACCTCCAGCACGGCCGAGCCGAAGCCTCCCGGGAGCACGCTCTCCTCGAGCGTGACGACGAGCTGCTTGCCGCGGGCAGCCGCCAGGATGAGCTCGCGGTCGAGCGGGCGGGCGAAGCGAGCGTCCACGACGCCGACCGACCAGCCGGCCTCCGACAAGCCGTCGGCGACGGCCACGCCGCGGGCGATGATCGGGTCCGAGGCCGATGATGACGATGTCGTCACCCTCGCGCAGTGACTCGCCGCGGCCGACCTCGACGGGCGTGACCTCGATCGCCGGCAGGTCAAAGCCGGCATCGCGCGGGTACTGCAGGGCAAAGGGATGCGCCTGGCGCGAAGGCGGTACGCAGCAGCCGTCGCAGCTCCTGCTCGTCACGGGGCGCGGCCAGCACCAGGTTGGGCAGCTGGCGGAGGGCCGACAGCGTGAACATGCCCTGGTGACTGGTGCCGTCCTCGCCGACCAACCCGGCGCGGTCGATGCCGATGACGACCGACGCGTCGTTCTGGCAGACATCGTGGACGACCTGGTCGAAGGCGCGCTGGAGGAACGTGGAGTACAGCGCCACGAAGGGTCGCTGGCCGCCAAGGGCCATGCCGATGGCCATGGTCATGGCGTGCTGTTCGGCGATGCCGACGTCGAAGGTTCGTTGCGGAAAGCGCTCGCCGAAGGCAGCCACGCCGGTGCCGGTGGGCATGCCTGCCGTGATCGCCACCACGCGCTCGTCCTCCTCGGCGATGCGGATGAGCTCGTCCGACATGACCGCGGTGTAATTGGGGATCTTGCGCGTGGCTCGCTCCTGTGCCGGCAGTGCCGCGTCGCCGTCGGAGGAACCGGCGCCATTGCCGGCGAGGACCGGAGCCGCCTGGTCGGGCATGGGTGGCAGCGCCGCGCCGTGGAAGCCCACCTTGTCGGCTTCTGCGGGGTGATAGCCGTAGCCCTTGCGGGTGCGGACGTGCACGATGATGGGCGTGTCTTCCTCGAGGAACGCTTTCCGTAGCGTGGTGTCGAGCGCGACCAGGTCGTGGCCGGGCACCGGGCCCACGTAGGTGACGCCGAGGTCCTCGAATAGCCGTCCAGGCTGACTGAAGTCGACGACAGCGTGGCGGATGCGCCTCGACCACTCCAGCAGTAGCGGGCCGAAACGGGGAACGCGCGCGATGTCCGAAATCGAAGCGCCGGCGGGAGCGGCGCCACCGGCGCGAGAGCTTGATGCGGCTCAGATACTGGCTGACGGCGCCGACCGAGGGGCTGATGCTCATCTCGTTGTCGTTGAGCAGGATGAGCATGCGCGTCTTGCGGTGACCGATGTCATTGAGCGCTTCGAGCGAGAGCCCGCTCATGAGGGCCGCGTCGCCCACCACCACGGCGATGCGCTCGTCACTGCCGCGAGCATCCCGGGCCAGCGCCAGCCCTTCGGCGATGGAGATGCCGGTGCCGGCGTGCCCGCCATCCATGACGTCGTGCTCGCTCTCGCTCCGGCGCGGGAAGCCACCGATGCCACCCAGCTGACGGAGTGTCCCGAAGCGTTCGAGCCGGCCGGTGAGCAGCTTGTGGGCGTAGGCCTGGTGGCCGGTGTCCCAGACGATGCGGTCAGTCGGGCTGGCCATGATGCGGTGGAGTGCCACGGTCAGCTCGACCACACCCAGCGAGCTGCCCAGGTGACCACCGGTGGTGGCGACGGTGTCGATGATCTCGCGACGGATCTCGGTGCACAGGGCTCGCGCCTCAGCGTGGCTGATGTCGCTGAGATCGTCCGGACCGTGAAGGTCGCGCAGCGTCACCACGACTAGAGCTCGTCGCCGTCGTCGGGGCGCATGTCGAGCACCCGGGGGCTGCCACCGCCACTGCTGTCGACGAGGCGCTGGACGCGTAGCTCGGCCGCGTCGAGCAGCTTGCCGCAGTGCTCATGCAGGAAGGCGCCACGCTCGTAGAGCGCGATCGATGCCTCCAGTGGCAGGCCGCCTTCCTCCAGTCGCGCGACCACGTCGCGCAACTGCTCGAGGGCCTTGTCGAACGGCAGCGCGTCGAGGTCGCCTGCAGCGGGCGGGCCGTCAGGGCCCGGAACCGGGGTGGATGTGTCGCTCACGAGCCCGAGTCTCGCACGCCATCGACCGAAACGTCCAACGCGCCCTTGGCCAGTCGGATCTCGAGGTGGTCGCCGGCCCGCTGCCGCGCGGCATCGACGACCACGCGTCCGCCCGGGCCGCGCACGATGGCGTAGCCGCGCTCGAGGGTCGCGAATGGGCTCAGCGCCTCCAGGCCGGCGGCACTGCGCGTCAGCTGTGCCCGGGCCAGGCTGGTGCGCGCGAGCAGCTGCGACGGCAGTCGATCGCCGAGCGCGCCATCTCTGCCCGGTCGGCGGCGAGGCGGCCCTGCAGCGCGCGGGTGGCGCGATCGAACAGCAGTCCGATGCGTTCGCGCTCGCCGGCGAGGTAGGCCCCGGGCGGAAGGTCTCCAGTGCCCGTCGCTCCGCGAGCAGGTCCGCGCGCGTACGCGGCCAGGCGCCGAGCTGCGCTCGTGGCCAGGCGTGATCGCAGCGCCTGCAGGTGCTGCCGCTGCTCGGCTCTGGTCGGGGACGGCCAGCTCGGCCGCGACCGATGGCGTCGCGGCGCGGCGGTCGGCTGCGAACTCGGCGAGCGTCACGTCGGTCTCGTGGCCCACGCCCACGATGACCGGTCGGGCGTGGCCGGCGATGGCGCGAACGACGGCTTCATCGTTGAAGGCCCAGAGGTCCTCCAGCGAGCCGCCGCCGCGCGCCACGATGACGAGGTCGACCGCACGGCCATCGAGCGGGTCGGTCCAGCGCCCGAGGCGGGAGAGTGCGCGCACGATGGAGCGCTCGGCGCCCGCGCCCTGCACCTGGCAGGGGCTCAGGATGCAGTCGCGCCAGGGGCCAGCGGCGGCCGACGACGCGGCGGATGTCGTGCAGGACGGCCCCGCTCGGCCGAGGTGACCACGCCGATCGTCCTCGGCCAGGCTGGCAGCGGGCGTTTGCGAGCCGCTGTCGAAGAGGCCTTCTGCGGTCAGCCGCTCCTTGAGCGCTTCGTAGCGCTGGGCCAGGTCGCCCACGCCGGCGGGCTGCAGGCTCTCGACGTAGAGCTGGTAGGCACCCTGTTGCTCGAAGAGGTCGATGCGGCCCTGGGCCACGACACGCAAGCCCGTCCGGGCTCGAGCGGCAGGGCCAGCCGTTCCTCGCGAAAGACCACGCAGCGCAGCTGCGCGCGTTCGTCCTTGAGCGTGAAATAGCAGTGACCCGCGGCACTGACCGAGACGCTGCCGATCTCGCCCTCGACCCAGACCGGGTTCAGGCGCGGATGGCGCCGCAGCGCTTCTCGAACGAGCCGGGTGACGCTGGTCACCGACAGCACCGTCGGTCCGGCTGGCTGTGCCGAGGCCGGTGTGTTCGGGCGTGGCGTCGGGCTCAGGCGGCGGAGGCGGATCGTCCCACAGGCCCCGCGTCGTCATGGTCACCGCTAGACGCGGGTCTGATACTCCCCCGTGCGCGTGTCGACCCGGATGGAGTCGCCCTCCTCGACGAAGATCGGCACCTGCACCACCAGCCCGGACTCCAGGGTGGCGGGCTTCTTGGCGCCCGACTGCGTATCGCCGGCGAAGCCGGGTTCCGTCTCCACGACCTTGAGCTCGACCGAGATGGGCAGCTCGACGCCGATGGTCTCGCCCTCGTAGGTCGTGCGGTCGAGGGTCATGCCTTCGATGAGGTAGTCGGTGACCTCACCCAGCTGCTCGGCTGTCAGGTGGAACTGCTCGTAGGAATCGTTCTCCATGAAGTGGTAGTCGTCACCGTCCTGGTAGAGGAACTGCACGGGGCGCTTGTCGAGGATCGCGCGCGGCCACTTCTCGCCGGCCTGGAAGGTGCGCTCCACGGTCTGGCCGCGCTTGACGTTGCGCAGCTTGATGCGGATCTGGGCGGACCCGCGGCCCATCTTGATGTGGTGGAAGTCGAGGATCTGCCACAAGTCGCCGTCGAGTTCGATGGCGATGCCTTTGCGCAGGTCTCCGGTCGAGATCATGAGTGCTGGCTGTCTCCGTGGCTATGAGTGGTGTGGCGAGCCTAGTTGCAGCTGTCGATGTTGTTCTGGTGCTTGTTGAAGTTCTTGGCGAACTTGTGCGTGTCGGAGTCGGGGCAGGCGTAGAAGTACAGCAGCTTGGACCGGGTGACCGGCTCAAGCGCAGCTGCGAGTGACTCCGGTGAAGGCGTAACGATCGGCCAATCAGGCAAGCCCGCGTTCTGGTACGTCTGGAAGGAGGCGTACTGGCGGTCGACATCCACGCTGGCGTAGTCGCTCACGCCGAGGAGGTCCCAGAAAAGGTACTCGTCCCAGTCGCCGATGCCGGTCTTCTCGAGGGTCATCGAGTCGGTGGCATAGACGACCGTGGGGTCCGCCTGCATCAGGCCGCCGGTCTCCTTGTTGACCTTGGGGTCCAGGCGGTTCCAGTAGACGCCGGCGATCTTGGCGCGGTCGCTGTCGACCTTGGCCTCGCGCTCGACGAGGCTGGCGACGACGAGCGCGTCGTAGAACGGGATATCGCTCTTGCGCGCCTGCGCCACGTACTTGCCGGTGGTCTTGTCCCACTTGTCGAGCATCAGGAAGATGAGCTCTTCGGCGGTGATGTCGACCGGCACCTCGTAGGTGCCACCCTGGAGGAAGCCCTCGAGGCTGCTGCCCGCCGGCGCTTGCGCGAGGAAGCGGTACTCCTCCTTCATCGGCTTGGTGGGATTGCGAGCGAGCCGCAGGAACTCCTCGGGATCGAGCTCCAGCTCGCCCTTCTCGACCTCCTGCTGGAGGTACGCGACGATCTGCTCGATGCGACGGCCCAGGCGCATGTCAAGCACGGTCAGGGGCGTCGGCGGGTCCGGTGGGAGCGCCAGCCGGGCGGCGATGCCGGCCGGCGTGATCGGCGGTGTCAGCGTGTAGGTCCCCGGGCGCAGAAGCTCGTCGATGCGGTCCTTGACGATGGCGTAGCGGAACGCCAGGGGGTCGGTGAGCAGGCCTTCCTCGACAAGGCTGGCCTGGATATCATCCAGCAGCGCCTTGTCGGGCTCGATGACGAACTCGACGACACCCTCCTGGTTGACTGCGGATGTGTTGATCCTGTCCGTGAACTCCGCTGCCAGCAGGTCGGAGACGAGCGGCATGTTGACCATGCCCGGGTTGTCCTCGAAGAAGCTGGCGGCGGCGGGCCCGATCATGGGACGAGCGGCGAACCAGCCGCCAACGACGAGCAGGACGAGTGCCACCAGCACGAAGGCAAGGCCCTTGAAGGCGCCCGAGTTGGCGTCCTGCTTGTGCGCGTGTCGCAGCTCCCAGCCTTCGACGATGCCGACGCGGCCACCGCCACGACCCTGGGGTGCGGGGCCGCTCATGGCGTCACCCCCACGCCGGCACGGGCGTCGAGCTCGCGCTGCAGGATGGCAGCAGCGGCTTCGCGGTCGATGCGCGCGCGCCAGGCGTTGCGCGCCGACGGCGAAGGGGCGCCACCGGCCCTGCCACGGGGGGCGCGACCGAGGCGGACCTCCGCGGCCTGGCTGCTGAGGCGCTCGTCGCGCAAGGTGACGGTCGCGCCCACGGCAGGGGCGACGGCCTCCACCCACGCCTGCGTCCGCTGCGACTGCTCGCTCTCGCTGCCGTCCATGTGTAGTGGCAGTCCGACCACGATGGTGTCGGCGTGCGCGTTCTGCGCGGATGCGCTCGATGGCCGCGGCGTCCTGCGCCGGCTGGCCTCGTCGCAGCGTCAGCAGCGGCCTGACCGAACCGGTGGTGGTGTCGGCGACGGCGACGCCGATGCGCCGGTCACCCAGGTCGATACCCAGAAGCACGCTCACTGGCACCTCGTCGTCCGAGGGCGCGTATCGATGGTCATGGATCGGTTGCTCACTCCGTTGTCGATGGCTCGGTGACGTCGAGCTCGATGCGCTCACGATCGGCCGGCAGGCCGTCGAGGAAGTCCGGCCAGACGCTCACGGTCGCCGTGCCGAACTGCTCCAGTATGGCCTGAGCCTCGGAAATCGGCAGGCCAGCCACCTGCCTCGGTGAGCCCGGCGACATCGATGCGGACGACCGTGTCGGCGCTGCCGCGGCCGTCGAAGCGGATGCGCTGGCCGTCGGCCACGCCCTCGGCATGCTCGAGCGTGATGCTCCCGGGCACCAGGCTCATGCCCGCCGGCACCGCCGCCCGCACGCGCTCGGCCACGACCTCGTCCACCAGCGCGGTATCGACGGCCAGCACGTTGGCCACGACCTCACCGCTCAGCTCGAACTCGGTGTCGGCGGAACCGACGAGGTCGTCGAAGGCGGGGAGGTGGCGAACCGCGCCCAGCTGTGCCGTCTCGGCGAAGAGCGTGAGCCCATCGGGCGCGTTGTCGGGGTCACGAAGGTAGGCGACAAGGGCACCGGCCAGCCGGTTCTGCAGGTCGACCGCGGCGGCATCGTAGTCCTCTGCCGTGACCCTGGGGGTCTGCTCGAACCGCCCCCCGGTCGTCGGCTCCGGGTTGCGCACGCTGATGCCCTGCCCTTCGAGGGAAGGCACCACGTTGATGGCGTCGGGAGGCACGTTGCCCTCCTCACCGCTGCGGATGGCCTCGACGGGCGCGCTGACCTGCGAGGCCGCTCCCTCGGTCGGCGGCAGTGTCACGGTGGCGGTGGTCTGGAATTCCACGCCGGCGGGTGTCCGCAGGCGCGTGCCGGCCGGGATCAGCTGCTCGTTGGGCTGTTCGGGCGATGAGAAGACGACCTCGCCGCTGGCCCGGGCCTCCACGGCCTCGCTGCCGCTGGCGCCAAAGCTCCCCTCACCTCCAGCGGGATGGGCAGCGTGACGGCAGGGATCCGCCCGCCGGCAGCGTCCACCTCGGTCACGGCCGGCAGCGCGACCACGGCCACCTCGACGGGTCCCAGGGCGGACATGCGCGGCTGCAAGGTGATCTGCGCCGTCGGTAGCAGCTGCGAGGCGGCGAAGACGCCGACCAGGGCCAGGGCCAGCAGCACCACGACGGACAGGCGAAGGCGCTGGCTGCGCCAGACGAGCGCACCCGCCCGTTCCCCGTCAGCGCTGGCCGGCACGGCCACGGGGCTGGCCCCCGTCACGTCGTCCGAGCCGCCGGAAGCGCTCGGCGCTGGCGGCCTGTCGCCTCGTTGCAGGGCCGCCTCCGCCTCATCCACGCTGGCGGCGGCCAGGACCCCGGCAGCCGTCGCCAGCGAGCGCACCTTGTCGTCGGGGCTGGCGATGGCCATCTCCTTGGCACGCATCTCGGCCTCGCGGGCCAGCAGCCGGAAGTTGATTCGTCCGGTGGCGATGCGTGAGCCCGGCGGGACCACGAAGACCACGTGCTCGTCGCTGGTGCCACGCAGGCGCGCGACGGCATCGGTGATCTCGTCGTCGTTGTCGAGGTACCAAACGGCCATCGTCCGCAGTCTGCCTTAGACGCGCATCCCTCGCAGCACGCGTCGGAGCGCTGCATCCAGCGGTTCCTGCGTCCGGGCGGCCTCGACGGCCTGGAATGCCAGTGCCATCGGTGTCACGTCCTGCTGGTCGGTCAGCAGGCCGGTGGCATCGGTCACCTCTGACACCGAGTCGGGTCGCATCATGGAGACCAGCGGCCGGCGCGCAAAGGGCAGGTCGGCGCCGAAGCCGGCGGCCTCCAACGCGGCCCGGATCTCCGGCAGGGCAGCGCCACCGCCACACAGCTCGATGCGGCCCGGCAGCAGGCCATGCTGGCCGAACTCCTCGAGCACGAGCTCGACGCCCGCTGCCCACACGGCCACGTCCTCGCCGATGATGGCGCTGACCTCGTCGGGATCCTCGACGTCCTCTCCCCCGGCATGGGCGAGCTTGACGCCCTCGGCGGCCTCGAAGTCGAGGTCCAGCCGGTCGGCCAGCGACTTGGTGAAGGCGCGTCCGCCGAGGGCGAACATGCGCGTCCCCTCGACCGAGCCCGAACGCACCAGGGCAACGTCGGTCGTGCCGCCACCGACGTCGATGAAGAGCGCGCCGGACTGACCCACCTGCTCGCCGGAGATCGACCGGGCCACAGCGTAGGGTTCGGCGACGACCTTTATCAGGTCAAGGCCCAGCTGCTCCACGACCGACTCGAGGGCCCCCAGGTGCACCAGCGGGGCGTAGGCGTTGAAGACGGAGATGCGCAGGTGGCGGCCCTGGAACCCGACCGGGTTGGAGACGGCGTAGCCGTCGATGCCGGCGGCCGCCACGGAAGCGTGGACCAGGCGCACGTCGACATTGGACAGTCCGGTCTCCCAGGTGATGGTGCGCTGCGCCTCGGCCGAGGCCTCGGCCTCGATGTCCTCCAGCAGCCGCTCCAGCTCCGAGTGCGTGACTGCGCTGTCGGGCCGCTTGCGCTCGACGCTGCGCGTCGTCGTGAATCCCTTCACCAGCTCCCCGGCGATGCCGATGATGACCTTCTCTGCCACGCGTCCGGCCATCGCTTCGGCCTCATCGAGAGCGCTGCGGCAGTTGCGCACCACGGCCGGGATGTCGGCTACCGTGCCTGACTGCATGTGCGCGAGACCCTGCCGCTGCCGGCCCACACCGGTGACCACGGCGCCCTCGCCCTCGGCCTGCTCGAACACGAGCGCCTTGGCGTATTCGGTGCCGATGTCCAGCGCCAGCTGCGCAGCGTTGGGCGTGGCGGCGGGCACCCGGCGAAGCAGTCGTTGCAGCAGCGACACGTGCGGACCCCGCCCTACTCCTCGAGCCGCTGGCGAAGCCTCTTCAGCGCCGCCTCCAGCGCCGTCGCCTCGGGCACCTTGCCCTGGGCCATCTCAGCCCGCCCGCCGCCCTTGCCGCCGGCCTCCGCGACGGCGTCCTTCACCAGGTCGGCGGCGTTGACGCCCTGTTCCACGAGATCGTCGCTGACGGTGACGAACAGCTGCGGCTTCTCGGGATCATCGAGGCCGGCCGCGATGACGCCGCTCTTGAGCGAGCCGCGCACCTCCTTGGCCCAGGCCTTCAGCTCCTCCATGGAGCTGAAGCCGCCCATCATCGAGATGAAGGCGCCCTTGTGCAGCAGCTCCGCGGTCCTGGCGGCCGCCGCGGCCGTCGGAACCAGCCCGCTCGCCTGCCGCGACGCCGTCTTCTTGCGCTCCTTGAGCTCCTCGATACGGGCGACCAGGCGATCGATGCCCTGGACGCCGGCTGCCGCCGTTGCCGATTCCAGGAGGCGGAAACGTTCCTCGGTCAGGGCCTCCGCGGCTTCGCCGGTGACCGCCTCGATGCGGCGCATGCCCGAGCCGATGGAGCGCTCGGACGTGATGATGAAGCCACCGATCTGCCCGGTGGCACGGCAATGCGTCCCGCCGCACAGCTCGTGGCTGTAGTCCTCGACGCGGACGGTGCGGACGGTCTCACCGTACTTCTCGTCGAAGAAGGCATCGGCACCGGCGGCCTGCGCCTCAGCCATGGACATGAGCTCCGGCGTCACGCTACGGTCATCGCGGATGATGGCCCGGACCTCGTGCTCGATGGTGTGCCGCTCTTCGGGCGTGAGCCCGCGATCGAAGGGGTAGTCGAAGCGCAGGTGATCGGGCGTCACGAGTGAGCCGGCCTGGCGGGCCGAGTCACCCAGTGCATTGCGCAGCGCACGGTGCAGCAGATGTGTGCCGGTGTGGTTGCGCATGGTGTTGGTGCGTCGGCGTGGATCGACCTCCGCCGTGACCGTCTGTCCCAGCCTGATCTTGCCGTGCAGCTTGCCGTGATGGACGACGAGCCCGGCCACCGGTCGCTGCGTGTCCTCGACGCTGAAGACGATGTCGCCGGCCTCATCACGCAGGACGCCCCGATCGCCGATCTGGCCGCCGCCCTCGGCGTAGAAGGGTGTCTCGTCGAGGACGAGCTGGGCGTCAGCCGCGGCCTCGGTGTGCCCCTCGGCGTCGGCGCGAGCCTCCAGCTCCTCGTATTCCGTGGTGTCGCGCACGATGGCCCCGATGCGACCGGGCGCCGAGGTCGTCTCATAGCCCCGGAAGACGGAGTCGCCCAGGCGCCGGGCGATGCTGTCGAAGAGCGCGGTCTGCTCGGCCTGACGGGCGAGGTCCAGCTTCTTGCCTGAACGGCTGCGTTGGCGCTGCTCCTCGAGAGCAGCTCCGAAGCCGTCGCGGTCGACGCGCACGCCGTACTCGGCGGCCAGCTCGATGGTGAGGTCGATGGGAAACCCGTAGGTATCGTGGAGCTGGAAGGCTTTCTCGCCATCGAGGACGGGCGCATCGGCAGCCACATCCTGCGGTCGTCGGCCCACCACGCGGTCCGCGCCGGTGAGCGGGATGAGCGCCTCCTCCAGCTGGATGGTGCCCGCGTCAAGTGTCCGGGCGAAGGCGGTCTCCTCACGGATGATCGTGCCCAGGATGACGTCCCGGCGCTCCCGCAGGATGGGATAGGCCTCGCCCATGAGGTCGACGACGACCTTGGCCGTCTCCGCCAGGAAGGGCTCGTGTCGCCCCAGCAGGCGACCGTGTCGAACGGCGCGGCGGACGATACGTCGCAGCACGTAGCCGCGGCCCTCGTTGGCCGGCATGACGCCGTCCGCGATGAGGAAGGTGATGGCGCGCGAGTGGTCGGCGATGACCTGGTAGCTGAAGCGCTCGCTCTCGAAGGCGTCGGGATCATGCCTGAGAAGCTCGCGCATGCGGGCATGGATGGGCACGAACAGGTCGGTGTCGTAATTGGTGGCGACGCCCTGCAACACCGACGCCAGCCGCTCCAGTCCCATGCCCGTGTCCACCGACTTGAAGGGCAGCTCGGTGCGAGGCCCGTCGATGGGCTGATCGAACTCCATGAAGACCAGGTTCCAGATCTCCAGCCAGCGGGGACAGGTCTCGGTATGGTCGGGAACACAGCCGGGACCTTCGGAAAGATGCTCACCCCGGTCGAAGTGGATCTCGCTGTTGGGGCCACAGGGCCCGGTCTCGGCCATGCGCCAGAAGTTGTGGTCGTCGCCGCGGTCGACATCGCCCCAACGCGCCATGCGCTCGGGAGGCAGGCCGATCTCGTCGCGCCAGATGGCCCACGATTCCTCATCCTCGGTGTAGGTGGTCGCCGCCAGTCGCTCGCCGGGGATGCCGAGGTCCTGGGTCAGGAACTCCCACGCCCAGTGGATGGCCTCGCGCTTGAAGTAGTCGCCGAAGGACCAGCTGCCGAGCATCTCGAAGAGCGTGTGGTGGCGGGGTGTGCGGCCGACCTCTTCGAAGTCGTTGTGCTTGCCGGCCACGCGCAGGCAGCGCTGTGAGTCCACGGCGCGATCGTAGGTCCGCTTCTCTACGCCGCGGAACACGTCCTTGAACTGGACCATGCCGCTGTTGGTGAAGAGCAAGGTCTGGTCGCCGCCGGGCACGAGACTGGCGCTGGGCACGACCTCGTGGCCGCGTTCCTCGAAGAAGCGCAGGAAGCGGGCGCGGATCTGGTCCGCGGACAGGGGCTGCATCCGGGTGTCCGCGGAATCCCGGTTCTCGTGCTCGTGCATGTATCGCGAGTGTAGCGAACGGCGAACGGAGGGCATGAGCAAGCCCGCGAGAGCGAGCGCTCCCGCGGGCGAATGACGACCACGTGGACGAAGCTCGACCACGTGGTCGAGGCTACTCGCTCAAACCCTCGTCGGCCTGGGCACCCTCGGTGCCGTCGCCCTGGGTGTCCTCGACGTCGGTGTACACGAGGCTGTCTGCTGGCTGGCCGAAGGTCGTCACCATGGCGACCATGTACTGGCCGTCGGTGACATAGGCGTCAGACCCTCGGTGCGGCTCGGCGAGGAAGTCGGCCTCGGCGACCCACTGCACGCTCTCCGTGCCGCCCACCTCGAGGCGCGACTCCTCCGTGAACGTCATCCCACAGTTGCCGTCGGGTCGGTCGAGCACGAAGCCCGCGAACAGGTCCCCGATGGCCTGGCGTCCCTTGACGACGGTCCCACCAGCGAGGTGGATCTCCGCATCGTTGGGGTACTGGGCCATCAGGCCCAGCCAGTCACAGTCGTTGAGCACACGGATGTGCTCGGCGTAGACCTCATAGGCGTTGGCTTGAGGATCAGCGTGTCCGAGACCTCGCCGGTGTTGGGGTTCTCCACCGGATCGGCCGGCACGCCGTCCTGGGCTACGGCCAGGCTGCCTGCTGAGAACGCCAGCACCAGTGCCACAACGCCAGCCGTCGCTACGGATGAACGAGCCATGGGTCTCTCCTCCGTTCCTCGCTTCGACGACGTGGTCGTCATCGACCATCGATGATGAGCATCGACGAGGCCCCGGTCAACGTCCTTCGCAAACGTCGGCATCGGGTGAAGATGTCTTGACCTTGGACCACCGCGGACCGGTCGCGGGCTACCGTTGCGCGAATGGTGTGTTTTGGGGAACCCAGGAGCTACGCGCGCATGGCATTGCTGGCGCTCGCGGGGGTCTTCGCTGCGGGCGGCTGCTCCGGGCTCGCGGACGACGACTTCGCCGTGGTGCCGGGTACGCCCCGACCGAGCCCTCGCGTGGCCCAGCCAACGGGCTCCACGGCCGTCCCGACCGTGGCACCGAGCGCCAGTGCCGCCGCCCGGGAAGATGTCGAGGCCAAACGAACCAAGCCCAAGCCGAAACCCAAGGTCAGGACGGTCAGGCTGAAGCCGCGGCCACGACCCGGTCCGTTCGAGATGAACCTCTTCCGGAAGGGCGACTTCATGCACCAGGCAGACAAGAACTCGTGTGTGGCCGGCTCCACCCAGACGATGATGAACATCATCGATGAGGGCAGGCCCAACCGCTCTATCGCGTTCCAGCAGAAGCTCTACGCGCGTGGTCGTGAGCTTTCACCCAACAAGCGCAAACTGGGCCCCATCGGGATCGATCTGACAGGATGGGCCGAACTGCTCAATACGGCCGGCTACGGACCCTACGTGGTGGACGGCGCGTCTACCCGGCGGGGCGCCATCCGCAAGGCCGCCAGGGCGCT
The DNA here is from genome assembly GCA_963715295.1 of uncultured Chloroflexia bacterium. Taxonomy (GTDB): domain Bacteria; phylum Chloroflexota; class Limnocylindria; order Limnocylindrales; family CSP1-4; genus JAFMJV01. The sequence goes on from CAVQRP010000008.1 coordinate 53,886, forward strand.
GCGCCTCACCGACAAGCCCGTCGGCCTGGTCACCTGGCGGGGCGCGCACTCGTGGGTGATGTCCGGCTTCACGGCCACGGCCGACCCGGCGTTCAGCAAGGACTTCCAGGTCAGGAAGGTGCACGTGCAGGACACCTGGTATCCGTATGTCAGCACGATCTGGGGCGCGTCCCGGCCGCCGAACGCGCTGGTGCCGGTGGCGGCGCTGGCGGAGGACTACCTCCCCTATGCGCGGCCGCGAGCGCGCTATCCCAAGCGCGACGGCAAGTTCATGCTCATCCTGCCGGTGCTGCCGCCGAACACGGTGGCGCGGTGAGCTGCGCTTCCGAGCAGGCCATCAGTGGATCGTCTTCAGGGCCAGGACCCCGATGCCGATGCACGGGTGTGCTGCCCCCTCAAGCGCGTTCCGGGCTTGGTTGGCCGACGCGACGACCTCCCCGGGGGCCCGATGGCGTCCCCTGCAGGATCGGGGGCGTCGGCCGTCAGGAGTCCCTGGACCCTGGCTGGAGCACCGAGGGCACTGCCTGCTCCTGCTCGGCCTCGGCCTCCTCGACGACGCCACCGGCGGCGTAGATCTCCTTGGCCCGGTCCATCCACTCGTGGATCTTGCGGTTGACCTCGGGTGCACCCACCAGGTCGACCGTCTTGTCCTGCGTGGCGAAGGCCGACGGGTACATCACGAAGGCCTTGGTCTGCATGCCCCCGAGTCCACCGTGGGAACCGACCTGGTGCTCGAAGGGAGCGACCTCCTCGGTCGAGGGGTCGTACATGCTGATGATGAAGATGTCGCCGATGTGCTGGTAGGAGTCGAGCTCCTTGAGGTTGGCCGCCGTGTGCTCGCTGTAGAACGCGAGCGGGTCGGCACCCTCGACCTCGTCCGGTCTCGAGATTGCGCACGCCGTCGGCGCTGATGACCAGCGGGCCGTGCTCCTCGGAGCGGACCATGATGAAGCCGATGCCCTCGTGGCGGACGAGCCCCGGCATGAGCTCGGGATGCATCCTGGCGATGCCCTCGAGGCTGACGCGCTCTCGGATCTCGGTGAAGTAGATGTTGGCGAGGTTGCCCGAGGCGGCCACGATCAGGTCGGGGATCGCGTCCTCGTCCTTCTTGCTCCCGGTGGTCTCGGCTCCCTTGTGCACGGCCTCGATCTCGCCGAGCTCGACGACGCCGTCGACCGAGCCCGGATCGCAGGGCGCGGCTGACGATCTTGCCGCTCGCGCCCGGTGCTCGGCTGGCCTCGGTCAGGAAGGTGTTGACCGGGCCCCAGCCCTCGACATCGTTGCTGGCATCGAGGCTGCTGACTTCACCCTCCATGAGTCAGCGCGTCAGCTCCTCGAGGCTGATGCCGTAGCGGTCCTCGAAGGGTGCACCCTGGGTCTGGCCGTGGTCCGAGACGAGGATGAAGTGGTAATCGCGGGGGGCATCGATCGGCAGCACGGCTGAGGGAACGCATGATGCGGTCGACCGCGTCGAGCTGCGCCATGGACTCGGGCCGTTCCGGTCCGGCGTGGTGGGCGACCTCGTCGTAGCCGAGGTAGTCGGCGTAGACGATGGGCGTGCCGCGGCCCATCTCGCCGATGATGAGGTCCACGATCATGTCCTTCATGATCGTGGTCGTGCTGGCCTTGAGGAACGGGAAGGGCATGCCGCGACTGATCCGTGGCTTGACGTCACGGGTGCGCTGGCGGCGCGCCTGGAAGTACTCGACGATGACCGCCGTGACGAACTGGGCGATGCCGCGAGTCAGGTTGTAGGGGTTGTAGAGGAACATGCAGAAGGACTTCATCTGCAGCCCCTGGCCCTGCTTGCCCAGCTGGCTGTTGGTGGCGATGGCGCGGGTGGCGCCGCCACTGACGAGGTTGCTGATGCTCGCGCCGCCATCGCGCAGCAGGTCGCTCTCGTTGGAGGCACGCCGCTCGATCTCGAAGGCATCGTCGGGATGGTTGGAGACCATGAGGTAGTTGCGTTCCTTCTCCCACCAGCGGAAGGCCGGGATGCCCGGCTGCACGCCGTGGAGGATGCCGACCTGTCCGGCGGAGGTCATCGAGGGCGCCAGTGCTTCGTACTTGCCGAGGCGATGGGTGCCGGTGGCGAGCCAGTCGTTGAGGAAGGGCATGTAGCCGGTGCGCAGCGCGTCGCGCAGGACGGGCTCGGCGAGGCCGTCGATCTGGAGGATGACGAAACCGGGCCCCGGGCGGTCGTCGACATCACCGCCGACGCGGGCCATGCGCTTCATCGAGTGGCGGAAGAAGGACTCGTCCTCATCGAGCCCGATGATGCCCACGATGACGGTGTTGATCGCGGCGATGAGGATCGAGGCGATGAAGGCCACGAGGAAGCCATCGATCTCGATGCCCTTCACGAGCCAGGCGCCGACAAGCAGCGTCAGGCCCATGAAGAGGATGGTCAGGACCGCCGTGACGACGACGTTGTTGATGCCCAGGGCCACGAAGACGACCGGCCGCAGCAGGAACGTGAAGGCGCCCGCCACGAGGGTCACGAGCACGCGCCGCGATGAGGTTCTCCCAGAGATCGCCGGTGAAGCGGATGCCGTTCATGAACTCGCTCACGAGGAGCAGCGCGATGGTGTTGACGACGAGCACGGCGAGGCCACGCGTGACGAGGTGCCGCTTGCCACGCGGCCAGTTCATGGCCGTGTCGTACTCGTCCTTCCAGACCGACGCGACGCGGTGCGCGCAGGCCCGGCTTCTGCGGCTTGGTCTCCAGCCGTTCCTCGAGCGCCGTCTTCGGTCTTCGGCGGGATCTCGGGATCGGACATGGTGGGCTCCGTGGTGCTGCTGTGATCCGACAGTATGGTGGCGGGCGTGAGCGCCTCGCAACGGATATCCGGCAATCCGATCGTCCGCCGACCCGCCGAACGAACTCGTGAATAGCGCTGGACCAGCCGAGCAACGCCTGCCTGACCGCATGTCGGTGCGCATGCCCGAGCGCGCTAGTCTAGGCGCCACTGATGGAGCCGCTGAACGAGATCTTCACGTGGGCGACTGGGCTCATCAATTCGCTGACGGCGCTGGTCACCGACTCGCCCATCACCTACCTGCTCATCTTCGCCATGGCCGCCATCGATGTCATCGTGCCCGTCATCCCCGCCGAGGCGACGGTCACGGCCTCCGCCGTGCTGGCCGGACAGGGCACGCTCAACATCGTCTGGGTCATGGTCGCGGCCGGCCTCGGGGCGTTCGTGGGCGACAACGTGGCCTACTGGATCGGCCGTGCCGCGGGCCGTCCGCTGGTCGAGAAGGTCCTGCGCGGCAACACCAGGCAGCTCGACGCGGTGCAGGAGCAGTTCGATCGGCGTGGCGGCATGTTCGTCATCGTCGGGCGCTTCGTCCCGGGCGGCCGCACCGCAGTGGCCATCGGTGCGGGTGTCCTCCACTTCAGGTGGCTCCGCTTCGTCTTCTACGACGCCATCGCCGCGGTCATCTGGTCCTTCCAGGCCGCGCTGCCCGGGTTCATCGGTGGCTCGCTGGTCCAGGATCAGCCCTGGCTGGCGATGGTGTTCGGCTTCGTGCTGTCGGCACTCCTGGCGGTCGGCATCGCCCTCTTCCAGCGACGGCGCGACAAGGTACGCGCCAGGGAGCTTCCGCTCAAGCCGGCGGTCATCGGCGTAGGCGGCGTTGACGCCGCCATCGAGTCGCATGACCAGGCGGTCGCGGAGGTCCTGGCCGAGGAGTCCGCGGGGACGACGATCGCCTCAGCGTCGGTCGTGCCCGACCCCACGGCAGACACCGGGGCGGACCCGGACGAGCCCGACCGCGTCGCCTAGCCCCGGCGTGGGCGCACTTCGCCGCCATCAGGTGGCGGTGGTGGCTTGCGGAGACTGAGTCCGCTGGTGACGATGGCGATACCGATGCCCAGCCAGCTGAAGCGCGGAGGCCCAGAGCAGGGCGTAGTCGCCGATCGTCAGAGCGTCGCCCAGGCGAGCACCGATGGCCTGGCCCGCCAGGGCGCCCAGGATGGCTGCCACCAGGACGGCAGGGATGTGCCAGCCGAGGTTGCCACGCACGAAGATGTAGACACTGGTGTGGAAAGCGCCCACGAGCAGCGACAGCACGAATGCGGGCCCCAGGACGAAGGTGGCGAGGCCTCGTTCCACGTCGCCGCCCGGCTGTGGCTAGGCGCTCGCAGCCGCAGCAGCGGCGATGCGGCCGCCGCCGATGACGGCGCCATCGTCGTCGTAGAAGACGGCCGCCTGACCTGGCGCCGGCGCCCATGCCGGCCGCTCGAGCTCGACGTCCCAGCCGCCGCCCTCGGCGGGCTGGACGTACCCGGGGACGGGCTCAGCGCGATGGCGGATGCGGATCCGTGCCGCGAACGTCGACGGCGGAGTCGAGTCGACGAAGGACACGGCGGTGACACCGAAGCGCCGGCGGTAGAGGTCCTCGCGGCGCCCCAGCCTGACGAGGTTGTCGGCGGTGTCGATGGCGGCCACGTACTGGCGTTCGCCCAGGGCCACGCCGAGACCGCTGCGCTGGCCGATGGTGTAGGCGGGCGCGCCGGCATGCTCGCCCACGCTGGCGCCATCGGCATCCACGAGAGGTCCCGGGTTCGGCTGCCAGCCGGTGCGTCGCTCGAGCTCGGCGCGGTAGTCGCCGTCACGGACGAAGCAGATCTCCTGGCTCTCCGGTTTGTCGGCGGTGGCCAGCGCGTGGCGGCGGGCGAGCTCACGCACCTCGGGCTTGGTCAGGTCGCCCAGCGGGAAGCGCGTATGCGCGAGCTGCTCCTGGCTGAGTCCGTAGAGGAAGTAGGTCTGATCCTTGTCGGTGTCGCGGCCGGTCATGAGCCGGTAGCGCGTGCGCCCGGCATCGTCGACGGTGGCGCTGATGCGTGCGTAGTGTCCGGTGGCCACGGCCTCGCAGCCGTACAGGTGGCGGGCGCGGCCCAGCAGCGCGCCGAACTTGACCAGCGAATTGCAGTCGACACACGGGCTGGGGGTGCGCCCGTCGAGGTAGGCGGCGAAGAAGGGCTCCAGCACGCCGGCGCTGAACTCGCGTTCCAGGTTGAGCACATAGAAGGGGATGTCCAGCTGACCGGCAACGCGGCGTGCATCCTCGGCAGCATCGAGCGAACAGCAGGAGCGGTTGCTGGCGCTGTAGCTGTCGGCGCCGTCGTGGAGACGCATCCAGACGCCCACGACGTCATGGCCCTGCTCCCGCAGCAACGCCGCGGCCGCCGAGGAATCGACGCCTCCCGACATGGCCACCAGGATCCGCTCGCGCGTCACGCCCTGAGGCCCTCTGCTCCTTGCAGGCGCGCCAGCCCGCTGCGCAGGCGCTCCACCACGACCGGCAGCAGACGCTCGACTCGTGCCACGTCATCGTCCGTCGTGCCGCGGCCGAGCGAGAGCCGCAGCGCCCCACGCGCCTCGGCCGGTGGGTAGCCCATGGCGCTCAGCACGTGCGATGGCTCGGTCGAGCCACTGGTACAGGCCGATCCGGTCGAGGCGGCGATGCCGTCGAGGTCCAGGCCGATGACGATGTCGTCGCCGGCGACGTCACGGACGATGACGGAGAGGGAGTTGGGCAGTCGCTCGAGGGGATGGCCGGTCGGCTCCACGGCGTCGATCGCCTGCAGGCTGCGGCCGAGTCGGTCCCGCCTGGCGCTCACCATCGGGACGACGGTCTCGCGCTCGGCGCTGGCGAGCTCGAAGGCCGCCGCCATACCGACCGCGCCCGCGACGTTCTCCGTCCCGGCACGGCGGTAGCGCTCCTGGCTGCCACCGTGCAGCTGCGGCAGGATGGCGACCGAGCGGCGGACCCACAATGCCCCCACGCCCTTGGGTCCCTCCACCTTGTGCGCGGCGAACGAGATGAGGTCGGCGTCGATGTCGCCGACGTCGATGGGCAGCCAGGCGGCGGCCTGCACTGCATCGACGTGGATGCGGGCGCCGCACCCGGCGCGAACGCGCGCGATCAGCTCCGCCACGGGCTGGATGGTGCCGACCTCGTTGTTGGCCAGCTGGAGGCTGACGAGGACGGTCTTCTCGGTCAGGGCGGCGGTCAGATCATCGGGATCCACGCGTCCGTAGCGGTCCACGGGCAGACGGGTGACCTCGAACCCGTACTTCTCCAGCAGCTGGCACGACTCCAGCACGGCTTTGTGCTCGACCGCCGTGGTGACGATGCGATGGCCCTGCGCCTTGCCGGCCCAGGCCGCGCCCTTGATGGCGAGGTTGATGGCCTCCGTGCCACCCCCGGTGAAGACGATGGCGCGAGGCTCGGCGCCGATGGTGCGAGCCAGTCGCTCGTGGGCCTCGTCGAGGGCGCGACGTGCCTGGCGGCCGGGCCCGTGCGGGGAAGACGGATTGGCCTGAACCCCCTGCAAGTGCGGCAGCATCTGCTCCAGCACCTCGGGGCGCAGCGGCGCCGAGGCGGCGTGATCCAGGTAGATGGTCATCGGCACGATCGTAGCGCGCCGGTCCTAACCGGCTGCCGCACCCTCCCGCTCCCTGGTTCGGCGCATGTCCTCATCCCGTCCGCGCTCACGCCGGCGATCGTGCTGCGAGAGCATCCGCTTGCGCAACCGGATGGCGTGCGGTGTGACCTCGACCAGCTCGTCGGCGGCGATGAACTCGATGGCCGACTCCAGCGTCATCGGCGGCGGCGGTGTCAGGCGCAGGGCGTCATCGTGGCTGTGGGTGCGGATGTTGGTGAGCTTCTTCTCCTTGGTGGGGTTGACGTCCATGTCACCCGGCCGTGAGTTCTCACCCACGATCATGCCCTCGTACACCTGGACGCCGGCACCGATGAGCAGCGCCGCGCGCTCCTGCAGGTTGAAGAGACCGTAGGCGTTGGAGGTGCCGGTCCGGTCGGAGACGAGCACGCCGCTGGTGCGATGCTCGACCTCGCCGGCCCAGGGCCCGTAGCCCTCGCCGATCTGGTGCAGGAGGCCCGTCCCGCGCGTCTCGGTCAGGAACTGGCCACGGTAGCCGACCAGGCCACGAGTGGGCATGATGGCCTCGATGCGCGTGCGGCCGTCGGCGTCGGTGGTCATCTGCTCGACGCGCGCCCGCCGCGCCGCCAGCGATGCGGTGACCGTGCCGATGTGGTCGGGTGGGATATCGATGCTGACGCGCTCGTAGGGCTCGTGGATCTCGCCATCGACCTGGTGCAGCAGCACCTCGGGCCGCGACACCTGCAGCTCGAAGCCCTCCCGTCGCATCTGCTCGATGAGCACCGCCAGCTGCAGCTCGCCGCGGCCGCGCACCTCGAAGGTCTCGGCCGATCCGGTCGGCCGGAACTCGATGCTGACGTTACCCAGCACCTCTCGCTCGAGGCGAGCGCGGATCTGACGTGAGGTCAGGTACTTGCCGTCGCGTCCCGACAGCGGCGAGGTGTTGACGCCGAACGTCATGCGCAGCGTGGGCTCGTCGACCGTCAGGCGTGGCAATGGACGCGGGTCCGCCGGGTCGGTGATGGTGTCGCCGATGGTGATCTCGGGCAACCCGGCGACGGCCACGATGTCGCCGGGCCCGGCCTCGTCGATCTCGACGAGCTCGATACCCTGGGCATGGGTCAGCGAGGTGACCGCGCCGGCCAGCCGAACCACGCGGCCGGGCTCGACCGCGCCATCGGTGGTGTCTTCCTCCTGGCGCAGCACGGTGATGCGCTGAGCCATGCGGATGCTGCCGTTACGGATGCGGCCGATGGCCATGCGCCCGACATAGTCGTTGGCGCTGAGGTTGGTCACGAGCAGCTGCAGTGGGTGGTCGGGCGTATAGGTGGGCGCCGGGGTGTGGTCGACGAGCAGGTCAAGCAGTGGACGGAGGTCCGTGCCGGGCTCGGCCAGGTTCAGGGTGGCCGTGCCGGCGCGAGCGTTGGTGTACACGATCGGGAACTCGATCTGGTGCTCATCGGCGCCGAGATCCATGAAGAGCTCGTACACCTGCGTCCACCACGGTCGCGGGCCGGGCGTCTCCGCGGTCGATCTTGTTGATGGCGACGATGACGGGCAGGCGTCGCTCCATGGCCTTGGCCAGCACGTAGCGGGTCTGTGGCAGCGGGCCCTCCGCGGCATCCACGAGGAGGAGCACCGAATCGACCATCAGCAGGCTGCGCTCGACCTCGCCACCGAAGTCGGCATGGCCGGGCGTGTCGACGATGTTCAAACGGATCCCGCGGTAGTCGATGCCGGTCTGCTTGGCCAGGATGGTGATGCCACGCTCACGCTCGAGGTCCCCCGAGTCCATGATGCGGTCGGCCACGACCTGGTCCACGCGGAATGCCCCCGACTGGCGCAGCATGGCGTCGACGAGGGTGGTCTTGCCGTGGTCGACATGCGCCACGATGGCCACATCGCGCAGGTCATCGCGGGTGGTCTCGGCAGGCAGGTGGGTGGAGGGCGTGGTTCCCATGGGAGCCCAGATTGTCGCACGCAACGGCCGAGTACCCGTATGCTGGCCCGGTGAAGGTTCGCGAACCCGTCGCTCGCCCCCTCGACGTCGTGGCCGTGGAGCTGCTGCTCTCGGCGTCACAGGCATTCCTGGTGGGTGTCCTGATGTACCTTGCAGTCGGCGTCTGGGACGACCGCGGTGTGGGCTTCGGGCCGGTGGCGGCCATCCTGGCCTTGCTCGGCCTGGCGATCGGCGGCGCCTGGCTCTACTGGCTCTTCGGCGGCGTGGGCTGGCCCATGGCGGCAGCCAACACGCCCGCGGCGATGTTCCTCGGCTTCGCCCTGGTGCTGGGCTGGTTCGGTGAGGACCTCTTTCGTGTCCCCGGTGTGCCTCTGCTGATCGGGGTCCTGGCGGCGGTGTACGGCGTCATCGGCGGAGTGTTCATCGACTCTCCCCGGCGCTGGCGCTGGGACCAGCGGCGGCGACTGCGGCCCGGGACTCGCGTTCCTCGCGTCTCGTCCACGACGCAGGCGCTCATGGCGCAGGTGCCGCGCTCGCTGCCCAGGCGACCGGTCGCGAGCGCACCTCCGAGCGAGCTGGCCGCCCGCATCGAGCACTCCACGCCGGTGGCGCATCCTGCGCCTGCCGACGTCGGGCTGTCGCACGCGGGCGAGGACGCGATCGCAGTGCTCGATGAGCCTCCACCCCAGCCGGACCTGCTCGATGCCTCCCCGGAGGAGACCCCGGCCACGGAGCGCGTGCCGGCGGCGCCGGTGGCCTCGCTCGGCGATGACGACGAGGACGGCGGCATCGTCTTGCCGCGGTCGGTGGAGCCCCGGGCGCAGCGTTCCCCCTGGGCCTGGGCGGCGCCGCCCGAGTGGAACCGCGACGAGGACGATGAGGCGACGGCACGCGGCACGTCGAAGCGGGCATGACGGTCGCAGCGGTCATCGTCCCCGACAGCGTGGAGGAGGCGCTGGCCGACGCCACCGGGCGCACGGCCGTGCGCCGCATCGTGGATGCCGCCTGGGCCGGTGGCGCCATCCCGATCATCGTCGTCGCTGCCGACCCCGATGGCCGTATCGGCGAGACGCTGCAGGGATCGCCGGCCGTTGTCGTCGACCCCGGCCGGGCCTCGGAGGTCCAGACGTACCGCCTGGGTGCTGTCGCAGCGTCGGCGGCGGTGCAGGAGACGAGCGCCGTGCTGTTGTGGCCGGGCCGCATGACCTGGGCCGATCCGGAGACCGTGACGTCGCTCATCGAGGCGCACGGGCGCGACCCGGCGACCGTCACGCGCCCGCGCCGGGCAGGAGAAGCAGGCTGGCCGGTGCTGCTTCCGTCGAACAGGTCGACGAGGTCCTGGCCGGTCCCGGCGGTACGGCCGAGGAGGCCTTGCGTGAGCGCGTCGTGGCCTCGGTCGAGCTGGGTGATCCCGGATCGGTGCTGGGTCGCGAGGTGGCCCTCGACGACCTGCCCGACTATGCCGGCCCGCCTGAGCCCGTGGGCGGCCCACCGCCCGAATGGGGTGCGGCCGCGGCCGACCAGCCGGAGCCCGAGTCGAGCGGAGACGCGGCCGGCGCCTGACGGGCGTGAGGGCAGCGGGTGTCGCTCAGCTGCTCGCGGGCGGCTTGCCAGGCAGCAGCGCCAGGCCCAGCTCCTGCAGCTGCTCCGGCGCCACCGGCGACGGCGCGTCGAGCATGAGGTCCGAGCCCGACGAGGTCTTGGGGAAGGCCATCACCTCGCGGATGTTGGACTGGCCGGTGAGGAGTGCGATCCAACGGTCGACGCCCAGGGCGATGCCCCCGTGCGGCGGGGCGCCGTACTCGAAGGCCTCGAGGATGCCGCTGAACTGGGCTTCCTGTGCCGCCGCCGAGTGCCCCATCAGGCTGAACGAGCGCGAGAGCATGGCGCGGGTGTGGAAGCGCACCGAGCCACCGCCCAGCTCCCAGCCGTTGAGGGCCAGGTCGTACTGCTGGGCTCGTGCCCTACCGGCCGGATCGTCAGCGCTGGCGACGAGCGGGTCGCCCGAGATCGTGGTCAGCAGGTCCTCATCCTCAGGTAGCACCGCACTGAACGGGTTGTGCGTCGCGTCCCAGCGCGCTGCTGTCCGCGTCCCAGTGGTACATCGGGAACTGGTAGACCCAGACGTAGCTGAGGACGTTGCGGTCGTAGATGTCGTTGCGCTCGGCCAGCTCCACGCGGAGCGTGCCCAGCACCTCCTGGGCGGTGATGTCGGCGTCGGCCACGATGAGCACCAGGTCGCCCGCCTCGGCAGCGGTCTCGGCGGCGAGTCGGTGGGCCATCTCTTCGCCCACGATCTTGACGATGGAGCCGCGGATGCCGCCCGCGTCGTCGAGGGCCAGCCAGACGAGGCCGCCGGCGCCGGCCTTCCTGGCCAGCTCGGTCAGCTCGTCGATGTGTTTGCGGGTGGCGTCGCCCATGCCTGTCGCCGCGAAGCCGAAGACGCGGCCGCCCTCCCCCAGCACCGTCTCGAAGACACGAAAGCCGGATGCGGCAGCGACATCGCCGAGGTCGTGCAGCTCCATGCCGTAGCGCACGTCCGGTTTGTCGGAGCCGAAACGATCGATGGCCTCACGGTAGGTGAGGCGGGGGAAAGGGTCGTCGCGCAGGGGCCGCTCAGGCACGACGGAGCGCGTGACCGCCACGGCCATCTGCTCCACCCAGGCCATCACGTCGCGGTCGTTGACGAAGCTCATCTCCAGGTCAAGCTGCGTGAACTCGGGCTGGCGATCACCCCGCAGGTCCTCGTCGCGCATGCAGCGGGCGATCTGGAAGTAGCGGTCGAATCCGCTCACCATCAACAGCTGCTTCATCTGCTGTGGACTCTGCGGCAGTGCGTAGACCTTGCCCGGCTGCAGGCGCGAGGGCACGATGAAGTCGCGCGCACCCTCCGGCGTGGATTTGATCAGCAGCGGCGTCTCGATCTCGACGAAGCCGGCGTCGTGATGAGCATCACGGATCGCCTGCACCAGGCGCCCCCGGGCGATGATGCGCTGCTGCAGCGGCTCGCGGCGCAGATCGAGGTAGCGATACTTCAGCCGCAGCGCCTCGTCGACCTCGGCGGTCGGCTCGTTGATGACGAACGGCGGGGTCTTGGCAGCCGCGAGGACCTCGATACGCGTCGCGCGCAACTCGACCTGACCGGTGGCGAGCTTGTCGTTCTCCATGCCGGCGAGGCGCTTGGTGATGGTGCCGCTGACGCGCACCACGTACTCGCTGCGCACGCTCTCAGCCACGTCGTGGGCCTCGGCTGAGTCGGCATTGTCGATGACGACCTGGGTGATGCCGTAGCGGTCACGCAGGTCGAGGAAGATGAGCTGGCCCAGGTCACGCCGGCGGTTGACCCAGCCGGCTAGGGTGGCGGGCTTGCCGACGTCCTCGAGACGGGCGTCGGCACAGGTGAGGTCGCGGTAGGAAGTCTGCATCGGAGTCCACATGGTAGCCGGGCGGAGCGTGACCTTCCCGCCGTCGGCGTTAGCTGCGGCCGACGCGTAGCCGTTCGCGCAGGTCTCGGATGCGGTTCCAGGTGGGGTTGATGACGATGTCGAATGTACCCGTGTGCCGCAACGGCGTTCCGCCGAAGCGCCGCTTGAACACGCTGAAGCCCTCCCATGCCACGTCGACGCTGTCGTCGTCGCGCTCTCGTACACCCCACAGGTCGAGGCTGATGGTGCCGGTCTCGGTGAGGGCCCGCTGGAGCTCCGCCATGGCCGCGTAGGGGCCGCGCTTGCGATCCAGCTCCGGGTCGCGTGCTGATGCCGCGTACAGGTAGAAGGCGCGGTCGCCACAACGAGGCGCGATGGCACCCGCCAGCGGCGTGCCCTGGTGCTCGGCGAGAGCCATGAACCAGTCGCCGCTGGCGGCGAGCGGTTGCGGCCAGCCGCGAGAGGAAGTCGCGCGAGCGGACGCGGAAGCCGGCCCGCGCCGCGGTCTCCGATAGCAGGCCATGGAAGACGTCGAGCATGGCGGCGTCGCCGCGGCGATCGATGGTGACGCTGGTGCCCTCACGCTCGGCGCGCCTGAGCTCGGCTCTGGCGTCCTTCTACCAGCCGGCCACCGGATCCTTGCCCGGGACCAGGTCGAGCAGCCGAGTGGTGGGTGCCTGCAGGTCGTGGGCAGAGCGCTCGGCGGTGGAGAGCAGTGCTCGTCCGATGGCGGCGTCGCTGGCAGCATCGCCGGATCCACGCGGATCGAGCTTGAGCACGATGCCTCGCCGCGTCTTGGCGTGGACCTTGATACCGGTCAGCAGGCGTGCCAGCACCTCTGCCGCGTCCGCGGCCTCGCGGTCCCAGACGGGCCCATGAGGGACGTAGAGGACGGTACGTCCGAAGGTGGTGGCGCGGTCCAGCACCTGCGCCACGCCGCGGATGTGCTCGCCGCCGTCGACCACCAGCAACCGCGCTCCAGTGCTCGTCCGGCTCGCCTATACCGGCCATGCCCCAGGCCCACGACTGCAGCACGTCGCCCTCTGGGCGCGACGCGACGAAGGCGGTCCAGTCGGCCCGGTCGGCCTCGCCGGCCTGGCGCAGGGAGAGGGTCACCGAACGACCTCGCCTCGCTCATCCCTCCTCGCCGTGACGGTGCTGGAGCGTGAGCGCGGGTGAGATCGCGGGCCAGTTCGGTCACGTCGACTTGTCGTTGCGTTCCGGCAGCGAGGTCCTTGACCAGGACGTGCCCGGCGTCCAGCTCGTCGCCACAGATGACGGCGAAGTGGGCGCCGGCCCTGGCGGCGCCGTCGAGCTGCTTGCCAAGTCGACGTGCGCTCAGGTCGGACGACAGGCCAGCCCGGCACCGCGTAGCTCGGTGGCCAGCTGCAGCCGCACGATGGTGTCCTCGGGATCGGTGCCGACGACCACGATGGCCGGCCGCCAGGCCTCGGCGGCCGGCGTGGCTGCCGGACTCCTCGAGCGCCAGCACGACGCGGTCGAGGCCGATGCCGAAGCCGATGCCGGGGGTGGGCTGGCCACCCAGCAGCTCGACCAGTCCGTCGTAGCGGCCGCCACCACCGAGCGCCTGCTGCTGGCCGTCGGCCCCGGGCGCGATAGAACTCGAAGGCCGTGCGGGTGTAGTAGTCGAGGCCGCGCACGAGCCTGGGTTCGAGGCGCGGCTGGATAGACACCGCCTCGAGATGAGCGAGCAGCCCCTCGAAGTGTGACCGGCAGTCGTCGCACAGGTGCCCGGTGATGGTCGGGGCGGCAGCGATGAGCGCCTGCATGCGCTCGTCCTTGGAGTCGAGCAGGCGCAGCGGGTTGCTCTCAAGGCGGGCGCGCTCCAGCTCCGGGAGCTCATCGGCATGGGCGCCGAAGTAGGCGGTCAGGGCCTCGATGTAGGCCGGCCGGCAGGCGGCGTCACCGATGGAGTTGACGCGCACCTGGACGTCGGAGAGCCGACAGCATCGAAGTAGGACACGGCCAACTCGATGATCTCGGCATCGATGGCGGGCCCGGGGTCCCCGATGGCCTCCACGTCGAACTGCCAGAACTGGCGGTAGCGCCCGGCTTGCGGGCGGTCGTAGCGAAACATGGGACCGGTCAACGTCAATTTCACCGGCTGTGGCCAGGTGCGCATACCGTGCTGCACGTACGCGCGCACGATGCCGGCAGTCGGCTCCGGTCGCAAGGCCCAGCGCTCGCGCTCGGACTCACCTCGCCCGGCCTGCACGCGGAAGAGCTCCTTCTCGACCACGTCTGTGACCTCGCCGACGCCTCGCTCATACACCGCGGCGCCTTCGAACAGAGGCGTTTCGATGGGCCCATAGCCGTACCGCATGGCGAGGTCTCGAGCCGTGTGCTCCAGGCGCAGAAAGACGGCACGCTCGGGCGGTAACAGATCGCGGGTGCCCCGGGGGGCCTGGAACTTGGGCATCGCCGACGAGTCTAGCGGCGCGGGCGCACGGTTGACGTGCGGACGCCGCTAGTTGCGGTCGCGCTGGACCGAGTAGACGTCCTTGAGCTGCTCGAGGTGGGCCATCACGCGTGAGAGCTGGGCGACCGACGACACCTCCAGCGTGGCCTGGACCGTGGCGCGGTGGTCCTTGTGCACGTTCACGCTGGCAGCGATGATGTTGATCTTGTCGTCGGCCATGACGTTGCTGATCTCGCTCAGCAGTCCGGTGCGGTCGTAGGCCTCGATGAGGATGGCGATGGGGTAGGTCTGCTGGGCGGCGGTCTCCCACTCCACGTCGATGAGTCGCTCGACGGCGCGCTCGTTGACCACCGTGGGGCAGGTAGCCAGGTGGACGGTCACGCCACGGCCGCGGGTGATGAACCCCATGATGGGATCACCCGGGATGGGGTGGCAGCACTTGCTGAAGCGAACCAGCAGGTCGCCCACGCCGCGCACGCGCACACCGCCCGGTTGCGGCGGCGGCGGCGCCACCTGGGGCAGCCGCACCTCGTCCACGTCATCGACCACGCCCAGGCGCGAGACGACCTGCTGCGGTCCGATCTGCCCGTAGCCGATGGCCGCGAAGAAGTCGTCGACCGTCTTGAGATTGTGCTGGTCGGCCAGCTCCTCGAGCTTGTCATGGTCGATCTTGTCGAGGCTGGTGCGGGCCAGCCGATGCAGCTCACGGTCGAGCAGTTGCTTGCCGTGGGTGATGTTCTCGTCGCGCTGCTGGCGCTTGAACCACTGGCGGATCTTCTCGCGGGCGTGGCTGGTGGTGACGATGTTGAGCCAGTCACGCGAGGGACCGTGCGCGCTCTTGGTGGTGACGATCTCGACGATGTCGCCGTTCTTGAGCTTGTAGTCGAGCGGTACCAGGCGGTTGTTCACCTTGGCGCCGATGCAGGCGTGCCCCACCTCGGTATGGATGCGGTAGGCGAAGTCCAGCGGAGTCGCGCCGGCGGGCATGTCCTTGACGTCGCCGGCGGGGGTGAAGACGAAGACCTGGTCCTGGAAGATGTCGAGCTTGACGCCCTCGATGAACTCGGTGGCATCGGAGACGTCGCGCTGCCACTCCATGAGCTGCCGCACCCAGGCCAGCTTGGCATCGTAGGCGCGGTCCGAGCGCGAGCCTTCCTTGTAGCGCCAGTGCGCGGCGATGCCGACCTCGCTGACGCGGTGCATGTCATGTGACCGGATCTGCACCTCGAGGGGCTTGCCGTCGAGGGCCACGACGGCTGTGTGGAGGCTCTGGTACATGTTGTTCTTGGGCATCGCGATGTAGTCGTCGAACTGACCCGGGATGGGTCGCCACAGCGAGTGCACCACGCCCAGCGCGGCGTAGCACTCGCGCACGTTCTCGACCAGCACACGCAGGGCGTGGACGTCATAGATCTCGCCGAACTCGGCGCGCTTGCGCTGCATCTTCTTGTGGATGCTGTAGATGTGCTTGGGCCGGCCGGAAAGCTCGGCCTCGATGCCGGCCTCCAGCAGGGCCTCCTGCAACACGTCCATGGCGCGCTCGACGTAGCCTTCACGCGCGGTGCGGTGGCTCTCCAGCTGGCCGGCGAGGTCGCGGTAGGCCTCCGGATCGAGGTATTTGAACGAGAGGTCCTCGAGCTCCCACTTGATCTGCCAGATCCCGAGGCGCTCCGCGAGCGGCGCGTAGATCTCGGCCGTCTGTCGGGCGATGCGGATCTGCTTGGCCGGAGGTAGCGAGCCCAGCGTGCGCATGTTGTGCAGCCGGTCGGCCAGCTTGATGAGGACGACGCGGATGTCCTCGGCCATGGCCAGGAACATCTTGCGGATGTTCTCCGCCTGCTGCTGCTCGTGGGTCAGCGTGCTGAACTTGCCCAGCTTGGTGACGCCGTCGACGAGCCGCGAGACATCCGGGCCGAAACGCTCCTCCACGTCGGCGAGGGAGAACTCGGTGTCCTCGGGGATGTCGTGCAGGAGCGCCGCCGTGACCGCCACGGGGTCCAGGCCGAGCTCGGCGAGGATCCTGGCCACGGCCAGCGGATGGCTGACGTACGGTTCGCCGCTGACACGCTTCTGGTCACCGTGTGCGTCCACGGCGAAGTCGTAGGAGGCCGACAGGGGCGACAGATCGGCCTGCGGGTAGCGTTGCTGGAGCTCGTGCTCCAGCTGCTCCAGCTGGCGCCGCAGGCCGGCGGGCGAGAAGTCCTCGCTGGCCGCCGGACGAGCGCGGCGTTTCGAGCGGCCCGGCGTGCTGGGTCGCCCGGAGGTGGAGGTCGTCTCGGTCGGGGGGCTGGTCATCTGCGGTCGAGTGTAGCGAACGTACCGGGCGCAGGGCCCAGGCGCCGATGGGAGGGCAGCATCAGTCCCGCGGCGGAACCGGCTAGCCGTGGGCCGCTCCCGTCAGGGCAGTTGCGCGAAGAGCGCCTCCAGGATGTCCGGGTCGCTGGCGATGATGAGCCAGGCCGCGCCGTCCACGGCGTAGACATGCGCGGTGACGTCCGGGTCGTCGGGGCTCGTGTAGGAGATGGCGGACTTGCCGCCGATGGCGACCTCGGTGGTGGTGGACGTCTCGTTGGCAAGATCGAGCATCGAGGTCCAGAAGGTGAGGCCGTCCGCGACCGGCATGCCGGGGACCTTGAGGCCCTGCAGCATCAGGCCGCCCTGACCGTTGGATGTGGTGGCCAGGACGGCAGCCACGCCCATCAGCTCCACCGCCGGATCGCCGGCGGAGGCGATGGCGGCGTCGAGCAAGGCCAGCTCATCGGCATCCGAGTTGTCGCGCATCTCTTCACCGCTGAAGGTCATGGCCTGCTCGCGCAGGGCCAGTCCGCCGGCCTCGACGGGGATGAGCTCGAGCACCGCGTCGGCGACCGCTGACGTGCCGGCATCCGGCGCGCCACTGGCCGCGGCGGCCGCGGCGCCGGGTGACTCCACCGGCTCTGGCTCCTGGGCGAGGGTGACGCCCGTGGGTAGCAGCAGCAGCGAGGCGATAGCGGCCGTGGCGATGGTCTTGAGTCTCATCCGGTCTCCAGCATGGTGGTGATGGTCGCAGTCTAGTCCCGGGCCGACGTGGATGGACTATCGGTCGCCATGTGAAGTGAACACAACCGGCCTTGTACCGGAAGCGAATCGTGGCGCCCGCACATCCACCGGAGTCGGTGTACCGTCGCCAGCGTGAAGCCGTGGTCAACCCCGCGACGCGTGCGGTCGAACCTGCCCTATGCCTTCCTCGCGCTGGCGATGAGCGCCGTCGTGTCCTGCGTCACCGTCGCCGGCGATCCCGAGCCGACCCTCTCGCCGGTGACGTCCTCGAACACCGTCTCGGCACCGGCTCCGTCCCTGTCGCCCTCTCCGGTGGCTCCCTCGATGCTGCCGCGCAGCAGCGCCTCGCCATCCCCGACCGAGCCTGCCACAGCGGCGCCCTCGGTCCCGTCGCCGCCGCTGCCGACCATCGTCAGCGCGACGCCGTCACCCACCCCGACAGGCAGCCCGGCCGTCTCACCGCGGGCGATCGTGGCCGCGGCGAGCGCGTCCCCGGGTGCCACGCCGAGCCCGTCGCCCGGCACGGTGAGCGTGGCCGAGGCGTCCTCCTCGTTCGACAAGCGCACCACCAGGAAGCTGGGACGGATCCTGCGCAACACCGTCGAGAAGCAGGGCGTGGCCGGGCTGCAGGTAGCGGTGCGACTGGCGGACGGCGAGACCTGGCTGGGAACGGCCGGCCGGGCGGAGATGGCGCCGGACCGGCCCATCCAGTCCGACACACAGTTCGCCATCGCCAGCGTCACCAAGACATTCGTGGCCGCGCTCATCCTGCAGCTTGCCGAGGAGGGCAAGGTCGACCTGGACGCACCCTTCGGGACGTACTTCGAGGACGCGCCGCGCAGCCAGAAGGTCACGCTGCGCCAGCTGCTCAGCCACACCAGCGGTATCTATAACTTCTGGGAGAACAAGCAGTACGCTGCCATCACCCGTGCCTGGTGGGAGACGCCGGATGCGACCGGCCTCAAGGCGCGTGATCACGAGTGGACGTACGAGGAGATGATGGGCCTCGTCAAGAACGGCTACTTCAAGCCGGGCGCGGACTACCACTACTCCAACACCAACTACCTCATCCTGCGCCGCGTGGCCGAGGCGGTCGAGGGCAAGCCCATCCACAAGCAGCTCCGTCAACGCTTCTTCAAGCCCCTGGGCATGGACCACACCGTGTACCAGCCGGCGGAGCGACCCGCGCCCGGCGCTGCACATGGCCACTGGAACTACGGCTCCGGCTATACCGACCACACGCGCGACGCGAGCGTGGTGCCGTTCATGGCGGCGGTGACCGTGGCGGATGCTGCGGGCGCCATGGCCTCGACGGCGGAGGACCTGGCCACGTGGGCCGAGGCCCTCTACGGCGGCAAGATCCTGTCAGCGGCAGCGACCAGGGAGATGACGACCTTCCTGCGTCCAGGCTTCTACGGCCTGGGCGCGGATGTGGCCGTCTTCGCCGGCCATCGCGCCCACGGCCACCGCGGAGGCATCCGCGGCTACGAATCGTCGATGTGGTACTTCCCGGAGTCGGGTGTCTCCATCGTGCTGCTTTCCAACCAGGGCAACTGGATCACCGACGAACCCATGAACAAGCTGGTCAAGGCGGTGCTGGGCGCGGCCTGAGTCCGCCTTCAGCGGCTCCCTGACCGCAGCGCCTCGCGAGCGACCGCGACCTCATCCCAGGGCACCTCGCCCGCGGCCGTCTCGATGGTCTTCTCGTGGCCCTTGCCGGCCAGCAGCACAGCATCGCCGGGCTGTGCCAGCCGCATCGCGGTGGCGATGGCCTGAGCCCGATCTGGGATCACCAGCAGGTCCTGCACCGCGCCGCCTGCCCGCAGCGGCGGCTCCGGCGGCGATGGCCTCGAGGATGCTCCCGCGCTCCTCGCCGCGCGGATCCTCGTCGGTGACGATGACGAGGCGACAGCGCTCACCCGCGACACGGCCCATGGGCTCGCGCTTGCTCGAATCACGTTCGCCGGCTGAGCCGAAGACCGCCACCAGCCCGGCACCGGGCTCGGTCGGGTTCAGCTCGTCGAGGACCTTGGCCAGGGCCTCCGCAGTATGGGCGTAGTCGATGACCACGCTGAAGGGCTGGCCTTCGTCGATGCGCTGCATGCGGCCGGGCACACCCTCAAGCCGGCCCAGCGCGTCTGCGGCGATGTCGGGCTCCAGCCCGAGAGCCACGGCCACTCCCATGGCGGCGAGGGCGTTGGCGACGTTGAAGCGTCCCGCCAGACGCAGGCGTACCGTGCCGCTCCAGGCGCCAGCGCGCATGGCCACGCGCATGCCGTCGGCCTGTTCGCTCAGGCCGGTGGCGGCGAGGTCCAGCCGCGATCCGTCATCCGTCCCGAGGTCACCCGCCAGCCCGTAGCGCCAGACCCGGGCACCCGCAGCGGCAGCCGCGGCTGCCGCTGCTTCACCCTCGGCGTCGTCGGCGTTGACGACCGCGTGCTTGCCCCAGCCCTTGTCCGGGTTGTGCTCGCTGACCGCGAGGCGGGCGAAGAGACTGCGCTTGGCCGCGCGGTAGGCCTCGAGCGAGCCATGGAACTCCAGGTGTTCGGAGGTGACGTTGGTCAGCACCGCCACGTCGTAGGCAACATCGCCGACGCGTGCCTGCGCCAGTCCGTGTGAGCTCGATTCGACCACGGCCCAGCGATCGCCCGCGGCGACCATCTCGGCAAGATAGGCCTGCAACTCCGGGGCCTCGGGCGTGCTGGTGCGGGCGTCGTTGCCCCGGCTCCGTCCACCCACCACGACATCAGTCGTGCCCAGCAGGCCCGTGGGCCCGAGGGTCGCCTCGAGGACGGCCCGGATCATGTAGGCCGTGGTGGTCTTGCCATCGGTGCCGGTGACCCCGACCACGCCCAGGGAGCGACTGGGGTCGCCGGCTCGCCAGGCCGCGGCTGTCGCCAGCGCGACCGGTGCATCGCGGACCACGAGCTCGGGTACCCGCACGCCCGGAAGCGGCCGCTCCACCAGCACCGCCACGGCGCCTGCGGCGATGGCGTCGGCGACATGCTCGTGCCCATCGCTGTGTTGCCCCCTGCGCGCGACGAACAGGTCACCCCGTTGAACGCGCCGCGAGTCGTAGCGCACCGCGGCGATGATCGGATCGGCCTCTGTCCCATGTGAGGGCAACGGTGTCGAGGCCAGCTGCCCGCGTCGATGCAGCAGACCAGCGAGCGCGGACAGCCGCTGCTCAGGCATTCGTGCCCGCCCCTACTCGGTGCTCGGCATGGCCGAGACGGGCGAACCGGGATCCAGCCCACGCCGTCGCCGCGCCAGCCTCACCCACGCGCGCCGGCCACGCTGATACAGCGCGCGCACCGGCGCGTTGATGACGAGGTCGAAGGTGCCGCCGTACTCCACGACCCGCCCACCGAAGCCCTGCTTGAAGTGCGCGATACCTTTGGTCGAGCGGCCCCACATGTCGAAGACCTCGGCGCCGGCAGCCTTGCTGCGGACGATCGCCTCCCACTCGAAGAGATGCCCCGCAGCGCGCCTTGCCGCCGACGTCCGTGAGACCGCCGTAGAGCTGTGACGCGCGACCACCGCTGGTCAGGATCATCTTGCTCGACACTGCTGTGCCGTCGGGTAGATAGCCGATCAGGATGCGTGCCTTGCCGCGTCGGGCGAAGGCCCGGTAGACGTCGGTGTAGGCGGCCAACGCCCGGGGGATGAAGCCGCTCCGCTGCGCGGTCTCAACGAGGATGTCGTAGAAGATGGGCAGGTCAGCCTCGTCACCCTCGATCACGTAGCAGCCCTTCTTGCGGGCGCCGTTGGCGTAGCGCCGGCTCGACTTGTAGACGTCCGACCACAGCTCCTCCTCTGTCCTGGCCAGGTCGATCACCTGCGTCGAGGCCAGCTGCAGGGGGTCGCTGGGCTGCCAGCCGGCGGCTACGAAGAGATGGTCGTGAGCGTTGCCTTCCAGCCCCGGATCGGCGGTGAGATGGGTCAGTCGATGGCTGGCACCGAAGCCACGCAACGCGGCGGAGAAGGCCTGCAGGCTGACTGCGTCGAAGCGCGTCGCGACTGGTCCGCGTGGCAGGTAGCCCATGGCGAAGGGGCCGGGTCCGAGGCGTCGCAGCAGCACCTGTGCGCCGATAGGCCCGGAGCCGCCATCGGCCAGCACCCGGGCTGCTCTCCAGCCATAGGCGGCCTTGGCCTCGGCCCAGGCGGTCAGCTGCAGCGGGAAGGCTGTCTGGGAGTGTTCGACGAAGTCGTCCCAGGCGACGTCGTCGTGCTGCAGGCGATCGAGCTCAGGGTCCATGGCGGCTATCTTCGCATCCCCCGTAGGCCGTCGATGGTGCGGCGGCGGACGCGTGCCAATCGCTCGGCACCGGGTCGCAGCACGATGCGATGCGCGGGTTCGCGCTGGACCCAGGTAGCCCCGAAACCACGCTTGTGCTCGTAGAGGCCGCGATTGGGGTCACCCGGCTGCGGTGGCGACCGGTGACCCGGCAGGTCCACGCCACCGAGCTCGATGGCATGGCAGCCCTCGCTGAGGGCGTCATCGATGGCGATGGCGCGCACCAGGTGCATGGTGCCAGGGAGGTCGCTGCGTCGTGTGGCGCGGTCGGCCGAGTAGGCCGTCGCATGGATGCCGCCGTGACGAAAGAGGAAGAGTCCGCCGACGAGCTCACCCTCGTGCTCTGCGACCAACAGTCGTGCCAGCCCGCCCGCCATCAGCGCGCGCCAGCCGCGCAGGAAGTCGGTGCCTTGCTGCAGCTGCATGCCCACGACCTCGGCGCGCTCACGCATCAGGGCCGCGAAGGCCTCAAGGTGCGCACCCGTCGAGTCCTCGCTCACGCTGGTGCCGTCGCGCTCCGCGGCCCGGATACGCTGGCGGGTCGACTTGGAGAACCCGGCCCTGACCGACTCCCTGTCGGCCCCGGGCGCGAAGTCGAGGCGCATGACGTGGATGGAGGGCTCCATGCCCTCGGTCGGCGAGAACCCGGCCGCCTGCATGGCCCCGGAGTACTCGACGTCGGCCGCCAGCTCGGGATCGAGGTACAGGTCTCGAGCAGCGTGATCGCGAGCCCACGCGCTCAGGGCGGCGGCTCGCGCCGCGGCCACGCGCCCGCTGTCGTCGGCCTGCGCGGGGCCACGACGTACCGAGGCCTCTACGCCGGGCAACCCTTGCGTGCGGCGCAGCAAGGCCAGCGCGACCCGTTCATCCTCGAAGGTCAGGTAGCGCGGCTCGTAACCCTGGCCGGCGCGGTAGCCGCCCCAGGTCGCCGATTGCAGCACGTGTCCGCCGCGGACGGCCACGGCGCGCTCATGCCAACCGTCGGGGGCGCTGGCCGCATCGCCGACGATGCGTACGGCGTCCTGGGCAGCGCTCATCGGCCCCGCATCGCCGCGCGCACCAGGTCGAGTGAGCGGTGGAGCTCGGGCAGTCGCACGAGCCGACTGTACAGGACGTACACCGCCAGTCCGGCACTCGTGGCGAGGCCCAGCTCGATCGCCAGCCCCAGTGCGCGTGGCAGGCCGGACGGGACCACGTCGAGGGCTAGCACGCCAGCCACCAGCAGGCCCGCCAGCGCGGCCCCAGCCAGCGACAGCGCGCCGCCGCTCAGGATGGCCGTAGTGTCGATCGCGGTGTGACGTCGCCGCAGCAGGATGGTCAAGGTGATGGCCTCGAACCAGGCGCCGAGGGCGATGCCCAGCGCCAGGCCGCTGATACCGAGGGCGTCGACGGTGGCGACAGAGATGGCCACGTTCACAGCCACCGAGGCGATCGCCACGCTGACCGGCGTGATGGTGTCCTTGCCGCTGTAGAAGGCCCGAGCGAGGATGACGTTCATGGCGTGCGCGGGCAGTCCCAGCAGGAAGATCGCCCAGGGCCGCCGCCGTGGCTGCCAACGCCGACTCGTCGAAGCCCCAGCCGAAGAGCAGGTCAACGACCTCATCGCGGGCCACGATGCCAACGGCTGCCACGAACGCCATCATCCACAGCAGCAGCCGCAATGCCCGCGTCACCAGCGTGGTGAACTCCAGCTCCCGGCCCGTCGCGAGGGCTCGCGACATCGACGGCAACAGGACGATGCCGAGGGGCAGCCCGATGACACCCAGCGGGATCTGCAGGACGCTGAAGGCGACGGTGTAGCTGACGACCGCCCCGACCGCGACCGTGCTCGCCAGGGCCGTGTTGACGAGGAAGGTGATCTGGTTGGCGCCCATGCCGATGGCGCGAGGGAGCATCAGCCAGAACGTCTCGCGAGCGGCAGGGTCGCTCACGTCTGCCCGCAGCGAGTAGGTGAAGCGTCCGCGCAGGGCCGGCAGCTGGATGAGCAGATGGCCGATGGCTCCGATGACCACCCCGAGCGCGACGCCGTAGATGCCCAGCGCGGGCGACAACAGCAGCGCACCGCCGATGATGGCCGCGTTGTAGATCACGGGGGCCAGTGCGGCCACGCCGAACCGGTCCTGCGTCTGGAGGATGGCGCTGACGATGGAACCGGTGGCCAGGAAGATGGGCGCGATGAGCATGAGTCGCGTCAGCTCGATGGTCAGCTGGGTGGTCTCCTCGTCGAAGCCGGGCACCAGCAGAGGCACGATCGAGGGCGCCAGGATGGCGAACACGACGGCGAAGGTCAGCAGTGCTGCCAGCATCAGGTTGATGACGCTCGACGCCACACGCCAGGCGCGGTCCTGCTGCCCATTGGCGATGAGCCCCGACAGCACCGGGATGAGCGCCGAGGCGATGGCGCCCGCGGCGACCAGCTCGAAGGTCAGATCGGGGATACGGAAGGCGGCGTAGTAGGCGTCGAGGTCGGCGATCTGCTCGGGCGTGCCGAACAGGTTGCCCAGTACCAGCACCCGCAGCCAGCCCAGCACGCGCGAGACCAGGAAGGCGCCGGTGACCACCATGCCGGCGCGCGCGAGAGCTCCCCTGCTCACGAGTGGTCGTCGGTCTCGGCGTCAGGTTCGGCGGCGCTGCCTGGCGTGGTCGCCCGTGGGTGCGCGGCGCGATAGCTCGCCTGCAGGCGTCCGGGGCTGACGTGCGTGTAGATCTGCGTCGTCGACAGACTGGAGTGCCCCAGCAGCTCCTGGACCACCCGCAGATCGGCTCCACCCTCGAGCAGATGCGAGGCGAACGAGTGACGCAGGGTGTGCGGTGTCGTGCGGTCGGGCAGGCCGGCACGCTGGACCAGCAGGTCGATCCGCTTGCGCACGCCGCGGCTGCCCAGCGCCCGGCCGCGCGTGCTCACGAACAACGCTTCCTCGGTGCCTTCACCGGCCGCCACCAGGAGCGGCCGACCCTCCGCCAGGTACGCCTGGACGGCATCGCGTGCAGGTGCGCCCAGCATGCCCATGCGCTCCTTGCGGCCCTTGCCCAGGACGCGGATCTCGCCTCGCCGCAGATCCAGGTCTGCCACGCGCACGCCTGCGATCTCGCTGATGCGGAGCCCTGCTGCGTAGGCACACTCGACGATGGCGCGGTCGCGCAGCTCGAGGGCAGCCGGGATGCCGGCGGTCCAGGCAGCGCCGACCGCGTGGCCGCCCGAGCCGGGGATGGCATCCAGCAGGCGTTCGACGTCCTCGACCTCCAGCACCCGCGGCAGCCGGGACGAACGCCGCGGTGTGACGATGGCCGCCCATGGATCACCCGCCACCCAGCCCTGTCGCCGGGCGAAGCGATAGAAGGAGCGGAGGGCCGCGATACGGCTGCTGATCGTCGAGCGCGACAGGCCGCGCCCGTCCAGCTCGGCCAGGTACGCACGCAGCGTGCGGCGGGGCGGCCGCGTCCACTGCACACCGTCGACTCCGCCGAGCCAGCCCAGGAACTGGTCGACTGCCGTCTTGTAGGCGCGCCGGGTATGGGGTGATGCATCGCGTGCATCCAGGGAGACCATGAAGGCGGTGGCGGCCGTGCTGCTGTCGAGGACGCGATCCTCGCTCATCGTGCTGCCGTGCCCCGCCCGCCGGTCATCAGCTGCCGGGGTCGTCGCTTCCGGCGCCAGCGGGTGTCTTCGTCGTCTTGCGCTTGCGGGTGCCGGTCCTGGCCCCCGGCTTGCGGGTACCGGTCGCAGCACGGCGCTTGCGCGAGGGCGTCAACGCGGCGGGGTCGGGCTCGCCACCGGGTAGTGAGCGGCCCGGCAGCTCCCCCCGCTCACCGGGCAGCTCCACCGGGGCTCCGCAGCGAAGGCAGATGCCACTCTCGTCCTTGAGCCCGACCGCTCCGGCATCGGCATCGTGCACTGCGCCGAGGGGTTCGAAGTTGGTGGTGAAGTCGCACTTGGGGTAGCGGCCGCAGCCGTAGAAGACGTTGCCGGTCCGACGAGCGCGGCGAGCCGTGAGCTTGCCCTCGCCGCACTTGGGACACTCGACCTCGAACGGCAGGGGTGGAGGGGGCGGCGGCCCGGTGCGGTGGATGTAGTCGCAGTCGGGATATCGCTCACAGCCGGCGAAGGCGCCGTAGCGGCCGCGCCTGGCCACCAACTTGCCCTCGCCGCACTTGGGGCAAGGTTCACCGGCACCTTCCACGGGCGGCATGTCCGGCTCCTCGCCGGGGATGTCACGCGTCTCCTTGTGGTCTGGGTACATCGAGCAGGCCAGGAAGCGTCCGTTGCGCCCCAGTCGGATGACCATGGGGTGGCCCTCCGAGCAGACCTCGTCCGTCTCCTCGGTGGTCAGCTCCTTGCGCGTCAATGTCTTGCGCTTCTCGTCGACCAGGGCGATGAGCGGGTCGTAGAACTCATGCAGCAAGGGCACCCAGCCACGCCGGCCGGCGGCGACCTCGTCCAGCTCCGCCTCCATGCGCGCGGTGAAGTCGTAGTCGACGTAGTCGCCGAAATGCTCCACCAGGACGTCGGTCACGATGCGGGCCACTGCCTCCGGCCGCAGCCGGCGCTCCTTGACCGAGACGTAGCCACGGTCCTGGATGGTGGAGATGGTGGCAGCGTAGGTGGACGGTCGGCCGATGCCGTTCTCCTCGAGCGCCTTGATCAGCGTGGCCTCGGTGTAGCGCGGTGGCGGCTCGGTGAAATGCTGCTCACCCTCGACATCCCTGACCTCGGAGCGGTCGCCCTCGGCCAACGCCGGGAGTCGGCTCTCGGCCTCCTCGTCGGCCCCGTCGTCGCGACCCTCCGTATAGACCTTGGTGAAGCCGTCGAAGGTGGTCCGGGTGGCGCTGGCCCGCAGATCGAAGCGGCCCGCGGTCAGCTCAGCTGCAGTCGTCTCCATCTGCTTCTGGGCCATCTGTGACGCGAGGGCGCGTTGCCAGATGAGCCGGTAGAGACGCAGCTCGTCGTCCTTGATATGGCCCTTGAGCGAGTCCGGGTGGCGGGCGAAGCTGGTGGGCCGGATGGCCTCGTGCGCTTCCTGGGCGCCCTTGGCCTTGGTCTTGTAGCCGCGGCCACCCTCGACGGCATAGTCGGCGCCGTAGCGCTGGCTGATGCTGTCGTGTGCCTCGAGCTGCGCGGACTTGGCCAGGTTCACCGAGTCGGTTCGCATGTAGGTGATGAGACCTGTCGGCTCGCCGTCGATCTCGATGCCCTCGTAGAGCCGCTGGGCGACCGACATGGTGCGCTTGGGCCCGTAGCTCAGCTTGCGGCTGGCTTCCTGCTGCAAGGTGCTGGTAGTGAAGGGCGGCGCCGGGCTGCGCTTGCTGCTGCGCACCTTGACGGACGTGACGGTGGCGATGTCGCCCTTGAGCGCCTCGACGTAGGCCAGAGCCGTGGCCTCATCGGCGATGGGGAGCTCGTTGCGCTTGATCTCGCCACCGGTGGCGATGCGGGTGCCGTCTACCTTGACCAGGGCGGCCTTGAAGCGTTCGCCGGCCGACGTTTCGAGGAGCGCCTCCAGCGTCCAGTACTCACGCGCGGTGAAGGCCTCGATCTGGCGCTCGCGCTCGACCACGAGCCGCACGGCCACCGATTGCACACGGCCCGCGGAGAGGCCGCTGCGGACCTTCCGGCTGATGAGCGGGCTCAGCGTGTAGCCCACGATGCGGTCCATGATGCGCCGCGTCTGCTGGGCGTCGACGAGACCCATGTCGATCTCGCGTGGATCGGCGAAGGCCTCGGTGATGGCGCTCTTGGTGATCTCGCTGAAGGTGACCCGGCGCGTCTTGTCGTCGGGGATGTCCACCGCCTCGACGACGTGCCAGGCGATCGCCTCGCCCTCGCGGTCGAGGTCGGTCGCGAGGTAGACCAGGTCGGACGAGGCGGCGGCCTTGGTGATGGCGCTCAGCTGCTTGCGGCGGTCCTCGTTGATGACGTACTCGGGCGCGAAGTCGTGTTCGACATCGACTCCCAGCTTGCCCTTGCCGGGGTTCTCAGGCAGATCGCGGACATGGCCGTACGAGGCCAGCACCTTGTAGCCATCGCCCAGGTAGCGTTCGATCGTGCGCGCCTTGGCGGGCGACTCCACGATCACCAGGTTCTTCGTCATCGGCGCGGAGTGTAGCAGCGGTCCGCCGGCGCACCACCCGGTCGTGGACTCGCGGTGCTCACGCTTCGCGGATGCGCCGCAGCAGCTCGGCGTCCGGCTCGACGTGCTCCAGCGCTTCATCCGCGCTCGCCGCAGCATCTGCCATGTCTACACGAGGCGCGGGCGTGACGATGACGTCCACGCCGTCGGGGACGGCCCCGGCCTCGGCGGGCAGAGCCGCCGGCCCCGTGGGCAGGTCGTGATCCAGGCCGGCAGCGTGGATGGAGGCGCGTGGCACCTCGATGAAGCGGATGTAGGAGTAGGGCAAGAGGAAGACGGAATTGAGGTACTCCGTGGAGACCGGCTTGCGTCCTTCAAGCGTGCGCAGGTTGGTGCAGAGGAGACCTGCATCGGCTGCTGTCGGGAGTGATTCGATGTCAGCCTTCATGGGTAGCTCGCCCATGAGGTGCAAGATGACGTTCCTGATCATGCATCCATCCTACGCTGCGTCGGGGGGCCTGCCCTGCTGGGCGCCGCGGACTCTCTCATGTGTCGGCGTCCTTGTCCATGACCAGCAGGGGTCCTGCCGGCAGATGAGTGGCCCCGAGGAGGCGGGCCCAGCCTCGTAGCTGCAGCACGGTGAGGCTGGCCGCCACGACGCCCGGTTCCAGGCCGGTGGCGCGACAGATCCCATCGGTGGACTGCGGGCCGGTGGCGAGAACGCGGGCGACAGCGCGCTGCGGCACAGCGAGGAGCTCGAGGGCCGCGTCCAGCTCCAGCCTGGGTGAGTTGCTCGTTGGTGGCTCACTCCCCTCCCCGCGCGCGAGGCGCAGGTCGGCGACCATCTCGTCGAGGCCGATCAGGGGCATCGCCGGCGTTTCGCGCAGAAGGACGAGGTTGCCAGCGACGCGCGGGTCCATCGGCCGGCCCGTCGCGACCAGAAGCCGGCGGCCCTGCTCCAACGCATGTCGCGCGGTGATGAGCGCGCCACTCCTCGCCGGAGCCTCGACCACGACCGTCGCCGTGGCCAGGGCGCTGATGATGCGATTGCGGCGCGGGAACGTGCCCCTGGTGGGTAGCGCGCGGGGTGGCACCTCAGCGATGACGGCGCCGTGAGCGGCGATCCTCCTGGCGAGGCCGCGGTGGGCGGTGGGACCGGGTGCATCCAGACCGCCACCGACGACGGCGACGGTCTCGCCGCCACCCTGCAGTGCCGCCTGGTGTGCGGCGCCGTCGATGCCGACAGCCAGGCCGGAGACGACCGTGGCCCTCGCTTCCACCAGGCGCTGGCTGACGCGAGCGGCCAGGTCACGCCCTGCTGCGGTCGGTCGCCTGGTACCGACCACGGCCACCATGCGCGCACGCGCGAGGGCTGCCGCATCACCCAGCCCGTAGATCACCGGGGGTGGCTCCTCGATGCCGTGGAGGCGGTCGGGATAGTCCCCGTCGAGCGGGGTCAGGATCCAGCCGCCCAGTCGTCGCATGTCGCGTGAGGCGCGTTCAGGGTCGGCGGCGGACTCACGGATGGCTGCCGCGAGCCCACGCCGCAGCCGCATGCCAAGGTCGGCCGCGAGTCGACGATCGGCACGGCCCCAAGGAGTGCCTGCCACCCAGGCCATCGCGGAGCGTGCGTCGCCATGTCTGTCCAGGAGGCGGCTGAACGTGAGGTCGCCGACCCCCGGCGTGCTGGCCAGGGCGATCCATGCCTGGCGCTCGGTGAGCGACTGCTGCGACCGGGTCACGTGGTGGTGTCCGCCTCCATGGAGCGATCGCGCATGGACGCCGCGGCCAGGACCTCCTCCGCGCCTACGCTCTCCCGGTCCCGCAGGTCCGCCACCGTTCGGGCCACCCGCATCATGCGGTGGATGCTTCGCGCGGTCAGCTCCAGCCGGAGTGAGACGTCCTTGAGTGTCGTGCGTGCGAGCTCATCGAGGGCGCAGGCACGCATCAGCTGCTGTCCCTGCAGCGCGGCATTGGGCCGACCTCCGTTGCGCGCGAGGGCCCGGTCCCAGGCCCGGCGGACGCGCGCCGCCACATGGATGCTGGCCTCCGGCCGAGCTGCGTCCACCAGCGCCTCGGGCAGCAGGCGCGGCATGACCACGCGCAGGTCGATACGGTCGAGCAGCGGACCACTCACGCGACGCTGATAGCGGTCCGGCTCGTGCAGCGGACAGCGGCAGCGCCGCTCGGGATCGCCATGCCAGCCGCAGCGGCACGGGTTCATGGCAGCGATGAGCTGCAGCCGGGCCGGGTAGCGAACGCTGCCATGGGCCCGCGCGATCTCGACCGAGCCGTCCTCCAGCGGCTGGCGCAGGGCGTCCAGCACGTTGCGGTCGAACTCGGCGAGTTCGTCGAGGAAGAGGGTGCCGTGATGTGCCTGCGTGACGAGTCCTGGTCGCAGGCGCGGGCCACCCCCGACCATGGCCGCGTAGGAGGTGGTGTGGTGCGGGCTGTGGAACGGCCGTGCCAGCCGTTCGGGCGGAGCTGCCTCGAGCCCTGCGACGCTGCGGATGACGGCCACCTCATGTGTCTCTGCCCCGCTCAGCGGTGGCAGCAGCCCAGGCACGGCGCGCGCGAGCATCGTCTTGCCGGCGCCCGGGGAACCGACAAGCAGCAGGTTGTGTCGCCCTGCGATGGCGACCTCGAGCGCCCAACGTGCATGCTCCTGCCCGCGCACATCGGCCAGCTCGGTGACCTCGCCCGCGCCGGCCCTGTCGACCGCCGGGTGCTGCACGTGCTCGGCGCCGGCGACTCGCACCACGGTCCGCCGCCGCGCCGCCGCTGCCTTCCGACCTCGAGGGCCCGCGACAAGGCGCGCGACGTCATCGAGGCCCTCGACCCCCACGGCCTCGATGCCTGACACCAGCTCCGCCTCGGCCATGTTGGACAGCGGCACGCTGACACGCCGGTGCCCGGCTGCGCGCAACGTGGAGACCATCGGCAGGACGCCCGCGACGGGCTGGACGCTGCCGTCGAGGGACAGCTCGCCCAGCAGGGCCCAGGCACCGCCCGATGCTCGCAGCTCACTGCTCGCGAGCAGGATGCCGATGGCGATGGCGACGTCGTAGGCGGCGCCGTGCTTGCGCCGGTCGGCCGGCGCCAGGTTGACCGTGATGCGTGACAGCGGGTAGTCGAAGCCGGAATTGCGGATGGCACTGCGAACCCGTTCCCGTGCCTCCGACAGGGCAGCGTCGGGCAGACCTACGATCTGGCAGCTGGGCAACCCAGGGGCGACATCGACCTCCACGCGCACCAGCTCGCCGCGCAGACCGCTGACGACGGCGGTATCGAGGATCGCAAGCATGGCCCGAGTCTGGGATACGCCCCTTCGCGCTCACTTCATGCCCGCTTGGCCCCGACTGTGGGAGCAGGCGCCAGGCGGCCGACGTAGGCCGCGGACGGCAGCCCGTGCTCAGACGCGCGAGCGCCGACGCTCGGCTATCGCGGCCGTGCTACCAGTCGTTCGAACAGGCGGTCGGCTTCGGCCGTGGGGTCGTCGCAGAGCCCCGAGTGGACCGGTGAGATCTGGATGACGGTACTGCGGGGCGCCACCAGCCAATGGAAGCGCTCGGACGGGCTCAGCGCCGCGTGCGGCCCGGCCGCCGGTCCGCCGGCGCAGATGCGTTCGATGGAGCTGAGGTGCGCCCGGATGGCGGCCACGTCCGCTCCGGGCGCGAGTGCGCTGAGACGTTCTTCATCCAGCCAGACGCGTGCCAGCAGCGCTCCATGCGTCTTGGCGAACAGGATGATGCCGGCGTTGAGGGACTCCCCGCGCGCCACGTCGGGCATGACGCGGACGACCGCATAGTCATACGAGCAGTGCGCGGGCACGCGTAGCCTCCCGGGTGAATATCTCGGAGCGCTCCAGCCGCGCGCCGAGGTAATCGACATAGACCTCGCGCACGCGGTCCGGATCCTGCCCGTCATAGTGGACCATCAACCAGGCTTCCGGCACGGCCGCCACGATCGATTCGAAGACGGCCCGTGACAAGCGCTCGTGCGCCCGCCGGTCAGCCGCCGCCAGATCGTCGGTGAATGGCAGCAGCACGTGCTGGCCCACGTGCTGGAAGCGGTCGCCGGCCCGGGCCAGCGCGTCGCCCCAGTCGTGGTGGAAGTACAGCGCAGCGCCATGGTCGATGAGCCAGATGCGCCCGTGCCACTCGAGCATGTTGACATTGCGCGCGGACCGGTCGACGTTGCTGACGAACGCGTCGAACCAGACCACGTCAGTGGCGAAGACCGGGTTCGGCTCCGGCGGTACCAGGGGGTCGTAGGTGATGGACCCGGGCAGGTAGTCGAGCGCGTAGTTCAGGCCCTCGCTTTGCCGCAGCAGATGCCGGATCTCGTAGTCCGTCTCGAGCCGGGCGAAGACGGGGTCGAGCTCCAGCAGCACCGCTTCAGGCACAGGCAGGCCGAGGGCCCGACCGATCTCACCGGCCAGCAGCTCCGCCACCAGCGCCTTGGGTCCCTGCCCGGCACCGCGGTACTTGACCACGTAGGTGCCATCGTCGTCGGCCTCCATCAAGCCGGGCAGGGAGCCACCTTCGCGCAGCGGCGCCACATAGCGGACCGCGCGAACGGTGGGCAGCATCGTCAGGCGGGCCAGCGCGCGCCTAGGAAGCGTCCTTCTCCTTGGCGTCGCTGCCACCGAGCCGCTGCGCCTCGCCCACGCCCATGCCGTTGTCGAGGAAATTGCCCAAGCGTCGAGCCAGGTCCGTCAGCTCCAGCGGGATGACGTACTTGGTGGCGTCGGTCGCACCCAGTTGCTTGAGGGCATCGAGGTACTGCAGCGCCATGGTGCGATCGTCGACCTTGCTGGCGGCCTCGAAGATGCGCGTCAGCGCCTGGCTGAAACCCTCGGCCTCGAGGATGGACGACTGGCGCACGCCCTCGGCCCGCAGGATGGCCGACTGCTTCTCGCCTTCGGCGACGTTGATGGCCGACTGGCGCGAGCCCTCGGATTCGGTGATGACGGCGCGCCGCGTTCGCTCGGCGGTGAGCATGCGGTTCATCGAGCTCTGCACGTCCGGCGGCGGGGTGATCTCGCGGATCTCGACGGACATGACCTTGCCGCCCCAGCGTTCGGTCTGCTCGTCCATCTTGACGCGCAGGACTTCGTTGATCTGGTCGCGCTTGCTCAGGACATCGTCAAGCAGGATGTCGCCGATGACTGCGCGCAAGGTGGTGGTGGCGATGCCCTGCAGGGCGCCGGAGAAGTAGGCCACGTTCACGACGCTGCTCATGGCGTCGACGATGCGGTAGTAGATGAGGAAGTCGATGTCGATCGGCGCATTGTCGCGCGTGATGTTCGTCTGGCTGGGCACTTCCACGAACTGCTCGCGCATGTCGACCTTGACGGGGCGGTCGATGAACGGGATGAGGAAGCGCAAGCCCGGCTCCCGCACCAGGCTGGGGTCGGTGCGGCCCAGCCGGAACACGACCATGCGCTCGTACTGCTTCACCACCCGCACCGAGAGGTACAGGATGACGATCGCTACGACGAGCAGGATGATGAGAGAGCCGATGAGTCCGGCTTCCATGCTCAGGCCGTCCTTTCTACTACTGGCTGCTCCGCGACGACTGGTGCCGCGCGTGCCACGATGAGCGTGAGACCGTCGTGGCCCACGACCTGGATGGCCGTGCCTCGCTCAAGGATGCTGCCGTCGGCGCTGCGGGCGGACCACTCCTCACCCTTAGCGTAGATGGTTCCGTCGGGATCGAGGGTGCGCCGTACCGGCGCGTCCGTGCCGAGCGGCACGAGCTGGTCGATATGTGACGCGCCCAGGGCCAGCTGTGGCGCCCGCCGTTGTCGCGCCACAGCGTAGAGGATGCCCACCACGACGAGGCCGTGAGCACCGTCATGACGGCGATCACCTCCGGGGCCACGCTGACCTCCGGTGCCACCGGGTCGCCCGGCTGGGTGTAGAGCGCAGACGCACCGAGCGCGAACGCCACCAGCCCGCCGACGGTCAGGAGCCCGCCGCTGGTCACCGACAGCTCCAGCACGAAGAGGATCACGGCCAGCGCGATGAGCAGCAGGCCGGCGATGTTGAGCGGCAGGCTGCCGAAGCCGATGAAGGCCAGGATGAGGGCGAAGGCGCCAAGGATGCCGGTGACGTAGTTGGGGTTCTGCAGCTCGAAGAAGATGCCGTAGAAGCCCAGCGTGAAGAGGATGAAGGCGATATTGGGGTCGCTGAGCAGGTGCAGGAAGCTCTGGAAGGGGTTCATGCCCAGCTCTTCGATGGGCGCCCCCGCGGTCTCAAGCACGACCTCTTCGCCGGCGACCTTGACGCTCATGCCGTCGGCCTGCGCCAGCAGAGTCCTCGATGGACTCGGCCTTGAAATCGATGGCGCCGGCGCTCAGGGCCTCGTCCACGGTGAACGAAGCCGCGTCCTCGACCGTGCTCACCGCCCAATCGACGGGTCGCCCACGCTCCTCGGCGATAGAGGTGATGGTGGCGATGGTGTCGTTCATGACCTTCTTGCCGAGGTCGTCCGGGATGTCCTGGCCGTCGCCCGAGATCGGCGTGGCGGCGCCGATGTTGGTGGCCGGCGCCATCGACGCCACGTGCGCGGCCAGGGTCAGGAACGTGCCGGCGCTGGCGGCTCGCGCACCTGAAGGACCGACCCAGACCATGACCGGGACTTCGGCCGAGAGCTGGGTCTGCACGATCTCTCGCGTCGACTCCAGCGAGCCGCCGGGCGTGTCCAGCTCGATGACGACCGCGGTGGCTCCGTCGGCGACGCCGCGAGCGATGCCCTCTCGCAGGTAGTTGGACATGATCTGGTCGACGACGCCACTGGTGGGCAGGACGTAGACGAGCCGCTCGTCATCCTGCGCCTGGACGCTCGAGACCAGCAGGCTCAGGACGCCCACCAGCAGCAGGACGACCCGCACGAGGACCAGTGATGACGGACGACGATGTGCCACGGGGTTCACCTCAGTGGCGATTATCGCATCCGCGGCGGCGGATTCAGCCGCTCTCGCCCGGTGCCGGCTCTCGTCGCGTCACATGATCGTAAAGAAGCTGGCTCCACGTCTCCAGGCGCTCGTAGACCGGCAGCACCGCCTCCGGCGCCACGAAACGCCCGTCGAGCTTGTCGGTCTCACGGACGGCCAGCGGGCGACCAGCGGCGTCCGCCTCGAAGACCACGCCGACGTGGACCTGGCCGACGAGCACGTCGTCGTCGTTGAGCAGGCCGATGAGTCGCGGCTGGGGCTCCCAGTCGGCCACCATCTCCTCGTGGAACTCGCGCTGCAGTCCCTCGAGCACGCCACCGTCCTCGGGGTTGAGGTGGCCACCGATGCCGAGCGAGTAGAGGTCGTGCAGCCGGTCATCGCCGCCGGCCCTGGTACGCTGCATCAGGAAGAGGCGCTCGCCGTCGCGCATCAGCAGGTACGGGATGACCTGCTTCCAGCTGGGGTCCCGCTCCGCCTCGCCGCGCGGACGGTACTCGCCTTCGCTGGCGATGAGATCGAGATAGCGGTCCAGACGGCCGCCGATGATGCCCCTCCAGGGTCGCGCGCCGATGATGCGTGAGCGCGGCAGCCCCAGCACGAGCTCAGCGTCCTTGTGTTGCATGGACCAACCATAGCGGGCCGGCTTGACGGGCCAGACCTGCCTACACGGAGGGCACGGTCTCGAGGGCGTGCTCGATCTTCTCCTGCGGCAGCTCGAAGTCCTCCAGCTCGCCCTCGAGGTAGCGCGTGTATGAGGCCGCGTCGAAGTGTCCGTGGCCGCAGAGGTTGAAGAGGATGGTCGGGCTCGTGCCGGCCGCCGTGGCCTTGTTGGCCTCGTCGATGACGACGCTGATGGCGTGTGTCGGCTCCGGCGCGGGCAGGATGCCAGCTCCGCCTGCGTGAAGAGACGGCCGGCATCGAAGGTCTGCTCGACTGCACCACGGCGCGGGCCTCGATGATGCCCTGGTCCTTGAGCAGGCTCACCTGCGGCGCCATGCCGTGATAGCGCAGACCGCCGGCGTGGATGGGATCGGGCACGAAGTCGTGGCCCAGCGTGTGCATCTTGACGATCGGGGCCATCTTGCCGGTGTCGCCGTAGTCGTAGGCGTAGATGCCGCGAGTGAGGCTGGGAGCGGCTGCCGGCTCGGCGGCGATGACCTGGTAGTCGGCCTCGCCCCGCAGCATCTGGCCGATGAAGGGGAAGGTCAGGCCGGCGAAGTTGGAGCCACCGCCGGTGCAGGCCACGATGATGTCCGGCTTCTCGCCGGCCATCTCCATCTGCTCCATGGCCTCCTGGCCGATGACCGTCTGATGCAGCAGCACGTGGTTGAGCACGGAACCCAGCGCGTAGCGCGAGTCGTCACGCGTCGCGGCGTCTTCGACGGCCTCGCTGATGGCGATGCCGAGCGAGCCGGGAGTGTCGGGCATCTCGGCCAGGACAGAGCGACCGTAGTTGGTGCGATCGCTGGGGCTGGCGACGACATCGCCGCCGTACATCTTCATGAGATTGCGGCGACCGGGCTTGGCGTCGTACGAGGCTCGCACCATGTAGACCATGACCTCGAGCCCGAAGATGGAGCCTGCCAACGCCAGCGCGGAGCCCCACTGCCCGGCGCCGGTCTCCGTGGTCAGACGGGTGACGCCCTCGGCCTTGTTGTAGTAGGCCTGCGGGATGGCGGTGTTGGGCTTGTGGCTGCCCGAGGGGCTGTTGCCTTCGTACTTGTAGAAGATCTTGGCCGTCGTCCCCAGCGCCTGCTCAAGGCGGTGGGCTCGGTACAGCGGCGAGGGCCGGTACATGGCGTAGGCCTGGCGCACCGGCTCCGGGATCTCGATCTCGCGCTCGGCGCTCATCTCCTGGCCGATCAGCGCCATGGGGAAGAGCGGCAGCAGATCGTCCGGTCCGACCGGCTGCTTGGTGACCGGATGCAGGGGCGGCGAAAGCGGCACCGGCAGGTCCGCGTTGATGTTGTACCAGGCACGCGGGATGCGGTCCTCGGGCAGGATGAACTTGGTCTGCTGCAGCGCCATGGCTCTTCTCCTCGGTGGGGACATCCCGGTGGCGACCCGCGGTCGGGTCGGGCGTGACTGCCCGGAGCCTACAACGCCACCTGTCGCACTGTCTCGTAGCGAGCGCCATCGGGACCCAGGTGACTGCGGATGAGCTCCACGCGGTCGACCTCCCACTCCACGCCGAGGGGGCCCAGGGCCTGGCTGCGCAGGGCGTCGATGGTGCTCCGGTCGGCCTTGCGCGCGAGCGTCAGGTGAGCTGAGGGTGTGCGGCGCGGAGGAGGACCACCGACCATCGGGGGGCAGGCGTCGGCGAGCCCTTGAGCCAGCTTGATGAGGGTATCGGCGCCGTGGCTCAGAGCGAGCCAGCCAACACCTCCATCGCGGCTGCTTCGGCCGCCGCCGACATCGACCCGCACTCGATACGGCCGGCAACCGCTGGCCACGGACTCGATGAGTGCCCCCAGGGCGTCTACCCGGTCGGGCGCGACCGAACCCAGGAACAGCAGCGTCAGGTGCCAGGACTCAGGCCGGGTCCAGCGCACGTGAGGCGCCTGCCTGCGATACGTCGCCAGCGCTGCCGCGAGCCCCTCACGCGCGACCGCGGGAACGGGGTGGGCGATGAATAGTCGCCAGGCCGGCGATGTCGCCGGCCGCTTCAGGCGTCCGTCCTGGCGAGAGCCTCGGGCTGCTCGATGCCGAGCAGGTCCAGCAGCTCCCCGAGATGGGCGATCGTGGTCACGTCGCCTGCCTCGGTCCCGGCTGCCGATGGGCGTGTCGTGGCGGTCTCGCCGATCGATGAGGACCGGTTCGATGCCGGCGCGCCGGGCGCCGATGACGTCGGCATCTGGATCGTCGCCCACGTGGATGGCCTCGCTGGGAGCTATGCCCAGCAGCTCCAGCGCGTGCGTGAAGATGGCGTGGTGCGGCTTCTGGTAGCCGACCCGCGCGCTGATGCTCATGACCTCGAAATGGCGCGCCAGCTCCAGCGTCTGCAGCAGCTCCGGCGCGTACCAGCCCCAGTTGCTGACCACCGCCAGGCGCAGCCCGGCCGCCTGCATGGCGTCCAGCGCGGGGATGACATCGGGAAAGACATGGAAAGCCGAACGCTGCCGAAAGGCACGGTCCACGTCGCGGAAGAAGGACTCCGGCAGGTTGGGGTAGCCGAGCCGGTCGAAGACCAGTTGGTCGAGCTCCATCAGGCGGCGGAAGGACGCCTCCTCGGTGGCCTCGAAGGGGCCCTCGTGCGCCCACGCTCGCCACGCTTCCCGGAAGGCGGCTTCGAAGGCGTCGGCGGTGGCATCGATGCCGTGGGCGCCGAAGACGGTGGCGTAGACGTCGCGCCAGGACGGGTTGGCCTTGGCCATGGTGTCGCCGACGTCGAGCAGCACGGCCGTGGGGGTGGTGTTGAGCTTCACCCTGTGAAGTCTAGCCGCGGTGCCGTGGCTCCACCGTCAGTCGTTGTAGAGCCGCTCCTCGATGAGCTTCTCCATGACCGTGCGGCCGTTGGGGTCGAAGCAGGAGTACTCGAAGTACTTCTGATACTCGAGGTCGATCGCGTTGGTGCCGCCACGGTTCTTCTCGATGGTCAGCACGACCCAGTCCCGGAAGCGCTGCGCCTGGTACGGGTTGAACTCGATGTTCACCTTGGCCACGATCTGGTACTTCTCGTTGAGGATGACGATGATGTCCGCCTCGTAGTTGATCGCCGACGAGCCACGCAGGTGGTGGTTGCGCAGGCGCGAGGCCTTGAGGCCTTCCTTGTCGGCGGCCACGATGGAGATCGAGCGGGACCTCGTAGTTCAGCGCCAGGTCCTTGAGGCCCTGCACCACGGCGGTGACCTTCTCGGCCTCGTTAGCCGGCTCGGGGTGCACCGGCACCTTCTGCATGTAGTCGATGAAGACCACCAGGCGCTGGTCGCCGGCGAGCTCCTTGTACTTCTCGACGAGGGCAGCCATGTTCTCGACGGTGCTGGTGGTCTGCGACCCACGCAGCAGGTACAGGTTGGGTCCGTAGCGGTTGATACGCTCCAGCGCGGGGCGCAGGCGGGGGTTGGCGCCGAGGTCGGCGTTCTGGCCGCCGGTCGCCATCCACGTGCCCAGGATCTCCTGGCGCACGTCGACGAGCTTGATGCCACCGCTGCGGCTGGGCATGCTGGGCAGCACGGACTCCTGCGCGATGAGACGGTTGAGCAGGTACTCCTCGTCGTGCTCGAAGCAGATGTAGAGCACGCTGGCGAGGCCGCTCATGACGATGTTGCGTGCCATCTGCAGCGCCATCGTGGTCTTGCCGGTGCCCTGGGCGCCGCCGATGAGGAGCATCTCACCAGCGCGGATGCCGCCGCCGATGGACTTGTCCAGGGGCGTGAATCCGAGTGGCACCGGCTGATACTGGGTGACGTCACCTTGCGCCACCTTGCCGGCCAGGGTCGTCAGCACGTGTGTGGCGCTGCGGGGCTCGATGTTGCCGATGCCCGAGTCGTACTTCCAGGTCTTGCCACCGATGGTCTCGTCGGTGTGCGTGATGGCACTCGGCTGCTGCGGCGCGAGAGTCGGCTGCGCCAGGCGTGGGTCGAGCCCGATCTGCTGTGACGTGGGCACGGGCTGACCCGGCCACGTGGGCGGCGGGCCGACCGGCGCTGGACGAGGGGCAAGGGTGGGCGCGGCCGGCGGCGCCGCGGCCGCGGTGGGCGCGCCCGGGCCGGCGGGGCCAGGGGCGTTGGGGCCGGCCGGCGGGCCGACGCGGGGATCGGGGGCGTCAGGGGGTGTCATAGCAGCAGGCGAGACCGAGGCCTCTTAGACTCCTTGCGACAGGCTTCCACCCGGTGGATGCTAGCAACCTCGTCGCCCTGTCAAGGGCGACCCAACCCTCCTAGTCCCGGGCAGCCACCAGTACTACCGCGCGCTGCTCTGCGCCAGAGCCTGCCAGTAGCGAGCGATGGTGCGCACGCCGCCCTCGTAGTTGGCCAGGACGAGCGATTCGTTGGGCGAATGGGCCTGGTCGTCAGGGTTGGTGAACCCCAGCAGCACGACAGGCAGGCGAAGCACCCGGTCGAAGCTGGCGACGGCGCCGATCGAGCCGCCTTCATAGACGAAGTAGGGTGCCTCGCCGAAGACCTCCTCGAGACAATCGGCGGCTGTGCGGGCGGCCGGGTGCTCGGGGCTGACCACGAAGGGCCACATCTCGTCGAGCTGGGTGATGTCGACGCGAACACCGGGCACGTCCACGGCCATGACCGCGTCGCGCACCCGCTGGAACGTCTTGTTGGGGTCCATGCCGCGCGCCAATCTGCATGACACCTTGGCGTGCGCATGTGCCGGGATGATGGTCTTGCTGCCCTCACCGCTGAAGCCGGCCCACATGCCGCAGACGTCCAGGGTGGGACGCATGCCCTTCCGCTCCAGCGGGCTGTATCCCGGCTCTCCGAAGAGCTCGGGCACGCCGATGCCTGCGGCGAAGGCGGTCTCGTCGAACGGAAGGCGTGCGAACTCCTCACGTTCAGTCGGCGATAGTGTCGGCGCCTCGGCGTAGAAGTCCGGGATGGTCACGCGGCCGGCGTCGTCGCGCAGGCTCGAGAGGATCTGCACGAGGGCATTGGCGGGGTTCTGCACCATGCCACCGAAGCCGCCCGAGTGGAGATCCTGGCTGGGCCCGGTCACATCCAGCTGGAAATACATGTTGCCTCTCAGCGACACCGTCAAGGCCGGATGGTTGTCCTCGTAGAAGCCGGTGTCGGTGACGACCACGATGTCCCCCGCCAGACGGTCGGTGTTGGCCTGCAGCCAGGCTTCGAAGTGCGGCGAGCCGGCTTCCTCCTCGCCCTCGATCACGTAGCGCACGTTGAGCGGCAGGCGCCCCTGCGTCTCCAGCCATGCCCTCGCGGCCCAGAGGTGCAGGTGGACCTGGCCCTTGTCGTCAGCCACACCACGGCCGTAGATGCGGCCGTTCTCCACGCGCGGCTCGAAGGGGGGCCGGACCCACAGCTCGAGCGGATCGACCGGCTGCACGTCGTAGTGGGCATAGACCACCACCGTCGGCGCGCCGGGCGCGTGCAGCCAGTCGGCATACACGACCGGGTGGCCCGCGGTACTCGACACATCCACGTGCTCCAGGCCCATCTCTCTCATCCGCGCGGCGATCCATTCGGCTCCGGCGCGGACGTCCGCGGCATGTTCAGGCAGCACCCCGATGGTGGGGATGCGAACGAACTCCTTGAGCTCCTCCAGCCGCTCCGCGGCGGTGTCGTCCAAGAAGGCGTCGACGGAGTCGATGGGCGTGTTCAGGCGACCCTCCCCTGCAGCGCTCATGGCAGCGGGCTGGTCCTACGCCGGCTGAGGTGCCGGCTCAGGGCTCCCGGTCGTCGGTGCCGGGGGCTCTTCCTTGGGCTTGCTGAGGCCGGCCAGCGGCGTGGCCAGCTTGGGCGTCGGCGAGCCACCCGGATCCTTCCGCGGATCGGGCAGGTCGGCGAACATGGCCTCGAAGTCGGCGGCTTCGATGGTCTCCTTGGCCACCAGTGCCTCGGCCAGCTCGGTAAGGCGATCCTGGTGGGTGGTGAGGACCTCCGTCGCTCGCTCGTAGGCGTGATCGATGATGGCGCGGACCTCGACGTCGATCATCTTGGCCACATCGTCGGAGTAGTTGCGTTGCTCGCCCATCTGACGACCGAGGAAGACCATCTCCTCATGCTTGCCCCACGCCATCGGCCCGAGCTTCTCGCTCATGCCGAACTCGGTGACCATGCGACGCGCCAGCGAGGTCGCCTTCTCGATATCGTTCGAGGCACCGGTGGTGATGTCGCCGAACATCAGCCGTTCGGCCACGGTGCCGCCGAGCATGCCCGCGATCTTGTCCTCGAACTCGGACTTCGACTGCAGGTAGCGGTCCTCCATGGGCAGGCCCATGGTGTAGCCGAGGGCCATGCCGCGGCTGATGATACTCACCTTCACGACCGGGTCGCACTTGGGCAGCACACGCTGCACCATGGCGTGTCCGCCCTCGTGGTAGGCGATGATGGCCTTCTCTTCGTCGCTGATGATGCGGCTCTTGCGCTCCGGGCCGGCCACCACGCGCTCCAGCGCCTCGTTGAACTCAGGCGTGCTGATGGTCTTGCGGTTGCGTCGCGCGGCGAGGATGGCGGCTTCGTTGACGAGGTTGGCAAGGTCCGCGCCGGAGAAGCCCGGTGACTGCTTGGCCACGCTGGGCAGGTCGATGTCCTTGTCCAGCGGCTTGCCCTTGACGTGGACGGAGAGGATCTCGAGGCGGCCCTTCATGTCGGGCCGGTCGAGGATCACCTGGCGGTCGAAGCGGCCGGGGCGCAGCAGTGCCGGGTCCAGGACGTCGGGACGGTTGGTGGCCGCGACCACGATGACGTTGGTGTTGGTGTCAAAGCCGTCCATCTCGACGAGGATCTGGTTGAGCGTCTGCTCGCGCTCGTCGTGTGAGCCACCCAGGCCGGCGCCACGCTGGCGCCCGACGGCGTCGATCTCGTCGACGAAGACGATGCAGGGACTGTTGCGCTTGGCCTGGTCGAAGAGGTCGCGCACGCGGCTGGCACCGACACCGACGAACATCTCCACGAACTCGGAACCGGAGATGCTGAAGAAGGGCACCCCGGCCTCGCCGGCGACCGCTCGCGCCAGCAGGGTCTTGCCCGTGCCTGGCGGGCCCACCAGCAGGACAC
This sequence comes from uncultured Chloroflexia bacterium, assembly GCA_963715295.1. Classification (GTDB taxonomy): domain Bacteria; phylum Chloroflexota; class Limnocylindria; order Limnocylindrales; family CSP1-4; genus JAFMJV01. The sequence goes on from CAVQRP010000008.1 coordinate 96,179, forward strand.
CGCGCGGGATGCGCGCGCCCAGCGAGTTGAACTTCTCGGGGTACTTCAGGAACTCGACGACTTCCTGCAGCTCGGTCTTGGCCTCGTCCACACCGGCCACGTCGCTGAAGGTGACGACGGTCTTGCTACCGACGAACATGCGGGCGCGACTGCGCCCGAAGCTCATGGCCTGGTTGTTGCTGCCCTGAGCCTGGCGGAACATGAACCAGAGGAAGACACCGATCAGCAGGATGGGGAAGAGCATCGACAGCAACAGCCCGAAGAAGGCGTTGCCGTCGTCGGCGGGCTCACCCTCGAAGACGACGCGCTCACAGCTGCTGCTGGCGGCACAGGTGGCCTCGATGTCGGCCTGCACGGTGGTGGTGAACTGCGCCGGGATCCACGACTCCACGACCATGTTCTCACCGCTCTCGTCCTTCTCGGTGAGCGTGATCTGCAGCGCCTCTCCGCGCGTCATCACGGAGGCGACCTCGCCCCGATCGACGAGGTCCAGGAAGGCCTCCGGCGAGCCGCTGTAGGGGATCGACTCCGGTTCGGTGTCGTTGAAAAGGAAGAGATAGAGCAGCGCAGCCGTACCGACGACCAGTACCAGGGTGACGAGCCCGTTGCGCATGAATCGACTGTTCAAGGAGAAACCTGCCTCTGAGTGGGGCCGCCCGGATCACCCGGTCGGGAGCCATGATTATAGGGCCGACGTCTGAAACGCCCATCTCGATGAGATGACATCGAGGCTCAGGTGGCCACGACCCGGAAGTCCCGGCCATCGGGTTTCGGCTACTATGTCGGCGTTCGTGGACACGGCTGGGTAGCTCAGCGGCAGAGCAAACGGCTCATAATCGTTAGGTCGGCAGTTCGAATCTGCCCCCAGCCACCAAACTCGACGCCAGTCACCCCCCGGCCTGCGGCTGACGCACCGGGGGGTTCTTCATGCGAGCGTGCTCCCGATGCACGCCACGGCTGCCCGCCCGGCTCCGGCGTGGCACACTCGCAGGGTATGAACGGACTACGAGCGATGACAGCCGCTCTCGGCGAACTGATGACGCCCAGCGCCGCCCTGCTGCGCGTGCGATTCCGCGCCCGCCTGGACCTGTTGCTGACGCTGCTGATCTCGCTCATCGCGGTGGCCTTGACGGTGGGCTACCAGGTGTTGCGCCATCTGCCCCAGTCCTGGCGCGAGTCGCTGCTGGGCGATATGCCGCCGCAGGAATAGCAGCCTGCCCATGCACGAGGGCCCCGACTGGGAGGGTGGCCAGCACTCCGAACAGCCCCCGCAGGGTCCGCAGCCCATGCGTCTTGGGACGGTCATCGAGGTGGCTGTGCGCATCCTGCGCCGACACTGGGCACTGCTGCTGCTGCTCTCGCTGCTCTTCGCCGGGCCCGGCGCGCTGCTGACGGCAGCGACCGGCATCCGCGTGAATGAGGTTGCCGAAAGCATCTTCCCGGGCATCCGCGACGGCATCATCGAAGAGACCGCGGTCATCACCGAGGAGGAGCTGCCCCGCATCCTCGGAGCCCTCGCCGGCTACGTCCTCGCTGCCATCGTGGCCGGGCTGCTGGCGAGCATCGGAGCCCTCGGCTACAGCGCGGTCGTCGCCGCCGACTATCGCTCGCGGCGAATCGAGCTGGGTGAGGCGCTGGTGGCGTGCCTTCGACGCGCACCCAGCCTGCTGGCCTTCATCCTCGTCACCAGCCTCATCATCCTCGCCCTCGCGCTGGCCGCGGGGGTGGTGATACTGCTCGCTCTCTCGTGGCTGCCGGCAGGCACCGGGGGCGCCGGGGGTCCGGGTGCCTTCCTTGCGCTCATCGTGGTGGTATCGCTGGTGGTCGCCGTGCTCTACCTCAGCATGCGCTGGGCCCCGGCCTTCCCGGCCATCGTCGTCGAGGGCCTGGGAGCGCGCCAGGCGCTCGCGCGCAGCTGGTTCCTGAGCGCAGACAACGTGTGGCGCATCTTCTTCATCGTCGCCTTCGGTGCGGTGGCCACAGCGCTCATAGCCGCATTCATCTCGCAGCTCCTGGGCGTGCTCATCATCGGCGTGCTGGCCCCGAGCCTGGGGCTCGATGAGCTGGTGGCGCAGAGCATCACGCTGGCGCTGGGAACGGTCTTGCTGGCGGCGGTCCTGCCGGTGCTGACGGCCGTCCTCTACTTCGACCTCCGGGCCCGACGCGATCTGCCGCTGACGACTCCTCCTGCTCGCGAGGCGCTCTAGGCACCGAAGAGCAGGTCGAGCCAGGCATCGATCGGCGCCATCGCCTGACGCTCACCGGCGTCGGCGCCCAGGGGCACGATGGGTGGCGGGGAAGGCGCATCGTCAGGCAGCATGATGCGCTTCTCACCCTTCCCTCCGAGCCCCAGCGAGCGCGCGTGCCAGGTCGCGAACGCATCCGTGCGGTAGATGGCCAGCGCCCGCCCGCCGGCCGAGTAGTCGGCCTCGAGCGCGGCGATCTCCGCTCGCAGGCGTGCCGCCTCTGCCTCGATATCGGTCGAACGCGTCAGGGTTCCGGCGAAGACCAGCACCAGGCCGGCCACGACGAAGAGGCCGAAGACGAGCGCGGCGGCGCGGCGGCCCCGGAGCAGGCCATACCGGAGTGACGACATGGCTGCGAGCGTACGGAGCGGCGCGGTCCCGTGTCAAACGCGAGCGGCCTGCTAGACTGGCGTCAAACCGAACGGATGGTCGTTTTACTCGAGGTCGTCGCGATGAGACTCCATCAGCCACTCTCGGCGCTCGACGCGCTTGAACGTTTCCTGGCCGAGCCGGGTGTAGCCGAAGCCGTCGCTGACAGGCGCCTGCTACCTGCGAGGGAGGCGGTGTTCGCGCCCCTCCCCGAGTGGCTCGACCCGCGCCTGGCACGGGCGCTCGACCGCCGCGGTATCACTGCGCTCTACAGCCACCAGCGGGAGGCCCTTGACGCGCTGCGCGACGGGCAGGACATCACCATCGTCACCCCCACCGCGTCGGGCAAGTCGCTCTGCTACAACCTGCCGGTGCTGCAGGCGATCAGCCAGGATCCGGCCGCGCGTGCGCTCTACCTGTTTCCCACCAAGGCGCTCAGCCAGGACCAGCTGGCAGAATTCCGCGACCTGGCGCGACTGGCGGAGATGGACCTGTCGGCGGCCGTATACGACGGCGACACACCCGCCCCCATCCGGGCGGTCGTGCGCGAGGCCGGCCAGGTCGTCGTGACCAATCCGGACATGCTCAGCACCGCCGTGCTGCCGCATCACACCAAGTGGTTCCAGCTCTTCGAGCAGCTGCGCTTCATCGTCATCGACGAGGCCCACACCTATCGTGGCATCTTCGGCAGCCACGTCGCCAACGTGCTGCGTCGGCTGTTGCGCATCTGTGCGCACTACGGCTCGCGGCCGCTCATCGTGTGCTCATCCGCCACCGTGGGTAATCCTGCCGAGCTGGCCGAGACGCTCACTGGCCGCTCCTTCCGCGTCATCGACAGGAGCGGCGCACCCCAGGGCGAGCGGCACGTGGTGATCCTGGATCCTCCTCCGCTCGACCAGCGCACCGGCGTGAGGCCCGGGCCGCATTGGCTCTCCTATCGCGCCGCACTCGCCTTCCTGCGAGCCGGTCGCCAGACCATCGTCTTCGGCCGGGCGCGCGTGGCCGTGGAGCTCATGCTGGCGTCATTGCGCGAAGCCTTGCGCGAGGGCCGCGGACCCATCGAACGCATCCGTGGGTACCGCAGCGGCTATCTGCCCAGCGAGCGGAGAGCCATCGAGACCGGCCTGCGAAACGGTGACGTGCTGGGAGTGGTGGCTACCAATGCCCTGGAGCTGGGTATCGATATCGGCGCCCTCGATGCGTCCATCCTGGCGGGCTACCCCGGCACCATCGCCGGCACCTGGCAGCAGATGGGTCGTTCCGGCCGCCGCGCCGAGACCAGCGTCTCCATCCTGGTCGCCGGTGCGGGTGCGCTCGACCGCTATGTGGCCACGCATCCTCACTACCTTTTCGAGGCGACCCCGGAGGAAGCGCGCCTGGACCCTGAGAACGTGCATGTGCTGTTGGCACACCTGCGGGCCGCGGCGTTCGAGCTGCCGTTCGCGCCTGGAGAGCACTTCGGCACAGCTCCGGCCGACGACCTGCTGGCGTTCCTGGGCGAGGAGGGCCACGTTCGTCTCGCCGGCGACGGCCGCTGGTATTGGGCCAGTGAGAACTTCCCCGCCTCGGAGATCAACCTACGCCTGGGCGCGCCCGAGAACGTGCTCATCATCGACACCGGACCCGAGCGCCCGCGCGTCTTGGGCGAGGTGGACCTCTTCGCAGCGCGCGTGCTGGTGCACGAGAAGGCCATCTACCTGCACGACTCACAGCAGTACCACGTGGATGAGCTGGACTGGGAGGAGCGGAAGGCCCTCGTGCGGCCGGTCGACACTGATTACTACACCCAGGCCGAGCTGGCTGTGACGCTGAAGCCACTGGAGGTGTTCGCCCAGGCGCCGCGCGCCGCCGGCAGTCGCCAACACGGCGAGGTGATGATCAGCAGCATCGCGACCATCTTCAAGAAGTTGAAGCTGGACACGCACGAGAACGTGGGCTGGGGCAAGATCCACCTGCCGGAGATGGAGCTCCACACCACCGCCTGGTGGGTCGCCCTTGATCGCGATGTGGTTGCCGGTTGGCGGCGCGACGAGCTCGATGCCGCGCTGGTCGGTGCCGGCCGCGCGATGCAGACCGTGGCCAGCGTGCTGCTCATGGCCGACCCGCACGACCTGGGCATGGTGGCGCAGGTGCAGTCACCGCACGCCGAGCGCCCGGTCATCTACCTGTGGGAGGCCGCGCCCGGTGGAGTTGGCATGTCTGCGCGCCTCTTCGACCGCACCGACGAGCTCGTGTGCGGAGCCCTCGAACTGGTCCGTGGCTGTGATTGCCAGGTCGGCTGCCCGGCATGTGTGGGCCCGCGCGGAGAGAGCCGCCTCGACGGGCGCGGTCTGTCCACGCGCCTGCTGCAGCTGATGGTCGGCGAAGCCAGTGTGGCGACCCCCGGCCGCCGAGTCGAGGCGGCCGCGTGACGGCTGAGCTGGCAGGACCGGAGCCGACGCTGGAGGGTATGGATGCCATCGGGGTGGGCCGCCTGCGGCGCTCGCGCCTGGATCGATTGCGCGATGCGCGCGTGCGCGATGCAGGCGAGATACGGCGACCGGCGATCCCGCCACCACGAGCGGGCCGTGCCGAGGCTCTCGCCGCGGACGTCGGTGGAGCCGTGCTGCAGACGACGCAGCAGCCCATCGTGCTGGTCGAATGGCGGGAGCCGATCGCGCCGGATCTTGACGCGCTCGCCTGGCTGCCTGAGCCGGTAGACCCAGGCCGCCCGTTCGTGCTTGTCGACACCGAGACGACCGGCCTCGGCAGTGGTACCGGCACCTTGCCCTTCCTGGTCGGCATCGGCACCTGGGACGGCGGCGACTTCGTCACGCGGCAGCTGTTGCTGCCGGAGCAGTCGGACGAGCAGGGCTACCTTGACGCCATCGAAGCCCTCATCCCGCCGGACGGCTGCCTGGTCACCTACAACGGGCGCGCCTTCGACTGGCCACTGCTGGTGACGCGCTATCGGCTCCACGGACGTCGTCCACCGCTGTATGCCCAGCACCTCGACCTGCTTCCGCTGGCGCGAGCGCTGTGGAAGCACCGTCTCCCGGATGCACGCCTGGCCAGCGTCGAGGCGGGCATCTGCGGCGTACGTCGCGAGCACGACCTGCCTGGCGGCATGGTGCCCGGCCGCTATCTCGACTATCTGCGCTCCGGGCATGGGGGGCTACTGCGTGAGGTCCTCGAGCACAACCGACAGGACGTGGTGTCGATGGCCCTGATCTTGCGCGTCCTGGCACAGGAGCTGGCACCCGTCGGTCGCGTCGGTCGGGCATCTCCTGCCGTGCATGCGGGAGACCTGGGTGGTCTCGGCCGTGCATTCGCGCGGAAGCACCGGCATGCAGAGGCCCTGGCCTGCTTCGATGCTGCCATGGAGCGTCTGCTGGAGCCCTGGGAGACGCAGCGGTATGAAGGCATCGCCATCGATCGTGCCCGGACCCTGACGCGTATGGGCCGTCGCGCGGAAGCCGAGGGTGCCTGGCATGCCATCGCGCTCGAGGGTGGTCGTCATGCTGCCTGGGCCTGGCTGCACGTGGCCAAGCATCGCGAGCACGATGGCCACGACCTGCGGGCGGCGCTGCAGGCGACCGACCGCGCACGAGCGATGGCTGAGCGCCGTCGACTGTTTGGCCATCGGGACCGGCTTGTGGAACGCGACCTCGCCCGGCGGGTTCCACGCCTGCGCCGGAAGCTCGCCTCTGCCGGGGCCTGACACGCGGCCGCGTGCATGCGCTAGTGTCGCGCCCCATGGGTGACGCAAGACGTGCGCAAGCGACAGCGCCGGGCGCGACCATCGAGTTCGAGCACGTCAGCAAGCACTACGATGCGGAGGCGCGCAAGCGCGGCGCCGGCGGGGCGGTGGAAGATCTCTCGTTGACGGTCCCGGCCGGGCGCATCTGCGTGCTCGTGGGGCCGTCCGGTTGCGGCAAGACCACCACGCTCAAGATGGTCAATCGACTGATCGAACCCAGTGCCGGGCGCATCCTCATCGACGGTGTGGACATCACGGCGTCGGACGTTACCGACCTGCGCCGTGGCATCGGCTACGTCATCCAGCAGGTGGGCCTCTTCCCGCATCAGACCATCGCCCAGAATGTCGCCACGGTCCCGCGCCTGCTGGGCTGGTCGGGAGAACGCCAGACGTCGCGTTCCCGAGAGCTGCTGGCGCTGGTGGGGTTGGAGCCGGCCAAGTACGGGGAGCGCTACCCGAGCCAGCTGTCGGGCGGGGAGCGACAGCGGGTGGGGGTTGCCCGCGCGCTGGCGGCTGACCCGCCGGTGATGCTCATGGACGAACCCTTCGGCGCCGTCGACCCGATCGTTCGCGAGCGATTACAGAACGAATTCCTGCGACTGCAGGAGGACATGGCCAAGACCATCCTCTTCGTCACACATGACATCGACGAGGCCATCAAGATGGGCGACCTGGTCGTGGTCATGCAGCAGGGCGGCAAGATCGCCCAGATCGGCGCCCCTGCGGAGCTGCTGGCCGATCCGGCTTCGGACTACGTGGCTCGCTTCGTCGGCTCCGATCGCGGGCTGAAGCGCCTCTCGCTCTACCGCGTTGGCGATGTCGCGCTCGAACCAGCGCCGCTGGCACGGCCGGGTGAGAGCGTGGAGTCGCTGCGCCAGCGCGCCAGCGCCGAGGACCTGCGCTTCATGTTGCTGGCCGATGAGCTGGAGCGACCGCTGGGATGGGTGGAGGTTGCCGACCTGCCCGCCACGGGGCAGATCAGTGAAGAGGCCGCCGACCCGATGTCGCCCATCCTCGACCGACGAGACACGCTCAAGGACGCGACCTCGCGACTGCTCGACGAGGAGGTCGGCATCGGTGTCGTCGTCGACAGGGACGGGCGCGTGCTGGGTCTGCTGACCCTGACAGCAGTGATGGACTGGATGCAGGACGACCGCTCGCGCGAGGTTCCGGAGGACATCGCCGAGGCCGTTGCCGAGGCCATCGTGGTGGATGCGGACGAGCACGACGAGGTGCCCACGGGGCAGCCGTGATCGAGATCCGCTGGGACTGGATCGCCAGTCACCTCGATGATGTAGCCGAGAAGACGTGGCAGCACTTGCAGCTGCTCTTCATCCCGATGGTGGCGGGCTTCGTCATCGCGTTCGCCCTGGCGGTGCTGGCCCTCCGGCGTCCGGGTACGGTCGGTCCGGTCACGGCCGTCACCGGTCTCCTCTACACGATCCCCAGCCTGGCGGCGTTCGCCGTGCTCATCCCCATCACGGGACTTTCACTCATGACGGCGATCATCCCGTTGACCACGTACACGCTGCTGATCCTGTATGTCAACACGGTGGCGGGCCTGCGCTCCGTGCCACGGGAGGTCACCGAGGCCGCGGACGCCATGGGCTATACGGCGATGTCCCGCCTGTGGCATGTGCAGCTGCCGCTGGCAGTGCCGCTGATCATGGCCGGGGTGCGGGTGGCAGCGGTCACCACGATCGGGCTGGTGACGGTGGCGGCGATCATCGGCGGCAATCGCTTCGGCGGCCTGGGGCAGTTCATCACCGAGGGACTCCAGACCGATTTCGACACCAAGATCTACCTCGGTGCCATCGGTTCCGTCATCCTGGCCTTCATGGTCGACGGCGCGCTCGTCGGCCTCCAGCGCTTCCTGACGCCCTGGGTGCGTGCGCGCTCTGCTGGGGAGGGCTGAGACATGGAGCAGCTGCTGACCTTCCTGACCGACGCCACCAGCTGGCAAGGCGAGGCGGGTATCCCCAACCGGCTGCTGGAGCACATCCTCATCGCCCTCCTGGCGGTGGTCATCGCCTCGGCGATCGCACTGCCGCTGGGCCTCTACATCGGCCATACCGGCCGTCTGCAGCTGCTGGGGATCAACATCGCCAACATCGGGCGTGCCGTGCCTTCCTACGCGGTGATGGTGATGCTGCTGCCCGTGATGCTCGGGCTGGCTCCTGTCCTCGGCTACGACCCCCGGTTGGGGTTGCGCTTCTTCCCCATCTTCCTGGCCATGGTCCTGCTGGCCATCCCGCCCATCCTGGTGGCGGCCTATGCGGGGTTGCAGGAGGTGGATCGTGACCTGACCGAGTCGTCACGTGGCATGGGCCTGACCGAAACCCAGATCCTGACCGGAGTCGAGCTGCCGCTGGCACTGCCCGTGCTGGTCGGCGGGTTCCGCGTGGCCTTGCTGCAAGTCATCGCCACGGCCACCATCGGCGCCTACCTCGCCGGGGGCGGCCTGGGGCGATTCATCATCGATGGCATCGCACGCCGCGACGACGGCATGCTCTACTCGGGGGTGCTGCTCGTGGCGATCCTGGCCATCGGCACCGACGTGCTCCTCACATGGCTGCAGCGTCGCCTGACTCCGCGGGGCGTGCGGGTGGCCACCGATCCGGGCACGGGGAGTGCCATCGAGGCTGCCTGACACCGCCGTCCGTCGCCGTGTTCGCGCTGTAAGGCGGCTCATGTCGAATGTCGAGTGCTTGGGCTAGGGTTAGAGGGACCGCAGTCGCCGAAAGAGCGTCCGGTCATCGATCCACAAGGGAGGTACCCATGCGGAATCGCCGCAGATTCGCCCTCGGGGCGTCGCTCCTGGCGTCGATCGCGATCGTCGGGACGGCGGGTGGGGGCGCCATCGTGAACGCACAGGACCAGCCGACGGTTCGTATCGGCTCCGACGGCTTCTATGAATCGCAGTTGATGGCGGAGATCTACGCGCAGGCACTCGAGGCCGAGGGCTTCGGCGTCGAGCGCCAGTTCGCCATCGGCGCCCGTCCGGCACGCGTCGAGGCGTTCGAATCCGGCCAGATCGACCTCGTTCCCGAGTACGTCGGTTCCGGGCTGGGCTTCTACACCGTCGGCAGCGAGAACGCTGACCTGGCCGCCATCGAGGTGACCGGGGACGGCGAGACCAACCGCAGCAACCTGCAGTCGGCACTCGACATCGCCGGCGTCGAGGCTACCGTGCTGGCCATCACCGCCGGGGAAGACACCAACGCGGCGGTGGTCCGACCCGATACCGCCCAGGAGCTAGGCCTGGCCAGCATCAGCGACCTGGTGGCCGTTGCCGACCAGCTGACCTTCGGGCTGCCGCCCGAGTGCGAGGTCAATGCCCTGTGTCGCGGCGCGCTCGAAGACGCCTACGGCATCGCTTGGCCGCCGGCCCAGCTGGAGCTGCTGCCCGCCTGCGACGCGCCGATGGCGGGCGCCCTCGAGGGCAATGCCATCGACGTGGCCTGGCTGTGCTCGACGCAGCCGGCCATCGCCCAGAATGGCTGGGTGGTGCTGGAGGACGACCTCGATACGCAGCCAGCCGAGAACCTGGCACCGGTCGTGCGCAACGACTTTCTCGCCCAGGTCGACGGTGGCGCGGACGCCGTGGCCGCCATCCTTGACCCCATCAGCGCGGCGGTGACGACCGATGTCCTGACCGAGCTTGGCGTGCGGGTCGCGGTGGACCAGGAGTCCATCGACGATGTCGCCGCCGAGTTCCTCGCCGGCCTTACCGGATAGCTCGCCGGCCCCGCTTGGGTCAGCACGAACGAACGGCCCCCGGGATGTAACCCGGGGGCCGTTCCCAGCGCTCGCGAGTGTGCGCTAGAAGCCGCGCGCCGTCAGCCACTCCCGGTTGCGCGTATGCAGCGCCAGCAGCGCCTCGGCTGTGTCTGCAGGCTTGAGGAAGCGGTCCTGCTCGACGGTCAGCCAGCCGGCGTAGCCTCGGGCCTTGAGCGATCCGAGGAAGGCATCGAGGCCTGCGGTCCCGTGACCGAGCTCGCAGAAGACACCTCGATCCCAGGCCTCCATCAGGCCACCGCCGGAGCGGCAGACCTCCTGCAGCACGGCCAGGTCGCAGTCCTTGATGTGGACGAGCCTGACACAGTCGCCATAGTCAGCCAGCAGCTGGAGGGGATCGGCCCCGCCGAACAGGGCGTGCCCGGTATCGAGGCACATGCCCACGAGGTCGGTATCGAGCGCGTCGAACACCCGATGGATCTCGGCGGCCGTCTCACAGTAGCTGCCGGCGTGGAAGTGGAGCACGGGGTCGAAGCCGCGCTCACGGCAGATCTCACCGGCTCGCTGCATGTTGTCGATGAGGACACCGAAGCGCGCCTCCGGCAGCCGCGCCTCCGGATGACTGTCGATCTGGCCTGCCCAGCGCATCCGTTCCGGTTCCAGGGATGCGTCTGCGAGGACCGCCTTGGGCATGACCGCATCGGGCCGACCCGCGGCTAGCAGGTCGAGCACGCCGCGCATCCAATCGAGGTCCTCGGCGACATGCTCGGCGCGGCTGAAGCGCAGTGGAAGGAAGGCCCCCACGAGCGACAGTCCGCGCGCGGCCAGGCGTTCCTTCATCACCTCTGCCGGGCCGAAGTAGCCTGGGGGGCCCAGCTCGGTGCCGGCGTATCCGGCCGCCGCCATCTGGTCAAGCATCTGATCGGGCTGCAGCTGCAGCGGGTCGCCCTCGGTCTTCTCGAAGACGCCCCAGGACACCGGTGCGGCGGCGACCTTGATATCGCCGCCTGAACCGTTCGAGCTCATGTGTTCCCCTCCCTACACGAACGAGCGCTCCCTGGCCAGGTTCTCCTCGTACGCTTGGCGCGCTGCCCGAACGCGTGGCGAGGTAGACACCTCCGCCACCGGCACGTCCCACCAGCTGTCGTAATCCGGCACGGCCGGCTCCGGGTTCACCTCCACCACGATGGCGACGGGGCGCCCTTCGATCTCCTTCGATCGAGCCAGTGCCGCCTCCAGCTGTGCCGGCGTATCGGCTGTCAGGACGGCAGCGCCAAGGCTGGCGGCGTTGGCGGCGAAGTCGATGGGCAGCACGTCGCCGGTGAAGCCGCCGCTGGCCTGGTCGCGCACGCGGAAGTCGTTGAAGGCGTTGTCTCCGCCGCAGGCTCCCGAGAGATTGCGGATGCAGCGGAAGCCATGGTTGTCGAGCAGCACGATGGTCATCGCGATGCCCTCCTGATAGGCCGTCGCGATCTCGTTGGCCAGCATGAGGTAGGAGCCATCGCCGATCATCACGTAGACGCGTCGAGCAGGCTCGGCCATGGCCACGCCCATGCCGCCGGCGACCTCATACCCCATCGTCGAGTAGCCATACTCCATGTGGTAGTTGTGAGGTCCCGTCGCCCGCCAGGTCTTGTGCAGATCTCCCGGCAGGCCACCGGCCGCGGCCACCATGACGCCATCCTCCGCCGCCGCCTCGTTGACCAGGCGGATGACCTCCGGCTGTGACACGTTGGTGTCGGCGGCGAGGTGCAGTACGCGGTCGACCTCGGTGTTCCAGTCCGAGCGGAGCTGCTCGATGAGCTGCAGGCGCTCCGGCGCGGCGCCGGCGTAGCCACGTTCGTTGAGCGCGGCGTGCAGCTCCTGCAGCGTGACCAGGGCGTCGGCGGCGAGCGGTACCGCAGCCGCCTTGGCGGCGTCCATCTCGGCCACGTTGATGGCGATGAAGCCGACGTCTGGATCCTGCCAGGAGCTCCAGCTCATGGTGGGGAAGTCCGACAGGCGCGTCCCGACGGCGATGACCAGGTCAGCATCGCGCGCGATCGCGTTGCCGGCTCGACCGCCCGCCGAGCCCATGGCACCAAGGTTGAAGCCGTGATCCCAGCGAAGTGCACCCTTGCCGGCCTGGGTCTCCACCACGGGGATGCCGAAGCGCGTGGCGAAGGCGTCGAGTGACTCCTCGGCTGCGCTGTAGATGGTGCCCCCGCCGGTGACGATCATGGGCCGCTCGGCGGCCACGATGAGCTCGACCGCGCGTGCCAGCAGCGTCGCATCGGGGCGCACGCGCGGGATGACCCAGGTGCGTGGGGCCAGCAGGTCCTCGGGCCAATCCCAGGCCTCCGCCTGGACGTCCTGCGGCAGCGCGAGCGTGACGGCTCCGGTCTCGGCAGGCGAGGTCAGGATGCGCATGGCCGCCGGCAGGGCATCGACGAGCATCTCCGGCCGCTCGATGCGGTCGAAGTAGCGCGATACCGGCCGGAAGGCGTCGTTGACCGAGAGGTCTCCCGCTTCGGGCCGCTCCAGCTGCTGCAGGACGGGCCGGACCCGGCGGGTGGCGAAGCGATCGCCCGGCAGCAGCAGCACCGGCAATCGGTTGACGGTGGCGTTGGCGGCGCCGGTGACCATGTTGGTGGCGCCGGGACCGATCGACGAGGTGCAGGCGAAGGTCCGCAGACGGCGGCTCTGCTTGGCGAACGCAGCGGCCGTGTGGACCATGGCCTGCTCATTGCGCGTCTGGTAGTAGCGCACGCTGTCCTGGGCTGCCTCGAGCGCTTCGCCCATGCCGGCAACGATGCCGTGGCCGAAGATGCCGAAGACGCCCTCGAAGAAACGCTGACGTTGTCCGTCACGCTCGACGGACTGGTTGGCCAGCCAGGTCACGATGGCCTGGGCCACGGTCGTTCGCGGCATGCCGCCTCCTCCCCTTCCTCTCGTCGCTGCCTAGGACCGGACGTCCGGGTTCGGGATCATCAGGTCGTCGATGGTGCGGACCAGATCCCAGTACGACGCCACGAAGGCTCGCAGGGTCCGCGCCGTGGCGCCGTAGGCCGCGAACTCGTCGATACGCAGGCCATCGGGCTCGTAGGCCTTGACGAACTCCGGCACCCGTTCCATCAGCTCGGCCACGTAGACCGCAGGGACGGGGTCGCTCCAGCGGTCCTTGACCTCGATGGCCGACGCATTGAAAAGCTTCTGCCAGCCGAAGGGGATGGTCATGGAGACGTCGCCGCCGATCAGCTCGGACCAGTGCCGATGATGCCGATAGGCCGCCGCCAGCAGGCGCGTGCGATAGCCGCGCTCCTGGTAGATGGCGGCAGCGCGCTTGAAGACCGCCACGCCGGCCCAGTCGGGTGCGGCCGGGTCGACCGTGATGCCGTCGCGCTCGCAGGACTTTTTCACCCAGTCATCGGTACGGCCGATCATGATCGTGCAGGTGGGGGCCATCCAGGTCGTGTCCTCCCCGGCAGCTTCGCGCTTGGCCAGCGCGCGCTCCATGGCCTCGCCTACCGCCAGTGCCTGCGGCACAGTGAACGAGACGGTGGCGTTGACGCTGATGCCCTCTTCGGTGACCCGCTCCATGGCCTCGATGCCGGCAGCGACGGCCGGGAACTTGATCTGGACGTTGGGAGCGAGGGTGTCGAAATGGCGAGCCTGCTCGACCATCTGGTCGACGGAGCGGTTGAAGGTGGGGTTGATCTGGATCGAGAGTCGCCCCTTCTGACCATGCTCCGCGCGATAGATATGCTCCAGCATCTTCCATCCGCGTATGGCCATCTCCTCGATGACCTGCCACGTCACCTCCTGGTCGGTCCAGGCTGGGTTATCGGCGATGATCTGGCGGACTCGCGGCGCCCAGATGTCGTATTCCTGTTGCATGACCGTGCCCACGATGGTGGGATTGCTGGTCGCTCCGACCGCACCGTTCTCGATGGCGTAGGCCAGCTCAGACTCGTTGCAGCTGTCATTCCAGTAGTCGGTGGGGAACTCGCTCGCGGTGCGCTGCAGCGGGGTGGGCGTCGGGGCCATCCAGTACTCCTTCTCTATCTGGGCAGGTTCGGGTCCCAGTTCATCAGCCAGGCGTGATCGGGGTCGAGGGTGAAATGCCATGCCCGATGAGGGCCAGCCATCACGTTGAGGTAGTAGGCGTCATAGCCGGCGGGGGCGCCAAAGGGATGGTAGCCCCGCGGCACGAGCAGGACGTCACGATCGACGGGGGCGAACGAGGCGTCCAGAGAACGGTCGGGCGTATAGAGGCGGGCGAAGCCCCAGCCCTCGGGTCGCTTGAAACGGTAGTAGTAGAGCTCCTCGAGGTAGGCCTCTGTGGGCGGGTCCTCGGTGTCGTGCTTGTGGGGTGGATAGCTGGACCAGTTCCCCCCCGGCGTGAAGACCTCGAAGAGGATGAGGCGACCGGCCTCCGTCGTGGGCGGCAAGAGGTGATGGATGTGCCGCTGGGTGATGCCGGTGCCACGCGTCTCCACGTGGATGTCGGCCGCCTCGAACAAGCGCGTCACCCGCACGTCGGCCGCAGGTGCGTCGGCGACGACGACGGTGGCGTCACCTTCCGCTTCCACCTCGACGGCCGTGCCTGGCTCCAGCAGCAAGACCGGTGGCGGCGGCCCGTCGAAGACGGTCTCACGGCTGCCCAGCGACGGGTAACGGCGGCCGCCGGCGACGATCGTGGCGCTGCCCTCCAGGAGGATGAGCGCGAGCTCGTGGTCATCCGCTGGTCGTGAGAAGCCCTGTCCGCGTGCGAGCCGATGCTCGGCGAAGCCGACGTAGCGCCAGCCGGCGTCGGCAGTCGTGATGCGATGGACGGCGGCGGAGTCCCTTGAAGTCTGCGGCGGACGCCGAAGCAGGTCACCCGGCACGGCCTCAGACGTCATCATGCGCACATGTCCTCCGGTGTGCGGAGCCGTCCCGCCGGACCGGCGAAGACGGCAGGTCTGCAGGTTGACACGGAACCCCTTGGGTCTCCATCATACGCCCTTGAAGTAAACGATTACAGGAGCATCAGCGCGGCACCGACCGGGGCCGAGCGATCGTCGCTCCTGACGCTACAGGAGGGAGGGGCGCAGACGTGAGGATCGGGCTCCTGGGAGCCGGGCGCATCGGCAAGGCACACGCGCAGGTCCTGGCCGGCATCGACGAGGTCGACGAGCTGCTCATCGCCGACCCGGCGACCGACGTGGGCGCCGCGCCTGGCGGCCGAGGTGGGCGGGACCAGCCTGCCGGTCGGGGATCTGCTGGCACGAGCCGATGCCCTCGTCATCGCTGCCATGACCGATGCGCACGCGCCCCTGGTGCGAGCGGGGCTGGAACGAGGCATCCCCATCTTCTGCGAGAAGCCACTCGCCGCCGACCTGCCCAACGCCATCGTGCTGGCCGCGGAGGTCGAGCGCGCGGGGACGCCCTTCCAGCTGGGCTTCCAGCGCCGCTTCGACCGCGGCTACCTCGAAGCCAAGCGTATGGTCGACAGCGGCGAGCTGGGCACGCTGTACAGCATGCGCATGGCGGGCCATGATCCGGCGCCACCACATGAGTCGTACATCCCCGTCTCCGGCGGTCTCTTCCGCGACTTCAGTGGTCACGACTTCGACATCCTGCGCTGGCTCACCTCGGATGAGGTGGAGGAGGTCTATGCCGATGGCTCGGTGCGAGGTTTCCCGGTCTTCGCCAAGTACGACGATGTGGACACCGCCGTGGCCAGCCTGCGCATGCGCAGCGGCGTGCTGGTGGTGATGACCGTCTCCCGCCACGATCCACGCGGCTACGACATCCGCACCGAGCTCTTCGGCAGCAAGGACAGCATCAGCGTGGGCCTCGGTCCGCGACAGGTCATCCGCTCCGTGGAGCCGGGTGTGCCACCGCCGCAAGGTCCGGCCTGGCCCAACTTCCAGGATCGCTTCGCCGACGCCTACCGCGACGAGATGCTGGGCTTCTTCCAGGTCGCACGTGGCGATATGGAAACGCCGTGCACCGCGCGTGACGGCGTGGAGTCGGCGCGCATCGCTGAGGCCGCGACGATGGCGCTCAAGGAGCATCGCATCGTCCGTCTGGAAGAGATACCCGCCTAGTGACGACATCGGGTAGCGAAGGAGGTGGAACAGCAACAGCGACCACGTCGACACAGCCAAGGGTTTGACGATCGATCAAACGGAGAACGGCGGTCGATGACGATCGCCAGGGAGGAGTGAACCTCAGATGGGTATCAAGAAGGGGCTGGTAGGCCTCGTAGGTGTCGGCCTGCTGGCCGGGGCAGCTATCGCGCCCGCAGCGGTCGTAGCTCAGGACGACTCGGGGATCCGCATCGAGGTCGTGAGCCACGGCCAGGCGTCCGACCCGTTCTGGTCCGTCGTCCAGAACGGCGTCAATGAGGCCGCCGCCGACATGGGCGTCACGGCGAACTACAGCGCGCCGTCGACCTTCGACATGGTCGCCATGGCACAGCTCATCGACACCGCCGTGGCTTCGCAGCCGGATGGGATCGTCGTCTCGATCCCGGACGCTGACGCGCTCGGCCCGTCGATCGAGGCTGCCGTTGCGGCGGGCATCCCCGTCATCTCCATGAACTCCGGTTCCGACGTCTACAAGGACCTCGGCGTCCTCGTCCATGTCGGCCAGACCGAGTACGAGGCCGGCTTCGGCGGTGGACAGCGCATGTCCGACGCCGGCGTGACCAAGGGCCTGTGCGTCAACCAGGAGGTCGGCAACGTCGCCCTCGACCTGCGCTGCCAGGGCTTCGCGGATGCGCTCGCTGAGGCCGGCGGATCCTCGGACGTCCTGGCGGTCGATCTGACCGACCCCGCCAGCTCGCAGGTCGCCATCGAGTCGGCGCTCACCGCCGACCCGGACATCAACGGCGTGCTGACGCTCGGCCCGACCGGCGCCATCCCGGCGCTCGACGCCTTCGATTCCATGGGCGTCAAGGGCGATCTGCCGCTGGCCACGTTCGACCTGGCGCCCGAGGTGCTGCAGGCGATCGTCGCTGGCGACATGCTGTTCGCCATCGACCAGCAGCAGTATCTGCAGGGCTACCTGCCGGTCGTGTTCCTGACCCTGTACAACCAGTACGGCGGGCTTCTGCCCGGCGGCGGCGGCGTCGTCCTCACCGGTCCCGGCTTCGTGACGGCTGACAACGCCGAGGCGGTCATCGAGCTCTCGTCGGAGGGCATCCGCTAGACAGAGCATACGGAGGAGGGGCAGACAGACTGCCCCTCCTCCGTAGCATCAACGTGGCGCGGCAGCATCAACGTGGCGCGGCTCGAACGGGCGCGGGAGGAGGCGAGGTGAGCGAGGCGGCGAGACCTGACGAACGCGTCCGAAGACGGCGAACGTGGCAGCAGGCGCTGAGCCGACCGGCGGCCGGTGCGGTCATCACGACGCTCGATCGCCCTGGTCGTCTTCACATGGCCGATCTGGGAGTGTCTGACAGATGCCCAGGCCTGCTTCGCCAAGGGCTTCCTGACGCCGCGCGGCATCGCCAACTGGCTCGAGGTCGCGGCGCAGGTCGGCATCCTTGCGGCTGCCGTCAGCCTGCTCATGATCGCCGGCGAGTTCGACCTGTCGATCGGCTCGATGATCGGCGCGGCCGGCATGGTCCTGGCCATCGGCGATGTCCGAGTTCGGCCTCGACCCATGGATGGCCGTCGTTGCCGCGTTCGCCTTCGCCCTCGCGGTCGGCTTCTTCAACGGCTGGCTGGTGACCAGGACCGGCCTGCCCTCGTTCATCGTGACCCTGGGCATGCTGTTCCTGTTACGTGGCGCGACCATCGGCATCACCCGGCTCATCACCGACCGCACCCAGGTCGGCGGCCTGCGCGGACATCACCGACGGCGATCTGTTCGGTCGCAGTTCTTCGCCGGGGACATCGTCATCGGCGAGCTTCAGATCGCGGCGCTCGTCTTCTGGTGGATCCTGGTCACGGTCGTGGCGCCTGGTATGTCCTGCACCCGCACGACGTTCGGCAACTGGATCTTCGGCACCGGTGGCAACCAGACGGCGGCCCGCAACGTCGGTGTGCCCGTCCGCGGCGTGAAGATCTCGCTGTTCATGGCGACGGCCGCCTCGGCCGCCCTGCTGGCCTGCATCCAGGTCTTCAACGTCGCTCGGCCGACGTCCTGCGCGGGTGAGCAGAAGGAGCTCGAGGCCATCGCCGCGGCGGTCATCGGCGGCAACGCTGCTGACCGGCGGCTACGGCTCGCCCATCGGTGCCTTCTTCGGCGCCCTCACGCTGGGCATGACCAAGGTCGGCATCCCGCTCGCCGGCCTTGCCTCGCGATTGGTACCTGCGCCGTCCTCGGCATCGTCCTTCTCGTCGCCGTGCTCCTCTCCAACTGAGGTCCGCGGCGCGGCACCGGAGTCCGCTCATGACGACCGCCACGGCCAGCGCGGCCACGCAGCGACCGCCACTCATCGAGGCGCGCGGTCTGACCAAGTACTTCGGCAACGTCATCGCCATCAAGGACATCTCGCTGATCGGTGCGCGCCGGGCGAGGTGGTCTGCCTGCTCGGCGACAACGGCGCCGGCAAGTCGACGCTCATCAAGACCCTCTCCGGCGTGCATCCGCCCGACAGCGGCGAGATCCTCCTCGAGGGCGAGGAGGTCCGGCTGGCGTCGCCGCGCGACGCGCTGCACCGCGGCATCGCCACCGTCTACCAGGACCTGGCCATGTGCCCCCTGATGAGCGTCTCGCGCAACTTCTTCCTGGGCAACGAGCCGACCAAGGGCTGGGGCCCCTTCAAGCGCTACGACACCGTCACCGCAGACCGCATCAGCCGCGAGGAGATGCACGGCATGGGCATCGACCTGCGCGACACGACGCAGGCGGTGGGCACGCTGTCGGGCGGAGAGCGCCAGTCGGTGGCCATCGCCCGGGCGGTCCACTTCGGCGCCAAGGTGGTCATCCTCGACGAGCCCACCTCGGCGCTGGGCGTCAAGGAGGCGGCCATCGTGCTGCGCTACATCGTGGCCGCCCAGGCCCGCGGCCTGGGCATCATCCTCATCACCCACAACGTCAACCACGCCTACCCGGTCGGTGAGCGCTTCGTCATCCTCGATCGTGGCCAGCAGGTCGGCACGTTCGAGAAGGAAGAGCTGCCGCGCGACGAGCTGCTCAAGCTCATGGGCGGCGGTGCCGAGCTCGACCGGCTCAGCCACGAGCTCGAGGAGTACGCGGCAGAGGTCGAGAAGCAGGGCCCGTACGGCGGCGCGACAGCGGGACGTCAGCGAGCTAGCCGTGCCCGCCGGGCGACCAGCCCGCCAAGGACCGCGACGATCCGTGACGTCGCCGCGCGTGCCGGCGTGTCGACGGCCACCGTCAGCCGGGCCTTGCGCGGCGGCGTCGGCGTGGAGCCCGCGACGCGGGCGCGGGTCGAGGACGCGGCGCGTGACGCTGCGCTACCGGCCCTCGGGCGTGGCGCGCTCGCTCAAGCTCGCGCTCGACGCGCACGCTCGGCCTCATCGTCACCGACATCGAGAACCCCTACTTCCCACAGATCATCCGCGCCGTCGAGGATGCGGCTCGCGACGCGCGGCTACTCGGTGGTGCTGGCTGATGGCCGACGCGATGAGGCGCGTGAGATCCAGTCGCTGGAGCTGCTCGCCGAGCGCCAGGTCGACGGGCTGCTCATCGCCAGCTCGGCGCTCACCGAGCGTCACCGCGCTGGATCGATGAGCGTCCCTGCCCGGTCGTCATCATGAACAGCGGCTCGACCGTGGCGGGTCGGTGCCGGCCGTGCTCTCGGACAATGCCGCCGGAGGGCGACTGGCGGCCGAGCACCTGCTCGAGCTCGGCCACCGTCAGCTGGCCTACGTCGGCCACGCCAGCCTCCGCGCAACCTGGCGGTCGACGAGCGCCTCGAGGGCGTGCGGGCCTCGATGGCCGGGCATGCCCGGGAGCCGGCGACCTCGACGTGGTCGAAGGCGACGGCGGCGTGGCGGGCGGTGAGCGCGCTGCGCCAGGAGGCGCTACGTCGGCGTCCAGGGACGACGGGCCTCATCTGCTACAACGACCTGACCGCCGTCGGTGCGCTGCGTGGCGTGCCATGCGCTGGGCTTGCGCGGTGCCCGGCCGATGTCAGCGTCGTCGGCTTCGACGACATCGAGCTGGCCCCGTACGTGGAGCCGCCCCTCACGACCGTCCGGCAGGACACCGATGCCGATGGCCGAATGGGCGGTCAGCACCTTGCTGGGGCTGATCGCGGAGCGCCGCCAGCCGACGGCGCTGATGAGCACGGCCGTGAGACATGCCGACGCGGCGCATCAGCGTGGAGATCGATCGTGCGTGGCTCGACCGGTCCGGTACCGAGGGGGCTGAGTCGAGAACGTCCGTGACGGCGCCGCCTGCAGCTGGGCGAAGGTGGGCACCGAGTCCATGCCCGGTCCCTCGACCAGCAGGCTGGATGCCGCAGCGCCCAGGTGGAGGTCGCGGCCAGCACCGCGCGGCGTCGCCGGCCACCGAGGCGCGCCGCGACGAGGCCGGCCAGCATCGTGTCGCCGGCACCGGTCGGGTCGACCTCCACCGCGTGAGGGCACGCTGGGGTAGGCACGCGCCCGCGTGATGCGGCCGTGCTCGAAGCGGATGAGCATGCCGCCCAGCGAGGCCAGCGGTCAGCAGCACGTCGCACGCGGCCCCGAGCCAGGCCGCCGATGTCTCGCAGCGCGAGGTCGCTGGGGACATCGTGACGGCTGGCGGCGACGATGTCGGCGCGCGCCAGGAAGGGCGATGGGCCCGGCTGCCTGGGCACGGACGCGCTCGCCGGCAGCGAGTTCGCGCAGGATGCCCTGCCAGGCGAAGGCCACGCAGGACAGCGGCGCTGGGCACGTCCACCCAGTCAGCGGGGAGCTCCGAGGCGATCGGCGCGAAGACCCAGGCCGGCGCGTCTCGCCACGCGCGTCCGGCAGGGCCTCGACCGGTACCGGGTCGCTGAGCGAGCCGCAGGTCTGGATGCGACCGGCCAGCGTCTCGACGTTGGTGAAGACGGGGCCCCGCTCCAGCGGCACCTCGACGATCTCGGCGCCGGCGCTCGCGGATGAGCTCGAGCTCGCGTGCGCGTGGCGGCTTCGCGTCGAGCCCGAGCACCACGCCCGTACGCAGCCCCAGCCGGGCCAGGGCGAGGGCGCCGAAGGTGACGCCGCCGCCCAGCAGCCAGCCGCGCGGGTCGTCGTCGTTGAGGTCACGCGTGGCGGCTCCGACGACGACGACATCAGGTGCCTGCATCTGACCTCACTTCCCTGCTGCGGCTCGCCGCCCGTCGCCGGTGGACGGCGCGCGTGACCCCAGAAGCCTATACTCGGGCCCGTGACTTCGCGCGACGGGGATGCACCCCTCTACTACTTCTATGAGCTCCACGAGAGCGACACCGACCTGTTCGCCGACGTGCTGCTGGCGCATGACACCGAGTACGACGAGGCCGAGTTCCTCGAGCTGGTCCTCGAAGCGCGCAAGCGGGTCATCGACGACTACAGCGAGGACTTCGCTCATCGAGGCCGTCGCGGCGGATCTGGCGAGCCAGGCCGGCTTCCTCGTCATCGACGATTCCCAGCTGCGCGTGGCCGTCAACGTCTCGGCCGACGAGGACGGCACCTTCGTGGCCGAAGTCGATGCAGATCGGGCGGGTCGGGAGCAGGCAGCGAGCGACTTCCGCACGCTGCTGGTCGACGTCGAGCCCGACGACGCCGCCTGGGGGGTCCCCGACGGCACCCGCGTCAAGGACGATCGGCTCAGCGACGATTGACCTCGCGGTCGTCCGCGCGGCTCAGACGTTGAACAGGACCTCGATGACGTCGCCGTCCTGCACGTCGTAGGTCTTGCCCTCCGAACGCAGCTTGCCCTGGCTTCTTGGCCTCCGCCATGGAGCCGAGCTCGAGCAGCTCCTCCCAGCCGATGACCTCGGCGCGGATGAAGCCACGCGCCAGGTCGGTGTGGATGGTGCCGGCAGCGTCGACGGCCGAAGCCCCGCGCGCCACCGTCCAGGCGCGCGTCTCGTCCTCGCCTGCGGTGAAGAAGCTGATCAGTCCCAACAGGTGATAGCTGGCGCGGATGACCCGCTCCAGGCTGGAGCCCTCCAGGCCGAGGTCGTCACGGAAGACCTGCGCTTCCTCCTCGTCGAGCTCGCCGATCTCCATCTCGATCCGCGCTGAGAGTGGCGCCACGACCGTCTGGCGAATGCTCGATGGACGCAGTCACCTTCGCGGCCATCTCGTCAGCGCGGGAGATATCGGACTCGCCGACGTTGAGCAGGACCAGCACGGGCTTCTCGGTCAGGAAGCGGAAGCCGCGGATGCGCAGCGAGTCGTCGGCGCTGAGGCCCAGGTCGCGGATGGGGCGGCCCTCGGTCAACGCCGGCAGGATCCGCTCCAGGACGATCTGCTCCCGTTCGTTGGCCTCCTTCTCGGCAGCCGTGCCGTGCCGCCCGGACTGCTGCAGCTTCTCGAGGCGCTTCTCGACCACACCCAGGTCGGCAAGCGTGAACTCCAGCTCCAGCTGTTCGACGTCACGGGCCGGATCGATGCTCAGCAGCGGGTGCGCGACCGCGTCGTTCTCGAAGGCGCGCACGACATGGAGGAGCGCGTCGGCATTGCGCAGTCGGGCCAGCTGGTCGGCCGGGATATCAGCGTGCGGCTCGCCTTCGGCGGCCGTGGCGGCAGCCGGCAGGTCGACGTAGCGTGACGTCGGCGGGGACCTCCTTCTTCGGCTTGAACAACGCGGTCAGGCGCGTGAGGCGCTCATCGGGGACCTTCACGACGCCGGTGTTGACGGTGAGCCCGCCGAAGCCGCCGGTAGCGGCATCACCCCTCGTGAGCGAGTTGAAGACGGTGGTCTTGCCCGCCCGGGCCAGCCCGACGATGGCGATCTGCATGTCTCAGTACCCCGCTTCCGGGTCGACCAGGTTGAGCATCTCGCGGCCGTCCCGGTAGCGCACGAGGTTGTCGCAGAACAGCTCGATGCTGCGATCGAGCACGCGGCCGCTCGACCAGGAGGTGTGCGGCGTGATGATGAGCCCGGGAGCATCCCAGAGCGGCGAGCTCGCGGGCAGCGGCTCCTCCCAGATGGTGTCCAGCACGGCGCCCTCGAGGGGGCCGCTGCGGAGGGCACGCAGCAGCGCCCGCTGGTCGACCAGCCCACCCCGCGCGACGTTGATGAGCCAGGCGCCGGGTTTCATCTGCGCCAGGCGGGGGCCGTTCATGAGCTTGTCCGTCTCCGGCGTCAGTGGCAGGGCCAGCACCACGAAGTCGGATTCGGCGAGCAGCTCCGGAAGCTGATCATGACCCAGGATGCGATCCAGACCCTCCGGCAGAGGCTCGGTGAAGTCCTTGTGCACATCCGGCTCCCTGCGGGTGCCGATGACGCGGGCTCCGAACGCCAGCGCCAGGCGGGCGACGTTGCGCCCGATGGAACCGAGGCCCACGATGCCGATGGTGACCTGGCGCAGCTCGCGCGCCGGCAGCGGCTGCCACGTCCGCTCCCGTTGCAGCTCGTACAGCTCGGGCAGCCGGCGCACCACCGACAGGATCATCATGAGTGTGTATTCGGCGATGGGCTCACTGAAGACACCGCGGGCGTTGGTGATGATGATCTCGCGGTCGGCGGCGTCGTCTGTCAGGACCCGTTCCACGCCCGCTGTCGCGGAGTGGACCCAACGCAGCCCGGGGCAGCGCGCCAGCAAGCGGTCGAAGCCGGCCGCCGGTATGGGACCGCGGAGGAGCACCTCGACGTCCTCGAGCGGGCTGTCGGAGAGACCCTCGAGAGAGACGTTCACGAGTCGTGCCCCCGGCGCTGCGGCACGGATGCGAGCGAGGTCCTCTTCGCGGTAGCGCGCCGAGAGGATCGGCGTGAGGGCGATGGCTGCCGGCTCGCGTCCACTGCGCGCGGCTTCGGTCATGTCCTCTCCCCCTTCTCGAGTGCGGCCGGCACGACGCGCCGAACCCAGGCGGCGGGATCGTCCATCTCGGCCTCGCTCGGCAGTGTGCCGGGCCCATCCCACAGGTGATCGATGGCAGCACTGCCTCCGACACGATAGACGCCGGCGACGAAACGTTCGCCACGCCGGTACTGCTCGAGCTTGACGTCCATGCCGGTAAGGCGGGCCATCAGACGGTCGATGGCGTGCCGGCGCTGGCCCCGGCGTGCCTCGAAGCGGCGTCGGATGCCGTCGATATCGGCCACGAGCTCGGCACCGACCTGGTCCATGACCCAGTCGCTGAAGCCTTCCATCAGACTCATCACCAGCTGGGTCTCCCGGAAGAGCGCTCGCTGCTCTGGGCCCAGGAATCCGCGCACCGAACCCTCGGCCGCCGCCGTACGCCAGCGTCGCGCGAGGTGCGCCAGACCATGCCGCTGCAGGTCACGCGTCTCCTGCGCGAAGAGCGCGACTTGCCGCTCCATCCGCTCGCGGATGTACGGCCGCAGCCAGGGATGGGCCTCGAGCTCGAACGCGTGCGTCGTCTCGTGAAGCGCGACCCACAGCCGGAAGTCGTCGAGTGGCACGTTCACTGCACGCGCCGTGGCACGGATGTTCTCCTCGACGTAGAGCAGTCGACCGGGCTCCTGCTCGGCCGACAGCAGTGCCACGTCGTACTGCCCCAGCACCCGTGAGCCGAGGTAGCCCAGGAGGAACCCGATCTGGCTGGTGGTCAGGAGCCGGTTGGCCGCAGCGGCCACGCCGGCTCGGACGGTATCGTCCGCAGCGCGCGGTGCCAGATGTGGCTCCAGGTGCCGGATGAGCGCTTTGAAGGTGCCCATGTTCGCGGTCGCCCAATCTGCTCGGCTGACGACGGCGTGACGCTCGACGACGCCAGGTAGCGGAGCCCCGAGTCGTGCCTCCAGCAGCGGCACGACACGGTCCATGTGGCGCGCATAGGCGGGGGCGGCGGCCTGGAGTTGGCGCGGCGTCAGACGGCCGGGTGCCCGCTGCAGCCGTCCGCGAGCGATGCGATCGGCGCGCTCCCAATCGACCAGGCCGCGTGAAAACCCGGCGCTCCCGCGGTCGCTGAGAGCACGGTTGGCGATGGCGCGTACGGTCACTCCCAGGCCGATGGCGACCCCCAGGCGTAGCGCGCGGCTGGTACGGAAGCGGCTGGCAGCCGTGGGTGCGGTCATACGGCCTCGCTCGCCACGCGGGGGGCGGGTTCGGGGTCGGCGTGCTCCGAGCGTCCCAGGCCGATGCCCTCGATCGAGCCCAGGTCCTCGCCGAACAGCCGCGTGGCGGTCCGGCTGAAGGCGTCCACGTCACCGGTCGTCAGGAGCAGGTGACGTCCCGGCGCGCTGCTCGGTGTGCCCAGGGCGTGGACCTCGATGAGGCTGGCGAGTGCGCTGGCGGTGGCCGAGGCCGAATCGATGACGGCCGTCCCCTCGCCCACGATGGCACGGATGGCCGGCCCCAGGAGGGGGTAGTGGGTGCAACCCAGGAGCAGCGTGTCGATGCGCGCCTCTGCGTCCATGGGAAAGACGAAGGCCGGGTCTGCCGTGGCCACGGGGAGGTCAGCCGCGACATGCCCGCCGAGCAGCGGCGCCAACGCACGCCGGATGGCGGCATCGACGCGGGGACCGTTCAGCTCGCCGGCCTCGACGAGGGGCACCAGCTCAGGGGTGGCGTGCTCGTAGACCTGCACGAACGGATCCTCTTCACTGATGGCTTCGAAGTAGGCGTGGGAGCGCACCGTCGCCGCCGTGGCGATGACGCCCACGGCGCGCGTGCGGGTGGCCAGCGCCGCGGCCGTGGCGCCCGGCCTGACCACGCCCAGGATGGGCAAGGCGTAGCGGCGTCGCAAGTGTGGCAGCGCGACCGCGGTCGACGTGTTGCAGGCCACGACGATGGCCTTCACGTCGCGCCCCGCGAGCTCGTCGAGACACTCCGTGCTGAAGCTCACGACCTCGGCATCAGGGCGAGGACCGTAGGGCGTGCGCGCGTTGTCGCCCAGGTACAGGGTGTCCTCGGCTGGCAGACGTCGGATGACTTCGCGCAGCACGGTGAGCCCGCCTACCCCCGAATCGAAGAAGCCGATGGGTCGAGGGTCACCCATCGACGTCAGCTGGGCGACTGTGCCAGGGAAGGAGCGGCGGCTGCAGCGGTGGCACCCGGCGCTGGTTGCTCGGTGAGGCGCTGCATGATGGCAGTGATCTGCTGACTGGCCTTGGCCTTCGGTTGTGCCAGCACGAAAGGCACGCCCTCGGCGGTCGTGGCCTTGACGAGCTGTGGGTCATCGGGAATGGCGATATCGGGCAGCCGCCCGAGCTCAGCGCCCATCTGCTCGAGCTGGAGGCCTGGCGCACCGGCACGGTTCGACGATCAGCATCATCTTCTGCGGTGGCATACCCGCGGCGATGAACGCCTGGCCGGCCAGCCGGGCCGCGCGCACCGAGTTGCGGTCGGGCGTGACCACGCTGATGATGCTGTCGGCGTCGTCGAGGTAGGCCAGCGTCATATCGGTGACCGCCGGCGGCGCGTCGATGACCACGACGTTGTAGATGCGGCGCAGGAGCGAGATCACCTTCTCCACGTCGCGCGAGGTGATCATCTCCGCCTGCTCGACTCGAGGCGGCGCCAGCAGCAGGTCGATGCCCGACGGGTCGCGCCACAGGACCGATGCCAGGTCGCTCTCGGCGATGCGGTCGGTGGGCAGCTGCAGGATCGACGGTGCGGTGTCGGGCACGCGCAGCAGGCCACGCAGGTCGCCGAATTGCAGATCGCCGTCGATGAGCGCGACGCGCACGCCCGCCATCTGGCCGAAGGAGACCGCCAGGTTGTAGGCGATGGTGGTGCGGCCTACCCCGCCCTTGCCGGAATAGACGACGTACGACCTCGACATGGAGCTCGGAGAAGTGGCGCGATAGCGGGCGTTGGAACGATTGAGCGCGTTCATCAGCTCGTAGCCCGAGAACGGCATCGACAGCACTTCGGTGATGCCCATGCCCTCGCCCGCCTTCACCGGCTTCTGCGGCACGGTCACGATGATGATGGGGATGCGCAGTCCGGCCTGGCGGACCTGCTCGGCGACCTCCAGTCCGTTGACCTTGCCCTGTAGCAAGGCGTCCACCATCAGGGCATCCGGTCGCAGCTCGCGGATCTGGTCCATGACCATGCGGCCGTCGGTCACGGTGTCGAGGAGGCGGATCTGCTTCTGGTGCTGGAGGAGGCTGCGCACGTATTGCGAAACCTGCGGCACGTCCTCGACAAGGAGCAGGCGGATCTGGTCGTCGCTTGTCACGGCCGGACTATACCAACCGCGCGATGAGGATGGCCCGGTGACTTCCGGCACCGTACGGGGTGGCCAGATGGTCCCCCCGTACATCCGCGCTGCCGAAGCCCGCTTCGAGCGCGAGTCGACCAAGGTCCACCGCCGCCACAAGGTGGAGCAGGTCGGTCTTGGTGACCCGTGAGAGCGACCCCCCCGTCGGGCGGCGACCACTCGTAGAGCTGTGTGAGTTCCAGCGTGCGGGCCTCGGGATCGTGGTCGGCGATGATCGATTTGCTGACCTGATCGCCGGTCTCGGGATCGGTGCGCAGCCACTCGTGTTGGACCCGGCGGTCGAAGCGTCGCAGCTCGGCGGCAGTCGGGAGTGCCCACCTCGACCACCGCGACCCCGCCGCTTCGCAGGCTTGCCCGCATGGTGGAGAGGATGGCACGGCGGGCTTCATCGTCCTCGGCCAGCAGGAACGTGTTCACGGCGATGAAGGCGAGCCGAGGCGAGGCTCTGGCGTCAGCTCGAGGTAGTCATCCTCGCGCAGGCGCAAGAGGTCGCGGTCGGCGTCGCCGCGGGCGGCATCCCAGGCATGCGCGGCGCGGTGAAGCATGGCCGCATCGTTATCGATACCGACCACCTCGTGGCCGGCGAGCGCGAGCGGGATCGCCAGTCGGCCGCTGCCGACACCCAGCTCGAGCACCGGACCGCCGGTCTCGTGGGCCAGCTGCTGGTACAGCTCGGCGTCGTAGGCGACGTCGAGAAGATCGAGGTCGTAGTAGCGAGCAAGACGGGCCGCCCGCTCCGCAGCAGTGAGGGCGACGCTCACGCAGACAGCTCGAAACGCACCGGCTGCCCCGACGCCTTGCGCACCGCCAGCGCACTGAGCGCTTCCATGGCCACGCGATGTGCGGCCATCGCCGTCACCTCGGCGTGGTCGAACGGCGGCGCCACCTCGACGATGTCCATGCCGGCGAGCCGGACCGAGCCGACGATGCGTCGCACCGCACGCAGTAGCTCCCGCGTCAGCAAGCCGCCCGGCTCCGGCGTGCCAGTCCCGGGGGCCATGGCAGGGTCGAGGACGTCGATATCGACCGACAGATAGATGAGCTCCGGCCCCTCCAGGGCTTCGGTGATGGCGTCGTCGATGACGGCCTCTGCGCCGCGTTCCTCGATCTCACGCATGAGATGCCAGCGCATCCCCTGCTGCGGCCATCCAGTCGAGCACCTCCTGCGGTGGCCAGTAGCCGCGCAGGCCGACCTGGACGAAGTTGCGGCCCGCGACGGCGCCCGACTCGATGAGGCGCCGCATGGGCGTGCCGTGACCGGACAGGACTCCCCACGAGGCGTCGGCGGTATCGGCGTGAGCGTCGAAGTGCACGATGCCGATCGAGCGGGGCGCGTGCACCTGCGCCACGGCACTCGCCGCTGGCCAGGTGATGGAGTGGTCGCCGCCGAGGACGATGGGAACGGCGCCGCTGCGGGCCACGTCCCGGACCTTGTCGAAGATCATGGCGTGACCACGGTCGAGCCAGGCGGGGACGACATCGGCATCACCGGCATCGACGACGTCGAGCTGGGCCCAGACGTCGATGTCCAGCTGGAGCGACTGGGCGCCTGCCTGGTATGTGCCGGCACGGATCGGCCCGCGGCCCGAAGCGCGCACCTGGCCGATGGCTGACGGCATCGTCGAAGGGCGCGCCCACGATGGCGGCATCGGCCTTGCACGCGGACAGCTCGGCGGCGTCTTCTACGAGGGGTCGCTTACCGAACGTGGTCGAGCCAAGGTAGGTCGGGCGATCTATCTCCTCGAAATCGGGGATAGTCGGTATCCCAGCCGTTGATGGCAGCGTAGTCGGGCTTGGGGTCGGTCACGCGCAAGGCTCCTTCCGGACCCCATTGTGCGCCGCTGCAGGCGTCAACGCCGCAGGCTGAAGGCGGCCTCCACGAGGACCGCTCCCAGGATGAGGAAGAGGAGCACCGGCAGGGTGACGACGTCGATGGCGCGCAGCACGACGAGGATGGTCACCACGAGGCCCGCCAGCGCGCTGCGACGACCTGCGGTGGTGATGCGCTCCCGGCGAGGTGCGGCTCGCCGACCACAGCAGCGGCCAGCAGGTCAGACCGACCGCGGCGCCGAGCGCGATCGCTCCCAGCAGTTGCGCGCCCGCGTCACGCTCCGGTGACACCAGCGTAAAGACGAGGGTGACGACGAGCCATGACGCGATGGCCGCGCTGACGAGGATGAGCGTGAGCGTGCGTTCTCCGGCAGACACCGACCGGAGTGTAGCTCCGCGCTCACGGCGCAGCCGGACAGACACGGCGGTAGGGACACCAGTCGCAGGCGGGGAAGCCCGGCGTCGCCTTGAAGTCGCCAGCACGGATGCCGGCTGCAGCCTGCTCGACCTTCTTGCGTGCGCCTTCGAGCTGGCGTGCCGTCGGCGTCACCCGACCCACCACGTCGCCCTCGAGGAAGTGCAGCTCCACCGCGTCGGGGCGTTCCCCGCGCTCGGCCTCCCACGCGAGCGCGTAGAGCTGCAGCTGCAATGAGGCCCGAGCGCGCTGTCGTGCGCGCACCGGATCGCGTACGTCACCGGACTTGTAGTCGGTGATGACGACACCCTGCGACGTTCGCCGCACTGCGTCATAGCGACCTCGCACGCGGTCGCGGCCGATGCGCACCGAGAACGGCTGCTCCACGGCGACGATCTCATCACCTTCGAGCGTGGCACGCTCGACGAAGCGCTCGAGTGCCACCGAACCGGCCTTGCGGCGTGCGGCCTCGTGCTCCTGCGAGAGGAACCCCTCGCTCCGCCAATGGGCATCGAGGGTCTCCTCCAGCATGTCGGCCTCCACGGGCTCGCCGCGCCGCCGCTGCTCGTTGGCCACCGCGACCGCCTGGTGGATGGCATTGCCGAAGATGAGGGCGTGATGTGGGGCGGTGGGCACGCGGACCTGGTGTCGAAGCCGGTACTTCAACGGGCAGGAGAGATAGTCGTCCACCTGGCTGAAGCTGAGCGACAGCGGCTCAGCCGGCGACGTGCTCGTCTGCGGCAGCGTGCCGCTGACGATGGCCGTCCCCGCCGGAGCGAGCAGTGGGTGTGGAGCTGTATCGCCGGTGGCATCGTCGATCGGGGACCCCAGCGCCTCCGCCAGGAACGGTGACGGCCTCCGCCTTCGACCGCCGACCCGAGCGAAGGCGGCGTGGCTGAGGACCAGCTCGTCGCGAGCTCGTGTCATACCCACGTAGAACAGTCGTCGCTCCTCGGCGCGCTGGATATCGGGATCATCGGGTGCGGTTCGTCCGGTCAGGCTGGGTGGCAACGCGAGCAGATCGCGGCGGGAGCGCAGTGGGAAGCGACCCTCCGCCAGACCGACCATGTAGACCACAGGGAACTCCAGGCCTTTTGCCTGGTGCACCGTCAGCACCGAGACTGCGTCGGTCATATCGTCGGCGTCGGGCCCAACGGGATCATGTCCCGCATCGATGAGTGCGCGCAGGGTCGGCACGACCGTCGCCAGGCGTGGATCACGTACCAGCTCCGACTGCTCCTTGACCAGCTCGAACAGCCGCGCCACGCGACGCAGCGGTGCGTCGTCTCCGCGCTCTGCCGCGGTCACCAGCTGCTTCAGCCAACCGCTGCGCCGCAGATGGTCGTACAGGACGACCGGGGCTGGGCTCTCGTGCGCTTGCTCGATGGAACCGCGCATGTCCCGGACGAAACGTCGTAGTCGGCGACGCGTCCGCTCGTCGAGCCGCAGCACGCCGGGCTGCGCGTCAAGCTCAGCGACCACATCCCACAGGCTACGGCGTCGACGGCTGGCCAGCTCACAGATGCTCGTCAGGTCCCCACCTCCGAGCGCATACGGCGCCGATGTCAGGACTGCGTACAGGTCTTCGGAGGACGTTGGCGCGTGGATCGCCCGCAGCAGGCTCAAGACGTCGCGGACGTCGCTGTGGGCTAGCAGCCCCGAGGCGCCAGAGAAGCGGCGTGGGACCCCCAACACGTCCAGGCTGGCCAGGATGGGTGAGGCATCGGCGTTGGTCCGTACGAGCACGGCCAGTGAACGGGGCGAGCTTCCCCGTTCCAGTCTGCGCTGGATATCTGCCGCCACCGCGTCCGCCTCGTCACTCGCGGTGCGATAGGCCCGGTGAGTCACCAGGGCCGGGCGGCGTGCGCGACGTACCGCGGTCAGGGTCTTGTCCAGCCCCCGCTGGACCTCAAGGCGGTCGGGGTCGTTGAACCGGATGAGGCGGCGCGCGGCTTCCAGGATGGGCTTGCGCGAGCGATAGTTGCGCCGCAGCACGACCGCCTTGACGTCGACGTAGAGATCGTCCACTCCGACCAGCCCCTGGCCTACCGCACCGCGGAACGAGTAGATGGCCTGGTCATCATCGCCCACGAACATGACGTTGCCGTTGGCACCGACGAGCAAGCTGACGAGCTCGTGCTGTTGCGGGTTCGCATCCTGCGCCTCGTCCACGACGACGTACCGGAACCGTCGGCGCACGCTCGCCCGGACGGCCGGGCGTTCCTCGAGCAACCGCACCGCCTCAGCCACCTGGTCACCATGGTCGATGAGGGAGTGTGCAGTCAGCAGTCGCTGGTACGCGTCATAGGCACGTGCCAGCTCCGCCTGGGTGCCGGCCTCATCGACCAATCCGGCGAGGGCGTCCAGGGCATCTGCATCATCCACGCCGACCATGGCTGCGCGTGCCCCGGCATCGAGCTCCACCGCGTGGGCCGCCAGCTCCGCGGGTGTGATGCCCTCCTCCTTGGCGCGTCCGAATAGGTCCACCAGCGCGCCGACGAAACGCGTGGGGTCGCCCAGTGGTAGATATCGCTCCAGTCCGAGGTCGAAGAGGTTGTCTCGCAGCAGGACGACAGCTTGCGAGCGTGCGATCACGCGTGGATCATCCGCTCGTCCGATGGCGTGGCCATGCCCGCGCAGCAGCCAGTCACCGAAAGCATGGAAGGTGTGGATGGCTGTGTCAGCCTGGCCGTACGGCAGCAGCAGATCGACCCGCGCCTGCAGTTCCTCTGCTGCGCGGTCGGTGAAGGTGAGCGCCAGGATCTCCGACGGCCGCGCCCGCTTGCCGGCGATGAGCCACGCCACCCGCCGGGTGATGACCTCTGTCTTGCCGGTTCCCGGGCCGGCCACGACGAGCAGCGGTCCATCTGCGTGCGTCACGGCCTGGCGTTGCCGTCGGTCAAGGCCAGCGAGCAGCTCGCGCAACCCAGCGATGGCAACCGGTGTGGCCGTTGTGCCGCGCGGAGCCGTGTCGAGCTTGGATCGTGCCGGAAGTGTGCGAATGGCGGTCATCGCCGCTCAGGTTCGGCGACGGCTGTGACAGCTCTGATGGCACGGCTTCAGGACGTGATGCCGGCCTCGCCCAACGCCTGTACTTCTTCCCCCGAGAGGGGCGCGTCAGCGACACCTCGACGGATGGTCTTCACGTAGACACGTGTCGTCGGCCGCGAGTGGAGGCTGGTCAGGACGATGCCGTCACCGTCATCGTCCACCAGTGCGAGCGCGAACGACTGCGCCCCCCCGGCGTCGCTGAAGGCGTCGAATCGGACCAGCCCGATGCGGGAGATTGCCGACGAGCCATGTGACGTGCGAACAGGCGGACCCTCATGAGCCCCGCTCTCGTGCCGGGCATCCAGCTCGGCCTCGACGACCTCCAGCCGCTGGCTGGCCTGCGCCAGTCGACGCTCCAGGTCGGTCACACGCGCCCCACTCGGCGACACGTCCAGCCAGCGCCGGCCCCAGCGCCATACCAGCACGCTGGCCACGACGCTCATGGCAAGGGCGACGATGGCAAGCCCTACCGCAGCTGCCTCCATGTGTCGATCGTAGCAGCGGCCATGGGCGCCGTCGGGTGCGTCGGTGCTATCCTCGTCGCCGGTTCCGACACCTAAGCGACAAGGAGATCACGTGGCCAAGCGGCCTCGCGCCAGCCGCTCCGCCCACCGACCCGGTGGCCAGGGGCCCAACCCGCAGCAAGAAGTCGACCGATGACACCCTGGGCTCGCCCGAGGACGTCGCCGGAGTCGCCGCGGATGTGAACCCGGAAGTCTCTGGCGACGCCATGGTCGCCGAGTACACCGAGGTGTCCGCCGAGCAGGCTGCGCCGGCCGCGGGTGGCAGGCGTACCCGACAGGCGCGCCGTCGCGCCAAGAGCCGCCCCGACGACCTGGCCGCGCGCGCTGCCGCCGAGGACGTGTGGGTGAGGGCCGACCTGCGTCGGATCGGCGTGGTTTCGGCCATCCTGGTGGCCGGGCTCGCTGTCGCCTGGGTGGTCTTCGTGATGCTGGACGTGCTGGGCCTCTACTAGCCCGCGCGCTAGGTCAGGACTTCTTCAGCAAGCCCCTCGAACGCAGCCAACCCCAGAGAGCCAGGACCACGATGGCTCCGACGGTGGACCCGATGAGTCCGGTCGGGTGGATGGCGAAGCCGTCGCCGCCGAAGATGCCTTCGCCGCCGATCAGGTTGCCGATGGCGCCGCCGACGAAGGAGCCGATGATGCCGGCCACGAAGAGCTCCCAGTTCTCGAAGCCCTTGCCTTTGCCCACGACGAGATTGGCGATGAAGCCGGCTACCAGCGGGATCACGACCAATGCGAGGATGAAGAACACGTTGCGCTCCCGGTTCGGTTGGGTCTAGGAGGCTTGAGTGTAGGGTCTCCGATGGTTCACGGTGAGCCCTGCAGGTAGGCGTCCCAGTCATCCACGTCGTCAAGGTGCTGCCATTCACGCCAGGCCTGGATCAGGCCCGAGCCGTCGATCTCGACGATGGCGGCGCCGTGGTAGCGGTGATGGCCGCTGTAGGTGTACTCGACGACACCGGTTTGGGCGACTTCGTCGAACAGGAGGCGGTGCCACGAAACCCGGTGACCGCCGGGTCCTGGCTCGAAGAACGGTTCCAGCTGCGCCCGCGTGGAGAAGCGGTACCGCCGTGGATCGGCGTAGTCCACGTGCTCCGCGAAACACGCTGCTGCGCCGCGTGCATCACCGGCGTTCCAGCGTTCGCCCAGCCGCTGTATCAGCGCCTCGAATCCTCTGTGGTCCACGCTTGTTCCTGCCTTGCGGCCGCTGCCATGGCGTCGATCAGCCGCCCCTCCATGAGCCGGATGATACCCAGGGGCGTGGTCCGATCGACCGCCCTCGGGGTCTGCCTTCGGCTTGAGAGCGGCAGCCTACCGTCGCTTCAGGCCCTGCAGGCATTCCGACGCAGTCGGGGTCGTCGGTGCGCAGCACGAGGACGGCGGACAGGCCCTCATAGGCGCCTTGGCCCGACAGCAGGACCATGCCCAGCCCGGTTTTGTTGCTCAGCGCTACGGCGTCCTGCGTGCCCGTCCACGAGCCATCGCGATCTTCGAGCAGTTGTCTCCCGCCAACCGGGTATGACGCCACAGCACTACCGCTCGGTTCAAGAGGCGGAGGTCATGAACGCGGCTGGATCGCGATCTCCGGCATGCCGCGAACCAACCCACCCACAGCCTCCATCTGGGCCCTCGGCGTGCAGAGCAACAGGTTGTTCAGCGTCGAATGCCGACGCAGGGTCGGGAGGGTGGCCCTGGTCTCAGGCGCCGGGCGCTCGATAGTCCGGTGCGAGCTTGACGGCGGCGTCGACTTCCTCGGGGGTGAGGAGCACGACGGTCTGGGTGTGGAGGGCCCCCGATGCCGCCGCGGTCAACGCGCCAGCGGCCGCGGCCGCCTGGCTCGGGAGGTCGGCGATGAGGTAGAAGTCGTCGCTTCCGAAGGCGAAGTAGTAGGCCTCCACGGTCCCGCCGAGTGATGAGACCAGCCGTTCGGTGGCCTCGCGGCGCCCCGTACCACCCTCGGTGAGGACGCCCCGGGCGCCTTCAGGCGTGTAGTGGCCGGTGAACAGAAACTTGGACATCGTAGCCTCCTGCCGCGTGGCATCCGATCGGATGCCCGTGGGGTCGCGGTCGCGTAAGCCTGGGACTGGCGCGGCCGTGTCAAACCGGGGAGGTCGATGAACCGTGGCGCCGAACGCACCGCGAGGAGGGTGTCGATCTGTCCAGCGGTACGTCCGGCCAAGTGACCCTGGACCTCGGCGCGACTTCGCTGCAACACGTAGTTATGCGGACCGGCATGCCCCTGCACCACAGTCTCACGATCGCCTCGTCGTCGCACACCCTGACGCGGTAGCGGACCTCGGCTCACTTCGACTTCCGCTCAAAATCGACGCGCGAGTCCGATCGGCTCTCGACGCTCGACAGAACCGGGTTCAGTCTGCGAGCCATGACCGACCCTCGATCTGAGTCGATGGTGCGTGAGTATCGCGGCTACAAGTACGTCGTCGAGGATCTCTTCCACGACGACGCAGCCACACTGGCCGATGATGGCTGGTGCGTCGCATCGACCGAGTGGGGCCGGTCCTACGAGAACATGGGCCTCCATTGGCGGCTGGTCAACTGGTGGGAAAAGGCGTGGCCGTGGCGCCCGACGCGCACGGAGTACCTCCTGCCGGTCACGTACGAACGGGAACTGGTTGAATGACCGCGTCGCCACAACCCCACGACGGTGCCGTCGCGGGCGACCTTGATCCGGTAGCGACCGCCGAGGACCGATCCCAGCACCAGCCCCCTGACGCCCTACAACGGCCCAGGGCGGGCGTTCCTGCTCGAAGTGGTGCCCGTCAGCGCCGCTTCCGACTCCCCTGCTTCCGTGCCTCCACGAGCGCATCCATGCGTTCCCGGATCCGCGCTTCCCAGCCCTGCTCGGTCGGCTCGTAGTAGCGGCCGGTCGGCGAGGTCGTCAGGCAGGTACTGCTGCTCCACGTCGCCGTCTTCGTAGTCGTGCGGGCAGCTTGTAGCCGACACCGATGCCGTGGCTGCGCATGCCCCGATGCGGAGCGTTCTGGAGATGCTTCGGGACCGGCAGCGAGCCGTGCTGGCGCACGTCGTCCATGGCCTCCCAGTACGCCTGCCCGGAGCGGTTCGACTTGGGCGCCGTGGCCATGTAGACGGTGGCCTGCGCGAGGGCGTACTGCGCCTCCGGCAGCCCGACCCAGTCGAGGGCCTGCGCGGCGGCCACGGCGATCTGCAGCGCCCGCGGGTCGGCGTTGCCCGACGTCCTCGGAGGCCGAGATGATGAGCCGCCGGGCGATGAACTTGGGGTCCTCCCCGGCTGCCACCATCGTCGCCAGCCAGTACAGGGCGGCATCGGGGTCGTTGCCGCGGATGGACTTGATGAAGCGCTGAGACGGTGCCGTAGTGCCCGTCGCCCGCCCGGTCGTAGGCCAGCACCCGCTGCTGGGCCGCCGTCTCGATGTCATCGAGGCTCGGCGACACCAGCCGCCCAGCCGTCGGGGCATCCGCGCCCGCCATGGAGGCGGCCGATTCGAGGATGTTCAGCGCCGCACGCGCGTCGCCAGCGCTGATGGAGACGCAGGTGCTCGCGCGCGTCGGCGCGCCAGCGCCACGCGCCCGGCGAAGCCGCGGCTCGTCCGCCAGCGCCCGCGTCCACGATGGTGCCGACCTCCTCGTCGGACAGCGGCTCCAGGCGGAACACGCGCAGGCGCGACAGCAGCGCCGAGTTGACCTCGAAGTAGGGGTTCTCGGTGGTCGCGCCGATGAGCGTGACGACGCCGTCCTCGACGTGGGGCAGCAGCGCATCCTGCTGCGCCTTGTTGAAGCGATGGATCTCGTCGATGAACAGGACGGTGGAGCCACCACCGCGCTCGGCCCAGCCACGCGCCTGCTGCCACCACGGCGCGCACGTCCTTGACACCGCTCGACGTCGCCGAGAGCACCTCGATGGGCGCCTCGACCGCCTCGGCAAGCAGCCGCGCGAGCGTCGTCTTGCCCACGCCCGGGCGGGCCCCACAGCACCATCGACACCAGTCGTCCGCGCTCGACCATGCGCCGCAGCGCGCCGCGCTCACCGACCAGTGGCTCCTGCCCGACGAACTCGCCGAGGCCGAGCGGGCGCATGCGTGCCGCCAGCGGCATGTGGCCGTCGTCACCGGCACGGCAGCGACCTCTGGACGTGCGAAGTCGACTGGCAGCTGGGCGCTGTGGCGCCATCCGCTGAGTCTAGTGCGCCGCCCCCGGGCGACGGCTACCATCTAGGCACCGAAACTCGAGCCCTCGTCCCGCCACGTCCACCTCAGCGAGGAGAACTTCCGTGCCGCCCCAGAACCTGCGCATCCCCGGACCCACGCCGCTGCCCGACGCCGTCCGCGAGGCCGGCTCGCTGCCAGATGGTCGGTCATCGCGGACCGGAGTTCCAGGAGCTGGTCGTTCGTGTCAGCGAGGGCATGCGGCCGGCGTTCGAGACCGGCAATGACGTCATGATCCTGACCTCGTCCGGCACGGGCGGCCTTGAGGCGGCCATCGTCAGCTTCCTGTCCCCTGGCGACCCGGTCCTGGCGGTCAGCATCGGCAACTTCGGCGAGCGCTTCGCCAAGATCGCTCGCGCCTACGGCGCCAGCGTCGAGATGGTCGAGTTCGAATGGGGCCAGGCCGCCGACCCCGAGGCCGTGCGCGAGGCCATCAGGGCATGGTGGCGGCGGCGCTCGAGCCCGCGGGCCGTGCTGGTCACCTTCAACGAGACCT
This sequence comes from uncultured Chloroflexia bacterium, assembly GCA_963715295.1. Taxonomy (GTDB): domain Bacteria; phylum Chloroflexota; class Limnocylindria; order Limnocylindrales; family CSP1-4; genus JAFMJV01. The sequence continues at coordinate 134,046 of CAVQRP010000008.1, forward strand.
CGACCGGCGTGACCAATCCGCTCGCCGAGCTCGCCGCTGTCATCCGCGCCGAGGCCCCCGATACGCTCATCCTCGTGGACGGCGTCAGCGCGGTGGGCGCGATGCCGCTCCAGATGGACGCATGGGACCTTGACGTGGTCGTCACCGGCTCGCAGAAGGCCTGGATGATCCCGCCCGGCCTGGCCATGGTGGCGGCCAGCGAGCGTGCCTGGTCGGCTGCCGAGACGGCCACCATGCCGCGCTTCTACTTCGACCTGGCCAAGCACCGAGACGTGCTGCCCAAGGGCCAGACGCCGTGGACGCCCGCGGTGGGCATCTTCTTCCAGCTGGAGGCCGCGCTCGAGCTGATCGAGGCCGAGGGCTGGGAGGCCATCTATGCCCGCCACGCCGCCTGCGGTGCAGCCTGCGCGTGCCGGCCTCGCGGCGATGGGCTTCGAGCTGTACGCGGACCAGGCGCTTCGCCTCGAACACGGTCACCTCGGCGCTCGTCCCCGAGGGCGTCGAGTGGTCCGCTCTCAACAGGGCAACTGCACGCTCGGGGCCTGGTCCTGGCCGGCGGACAGGGCAAGCTGAAGGGCAAGATCTTCCGTATCGGCCATCTCGGCGACGTTGACGTGGCCGACATCGTCAGCGCTCTCGATGTCATCGAGCAAGGCGCTGATGCCGTCGGACTGTCGGTGCGAGCCGGCGCCGGAAGGCCGCGGCCCGCGCCACCACCGGGGAGGCCTGAGCATGCGAGTCCTGGTCGCTGAGAAGCTGGCGACCGAAGGCGTCGCCTCCTGAAGGCGGAGCACGAGGTCGATGTCCGCGTGGGCCTGACCCGCGACGAGTTCCTGGCAGCGCTGCCCGAGTACGACGCGCTGCTCGTGCGCAGCGGCGTCAAGGCCGATGCCGAGGCCATCGCGGCGGGCAAGCGGCTGGTCGTCATCGGTCGCGCCGGTGTCGGCGTCGACAACATCGACATCCCGGCTGCCACCGCCGCCGGCATCACCGTCGTCAACGCTCCCACCGGCAACACCGTCGCGGCTGCCGAGCACACGCTGGCGCTGCTGTTCTCGCTGGCGCGGCACATCCCCGCCGCCGATGCCTCGATGCACGCGGGCGAGTGGGACCGCTCGTCCTTCATGGGTCGCGAGCTGGTGGACAAGACGCTCGGTGTCATCGGCCTGGGCAAGATCGGCATGGCCGTCGCCGACCGTGCGCGTGCCCTGGGCATGCAGGTCGTCGGCTTCGATCCCTACGTGACTCCCGAGGCGGCCAGGCTCCACGGCATCACCTTGATGTCCGTGGCGGAGATCCTGACGCTGGCGCGGACGCGGTCACGGTGCACGTGCCCAAGACCAAGGACACGGCCAACCTGATCTCCGCCGCAGAGCTGGCCTCGATGAAGCCGGACGCCTTCGTCATCAACGTCGCACGGGGTGGTGTCGTCGACGAGGCCGCGCTGGCTGCGGCGCTCGACGCCGGCACCATCGCGGGCGCCGCCGTGGATGTCTATTCGACGGAGCCACCGGCCGAGGACAATCCCCTGCGCAGCGCGCCCAACATCATCCTGACGCCACATCTGGGTGCGTCGACCGCCGAGGCGCAGACGCGCGTGGCGGTCGAGGCTGCCGAACAGGTGCGCGAGGTGCTGGCTGGTCGTTCGGCGCGCTATGCGGTCAACGCGCCGATGCTCACGCCGGAGACCGCCGACGCGCTGGCACCGTACCTGCCGCTCGCGCGCACGCTGGGCCAGTTCTATGCCCAGTTCGCGCACGACTTCAGCGGGCTCACCCTGGAGGTTGCGGGGGAGCTCAGCGAGCACGACAGCGCACCGCTCAGCGCGGCCGCGCTCGGGGGCATCCTCGAGCAGCACACCGAGGAGCGCGTCAACGTCATCAACGCCTCGGCGCTGGCGAAGGCTCGCGGCATCACCCTGTCGGTCCACAAGACGCCCGATGCGGGGCGCTACTCGTCGCTCCTGACGCTCTCCGGCGAGCGCTCCGTGGCAGGCACGGTGTCCTCCGGTGAGTCCCGACTGGTAGCGCTTGATGGCTACGAGGTCGACCTCGCCCCCGCCGCCAACATGCTGGTGTCGCGCCACCAGGATCGCCCCGGCGCCATCGGTCTGGTCGGCGGTGCCATGGGCGAGGCTGACATCAACATCAGCAACATGCACCTGGGCCGATCGGACAAGCGCTCGATCGCCTTCATGATCCTGGCCCTCGACGAGCCGGTGCCGCAGGCGATCGCGGATCGAGTCCGCTCCTACGACGGCATGCTCGACGTGTGGCTCATCAACCTCGACCTGCCCGCGTGACGCGGCCGACGATCCTTGCGCTGGTCCGCCACGGCGAATCACGCTGGATCGCCGAGGGTCGCTTCCAGGGGCGGGGTGACCCGCCTCTCTCCGAGGTCGGGCTCCGCCAGGCCCAGGCCGTCGGTGCACGCCTGGCCGCTCCCGGGCTGATGCCCTCGCTGCCGCTGCCTCGGACACCACCCACAGCCATCTGGCACTCACCACTCCAGCGTGCCGCCCAGACCGCACAAGCCGTCCACGCAGCGCGCCGCAAGGATGCGCCGTTACGGCCGCTGGAGAGCCTGTCCGAGCTGGGACAAGGAGCGTGGGAAGGGCTGACTCACGATGAGGTCCGCCAACGCTATCCGCGAGAGTTGGCCGCCTGGCGAAGTGACCCCTTGCACAATCACGCCCCCGGCGGCGAATCGCTCACCGATGCCCTGGTACGTGCGCAGCAGGCTCGCCTGACCATCCTCGGCGGCGACGACAGCGTCACCACCCCCGACGCCGGCAGCGGTCGGGCACCCGCGGAGCCGGTCCTGGGCTACGAGCGCACCTTCGACGACTCCGGCGGCCCACGCTGGTCGATCGTCGTCGCGCACGATGGCGTGTTGCGGCTGTTGATGCTGGACCTGCTGGGCATCAGCATCGAGCACTTCTGGTCGTTCCCGCTCGCCCTTGCCTCCGTCAGCGTGCTGGATCTCAGCGCGGGAGTCGTGCGCTTGCGAGCACACAATCTCGACGAGCACATCGCCGCACTGGAGCGTGCCTGAAGCCACCATCGGGGGTTAGCGGCGCCAACGCAACGAGAGTCGGAGCAGTGCCGTCCTGACGCGGGCATACGCCCGCCGCAGGGCCCCTCTCTGGCCATCCTGGACCGAGCGCTGGGCGTAGGCCGATTCGACGCGTGCCCCCACCACGAGATAGATGTCCTCACGGACGGTCGGGATCGTCTCGGACAGGCTGCCGGCGTACTCGTACTCGGTCTGCGCCGGATGGGGCCCGTGTCCAAGTCGTGTGGCCATGCTGACGATGCCCCGGTAGGCCACGTCGCCATCTGCGCGCGCCAGCCGGCGGAAGCGTACGAAGAGGATGACCCCGACTACCGCCACCAGCACCAGCAGCAGCAGCCCGCCGCCCAGCAGCAGGGTGCGGCGTCCACCCGGCCCGCGATCCTGTAGCGTCCCCGCGGCCAGCGGTGGCGGTGTCTCGTCGGGCTCGAACGTCTGGGGTCCGGTGGGTTCATCGGTCGGCTCGGGACGGGCTGGTGATTGGGTCGGCGGTGGGCCCTCCGGCAGGTCCGTGGGAGTCAGGCCGAACTCATCCCGAGGCGTGGGGTCGAAACGGACCCAGCCGATGTCGGGGAAGTACGCCTCCACCCAGTTGTGATACGCCGCCTGGTCCACCACCCAGGCCTCGTCGACGCGCTCGCCGGGCAGGTAGCCAGTGATCACGCGTGAGGGGATGCCCATCGTGCGCAGGAGCATCGCCATCGTGGTCGCGTAGTGCTGGCAGAAGCCTCGCTCGGCCCTGAGCACGCACTCGGGGATGGGCTCGTCGCTGCCGCATACTCCCCGCATGTCGGTGGTATAGGCCATGCCGAGCAACGTGCGCTGTGCCTCCAGCGCGCGCTCATAGGCCGTCTCGAAACGAGCCTCGATGCGCCGCGCCTCCCGCCCGATGCGTTCCCCCGAGATGGCCGGGTCGGTGCCCTGGAGGTACCCGTCGATCCAATCGGGATAGCGGTCGCCAGCCGCTCGCAGGTCACGCGCCGTGAGCGTGCTGGCATCAGCGCTGTAGTCGCGCACCCATGAGTCGATGACGACCGACTCCCCGACGGTCAGGGGCTCCTCGAAGCGGATGTCGCCGATGCCGCCAGCATCGTCCACGATCGTCACGTCGACGGGCCTGGAGATGACGCCGGCCTCCGCTGGCCGGAAGACGTTGCCGCGCACGGCGCCGTCGCCCTCGACGGTGATGGTCGTCGTCAGAAGGTGGTCCCCGCCCGCGCTGGCCAGCTCCGGGACCGGCAGTGGCTCGTCCGCAGGCACCCTGATCTCCTCCAACCGCTGGCGGTCCCAGCCCCGTCCGTCGAACGTGTCATGCGCCGTGCCCCACCAGTAGTTGCCGCGCAGCTGGCCGTCCGTCTGGGCGATGAACGCCACGCCGTTGGGGCGCTGCCATTCATCGCCGATGGTCCAGCTGTCGTCGATCGTCGTCGTCGCTCGACCCTCGGAGGGACGCAAACCGACGATGCCCAGCCAGCGGGAGAGCTCGTCGCCGAGGTCTGCCATGGGCCCGCCCAGGTCGCCCAGGTCGACCTCCTGGCGCTCGACCGTGGCCCACGCCGTCAGCGAGCTCGCGCCCAGGACCGCTACCACCACGAAGACGACGCCGCTACGCAGGAACAGGCGTGCGACCTCGCCGCCGTCGCTGATGTGGCGACGCGCCCACTGCTGCCGCTGATGTGTGAACTGGAGACGCATCAACAGCAGCATCGCCAAGGTGGCGAAGCCGGCCAGCATCGGTACCACCGGGAGCGTCATGGCATCGGGATCGAGCGGCCCAAGCCCGATGTTCAGCAGCAGCAGCGTGCCGATAGCCAGGACTGCGGGACCGGCCCGCTCGTAGCGGAAGATGCTGAAGGCAGAGAACTGCGCCGTCGTCCAGCAGATGGCCCCGAGGATCAGGTAGTTGGCCATGGTAGGCGCGCTGTCAGCGTCGCTCAGGTAGGCCGTGACATCGCGATCAAGTCGCTCCCACACTGCGACCATGGCCGCGCCGGCTTCGTCGATGCCGAGTGGAACCGGTGCGCCGGTCCCCAGCACTGCCGCCCCCGCGACCATCAACAGCAGGACGGCAGCCACGGTCGCTCCCACCAGATGCGCTCTCACGACGCCCAGCCGACTGCTGGCCAGCACGAAGCCGAGGAGACCGGCCACGACCATCAGCCCGATCAGCCAGCCACTGGCCGACGGCCCCCCCGGCACCAGCGGCAGCGGGCGTGAGTCGGCGATGGATACGCCCAGCAGCGACAGCAGCGCCAGGAGGAGGAGCAGACTGGACCAACCCTGCTCGGGCCCACGCCACCCCCGATGGATCCAGCCCCCGCTACTCATCCTGCCACCGTCGCGAGGCCCTGGCGCTGGCTGACCAGCTGCTCGCCCAGGGAAAGACCCGGGCGCAGAAGGTAGCCGCGGACATCATGCTCGGCCAGCCGATGAAGCATGGCACGCAGGTCCTGCTCGAAGGGTGCACGGTCCGACGGCTCCAACGGCTCCCGTCGGGCTGCGTCGAGGCTTGCCGCCGTGTGCGCCAGGGGGTCGACGATGCAGGCGATAGGCGCCACACCAGCCGTGCGCAGAGCGGCCAGCGGCGCGACCCACGCCGGGTCCAGGGACGGCGTGACCACCAGCGCGACGGTTCCGCGACGCATGTGCACGGAGCCCTCCACCAGCATCTCGGCCAGCGGCGTCGTCCCTTCCGGCTGCGCCACCGCCAGCAGGCTCAGGATCTTGTGCTGCTGCCGCGCACCTCGGTCGGTGCCGATGACGACACGGCGCAGCCCGACCGCCTCCATTCCCACACCGCGCGCGTCGTTCAGCGCATGGGCGGCCAGTGCTGCGGCGGTGCTGGTACTCGTCTCGATGGTGGCGTCGGGCCCCACACCGGTGTGTACGGCACGCTCCAGGTCGAGGAAGAGCCAGAGGTCGGCGGAGGGCTCGATGTCGAATTCCTTGACCTGCAGCTCCTGGTGGCGGGCACTGGAGCGCCAATGGATGCGGTTGAAGGCATCACCGGGGGTATAGGGACGAACCGACGTGACCAGTGGCGTCAGGTGTGGGCCATGCTCGGCGCGGGCCGCGGCACCCTCGATGGCCGCAGGTGGAAGCGTCCAGCCCGGCAGCGGCTGGACCTGCGGATAGACGATCAGCCCGGCGCCCGGCCCTACCGACGCTACCGACTCGAAGAGGCCGAAGGGATCCCCGGTGCGCACCATCATGGGGTCCACTCGATACTGTCCTCGCTGCGAGAGCGGCACCCGTGCCGCCCACGTCCGGGCCATGCGTGGGCCAAGGGTGATGACGCGCCCCGGGACCGGCACCGGCAGCGTGGACGGACTGTACGACTCCAGCCAGGGTTTCGGCAGTCGGGCACTCGAGCGCAGGGTGTAGGTGACCGTCAGGGTGTCGCCGACCGATGCGTGCTGGCGGTCGAGCCATGAGCCGGCCTCGAGGCTGGTCAGTCCGCGGCGCGCCAGCAGGTAGGCAAGCCCGATGACGATGAGCCCGAGGTACAGGAAGAAGTAGACCGCCAGCGAGCCCGTGAGCACGGCCAGCATCACCGCGAGGGTGAGGGTGGCGAGGAACCCCAGCTTGCGCAGCATGGCCTCTCGTCTGCCCTGGCGCCCCTACGCCCGGCGTACCCCTTGCGGTCGCGCCTCTGCGCGCGGAGCCTGGATCGGGACCGTCATCAGCATCTCGCTCACGATCGACGCGGGCTCCACGCCGCGGATGGATGCCGCCGTCTTGAGGATGATGCGGTGCGCCAGGGCCGGCTCCGCCAGTGCCTTCACATCGTCGGGGATGACGTAGTCACGGGCGGACAGCGCAGCGAACGCCTGGCTGGCACGGTACAGGGCCAGGGAGCCACGCGGCGACGCCCCCAGGTAGACATCGTGGGTGACCTCGTGTCGCGCTGACGAGGCGCACGATGTAATCGGAGATCGTCGGGTCCACGTAGATCTCGCGCACGGCTCGCTGCATCTCCCGGACGTCTTCGGCGTTGGCCACCGACACCAGGCTCTCCACCGGGTGAGCGCGCTTCTGCTCATCGAGGATGAGCATCTCGTCCATGGGTTCGGGATAGCCCATCCGCAAGCGCAGCATGAAACGATCGAGCTGGGCTTCCGGCAAGGGGAAGGTGCCCTCGTATTCGATGGGGTTCTGCGTGGCGATGACCATGAAGGGCTGGGGCATGGGTCGTGTCGTCCCATCCACCGTCATGTGTCGTTCTTCCATCGCTTCCAGCAGCGACGACTGCGTCTTGGGAGTCGCGCGGTTGATCTCGTCGGCCAATACGATCTGGCTCACCACGGGACCCGGGTCGAAACTCGAACTCCTGCGTCTTCTGGTTATAGATGGACAAGCCCGTGACATCGGACGGCAAGAGGTCGGGGGTGAACTGGATGCGACGGAACGTGCAATCGAGGCTTCGGGCGAGGGCCCTGGCGAGCATCGTCTTACCGGTGCCGGGGACGTCCTCGATGAGCAGGTGGCCCTCGCACAGGAGTGCCACCAACGCCAATCGCACCTCACGATGCTTGCCGATGATGACGCGCTCGACGTTGGCGGCGACGCGTTCGCCGGACTCCTGGATCTTGGCCACTGGGGTTCCGGTCCTCGTGCTCGAGTGGAGAGGCCGCACATGTCGCTGCGGCCAGTCAATCCTAGCGGACGGTGCGAAGACGGCTCCTCGGCCGCCCCCGGGACCATCGTGGTGCCATGGCGCCGGTACAGACGTGCTGGTAGCCTGCTACACCCACCAACCAGTACTCTTCGGCTACACCCAGCCCTCAACCGAGCCGAGCCTGCCCGAGGGAGAAGCCCCGTCGCGTCATGACCGACCCCGTCCTCCAGTCGTTCTGCGAACGCTGTGGCACCCGCTACACCTTCACCGAGCCTGAGGCCAAGACGCCCGAGGAGCCGAAGGGCAAGCGGGGCCTCTTCGGCAAGCGCCCGTCTCGGGAGTCGTCGGAAGGCGGAGGGGCCGCTCCGCTGACTGCCCCAGCATCGAGCGAGCAGTTCGCGGAGATCTTCCATTTCTGCCTCGATTGCCGCCAGTACACCTGCACCGATTGCTGGAACCCCAAGGCGGGTGGGTGCACCTCGTGCCGACCACCCGCAGGGTCCGCGGAGGCTGCAGGCGCGACCAGCAGCTTGTTGGCGGCACGCGGCGAGCAGCGGCCGCGCAGCACGGGCGGTCCTTCACCTTCGGCCACCACCCCCGGGGCTGCTTCGATCCAGCCACCCGGTGGCACTGGTGTGGAGCTCGACGAGTGGGGTCGACCAAGGACGGCCCCGCAATCGGGCAGACAGACCACTACTACGCCAACAACGATCTTCGGCACCCCTCGCGGCGACGTAGACCCATGGAAAGGGGTGGTCTTCACCGCAGACGAGGCTGCGGCCAGGGCCGGCTCCAGCGAACCAGAGCCACCCCCGCCGCCGAGCGATCTGAGCAGGCGCCTCGCGGCACGAAGCCAGGCGCAAGCCTGGCCCGAGAGTGACCGGCCGGCCGAGTCGGGCGAAGCGTTCGCCGGACGTGGGAACGAGTGGCCCGGCGTCGATGCCCCGGGCACGCCGGACGCCGTACCTGAGCCCGAGGGCGTGATACAGCCCGTGCCCGAACCGGTCTCTGAGCCGGTGCCGCAACCAGTGCCCGCGCTCGAACCGGAAACCGAGCCGGAACCCGAACCCGAGCCGGTGCCTGAACCGGTGCCAGAACCCGAACCCGAGCTCGAACCCGAGCTCGAACCCGAGCCTGAACCCGAACCTGTGCTCGACCTCGAACCTGAGCCGGTGCCCGAACCGGTGCCAGAACCCGAACCTGTGCTCGAACCCGAGCCGGAACCAGTGCCCGAACCCGAGCCTGAACCCGAACCAGAGCCGGTGCCGGAACCAGTGCCCGCGCTCGATCCGGAACCCGAACCTGTGCCCGAACCGGTGCCAGAGCCTGAACCCGAACCCGAACCCGAACCCGAGCCCGAACCGGAACCTGAGCCGGAACCCGTGCCCGAACCTGAGCCCGAACCGGAACCTGAGCCGGAACCCGTGCCCGAACCTGAGCCCGAACCGGAACCTGAGCCGGAACCCGAGCCCGAACCTGAGCCCGAACCGGAACCTGAACCGGAACCCGAGCCCGAACCTGAGCCCGAACCGGAACCTGAGCCCGAGCCTGAACCCGAGCCCGTACCCGAGCCCGAACCGGAACCTGAACCCGAGCCTGAACCCGAACCGGTGCCAGAGCCTGAGCCCGAACTCGAACCATCGGTTGCTCCCGGGATACCAACGGAGGTGATCACTCCAGTCCCGGAGGCCCTGCCGACAGCCCCACCCCTTCCCTCCCCGCCCGTACAGTCGCCGCTGGCGGCGGATCCAGGGGCGCCACCGCCCGAGCTGTTCCCGGCGGCACCTGCGCTACCACCATCACCGATCGCCCCGATCACGCCACCCGATACCTCGCCAAGCATCGAGGTCTGGAGCACAAGCTACGCCCCGGGTCCGTTCGCCCAGCCGTATCAGGCGCCCACCACACCGCCGCCACCTCCCGAGCTACCGCCGGCAACCGCCCCACCATCCTCCCATGCAGACGTGACGGAGGGAGCCGCTGCCCCATACTCCCCGCCGCCTGGCGCACCCGGACCTCTCCCCGCGATGCCGGTCGCTGGCATGGCCGCGGCGCCCGCACCGCCGCTGCAGCCCGCACCCCCTCCGTCGCAGCCCGCACCGCCGCTGCAGCCCGCACCCCCTCCGCCGCACCCCGCACCCCCGCCGATGCAGCCCGCACCCCCGCCGATGCCACCGCAGGCCATCCCCCAACGACCGGTGGCAACGCCGACGCCGAACAGCGGGACACGTCCTTGCGGCAACTGCGGGCTCCCACTCTCCGCGCAGGCCCGGTTCTGCCGCCGCTGCGGCTCGCCACAGGCCTAGCCGGAGCTCCTCATCAGGGGCACCACTACAGCGATGGCGGCCCCTTGCGAGCGCGATCGCGGTCGCGCCGCAGCCGCGCGAATGCGGCGCCGTAGATGAGCGCCTGGAAGACCAGGTTGAACCAGATGAGCGAGATGAAGACGCTGCCCGACGATGCCCAGCGTCAGCCAGTGCCGCACCAGCAGCGGGGCGACCCAGCCGAAGAGCGAGGTGAGCAGGCCGATGATGATGCCGACGATGACCGCCGGCCAGAAGGCCTGTCGCAGGCTGGGCCCGTCGGGGGGCACGACCACGTAGACCATCAGCACCGCCAGGAAGGCGATGCCGATGGCGGCGACGACCGCGATGGCGCCGGTCACGCTGCACGATGTCGATGTCGCAGGCGCTATCCACGATGCGGTACGTCGAGCGACCGGAGGTCACGCAGCGAGCATCGAACCATTCGTTGAGCAGCGGCAGGCCGAAGATGAGCAGAACCGCCAGTAGCAGGACGCCAGGATGAGCACGACGACAGTGACCACGCCGCGAAGGCGAGTCTGCAGGAAGTCGCGCGCGCCGGGCCCGGGGAACATGCGCTGCATGGCGCCCTGCAGTGCACCGTAGAAGCCGCTGGCGCCCCACAAGCAGGCCCAGCACGCCCACGATCGGTGCCGGTACGACCACTGTCCGGCCAGTCCGTTGATGACCTCGTCGGCAACGTCGCGGATCGGATCGAGCTGGTCGACCAGGCCCTGGATGAGCTGCTCGCGCAGGCTGGCGTCCTCGACGAGGACGCCCAGCAGGCCGACGAACAGCAGCAGGGACGGGACCAGCGTGAAGAAGCCGAAGTACGCCAGGGCGCCAGCGAGCATGCCGCCACCGCCGCGGTCGTAGGCGCGCATCACCTCCATCACCGCAAGCACCGGCGGCAGACGCATGACGGCGCGCTGGAACCCTTCGAGTCGCCCACGCCACCCCAGCACCGGCGGCTGACGACGTGGCCTGCCGTCCATGACCGGAGGCGATCCGCCTCCGGCGGTCACGTCTCGAGGTCCTCGAAGAGCCCCGGCTGCACCTCGCTGGCCTTCAGGCCGCGGCGCTTCTCGGGTCGCAGCATCGACCGCACCTGGGCGCGTCGGACGTAGATGTTGCGCCCCGGCTGGATGGACTGCAGCTTGCCGGTGTGGGCCCAGCGCGCCAGCGTCGAGCGGCTGATGGGCACGTTGGCCTCGGCGAAGATGTGGGCGGCCTCGGAGAGGCTGATCCAGTCGGAAGCGACGCGTGGCATGCTCAGGACCCCCTGCTAGTCGGCCTTGGAGTCTGCAGACGATGGCGTCGACACGATCCGACGCTGGTCTCGGCCGAACCCGACGCCGTCTTCTTGTTGCCGACGCCCTGGGAGGGACTGTCAGCGGGTGCCTTGCTCGTTGGTCGATCGACGTGTCCGATGACGCCGGCCGGGGCCTTGGCCTTCTTGGCCGACGCGGCGGCGTCCTTCTTGGCCCAGCCGCTGCCCTTGAAGTGGATCGCCGGCGTCGACAGCGCCTTGCGCATCGGCGCCACCGCAGGCCGTCGCAGGTCTCGGGGCCACGCTCGTCGATGCCGTGCATGACCTCGACCACGCGGCCGCACTCGGTGCAGCGGTAGTCGTAGGTGGCATCGCTCAACCTCGCAGCAGGCGCATGCCGCACTTGGGACAGAAGAAGGCGCTCTTGCCGACCTGCGCGAAGTGGCAGTGCGGACAGACCAGTCCGGTGCCCGAATCCGGAGGCAGCGGACGGTCCAGGTCGACGACCTCGGCAGCGCCGCGGCTGCTCACGATGGCGACGAGGATGCCACTCAGGAAGCGCGTGGCGTTGCGCTCGGTGTCGCCGCGCACGCCCTTGCCGCCCCAGCCCACGATGCCGCGCACCATCTGGTCGCCGGTGACCTCGTCCCAGTACGAGGCGACCGCCCCGATGATGCCGGTGTAGTCAGGGTAGCCGGCGGAGTCGAGCTCGCCGTCGAGCAGGCAGATGGCGATCGACTCGAAGGCCGGGTCGACCGCGTCGAGCGTCTCGAGCACCATCAGCCCGTAGCGAGTGATGGGGGAGCGATGATGATGCGCGTTGAGCCACTGCGAGGCTTCGATGGTGCGCATCACCGCCGGATTGGCATCTGCGAACTGGGGGTCGAGTGGCTCGACCAGCTCGATGGGCGACTTGCTGAACTGCTCCAGCATCATGGGCAGCGCGCCGATGGAGCCTTCGCCCGGCGCGAAGCGGACGCCCTTGCTGCTGCGCGCGCGATAGGTCAGCTTGAGTTCGTAGTCCTCGGCCGGCGGCTCCTCGGTCAGGATGCCGGGGTCGGGCAGGCCCAGCGACTGCGGTGCCGCAGCGGGCTCATCCTTCTTTCGCTTCAGGAAATCGAAGGTCACGGGCAGGTCCCTTGCTCACCAGGAGGAAGACGAGTCAACGCTCACATCCTAGCGTCTCGCCTGTCTCCAAGCGGGCAGTACCTTCCTCCTGCGGCTGTGGTCAGCGCTCGAGGTGGTCCCGGATGCGCACCGCGAGCTCCTGCAGCTCAGCCTCCCTCGCCCGCACGCCCTCGACGACCGCGGCCGGGGCTTTGCTGACGAAGGCCTCGTTGGCCAGCTTCGCCCTCGTCGAGGCGAGCTGCTTCTCGGTCTCGGCGAGCTCCTTCTCGAGACGTGCACGATCTCGCTCGCGATCCTCGGCTTCACCGACAGCCGGGCCTCTGCTCCGGGGCTGACCACGACCAGCGCCGCAGCGTCGTCAGGCGCCGCGTCCGCGGTGCTCACCGAAGGACGCACTCGCGCCAACCGAGCCACGACATCGGCGATGGCCGCGAACGCAGCGGCGCGGTCGGGCCGCTCGAACCGCAGCTCGGCGTCGAGCCAGGTGGAGGGTTCGATGCCCGCATCGGCGCGCGCGTTGCGCATCTGTGAGACCAGCTCGAGGATGTCGGCCACTGCCGCCGCCTGGTCTTCGTCGGCGGCTGAGGCGAGGTTGTCGCCGACCGGCCAGGCGGCGGTGATGAGCAGGTCGCCATCGTCGGGCCGGTGTGGCAGGCGACCCCAGATCTCCTCGGTGATGTGGGGCATGACCGGATGCAGCATGCGCAGGTAGCGGTCAAGCACCCAGGCCAGCACCTGCCAGGTGGCGGCACGCGTCTCCGGCGGCACGTCCGGCCCCAGCCGGACCTTGGCCATCTCCAGGTACCAGTCGCAGTACTCGGACCAGATGGCCGCGTGCAGGATGCGGGTGGCCTCGGCGAACTGGAAGCTGGCGTAGGCCGCGTCGGCGTCTCGCAGCGCGGCGTGGCAACGCGACAGGATCCAGTGCTCGGCAGGACCCAGGCGGTCGCTGTGCGGCAGCGTCAGCGCCATCGTGTCCGGCAGGTCGGTCGGCCTGGCGCCCAGCACGAAGCGCGCCGCGTTCCAGAGCTTGTTGGCGAAGTTGCGGGCACCGTCGAGGCGTGAGGGACCGAGGCGCTGGTCGGCACCGGGTGCGGCACCGTTGACCAGCGCGAATCGCAGCGCATCCGCCCCGATCTCGTCCATGACCTCGAGCGGGTCGATGACATTGCCCTTGGTCTTGGACATCTTCTTGCCGTACGGGTCCCGGATAAGGCCGCTCAGGTAGACGACGCGGAAGGGCTCCTCATCGGTCAGCCACTCGCCCAGCATCATCATGCGGGCCACCCAGAAGAAGATGATGTCGTGACCGGTCTCCATGACCTGCGTCGGGTAGTAGGTCTTGAGATCGTGCGAATTGTCGGGCCAGCCCAGGGTCGAGAACGGCCACAGGCCACTGGAGAACCAGGTGTCGAAGGTGTCGTCGTCCTGGGTCAGCTCGAACGAGCGGCATTCGACGCAGCGTCCCGGCCCGGTCTCCACGTCCGAGACGGTGACGTGCCCGTCGGGGCAGTACCAAGCCGGGATGCGGTGGCCCCACCACAGCTGGCGGCTGATGTTCCAGTCGTAGATGTTCTCCAGCCAGTCGAAGAAGACCTTCTCGAAACGCTCGGGAACGAACACGCGTGCGCTTGTCCCGAACGGCCTGCATGGCCCGCTCGGCCATGGGCTTGACGTCGATGAACCATTGCGTCTTGAGGCGGGGCTCGACGATGTCGTCGCTGCGCTGGCAGCGGCCGATGGCCATCTCGTGGTCCTGCCATCTCCAGCAGGTCCCCGGCCGCGTCGAGATCCTCGAGGATCCGCGCCCGGCACTCTTCGCGGGTCAGGCCCTCGTAGGGACCGGCGTTGGCGTTCATGCTGGCGGCGTCGGTCATGATGTCGATGCGCGGCAGATCGTGCCGCTGGCCGGTGTCGAAGTCGGTGTGGTCATGTGCCGGCGTGACCTTCACCGCACCGGTCCCGAACTCGCGCTCGACGAAGGCGTCGGCCACGATGGGCACGTCGCGATCGACGAAGGGGATACGCACCATGCGCCCGACCAGGGCGCGGTAGCGTTCGTCATCCGGATGCACCGCCACAGCCGTATCGCCCAGGATGGTCTCCGGTCGCGTGGTGGCCACGACGATGATCTCGTCGGGGCTCGGTTCCGCTCCCGGCTCGGCGCCGGCCGGCAGGAGGTGATAGGCGACGGACCAGAGCTTGCCGTCCTCGGGCGTGCCGATGACCTCGAGGTCGGAGACGCTGGTGCCGCAGCCTGGACACCAGTTGATGAGCTTCTGGCCGCGGTAGGCGAGGCCGTCCTCGTAGAGGCGCTTGAAGGCAACTCGCACCGCATGCGCAGAACCGTCGTCCATGGTGAAACGCTCACGGCTCCAGTCGGCAGAGCTGCCCAGGCGTCGTTGCTGGCCCATGATGATGGGGCGGGTCTCATGCATGAAGCGCCACATGCGCTCGAGGTACTTCTCGCGTCCCAGCTCCTCAGGCGTGGTGCCTTCGTCGGCGAGGATGCGCCGCAGCACCCACTGGGCAGCGATCGACGCGTGATCCACGCCCGGCAGCCACAAGGCAGGCCGGTGCTGCATCCGTGCGCGGCGGACCATCAGGTCCTCGGTCGCGGAACGTGCTGCATGGCCCAGGTGCAACGCGCCGGTCACGTTGGGCGGCGGCATGGTGATGACGAACGGTTCTGCCGTCGGCCGTGCCCGGGAGCCGGCACCATCGGGCGCGAAGACATCCGCATCCAGCCAGCGTTGGTAGACAGCCGGTTCCACCTCGGCGGGCTGGTAGGCCTTGGCCATGGGTGTCGCTCCGGCCTCATCCGCTCCGGATGCGCTCGGCTGCTGTGCCGACGCTTCGCTCATGCCTGTCCTTCTCCTGTTGCTGACACGGACGACCTCGTCCACCGCAGGGGCGAACGAGGTCCTGCATGCGCACTGTCTTCGAGCCCCACGGCGCTGCCACCGTGGCCGTCGAGTCTAGCGCAGGGTCAGCACGATGAGAGCCCGGAGGCCTCAGGCACCCCGCTCGACGAGCTCGTCGTAGTTGGTCTCGTCGACGCCCTTGTCGAGGTGGGCCTTCGTCAGCAGCAGCGGCGTGCGCCCTTCGCGGATGACCTCTTCGGTGATGATGCACTTGCGCACATCGGAGCGCTCCGGGATGTCGTACATGACGTCCAGCAGCGACTCCTCCACGATCGAGCGCAGGGCGCGGGCACCGGTCTTGCGGGCGAGTGCCTGCTCGGCCGCAGCCTCGATGGCACCGTCGGTGAACACCAGCTCTACCTTGTCCAGCGACAGGAACCGCTCGAACTGGCGAGTCACGGCATTCTTTGGCTCGGTCAGCACGCGCACGAGGTCCGGCTGGGTCAGTGCCGACAGGGTCACCATCACCGGCAGGCGGCCGACGAACTCGGGGATCAGTCCGAACTTCAACAGGTCCTCCGGCATGAGCTGCTCCAGCACACGCGCGCGCTCGACACGGTCCACCTGCGACTGCGAGCCAAAGCCCATGGACTTGCGGCCGACGCGCTCCTCCACGATCTGCTCGAGGCCCTCGAAGGCGCCCCCGAGGATGAAGAGCACGTTGGTGGTGTCGATCTGGATGAAATCCTGGTGCGGGTGCTTGCGCCCACCCTGCGGAGGCACGTTGGCGAGCGTCCCCTCGAGGATCTTGAGCAGGCCCTGCTGGACACCCTCCCCGCTGACGTCGCGGGTGATCGAGGGGTTGTCGGCCTTGCGCGCGATCTTGTCGATCTCGTCGATGTAGACGATGCCACGCTGGGCCTTCTCGACGTCGAAATCGGCGGCCTGGATGAGCCGCAGCAGGATGTTCTCGACGTCCTCGCCGACGTAGCCGGCCTCCGTCAGGGAGGTCGCGTCGGCGATGCAGAAGGGCACATCCAGCACGCGTGCGAGTGTCTGTGCCAGCAGCGTCTTGCCCGAGCCGGTCGGGCCCACCAGCAGGACGTTCGACTTCTGCAGCTCTACCTCGTCCAGCAGGCCCTCGGCGGCGTTCACCCGCTTGTAGTGGTTGTACACCGCCACCGAGAGGACGCGCTTGGCACGCTCCTGGCTGATGACGTACGCATCGAGGGCGTCCTTGATCTGACGCGGGTTGGGAAGCTTGGCCGTCTTGGGCTTGCCGGCCACCTTGGGCGAGTCGAGCATCTCCTCTTCGATGATCTCCTGACACAGGGAGATGCACTCATCGCAGATGTAGACGCCTTGCCCGGCGATGAGCTTGCGGACCTGTTCCTGGCTCTTGCCGCAGAAGCTGCAGCGATACGGAACCTTGGTGCCCTTGCCGGAGGTGCTGGCCACTGGTGCGCTCTCCTGTTCGACTAGCCTGATGCTAGTCCTTCGACGACTTGCTCTTCGACTCGCTGATCAACGAATTGGTCCGTTCGGCATAGACCTCATCGATGAGACCGTAGGCCTTGGCCTGGTCGGGGGCCATGAAGTAGTCGCGCTCGGTGTCCTTGGCGACCTTCTTGGCGGTCTGGCCGGTGTGACGTGCGAGGATCTCGTGCAACCGCTTGTTGAGGTCCTCCAGCTCGCGCACCTGGATGAGCACGTCGGGCGTGGATCCGCGGAAGCCGCCCGAACCCTGGTGGATCATGATGCGGCTGTTGGGCAACGCGTAGCGCTTGCCCTTGGCACCGGCCGCCAGCAACACCGAGGCCATGGATGCGGCCATGCCGATGCAGATCGTGCTGACCGGCGCTCGCAGGTACTGCATCGTGTCGTAGATGGCCAGGCCGGAGGTGACGACGCCACCGGGCGAGTTGATGTAGAGGCTGATATCGCGCTCCGGATCCTCGGCCTCCAGGAACAGCAGCTGCGCGATGATCAGGTTGGCCATGTGGTCCTCGATGGCGTCACCCAGGAAGATGATGCGATCCTTGAGGAGGCGGCTGTAGATGTCATAGGCGCGCTCGCCGCGGCTGGACGTCTCGATGACCATCGGCACGAGCATGGCCGTGGTCTGGCGCGCCGCCTCAGCCGCCTGCGAGGCGGTAGGGACGTTCGTTCGCTCCTTCATGCGCTGACCTCCTCATCCGCCTGCTCCGCCTCTTCGGTCAGGTCCTCGACGGCCTCCGCGACCGCGTCCGGAAGGGAGTCGTCATCATCGCCGTGGTCGTGGCCGTGCTGGTGCTGCACCTGCTCGAACTCCGGATGACCCTCGATCCAGCGGTCGGCCAGCATCTCCACCACCTGCGAGCGGCGCAGCTGGGAGCGGATGTAGTTGCGTCCGCGGTCGGAGTCGAGGTACTGCTTGATGGAGTCGCCGGCGTTGGGGTCGGCATTGACGCGATCGATCTCGGCCTGGACCTCCTCGTCGGAGATCGTGATCTCTTCCTTGTCGGCGATCGCGCCCAGGACCAGCAGCACCTTGACGCGCTGCTCGGCGCCCTCGCGGTACTCATCGCGCAGGGTGGCCTCGTCCTTCTCGGTCACGCGCAGGTAGTCGTCATAGGCGATGCCCTGCTCGGACACGCGCACCTTGAGCTCGTCGATCATCACTCCGACCTCGCGGTCCACGAGGATGGCCGGCAGCGTGACGCTGGCATTGGCGGTGGCATAGTCGATGATGCGGTCGATGAACGCGTGGCGGGCCCGGTCCAGCGCGCTGATCTGCATGCGCTTGAGCAGGTCCTCGCGTAGCGCCGCCATGTCGTCGTAGGGGCCCACCAGACCGGCGAAGTCATCGTCGATGTCGGGTAGCTTCCGCTCACGCAGCTCCAGCAGGGACGCGGTGAACTCGACCTCCTTACCCTGCAACGACTCCTCGGCGTAATCCTCCGGGAAGGTCACGCTGAACGTGCGCTCGTCGCCCTCGTTCATGCCGATGAGATTGGCCTCGAAGCCGGGGATCATGCGTTCCTTGCCGACGATCAGCGGGAAGCGATCCGACTGGGCACCCTCGACGGGCTCGCCGTCCAGGCGACCCTCGAAGCTGATGACCACGTAGTCGTCGATCTGGGCGGAGCGACCCTCCACCGCTGCCAGCGAGGCCTGCTGATCACGCAGCTGCTCGATGACGGCATCGATCTGCTCGTCGTCGACCTCATCGATCTGCGGCTCGAAGGGGTACTCGGTGTAGTCGCCCAGCTCGACCTGCGGTCGTACCGGCAGGGTGACCTCGTAGCTGGCTCCGACGCCCTCCTCGAACTGCTTCCACTCTGGCTCGGGCGGTAGCTCCAGCACATCCTTGCCCGATTCCGAGACGGCCTGGATGACGGTCCGCTGGTACAGGTGTTCGCGCGCCTCGTCGTAGACCGGATCGGGTGCATCAGGGTCGGAGCGGTCGATGCCGAGGGCTCGCTCGATGATCGGACGCGGCGCCTTGCCCGGCCTGAAGCCGGGGACACGCGTACGACGGGCGAGATGTCGAACGCCTTCGTTGATGGCGCTCTGGAGTTCCTTGTCAGTGATCTGGACCTCGAGCACGACGGTGCTCTGGTCGCCTTCGCGGATGTCGGTGTTCACAGGATCCTTGTCGTCGATGAGTGGGAAAGTGCCGCCCGAGTATAGGGAGGTGCCGCGGTCGGCGTCGTGGCTGGAGTGGACGACCCGACCGCCACACCTCAACCGCCGGGGTGCAATCGGCTAGGCTGCGTGCGAGCGGGCGCTCACGGGACGATGAGCCGCCCGCGGTAGAGGGTCAGCCGTGCGACGACCGCCGGCCGGTGCCGACAGCCCAGCCTTGTCGGCCGTAGGCGGTGGACGTAGCGGCCCCCGGAGAGGACTCGATGGCAGGACAACGAAAGCCGTGGCGTGAGGCGCTACCGGGCGGACGCATCGTGGTGGCGCTCATCGCCGTCGCGCTCCTGGTGCTGGGCGGCTCGCTGCTGGCCAACGTCGCACTCGACGCCTCGCTCGAGGAGCTGGTGAACGACCCCATGGCAACGACCGGCGGCCACCCGCTCACGGGTGTGTTGTCGCACCTCGGCGTGCTGACCTGGTGGGCCGCCGCGAGCATCTGTCTCTTCGCCTTCGGGCTCATGCGGCGCTGGAGCGGTGATGCAGAATTGGCGCGTCTCCTGTTCTGGGGCGGAGCGCTCACCGCATTCCTTACCTTCGACGATCTCTTCATGTTCCACGAGGACCTGGTCCGGCGGCATACGCCTATCCCCCAGCCTGCTGCCATCGGCGCGGTCGTGCTGCTGGTGGGCCTGTACGTGTGGCGATTCCGACGGTCGATCCGGGTGGGCGAGTGGCCGCTGGTGGTCGTGGCCGGGATCCTGTTCGCTGGCTCGATCGGCATGGATTTCCTCAGCGACCTGGGCGAGGTCCTGGAGGCGTGGGAGACCCCTGCCGTGGCGACCTTCATCGAGGACTGGCTCAAGCTCAGCGGCATCCTCGTGTGGGCAACGTACCTGATCCGGTCCGCAGCCGGCGCCCTTGGCGCCGCAGCACGATCCCCGGGCGCGCTCGAGCGCGATCACGACACGGACTAGCGATCTCCGGCATTCGAAGCACGCGTCGTCCAGCGTCAGGCCTTCGCCGACGCGTACACTCGGACGGCGGCGGAAGTGGTGAAATGGCAGACACGCTGGCCTTAGGAGCCAGTGCCCGAGAGGGCGTGGGGGTTCGAATCCCCCCTTCCGCACCAGCCCGCCGCGTGAGCGCCGTTAGCCCTTGAGGCTCCTTCTTCACCTCGGCGCGGTCGAGGCTGCGCCGCCGTGCCTCGGCGCGGAACAGGGCGCGATCATGCTCGGCTTCCATGAGGCGCTGCACCATGACCCGCGCCCCCGCCGTACCCAGCGGTCCGACCACCTTGTCGAACGTGCGCCAGAGCGAGGCGGCAGCGTTCGGCTCGGGACCGTACTTGCCCTTCTGCTTGAGGTAGTCGGCGAAGTCCTTGTTGAGCGCTCGCCGGACCTCCGGGTCCTTGGCCACGCCGGAGTCCTTCAGCACCTTCTCGATCTCCGCCGGCAGGATGCCGGCGTGGGGGTCGGGCCGCGGCTGGGGCAGGATGCGACGACCCATCGCCCGAACGACGCGACGCGGCCCACCCACCAGCAGGAACCCGGTGCCACCAACGAGCGCGGCAGTCTTGACCGGGTGGCGCCTGATCTTGGCCGGCACGTCCAGCGCCGACTGGGTGGCAGCCGTCAGCTCGTCGAGCGACTCGGCGAACGTCGGCCCGCGCGGCCACCAGCTCCGCCATCGCGTCGACCACTTCCGGCGTCGGCGCCGAGTGCTTCTCCATCAGGCGCTCGAAGCCATCATCAGCAGCGTCGTTCGGCCCGGTGTCAAGGGGTCGCTCATCGGCCCAGTATCCTGCCCTTCTGGCGTGCGAACTGCTCCATGAGGAAGTCCTTGGTCTTGGTGAACGAGGCGATCGACTCGCGCGGCACCAGGTTGGCGTAGCGCGCCTTCGGGTCGAAGCCCTTGCGCCGTGCCAGCAGGACACCGGCCACGATCCAGGCGATCAGCCCGACCGTGATGGCCAGGCCCAGCACACCGTCAGCGGCGTCGTAGCGGGTCGAGGCGTAGATGGCACCGACGAAGCCACCGAGCCAGGGCGGCAGCGCCGACGATGCCCAGCAGAGGCCGTCCACGCTGCTGTGCGCGCCAGCGCGCCGATGAGGCCGACGACGGCCCACGATCAGCAGCGCCGACGACCAGGCCGACGAGCGTGACCAGCCACTCGTCGCCGAACGGCAGGTCGCTCTCGGTCACGACGCTGTCGCGGACCAGCGCGAGAGCCCCACTCGGCAGCCTCGTTGCCGACGTTGGACAGCAGGAGCAGCGGCCAGGACGACCACGACGCGACGATGCCGACGAGCGGCGCCCCAGCCGTAGGCGCGCACGTCGCCACCGGCGAGGTTGATGCCGACGAAGCCGATGAACGCCGCGCCCAGCAGGGTGCCGTGGATGATGCCCCAGCCCATCGAGCCGAAGAGCAACTCACCGAAGAAGAGGAAGCTGCCGACGTACAGCAGGATGGCGACGAGGACGGCGATGACGAAGGCGCCGAGCGCCAAGCCCGACGATGATGCCGAGCTCCTTGCCGGTGATGGCCAGCTCGGCCCGCAGCAGGGCCACGTGGGCGTCGATCATGCGCATGAAGGCAGCGCGTACGCCGCCGATGGCGTCGCCCACGCCCGGCGCCGCGGGCTGCCTCGGTCGGGAGCCCGGGGCAGCGCTCTCCGTGCCGCTCGTCGCTCTCGGGCTGGGCGGCGTCCTGTGGGTCAGAATGCGTCGGTCAGGGTCAGCCTCGTCTCTCGGTCCAGTGGCGGGGGTCGCACGTGCCCCGCGTGCGCTCATCCAGCATACCCGAGCGCGTCACGCCGGGACCCACGGATGGAGCAGGAACGCCAAGGGGGCCCGACCTCTCGGCCGGGCCCCCTTGGCATCAGTTCGGAGTCACACTCCGGAAGGGGGCGGCTAGAAGCCGCCCATACCGCCCATGCCGTCCATGCCACCATGCCGCCGGGCGGCATGCCCGCGCGGAGCCTCGGGCTCGGGCTTGTCGGTGATCATGGCCTCGGTGGTGAGCACCATGGCCGCGATGGACGCGGCGTTCTCGACCGCGGAGCGCGTCACCTTGGCCGGATCGACGATGCCCTCGGCGATCATGTCGACGTACTCGCCGGTGAGGACGTTGAGGCCGATCTTGTCGGACTTCCTCTCCGCCTGGGCGCGGCGGATGTTCTCGAGCACGACCGAGCCGTCGCAGGCCGGCGTTGGCGGCCAGCTTCTTGACGGGCACCTCCAGCGCCCGTACGGACGATCTTGACGCCGGTCGCGGCGTCGCCTTCGAGCTTGATGCTGTCGAGCGCCTTCTGGGCGTTCAGCAGCGCCACGCCACCGCCGGGCACGAGGCCCTCCTCGAGCGCCGAGCGCGTGGCCGAGAGGGCGTCCTCGACGCGGTGCTTCTTCTCCTTGAGCTCGATCTCCGTGCCGGCGCCGACCTTGATGATGGCCACGCCGCCGGCCAGCTTGGCCAGGCGCTCCTGCAGCTTCTCGCGGTCGTAGTCCGAGGTGGTCTCCTCGATCTGCGCCTTGATCTGCGTCATGCGGCCCTCGATGGCCTTGGCGTCGCCCTTGCCTTCGACGACGGTGGTGTTGTCCTTGTTGGCGACGACGCGGCGGGCGCCGCCCAGGTCTTCGAGCTCGACCGATTCGAGCTTGCGGCCGACCTCCTCGCTGATGACACTGCCACCGGTGAGGATGGCGATGTCGCGCAGCATCTCCTTGCGGCGGTCGCCGAAGCCGGGGGCCTTGACAGCCAGCACGTTGATGATGCCGCGCAGCTTGTTGACCACCAGCGTGGCCAGGGCCTCGCCGTCGACGTCCTCGGCGACGATGAGCAGGTCCTTGCGCCCGGTGGAGATGACCTTCTCGAGCGCCGGCACGATGTCGGCGATGGCGCTGATCTTCTTGTCGGTGATGAGGATGTGCGGCTCGTCGAGCACGGCCTCCATGCGGTTGGTGTCGGTCACGAAGTAGGGGCTGATGTAGCCGCGGTCGAACTGCATGCCCTCGACGTACTCGGTCTCGAAGGCCATCGTGCGGCTCTCTTCGACCGTGATGACGCCGTCCTTGCCGGTCTTGTCGAAGACGTCGGCGATGAGGTCACCGATCTCCTGGTCGGCGGCGCTGATGGCGGCGACCTGGACGATCTCGTCGTGGCCCGCGACCGGGCACGGCCGCCTTGCGGATGGCCTCCGAGAGCGCCTTCTCGGCAGCGTCGATGCCGATCTTCATCTGCATCGGGTTGGCACCGGCGGCGACGTTCTTGAGGCCCTCGTTGACGATGGCCTGGGCCAGCACGGTGGCGGTGGTGGTGCCGTCGCCGGCGACGTCCTCGGTCTTGGTGGCGGCTTCCTTGAGGAGCTGCGCGCCCATGTTCTCGAAGGGGTCGTCCAGCTCGATGTCGCGCGCCACGGTGACGCCGTCATGCGTGACGGTGGGGGCGCCGTACTTCTTGTCGAGCGCGACGTTGCGGCCCTTGGGCCCGAGCGTGGTGCTGACGGCATCCGCGAGCGCGTCGATACCGATCTTCAGGCTCGTGCGAGCCTGTTCGTCGTACGAGATGAGCTTGGCCATCTTGCCTCCCTATGGTTGCGTCTCCGCGCCGGGTCGCCACGTGCCGACACGCCGTGGGCGATGACGTTCGCGTCGGTCCGGTGACCCCTCTACAGCGAGCCAGTCAGTGCTCCTGTGCGGTGGTTAGCACTCTCAGTCCTAGAGTGATAACACAGAGCGGGCCGCTCCGTCAACCACGCAGACCAGCATCACGCCTCGGGCATCAGCACGCTAGACTCGGCGCCGATGCTACGACCAGCCCGCTCCACCAGCCCCATCGCGACCGCCGAGATGCTGGCCGTCGGCGCCGAGCTGCTGGTCGGCGAGACCCGCGACACCAACAGCGGCGACATCGCCGCGCGAGCTGACCGCACTGGGTGTCGAGGTCCGGCGCATGAGCCAGCTGCCCGACGACCTGGCGGTCGTCACCGAGGCGCTGCGTGGCGGCACTGGAGCGCGCCGACCTGGTCGTCACCAGCGGAGGCCTCGGCCCGACACCCGACGACCTGACGCGCGAGTCCATCGCCGCAGCCCTGGGCGAGGAGCCCGTCGTCGACCCGGCACTGGAAGCCTGGCTGCGCGACCTCTGGGCCAAGCGCGGCCTGCCCTTCTCCGACGTCAACCTCAAGCAGGCCTGGCTGCATCCCCAGCGCGACGGCCCTGCCCAACCCGCACGGCACCGCTCCGGGCTGGTGGGTCGAACGCGGCGACCAGGTCATCATCGCGCTGCCCGGACCGCCGCGTGAGCTGCGGCCGATGTGGCAGCGACCACGCCCTGCCCCGCCTGCGCGCCCGCGGCCTCGGGCCTCGACCGTGCCGCCGAGACGCTGCACCTGACCGGCATCGGCGAATCGACGGTGGTGGACTGTCATCGGCAGGGACCTGCTCGAGGCCGCCAATCCGCGCATGGCCACGTACGCGCGACCGGACTTCGTCGACCTGCGGGTCAGCGCCGTCGCCGAGGGTCAGGCGCAGCGCCGGCGCGCTGGTGCGAGGAGGCCATCGCGCGCTCAGCCCGCGCATCGACCCCTACGTCTTCGGGCGCGGCGACGACGACTGGGTGGAGGCTCTCGGCCAACGGCTCGGTGCGCGCACGCTGGCGACCTTCGAGGTCGGCACCGGCGGCTACCTGGGGATGCTGCTGGGAGCGGCCCCGTTCCTGGCGCACGCGGAGCTGGAGGCAGAGATCGATGGCGACGCGGCGCACGCTGGCCGCGGACGTGCGCCGCAGGTCGGGCACCGAGATCGGGCTGGCGGCGGTGGCACGGGAGAGCGGCGAGGACATGCGCGTGGAGATCGGCGTCACCATCGGGGACAAGGTCGCAGGTCGTCAGCCGCACGGCCTTCCGCGGTGGCGATGCCGGGCGCCGGCGCTCGGCCAATGCCGCCATCACGGAGCTTGGAGGCGACTCGGCGAGGCGCGTAGCGCCGACCTCAGGTGATGGTGAGGACGGGCGCCTCAGCGACGGCCTGCATGCTCACGCGACCGGCGACCGCGCGGGCCACCTCGCGCATCACCTCGGCCGCCGGTCCGGGCTCGCGCTGGGCCACGGCCGGCACGCCGGCGTCACCGCCCTGGCGCACCTTGACGTCCAGCGGGATGCCGCCGAAGTAGTGCAGGTCGTGGGCCTTGGCGAAGCGCTCCGCGCCACCGCGGCCGAAGATCTCGGTGGCCTCGCCGCAGTGGGGGCAGATGAAGGCGCTCATGTTCTCGACGATGCCGAGGATGGGCACGGACATGCGCTCGAACATGGTGAGCGCCTTCTCGACGTCCGAGAGCGCCACGTCCTGCGGCGTGGTCACCAGCAGCGAGCCGCTGACCGGCACCGACTGCGCCAGGGTCAGCTGCGCATCGGACGTGCCCGGGGGCATGTCCACGACGAGGTAGTCCAGCTCGCCCCAGTCGACGTCGCGCAGGAACTGCTGGATGGCGCCGCCCACGAGCGGGCCGCGCCACACGATCGGCTGTCCCTCGGGCACGAAGAACTGGATGGAGATGACCTTGACGCCGTAGCGCTCGAGCGGCGTGATCTTGCCCTCCGGCGTGGCCGCGGGCTGGCCCTCGATGCCCATCATCTGGGGGATGTTGGGACCGGTGATGTCCGCGTCGAGCAGGCCCACGCTGGCGCCTTCCAGCGCCAGCGACGCGGCCAGGTTGACCGAGACGCTGCTCTTGCCGACGCCGCCCTTGCCGGAGGCGACGGCGATGATGTTCTTGACGCCGGGCACGAGGTTCTCCTGCTGCTGCGCCCGGCGTGGCCCGGCGCACCGAGGCACCCCAGGTCGATGTCCACCTTCGTGGCCCCGAGCGGCGTCGAGCTGCGCCTCGATGTCGGCGCCGATCTGGTCCTTGAGCGGACAGGCCGGCGTGGTCAGGTCGACCTTCAGCGCCACGACGGTGCCGTCGACGTGGATCTCCTTGACCATGTCCAGGCTGACGATGTCGCGATGCAGCTCCGGATCCTGGACGTTGCGAAGGGCCTCGGTGATGGTGGTTTCGTTCAGCATGTCGATATCTTACCTATGCGGTCGGGATTGTCCCCGGCGGAAAGGTGGCGGCCCGATGGTACCGGAACGACCGCCGCCGGGACCCTTGCGAGTCCCGGCGACGATGCTGCTCGACGTCGCGCCGCGAGGGCGCGCGTTGGCTGCGATGGTAGTCCGTCGGGCCGAACTACGCCTTGAGGCCGGCCGGGACCGGCTTGTGCCGCTCCGGTGCGCTGACGAACTTCTCGACGATGGCCTTGTTGCCGGGGATGCCGAGCTGCTCGAAGAGGATACTTCATCTTGGCCTGCTGGCTGGCGATGATCTCGTCCTTGGTCTCGAGGTCCCACAGCTCGCGCTTGATCTCACCGAGCGCCTTCTTGCGGGTCTTGTAGACGAACTGCGCGTCGGTCTGGCCCTCCGAGCGCTCGTCGGCGAGGTTGTCGAAGCAGTACTGCTCGATCCTGGCATGCAGCTCGGCCGGGAAGGCCGGGTGCTCGTAGAGCGCGTTCTGGAAGCCGGTGGCGAGGTGGATCTCGGCGGTCTCGACCTCCGGGAAGCGGTGGAAGAGCTCGTCGGGCAGCGTGGAGGCGCCGTGCTGGACGGCGCCGGCGAGGCCGTACTCGCGGGCCACCTCGCCCAGCTCGCGCAGGACCTCGAAGTCGAGCTTGACCTCGGCCACGCCGCCGTCGGCAGGGGCACGCCACCGTGCGAGGTGCCGGTCTGGACGCTGACCTTGGAGAGGCCGATGGCATCCTCGCCGGCCCGGGCGTCGAACTCCGCGGTTGAAGCCGTCGAGGTAGGCGCGCAGCTCGTCGGGCGTGGAGTTCTGCTTGCCGACCTCGCCGATCTCGCCGCCGATGGAGACGACCAGGCTCTCCTCGTTCGCGCGGATGAGGGCGGCCAGCTCCGCCGCGCGGGTGTAGTTCACCTTCTGCTGCTCGTCGAGCGATGTCGAAGGAGAGGTCCACCAGCGTCGAGGAGTCGATGTCGATGTTGCCGTAGCCGACCGACATGGCGTCGAGCGTGGCCTTGCGTGCAGGGCGCCGGTGACCTTGTCGGGGTCGGCGGCGTAGTTCTTGGCGTTGAACTGGTAGTGGTCGCCCTGGATGAAGACGGGGCCCTGCCAGCCGGCGTGGATGGCAGCCGGCCAGGACGCTGGTGATGTACTCACCCGGTCGCTGGTAGGTGTAGGCCTGCTCCGAGCGAGCCAGCTCGCAGATGGGCGAGCCGGCGCCGAGCTCCATGGCAGCACGGCAGCCGGCGGCGGCCATGTCGAAGACCTGCGTGCGCAGGTTGATGGCCGGCACGGTCCAGCCGCTGTACTCGTCCGCGAGCACGGGCCATGTACAGCTCGTGGATGCTGGCGGACGGGCAGCCCAGCTCCTGGGAGGCCTCCCAGACGATCCAGCGGGCGGCCTCGACGACGGCCTCGTCCTCGCTGAAGGTGGCGGTCCAGGCGACATCCTTGATGCCGGTCGGCGCGGAAGGCGCGCGTCGTCATCGATGACCAGCCGGTCGCCCTCGACGTGGCACGATGCCGTCGAGGTAGTGAGAGGAGCTCGCCGACGGACGCGGCGACACGAGGGGCGGTCATGGTGGAACCTCCGATGGGCGTCAGCGGACGCGGGTGTGCTTTCTATCCCGATGCTACTCCCTGCCGCGACGTTCCACAGGTGCCCTGTGACCCGCCGGGGCGGTCCAGCGGTCACGAACGGCGCTCGCTGCTGGCGGGCGATCTCGAGACGACGGATACTGCTGCCAGCATGCGACTGTCACGCTCGATGGCTGTTCTCGTCCTGGCCGTCCTCCTGGCGGCCGCGCCGGGCCTTGTACTGGCACAGTCGTCGCCGACGGCGGACCACCCGGCGGCCCTGCTTCCGGACGCTCGACTCCCGCTGCAGGGCACACCCTGGCGCCTGGAGGGGTACGTCGATCGCGGTACGGAGCGCGCGCCGGGCCCGGAGGTGGCAGCGTGGATGATCCTGGAGGTGGACGACATCCAGGCGTCGGGCGGCTGCACCCTCTTCGGCGGCCGCTTCGCCGACGTCGGCGCCGCCATCCGCTTCCAGCTTCGCGGCGTCAAGGACAAGGACTGCGCCGAGCAGACCAGCCTGGTGCAACGCGCCATGGTCAAGGGGCTACGCGAAGCGGCCAGCTATGCGGTCGTCCCCAGCGGTGAGACTGCCGGCGACCAGCTCGTCCTCCTCGATGACGCCGGCGACACCCTGCTGCGCTTCGGCCTCGACGATATCGAAGCGCTTGATGTGGCGGATTGGCGCCTGCTCAGCTACACGCTCGATGGCGAGACGGTCCCCGCCGCGCCCGAGCAGGCGGCCGTCCTGTCGTTCCGGCCCGAGCGGGGGAACCGGGCACGTCGAACCTCGTCAGGGTCGGTCACGGGCTCGACCGGCTGCAACGGCCTCGTGACGCAGTTCTTCCGTAGCGCCGACGTGCTCAGCTTCAGCCCCATCGAGCGCACCGAGGCCCCCTGCTCCCCTGCCCTCGCGGCACAGGAAGCAGCCATGCTGTCCGTGCTCGAGGCGACATCATCGGAGCTGTCGCTGCCGGCGGAGGGGATGCTGCTGACCTCCAGCGACACCGGCGCCAGCCTGGCCTTCGCCAGCCAGCGTCCACTCGAAGGCAGCACCTGGCTGATCGCTCCGACCTCGCTCGGCGCGGAGGCGGGCGCGGCGCTGACGCTGCGGCTCAGCGAGGGCATCGCCGCGGGCGAGGGTCCGTGCGGTCCCTACCAGGCGAGCTATGTCACCGACGGCTACTTCATCACCTTCCACGACCCCGTGGGCAGTGGCGCTAGCAGCTGTTCCGCCGCGAAGAGCGAGCGCCGTCTGCTCGCCGCACTGCGCCAGTCAGTGAGGCTCGACCGCGACCAGCCTCAGCTGCGCCTGCTCGACGCCTTCGGCCGGACCAGGCTCCGCCTCACCAGCGCGACGGCGCGCTGACGAGACCGACGTCCCACTGGCGAGATCGTCGTCTTAGTGGACGTGTGGGTCAGGGTCGGTGAGGCCGCCCTGGAGCGGCGACGGTGTCGCAGGCGACCGTGTCGGGGCCGGCTCCCGGGGCGGCTCAGCCTCGAGATAGCGCCGGATACGGGCGGCTTGCTCGGCGGCGTCGGCATCGTCGGCTGCCGCGGCCGCGAGGAAGAGGGAGCGTTCGTGGAGGCGTTCCTCGAAGTCGGCTTGTGAGCGATCGACGCGGTCGGCCAGCTCGGGCGTGATGGCCCAGGCGTAGTGCTCGTAGGCATCCTGGTCGGGATCCCAGGCCGCCAGCACCGCCGGAGGCCGCCGCTGGATGTGGCCCTGGCCGTCACGCTCGGTCGGCCGCAGGTAGTGCACCGCCGCGCAGGCGCAGGCCACGGCGCGTGTCCTGGGTCACCGCCACCACGCCCAGCCGTCGGACGCCATCTTCGGGCAAGCCCTGCGCCACGAGCCGCTCGAGCACGCCCTCCAGGTCATCGGCGGCGATGGTTACGCCGAGCCCGACGCCTCCTCGCAAGACGTGCGCTCAGGCGCTCCGGCGTGACTGGCTCCGCGTCCGCATCGAGCACCACCCACTCACGCCCCCCGCCCAGCGAAAGCAGTGCCGTCGCGACGCTCGAGCGATCAGCCAGCGATGACGATCCGGCCACCAACAGCGGCACATCACCTGCGCTCATTAGCCATATCAGGGCCGCCAACTCCGGGTCCAGGGACCCGGCGCGGAGCAGGGCGAGGGTGTCAGCTCGTCGCATGCGCGCAGTATCGACGAAGTCGACGGCACGGACCTGTTGGACAAACGCAGCCGGTGAGCAAGCACTGACAGATGCGGCGAGCTTCAACAGTGTCCCAGCACAGGTTTGACGATGGGTATACGATTTCCTGCGGCCGCACGAGCCGGCCATTCGCGATAGATCCCACAGACGGAGATCGGATCCCAGATGACAAGCATCCGCCTCACCAGCACCGCTGCCTCCCGGCTGCGGTCGGGTGCGCCCGTTGGCGCCCCGGATGCGGGAGATCCGTGCCCTTCGTAGGTCCACCAGGCGCCTAGAGCGCCAGTCGATCGAGCCGGAGGGTCGGATGGGCCCCCGGCTTTTTTGATGCCCTCGCCTCCCCTGCGGCATCGAGAGCCGAGACTCCCGCGCTTCCCCCGGAAGCTGGGCCCGTCACGACGACCTCGATACCGAAGGAACAGAGCCATGGTCATCAGCACAGAACCTCGCCCCGCGATCACACCTCCGATCGCCCCGCTGCCCCAACGGCAGCCGATCACGCAGACGGCCCGTCCCTGGGCGGACGGCTCAACGGCGCTGCTCATCGATCACGTCTACCAAGCGCTTCAGGCTCGGTCGCAACAAGAAGACCGTGACGGCCGTGGACGACGTCACGCTCGCGGTCGAGCGCGGCGAGATCTACGGCATCCTGGGCGCCAACGGTGGCGGCAAGTCCACGCTCATCCGCCTCGTCAGCACGTTGCTGACCCTCGACGCCGGTCGCATCGAGGTGTTCGGCCACGACGTGGGCGACGACGAGATGGCCGTCAAGCGACTCATCAACCGGGTCTCGGTGGACGCAGCCTTCTTCAAGAAGCTCTCGCCCCACGAGAACCTCCTCTACGCCGCACGCCTCTACGGCCTCCGGGCCGGCGAGGCCAAGCGCGAAGCCGAGCGGATCCTGGCTCGACTGGGCATCGCCAAGTCGCGCCTGGGCAGCCCCATGGAGCAGATGAGCCGCGGCATGCAGCAGAAGGTCGCCATCGCGAGGGCCATCCTCACGAGCCCGACGCTGTTGCTGCTCGACGAGCCCACGACCGGGCTGGACCCGCGCAGCAAGCTGGACGTGCAGGCCTTCATCGAGGAGATCACGGCCAGCCACGACGCCACCATCGTGCTCACGACCCACGACCTCGTCGAGGCCGACCGCCTCTGCGACCGCCTCGCCATCCTCGACGACGGCCGCGTCGTGGTGGAGGGCACACCCGACGAGCTCAAGCACAAGGTCGAGAACGAATTCGGCCTTCCCGCCACGCTCGAATCGGTCTTCATGACCTGGACCGGGCGCTCGCTCGACGACGACGTCGAGGACGAGGAGAACGACTGACATGCGCAAACCCATCCGAGACGACGGCCGCGGTAACCACCGCCGACCTGACCCGCGCCCACCTCGCGTGCGGCGCCCGGATCGACACTCCATCCGCCACCCTCACCTGATAGGACCCGAACTCCCATGGCATTGCTGACGCGTGAGCTCATCGCGAGCTACGCCTTCATCGAACGCAACTTCTTCCTGACCAAGCGCTACTGGGGCTGGGAGATCGCCTGGCTCGTCTACGCCACGACCAGCGCCCTGGCCATCGCCTTCATCGGCGTGGAGCAGGACGACCCAGCAGCTGGTGCTGACGCTGATGATCGGCGCCGTCTTCTGGAACTTCCTGTCCATCGTCTTCGGCTTCATCGCCGAGACGGTGGCCTGGGAGCGCTGGGAGGGCACGCTCGAGTACACCTTCATGGCGCCGGTCCGGCGCTGGGCGCAGCTGCTGGGCTCGACCATGTACGCGGTCCTCTACGGCCTGGTGCACACCTTCGTGATGCTGCGTCGTGCTGGCACTCTTCTTCGGCTGGACTTCACCCAGGCCGACCCGGTCACGGCCATCGTCTTCCTCGTCGTCGGCTCGCTCTCGTTCATCGGCATCGGCATGATGGCTGCCATCCTGCCCCTGATGTACGTCGAGCGAGGTGCCCAGATGACCTTCGTGCTGCAGTCGGTGCTGCTCCTGGTGAGCGGTGTCTACTACAGCGTGGAGGTGCTGCCCGAATGGATGCAGGTGCTGTCGCGCCTGTCGCCGGCGACCTACGTCCTGGAGGGCATCCGCGCCGGCCTCATCGACGGTGTCGCCCATCGGTGACCTGCTGCACCTGGTGTGGCCGCTGCTGATCATGGCCGTCGTCTTCATCCCACTGGGGATCTGGACCTTCGGCAAGGCCGAGGCGCTACGCCAAGCGCACCGGCAAGCTCAAGCGAGTCGGCTGATGGGCAGCCACGACGGCGCGGGGACCACACCCGCCTTCCGGGAGCTGGGCTGGACGGCGGACCGCGCCATGGCGTTCGCGCCACACGCGGCCGCCGGCCTGGTGCCGGGCCGGGTCGTCAGCAGCGAGGGCTGGCCTGGCTGTCACCGAGTCCGGCAGTGCCGAGGTCATCATCCAGCGCCGTTTCGCGCGCGAGGCGGCAGACCGCACCGCCATGCCGGCGGTCGGCGACTGGCTGGCACTGGAACCACTCTCCGATGACGGCTACGGCAGGTCGCGCTGCGCGAGGTCCTGACCCGCACGGGCACGTTCGTGCGCCAGCGCGCGTCCGACGGACAGGCGCAGGTGCTGGCAGCCAACGTCGACGTCGCCTTCCTCGTGTCGGGTCTTGACCACGACCTCAACCTGCGACGTATCGAGCGCTACCTCGTGCTGGCCACTGATGGCGGCGTGACGCCGGTCGTGGTGCTCAACAAGGTCGATATCGCGCTGGACCTGCAGCGCGCCGTGTCGGAGGTGCACTCGGTCGCAGCCGGTGCCCGCGTCGTCGTCACCAGCGCCATCGACGGCAGCGGGCTCGACGAGCTGCGGGTCTACCTGGGCAGCGGCCAGACAGCCTGCCTCCTGGGGTCCTCGGGGGTGGGCAAGTCCACCCTCACCAACGCGCTCCTCGGGCAGCAGCGCCAGGTCGTCAAGGCACTGCGCGAGGATGACAGTCGCGGACGCCACACGACCACCCATCGCGAGCTGTTCGTGCTGCCCGGTGGAGGACTGCTCATCGACACACCGGGACTCCGCACCGTCGGTGTCCTGGGCGAGGGCGATTCGGTCGATGCGACGTTCGACGACATCGAGTCGCTGGCGCGGGCGTGTCGTTTCAGCGACTGCCGCCACGACAGTGAACCAGGCTGTGCGGTGCGGGCGGCGCTGGAGACGGGCACCCTCTCGACGGCACGGCTGGCGAGCCACCAGAAGCTGGAAGCCGAGCGGCTTTCCGCTGAGGTTCGCGCTGACGAGCGAGCCCGTCGCGAAGCCGACCGCCGCCTGGGCAAGTTCTACCGGCAGCACAAGAAGGCGCTCAAACAGCGCAACGGAAGAGACTACTGAGCGATGACGACACACGAGACCCCGACGGGGACCCTGCCGGAGGCGCCGGCGATCCCCGGGCTCGGCTTCCGACCCTACGCCGGCGAGCCCGACATCCCCGCGCTGGTGGAGCTGTACAGCGTGGTCAACAGAGCCAACGGCAACACCGAGGTCCCGTCCGCAGACCGGGTGCGCAACGACCTGCGCAACACCCCGCACGTGGACCCGCAACGAGACTTCGTGCTTGGCTTCGCCGAGGCCCGCCTGGTGGCGTCATCCTTGATCGGCTGGTCGGACACGAGTGATGGCCAGCGGCTCTATCACAGCAGCGGATGGGTGCACCCCGACTGGCGCCGTCGCGGCATCGGCGGGGCCATGCTCGCCCGCAACGAGGCCCGCCTGCGCGAGCTGGCTGCCACCCACGAACACTCGAAACCACCGGCGTTCAGCACGTTGCTCGTGGAGGGTGACGTCGGTGGACGGGCGCTGGCTGCAGCTCGGGGCTACGAGCAGGTGCGCGTCTACCACCACATGACGCGACCAACGCTGGACGCCATCGACACGCCGCCCTTGCCCGGAGATCTGCAGCTGAAGGCGATCACGCCGGACATGCTGCCGCAGCTGTGGGAGGCCATGCTGGAGGCGTTCCGGGACCACTTTGGCGGGCAGCCCGACTCGCCCGAGGAATACCGCGGCTGGGCCGAGGACCCCGAAGCCGACCCGAGCCTGTGGGTCGTGGCCTTCGATGGCGACGAGATGGCCGGTGGCGTGCTGGGCTATGTCTACCCGGCGGAGAACGAGGCACAGGGCTATCTGCGCGGCTGGACCGACCCGGTCTTCACGCGACGTCCATGGCGACGCCGCGGCCTGGCCTACGCCCTGCTGGGACGCTGCCTGCTCCGGCTCAAGGAACGGGGCATGACCTCGGCGCAGTTGGAGGTAGACACCGAGAACGCCAACGACGCGCTGACGCTCTATCGCCGACATCGGTTCGAGACCGACCGAGACGCGTCCGAATGGCACAAGCCGCTGGATCGGTGAGCCCGGACGTGCCCGTCCTGCCACGGCTGTCGTCCCTGCCGGAGGTGTCGTTCCGGACGTACCAGGGCGAACGTGACCTGCCGGCACTGGTGGAGCTGCTGCGCGCTGCGGACGAGGCCAACGGCGAGGAGATGGTGGCCAGCCTTGACCGGCTGCGCGTGCGGTACGGCAACATGACCCGTACCGATCCCACGGACGACGTGGTCCTTGGTTTCGCGCACGGACGGCTCATCGCCCACTCGCTCATCGAATGGGCCGACACCGCCTACGGTGAGCGCCACTTCAACTCGCTTGGGGACATCCATCCGGCGTGGCGACGGCGCGGCATCGGCTCGGCCATGGCCATCCGCAACGAAGCTCGCCTGTTCGAGCTTGCCGCCGGCCAGGAGTTCGAAGGGACGCCCGTCCTGACCACGTGGATGCAGGACCAGGACGTTGGCGCCATCGAGCTGGCCAGGCAACGCGGCTACCGGCGCGTGCGCGTCTATCACCACATGCTGCGCCCCACCCTGGCAGACATCCAGGTGCCGGCGCTCCCCGCAGGGCTTGAGGTGCGCCCGCTGACACGGGAGCTGCTACCGGCCTATTGGACCGCGATGTGTGAAGCCTTTCGCGACCACTTCGGGGCGTGGGACGAGTCGCCATCGGCCTATCGGGCGTGGGCGGACAGCCCGCTCTTCGATCTCGGCCTCCAGGTCGTGGCCTTCGATGGGGCTGAGATCGCCGGTGGCATCCACGCCGCCATCGATCCGGTCGAGAACCGTGAGCACGGCTACTTCCGCGGCTGGACCGAGCCCATCTTCACGCGCCGACCATGGCGCCGACGAGGCCTGGCCGCCGCACTGCTGGGCCGGACCCTGCTGGCGCTCCGTGAGCGCGGGATGGACGGGGCGCAGCTGCACGTCGACGCAGAGAACAGCAACCAGGCGCTAACGCTGTACGAGCGGCACGGCTTCCACGTGACGCGCTCTTCGTCGGAGTGGCACAAGCCGATGGTGCTGGCCGGCTGAAGCCAGCGGCGCACCCGTGCCGGCCGGCCGACTACCAGGGCAGCTTCTTCTCGCGCGCCACCGTCTGCAGCCACGGCTTCTCGCGACCCATGGTCGTCTCGGGGCCGTGCCCTGGCAGGACGTCCAGACCATCCTCGAGCGTCGCCAGCCGAGACAGAGACTCCACCATGCCTTCGGCATCGCCACCGCGCAGGTCAGTGCGACCCCAGCCACCGGCGAACAGCGTGTCGCCGCTGATGAGGATGCGATCCTCCTGGGCCAGCAGGCACACGGAGCCCTCGGTGTGGCCCGGGGTGTGAAGCACCGTGAGTTCGACCTCGCCGAACCGGATTCGCGAACCCTCGGCAAGGTCCAGCGCGGGCACGCTGGGCGGGATCGGAAACGGGGCCGACGCGGGGTCAGGTTCGACCAGGCCATGCCGGTCGGCGATATGAGCAGCCAGCTTGGCGCCCGTCGCGATGACGGCCTCTGCGTTGTCGCCGATGTGGTCCCAGTGTCGGTGGGTACTGACGATGAAGCGCAGGGCCCAGCCTTCGTCGCCCAACACCTGTGTCAGCCAGCGTACCGATGGGGTGGCGGTGTCGATGGCGATGGCCTCGCGCGTCCGGACATCGGCGAGGACCCAGACGTTGGTGGCGACGGGTCCGGTAGTCAGCTTCAGCACCTTCATACGTCGAGCATACCTGCCGGCCGTGAGCCCGCCCTGCCGGCCGCGAGCCCGCCCTGCCGGCCGTGAGCCCGCCCGAATGGCTACGATGCCCCTGTCACCCGGTTCGTATGTCTGGAGGAGACCGATGAGCGAGGACCTGGGCTTCCGCTTCACCTGGTACGGGCACGCCGCCGTGCACATCGAGAGCGAGGCCGGCACGAGCATCCTGCTCGACCCGTGGTTCGGCAACCCTCGCTCCCCGGTCGCCGCCGACTCCATCGAACGCTGCGACGTGATGCTCGTGACGCATGGCCACCATGACCACCTCGGGGCGATGCCGGGCGAGATCGGAGCGGCCGACTCGCTGACGATCGCGCGACGCACAGCACCGGCCTGGCCGGCCATCCACGAATTGAGCCTGTGGTTGGGCGCGCAGGATACGGGCGCGGAGATCGTGGGCATGAACAAGGGCGGCTCGGTCGAGGTACGCGGCGTGCGGGTGAGCATGGTGTCGGCCGATCACTCAGCGAGGTGATTGGCTGGCTGAGGAGGGAGTCCCGCTCTACCTGGGCGAGCCGGCCGGCTTCGTGGTGGAGCTGGAGAACGGACGGCGCCTCTATCACGCCGGCGATACGGCGCTGTTCGGTGACATGCGCCTCATCGGGGAGCTTCATCGGCCGGACGTGGCGTTCCTGCCCATCGGCGGCCACTTCACCATGGACCCCCCGGCAGCGGCCAGAGCGGTCGAGCTGCTGGGTGCCTCAACGGTCGTGCCGATCCACTACGGCACGTTCCCCATCCTGGCCGGAACCCCCGATCAGTTACGCGACGAGTTGGAGTACCTCGGCTTGGGTGACGTCCGCGTGCTCGACCCGCAGCCGGGCGAGACCGTCAGCTAAGCGTCAGGCTGGGGGTCCCAGTCGGGGTTCGTTGGCGCCCCTGGCGTCGTCCGCTGGCCCACCACGAGGCCACACGACATCCGGCCCGCGGGGTGCGGGGTGACCCGCCAGACGGGTGAACGGACGGAGATGATGCCTGTCCGGTCGTCATCTCGGTCCCTTGACCCGCCGGATGGGTGAGAGGGCGGCGGCTCCGCTGTTTCACCCACGAGATGCCTGACGTGGCGGAGGAGGCGGTACGTCTCCGTCGGTTCACCCGCGCCGTGGGTAGCCAGCTCCATGCCCTGAGTGGCCCGCCCGGGGGTGTCGGTCGACGTAAGAAGCAGATGGTGACCCGCCCAGCGGGTGAACGGACGGAGATGATGCCTGTCCGGTCGTCATCTCGGTCCCTTGACCCGCCGGATGGGTGAGAGGGCGGCGGCTCCGCTGTTTCACCCACGAGATGCCTGACGTGGCGGAGGAGGCGGTACGTCTCCGTCGGTTCACCCGCGCCGCGGGTAGCCAGCTCCATGCCCTGAGTGGCCAAGTGCGGTGCCGTGGGTAGCCAGCTCCATGCCCCCAGGTGGCCAAGTGCTGCGCGTGGGTAGCCACGCCCGTGCCCGGGTGGCCACAGACGCGAATGGCCAGCAAAGAGCCGCTCGGCATACTCCGCACCATGGCTACTGCCGAACGTACGAAGGACCGCGGGCAACGGAACGCACGCCGACTGTTGCAGCAGCTCGGCGCTGAGTTGCGTGACGCTCGGCTCGCTGCCGGGGTCAGTCAGCGCCACGTGGCTGCCGTCGCCGGGCTCAGCCAGTCCGCTGTCAGTCGCACGGAGCTAGTCCAGGCAGAGGCGTCGACGTTGAGCGTCCTTTCCCTGCACGCGGCGGCCCTGGGTCTGCGGCTCAGCCTCAAGGTCTACCCGGAGAGCACGCCGGTTCGCGATGCCGCACAACTCCGTTTGCTCGATCGCCTCCGACGACAGGTACACGGGCGCTACGACTGGAGGCCAGAAGCGCCCTTGCCCGGCTATGGCGATCTGCGGGCATGGGATGTCGCCCTCACCGGACCGGTCTCGATCGGTATCGATGCCGAGACGCGGCTCCACGACATCCAGGCGCTGCAGCGACGTTCTGAGACCAAGTGGCGAGATAGCGGGCTCGACCGGATCGTCCTCCTGGTGTCTGCGACTCGCCACAACGCCGCGGTCCTGCGCGCCCATCGCGAGGCTCTGCGGGGCACCTTCCCGGCCGATACCCACGCCGTCATGGACGCGTTGCGCAGCGGGCGGGTGCTGGCGAGCAATGGGCTCGTGGTGCTGTAGGGCTCCGAGATGTGGTGCTGTGGGGCTCCAAGATGTTGCCGCGACCAGCGCTCCGAGTCGTCGCGGCGACCGGCGCCCCGAGGGCTGCGAAGCTCACGGAGCTGCCAGCGCACGGGTTCGAAGCGCCCCGCGGCTGCCAGCCTTACCGAGACCGAGGCGGCTGCCAGGTCACGATGCCATCCTGCGTGGCTGGGGACGGCAAGGACCAGCCACCCTCAACTTCGACGGCTTGCGCATCGAGCAGCTGCCGCAGGCGACGGTCCTTCTCCGATCCCGGCCTGAGCCACAGCTGGCGGCGTGCGGCCTCCAGCAGTTCATCGCGCGTCTCGTAGCCCCAACCGGCGCGGTCGACGAGCGTGACCTCCGGCGCCACATCTCGCGCCGTCAGCAGAACGAGGAGCTCGCCGAGCGTCGGATACGGAACGCGCGGCTCAGCGTGGATCTCCGACCACAGCAGTTGGCCCGGACTGGTTCCATCGCTGGCCCGCATCACGGCGACGCAGCGCTCCGACGCAGCCAATTCGGCCGCGTCCATGAAAGCCGAGAACTCCTCGATGTCGTAGCCGATGTGAGCCATCAGCACCACGTCCGCCGCCACGGGGCCCTCCGCGAGCGGCCAGCGGGCGGCCGTGATCTCCACGTTACGGATCGCGTGCTCGTGCATGCCCGCGCGAAGCACGTCAAGCATGGAGGCGGACGGGTCGATCGCGTGTACCCGCGAGACCTTCAGCGCCAACGGAAGCGCGTAGCGCCCACCTCCGGCGCCGATATCGAGCCACCGCTGGCCGGGTCCCGCGAGGGCCAGCAGGGCATCCAGCGAAGGGTCGTCCGTACGCCGTGGGTCCTGGCCGAAGCGTCGTGCCATGGGGGCGTAGAAGTCGGAAGGATCGCCGACCTCGCGCAGCCGCTCCACCTGTGCCCGTTCGGCGCGCACGCGGGCTGTCCACGCCGCGGCCGCTTCCGACGGACTGGGGCGCAATGGGTCTCGAACAGTGATCGTCATCCCGAGAGCGTACGCCCAGACAGCGCACGCTCAGCTCCTTACGTCGCGCTGACATCGGCCGGCACCGCTGACCCACCCAGCGCCGGTATGCTCGGTCACGTGAAGACCATCCTCGTCGTCGACGACGAACGCAACATCGTCGAGCTCGTGCGGCTCTACCTGGAGCAGGCCGGCTTCAACGTCGTCGAGGCACGCGACGGCCAGGAGGCGCTGGAGCAGCACGATCGCGTGGACCCGGACCTCGTCGTGCTGGACCTGATGCTGCCCGAGCTCGACGGCATGGAGGTCACGCGCGAGGTCCGACGGCGCGGCGAGACGCCCATCCTGATGCTCACCGCGCGCGGCGAGGACATCGACCGCATCGTCGGCCTGGAGCTCGGGCGCCGACGACTACCTCACCAAGCCGTTCAACCCGCGCGAGCTGGTGGCGCGCGTGAAGGCCGTCCTGCGCCGCACCGACCCGACCGTCCGCGGCACGCCGACCCATGGAGGTGGGCGACCTGCGGGTGGACCCCCGCCGGCGCGAGGTGTACCCTGGCCGGCCGCCGCCTGGAGCTTCGACCGCGCGAGTTCGACCTGCTGGCGGCCCTGGCGCGCGACCCCGGCGTGGTCTGGAGCCGGGACGACCTGCTGTCGGCGGTGTGGGGCACCGACTTTCCCGGGCGAGACACGCACCGTCGACGTCCACGTCTCCGAGCTGCGCGCAGGCTGGGGACGGACGGCCCGCCCATCGAGACGGTCAAGGGCGTCGGTTACCGGCTGGTGCCGCCGGCCCGCGAGCGCGCCTCGATGCGCACGCTGCGTGGTCGCATCGCGCTCGCTCTGCTGGTCTTCGGCCTGGCCACGCTCATCGCCGTGGGCGGGGCGGTGTGGGTCTCGCTGCGTGACCTCCATCGTGATGCCGCCGAGGGCGCCCTCGCCGAGCTCACCATCCCCTATGCCGTTCGCGCCGGGCAGCAGATTCCCCTCGAGGCCTTTCGGCGCCGCGAGCTGGGCGAGCGGCCGGACGACGAGGTCATCGAGCAGTTCCGCGCAAGCCAGGAGGGACGACGAGCCAGCGTCCAGTTCAGCGAGTTCGTACGCGAGGCGCAGGACGAGATCGACGCTGCCGGCATCTCCGTACTCTTGGTCGGCGATGGGAGTGTCGTGGTCCGCTCGCCGGTGAGCGGCCAGATCGAGACCATCGACGAGGTGCCGGCCTTCCGACTGCCCGAGACCAGCGGTGATATCACCACGGGCGCCGCGACCATCAACGACATGGGTCCGGTCCTGTACGCCGCGACATCGGTGCGGGCCCCGCGCACGGAACGCGTGCTGCCGGCGCTGGTGCTCGTCCGCGAAGACGATTCAGCAGCCATGGCGACGGCCGACCTCCTGCGCGCCCTCACGCTTGCCGGACTGGTCCTGATCGTCATCGGCATCCCGCTTGCCCTGGGGCTCAGCCGCTCGGTGACGCGGCCGCTGCACCGACTCGCCACGGCCTCGGGAACGGTCGCCGCCGGAAGAGTGCCCGACGAGCTGCCTACCACCGGCCCCGTCGAGGTGGCCGAAGCCAGCGCCGCCTTCAACGCCATGGCCGCCGAGGTCGGCGCTACCCGCGAGGCACAGCGCCAGCTGCTGGCCGACATCCGCCACGACCTGCGCACGCCACTGACGGTCATCGTCGGGTTCAGCGAGGCGCTGCGCGATGGGACCGCCACCGGCCCCGGCGCTGAGCGTGCGGCGGACGCCATCTCGGACGAGGCCGAGCGACTCGGGCGCATGCTCGACGATCTCGACCACCTGACGATGCCGGGAGTGGCTGGGCCTCCTTTGCGACTGGAGACGATCGACAGCCTGCAGTTGGCCGAGAGTGCCGTCGAGCGGTTCCGCGCTGAAGCAGAGAGCCGTGAGCAGATCCTGGCACTGGACGAGGGTGCTGTTGCCGCGGCGCTGACGGCCGATCGCGACGCCCTCGACCGCATCCTGGGCAACATCATCGCCAACGCCCTCGCCCACGCACCGTCGCCCCGGGGCCACGTGACGATCGAGGTGCTGGCGATTCCCGGGAGCGTCACGCTGGCCGTGCGCGACGATGGCCCCGGTATCCCCGTATCTGCCCTCCCCCACGTCTTCGACCGCTTCTATCGGGCGGACCCATCGAGGGCCAGGCGCGGCTCCGGTCTGGGGCTGGCCATCGTGCGTGATCTGGCCGACGCCCTGGGTGGGCGCGCGTTCGCCGAGAACCTCCGTGGCGGTGGCGCACGCGTCGGGGTCACCCTGCCCGCCGTGGAGCGTCCGGCGCCGTCATCATGATCGCGTGAACGGCATACCTGAAGCGGCCACCCTGCCCGCACGCCCCGTGAGAGGGCGGCACGGCGCGGTCGCCAGCCCGCATCAGCTCGCCACCGAGGCGGGGATGCTGGTCCTGCGTACCGGCGGTAGCGCCGTGGATGCGGCCATCGCCACCAACGCCGCCCT
This sequence comes from uncultured Chloroflexia bacterium, assembly GCA_963715295.1. Classification (GTDB taxonomy): domain Bacteria; phylum Chloroflexota; class Limnocylindria; order Limnocylindrales; family CSP1-4; genus JAFMJV01. The sequence goes on from CAVQRP010000008.1 coordinate 175,446, forward strand.
GGCCGTGGTAGCCGGCCACAGCTGTGGGCTTGGCGGGGATGCCTTCTGGATCATCTGGGACGCTGCGACCGCTTCGGCCCTGACGCTCAACGGCAGCGGCCGCAGCGGGAGCCGTGCCAGCATCGAAGAAGCCCACCGGGCTGGGCTCGACGCGATGCCGTCGCGAGGCCCCTGGTCCATCACCGTGCCGGGTGGCGTGCACTCCTGGGGGGAGGCACACCGACGCTTCGGGCGCCTCGACTGGCGCTTCCTGCTGGCCCCCGCCATCGACCTCGCCGCAGGCTTCCCGGCATCGCCAGGCTGGCTTGACGCAATCGAGCGCTCGACGGCGGTCTTTGGCGACGAGGGCGACTGGGCCCGGGTCTACCGGCCGAGCGAGCGGGCGCTTCGACCTGGAGACATCGTCCGACTGCCGGCCCTCGAGCGCAGCTTGCGCAGGCTCTTCGACGACGGCGCGGATGCGGCCTACACGGGTGCGATCGCCGCGGCCACCGCCAGTTACTTCGAGCGTCGAGGCGTACCCATCAGTCGCCAGGACCTGGCCGCCCACGCCTCTGACTGGGGCTCGCCCGTCTCGCTCGATTACCGCGGCGTGACGTCGCTGAGTCACGCGCCCAACAGCGTAGGCGTGGTGGCATTGCAGACGCTGGGCATGCTGGGCCGCCTTCCGACGCCGCCCGCGGCCGCGTATGACGGACGCGGCTGGGCCGACGCCGACTGGATCCATCTTGGACTTGAGGCATCCCGCCTGGCCCTGGCCGAGCGCGATGCCCACGTGACCGATCCGTCCTGCATGGCTGAGGGCGAGGTCGACGCTATGCTCTCCGCCTCGCGCCTTGACGAGCTCGTCGCCCGTATCGACCCGGCGCGCGCGATGCCGCTCCAGGCGGGCACCCTGCCCGGCGGCGGCGGCACCATCTACATCGCTGCTGCCGACCAGTGGGGCAATGCGGTCAGCCTCCTCGAATCCAACTACCAGGGGTTCGGCTCCGGCCTTGTCGATCCCCAGACCGGCATCGCCTTCCACGACCGCGGCGCCTTCTTCCGGCTGGACCCGAGCCACCCCAACGCCCTGGCACCGGGCAAGCGACCAACCCACACGCTGGCGCCCGGGATGCTGCTGCGGGAGGGGCGACCCTGGATGGTTCACGGCTCCATGGGTGGGGAGATCCAGCCGCAGGTCTTCGCCCAGTTCGTGTCCGCGGTGACCGATGGCGGGGCGGACGTGGCCACGGCCGTTGCCGCTCCCCGCTGGGCGGCCATGATGCGCTCGCAGCACGGTCCCCCCGAGCTGACCGCGCTGGAGGCGCGGGTGCATGCGGGCGTCCCCGAGGCCCTCGCCGCGAAAGGCCACCAAGTCGTCATGCAGGAGTCGTGGGCCTCGGTGATGGGACACGCCCATGCCATCGAGCTGGTGCGAGACGAGGCGGGAGCGGTGGTGTCGTACGCGGCTGGATCCGATCCGCGCTCAGAAGGGTCCGCGGCGGCGTGGTGACAAGAAGGCCTCGGTATACTCGACCCGGCCTGCAGCCCCAGGAGCGGAGCACGTGAGTTCGAACGTCAGCCAGAACTACCCCTACAGCCACGAGCAGGAAGCTGATCGCGCGGCCGCCGTAGCCGCGGCGCTTGCTGCTCACGATGGGCTGGAGGAGAAGGTAGCCGCCGAGTCCACACCGCTGGGCGAGGTCCAGCCGGCCGACCACGGCGCGCCCGTGACGTGGTGGATCTGGGTCTGTCACACGTGTATCGAGGGGCGCCTCCACGTGGCCGGATACGCCGCCGACCGTCACGCGCTTTACACGGTTTGCGACCACTGCGGCGGCACCTTCCTGCGCTGACCCACGCTGGCCAGGGCCCCCGGCTCAGACCGAGAGCAGCAGGCCCGCGAGGAGCGTCGTCCGGGGCACGATGCTGCTCTTCTGGATGTGCTCGAGCGGAGTGTGGTCGTTCCCACCGACCGGTCCCAGTCCATCGAGTGAGGGCACGCCGGCGCCGGCGGTGGTGTTGGCGTCGGAGCCGCCGCCCGTCTCCGCGTCGACCAGCGCGAAGCCCAGGTCCGCTGCGATCGCCACCGCCCTATCCACCAGCGCAGCGGAGTCGGCGGTCTTCTCCATCGGCCGGGAGTGTGCCAGCACCTCGATGTCGGTAGTGACGTCGGACACGGTAGCCCGGCCCAGGATGTCGCGGATGGCAGCCTCGGCCTCGTCCTGTTCGAGCCGGGTACGGGCGCGCATGTCGATGGTGACGATGGCCTCCTCGGCCACGATGTTGGGACGCGTGCCGCCATCGATGGTGCCGACGTTGACGCTGACGCCGGGCCAGCGCCCGTTGAGCGCATGCAGGGCGATCGTCTTGTGCGCCGCCTCCAGGGTGGCACTGCGGCCGTTCTCCGGCTCCACGCCGGCATGGGCCGAGCGTCCGTGGATGGCCGCCTTGATGTGCATCATCCCCTTGCGGGCCGAGACGATGTCCCCGTTCGCCCGAGCAGCCTCCATCACGAACGCAGCATCCGCTCCACGCGCCAGCTCGGCGATCAGGGGCGTGCTGACCGGCGAGCCGATCTCCTCGTCGGCATTGACGACGAAGACGATCCGCCCGACCGGGAGCCAGTCGCTCGGGTCGGGCGCAACGGCCCGGATGGCCTCGAGCGCATAGAGTCCGCAGAGCAAGCCGCTCTTCATGTCGCTGACGCCCGGTCCGAGGATCTCATCGCCACGGACCTCGAAGGGTCGCCGGGCGAGGTAGCCCGGCTCGAAGACGGTGTCGCTGTGACCGATGAGCATCACGCTGGGGCCGCCAGTCGGCCGATCCAGCCTGGCGACGACGGTGTCGCCCAGCTCCATCTCGCGATGGCGCTCGACCGATGCACCCAGTGCGGCCAGGCGATGGGACATCCAGGACGCCACCGTGTCTACGCCGGCCTTGGTATAGGAGCCCGAATTCGATGTTCACCAGTGTCTCAAGGTCGGCCAGATAGAGGGGCAGGCGACGTTCGAGCTCGTCGCGCAGGAGCTTCAGGTAGCCGACCTCCAGCGATCCATCCACGCGCTGGAGTCTATGACCTCCGCGGCGGGGCGGTACGATGCCCTCAATGCGGGCAGATACGGGATTCCTGCGCGATCCGTCGCGGCTGCTGGCGATCCTCATCCTGGTCGTCTGTGGCGCCGCCATCGTGTCGTGGATCCTGGCGCGCGGCGACCTGGTCGGCGCGGACGCGCGTGCCTACTGGGGCGGCGTGCGGCTATGGCTTGGGGGCGGCGACCCGCTGGACCCGCCGCCGCCGTATATGCCCTATGTCTACTGGTCGTGGTCCTTGCCGCTCTTCGCGCCCTGGGCGGCGCTGCCGTGGGAGACGGCCTGGTTCGTCTACCGCGCCTTCAGCATCATCGTCTTCGCCTGGAGCGCTGCCTGGGCCTACCGACAGCACCCACTCGCAACCGCGCTCCTGGTGCTCGTCATCACGCCGGCCCTGGCGGCCACGCTCGACACCGGCAACATCACACTCCTGTGTGCCATGGGCATCTGGGCGGCCCACTTCAGCGGGCCACGGCTGGGCGGCTTCATGTGGGCCCTCGCCGCCGTGCTCAAATGGTTCCCGGTCCTGTTGTTCCTCATCCTGCCGCCGCGCGCGCGGCTCTGGGGCCTGGCCTGGATGACGCTCTTCGGCATCCTGACACTGGCCGCCTGGCCGGAGGTGGTGCGCCAGCTGGAGCTGGTCATCAACTTCCCGCGACCGTTGCGCATCGACTACATCCTGCTCGTCTGGGCCGCGGTCCCGTGGCTGTGGGCGCACCCGCGTTGGTTCGAGTGGCGCACCTGGGGCGAGCAGGCCAGGGAGAACCGCGACATCGTGTCGGGTGCCCTCCGTACGTGGTGGCGCTCGCCACGACGCGTGGCGAGCGCCTTGGCGGCGGGCATCGTTCAGGCCCGCCACTTCCTGGGGCTCGATGAGGGCGACGATGACCCGACGAGGGCCCGACCGCCGGCCGAGGCGCTCTGAGGCCACACCGCGCGAGGCAGCCTCAGCCGTCGCTCCTCCTAGACCATGGCCCGGTGGTTCAGGTCAACGTCATGGCTGTCCGTCTTCGTCCCCCTCCTTCCAGGCGGTCTTCATCATCGGTCCAGTTGGTCCAGGGTTCACTTCCTTGTCACTCCATACAGTGACGTTGGGGAACGGGAACGGCAGATCCCAAACGTAGGCATAGCTGTTCTTGAGGTACTGACCCCATCGGGCGCTGAACCTGAGCCAGGATGGTGTGCGTACGTTCTGGCCACGAACCGCGGACGAGACCACCTGTGTCGCACCCCGCGTCCACGTACGCAGTGTCTTGCCAGACCCGGTCACATCCGTCAGATCGACATCGAGGTGCCCGAGCCCAAGGTCGATGTGCTTCTCGCGGCGATACCGTTGTTCGCCTGCCGTGGGGTAGTTGGCATGAGTGAACCGGCCGACGTACACGACCGGGTGGTCGCCATCGAACTCCAGCTGGTCCGGGGTGTACCAGTAGCCGCCCTGGTGCTGCGACATGAAGACCGCGACGAGCTGGGCCTTGCCCGCGGTGAATTGAAGCGTGACGTGCTCCCAATCGCCGTAGTGTCTCCCGAGGTACTTGTCGCTGGTGTCTCCCTTCGCTGGCGTCCAGATGGTGGCCACATCGCCCACGCGGTTCTTGGATTGCCCGTGTCCGTTGTAGGGGTAGTAGAACCACCACTGCAAGTCGGTGTACTCGCCGGCCGGCAGTACCCGCACATAGCTGGTTGTCCGCTTGAGGTTCCCGGGTTTCAGGTGATCGGGAACCTTGATGAAGTAACGAAAGGCAGGGTCGTCCGCCTGGTCATCGCGGAGCAGCCGTTTCTGGTTCGCCGTGAGCGAGGACGCTGATGCGGAGACACGCCCGATCCGGTCGAAGGCGAAGCTCGCGTGTGATTTCTCGTTCGTGACGAGTCCCCACTCGAGGTACGACTTGTTGAGCGCAACCACGGCGCTATCGGGGAAGAACTGCTCTTGCGGGTGGAACTTCAGCTTGGGGCCCATTCGAGTGACGATCCGCACCACTCGACATGTGCCATGAACGTCACCCTGGCGCAGGTGGGCCTTCACCTGCGCCGCAGTGACCCGTATCGTCTTCTCAGCGGCAGTGCCCGGCCTCTGGCACATGCTGTACTTGGTGGCCGCGGTCGCAGACGCGCTGAACAGCGCGAACAGCAAGATCACGGATATGAGCACCGCAACGGGCCGACAACGTGCGAACCGTCTCATCGAATGATCCCCCAGATGACCGACTGCCATCTACTCGAGGGGGGGCCGACCAACGGTCGCTCGAGGCTGCCGTCATCCCATTATCCACGCTGTGACAACCTGATCCGAGGGCTGTGACACCTGATCCGAGGGCTGCTTCGTCGCGCATCGATACGTCAGCGCTATCGGTTCGCGGTGAGCCGTACCGCACACCCAAGCATGAGCGGCTCAGACTCCTGGCTTCTGGCACGCCGGACACCAGTAGAGCCGCCGCGGCAGCCGCCCCAGCGTGGTCGACCGGATGGCGACGCCACACCGCCGGCACGGCCGGCCCGCCCGGTCGTACACCCAGCGTGATGTGTTCTTCAGGCCGCCGGACGACAACCCGGGTGCTGCGCCCAGGGCGTCGGGCATCGTCTGCCGCTCGCCACCGCTCACGTTCGCGCGCAGCATCTGCCGGGCCGTTCGCAGTAGCGGCAGCAGATCGTCGCGGGCGATCGCACTCGCCGCCGCGAACGGATGCTGCGACTCGATGAACAACACCTCGCTGCGGTAGACGTTGCCGATGCCGGCCACGATGCGCTGGTCCAGCAGGGCTTCGGCGATGGAGCGCTCGTGCACGCTCCCAGCGCGCAGTCGCGCGACGACCTCGTCGAGATCGGGCTCTTCGTCGAGCAGATCGGGACCGAGCTCGGTCAGGACCGGATGGATGGCCACAGCACGTGTCTCCATGAGCTCGACCGTGGGCGCCGCGAAGCAGACGGCTGTTGCCGAAGCGGTCTCGATGACCGCGACGGCGTCCCCGGCGTCGGCGCGCCAGGGCTCCCCGGGTCGGTAGCGATGCCATGAGCCGTTCATCTGCAGGTGCGTGTGCAGGGTCAGCCCGTTCTCGAACGCGACGAGGAGGTGCTTGCCGCGCGTTGATACTCGCTCCACGCGGCTGCCCACCAGCCGCGCCAGCTGGGCGCCTCCCGGCCGTCCCCGTGCTGCCACGATCTCATCGTCCTTGAGCGTCTGTCGCATCACCGCTGCCGTCCGATAGAGGGTGTCGCCCTCGGGCATGGCTAGTCGCCGTCTCCGTTCACCGGACCCACCTCCGGTAGCAGCTGACGTAGCTCCTCACCCTTGCTGGTGAGGCGCACGGCGATGGAGCCGTCATCACGTGCGTAGGTCTCGACGAGGCCGGCGTCCTCCAGCACCGCCACGTACCGCGCCAGCTCATCGTCCTCGGCCTGTCGCTGCTCATCAGCTGTGTCCTGGGCCTGTGGGTCGTCGGTCATGTGGTCGTGCCGACGGGTCCCAGCACATAGCCGCGGTAGCCCTGTCTGAAGCCGATAGCAGCCATCTGCTCCCGCAGGGAAGACCCCGCGATGGGATCGCCGTCCACCTTCTCGATCTGGAGTCGCTTCTGTCGTCCATCCAGCAGGGCGCGTAGCGCCGTCGCCGCCGAGCCCGCGATGGCCGGATCGTCGAAAGGTCTGAACGTCAGCAACGATCTACCCCCGCGCTCCAGGTAGAGCACCGGCTCGCCATCGTGCAGCACCACGTAGGCGCCGGCGGCCCGGCTCGGCGCGCGCTTGTGGCGAGCTTCGTCCCGGGGCCAGGCCAGGGCGGCACCGTACGGATTGGCGGGGTCGGCGGCCGCGAGCAACAGCGTGTGCCCGTCGGTGCCGCTGGTGGCACCCGGCTCCCGGCGCAACGAGCGCAGACGGTCGACGGCACCGGCGATGGCGAACTGGGCCCCGCCGAGCCCTTCCACGAAGTAGCCCCGCCGCACGCGCCCACGTTCCTCGAGCTCGCGATAGACGGGGTAGACCGCGCCGAACCCGCCCCGGATGCCTTCGGACGCGACCACGTCCCGCACCACGATGCCGTGGCGTTCGAGCAGGGTCGCGGCCAGTGCGGCCCGCTGCTCGGTGGCCGTCGGCTCCACGCCACCGCCGAGCGCTGCCGCCGTCCGCAGCGTATCGGCCACGAGCGACCAACGGCCGGCAGCCTCAGGCGGGCCCATGCGGGTCCCCAGCCGCGCACCCGACCGGGCTGCCCGGCGGCTGCCACCACGCCTGGGCCAGCGCAGGGCCCGCAGTGGCGCGAAGGTGTCGTTGGTGACTTCGCCCGCCCAGACCAGGTCCCAAAGCGCATCCAGCATCTCCCGTTCGGTCGGGCGCCGATGCCCTCCGCCATCGGCTGCGGCAAAGGCCGCGGCGACGAGCTCGCGATGGAATGACGCTCCCCTCGACGCGAGATGGTCGAGCAGGGCAACGTGCAACCAGTCGGTGATGACCGCTTCCCCGCTGTCGCGCGTGGGCAGCAGCAGGCCCAGCCTGTCCGGCCGGTAGAGCGCGATGCGTCCGTCGTCCTTGCCCAGGCTGCCGGCGCCGACCCAGACGACCTCGCCGGCCGCACCCAGCTCATCAAGCATCCGCGGCGCATAGCCGGCGACCCGAGCCGGGAGCACGTCGCGTTCGAGCACGCTCGCCGGCAGCGCCAGCCCTTCGAGCTGCGCGATGACCTCGGCCAGGCGGTCGAGGCCGCCCACCCGGCCGCGGATGCCGTGCCAGAGCGGGAGGAAGCGCGCCAGCGCGGTGGCCTCGACGGGCTCGATCTCGCGCCGGAGCCGGGCCAGCGAGCGGCGGCGGAGCAGGCGCAAGACCTCGGGATCGCACCACTCGCGCTCGACGCCGCCGGGTCGGAACTCGCCCCGCAGCAGCAGGCCCGCGGCCATCTGTGACTCCAGCGCGGTCTCCACCACACCCCGCGGCAGTCCCCAGCGAGCAGCCGGCTCCTCCGTATGGAAGGGTCCGTGGCCGCGCGCCCAACGCGCGAGCAGCGAACCCAGCGCATCCGAGGTCGCTGACATGAGTTGCTCGGCGACCCCGGCCGGTGGTACGACGCCGACCGCATCCCGGTAGCGACCGACATCCTCGGCGGCGATCCAGCGCGCCTCTCCGTCGATGCGCACACTCACCGCGCGACGATCGGCGACGAGCGCCTCCAGCCACTCGCCGGCGGCGGCCGCCCGAGCACGGGCGTCGGGACCTCGCACTCGCGCCGCGACCTCTTCCGGCGCCAGGTCGCCCAGGCGCCGCAGGAGGTCGTGCACCTGGTCGGCCGAACCGGCCGCACGCTCGACCGTCAGCGACTGCAGCTCCAGCTCCAGCTCGGCAAGCGCGTCGCCATCAAGGAGCTCCCGCAGCTGTTCGGCGCCCAACAGCTCGCGCAGCAGGTCCCGGTCCAGCGCCAGGGCCTGGGCCCTCCGGTCCAGGAGCGGTGCGTCGCCTTCGTACATGTACGTGGCGATGTAGTCGAACAGCAGGGAGGATGCGAAGGGCGACGCGCGCGAGGTCTCCACGCTCACCACCCGGATCTCACGCCGTTCGATGGCGGCCAGCAGCTCGCGCAGAGCGGGTAGGTCGAAGACGTCCTGCAGGACCTCCCGATACGTCTCCAGGATGATGGGGAAGGAGCCATAGCGGCTGGCGACCGACAGCAGCTGCGACGCCCGCTGGCGCATCTGCCACAACGGCGTGCGCTGGCCCGGCCGGCGCCGCGGCAGCAGCAACGCGCGCGCCGCGTTCTCGCGGAAGCGACTCGAGAAGAGCGCCGAACCAGCCACGCTGTCGGTCACCAGCTCCTCGATCTCGTCGGCGGCGATGAGCACCGCCGCCTCCGCCGCCTGCGCGATCGATGCCGGTCCGGTATCGGCGTCGTAGGCAGCGTCCGTCGCCGGCAGCCGCACCACGATGCCGTCATCGGACCAGATGGGTTGGACCTCCACTCCCAGCGCGTCGCGCAGTCGGCGCTCGATGGCCAGGGCCCAGGGTGCGTGCACGCGAGCTCCGTAGGGTGTCAGCAGGCACACCCGCCAGTCGCCCAGCTCATCACGGAAGCGCTGCAGCACCACGGTCTTGTCGGTCGGGAGGGCGCCCGTCACCTCGCGCTCCTCGTCAAGGTAGCCAAGGACGTTGTCGGCGGCCATGGCATCGAGGTCATGGCGTTCGCGCAGCTCCTTGAGCGCCCTGGCCCGACCACCCCGGCCCGAAGCCGCCAGCTCCGAGATCTCCCGTGTGAACGCCCCCAGCGCACGGCCCAGCTCCACCGGTCGGCCCACACCGTCGCCCTTCCAGAAGGGGACCTTGCCCGGTTCACCGGGGGCCGGCGTCACCAGCACACGATCGTGCTCGATCGAGTCGATGCGCCAGGCGCTGGCACCGAGCAGCACGACCTCGCCCTCGCGGGTCTCGTAGACCATCTCCTCGTCCAGCTCACCCACGCGCCGGCCGCCGCCGCCACGCGCGCGTGCGCGTGCGTCGCCGGCCTCGGGAACGGATCCATCAGCCGCGAGGAACACCGGAAAGAGACCCCGGTCGGGGATGGTGCCGCCTGATGTCACCGCCACGGTGCGCGCGTCGCGCCGAGCCTGGACCGTGCCCGCGACACGGTCCCAGACCACGCGCGGCTTGAGACCGGCGAACTCATCGGCCGGGTACTGCCCTGCCAGCATCGCCAGCGTGGCCTCGAAGGTGTCGCGTCCCAGCTCGGCGTAGTTCTCGGCCCGGCGCACGACGGCGAACAGCTCGTCGACGGGCCACAGGCGGTCGATGGTCATGGCCACGATCTGTTGCGCCAGCACATCGAGCGGGTTGTGCGGGACGACCGTGGGCTCGATGGCACCATCGCGCATGAGCCGGGTCACGACCGCGACCTCGAGCAGGTCACCGCGGTACTTGGGAAAGATGACGCCCCGCGATGGTTCGCCGACCTGGTGCCCGGCACGGCCGACACGCTGCAGCCCACGTGCCACCGACATGGGTGATTCGATCTGGATGACGAGGTCCACCGCGCCCATGTCGATGCCGAGCTCCAGCGAAGACGTGGCGACGATGGCGGGCAGCTGACCTTGCTTGAGCTGCTCCTCGATGAGCAGTCGCTGCTCACGGGCGATGGAGCCGTGGTGGGCGCGCGCGATGTCCTCACCGGCAAGCTCGTTGAGGTTCAGCGCGATACGCTCGGAGAGGCGGCGACTGTTGGTGAAGACGATCGTGCTGCGGTGCTGACGGATGAGCTCGAGCACGCGCGGGTAGACCGCGGGCCAGATGCTGGTGCGAGCATCCGGGCTGGTCATGGGCCCGCCGGGTGACTCCTCGAGCGGGATGACCTCGCCCAGCCGGCCCATGTCCTCCACCGGGACGACGACGCTCAGCTCCATCTCCTTGCGCACGCCGGCGTCGACGATGGTCACGGGCCGCGGCGATGCCGGCCCCGGCCCGACACTAGCTGGCTGGCGGCCGCCGAGATAGGCGGCGACTGCCGACAGGGGCCGCTGGGTCGCCGACAGGCCGATACGCTGCGGCGGCCGTTCCGTCAGCGTCTCCAGGCGCTCCAGGGAAAGTGCCAGATGAGCCCCGCGCTTGGTCCCGGCCAGCGCGTGGATCTCATCGAGGATCACCCACTGCACGTTGCGCAGGGCCTCCCGGGCCTGTGAGGTCAGGATCAGGTACAACGATTCGGGCGTGGTGACAAGGATGTCAGGGGGCTTCTTGCCGAAGGCACGCCGCTCGACCGCGGGCGTATCACCGGTCCGCATCCCGACCCGCACCTCCGTCGCTGCAGCCCCCAGCCGGCCGGCGGCCAGGCTGATGCCGGCCAGGGGCGAGCGCAGGTTCCGGTCGACGTCGTGCACGAGCGCCTTCAGGGGGGAGACGTAGAGGACGCGCAGCCTCGCTCGCGGGTCGGCCGGTGGCTCCGCACTGAGCAGGCGATCGAGGCACCAGAGGAATGCCGCCAGCGTCTTGCCGCTGCCGGTCGGTGCACAGATGAGCGTGTGCTCGCCCGCCGCGATGGCCGGCCAGCCCTGTGCCTGGGCGTCGGTCGGCTCGGCGAACGAGCTGGCGAACCACGCGCGCGTGGGCTCATGGAACGAAGCAAGCGGGTCGGGAGCGATGGTCCGGTCGGAGCGAGGCACGGGAGCCGCATCCTACCACCGCCCTGCAGGAATAGCACATCTGTTCGACCGCCAGAACGACTATGCTGCGCTCCCAAGGAGGGGTGGACCATGCCGACGACGCGCACGCCATTCAGGTACAGCTACTTCCAGCTCACGTTCGGCCAGCAGGAGGCATACCTGGAGCCGCACGTCACCTACCAGCGACTCAAGCGCTTCGGCTACGACGCCATCGAGATCTGTCCGCCCAAGGGCCGCTACGGCATGGGTGTCACGATGGAGGACTACCTCGCCACGCACAAGCAACTGAAGGCCGACTTCGGGCTGGAGGTCTCCAACGTCAACGAGTGCTGGGGCGAGATGTGGGACCCCTACTCCCCCGACTTCAAGACGCTGACCGAGCCCCAGACAGCAGAGCTGGCCGTGTCGGAGACGAGGTCGACCATCGACTTTGCCGCCGAGCTGGGGGCCATGTCGGTCACCATCGCCACCGCCATCCATGCGCCCATCACGGCCGACAACGTGGATGAGGCGACCGCGGTAGCGGTCGATTCGCTGCGTCGGATGGGCGAATACGCCGAGTCACGCGACATCAAGCTCGTCTTCGAGGCCACCAACCATCTCGAGATGGGCAAGTTCATCAATACCGCGTCCAATCACAAGCGCATCATCGAACTCACGGGACGAGACGACATCGGCATCCAGCTGGACTTCTTCCATGTCAACCTCGAGGAGCTGGGGCCCTACGAGGCCGTGATGGATGCCCAGCCGTACCTGTGGCACGGACACTTCCGCGATTCCAACTCGCTGACGCCGGGCTACGGCAAGACCGACTGGCATGCGATCATGCGCGCCCTCATCAAGACCGGCTATACGGGCTACTGCACCATCGAAAGCGCGCCCATGGTGCCGTCATCCGATCGCTCGGCCGAGGATGGCATCGCCTGCCTCAAGCTGGCCGAGCGCGTGGCCGAGTACCAGGTCAGCGCCGAATACCCCAACGGCTACGCCATCCCCGGCGCTCGCTGGTAGCACTCCACTCGCAACGCAAGGGCAACGCCGATGTCACCGCTCTAGGTCGTCACTCGGACCGCTGACTCCGGTACGGTCGACCGCGATGGTGGAAGGACTGCAAACGGAGCCCGCGGACATGCTTGAGGCCCACGAGCTCGCCACGACTGGCGAACCGACCGACCGGCTGGCCCTGACCTGGGAGGCACGACGCAAGAGCCGGCTCAAGACATCCACGACGAGTGGAGCGCCGATCGGCATCTTCCTGCCCCGTGGGACGGTGCTCCTCGAGGGCAGCCTGCTGCGCGCGTCGGATGGCAGCCTGATCGCGGTCGAGGCCGCACCCGAGGACGTTTCCACCATCTCGTCCCCGGACGCCCAGCTGCTGGCACGCATCGCTTACCACCTGGGCAACCGCCATGTGCGCACGCAGGTGGGCCGCGGCTTCATCCGCTACCGGCACGACCGGGCCATCGATGAGCTGGTGCGAAAGATCGGTGCCGAGGCAGTCGTGGAAGAGGCGCCCTTCGAGCCCGAGCGCGGCACGTTGGACCATGACCACGACGACGAGCTTGCGTCCTAGCCGACAGTGAGTCACGAACGTCCGGCTCTCCGCGTCGGCATCGGCGGCCCCATCGGATCAGGCAAGACGACGCTCGTGGCGGAGCTCTGTCGCCACCTTGGCCAGCGCTACCGCATCGCTGTGGTCACCAACGACGCCAATGCCCACGAAGATGCGCGGCTGCTGGCGCGCATGGGTGTGTTGCCGGAGGACCGCATCGTCGGGCTCGACGCGGGCAGCTGCCCCCACACCACCATCGCTGATGACGCCTCCATGAACGTGGCTGCGGTCGACGAGCTCATCCTCCGGCATGACCGGCTCGATGTGATCCTCATCGAGGGCAGCGACGACCTGGGAGACAGCACGTTCGACCATGCGCTGACCGACTTGGTCATCTACGTCGTCGATGTGGCCGCAGGCGAGAAGGCCGTCCGTCGTGGCAGCGCCGGCATCGCCCAGAGCGACCTCCTCGTCGTCAACAAGAGCGACCTGGCGCCGGCGGTGGGCGCCTCCCTCATGAACATGGAACGCGACGCCATCTCCGTGCGCCAGGATCGGCCCTACGTCTTCACCAACCTCAAGGCTGGTGACGGTGTTCAGAAGGTGGTCGACTTCATCGTCGAGCAAGGGATGCTCGGCTAGCGCACCGGGAGGAGGGACAAGAGTCCAGCGACGTGGGGCGCCGAGCAGCCCCGCGGCCACCGATGACGTTGACCCGCACACAGGATGGCGCGTATCGTCGATAATCGATGATTATCCGGGCCTCGCGCCCCCCCCGCCCGCCGGGCACCGCAGGCATGGCACAGGAGGAACCAGCATGGGTCAGCTGGACAGGTTCAAGCTCGATGGCGATATCGCTCTCGTCGGCGGCGGCGGCGGAGCCATCGGCGGGGCCATGGCGGTGGCCCTCGCCGAGGCCGGCGCCAAGCTCGCGGTGACCGACATCTCGCAGGACGCTCGTCGACGCCACCAAGGCCAGGATCGAGGCGGCCGGCGGCGAGTGCCTGGCCATCGCCGGCGACATGACCAAGCGCGAGGAGGCCGATGCTGTCGTCAGCGAGGTGGTCGACCATTACGGCAAGCTCGACATCATGGTCAACGCCATCGGTGGCGGGGCCGGCAAGGTGCTCTACGACGCGCAGGACTACCCCGACGACGCCTGGGACTGGATCTACGACATCAACGTGCGCTGCACGCTCGTGCCGACCCAGGCAGCCGTCAAGGCCATGATCAAGGCCGGCAACGGTGGCAAGGTCCTCAACATCAGCTCCGTGCGAGCGCTGCTCGGCATCAACGCCGGCTACTCCGCGTACGTCGCAGCCAAGGGTGCCATCAGCTCCCTGACCCGTCAGTGGGCGACGGAGTGGGCCAAACACGGCATCAACGTCAACGCCATCCTGCCGACCTTCGTGGACACGCCACAGGTGGCCATGCTGCTCGACGATCCCGAGTTCAAGAAGAACGTGGTGGCCCGCATCCCGCTGGCGCGAGTGGGCGGCACCGACGACCTTGTCGGCGCGGCCATCTTCCTCGTCTCGGACGCATCGTCGTTCATCACCGGCCAGATCCTCGGCATCGACGGCGGCCTGACCGCGACCCAGTAGCTGCCAGTCACTCAGCACCACCTTCGGGGAGGAGTCAACCACCGTGGAACCAGCCATGGAGCAGGTCACCGCCAACGTCTACTCGAACACCAGGATCCGAGGCTGCAATCCCAGCTACGTGGTCACGAGCGATGGCGTGGTGGTCATCGACACACCGCAGCTACCCACCAAGGCCGTCGCGATGCGCAGAGGAGGCCGAAGAACACGGCCCCATCCGCTACGTGATCAACACCGAGCACCACGTCGACCACATCTTCGGCAACTACTACTTCAAGCCCGTTCCGGTCGTCCACCACAAGGGCGTGGCCGACAATTTCATGGTCGTGGCGCCCATCCTGGACCCCTTCGCCTACGCCGAGGAAGCGCTCCCCACCGATGACCCCGATGGGATCGCCATCTTCCCCGACCGCGACGAGTACTACGCGGACCCCAACGACGGCTCCATCGTCTTCACCGGCGACCTGAAGCTGCGCGTGGGCGACACCCACTTCGACCTCATCCACGTGGCCGGCCACACGCCCGGCCAGATCGCGGTGCACGTGCCCGAGGAGGGCGTGGTCTTCACCGGGGACACCATCTTCAACCAGTGCCAGACGTGGCTCATGACGTCCGACGTGGACGGCTGGCTGGCCGCGCTGGAGACCATCCGCGCGCTCGACTTCGAGCACCTCGTCCCGGGGCATGGGCCCATCACCGACCGCTCCTCTCTCGACGACCAGCGCGCCATGCTGCTGGAGTGGAAGACCGGCGTGGCCGTGGCCGTGGCCGAGGGCCTCTCGCGCGAGGAGACCCAGGAGCGCGTCAACTTCAAGGAGCGTTTCCCGGTCGACATCGGCCAGGAATACATGATGGACTACATCATGAGCCACAATGCTGGCGCCCTCTGGGACCAGATGGTGGACAAGAAGGACTGATCACTGCGGCTCCAGCGTGAGCCACGCTCAGACAGGCCCCAGCGCAACGCCCCGTCGGGAAACCGACGGGGCGTCTTCCGTGCGCCCGATTCGGGACCCTGGCGACCGGCCCGGAGCATCCATGTGGTAGCGGGCGCCTGTGACGCGCGACGCTCGTCCGCGCACGTTGGCCGCCGCCGGCCCTTCGCCATCGACCGCCTCGCCCGCACGTGGACCACCGGGAGGACGCTCATGCGCAGGCCTCAGGCACTATTGGCGCTCGGCCTCGCCGTCGGATTCGTGGCGGGGCTGGGCATCGCGGCGGCGGGGCAGAACGATGCTGCCGCCTACGAGACCAGTCTCAAGTCTGGCTTCAGCTACGGCGATGACCCGCAGGGAAAGCAGGTCATCCACGTCCTCACGCTGCCGGAGCGAGAGGAGCCCAGGCCGGCGGTCATCTTCTTTCACGGCGGTGGCCTGGTCATGGGGAACCCGCTGCAGGACCTGGGCTGGGCGAAGTGGATCGCGGGCCAAGGCTACGTGACCTTCATGGCCGGCTACCGTCTCTTCGACCAGCTCGACGGCACGAACCCCTGGCCCGCGCAGCTCGATGACGCCCAGGCGGTCGTGCGCTGGGTCCGGGAGCACGCCTCCGAGTTCAACGTCGATCCTGGTCGCGTCTGCGCCGCCGGGCATTCCTCCGGTGGCCACCTCGCGGGCCTGGTCGGCACGACCGACTCTCGCGACGCCAGCGCATCCGAAGAGGAGTCGAGTCGCGTCGATTGCGTGGTCTCGGTATCGGGTGACGCCGACCTGACCGTGCCGTACGACAACAGCCTGTGGACCCACGTCTTCGACGCCATGCTCGGCGGCACGATCGAACAGGTGCCGGAGACCTGGAAGGCGGCTTCCCCAGCGCACAATGTCGACGCCGCTACCGTGCCCTTCCTCGTGATCCACGGCAACCATGACGAGGAGGTGCCCGTGGAGATGGGCCGCAGTCTCGCTTCTGCCCTTGCCGACGCCGAGCGTGAGTTCGTGTACGCCGAGCTGCCGGCGGGCCACCTGGACATCGGTGACTCGGGCACGTCTGGCGAGCTCATGCGGACGTTCCTCTCCTACCAGCTGCACCCCGAGCAGTAGCCGGGAAGCGCCGTCGGCCTATGACCGCCAGTTGGGCTGGCCCGTGGTGGCGATGACGGCGTTCCACATGTCCCCGTCCGGGTTCAGCTGCTTGCGTTCGGCCACCGCGGAGGCGATCGGAACCCAGATGATGGTCTGGTTCCACGCCCCGACCATGACGTCGGTCTTGCCGGCCATGGCGGCGTGCACGGCACTGCGAGCCATGCGGTCGGTCAGGATGCGGTCCCAGGCATTGGGGGGCACGCTGCGGATGGCATAGCTCGGGTCGAAATACTTGAGACTGATATCGATGCCTCGCTCGGAAAAGTGCTGCCGGATGCGGTCGCAGAGGAAGCTGCCGATGTCCCGGTAGCGCCGGTTGCCGGAGGCATCGCTGCTGGCGTCACCCGCTTCGAAGAGGTGCTGCCCGGCGCCCTCGGCGGCCACGATCACGGCGTGGTGGCGCGCCAGCATGCGCTGCTCCAGCGCTTCGAGGAAGCCGCCCGGCCCGTCGAGCGGGAACGGCACCTCCGGCACCAGCACGAAGTTGGCCTCCTGTGCCGCGATGGCAGCGCCGGCGGCGATGAAGCCGGCGTCGCGACCCATCAGCTTGACCAGGCCGATGCCACCATCGAGGCTGGCGGCTTCGACATGCGCCGAACCCAGGATCTCGGTCGCCTCGTCGAGCGCCGTGGCGTAGCCGAAGGATTGGTAGACGAAGGGGACATCGTTGTCGATGGTCTTGGGGATGCCGACGATGGCGCGACCGACGCCGCGCCTGCGGACCTCCTCCGCGATGGCGTGCGCACCGCGCTGGGTCCCATCGCCACCCACACAGAACAGGATGTCGATGTCCTGTTCCTCAAGGTAGTCCGCGATATCGACCGGGTCGCGCCCGCCTCGCGACGTGCCCAGGATCGTGCCACCGAGGTCATTGATGTGGTCCACGAGTGCGGGCGTCAACTCGATGGGAGCGAGCCCTTCCGACGCGACGAGCCCGCGGTAGCCGTTGCGGATCCCGAGCACGCGACGCACGCCGTAGTTGTGCAGCAGCTCGTAGTAGCCCGACCGGATGGTGTTGTTCAGACCGGGTGCCAGTCCGCCGCAGGTGACGAATGCGGCCGTCGTCTCCGCCGGGTCGAAGTAGATGCGCTCGCGTGGCCCGGCCTTCTCGAAGGTGAGGCCCCGGCCCTCGAGCCTGTCGCTGCCCTCGTACGCCTGGTAGCGGACCCGGATCGCCGGGTCGGGGAAGAGACGCCCCTTGGCACCCAAGGGTGAGTCGAATCGAGGGGCCCCGATGAACGGGACCTGCAGGTCGGAACCGGTGACCATCACGCCGCTAGCGTAGCGGCCGGAGGCGTCATGCGCGCCCCGCCGCGACCTCTTCCTCGCGGGTCTTGCCGGCCAGTCGGATGAGGTCCTCGTGCAGCTCGAACCAGACACCGTGATAGCTGTCGACGCGCGGCGAGGCGATGTAGAGCGGGTCTCCCGCCGCGGCCGCCGCTGCGGCGGCATCGAGCCGGGCGGCATACGCCGCCAGCCGCGGGAGCCCACCGATGAGCGGTGTGACCCAGGAGGTGGCGTCAGCGTGTAACTGCGCGAGCTGCGCCAGGACCTCGGCGTCGTACTCGGCATCAGCGTGGTCATTGAGCACGGGCTCCCCGCCTACCTCCTTCATCTGCCAGGCCGTCACGACCTCCTTCATGCGGCCATCCAGCGCGAGGAAGCCATCGAGGGCGTCAGCGGCAGCGTCAGCGCCCCACGTCTCGCGATCGGACGCGATCATCTCGACACCCAGCCCCTTGCCGTCATCGGTGAGGCTGAACATGCCGCCCGTCTCCTTGGCGATGCCGTCGGCTATCAGCCGATCCAGCAAGCCCTGGGCCTCATCAGCCGACAGACCCAGCGCCGATCCCAGCATGTCGGGCATGACGTATCCCTTGATGGCCAGGGTGCGGACGACGTCATCGGTGGCCACACCGATGACGTCGCTGGAGTCCTCGGCGGGATCCGCCATCGCAGTCACCTGCTTCTCCTCGCGGCTGCCGATGTCGATGCCCAGCTCCTTCGCCCATGCCAGCAAGGTGGCGGCTTCCGGGACGACCATGGAGATGGAATCCACCGCGCCGCCGAAGACCTCACCGGTGCTGCCGTCGATGCTCAGCACGTCGCCTTCGCGATAGAGCTTCTCGCCGATGGCCACGGCTCCCTCCCCCACCACCACGCCCACTGCTCCCACGACCGCGGGGATGTCCCAGCCGCGCGCCACCACCGCGGCATGCGAGGCCAGGCCGCCGGTGGAGGTCGAGGATGCCGACCGACTTGGCCATGCCGTGGACGTCATCAGGCGACGTCTCCGAGCGCACCAGCAGCACATCGACGCCGGCTTCGGCCATACGCACCGCCGCCTCCGGCGTGGTCGCGATCGCACCCGTGGCCAGCCCCGGTGAGGCCGCCAGGCCGGCGGCCACGACCTCCACGTCGCCGCTGCGCTCGGCAGGTACGACGGGCGGATCGAGGAGGATGTGGCGAACGCGCTCGATAGCCTCGGGGCGTGACAACGGGAAGGACTCGTCCTCCGCCATCTCCACGGCCGCGCGACAGGCGGCCTGCGCGGTCCGCTTGCCTACCCGGTTCTGGAGCATCCACAGGCGCCCCTGCTCGATGGTGAACTCGATGTCGCAGATGTCACCGCTGTGCTGCTCCAGTCGATCGGCGTAGGAACGCAGCTCGGTGGCCACCTGCGGCAGGCGCTCGTCGAGCACGGAGATGGGCTCGGTGGCGTGGGTACCGGCGACGACGTCCTCCCCCTGGGCCCCGAACAGGACGTCGCCGTAGAGCGAGTTCTCTCCTGTCGCCGGGTTGCGCGTGAAGAGCACACCGGTGGCCGAGTCGGAGCCGCGGTTGCCGAACACCATCGCCTGCACCACGACCGCGGTGCCCAGGTCGGCGGGGATCGATTCCTTGGCGCGGTAGCTGCGGGCGCGCTCGCTGTCCCAGCTGCGGAAGACCGCCTCGACCGCCTCGCGCAGCTGCTGCCATGGGTCGCTCGGAACCGCTGCCGCAGCAACGATGTCGAGATACATCGTCTCGAGACGCGTGCGGCAGGCGGCTGCGAAGTCGCTGTCGCCCGAGGCCCTGGCAAGGCCGGCCGTGGTCTCGTCGTTGAGCCCCAGGTTGAGGATGGTGTCGAGCATGCCCGGCATGGACACCGGAGCCCCTGAGCGAACGCTCACCAGGAGCGGGTCCGCAGCGTCGCCGAAGCGTCGCCCGGCCTGCTGCTCGATGCGCGCCACTTGTGTGCGCAGCTCATCGTCGAGTCCATCGGGCCAGCCGTCCCGCATGAAGGCCTTGCAGGCCTCGGTGGTGATGACGAAGCCGGGCGGCACCGGCAATCCCAGCTCGGTGGCCATGACGGCGAGGTTCGCACCCTTGCCTCCGAGAAGCGCTCGCAGCTCGTCGGCGGACAGGTCGGGTGGGCGATCGAATGCGAACGACCAGGTCATGGCTCTGTGCGGCTCCTCTCTTACGGCTTGATGGTGATCTTGATGGCCCCGCTGGAGCGGTCCCGGAACGTCGCCAGGGCCTGGCCGAAGTCGCCCAGGGCGAACTGGTGGGTCATGATCGCCTGAAGGCGGATCCGACCGTCTGCGATGAGCGGCATGACCCGCCGCATCTCACCGGCCGAGGCACGTGAGCCGGCCAGCTCCAGCTCGTAGAGCACGAGGTCGCGGACGTCGATCTCGACGCCCTTGTTGGGGATGCCGACCGCGGCGATGCGACCACCCTTGCGCAGTGCTGCCAGCGCCCACTTCAGCGTGGTCGGGGTGCCGGCGGCTTCAAGGATGACGTCCGCCCCGAGGCCGGCGGTCAGCTCGCGCACCGCCTCGACCGGGTCCACGGCCGTGCTGTCGATACCCTCGAAGCCCATGGCCAGCGCCTTCTGCAGGCGAGGTCCGCGGCCCACCACGATGACGCGACCGGCGCCCAGGGCCAGCGCCGCGTCGCCCCCGAGCAGACCGACCGGCCCGGCACCCATCACCACCACCGTGTCGCCGGGCTTGACCTTGCCACGGCGCGCGCAGTGCAGCGCCAGTGACGCGGGGTCGATGACGGCGCCGGCCTCGTAGCTGACCGACTCGGGCAGGGGGAAGATGCACTTGACGCCGTGGACGACGTACTCGGCGTCGGCACCCTGGTAGTTGTGACCGTACTGGCGATGCAGGTCCATGACGCCGTAGTTCTCGCAGAGGTTGTAGCGACCCTCCACGCACTGCTGGCAGACGCCACAGGCATCGTGGCTGGTGCCGGCGACGCGGTCGCCCACCGACCAGCCGGCCTTCTCGGCGCCGGGACCGAGCTTGACGATCTCGCCGGCCCACTCGTGGCCGGGGATGATGGGGAAGGCCGGTGGCCAGAAGCCGGGGTAGTCGCCGGCGATGAGGTGCGAGTCGGTGCCGCAGATGGACACGGCCTTGACGCGGCACAGCACCTCCATCGGACCGGGCTCGGGCACCGGGACCTCCTGGATCTCGAACGTCTCGGGGCCGAGCACGACGAGTGCCTGCATGGTCTCGGTCACGGAGTGGTACTCGACATGGTCTGGCTCCTGTTCAGGCTGGGGGGATGACCTGCGGACGACCCGCGCTGCGGACGGTCAGGGCTTGACGATGATCTTGATGGCGCCGCTGTCGGGGTCACGGAACGTCGCCATGGCATCGGCGAAGTCGGTCAGCGCGAACTCGTGCGTCATGACTTCGCGGAGAGCGCATGCGACCATCGGCGACGTGCGGCATGACCCGCCGCATCTCACCGGCCGAGGCACGTGAGCCGGCCAGCTCGAGCTCGTAGAGCACGAGGTCGCGCACGTTGATCTCGACGCCCTTGTTGGGGATGCCGACCGCGGCGATGCGACCGCCCTTGCGCAGTGCTGCCAGCGCCCACTTGAGGGTGATCGGCACTCCGGCCGCCTCGATGACCCTGTCGACGCCCAGACCGCCGGTCATCTCGCGCAGCCTCTCACCAGCATCGCCGTCACCGGAGTCGATGACCTCGAAGCCCATGTCCAGCGCCTTCTGGCGGCGGCTCGCCAGCGGCTCGACCACGATGACGCGCCCGGCGCCGCGGATCCTGGCCGCCTCTCCGCTCAGCAGGCCGATGGCCCCGCCACCCATGATGCCCACGTTGTCGCCGGGCTGGATCTGCGCACGGTTGGCCACGTGGAGGGCGATGGACGCGGGGTCGATGACGGCTCCGGCCTCGTAGCTGACCGACTCGGGCAGGGGGAAGATGCACTTGACGCCGTGGACGACGTACTCGGCGTCGGCACCCTGGTAGTTGTGACCGTACTGGCGATGCAGGTCCATGACGCCGTAGTTCTCGCAGAGGTTGTAGCGACCCTCCACGCACTGCTGGCAGACGCCACAGGCATCGTGGCTGGTGCCGGCGACGCGGTCCCCCACCGACCAGCCGGCCTTCTCGGCGCCGGGACCCAGCTTGACGATCTCACCGGCCCACTCGTGGCCGGGGATGATGGGGAAGGCGGGTGGCCAGAAGCCGGGGTAGTCGCCGGCGATGAGGTGCGAGTCGGTGCCGCAGATGGACACGGCCTTGACGCGGCACAGCACCTCCATCGGACCGGGCTCGGGGACCGGGACCTCCTGGATCTCGAACGTCTCGGGGGCGAGCACGACGAGTGCCTGCATGGTCTCGGTCACGGAGTGGCTCCTTTCAGGGCGCTGGATGGACAGGCTGGACTAGATGGCCGCGACGGGTCGACCATCGACGCGGTGGCGCCCTTGATCTTCAGCGGCAGGGCGATGAAGGCGAACTCGTACAGCTTCTCGCGCGCCAGCTCCTCGAGATCCAGGCTCTCCATCAGGTAGATGCCGTTGTCGATGAGCAGGTGCTTGTGGACCGGCTGCGGGTTGCCCTCGGGGCCGAGGTCAGGCGCCGGCTGGACCTCGTATGTCTCGGTGTCGGTGCCGGTGGCGACGATGCCCTTCTTGAGCAACCAGTCGGCAGCCGAGATATCGGGCCCGGCGGTCTTGTTCGCCATCATGGCATCGAAGTCCGGCCACAGGCTCATGTAGCCGGTGCGGATGACGACGACATCCCATCGGCGCACCTCGACTCCCTGGGCCTTGGCGATGTCCTCAAGCTCCGCCGCGTCGACGACTTCGCCGTGCTTGAGGTGTGGCACACCGCGATAGGTGGGCACGTCGAGGAACACGCCGCGCGTGAAGAACGGCGGCATGGCCGAGGCATCGCCGAAGTTGGGACCGTGATCGGTGAGGTGCTCATCGGCGTTCCCGCCGCCATACCAGTGCATGTCATCACCGATGGTCATGTGAGCGAGGCCATCGATGTGGGCGCCCGAGTGAGAAGTGCACATGAGGTACTCGGCCATGTAGCCGAGGTTGGCGTTGTTGACGGGGCCCCAGGGCTGGCGGCCGCCGGCGACGATGCCACGCGGGCTGACCGCGTTGAGCACCTGGAACGGCGGGTGGCCGGGGAACAGCGGCATGCCGTCGAAGCGAGTCGCTGCCAGCGAGATCATCCGGCCCTGCTTGATCATCGAGGCGGCCTTGACGACCTGCTCGGCGGGCATGTCCTTGATGGGGCCGACTTCACCTGGCCTGGGCATGGCGGATCTCCTCCTTGGTGGCACTAGCTGGAGCCTGACTGGCGGGCGTCACGGAGCGAGCGCCAGACGTGCTCCGGTGTCAGTGGAAGCTGCCGGATGACGACCCCCGTGGCAGCCGCGACCGCAGCGCCTACGGCCGACTGGACCGACAGCAGGCCGCCTTCGCTGACGCCCTTCGAGCCGTAGGGGCCGGGTCCATCCTCGTTCTCGATCGCCTCGCTGTGCATGTGCAGCGGCAGGTCCATCGAGGTCGGGATGCGGTAGTCGATGGCCCCCAGGTTGCGGATGCGGCCCGCCTCATCGAGGATGAGATGCTCCATCAGCGTGTGGCCCAGGCCCATGATGGCTGCACCCTCGTCCTGGCCGGCCACTTGCGCAGGGTGCAGCGACTTGCCGGTGTCGCCCACGATGACGTGCTTGTGGATCGTGATGTGGCCTGTCTCCTCGTCCACCGACAGCTCGACGGCCGTGCAGTTGAACTCATAGAAGGCGGGGCTGCCACCCAGCGGATGGTCGGGCTGGACCTCCTTGCGATAGACCCCGTTGCCGATGATCTCGCCGCCGAGCTTGCCCAGGCTGGCCTGCGCCACCTCGACGATGGGTACGTCCCGGTCAGGCAGGCTCACGACGCCGCGATCGACCACGATCTGGCTCTCCGGCACGCTCTCGATGCGGGCGGCCATGGTCCTCACCTGGGCCTGGATGTCGCGGCAGGCACGCATGATGGCGTTGCCCATGAAGACGGTGGAGCGGCTGGCCGATGTCTGCTGGTCGTAGGGCACGACGGCGGTGTCGCCCATGACCACGTTGACCTTCTCGAGCGTGGTGCCCATCTCCGTGGCGGCGATCTGGGCGAAGATGGTACGAGCGCCCTGGCCCATGTCGCTGGTACCGGCGAAGACGCAGCACGCTGCCGTCGGCGAGCAGTCGCAGCGTCGAGTACGAGAGGCCCGTGGTGGCGCTGGACTTGATGCCCACGGCGAGGCCACGACCACGACCCTCCGGCACCGGCGTCTCCCAGCCGATGGCGGCCATCGCTGCCCGCACCGTCTGCGGCCACAGACCATCCGCTGGCGTGTCGCCGGGGACGACGTCCTCGCCGCGGGTGGCAAGGTTGCGCAGCCGGATCTCCGCCCCGTCGATACCGAGGGCGCGGGCGGCGGCGTCCATGTTGCCCTCGACGGCCCAGTTGACCTGCGGCGTGCCGAAGCCGCGGAAGGCGCAAGCCGGCGTGGTGTTCGACAGGATGGAGCGGGCGGTGATGCGCACGTTGGGCACCTTGTAGGGCCCGGCCGCGGTGTACTGGCTCTTGGCCGTCACGCGCTCGGCGATGTCGGCGTAGGCGCCCAGCATGTAGTCGCTGCGCACATCCTGGAAGAGCACATGACCGTCGCGGTCGAAGCCGCTGCGCACGGTCACCTCGGCAGACACGCGGCGGCTGGCCTGGAACGATTCGTCGAGCGTGAGCACCAGTCGCACGGGGCGACCGGTCTGGAGCGCCATGAAGGCGACCAGCGGCTCCAGCTTGATGTTCTGCTTGCCGCCGAAGCCACCGCCCGGGTCGGGCGCGTACACCCGCACGCGTGACAACGGCAGTCCGAGGAGCTCGGCCATCAGCTTCTGCAGCAGGTACGGGTGCTGGATGGTCGACCAGATGGCGATGCCCTCATCGTCCGCAGCGGCCGCGAAGGCATGCGGCTCGATGGCGAAGTGGGTGACCATGGGGAAGGAGTAGGACTCTTCGATGAGAAGGTCGGCCGCCGCCTCCGCCGCCTCCACGTCTCCCCAGCCGAAACGGCGCACGGTGAGGACGTTGCTATCGGCCAGGTCGTCGTCGGGCCGCAGCGCCGGTTCACGTACCAGCGGCGCGCCCGGCGCCAGTGCCTGCTCCACGCTGTAGACACCCGGCAGCTCCTCGTACTCGACCTTCACCAGCCGTGCAGCCTCCTCAGCCGCATCCCTCGTGTCTGCCGCGACGGCCGCCACCGGCTCGCCGTGGAACTTGGTCTCGCCCACGGCCAGCACCGGTCGGTCCCGGTACTGCGGGCCGTAGCGAGGCACCGGCTGGGGCAGGTCCGCGGACGTCATGACCAGCTGCACCCCGGGGACGGCCTCGGCGGCGCGCTTGTCGATGCTGATGATCCGGCCACGCCCGCAGGGGATGGTCACCAGCTTGGCATGCAGGACGTCCGTGAACGGGAGGTCGGCCAGATACTGCTGGGAGCCGGTGACGCGCTCATGGCCGCCCACGCGATGAGGCGAGAGCCCGATCTTGAGGTCGCTCACGCGGAGCGGCCTCGCGCAGCCTGGTGCACGGCAGCGAAGATCTGCTCGTACCCGGCACAGCGGCAGAGGTTGCCCGCCAGCGCTTCCTGGATCTGCTCGTCGCTGGGGTCGTCGATCTCCTCGAGCAGTGCCGTGGCCGACATCAGCTGCCCCGGGATGCAGAAGCCGCACTGCGCCGCTCCCGTGTCGAGGAAGGCCGCCTGCAGCGGGTTCAGCTCGCCGTCGCCGGCGAGCCCCTCGACGGTGACCACCTCAGCCCCGTCGGCCTCCACCGCCAGCATCAGGCACGAGTTCACCGAGCGCCCATCGACCAGCACCGTGCAGGCCCCGCACTCGCCCACGACGCAGCACTCCTTGGTGCCGGTCAAGCCGACGTCGTCGCGCAGGACCTCCAGCAGGGTGTGGTGCACGGCCACGTCGAGCGTGCGTGCACGACCGTTGACCGTGAGATCGATGGTGAGTCGTTCGGCCATCAGGCGGCTCTCCCTGGGCGTCGTTCGAGGGCACTCGCCGAGGGCTCGCATGGCGAGCACGCGCAGCATGGCAAGGCGATAGTCCGGACTGGCGCGGATCGAGCGTGGCGATGGTGTCGCCTGCGACAGGAGCGCATCCAGCACGGCCGCGCGTGACCGCGGCTCCGCCACCGGGTCGGCCAGCACGCCGCTGTCGTCGCGCACCAGGAAGGCACGCGGGCCGACGCTGCCATAGGCCAGCTGGGTCACGCCGGCAGCGTCGACCGATGCGCACAACGTGACCGAGGCGAGGTCGGTGCCGCGGCGACGCACGAGGCGGGTATAGGCGGCGCCGAAACCGGGGGGCGGGACCGGCACCTCGATGGCGCTGACCAGCTCGCCCAGTCGCAGGTCGACCTGGCGGGGACCGAGGATGAAGTCGTCGATGGGGACGCGCCGTACCTCGTCGCGGGCCCGACACCACCACCCTGGCGCCGTAGACCAGCTGTGGCGGCGCCGTGTCCGCGGCCGGCGAACCGTTGCAGATGTTGCCGGCCAGCGTGGCGCGGTTGCGGATCTGCACCGAGCCCACGACGCGGGCCGCCTCGGCCAACGCGGGCAGCTCGGCCAGCACCCGCTCGTCACGCTCGATCTGGCCCATGGTGGCGAGGGCGCTGAAGGTGTAGGCACCATCGTGCCGCACGATGGCCTCGGCGCCGGCGAGCTCCTCGACCCACTTCAGGTCGACGACGACGGCGGCCTGGATCGAATCGTCGCGCAGGCCCACGACGAGGTCCGTGCCGCCGGCGAGGATGCGGGCAGCATCGCCCGCATCGGCCAGCAGCCGGGTCGCCTGCGCCAGAGTCGTCGGTCGCTCGTAGGCGAACCTGCGCATCTGCCTCCCCTGCCCTAGATGACCTTGTCGACCTCGTCCATGAGCACCTGTGGGGTGGCGGCACGGACGAAGTAGAAGGGGCGGTCGCCGAACTTCTGCACGAACGCGGCGCGGGCGCGTCGCAGCTCCACCGTATCGGTCAGCGGCATGGGGAAGCCGGGAGCCAGCAGCTCATTGGTGAGGAAGTAGTTCTGCAGCGAGTGGAAGGCCTGGAACTGTGACTCGAACTCGCCCAGCTGCTTGGTGCTGGGGTCGAAGTTGCCGTCGATCGCCGGCAGCACCACGACATCGATCTCGCTGACGTCGGGGTACTCCTCCCAGGTGGGCATCTCGCCCCAGAACTTGTTGACACCCTGCGTGGGAGCGGCCTTGTCAGCGCGCTCCGTACCCTTGGCACGCTTCTCGCGCAGGAAGACGGACTTGGAGCCCATCGCGGCGTTGATGTCCTCATCGATGACAGTGGTCTCGGTGCTGATGAGCAGCCCGCCCCGGCGGCAGGCCTCGATCTGGCCCATGGACTTGCCGTGATTGGATTCGCCGCCAAGGAAGAGGATCGACTTGTCCTGGTATCGGACCGCCGACGAATGCGACGGATGCAGGCCCTGCGCCTCCATGCGCAATGCCAGCATCGTCACCAGGACCTTCTGGATGGCGCCCACGGTCCAGTCACCACTGAGGCGCATGGCGGTGCCGTCGTAGGTGATGTCCTTGGACGCCTCCACGTCCCAGATGACGTCCGGCTGCGGCAGTGACACGGCGGACTCCATGCTCACGGCGGCGAGCCGGTAGTTGAGGAAGTCCATGTCGTTGACGATGCTGTCGCGGGCCGGGCCGCCAAGGACGTCGACGCGGAGGCGCGCCGAACCGGCCGACAGCTCCTGGCTGAGTACTAGCTCTGGGCTCATATGTTCCTTTCGATCGTGGCGTGGCTAGATAGGGATGGCCGGCACCTGGTCCGGCCGCAATCGCACTGTCGCGTCGTCATCGCCGATGTGGTTGGGCCATACCTCGGCCAGGGCTGACGCCGCCGCTTCGAAGTGGGTGCGCATGGCCTCCTCGATGAGATCGGGGTTCTGCCGGCGCAGTGCCTCCACGATGGGGATGTGGCGGTCTGCCACCGCGCGCCGGTCCACTCCCGGCGAGACGATCGTGATGTAGGTGCGGAGGAACGGTTCCAACGTGCGCCAGACACGCTCGAGGGTGGCGTTCCCGGCGTGATGCATGATCAGCCGGTGGAACTCGGTGTCGGCAGCGGCCTCACGGTACGGATCGCCCGCACCGGCGGCCTCGCGCATGCGCTCGATGAGCTCATCAAGCGTCGACAGCTCGTCCTCGGTCACGTTCGCGGCTGCCAGCACCGCACCGTGGCCCTCGAGGATGGCACGCACTTCGAAGGCCTCCAGCAGCTCCTCCGTGGACGGTTGCCGGACACGGGCGCCCTTGAAAGCAGCCGTCTCGACCACCCCCAGGGCCTCCAGATCGCGGAGGGCTTCGCGCACGGGAGCCTGGCTGGTGCCGAACTCCCGTGCCACGCGCGTCTCCACGATGCGGGCACCGGGCGGGTAACGGCCGTCAAGGATCGCCTGCAGGAGGCGACCCTTGACCTGCTCGCTGAGCACGCTACGGGTGATTCCCGCGTCGTCCGTCATGGCTGAAACCGGTCAGCTCCCGAGGATCTCGACCACGCCGGCCGTGCCGTCGACGCGGAGCCGGTCGCCCGACTTGATCTCGAAGGTGCCGGTGGATGTGCCGACCACGGCGGGGATGCCGTACTCGCGGGCCAGGACCGCCGGGTGCGAGACCGTACCGCCGGCATCGGTGACGACCGCGATGATCTTGCCGTAGAGCACCTGCCACGCGGGGTTGGTCATCTGGCAGACGAGGATCTCGCCCTGCTGCAGGCTGTCGAACTCGGCCTCCGAGGAGACGATGCGGGCGATGCCCTCGACCACGCCCGGTGAACCGGCGATGCCCTTGACCTGGCCCTGCACCTTCTCCTTGGAGCGGTGGAACTTGTCCGGGAAGCCCCACAGGTTCAGGTAGGGGAAGGCCAGCTGGGTCTCGGTCGCGGTACCGACCCAGTCCTTGGGCTGGACCTTCTCGGCCGCAGCCCACTTCTCTCGCGCGGCAGCGGCGATGGCTCGCCCGTCCATGCTGCCGGGGTCGCCGATGAAGGCGCGCAGCTGGTTGTAGCGGAACATGATCACGTCGTCGGCGCGCCCGAGGGCGCCCTGCTCGACCAGCTTCTCACCGATGGCGATGAGCACCAGGCGGACGTGGGCATTGGCGCCCTGGTCGATGTAGAAGTGGTGGTCCGGTGTCAGCGGCGCCATCTTGAGGTTGATCTCGTTGGCGGCGCGCATCTCCTCGAGCGCCTCGCCTTCGAGACCCTCCAGGATCTCCACGGCGGCAGCGTCGATGTCGGCCTTCAGCTCGGCGATCTTGGCGGGGTAGTCGTAGTCGGACGCGTACTGGTCGCGCACGAGCTGGATGACGGGGTTCATGTCCTCGCGGAAGGAGGGGAAGATGAACTCGTGGCTCCAGACGGCGTGCCAGCCGAACTCCATCTGGTAGGGCACGACGCGCTCGTCGATGAAGCGGCGGCCGCGCTCGCTGGCCTGCAGTGCCGGCACGATCTCGGCGGCGGTCGTCGCCGCTGAAGAGCTGCTGCAGCTCGGCGTCGCCCTTGATCTCCTCCTTCATCTCCCACAGCGCGCGGATCTTGTCCCAGTTGCGGTCGTTGGCGGAGTTCTGCAGGCGGCCCAGGAGGACCTCGTCGACCTTGCCGTGGGTCTTCTCCATGACGGCGCGCAGGTTGAGCGTCGCGGAGAGCTGCGCGAAGTTCAGCATCCAGTGGATCTTCCAGTGGCGGTCGTGCATGTCGATGGCGTCCTCGAGCAGGACCGCCATGTCCGCCAGGCTGAGCTCGTCCTTCCTTCGAGCATGCCCTCGATGTAGTCGAAGTTGCGCTGCATCTCGGGCACGAAGCGCTCGCGCCACCAGGTCACGAAGTTGTGGCCGTAGACCGGCAGCACCACGCCGAGGTAGGCGCCGATCTTGCCGGCGTAGTCGGCGTCGCCGGCCTCGGGCACGATGGGGTTGGTGCGGTAGTTGTACTCCTGCGTGTCGACGGCGACGCCGGCCTCGGCCGGGATGGCGGCCGTGTACAGGTAGCCGTTGATGTTCTTGTAGATCCAGTCGCGTCGCGAAGGGCGTCCCGAAGCGACGGAACATGTGGTCGCAGGAGAGCCACCAGCCGCCGATGTCCTCGTACATCGGGCTGAGCGGCTTCGGGCAATGCAGATCGTCGTAGACCCAGAAGAGCCGCTTCTCGGTCTCCGACGTCCACTCGATGGGGAACGTCTCATCCCCGAGGAACTGCCCCAGGACCTGGTCGTCCATGAGCCCCATCAGTCGTTCGCCTCCTTCGTGTGCCGGTCGTCCTCCACGACCGCGCCGGACTGCGGCTCCTCCCGAGCCCTGACGAGCTGCGAACGCCCCAGCCCCGTGGCTGGAGCTGCTCCGTGACGTCTATCTCAGCGGCGACCCCTCCACCTCCGAGCCCGGTCGGTCACGCCGCCGAGCCCTTGGTCTTCGATAATCGATTACCGATGACGATACGACCCCAGCCTACGTCAGTCAACCGAGCCGACCCGTGTCCGTGGTCACCGGCGGACCGGTCCGGACGGCCCGAAGCGAACCACTGCCTGTGCCCACGCCGGCCCCGGACATCGGATCGCGCCGCCGAACACCCGGAGTCACGCTCGGTCCCGATGGCCCCCTGATCGCGGGGCCACTTGACATTGGCTAGCCCTGAAGGCGTATCCTCGATAATCGATTGTGATGGTCCGATGAGCGGCGGACGCTCGAGGGACAGGCACCACAGGGATGCAACGAGGTGCTCTGATGATGAAGCGGGTGTCACGCGACGAGGCGGAGGTCTACCCCCTGCCCGGTCGTGACTGGCATACCTACCTGGGCCCCCAGAACATCGATACGGAGCGCATCTCGTTCGGCGTGTCGATCTTCCCCGCCGGCTCAGCGCCAGAGGGCCACGTGCACGACTCGCAGGAAGAGACCATCTACTGCGTCTCCGGCCGTGGACGCATCATCACCCCCGACGGGGTCGGTGAGCTGGAGCCCGGTGCTGTGCGTGTGGGTCAGTCCCGGGCACGCCCGCA
Source organism: uncultured Chloroflexia bacterium (assembly GCA_963715295.1). Lineage (GTDB taxonomy): Bacteria > Chloroflexota > Limnocylindria > Limnocylindrales > CSP1-4 > JAFMJV01. The sequence continues at coordinate 206,281 of CAVQRP010000008.1, forward strand.
CGCGACCGAATCCGACGGTCCCGAGCCGCTCGAGATCGCCTGCTTCTTCAGCCCGCCGGTCGTGCCCGGCTCGTACGAGAAAGGCAAGTCGCTCCGCATGACTACCGAGCCCGCGACCAACCCGGCATCGGCGGAGGAGATCGCGACGCCTGCGAGGACATGGCCCGGCGCATCCGGGTGGCGGTCATCCGCACCGTCGCGAGTGCAAGGTCGGTCATGTCGGCGGTCCCCTCTCGGCGGCGGACATCCTGGCCGCGCTGTACGGGCGCATCCTGCGCATCCGACCCGACGAGCCCGACTGGCCCGAGCGCGACCGCTTCATCCTCTCGAAGGGCCACTCCGCCCTCGGCCAGTACGCGGCCATGGCGCTGGCCGGCTACTTCGCCGCTCGACGAGATGTTCACCTTCAACCAGAAGGGCGCGCGCCTGCAGGGCCACCCCGACATGAACAAGCTGCCCGGCATCGACATCTCGACCGGGTCGCTGGGCATGGGCCTCTCGGCCGGCCTGGGCATGGCCCTCGGCGCCAAGTACCTGGAGCAGGACTTCCGCACCTTCGTGCTGCTCGGTGACGGTGAGTGCCAGGAGGGACAGGTCTGGGAGGCCGCCCACGTGGCTCCCCGCTACCGGCTCGACAACCTCATCGCCATCGTCGACCACAACAAGTTCCAGCAGTTCGGCTGGCGCGGCGACTCGGCCAGCCACCGCCTGCCGCCGGAGGACCCCGGTGCCCTGGTGGCCCGTTTCGCAGGCCTTCGGCTGGCGCGTCATGGAGATGGACGGCAACGACATGGCCGACGTGGTGCGCGTGCTCGAGGAAGCCACGCAGCCGGAGGGCCTGCCGGTGGCCATCATCGCCAACACCCTCAAGGGCTACGGTGTCAGCTACATGGCCGGCGACTACAAGTGGCACATGGGCGTGCCCACCGACGAGGAGTTCGCCATCGCCATGGCCGAGCTCGGCGAGACGCGATGGAGGGGCGGCATGACCCTGCCGATGGGAAAGCAGCTCCGCCTGGTCTTCGGTGAGACCGTCACCGAGCTGGCCGCCAACGACCCTCGCATCGTCATGCTCGACGGCGACCTCGGCAGCTCGACACAGGCGAAGCTCTTCGAGGACGCCTATCCCGAGCGCTTCTTCCAGATGGGCATCGCCGAACAGAACATGCTCGGCGTGGCCGCCGGCATGGCCAAGGTCGGCCTGGTGCCGTTCATCAGCACCTTCGTCGCGTTCGCCCTGCACCGGCCACTCGACCAGATCCGCGTGCTCATCGCCCAGACCGGTGCCAACGTCAAGATCACCGCCGGCTACACCGGGCTCTTCACCGGCAAGGCCGGCAAGACCCACCAGATCGTGGACGACATCGCCATCGCCCGCGCCATGCCCGGCATGGTCGTCATCTCCCCCGCCGATGAGGTGGAGACCAAGGGGGTCCTGGCCTGGGCCGTGGACTACGACGGGCCGGTCTTCATCCGTCTGGTTCGAGATAACACGCAGACCCTCTTCCAGCCTGGCCACAGGTTCCGCTTCGGTGAGGTGAAGGTCGTGCGTGAGGGCACGGACATCACGCTCATCAGCACCGGCACGGAGACACCACGCGTGGTCGATGCGGCTGACATCCTGGCCGCCGACGGTATCGACGCCCATGTCGTGCATGTGCCCACCATCAAGCCGCTCGACGTGGCCGGGATCGTGGCCGCCGCGGACAGGACCGGGCGGGTGGTGACCGTTGAGGAGCACACCGTCATCGGGGGCCTCGGCGGAGCGGTGGCCGAGACGCTCAGCGAGTACCGGCCCACTCGTGTCGACCGCATCGGGATCCAGGACCACTACACCGAATCCGCGACCGACGAAGAGCTGCTCGACATGTATTGTCTGTCGGCGGAGCGCGTGGCCCAGCGGGTCCGCAAGCTGCTCGTCAGTGAGGGCCCCGTCACAGCATGCGACTGATGGTGACGACCCGGACGCAGCAGGCCCGAGCTGGGGCGCTCAGGGCCCGAGCTGCGGTACGCGTCGTGCCCACGAATGGGCGCACGCCTACCTGAGTCGCGGACCCGGGGCGACGGCTGATGGACTTCATCACCCAGTCGATCGTCATCGGCCTGACCGAACAGGCCCCCCTCGTCCTGGCGGCCCTCGGTTTCGCACTCATCTACCGCCTGACCGGCCTGATCAACGTGGCCTACGCGGAGACGGTGACCCTGGGCGCGTACTTCGGCATGTGGCTGAACACCACGTTCGAGCTCGACTTCTATGCGGTCCTCATCCCGACCGCCATCCTCAGCGGCCTGCTGAGCGTCGCCACGTACCTGTTGATCTTCCGCCCCGCCAAGCGGCGCAACGTGGGCACGCTGGAGATGATCATCATCTCCTTCGGCCTGGCCATCTTCCTGCGCCACGGGCTGCAGTTCATCTTCGGCTACCCGGTCCGGTTCTTCGACGTACCGCCGCCCGATACGGTCTTCGTCCTCGGCGTCGGCGTGACCTCCTTCCGCCTCGTCGCTCTCGTGAGCATCGCCGTCCTGGCACTAGCGCTCTACCTGTTCATCCAGCGGTCCAGCTTCGGACTCCAGATCCGCGCCCTCGCCAGCGACGAGAAGCTGGCCATGGCCAGCGGCATCCGTCCCCTGGTGGTGACGGTCATGATCTGGTTCATCGCCGGCGTGGCGGGTGGCCTTGCGGGCGCGTTCTACGGCGTCGGCTCGTCGGTCGCCCCGCTCCTCGGCTGGCGCCAGTTCCTCTTCATCCTGCTGGTGGTCCTGGTGGGCGGCAGGTGGGGACTCGGCGGCGTGATCGCCGTCGGCGTGGCCACCGGCATCGCCCTCGCCGCGATGACGCTGTCCTTCGGCCAGGTCCTCTACGCCCAGCTGGCCCTGATCATCTTCTTCATGGCCCTCCTCAAGTGGCAGGGCAAACGGCTGACCGCAACGGCGAAGGTGTGATCCATGTCACTTGATTGGCTTGACGCCTTCCTCATCTCCGGCCTCTTCGAAGTCGTGATCGTCGTCGGCCTGGCGCTGCTCCTGCACCTGCAGCTGGGCCTGTCGCGCATCGCCAACTTCGGCATCGTCGGGTTCTTCGGCCTCGGCATGTACGCCTTTGGCGTGCTCTACGTCAAGGTCGACTGGCCCTTCGGCGATCCCTGGCAGTTCCTCGTCTGTGCCGGGCTCGCGACCTTCATCACCGGCCTCGCCGGCCTCATCATCGGCTGGCTCATCGCCGACCTGGACACCGACGGCGTGCTGCTGGAGACGCTGGGCTTCGCCACCATCGTGGCCATCATCGCTACCACCGAGAAGGACCTGACCGGCGGTGCCCTGGGCATGGGCGGGCTCGGCTTCCCCTTCGACATCGGTACGGTCAAGCAGAACGAGTTCGTGTGGCTGCTGATCGCGACCCTGGTCGTGGTGGCCATCTTCCTGTATGCCTGGCAGGTCCATCGCTCGCCCTATGGACGGCTGCTCATCGGGACCGGCGGCAACGAGGCTCTCGCCCGTAGCCTGGGCAAGCCGACGCTGCGCACGAAGATCCTGCTCTTCGCCTTCACCTCCGGCCTCATGGGCCTGCTGGGGGCGATGTACGGGGTGATGATCCGCTTCCTCTCCATCTCCAACCTGGGGGTGGACCTGACCCTGGCCGTGATGGTCGGGCTCGTGCTCGGTGGCACCGCCCGCGTCTGGGGCGCCGTCGTCGGGGTGATCCTCACCGTGGGCCTCTTTGACATCGTCATCCAGTCGTACCTTCCCCTGCCACAGGAGTGGTACACGCAGGCGATCCCGGTGCTGCGGGAGGCCGTCTTCGGGGCTACCCTCATCGCGGTCCTGCTGTTCCGGCCGCTCGGCATCCTTGGCGACATGCGGCGCGACAAGCTGATGGAGAAGATCCATGGTCGCTGAGGTTCCGGTCGCCGCGCCCGTGCAGCGCCCGCAGATCCATGTGCGCAGCGCCGTCAAGAGCTTCTCCGGCCGCGTCGTCGTCGACGTCGATGAGCTGGTCCTGGGCGAGAAGCCCATCGAGGGGCTGATCGGCCCCAATGGCGCGGGCAAGACCACGCTCATGCGCATGGTGATGCACTCGCTTCCGCTCGACAACGGGACGATCAGCCTGCGCCCACCGGGGGGGCGGGAGATCGTGCTCTCATCGTTGCCTACCCACCGCATGGCCCAGCATGGCCTGGTCAAGTCCAACCAGGTCATCATGGACTTCGACAAGCTGACGATCTGGGATTCGATGCTGCTGTCCGTCGCCGAGGCGCGCTACGAGCAGCCCTATCGGATCTTCGCCGAGGGCACGGTGTTCAGCCGGCACGAGGAAGAGATCCGGCACTACCTGGACTACTTCGGCTTCGACGATCCGACCGCGTTCGCCCTCTCCGCCGGCGAGAAGAAGCTGCTTGACATCATCCGCGGCCTGCTCCTGAAGCCGACCTTCCTGCTGCTCGACGAGCCCACGGCGGGCCTGCCTGACGACCTGACCGAGAAGGTCATGGACGTGGTCCGCGAGCTGGCCCGGAAGGGCACGTCCGTGGTGATCGTCGAGCACGACCTCAACCTGATCTGGAGCCTCTGCGACCATGTCCACTTCATGGCCGAGGGCAGCGTCGTGCTGAGCGGCAACCCCGACTCCATCCGCGAGAACCACACCGTCGTCGAGAAGTACCTGGGAGAAGGGCATGTCTGAGGCGGCGGCTCCGGCCACCATCGAGGTCACGGACCTGCGCAGCGGCTACGACGGGGTCACCGTCCTCAAGGGCCTCGACTTCGCAGTCCGCCACGAAGTCTTCGCTGTGCTCGGCGCCAACGGGGCCGGCAAGACGACGCTCCTCGCTACCCTGGCGCGCCTGCTGCCGCTGATGGGCGGCTCCATCCACTTCGAGGGCGAAGATGTCTCCCACCTGCCGCCCTATGAGACGGCGGCTCGAGGCATCGCCTACGTGCCCCAGGAGCAGGGCGTCTTCCCCAACCTCACCGTGCTGGAGAACCTGCGCGTCGGCGCCATGATCGGGTCACGCCCACAGGAGGAGCGCATGGCGGAGGTGTTCGCGCTGTTCCCCGACCTGGAGGCCATGCAGCCACAGCCGGCCGGGACGCTCAGTGGCGGCGAATCGCGCATGGTCGCCTGCGGGCGAGCCCTCATGCAGGATCCCAAGGTGCTGCTCCTGGACGAACCGACAGCCGGTCTCTCACCGCTCTACGTCGACCTCTTCATGGGCAAGATCCGGCAGATGCACGAGACTCGAGGCGTCGCCATCGTGCTCGCTGAGCAGAACGCCACGAAGGCCCTTGAGGTGGCCGACCGGGTCATGGTGCTTAGTCTTGGAGAAGCCACCGCGGTCGTTGACGCCGCCGACGTGACCACACAGCAGCTAAAGGAGGGCTACCGGATCTGACCACCGCACTCACTTCGGTCCAGGTACACCAGGAGGAAGGTACATGATGATCGGGAACATCCAGCGAGGCCGCGTCACCGCGGTGATCGGCGCAACGGCGCTTCTCGCGACCGCCTTCGGCGGCAGCGTCTCTGCCCAGTCCGACGAGGGACCCGTGGCAGTCTGCGAGCTGGCCTACTACACCGGCGAGTTCGCACCGTACGGGCCGTCGCTTACCAACGACGTCGCCTGGCCTATCGAGCAGATCATCAACACGGACCCGCCGCTGGGGCGGACGTGGGAGTTCTACTCTGAGGACCTGGGCACGGTGGGTGAGGCCCAGGCGGCCCGCACCTGCCTGGAGAAGCATGGCGCCGAGATCGTCGTGAGCATCGCCCACGGCTACCGCACCTACCGCGACTTCATGATGGAGTGGTGGCAGGAGAACGACTCACCGCTCGGACCGTCCGTCCACGGCGGCGCCATCCCGGGCAACCTGGGCGGCAAGGGAGCGGAGCCGATCTTCCGCGCCCAGGGCCTCGATGAGGCGCTTGGCACCTCCGGCAGCCTCTATGCCGACTCTATCGGCGCCGAGAATGTCGTCATCTTCGCCACCCAGGTCGAAGGCTTCCAGCTCGCAGCTGACGCTGCGCCAGAAGGGCGCCGAGGCACTGGGCCTGGAGGTCCTCGCCCGCATCGACGTGCCCGCCGAGCAGCCGTCCTACCGGGCCGAGGCGCAGCGCATCGCTGATCTCAACCCCGACGCTGTCATCGTCCAGGCCGGGTCCACCGAGTCCGCGACGCTGATCAAGCAGGCGGCTGAGGCCGGCCTCTCGCTCAACTGGATCGGTGAGACCGGTTGGGTGCTCAAGGAGTTCATCGATACGCTCGGGACCGAGCCCATCGCCAGCCAGCAGGGCATCGGCTTCGCAGCGTTCTCGCCGGACACCTCCACCCCAGCCTGGGACTTCTACTCCAACCTGTGGAACGAGACGGCCGATATCGAGACCTTCGGCGGCCCCGAGGACCAGTACCACTTCTCGACCTACGACGTGATGGTCCAGACGGCGCTCGCCGTCGAGGCCGCAGGCTCGTACAACGCCGAGTGACTGGGCCCCGGCCATGTTCGAGGTCGGTGATGGCGGCGAGGTGTGCTACACCTACGCCGACTGCCTGGCCCTGATCCGCGAGGGCAAGGACATCGACTACGAGGGCATCACCGGCCCCGGCACGTACACCGACGGTGGCGTGAACGCCGTCAACTCGTCCTACACGCCCTTCAACGAGGACGGCACGGTCGGTGAGGCGGTCCTTCTCGACCCGGCCAAGGCCCTTGAGCTGGTCGACGCCGATCAAGACCGAGGCGACGTGCGACCCGGCGGATCCGCCCAACCAGTGCGAGTGGTAGCGAGCGGGCTTCCAGCCTGAACGCACCTTCATCAGAGCCCTTCCGCCTCCGGGCGGAAGGGCTCGTTGCTTGTCCGCCGGGGCTCGCGATATGACTTGCGATACTGGGGCCATGTTCGACGCTCGCCTCCCCCACCTGCCCGACGACTGGACCGTCTGGGCTTTCAGCGATGCGCACGGCGTCACCTCCGCTTTCGCGAGCGCGCTGACCCAGGCCGGCCTCATCGATGCCGAACAGCGCTGGATCGCTCCACCCCGGACAGCGCTCGTGGGATGCGGCGATTACATCGACCGCGGCGGTGACGTCCGAGGTCTCGTAGCGCTGCTGCGACGCCTGCAAGGCCAGGCTGCCGAGGCCGGTGGTGCCGTCGTCCTGGCGCGAGGCAACCACGAGATCATGCCGCTGATGGTGCGCCGGGGCGAGCATGAATGGCTGGCGACATGGCTGGAGTACGGCGGCGACGCCACAGCTTCAGCGTACGGTTGCGATCAGGCCGGTGTGGCCCACGTCGAGCGGATGGCGTCGTCCATCGAAGCCTGCGCGCCGGGCTTCTTCGAGTGGCTGGAGTCACTGCCGCACGCGGTACGCTGGCGGGACGTCCTGTTCGTGCACGGTGGTCTCGCGCCCGGCTACGGCCCGCACGACCTGGGTGTCACCACCGAGGAGCACCTGTGGGTGCGCTCGGGCTTCTTCGACACGGCCTGGGACTCGGGGTCCTTCGACGCCTACCGCGCAGCCGGCATCGAGCGCGTGGTCTTCGGCCACACGCCGCAATGGGAAGGCGCCACGCTCTTCCATGAGGGCCACTCTCTCGATATCGACACCAACGCGGTGGGCAACCCGAGCATGCCCGACGGGGCGGTGCAGGAGCTGACGCTGCTGGGGCTGGCCGACTCGGACACCTTTGCCGACGCCCGCTACGTCACCATTCCCACCCGAGGCGCGCCCGACACCATGCGACAGGTCTCCGAACCAGGCGCTGAACCCGGCTAGCCGGCTGCCTGCAGGCGGAGCGACTGCTCCAGTGCCTCTCGGGCACGCTTGAGGTTCCGCTCGACGATGATCTCCGCATCGGGAGCCACCGTCCGCGGCGGGTCGATCAGCTCGAGGGGCAACGGCGCCTGTCCATAGTCCTCGGCAGCGGCTGCCCAGCGCTCACGCCACGGCTCGGGCGTGTTGGCTGGCGGCACCTCGTGGGCCTGGGCCAGCCACACCAGGGACCACGCTCGCGGCACCACGCGGAACGCGTCATAGCCGCCGCCACCGGTCGCCAGCCAGCGACCAGCGGCGTACTCGGTGAGCCAGGCCATCGACAAGTCTGGCCGCCCGTTCGAACGAAGCCGTGGTGACACGAAGATGAGCCAGCGGATCGAGCGCGTGGCTGTCACAGCCGTGCTGGGACACGATGAACGTTGGTGCGAAGGCATCGGCGAGCGCGGGCAGCACCAGCTCCACCACAGGCCACCAGCTCTCGTCGCCTGAAGCCTCGTCCAGCGGCGTGTTCACCGCCAGGCCGGGCGCATCGGCGCCACCCGTCTCCTCGATCATGCCCGTCCCGGGGTAGAGCGAGCGTCCCGATTTGTGGATGGAGTAGGTCAGCACCTGCGGGTCGTCCCAGAACATCGTCTGCGTGCCATCACCGTGGTGGACGTCAAGGTCGATGTAGAGCACGCGATGGCCGGCGTCCCGCGCACGCGCTACCGCCAGCGCGACGTCGTTGTAGATGCAGAAGCCGGCTGCGCGCGTACGCATGGCGTGGTGCAGCCCGCCTGCCGGCGAGAAGGCATGCTCCACCTCACCGCTGAGGATGCGGTCGACGGCGCCGATGGAGCCTCCCACGACGAGGGCTGAAACGTCGTGCATGCCGTGGAAGGCGGGTACGTCCCCGCTGCCCACGCCCATGGCAGCGGGTTGCCAGGGGTGGTCGGAGAACGAGCGCACCTGCTCGATGAAATGTGGCTCGTGCAGCCGCGCGATCTCGTCGTCGCCCGCCGGCTCGGGCAGCAGGGTTCGTGCGGCGCCCAGCGAGCGCAGCAGGTCCACGCCCGGACCGAAGCGCTTGGGCGTCAAGGGGTGACCCGGCCCGAAGTCGTACTCGCGAAGCGCCTCGCTCCAGACGAGGATGGGCCCCTCATGCCGGGCCTCAGTCAAGCGAAGACTCCCAGGCACTCTCCCCCAGCGCCGCGGAGAACGCCCGCGCCGGGCTCTCGCCACGGTCGAGCCGCACCGCATAGTCCGCCACGAAACCGGCGAAGTCGGCGTCGTCCGCGGCCAGCAAGGCCGCGTCGGGCGCTTCGTCGTCCTCGACCGGGGGTCGCTCCAGCAGCGTGACGGCCGACCCGAGGGCATCCGGCTCGACGCGACCGGCGGGCGCCAGGATGACCGTCGTCGCGCCGTGATAGTCGGCAGCCTCCTGGGCCTTGACCAGCGCCTCGGACGCCAGCTCGGCCGCCACCACCAGCACCCGACACGCGCTCAGGTAGCGCATCCCCAGCTCCACGTCGGCGGCATCCAGTCGCGGCAGCAGGCGTAGCCCGCGCGGCTGGCCCACGAGTGGTGTCCGCGAGGCCGGGTCACGCAACAGGGCCGAGTGGCCCACACCGGCGCGTCCGAGCTCAACGACGATGCGGTCACCCTCGGGGTCGTCACCGATGCTGCCGACCAATTCCACCTCGGCCCCCACTCGCGCCACGGCCAGGGCCAGCTCCACCGCCAGACCACCGGGTGCCAGCTCGCCGTCGGGCTCGGGTCGATGGACGTGCGGGCGGCCAAGGACGACGATCATCGGTCTCGCTCCATCGGTCTCCCGCGCGACATGGGCTAGGCCGGTCGCAGCTTGCTGAAGCCGTCGTCGTTGACGACCTCCACCGCGCCATAGCCGGCTTCGCGCAGCGCGTCTCCGAAGCGCGCAACGTCCCCGACGACCACGATGGATGCATCGTCGGGACGGATGTGTGACTGGGCGGCAGCCTGCACGTCCGCGGCGGACACGTCCGCGATGGTGGGCCGATAGCGATCGAGCTCGTCGTCGGGTAGCTCCTGGATGACCAGTCCGGCGAGCGCGCCGGCCACCTGGGCCGAGGTCTCGAAGCGCAGCGGAAACACGCCCACCAGGTAGTCTCGTGCCGCATCCAGCTCAGCCTGTTCGACGAGGGCCTCACGCACGCGAGAGAGCTCACCCATGATGTCCGCGACCGCGGCCGCGGTGACATCTGATTCGACCGCGCACCGCACCGCGAACGGGCCCGCCGCCCGCCGCATGTCGAAGCTGGAGTTGACGCCGTAGGTGTAGCCACGCTCCTCGCGCAGCAGCCGATTCAATCGCGAATTGAACAAACCACCCAGCAGCGCATTGGTGACCGAGAGCGCATGGAAGTCATCGATGCGTCGGCGAGCGCCCACGTGGCCGATGCGAACCTCGGACTGCGGCGCGCCGGGCCGGTCGACCAGCACCACGCGACGCCCGCCTGCGGGCCGATCGGCTTCCGCGGTGGAAGCTGGGGCCGGCTCAGCCGGGGCGTTCCAGTCGCCGAAGGCTGCCGCCACGACGTCGTCGAGCGGCACGCCGTCCAGGTCGCCACACACGATGAGGGTGCACGCCTCCGGCCGCAGGAGCAGCGCATGGCGTGCCGCGACGGCATCGCGATCGAGAAGCGACACGGTCTCCTCCGTGCCGCCCAGCGGTCGCGCATAGGCCGCGTCGTCGGCGTAGATGACCTCGGGGAAGGCCTTCTCCGCGCGCCGGCGCGCATCTGCCATCACCTGCTGCAGGTCGTTGAGACGCTCGTCGCGGAGCCGCTCCACCTCGCGGGCGGGAAAGCTGGGTTGAAGCGACATCTCGGCGAAGAGTGTCATGGCCTCGGCCAGGTGCGTGCGCGGCACCTCAACGTGCACCGCCAGGCTGTCCCAGCCGGCGGACGCACCCATCTCCGCACCGAGGCGCTCCGAGGCCTCCACGAAGGCCACCGCATCCCGCACCGCGGTTCCCTCCGATAGCGCGCGGGCAGCCAACACGGTCGCACCGGCCTGCTCGGGTGCTTCGCCCGTGGCTCCGCCACCGGCGTCCCCGCGCACCAGCAGCTGTGCCTGTAGCAACGGACGGCCTGGCACATGCGCGCGTATGACCGTCAAGCCGTTGGCGAGTCGCGCTCGTTCGAACGGCGGGAAGTCGTACGCCCGAGGCGGGCCTGGTAGCGGGCGCGTGTCCAGAGCGATCAGGTTGTCGGTCATGCCGCAACCTCCTCAGCCGTGCGGGGCACGTACGTGATGGTGGCACGCTCAGCGCTGCCGAAGACGGCCGCACATACGTCGCGCACCGCATCCACGTCGACCGCGAGGTAGCGGTCCAGCTGCTCGTTGACCAGCTCGGGACGATCGAAGTACGTGGTGTACATCGAGAGGCGATCGGCAACCTCGTCCATGTGCGACAGGGCCGACAGCTCGGCCGATTCGATGAGCGCGTGGGCCCGGGCCAGCTCGTCATCGCTGACCGGCTCTCGGGCCATCCGCCGCAGCTCCTCGTCGAGCAGTGCCTCGACGACGGTGACATCGGTGCCGGGGCGAGCAGTGCCCCAGCCGGCCGCGATCGACGAACCGGCCACGAGCGGCAGGGCGAACAGTGCGACGTCCTGGGCAGCCTGCTCCTCCCGCACCAGGCGCTTGTGGAGGCGACTGCCGCGGCCGCCGGCAAGGATCTGGGTGGCGACCTCGAGCGCGTCGAACTCACGCGTGCCGAATGCCGGGCAGCGGTAGCCCACGTGGACCCGCTCCAGGGGCACGTCGTCCGGCACGACTTCTCGCGACCCGGTCATCTCGTCGGCCGGGGGGCGCCGGAAACGAGGCAGCCCGTCGTTGGGGGCGATGGCGCCGAAATACCGCTCCACGGCCTCGATGACCGGCACCTCATCGATATCGCCGGCCACGGTCAGCACGGCGTTGTTGGGCACGTAGTAGGTACGGAAGAACGCCTCCACGTCGGCAAGGCTCGCCGCGTCCAGGTCCTCCATCGAGCCGATGGGTGTGTGGTGGTACGGGTGGCCCGGGGGGAACACCGCCGCCATCAGCTTCTCGTAGAAGGAGCCGTAGGGGCGGTTGTCGTATGACTGGCGCTTCTCGTTCTTGACCACGTCACGTTGGTTGTCGAGGTTCTCCTGCGACATCGCATCCAGCAGGGTGGCCATGCGGTCCGCCTCCAGCCACAGACCGAGTTCGACCTCATGCGAGGGCAGCGTCTCGAAGTAGTTGGTGCGGTCGAAGTAGGTGGTCGCATTGAGCATCCCGCCGGCGCCCTGGACGATGGCCAGGTGCTCGGCCTTGGCGACGTGCCGGCTGCCCTGGAACATGAAGTGCTCGAAGAGATGGGCAAAGCCGGTCTTGCCGGGCTGCTCATGCTTGGAGCCGACGTCGTACCACAGGTTGATGGCGACCACGGGCGCCACGCGATCAGGCGCGATGTTCAGGCGCAGACCATTGGCAAGCGTGTGTTGGCTGAAGCGGACGTGAGGCCTGTCGCTCACGACGACACGGCGATGGGGGCGGTGGGCATGCGGCAATCCTAGCGGGGAAGTGGCGCGCGGCCCGGATCCGCCTGCTGCTGGATCTCCCGCGCCACCGGCAGCGCCTCGGGGTGCTGCTGCTGAAGGTAGGCGATGAGCTTCTCACGCACCAGGCACTGCAGGTCCCAGGAGACGCTCGAGTCGGGCGCGCTGTACACGGCCCTCAGGGTGATGGTGCGGTCGTCGGCGTCGGTCACCAGCAGGCTCCAGGACTCGCCGTCCCACAGGCCCGACTCGTCGAGGATGCGCTTGAATTCGGCTCGAACCTCTTCGACGGGCACGCGGTAGTCGCAGTAGATCTTGACCACCCCCAGCAGATCCGTGGTCTTGCGGGTCCAGTTCTCGACGGGTTCGTTGACGATCCTGGAGAGCGGCACGATGAGGCGACGCTTGTCCCAGACGTAGACCACCACGTAGGCCGCGGTGATCTCCCCGATACGGCCCCACTCCCCCTCGATGACGACCACATCGCCGATCTTGATGGGCTGCGTGAAGGCGATCTGGATGCCGGCGATGAGGTTGCCGATCAGCGGGCCGGCGGCCACGCCGAGGACGATACCCAGGACGCCGGCACCGGCCAGCAGGCTGGCGGCCAGCGGCTGGACTCCGGGGATGGTCAACAGCGCGATCGCGATGGCGATGAGCCAGATGATGATGGAGCCGAAGCGCTGCAAGACGGCCAGCTGGGTGCGCAGCTGGCGAGCTTCGAGGAGGTCGACGTCATCCGGGAAGCGCGCGCGTGCCACGTCTTCGCCGACCAGGGTCATCGACACCAGCAGCCAACCCAGGCCGAGGATGCCCAGGAAGATGACCACCCGGCGCACGATGTCCGCGGCCTCATCCCCCATGGCGACGGTCGAGACCAGCACGGCGGCGAGCACGACCAGCAGACGCATCGGGTTGAGGGTGCGATGCAGGATGTACTCGTCGATCTTCGAATCGGTACGCCCCACCAGCCGGACGGCGACGCGCCACGACAGCCAGTGGACCAGGAGCCCGATGAGCACCGCGACGATGACGACGCCGACCGCCCCCAGGTCACCAACGACGTCGCGTATCTCGACGATCAATCCCACACCTCCCGCTCAGCCCATATGCGACCCGACGGCCCCTCACACCATAGCGAGGTCGCGTCGGTCCATGTCGGCGTCCCCAAGCAGCACGATCGCGGCGTACCCCTCGGCCGGCAGCTGCCCCATCGCCACTTTCATCTCGCGGTGGTGGCGGCGGATCACGTCGGAGGGCACACGGCGCCCCGGGCGCGCGTCGTTGTGGGCCAGACAGCGCTCCAGCGAGAGGTCGAACGCGATGGCCACCGCGGGCCGCGCGGCCGCCGCGGCCAGCCGCAGTAGCGCTCGTCGTGAGCGCTGGGTCAGGTTGGTCGCATCCACCACCGTCAGCAGCCCCCGACGCAGACGCGCGCGGGCGACCGCGTGCAGGATGCGGAAGGCATCGGCGGTCGCGGTCTGGTCGGCAGCGTCCCCCGCCACGAGCCGTCGATACTCGTCCGAGGAGAGGATCTCGTCGGATCCGAAGCGATGCGCCGCCCACGTCGACTTGCCCGCTCCGGACGGTCCCACCAGCAGCACCAGCGCATCCGCCGGCAGCTCCTGGGGCGCCGAAGCCAGCGTCATGTCCGGGCCTTGGACCCCAGCCAGGCATCGAGGGAGCGAACGTCAGCGATGCGTGCCTGCGCCGCGGGCTCGAGCGAATGTGCCGCCGCGATGGCGCTATCCATGGTCGTCATGCACAGGATGCCTTCCGCGATGGCCGCGTGGCGGATGGCGGCCGCATCGAGGATGGCTCCCGACCGCGGCATCGGCGTGTTGATGATGATCGAGACCTCCCCAGCCGCGATGACGTCGAGGACGTTGGGCAGCTCGCCGCCGTGCTCACCCACCAGGCCGACCACGTCTGCCTCGTAGCCATGTCGCCGCAGCGCCGCCGCGGTCCCGGGAGTGGCCACGAAACGGTAGCCGGCGGAGGCGAGCGCGGCCGCCAGCTCGCCAACGCGCGCCTCATCCCGGGGCGCCACCGAGATGAGGGCTGCGGCCCCCTCGGGGCCGGGCAGTGGTGGACGCAGCGCCGCCGAGAGCAGCGACTTGGCCAGCGCCACGCGCGCATCCGCATGCAGGCCGATGACCTCCCCGGTCGACTGCATGCCGGGCCCCAGGCTGGGGTCGACGCCACGCAGCTTGGCGGTCGAGAACACGGGTGCCTTCACCGCCACGAACGGCGGCTCGGGGAGCAGCCCGTCACGCCATCCCAGCTGAGCCAGCGATGACCCGCCCGCGACCCGCGTGGCCAACGCGACCATGGGTACGCCGGTCACCTTCGAGATGAACGGCACCGTGCGGCTGGCGCGCGGATTGACCTCCAGGATGTAGACCCCGTCGTCGCGCACGATGAACTGGGCATTGACCAGGCCGCGCACGCCGATCTCCAGGCAGATCCGGCGCATGGCGTCGACGATGAGCCCCTGGTCGGCCCGGCTCAGCTGCTGCGGCGGAAAGAACGCGGTGCTGTCGCCGGAGTGGACGCCGGCCCGCTCCACGTGTTCCATGAGCCCCGGGATGAGCACGTCCGTCCCGTCCGTCACCGCGTCGATGTCGACCTCCAGGCCTTCGAGGTAGGCATCGATACGAACCGGTCGTTCCTCCGTGACGACGGTGGCGACGGCCAGCTGCCGGGCCAGGTCATCGGGGCCGTAGCAGAAGTCGATGGCGAGGCCGCCGATGACGAAGGAAGGTCGCACCAGCACGGGGTAGCCGATCTCGTCGGCCACGGCCAGGGCCTCGTCAAGCGAGGTGGCGATGCCGCCACGTGGCTGGGGGATCCCGAGCATCTCGATCATGCCCGCGAAACGGGTGCGCTCCTCCACGCGATCGATGGCTTCGACATCGATACCCGGCAGCGGCACCCCCGCTTCCTCCAGGGCCACTGCCAGGTTGAGCGGCGTCTGACCGCCGAACTGGATCAGCGCCGGCAGGGCTTCGGTGCCCGCCGGAGTCTCGGCAGCGATGACCTCCAGCACGCTCTCCGCGTCGAGCGGCTCGAAGTACAGCCGCGAAGAAGCGTCGAAGTCGGTCGAGACCGTCTCCGGATTGGAGTTGATCATCACCGCCGCGCTGCCGTCCTCGCGCAGCGTCTGCGCCGCCTGCACGGCGCAGTAGTCGAACTCGATGCCCTGGCCGATACGGACCGGCCCCGAGCCGATGACGAGCGCCGCCGGTCTCGCGACGGGGGCCGCTTCAGGCGGTGAGCCGGTAGCTGCGTAGGTGGCATAGAAGTACGGAGTCTCGGCGGCGAACTCAGCCGCACAGGTGTCGACCATGGCGTACCCGGGACGCAATCCCAGCTCGTGCCGCCGGCCGGTCACGGCGGCCGCACCCAGGCCGGTGAGCGCGCCGATATCACGGTCGCTGAAACAGGCGCGCTTGGCCGCCACGAGGAGCCCGTCGGAGAGGCTGGGCCCGGCCTCGCGCAGGCGATGCTCCAGCTCTGCCAGGCGCTCCATCTCCGAGAGGAACCAGGGCGCGATACCGGTGACGCGCTGCACGTCTGCGGCCGCGACGCCGCGGCGCAGCAGCGCCAGCACGCGCCACAGGCGCGAATCCGAGGGTTTGAGGAAGCGTGCCAGCAAGGTCGCCCGAGAAGCCGGCACCGCTTCGGCGCCACCCTCCACCACGAGACCGTCCGGGCTCATGAGCACGTCCGCGAAGGCCTCCTCTCGGCTCAAGGCCCGGGCCGGGATGGGGGCATGCTCGCCGTGGCGGATACCCGCCGCCCAGCCTGCCAGCACGTCCAGGGTCGGCCACCAGGCCACGTCCTCGGCGAGGAACCCGGCGCCGGCCTGCTCCAGCCCGCGCAGGGCCTTGTTGAGCGCCGAGCCGAAGGTGCGCTCGATGGCCATGACCTCGCCTGTCGCCTTCATCTGCGAGCCCAGCGCCCTGTCCGCCCCCGGAAACTTGTCGAACGGGAAGCGCGGCAGCTTGACCACGACGTAGTCAAGGGCCGGCTCGAAGGCGGCAACGGTGGTGCCGGTGATGGCATTGGGGATCTCGTCGAGGCGTCGGCCGATGGCGATCTGTGCTGCCACCCGCGCGATGGGGTAGCCGGTGGCCTTGGACGCGAGTGCCGACGAGCGGCTCACGCGCGGGTTGACCTCGATGACGGCGTAGTCGACGGCGTCCGGCGACAGTGCGAACTGGACATTGCAGCCGCCTTCGACACCGAGCGCCCGGATGATGTCGAGGGCAGCCGTGCGCAAGCGCTGGTGCACCGGATCGGGCAGGGTCTGGACCGGTGCCACGACCACGGAGTCGCCGGTGTGCACACCGAGCGGGTCCACGTTCTCCATGGAGCAGACGGCGATGCACGTATCGGCTGCGTCCCGCATCACCTCGTACTCGATCTCCTGCCACCCCGTCAGATAGCGCTCGACCATGACCTGGCCGATGGGGCTCAGGCGCAGGCCGGCCCGGACGCGCTCATCAAAGGCCTCGCGACTGATCGACGATGCCGCCACCGGTGCCACCGAGGGTGAAGGCCGGCCGCACGATGGCGGGCAGACCGATGTCCTCGAAGGCGCGTTGGGCAGCGGCTGCGCGGTCGGCCTCGGTATCACCCTCGACGATGACCGACGGCGCGTACGGTTGGCCGATGGAATCGAGCAGGTCGCGGAAGCGCTCGCGGTCCTCGGCCATCTCGATGGCCTCGATGGGCGTCCCCAGCAGGCGCGTGCCGGTGCGCTCCAGAACGCCCGCCCTGGCCACCTCCATGACCAGGTTGAGGCCGGTCTGGCCACCCAGTCCGGCGAGGATGCCGTCGGGATGTTCGAGCTCCAGGATGCGCTCGACCGAGGCCACCGTCAGCGGCTCCAGGTAGACCACGTCGGCCACGCCCGGGTCGGTCATGATCGTGGCCGGATTGGAATTGAGCAGGATGGTGCGGATGCCCTCCTCGCGCAAGGCGCGGCAGGCCTGCGTGCCGGCGTAGTCGAACTCGGCCGCCTGGCCGATGACGACCGGGCCGGAGCCGATGATGAGGATCGAGCGCGGGCGTTGGCTCACGCCTTCACCGATCCGGCGAAGGCACGCACATGACCCAGGAAACGGTCGAAGACCTCGGCCGCATCCTGTGGGCCCGGTGAGCCCTCGGGGTGATACTGCACCGTCTCGATGGGTAGCGAGTGATGGCGCAGACCTTCCACGCTGCCGTCGTTGAGGTTGCGCTGGCTGACGAAGAAGCCCGACGCCTGCGGCACTGACTCGCCGACCACCTCCACCTCGTGGTTCTGTGCCGTGACGGTGACACGGCCCGAGATCTCGTCGCGCACGGGATGGTTGGCGGCGTGGTGGCCGAAGCGCAGGCGCTGCGTGCGGGCGCCAGCCGCACGCGCCACCAGCTGATGACCCAGGCAGATGCCCAGCAGCGGCCGACCGTCGGCCACGACCGCGCGAGCCAGCGCCACCTGTCCATCCAGCATCCCGGGATCGCCCGGACCCGGCGAGATGACGACGCCATCGACATCAGCGGCCAGCACCTGCTCGATCGTCGCGGTGTGCGGCAGGACGCGCACGCGCGCGCCGCGCCGGTGCAGCGAGCGCACGATGTTGGTCTTGAGACCCAGGTCCACGACGGCCACCACCGGACCCCGGTCTCCGACCTCGTAGGGTCGACGAGCCGATACTTGCGAGACGAAGTCCTGCTCCTCCCACACCGGCACCGCGCGTGCCGCCGCCAGCGCCGCCGCGCGGTCGACCTCGCCGGGGGCGCTGATGACGCCGCGCAGCGAGCCGCTCTGGCGCAGGTGACGGGCCAGGGTGCGCGTGTCGAGGCCGGCGATGGCCGGCACGCCCTGGGAACGCAGGAGGTGCACGATCTGGCGTGCCCGGCCGAGCACACCGGCGGTGGCATGCCCTACCACGAGCCCGTTGAGCCACGGCCGCTCGGACTGGTCATCGTCCGCGGAGCGCCCGTGGTTGCCGATCAGGGGGAAGGTCATCACCACGACCTGCCCCGCATAGCTCGGGTCGGTGCAGACCTCCTGATAGCCGGTCTGCGAGGTGTTGACCACGAAGTCGCCGCCGCCCTGGACCGGTGCGCCGAACGCGATACCGGCGAAGACCGAGCCGTCCTCGAGTGCCAGCAGGCAGGGGCCACTGCTGCCGATGCGCGGATCGACGACAGCCTCGGCGGGAAGCGGTAGCGGCGGCACCACGTCGGGTGCCACGGGGGACAAGATCAGGCTTCCTCCTTGCTGGCCTCACGGGACCGGACGACCGGCCTCACCGGACCGGGTGTGCAAGAGTGCGCAAGGGTACTACGACTCGATCGCCGGCAGCGCCGCCCGGATCCGGGGTCCGATGATCTCCACCCAGCCGGCGTACTGCTTGGGCGTACCGTACGGCCCATCGTCGACGACCAGGCTGGGATCGGTAGCGACCAGATCGTTCACCGCGGAGATGTCGATGACGCCGATGTCGCGAGCGGAGGCGACATCGTTGAGCGTTTCGTTGAGCCTTTCGACTGCGGCATGCCCCTCCCCGCTCGACCCGAACGACGAGCCGAACCGGGTCAGGGTGTGATCGGGCGTGGTGATGGCGAAGATGCGTTCAGCCGGAAGGATGGTCAGCAGCTCGTCGAAGATGGTCTCGAGGTTCTGGCGATAGAACGACGTGTCGCCGGAGATGATGTCATTGACGCCGACCTGCAACGTGACCACATCAGGTGCCAGGGGGGCCACCTGGCCAAGCTGCTCCTCGACCACGATATCGCTGGTGTTGCTGCGCTCGGCGAGGTTCAACCACAGCACGCGCTGGCCACCGCGCTCCATCGCTTCGACCAGCTGCGAGGGCCAGCTGTCGCGGCGGGGGGCGCTGGTCCCGGTGCCGTCGGTGTATCCGTCACCCAATGTCACCAGGCGGATCGGGTCTCCGTAGCCGGGTACCGCGGCCGCGACCGCATCGACCTCGGCCGGTGCGCTGGGGGCGACCGGTGACGATGCCTGCGGGTTCGGCGTAGAGGACCCGGTGCCAGTACACGCTGTCAGCGACAACGCGGCCACCAGCGACCAGGCGATGTACCTTCTCACTCGTTGCAGCGCAGGATAACCCGCATCGCGCGGGAGACCCGCGACGCCCACCCTCGGCTGGACTTCCTGCAGTCGACGGCTATGCTTTTCTCGGCCGGGCGATGCCGGACGGTATGAGAAGGAGCTTGACGATGCCACGTTCGATGTGGCGCGGCGCCATCCAGTTCGGGTTGGTGACCATCCCGGTTCGCCTCTACCTGGCCACCGAGTCCCGCGGGGGGATCTCCTTCAACATGCTCCATGCGGAGGACCACAGGCGCATCCAGATGAAGGTCCACTGCCCAGAGCACGGCGAGATCAGCCGCTCGGACACGGTGCGCGGTTTCGAGTGGAGCAAGGGTCAGTACGTGGTCCTCGACGAGCAGGACTTCGAAGCTGTCCCACTCAAGACCATCCGCTCCATCGAGATCGAACAGTTCGTTCCGGCGCGGCGTGACGACGACACCCGCTTCGTCAAGCAGTCGTACTACCTGGAGCCCGAGCCCGTCGGGCGCAAGGCCTTCGAGCTGCTCAGGATCGTCCTCGCCGACAGCGAGCTCCAGGCGGTCTGCAAGATCGTGTTGAAGGATCGCGAGCACCTGGCCTCCCTCGATCCCTTCGGCCACACCCTGCTGCTCTCCACGCTCTACTGGCCCGACGAGATCCGCGACGTGGCGGACCTCGACATCCCCGCCGAGGCAACCGAGTTCAAGCCCGCCGAGATCGCGATGGCGCGCCAGCTCGTCGACGCACTCAGCGGGGACTACGAGCCCGCGCGCTACAAGGACGAATACCGAGAGGCCTTGCTGAAGGTCATCGACCGCAAGGTGGCCGGCCAGCCGGTGGAGGCACCGGCGCCGGAGCCGGAGGCAAGCAAGTTGACGGACCTGATGGCGGTGCTCGAGGCCAGCGTGGCCGCGGCTCGCGGTGACAGCGCCGCGACGGCTGGACCCAGCCTGGCGGCCGAGGAGCCTGTCTCGGTCAAGGCGGTCCGCACCTCAGGCCGTCGCTCGTCCGGGCCCAGGACCACCTCCGGTTCCAAGCGTGCCGCCAAGGCCGCCAAGACGACGAAGAGCTCGACGCCGCAACGACGGCGCAAGTCGGCCTGACCGGACGGCGGCGGTCGGCTGGCAGGGGGCAACGAGGGGTGGAGCAGCAGCTCACGCTCGCGCTAGAGCCTGCCGTGGCAGCGATGTCCGCGGAACCGCCGACATCGCTGCCCTTCCCGCGCGTCACCGAGGGCGGCACCCCCTTCGATGATGAGGGCCGCTTCTTCGAGCCCTGGTGGCCCGGGGCGCCGGCCTTCCTGCGACGCGTGGGAGACAGGCTGGTGCTGCGGACCCAGCACCTGGGCGATGCGTTGGAGACGTTCCCGGAGATCCGGGGGGTGCTGCCCTACCTCTCGGCTGACGGACTCATCGTGGAAGGGACCCTTCTGGCGCTTGACGCCGCCGGCCGACCCGACGCTCGGCTCCTTCGCCGCCACCTCGGCGCCGCAGGCCGGCCTGAAGAGTTCGCCGAAGGCGCCTTCGTCGCTGCCGACCTGCCGTGGCTGGAGGGACGCTCGCTCCAGGCCGAGACGTTCGCGGAACGGCGGCGCCAGCTGACGCAGGTGCTGACAGACTCCGAGCACTGCGTCCTGGGACGAGGCGTGGTCGGCGAGGGGCGCATGCTCGGCCGCGCCGTCGCCGCGCTGGGGCTGGCTGCCATCTCGGCGCACCGCCTCGACAGTCACTGGGCCGGCAACGCCGGGAACGACGACCGGCTGCGGTTGACGGTCGAGGACCCGCAGGCCGGCCCGACCCGACCATTTCTCGTGCTGATGGAGCGTCTCCCGCTCCCCGACTGAGCGCTGTTGGTCGCTACAGCCAGTTGGTGGCGACCTCGCCCCAGCCTCGCATGGACCAGCCCTGCAGCACCTCATCGACGATGCGCTCCGCGAACACCGCATCCAGCGTGCCGCCGAACATCAGGCGCCAGTAGACCGGCCCCACGAGCATCTCCGTGGCCACGTCGGGTTGCACGTCCGGGCGCAGGTCACCGCGGCGTACTCCACGGGCGATGACGCGTCCGACCTCGTCCCGCCGCGCCTGCACGACCGATGCACGGAAGGGGTCGCCCAGCTCCGGATTGCGGGCGATCTCGGAAAGGAGCTCACGGATGACCGGGCCGAAGTCGGTCTCCGTGAGGGCCCGCATCGGCGCCAGCACCGTGGCCAGGAGCTCCGTCCGTGTGTCGCCCACATCTGGTACCGCGATGTGCGGCGTGGCCAGCTCGAGCAGGACTTCCTGGGCCAACGCCTGCTTGGACGGCCAATGGCGATAGATCGTGGCCTTGCCGACCTCGGCGCGCGCGGCCACGTGCTCCATCCGCACCTTGTCGAAGCCTTCCTCGATCAGCAGCTCCCGGAAGGCACGCGTGATGCTGCGATGGGCACGATCGCTGCGAGGTCGCCCCTGCCGGCTCACGTTGTCAGGGCCTGAAGGGGCCGTCTCGCGCGCGATGATCTCGTCCAGCGGATCAG
This sequence comes from uncultured Chloroflexia bacterium, assembly GCA_963715295.1. Classification (GTDB taxonomy): domain Bacteria; phylum Chloroflexota; class Limnocylindria; order Limnocylindrales; family CSP1-4; genus JAFMJV01. Next base: position 228,212 of record CAVQRP010000008.1, read on the forward strand.
CCGGGGCAGATCCCGAAGCTGGTGCCTCGATAGTCATGGCCACTGATTATACGAGACGGTGCGTCTCAGTTGCAACCGATTCGTAACCAGAAGTTTCGATACGGCCCGTATTGCAATCCCGACTGGACTGGTGTACGATACGGGCCGGATCGAAAACATAGCCGTGAACCCGATCCCCCTGAACGATGACCTATCAACCCGTCAACCCCCAAGGAGGTTGCCATGACCCACACTCACATCCCCGGGGTGGCGGCGACGCCGACGCCCTTCCTGAGCGAACGCGAGAACCAGCGAGCGGTCGACCTGATCGAGCAGGCTGAGCGCTCCGCTCCCTACTGCTCCTGCGGACGGCACATGCTCGCGGTCGCTGAGCACGACCAGGTCTGGCTCGAGTGCGCCAGCCGCGGCGAGCAGAAGTCCGGACTGGCCGGCTTCGTCTCTCGCGTCACCTCCTTCAGCCATACCCGCCGCCTGATCATGGAGATCCCCTCCAGCAACTAGCGGCCCCACCACATACGAGCGCGACCGGGGACGGTTTCCTCCACCTCCTCCGCCGGACCCGATCGCCTCCAAGGACAGCCCGCCTGGGACTCCCTTCCCATGGCGGGCTGTTTCTTTGACCGACTAGTACCTTCGCGTGGGTGCGCAGCGTCAACGCCCAGACAAGACTGAACCCCTCCGAACCGTTCGGAGGGGTCGTAGGTATCGAGGGTTGGTGAGCCGCGAAGGATTCGAACCTTCAACCTAGTGATTAAGAGTCACTTGCTCTACCGTTGAGCTAGCGGCCCACGATGGCTTGACTGTACCAAATCTCCGCAAGTCACAACGAGGTCGCGAGGAGCCGCCTCGCGCAACGCCGATAGGAGCCTGCCACGCCAGACACGTTACGCCGGCGCGTCACCGTCCCCCACAGCGTCCTGAGCGGCGTCTCCGTCTCGAAAGCCGAAGATGTGCGAGCCTACGCCCGCAGAGGTCCCGTCATCCACGCGGAGACGTGGCCAGCGAACATCCTCGGCGACGCAGCTCGCGGGGCGCCCCGTGCGACTCGCCGTCCTGCCGCCGGGGCCACACCAGAGGTCGTATGAGTCGTCGCCACACGCCCAGCCACAACCATCTCCAGCTGAGCCGCCTGCTGGGGACAGCGTTGGTCCTGCTTGTCTCGCTCGCGGCGGCATGGCCGGCCGCGGTCGCCGCCCAGGACGACGGCAGCATCGACCAGGATTTCGCGCGGCGCTGGCAGCTGCTCACTTACCGCGATGCCGGTGGCGACACTGAGACCGTGCCCGCCGGTGTCGGCGCCATCGTCGACCTCTTCGCCAACAGCGCCATCGGGGAGGCCGCTTGCAGCAGCTATGCGACGACCTACGATCGCTCCCTGGAGTCGTTGACCTTCCTGCCGCCCGCCATCGAGGCGTTCGCGTGCGATCCGGCCAGCGAGGCCTTCGACCAGGCCTTCTATCAGAACCTGGCCGACACGAGATCATTCACCGTCTCCGACTCCATCATGACGCTGCGCGATGAGACCCTCGCGCCCTTGATGACGCTGACGCGAGCCGTCATCGACAAGGACCCCACGGTCGCTCGCTGGGAGCTCGCCCGCATCGGCGCTGCGGACGGCTCGATCGAACCGGTCATCCAGGGGCTCAACCCGTGGGTCGAGTTCACGCGTGGCGGTCGCATCTTGGGTGATACCGGTTGCGGCAAGTTCTACGGCTGGTACGAGACCAACGACGGCACCATCCGCATCACCGACGTGGCCTCGCGCCTGGAGGGTTGCACCGAGAGCGCGCGTCGCCAGGCCGAGCAGACCATCAGCACCCTGAGTGAGACGACCGACTTCGAGGTGCTGCCGGCCGGCATGGTCTTGCGGGATGAGGCCGGCAGCACTCGCCTGGCGCTGGTCCCCGCCATCGACCTTGGCGGTCGGAGCTGGACACCGATCGAGATCCTCGACGCCAACGGCGACGCCCTCTACCCCAGGGAGCGGCTCAGCACGTCGACCGTCAAGTTCCAGGGCCGGGCAGTCGAGGGCCGCAGCATCTGCCGCCCCTTCGCCGGGCGCAGCCTCAACTCGGGATTGGCCCTGAGCACCGCCGGCATCAAGTCCGCGGACGACCCCTGCCCCAAGAAGGCCGACCTCCAGCTCGAGAACGACTTGATCGGCTCCCTGGCGGCCACCTCGTCGCATGCCCTCCGCGGGTCGGAGCTGGAGCTGAAGGACGTGGACGGCCGCACCTTGATGCGCCTGGTGCCCCAGGCAGAGCTCGTGGGCCCGACCTGGGTCGTGACGCAGCTGCGCCAGCCCAAGGGCTCAAAGCCGGCGAAGCGAAAGCCGCTCCCCGATACGACACTCACCGCCGAGTTCGAGGATCCCGACAGCGGCGTGGTCACCGGCGACACCGGCGCCAGCTTCTACACGGCCTTCTACGAGACGCCGGCGGCCGCTGAGATCGCCATCACGGACGTGCGACCGGAAGGCAATGCCTGCAGCAACGCCAAGAGGGCGGCCAAGCCGCTCTGCCGGCAGGAGGCCCTGCTGATCGCGCTGCTGCAGGAGGCCGACGGCTACGTCGTGGAAGACGACCAGCTGCGCCTCTTCCGCGGACCCGTGGCGCTGATCTGGTTCACGCCGGAGGACATGGTCAGCACGACGCCGTAGACCGGCTCGCCCCTTGGCGGCCGGACCCTACCCTCCCCCGGCATCGTCGGCATCGCCCGCCCGATACGCTCGCGTGACCGAGAGGTCGACGGTCGCCACAGCCGGATCTGGTCCGCTCGCCGGCGACGGCTGGAACTCGAACTCGAAGCGGCGCAGGCGCGACAACGGCATGAGGGCGATCGCCTGCAGCGCCAGCGTCGCCATGAGGATCCCGTCGAAGGCCCAGAGCTCGGCTGCCGCGGCGCCGATGAGAGCGCCGATGATCTGACCCAGCGCCAGGAAGACGCTGTACAGGCCCATGACGGCTCCGCGGTCGTGAGGGAACGACTCTGACATGTCGGCCAGCAAACCCAGCGCCGCGGGGGTGGCGCCGGCGATCAGGAACAGGCCTACGGCCAGGCCGGCGGCGGTGGGCAGGCGCAGCAGGTCGGACAGGGCGCCACTGTGATTGAGCAGCAGCGCCGAAACGACGAAGATGGCGCCTCCCACGATGCCGTAGAAGATGATCGTGGTGCGCCGCAGGCTGGCGAAGCGCCCGCCCCAGTAGACCAGGCCGGCCACGAAGACGGTGCCACCGGCGAGAAAGGCGGCGGTCACGACCAGGGGCTCGTATCCGCCCACCAGGGCCTGGCTGGAGAAGCGCGGGTCGGGCGTACGTACCAGCTGGAACAGCGTCTGCGAGGTATACAGCCCGAGGCCGGCGTTGAGCGCGATCCAGGTGGGCGCCAGCAACCACACGCGTGAGCGGCGGAGCAGGCGTCGGTAGCGCGTCCAGCCGCTGGGTCCGCCGACCGGGGCCCGACGTGGGCTTTCGACATCGGGCACGGCGTAGCGAAAGAGCGCCAGTGCCCCCAGGTACACCACCGCGTTGGCGGCGAAGCCGCCTGGTCCGAGCACCGTCCAGACCGGGCCGGCGACGGCGAAGCCCAGCGCCAGCCCCGCGATGGTAGCCGCCTCGAAGCGCGCCGACGCGCGGCCACGAAGGCGCTCATCGCCACTCGTGGCGATGGCGATGAAGCCCAGCACGGAGGGGACGCTGGCGGCGGTGGATGCGCCTTCAAGGACACGAGTCAGGCCCAGCAGTGGCAGGCTGCCCACCAGGATCGGGATAGCGAGGACGAACGCGCCGGGCAGGTAGAGCTCTGCGGTCAGCACGGTCAGCAGCACCGCGACGAATCCGAAGACCGGTCCGACCTGCATCACCCGGTGGTGGCCGACCCGGTCCGAGAGCAGGCCGAACGGCGGCGAGAGCACCAGCTCGGCGGCATAGAACAGCGCCGTGAACACCCCGATGACCGCCGGGCCGACCTCGCCACCACCGTAGTCGCCGAAGTCCGCCAGGAAGAAGATGAGCAGCGCGCCCGTCAAACCCGTCGCGAACCGCAGCACGAAGGTGGCCACGGTCACGGCCGTGACGCTGTGCTCCCGCGGTGGCCCCGGGACCTGCCCCGGCGACGCGATATGCTGCTCGCGTGGATGCATCAGCGGCGCCCCCGGAGATCGTCGAGCTGGCACAGGAACGGGCCGCGGCGCGCGCTGCGCACGACTGGCCCGCAGCGGATTCCCTGAAGGCACGGATCGAGGCTTCCGGCTGGCGCGTGATCGACTTCGGCACCGCGTTCGAGCTGGAGCCGGCCCGGCCGGCGGACGTGGTCGAAGACGGGATCATCTTCTACGGCGCGGTGGAGTCGGTGCCCTCGCGGACACATGAGCCCGACGCTGGCGTAACCACGTTCGTGGTCGTCATCCACGCAGAGGCGAGCGATGCCCGTCCCACGCTGGAGTCGATCGCGGCACATCATCCCTCCGCCGCCACGCAGGTCATCGTGGTCGCGGGGCGAGGCACCGCCGTCGGCGGTCCCGCGGACGAGATCGTACGCACGGTCGAGGAGTTCGAGGCGGGAGACGCACTGACAGTTGCACTGCGACGCGCCAGCGGCACACACGTCGTGGTGATCGACCCCGACCATGTCGCGGTCGGTGACCTGGTCGCACCCGTGGCCAGCGCGCTGACCGACCCAGCGGTAGCCATCGTCGGCGCGGAGGGGGTCTTGTCGGCCGATCTGCACCGCTATCGTCCGGCCGGGTATGGCGACGTCACGACCGTACGATCAGGCTGCTATGCATTCCGCCGGGTCGACGCCATCGCCCGTGGCCCGATCGACGGTCGGCTCCATCTGCGCGGCAGCGTTGCCGCGTGGTGGGGTCTGCAGCTGCGTGACGAAGGGCCTGAGCGGGTACCACGCGCTGCCATCGCCATCGAGCTGCCCGTGGCGCGCAGGGACGGCGACCAGGTGCTCCCCGATGACCACACGCGCCAGGCCCGTCGAGACGCCTATCGCATCGCCGGCCGCTTCCGGCGCTGCCCCTGGCTCGCGAGCGAGCTGCCACCAGAGGGGCGGCTCGTAGGTGACGGGACTGATGGCGACGAGCATGACGATGACGCCGATCACGGCGGCGACCCCGCCCCAGCGTAGCGGCCGGCTGCGCGACGTGGGGTCGGGCGGCGGCCCGGTGGGAGCCACCGGATCGGTGGATGGCCGCGACCAGAAGGAGCCGAGGGTCACACCCACCGGCACCAGCAGGAACCCCAGCGCTGCGCCCGCCAGCAGACCACCGATGTGGGCGGCGTTGTCGATACCGGGGATGCTGAAGCCGATGAACAGGTTGATGCCGATGAGCATGCCGATCTGCAGTGTCAGGTTGCGGGCGTTGCGGGTCAGCGCCGGCTTGTGCACGCGATCAGCCACGATCAGGGCACCGAACAGGCCGAAGACGGCACCACTCGCGCCCACGCCGGGGTTGGCCGACGTGGCATAGCTGGCCGCGGAGCCGGCCACCGCGCAGATGAGGTAGATGCCCAGGAACCGCCAGGGCCCGTAGAGGGCCTCCACGATGGGCCCGATGATCCAGAGCGCGTACATGTTGAAGCCCAGGTGGATGATCGAACCGTGGACCAGCGCCACCGTCAGCAGTCGCCAGTACTCGTTGGCGTTGTACATCGCGCCCTTGTCCAGGCGCAGCAGCAGCTCGAGCTGGCTGGGGCCGCTTTCCGGGGTCTGGGTGAACAGCAACACCAGGCTGACGATGGCGGTGACGGCGAGGATGGCGTAGGTGACCATCGGTTGGGCCATGCCGTCTGGGCGGGTCCGGCTGAAGGCGCGCTCGGCGGTGCGCTCATCGCCCAGCTCCTTGCTCAGCCAGCCGATGCGCGACTGGATCTCGGCCTGCTCCGACGCCGGCGCCCGGCGCCCGGCCTCGCGGTAGGCCCGCGCCGCCCCGGCGATGTCGTTATCGCGCACACGCGCCGCGGCCAGCGCCTTCCAGGCCCGCCACGTCAGCTCATTCTCAGGCGCCTGCGTGGCCGAGATCCACGCTTGTAGCGCGGCCGGCTCCTCGTCCATGCGGTAGCGGCACTCGGCCAGGCCGAGCAGTGCGGCCGTGTGCAGGGCAGGATCGTCGGTGCCCACGACCCGGGCGAAGGTGCCCGCGGCCAGGTCCCAGTCACCCTGTTCGGCCAGCCCCTGTGCGCGCTTGAGCAGGCCCACCGCGACCTCCGTGTCGAGCGGGCCCGGGCGCGTGGCATCAGGGAAGGAGGACGACGTGGCGCCTCGGCCTGGGGAGGGGGAACGGTCAGACATGTCCGCTGACTGTACCCGGCCCCGCCAGATGTGGCCGACGAACGTCTGTCAGTGGCCCAGGTCCAGTGCCAGCTGGTCGCGGCCTGCGTCCTTGCGGGGCTTGCTCCGCGCGACCTGCCCACGGGCGGGTCGTGTCGGCCGGCTTACCCCCCGCGCCAGCAGCGGCTCTCCCAGGCGCACGGCGAGCTGCTCGGCGAGCGGCCACCAATCATGGTTCTCGGTGATGCCGGAGGCCGGCTGCACGACGAGCCGGTCGCGCGGCACCAGGCGCGGCAGTCGAGCATCCAGGATGGCCTCGATCTCATCTCGGAAGCGGTCGTTGGTGGAGCGCACACCATCGGCGCGGATCTCGACATCCGGCGTGAGGCGCACCACCAGGTCGTACGTCCGCGACCACTGGCGCACCAGGGGCTCGATGTCGAAGTGGTCCTCGCCGCCACTTGCCCGCAGGTAGTAGGCGAAGTTGTCCATCACGCCGCGATCGGTGACAAGACACTCGGCCTTGCGCGATAGCTCCAGCTCGCGCCGGATCTGCGAGGTGAGCACCCAGAGCTGCGCCTCCGAGCTGGCACCTTCGTTGATCCCCAGGGGGTTGTCGCGCACCACCTCGCGGGCGAACTCGACCGAGCGGCCGGCGCGCTGGATGACGCTGGCGAAGGCCAGCGCGGCGGTCGTCTTGCGGATCCCATGTGATCCGATGAAGGCGATCTTTGCGTTTCTGGGCCAGGGCACGCAACGATGCTATAGCCTCAGACCCATGACCACACATCGCGACCGCTATCCGATCCGCGTCGGGGCACTGCTGTGGCCGCAGCAGACCGATTGGGCCGCCCTGTCACACGCCGCCACGCTCGCCGATGGGGTCGGTCTCGACAGCCTCTGGACCTGGGACCACCTCCATGCCATCGTGGGCGACCCGCTGCAACCGATCTACGAAGGCTGGACGACGCTCGCGGCCTGGGCCGCCCTGACCGAACACATCGAGCTGGGCCTCATGGTGGGAGCCAACACCTTCCGGAGCCCCGCCCTGACCGCCAAGTCCGCGGTCACCGTCGACCACATCAGCCGCGGCCGCACGTGGCTGGGTCTGGGCGGTGCCTGGTTCGAGTACGAGCACCGCGTGGCCGGCATCGACTTCGGCAGCGGCTTCGGCCAGCGACTCGACTGGCTCGACGAAGCGGCGAGCGTCATCACGCGCGTGCTCGCCGGGGAGAACATCACCTCCGCGCCCGCCGAGCGCTACGCCTTCGCCGGCCTCGAGCACCATCCCCTGCCCATCCGCGGTGCCGGCACACTACCGCTGATGATCGGCGGGTCCGGCGAGAAGAAGACCCTGCGTACCGTTGCCGAATACGCCCAGGGCTGGAACGCCGGCGGCAGCATCGAGACGCTGTCGCACAAGGTGGAGGTCCTGCGGCGCCATTGCGATGCCAGCGGTCGCGACCCGCTCGAGATCGAGTTCACCACCGTTCGCTTCCTGGTCCTGCGCGACGACCCGGCCGCGGCGGCCGCGGTGCTCCAGACGGGCCTCGACCACAACGGCAGCACCCATGTGATCGATCCCGGCATCGACTTCCTGGGCAACGAGGAACAGGTCGCCGCGCAGTGGCGTCGCTACCTTGACATCGGCTTCACGCACGTCATCGTGGACCTGCCGTCGCCCTTCGACGCCGAGACCATCGAACGCCTGCCGCGCCTGCGAGAGCGGCTGGCCAGCAGCTAGCAGCGGCCGACTCGGCCCCGGCGCTGGTATGGCTCGATCCCAGCGCTTGACCGCGGGCCTATGCTCCGGGTGGCGCCGGGGGGCTTAGCCGGCCGCCGCACATGGAGGCCCCACCATGGCCGAACATCCCAACGCAACGCTGGTTCGAAAGGCGCTCGATGCGCTGAGCGATCAGGACATGTCCGCCCTGGACGCATCGCTCGCCGATGATGTCGAGTGGCACGTCATCGGCGCGAGCGAGCCGATCGTGGGCAAGGCCGCGATGCTCCAGGGCATGGCCGCCGGCAACCGCGACTACAGCATCAGCGTCGAGCTTCACGATGTGACCGCAAGTGACGATCACGTCGTCGCCCTGGTCAAGGCACATGCGGTCCGTGGCGACCGGACGCTCGCCTACAACACGGCCGAGATCATGCACGTGAAAAATGGCAAGATCAGCGCCCGCTGGGCATTCTCCGATGACACGGCCCGGATCGTGGACTTCTTCGGCTAGGCCGGGCGCAGGTCACTGGCTCATCGGTTCTCCTTGCATCGGGCGGTGACGAGCCGCTGAGGTTCGTGCGCGGGCCGTGCCTGGGAGCGACACGGGGACGTCACGCGCCAGACGTTCGACGGTCGGCCGCTCCATCCCGGGCGGCCCCGGGGGTCACTCGCCGAGCGCCTCCCGCACGACGTCCTGCGCCTCCTCGATGATGCGCTCCAGGTGCGCCTCACCGATGAACGACTCGGCGTACAGCTTGGTCACGTCCTCGGTCCCCGAGGGTCGAGCCGCGAACCACCCTTGCTCGGTAACGACCTTCAGGCCGCCGATGGCGGCGCCATTCCCGGGCGCAGACGTGAGCCTGGCGATCACGGGCTCGCCCGCCAGGCGGGTGGCGGTGACGGCCTCCGCCGAGAGGGCGCCGAGCGCGGCCTTCTGCCGGGGAGTCGCGGGTGCATCGATGCGCTTGTAGTGGGGCGTTCCGAAGCGCTCGGTCAACGCCGCATAGGCTGTCCCGGGGTCGCGGCCGGTCCGGGCCGTCATCTCGGCCGCCAGCAGGCAGGCGATGATGCCGTCCTTGTCGGTCGACCACGGTCGTCCGTCCCGGCGCAGGAAGGACATGCCGGCGCTCTCCTCGCCACCGAACGCCACCGAGCCGTCGAGCAAGCCGTCGACGAACCACTTGAAGCCCACCGGGACCTCGTAGAGCGTCCGGCCCAGGGATGCGGCGATGCGGTCCTGCATGCTCGACGACACCAGCGTCTTGCCGATGGCGGCGCTATCCCCCCATCCACGCGCGCCACCAAAGAGGTAGGACGCCGCGGCTGCGAGGTAGTGATTGGGGTCGAGCAGGCCATCGGCCGGCGTCACCACGCCGAAGCGGTCGGCATCAGCATCGTTGCCCAGCGCCAGGTCGAACTGCGAGCGCAGCTCGATGAGCCGCGCCATGGCATATCGCGACGAGGGGTCCATGCGGATCTTGCCATCCCAGTCCACGGTCATGAACCCGAACCTCGGATCGACGGTGAGGTTGGTGATGGTGAGATCGACACCGTGGCGATCGGCGATGGCGGGCCAATAGGCCACGGCCGCACCTCCCAGCGGGTCGACGCCCAGCCTGAGCCCGGAGGCGGCGATGGCCTGGATATCGATGACCTCGCCGAGGCTGTCGACGTAGGCGTCCAGGAAGGCGTAGCGTCCCGCCGCCGCGCGGGCGCGACCGACCGGCTTGCGTCTCACCCTATCGAGGCCGGATGCCAGGAGATCGTTGGCCGCGTCCTGGATGCTCCCCGTCATGCTCGCGTCGGCCGGGCCACCAGTGGGCGGGTTGTACTTGAATCCGCCGTCGGCCGGCGGGTTGTGGGAAGGCGTCACGACGATGCCGTCGGCCAGCGACCCTGGGTGCTCCCGGTTCCAGGTCAGGATGGCGTGCGAGATGGCGGGTGTCGGCGTGTAGCCGTCATGACTGTCGATGCGGACGTCGACACCGTCGGCGACGAGGACCTCCAATGCCGTCTCGAACGCGGGTGCGCTCAAGGCGTGCGTGTCGCGACCCATGAACAGCGGGCCGCTGAACCCTTGGCTGCGCCGGAAGGCACAGATGGCCGCGCTGGTAGCGACGATGTGGGCCTCGTTGAACGAGGTCGAGAGCGACGAACCACGGTGGCCGGACGTCCCGAACGCGACGCGCTGGCTCGGCTCGGCGGGATCCGGCCGTTCCGAGTAGTAGGCGGCCACGAGGGCATCCAGGTCGACGAGCATCGCTGGCTCGGCAGGCCGACCGGCGAGTTCACTGGTCACGAGTACCTCCAGGGTGGCGACGAGACATCCCGAGTATGCCCGGGGCACGAGCACGGCGCGAACCGTCCTGTTGCCACACGCGTCACGACCCGTTGGTGCCGAATGGGTGCCCGAGTGTTGCCCAACCGGCCCTGATTCAGGTTGCCGACTGGCGTATCGTCGGGGTGACCGTGGGCGGGGTGTTCGGTTCCACGGCGGCAACACCAGGAGGGACCTATCGGATGACCAGGCAGCCGTGGGCAAAGCTCGCACGCGTCACCCTTGCAGGCGCGTTGATGGCGAGCGCGATCGGGGTGAGCGGGGCGCCACTCGTCAGCGCACAGGAAGAGACCGACTGTTCGGCCATTTCCGGTGGCGTACAGCTTCCGGAGGCGGTCGAAGGCAAGTTCAACGTAGGCATGGTCCTCATCGGACCCCACAACGACGGTGGCTGGAGCCAGGCCCATTTCGAGGGCCTGCAGTACGTCTGCGAGAACATGGACAACGTCCATGTCGCCTACATGGAGAACGTGCCCGAGGGCGCAGACTCCGAGCAGGTCTTCCGCAGCCTCGCACGCAAGGGCTTCGACTTCATCATCGGCACCTCCTTCGGCTACATGGACCCCATGGAGCTGGTGGCCGAGGAGTTCCCCGACAGCACCTTCCTGCACCTGACCGGCTTCAAGTCGAACGGTGAGAACTTCGGCAACTTCTTCGGCGCCATGGAGAACTTCAAGTATCTCGCCGGCATGCTCGCTGGCTCGCGCGCCAAGCTCGATGGCAACCCCAAGATCGGCTATATGGCGACCTTCCCCATCCCCGAGGAGCTGCGCCTCGGCAACGCCATCATGCTGGGCGTGAAGGAGACCTGCCCCGAGTGCACCATGGACGTGCGCTTCATCAACACCTGGCACAGTCCGTCACTCGAGCGTGACGGTGCGGCCTCGCTGTTCGACGCGGGGGCGCAAGTCGTCTTCACCGGCGCCGACACGCCGGCCGTGGCCCAGGTGGCGGAAGAGAAGGGCAAGTGGGGTGTCACCTATGACCACCCCGGCTCCTGCACCAGCGACGCCTGCCTCACGGCTCCCTACTGGATCTGGGGTCCGGAGTACCTGCGCATCGCCGAGCAGGTCGCTGCCGGCGAGTACACCGCCGGCTACGAGTACTTCGACGCCGATGCCGGAGCCATGGGCCTCTTCGGCTTCATGGATGGCCAGACGCCGCAGCCCGGTATCGCCGACCTGCCCGAGGAAGACGTGCAGCTGGTGAAGGACACGCTGGCCGCGATGCTGGCAGGTGACTTCACGCGCTTCGACGTCTTCGCCGGTCCCATCATGGACAATCAGGGCAACGAGGTGCTCGCGGAGGGCGAGACACTGGAGCAGGCCGACCTCGACCAGTTCCCCAATGACGAGGGCACCAACTGCCCGACCTGCATGTACTGGTGGGCCGACGGTATCCAGGCCGCCCTGCCGTAATCGACCAAGCCCAAGCTGGAACCTCGAGCGTCCTGCCATGACGAGGCGCTCGAGGTTCCGCCCTTCCTCCCCATGACCGACGCCGCCCTCGCAGTCGAGATGCGAGGCATCGTCAAGCGGTTCCCCGGCGTGGTCGCCAACGATCACGTCGATTTCGACTTGCGAGCCGGCGAAGTACACGCCCTGCTGGGCGAGAACGGAGCCGGCAAGTCAACGCTGATGAATATCCTGGCGGGCCTCTATGGGGCCGACGAGGGCATCACGCGCGTCCGCGGCCAGGCCGTCGAGTTCCACTCTCCGCGCGACGCCATCGAGGCGGGCCTGGGGATGGTCCACCAGCACTTCACCCTGGTCAATTCACTCACCGTCACCGAGAACATCCTGCTGGGCCTCGATGAGCCACGCTTCTGGATGGATCTGCCGCGCTTCGAGGCCAAGGTCGGCGCGCTCGCCGAGGAGACCGGCCTCGCCGTTGACCCCACCGCCAAGGTGTGGCAGTTGTCGGTCGGCGAGCAGCAGCGCGTCGAGATCCTCAAGATGCTCTACCGCGGCGCCACCATCCTGATCATGGATGAGCCCACCGCCGTCCTGGCCCCGCAGGAGATCGAGGAGCTCTTCGAGACGCTGCGCGGCATGACCGCAGTCGGTGCCTCGGTCGTGTTCATCAGCCACAAGCTGGACGAGGTCCTGCGCATCGCCGACCGCGTCACGGTGATGCGGCGGGGAGTGGTCACCGCCGCGGGCGTGCCAGCGGCCGGCAAGACCAAGCGCGACCTGGCGCAGCTGATGGTCGGGCGCGAGCTCCTCGAGACGCTGCCGAAGGAGGAACGCGAGGCCGGCGAGACGGTCCTGAGACTGACTGATGTGAGGGCCATCAGCGACCGCGGCATCACCGCCCTCGATGGGGTCAACCTCACCATCCGTGCCGGCGAGATCATCGGCCTGGCCGGCGTCGCGGGCAACGGCCAGTCGGAGCTGGCAGAGGTCATCACCGGCCTGCGCCCGTGCACCGGCAGCATCACCGTGAACGGTCGGGAGCTGGCCAACCGGCCGGTCAGCGAAGCCATCGACGCCGGCGTGGCCCACGTGCCGGAGGATCGCACCGGCATCGGCAGCGCGCCCAACCTCTCGCTGACGGACAACCTCATCATGAAGTCCTATCGCAGCGAGCCCATCGGCCATGGCTGGACCATCGATTCGAGCGTCGCTCGAGTCCGGGCGCAGGGGCTCAAGGATGCCTACGAGGTCTCCGCCCCCTCGGTCGACACGGAGGCGCGGCTGCTGTCGGGCGGCAACCTGCAGCGGCTGATCCTGGCCCGTGAGATCAGCTCGGAGCCGGGCCTGATGGTGGCGGTCCAGCCCACCCGGGGACTGGACGTCGGCGCCATCGAGACCGTGCACAAGCTGCTGCTGGACCAGCGCGCTGCCGGCACGGCCGTGCTGCTCGTCAGCGAGGATCTCGACGAGATCCTGATGCTGGCCGACCGGGTGGCCGTCATCTACGAGGGGCGCATCAGCGAGCCGGTCGTGGCCGCGGAGGCTGATATCGGGAACCTGGGCTTGCTCATGACCGGCACCTTCGTCGACGCCATCACCGCCGAGCCCCTCCGTCCGTGAGCGCGCCGACCGCATCCCGGCGGCATCTGCTGCCATTCGGCGTGCACCTCGAGCGGCGGCTGGAGACACCTCGCGGCCTGGGCGCGGCTCTCACCATCGGCGCCTTCGTCGTGGCCCTGGTCATCTCCGCCGTGCTTATCTGGCTCATCGGCGGCGACCCGGTCGGCGCCTACGCGCACATCGTGCGCTCGTCCCTGGGCAGCGTCGGCGTGCTCTCGGACACCCTGGTCAAGGCCACACCGCTCATCTTCACTGGCCTCGCCTGTTCTGTCGCCTTCCGCATGCGCCTCTGGAACATCGGCGCAGAGGGCCAACTGATGATGGGCGCCTGGGGCGCGTCGGCCGTCGTGCTCGTGGGCGTGCTGCCCGAGGGCACGCCCAGCTTCGTCTACCTGCCGCTGATGATGGTCGCCGGCATCGCCGCCGGCGCGCTGTATGCAGGCATCGCCGGCTGGCTGCGTGCGCGGCTCAACGTGAACGAGATCATCACCACGCTGATGCTGGTCTACATCTCGTTCGAGTGGGTGAAGTTCTGGGTCTTCGGCCCATGGAGCGACGGTGGCTTCCAGATGTCGATCCGCTTCCCACGCGAGGCGTGGCTGCCCCGCCTGACCGATTACGGCAGCGCGTTCCCGGAGTTTTCCGGGCTCACGGTCCACCTTGGCTTCATCCTCGCCGTCATCGCGGCCGGTATCGTCTGGGTCTTCCTGAACCGCTCGCGCAAGGGCTACGAGATCCGACTCATCGGGGACAACCCCCGCGCCGCGCGCTACGCTGGCATCGACATCGGCCGCACCATCATCCTGGTGATGCTCATCTCGGGCGCGCTTGCCGGCCTGGCCGGCGCCACTGAGATCAGCGGCGTGGTCCACCGACTGCAGGACAACTTCTCGCCGGGCTACGGCTTCACCGGCATCATCGTGGCCTTCCTGGCGCGCTTCAACCCGCTGGGCGTGATCGTCGCGGCCATCGCCTTCGGCGCCCTCATCCTCGCGGGCCGTGAGATCCAACCAGCCGGTATCCCCGCCATGATCCAGGGCATCGTGCTCTTCTGCGTCGTTGCCAGCGACGTCTTCCTGCGCTACCGCGTGCGGGTGGTGCGGCAGTGAACCTGGAGCTGGCGCTGGCGGCTGGCATCGCCTCCGGCACGGTGCTCCTGCTCGCCGCCATCGGGGAGCTGTTCACCGAGCGTTCCGGGATCATCAACCTCGGCGTCCAGGGGATGATGTTCCTTGGCGCCCTGGTCGGCTTCAAGGTAGGCACGGAGATCGACCCCTGGGTCGGCCTCGCCATGGCCATGGTCGCGGGCGCATCGCTGGCGGGCCTCCACGGCATCATGACCATCCACCTCCAGGCGAACCAGATCGTGTCGGGCCTGGCCCTGACGTTCCTGGGGACCGGGCTCGCACTCGTGGCCGGCGACGGGCTGCCGACCAGCAGTCCGGCCCTGCTGCCCACGCTGACGGTCCCACTGGTGTCGCAGATCCCGTTCGTGGGCCGCGTCTTCTTCACCGACCAGTCGATCCTCGTCTACGTCGGCTACCTGCTCGTGCCCATCGTTTCTGTCTGGATCTTCCGCACTCGACCAGGTCTACACCTGCGGTCCGTCGGTGAGCAACCCAGCGCCGCCGACGCGCTGGGCGTGAACGTCTATCGCCAGCGCTACGCCTACACCATGCTCGGTGGCGCGCTCGCCGGTCTGGCCGGGGCGACCATCACCATGTCCCTCGTACCTGGCTGGCATGCCGGTGTCACGGTGACGACCGAGGGCTGGATCGCGGTGGCGCTCGTCATCTTCGGCCAGTGGAAGCCGCTGCGTACGGCCTTCGGCGCCTACATGGTCGCCTTCATCTTCCGCCTGACGATCGACATGCAGGGACCGAAGGACTTCTTCGGCATCCCCAACATCTTCCACGAGTACCAGCCCTCGACGTTCTTCCTGGGCATGCTGCCCTACGCCATGGTCATCTTCGTGCTGATCATCGCGGCGCGCGAGGCCAACCGCAAACGCATCGGCGCGCCGGCCTCACTGGGCCTGCCCTACGTTCGAGGCGAGCGCGGCCACTGACGCGGGCGCCGATATCGTCGTAGCCGCGCGCCCCAGCCGCTACGCCTCGGCGCTGTAGAGACCTGCCACCTGCTGGTGGACCGTGCGCAGGACCGGCGCCAGCTCCTCGAACTGGCCGAGGGTGAGTGACTGCTCGCCGTCGGACAAGGCATCGTCGGGATCGGGATGCACCTCCACCATGATGCCGTCCGCCCCACCCGCCACGGCGGCCACGGCCATCGGCCGCACCAGCCAGCGTTTGCCGGTCGCGTGAGACGGATCGACGATGACGGGCAGGTGCGTCAGCTTGCGCAGCAGCGGCACCGCGGCAAGGTCGAGCGTGTTGCGGGTGTACGTCTCGAAGGTGCGGATGCCGCGCTCGCAGAGGATGACCTGCGGGTTGCCGGAGCTGACGATGTACTCGGCGGCCATGAGCCACTCCTCGACCGTCGCCGAGATCCCACGCTTGAGCATGACCGGCTTCTGCACCCGGCCGACCGCCATCAGCAGCGGGAAGTTCTGCATGTTGCGCGCGCCGATCTGCAGGATGTCGGCATGGAGCGCCACCGCCTCCACCTGGTTGGGCTCCATGACCTCGGTGACGACGGGCAGACCGGTCCGCTCGCGTGCCTCGACCAGGAAGCGCACGCCCTCCATGCCCAGCCCCTGGAAGCTGTACGGACTCGTGCGCGGCTTGAAGGCGCCGCCCCGCAGGATGGTGGCTCCGGCGGCCGCGACAGCGTCGGCCGTGCGCAAGAGCTGATCGCGGCTCTCGATGGCACAGGGGCCCGCCATGACCGTCAGCGAGCCACCGCCGATGGTGGTGCCTCCGACGCTGATGATGGTCTCGTGCGGGTGGAACTCGCGCGAGGTCAGCTTGAAGGGCTTGCTGATGGGCGTGACCGACTCCACCCCTGGCAGCCCCGCAAGGTGGTTCATGACCTGCTCCTTGCGCAGGCCCACGTCTCCGACGACGCCGATGACGACGCGCTCCTCACCGTGGCTCTCGTGCGGGGTGAGCCCGTCGGCCTCGATGTGATCGCGGACCGCCTGAACCTCTTCTTCGGTCGCGCTGACCGACATCACGACCAGCATGTGGCCGACTCCTTTCGCGGTTGAGGCGTCTCAGCCGGCGCGGCTGGGTACGTGATGGAACAGGGCCGGGTCTGGGTCGCCCAACAGGACGCGGATGAGGCTCGCCGGCCGGAGACCCAGGGTGGCCCGACCCAGCGGACCCTCCACCGTCGATGAATCGGTCGAGTCGGACCGAGCCAGGATGGTCACCTGCGCTCCGGGCCGCAGGCCGCGCGCTTCAAGGTAGGACACCAGCCCGGTGTCGTCCTCGGCCGCCTCCGTGATGCGGTAGATGGTCACGTGGTCGCCGGAAGGGACCTCGCTGAGCAGGGTGCCGGCAGGGCGTCGGCGAGCTGCGGCCTCGTCGATGGGATTGCCGTGCGGGCAGATCTCCGGATGGCCCAGCAGCTCGTCGAGCGCCGCCTCCACGCGTGGCGAGATGTGTGCCTGCAGTCGCACGGCCTCGGGGTCGGTCTCTGCCCACGGGATGCCCAGCACGGACGCCAGCAGCCATTCGGCCAGCGCATGCCGCCGGTAGATGGCATCCGCCTCAGCGGTGCCTTTGGCGCTCAGCTCCACGTGGCGACCTTCGCCGATGATGACGAGGCCGGAGCTGGAGAGGCGGCGCAGCATCTCGCTCGTCGCCTGCGGTGAGACGCGCATCCGGCGTGCCAGGTCGGCCGCGCTCAGGGGCGGGCCGCCGCGCGACTGGCGGATGGCCAGCAGGTAGGCCTGTTCAGCTGCAGAGATGCCGGTCTGTTCGCGTGTCATCGCCATCGCCGTACAGGATAGGGGCAGGCGTCGCTCATCGAGGCGTCGGCATGCGCCAGACGCGATCGACGACGCAGCTGGTCTCGGCGCCGGTGCCGAAACGAGCCGGCCCGGGCTCGCGCACCAACAGCTGCCCCATGACGGTGGCCAGCCGGTAGTCGGTGTGACTGCCGCGATAGCGCACGTCCTCGACCCGGGCTGCCAACGGCCCCTCGAAGCGGACCCAGTCGGGTCGCACCAGGTAGCGCCCCGCTCCATCCGCCCCTTGGGCCTCGACGGAGCCCTCGATGAACGACGCCGGTCCCGTCAGCCGCGCCGCCCACTCATCCACCGGTCGGGCATAGACGTCGCGTGGGCGGTCCACCTGTATCACGGCCCCGTCGCGCAGCAGCGCCACGCGATCAGCCACCGCCAGGGCCTCCTCGACGTCGTGGGTCGCGTGGATGGCAGCGGAGCCGTCCGCGTGGACCCGGGTCGCCAGCTCGGCCTGCAGCTCCGCCTTGAGGACGGTGTCAAGGTGCGCGGTCGGTTCATCCAGCAGGAAGACGGCGGGTCGGCGAGCGAGGGCGCGAGCCAGCCCCACGCGCTGCTGCTCGCCGCCCGACAGCTCCGACGGGTGCCGCCCGGCCAGGTGGCCGATGCGCAGCTGCTCCAGCAGCTCCGCAGCGTGTCCACGCGCAGCGGTTCGCCCCTGCCCGGCACGGCGGAGTGGGAAGGCCACGGTGTCGATGGCGTCCATGTGCGGCCACAGGCCGTAGTGCTGGAAGACCATGGCCACCGGGCGTTGCTCGGGCGGCGTGCTGACAGAGACCGAACCGACGAGCCGTCCGTCGAGATGGATCTCGCCGGCGGCGAGCGGCAGGAATCCGGCCAGCGCGTAGAGCAGCGTCGTCTTGCCCGAGCCGGACGGACCCAGCAGCGCCATGGTCTCCCCTCGCTGTACGACAAGGTCGACGCCACGCACGGCTGAAGCTTCACCGTAGTCCACGCGCACTCCGCGTGCGACCACGGCCGGCGCGACCGTCACCGGCGCCAACCGGTCCGTTCCAGCAGGCTACTGCGGCCCAACAGGGGCAGCCCAGCCAGGGCCACGATGCCGGCCAGCACCAGTGCCAACGCCGCCGTCAGGCCCTGGTCGCCGTATTGCTGAAGATTGAGCACCACGACGGCCAGTGTGGCGGAGCCGGGGCCGTACAGCAGGCTGGACATGGTCACCTCATGCAGCGCGAACATGAAGACGACGAGCCCGCCGACGAGGATCATCGGGCGCAGCAGCGGCAGCACCACGGTGCGCGTGGTCGTCCAGGTGCCCGCACCCGAGATACGAGCCGCTCGGTAGCTGTCCGCCGGGATGCCGTCCAGACCCGCCGCCACCGGCCGATGACCCAGCGCCCAGAACTTCGCCAGGTACGCCACCAGGATGATGAGCAGCGTGTCGCGCAGTGCCACGCCGTAGGCCAGGAGCACGGCCACGGCCAGCGTCGAGCCGGGTAGCGCGAAGGTCAGGCCCAGCATGCCGCCCGTGAGTCCCGCACCGCGCCCACGTCGCGCCAGCACCGCCAGCGCGGCCAGGAGGACGACACCGAATGCAGCCGCAGTCGCCAGTACGACGCTGTTCCCAAGGGCCTCGAGCGTGCGTGCATCGAGCACCTCGAGGAAGTTGTCCAGGGTCCAGTTGGCCGGGACCGGGGCCAGACCCGGAGCCCGTGTCAGGGCCGTGACGAGCAGGCCGATGAGCGGCAGGGCGACGACCAGGATCACCGTCAGCCATGCCAGCAGGCCAGCCATGAGCGCACGTCCGACCCGACCCCGGCCGACGATCGCTCGGGGCATGCCGGGCCCTGCCGCTCCGGCGCGGTCCCCGTGAGCACTGCTGCCGGCCGGGCCACCGAAGGCACCCGAGAGCGTGGTCCGTCGGCGCTCGAGCAATCGGTCTGCGATGGCGATGACGATGGCAGCCCCGACCGCCAGGACGATGGCCAGACCGATGGCGCTGACGAACGACACGTCGTCCGATGAGAACGCGAGGTCGCGGTAGATACGCGTCGTCATGGTGGTGAACCCGGCCGGGATCCCCAGCACCGCGGGCACCCCGAAGGAGGTCACGCTCAACACGAAGGCGATGGCAGCAGCGCCAGCGAGCACCGGTGTCAGCAACGGCAAGGTGATGGCGCGGAAGGTATCCAGTGGCCCCGCGCCGGAGGCGCGCGCGGCTCGCTCGAGGTCAGGTTGGGCTCGGCTGACCAGGCCCGCCACCACGACGAGGTAGACGATGGGTGACGCCTCCACGCCCATCACCAGGATGACGCCGAGGGGCCCCAGCAATGCCGGCGCCGCCAGTCCGAGCGTGTCATCGAGCGAGCCCGCCAGGACCGTAGGCGGCGAGCCAGCCCAGGGCCGCCACGTAGCCCGGCACGATCAGCGCCACGAGCATGGCCACGCGCAGACCCCGGCGGCCGGGAACATCGGAACGTTCGGTGAGGACCGCGAAGGCGGTGCCCATGGCAAGCGCCAGGACGGTGGCGGCCAGGCTGGTCCAGACGGATGCCCCCACGGAGGGTGCAGCCGCGGCGACCGCTTCCAGCAGTGGCCGAAGGCCTTCCTCGAGGGCGGTCCGCACCAGCACCAGCAGCGGCACCAGCACCAGCAGCCCGGCGGCGATGACAAGCGCGGCGAGCGGAGCGCGCCGCATCAGCGGCGTCGACCCCGGCGTGGCAGCCGTCGCATCGATGTCAGTCAGCGAAGACGGCGTCGTAATCCTCCAACAGCTGTTGCTGGCTGCCGTACAGCTGGGCCCAATCCGGAGACACGACCGCGCCCTGGTACGGCCAGTCGACATCAGCCCGCACCGGCTGCCAACCCGTGCCGGCGATCGCTTCCTGCCCCTCCACCGAGACCAGGAACGCCTGCAGCGCCTGCGCGGCGACCAGATCATCGCTGGCAGCCACGGCAGCGACCGGGCTGAAGACCGCGACGGCACCAGGCTCGGGCCATACCAGCTCGATGGGGGAGCCCTTCGCGCTGGCATCGCGGACGAGCTTGTCGAGCGTGATCCCGAGATCGAAGTTGCCCTCGGCCACACCCGTCAGCACGTCCACCGGCGAGGCCACCACGACGACCCCGTTGTCCTTGAGTCGCTGGTAGAACTCCATGCCGTAGCCCTCGGCTGTCGCCAAGTACCCAAGCGCCGCGAAAGCGGAGCCGGCGAAGCCGGGATCGGGGATGGCGACGCGACCGGCGTACGCCGGATCGGCCAGGTCCTCCCAGCTGACCGGCATCGGCTCCAGACCCTCCCCCGCGACGAGGACCAGGTTCAGCAGACGCGTGCCCACGAAGGTCTGGCCCCGGAACGCCTCGGGCACGGCGTCGAAGGTGTCACCCTCGAGCGGCGCGAGCAAGCCGTCAGCCTCGTACTGCTGGATCGAGAGTGGGTCCGTCAGCCACAGCAGGTCGGCACCGATCCCGCCGATGCGCTGTTCCGTGGCGATACGTGCATCAAGCTCCCCGGTCGGAGCGCGAAAGACCTCCACCTCCAGGTCGGGGTGGACCCTGGACAGGGCTGCCAGCACCGCGTCAACGGTGTCCTGCGTGACCGACGTGTAGAGCGTGACGTTACCCTCCACGGGTGCGAGCACGGCCGGGCTGGCATCCTCGGCCGACACCGGAGCGCCCACGACAGCAAGGCAGAGGGCCGCTGCCGTGGCGGCACGAAGCAGGACGAGCGAACGAAGCTGCGTCATGGGGGTATGGAGCTCCTTGTGTTCGGTGCGGAGAGACAGGCGACACCTGCTCCCCCTCCACGCCCTCCCGGACGCTACAAGGCCACCCTCGTGAGCAGTGTCGCCCTCGAGGGTATCAGGGCGCGCACAGGACCCCTCGTGCCGTTGGTCCCACCCACGCAGGTCGGCCGGACCGCTTCCCTAGAACGAGCGCTCGCGAGCGATCTGGCCCAGGTCGAGGCGGCTCACGGCGCGTAGCGCTGGCCACTGGGACAACAGGCCCACGACGAGGATGGCCAGGGCGGTGAGCCCGAAGGTACGGGGGTTGATGTGGAGTTCGAACGTGAACATGTCCGAGCTGAAGGTGGCCATGAATACCCACGCCAGGACCCACCCAAGGATCAGGCCCGGGACCAGACCGACAAGGGTGAGGAGCAGGTTCTCCCCGGTCACCATCGAGCCGATCATGCGGCGCGAGAGGCCCAGGGTCCGCAGCACGGCGAGCTCGCCCTGGCGCTCGGAGATGTTGGCCGACAGGGTGTTGTACATCAGCGCGAATGCCAGCACGCCGCCGAGCACGATCATCACGCCGACGAAGACGTAGAACAGGCTCATGTACTCCCGCACCAGGTCGTACAGCGCATGGGCGTCGACGAACGCCTCTACGCCATGGACGGCGCTCAGCGGGGCCCGCATCTCCGAGGCGGTCACGCCCTCGTCGAAGGTCAGCATGAGCAGGTTGGCCGGCGTCTCCCCAGGCGAGGCCAGTCCCCCCAGTGCCTCGCCGATGGCGGACACCGCGTAGGGCAACGATGTGTAGGCGAAGGTGCCCAGTGGCTCGTTGACGAAGGCCACGACGGGCACCGCCTCCAGCCTCATCTTGCCCGCGACCTCGAGACTGACGACGTCGCCGACATCGATACCGAGGTCCCGCCTCAATGCTTGACCCAGCACGACGCCGTCGCTGGGGACCGGCAGTGTCGACCCATCCGTCCCGACGAGGACGTGCAGCTGCGCCCCCGGCTCCAGCGCTGTCAACGTGGTGGTGTAGGAGCCCTCGGCCGTGGAGATCGAGACCGGGACCGTCAGCGCCATCTCGACGTCATCCACGCCGTCGACCCTCCCCACGTCGGCAGCCACGTCGGCGGCCGGGACGCCCGCGATATGGAGCTCGGCGTCATCCCGCTCGATGCGCACGAACTGCCGGTCCAGCAACGTGTCGATGGTGTCGACGAAGCCCCACGAGACGATGATGAGCATCGTCGCCAGCACGACGCCGACGACCGTCGAGACGCTGCGGCGACGTGACCGACCCAGGCCGCGAAGGGCTGCCAGCCAGCGGACGGGCAGCCGGCGTAGTGGTGGGACGAGGCCTTCGAGCATGGATGCGCCGCCACCGCCGGCAGGCACGAGGCCGCGCATGGCGGCCGCCGGTGGGATCCTGCTGGCCGCGCGCGCAGGCAGGAATGCCGCCAGCAGGCCGGTCGCCACTCCGGTGAGCACACCCATGGCGATGGTGGCAGGACGCACTTCCACCACGGCCAGGGGGATGCTCAGCGCGCTGGTGTAGAGACGCGTGATGCCCTCTGCGAGCAGGGCCCCAAGCAGCACGCCGACGATCGAGGCGAAGGCGCCCACGAACAGGCCGATCGCAGTGTAGTGCCAGAGGACCGTGCGGGAGGCGAAGCCGGACGCTCGCAGCGTGCCGATGTTGGCCTGCTGTGCGGATATCATGCGGCCCAGCAGGACGTAGGTCGCGAACGCCGCCGCGACAAGGAAGAACGCCGGGAACATGACGGACATCTCGGCGAAGCCGGAGACATCCTCCTGCAGGGCCGCGTTGGAGGGTTGCTCGTCGATGGTGTAGGCATCGGTGGCTCCAGCCTTGAGCACGAGGGCGCGTGATCGCTCGATGTCCGCGGCCGATGCGTCATCGGCGAGGCGGAAGAGCACCTCCTCGCGTTGGGCGTCCGGAGCCAGCGACCGGACGAATGACTCCAGCGCGAAGACGACGCCGAAGTCATCGGGCAGCACCAGGATCTCCTGGCGGCTCCGCGCCGGCCAGAGGTACTCGGGCGAGGCGGCCACGCCGCGCACCTCGACCGTGCTCCAACCGGCGGGGGTGGCGATAGCGAAGGTGTCCCCGACCGCATAGTCGAAGTGGTCGGCCATGTGCTGCTCGACGACGACACCGACGGGATCGCCAACGTCGACCGTCGTGCCCTCGATGATCTGGATGTCGTTGACGGCCGGATGACCCGTGGGCGGCATCCCGATCGCTCTTCCGAGCAGGCTGTGGCCCTCGCGCGCGAGGATCGGCACATCCGCCACGGTGCGGGACACCGCAGCCACCAGTCCGGGCATCTGATCACCTGCCGCGAGGACCTGCTCTGCCTGTCCACCGATCGCCGAAACATGCGCGAAGCGGGTCACGCGATACATCTGCTCGTACGACCCGGAGAGGTTGAGGTACGCATCGAACGAGGCGGTGAAGAGGCCGACACCGAGCGCGATGACCAGGCTGACGGAGAGGAACTGTGCCGGTCGACGCCGGAGATCACGCCACAGCGCGCGCGACAAGAGGCTCACCACTGCAGCTCCAGGGCCGAGAGCGGCTCGCGCTGGAGGCGGTCTTCGACGACGGCGCCGGAGTGCAGGTGGACGACCCGATCGGCCATGCGCGCGATGGCGGAGTTGTGCGTCACGAGCAGGACCGTCGAGTCGAACGACGTCGCCGCATGCCGCAGCACGCCCAGCACCTGCCGACCGGTCTCCAGGTCGAGCGCGCCGGTCGGTTCGTCGAGGAGCAGCACCGCGGGCCGCTTCACCAGGGCTCGGGCGATGGCCACCCGTTGCTGCTCACCCCCCGAGAGCAGGCTCGGGAAGCGATCAGCCTTGTCGGCCAGGCCGACCGCCTCAAGGGTTCGCAGGGCATCAGCCTCACCGGCGCCGACGAGCTCCCCGACCAGGGTGACGTTCTCGACGGCGGTCAGAGTCGGGATGAGGTTGAAGAACTGGAAGACGAAGCCCACCAGCCGTCGGCGGTACTCGGTCAGATCGCGACTCGCCGAGTCCGCGCACCTCGACCGTCATCGACCAGATCGGTGCCGGCCGTGGCCGGCTCGATGCCGCCGATGACGTTCATCAGCGTGGTCTTGCCCGACCCGCTCGGACCCAGCACCACGACGAACTGACCCCGCTCGATCTCGAGTGTGGCGTCGCGCAGCGCGTGGACAGCCAGCTCGCCCTCGCCGAACGTCTTGTCGACGTCATCGAGGCGGATGACCGGCTCGGCCGAGGACCGCGCCGGCGCGTCGGTCAAGGCAGCGGTGGTGCTCATGGTCGACTCCTTCCTGCGGCTCGAGCAGCTTCGCGATCGTGTCGGCGATGGCATCGGAGTCGAGGTCGGGGTCGGCCATGCGCTGGATGAGGAAGCCATCGAGCACCGCCGCCAGCGACCGAGCCAGTGCCGCGGGCATCGACGTCGTCGCGCACCACGCCGCGCTCCTGGGCGGTCACGAGGCGAGGCTCGAGCATGGCTTGCCCACGACCCCACGAAGCCGCCCATGGCCTCGGCCATGCGCTCGTCGCGGGTCGCCCGCAGCAGCGCCTCGGCCATCAGCACGCCGACCTCGGTACCGCAGGTCGAAACGATCGAGCAGGCGCATGCGCGCGCCCGATGACTCGGGAACGGCCGGTCGTCGAGCAGCTCGTCGACCAGCGCCCCGATCTCGGGCTCCAGGCGGGCCACGACGGCCTCGCGCAGCAGAGTGTCCATGTTCCCGAAGTGGTAGTGCACGAGCGCCTGGTTGACACCGGCCCGCTCGGCGACCGCTCGCGTCGTGACCGAGCCCCATCCGCGCTCGGCGATCAGGGTCGCCGCCGCCGTCGAGCAGACGCGGCGCGAGTCGCCTCTCCGGGACTGCTCGCGGTACGACGTTCACTTGGGCGTTTGCCTTAGGCATATGCCCAATGATAGCAGCCCAGGTCAAGCCGGGCGACGCGGACCCGGAACGAGTGCTCGAGCTCGGCGCTCGGTCAGCAGGGTCGGCGTCACAGCGATCCCAGTCGACGGCTCCATCGACCCACTCGGGGCGCTCGCAGTCGAGCGGGTGGCGGCTCGGCTGAAGCGCTCGGGTCGGCGATCATGCCGAAGCGCTCGACCGATGAGGCGGGACTCGGGCGGCCAGGGATCCAGTCGTCCGGCCGGCTCGGCTCGGTGGCGGCCACGTAGACCGCGACCATGTCGCCATCGGGCGAGACCTGGCCCAGCACGTCGAGCACCTGGCCGCTGACCGTGACGTCCACGGTGGCATCGAAGTCGCGCTCGCCCGCGGCGGCGACCCACGTGCCCTGCGAGGCTGATGTCGCCGGGCCCGGTGACGACGAGAACGCCGCTCGGGCTGGAAGGCCCAGACCGCACCGCCGGCCTCGGACTCGATGGAGAAGCGGCCCAGCGACGTCGTGGCTCCTCGGCGCCGTAGGCGGAGCCGCTGGCGGCGGTCGCGCGAGGAGCAGCAGCACGGCCGCGACGCCCTCGGCATGGTCGATCGCCTGATGGTCATGCGCCTGTCATCGTGCGCACACCGTAGCAGGCCCGGCCAAGACGCTCAGCGGGGCCGCCAGACGGTAGCGGATGTCTGGCTGGCTCTCCTCGTTGCCACTGCCGTCAGCGGACTCGACGGGCCGGAAACCGTGACACTCGTAGAGGCGACGAGCGCCCGTATCGACGGCGGACGTCCACGACCGTGCCGGCCGTGGCTGCGTCGACGGCCACGCCATCCGTGGCATGCTGCGCGTGGCTGCCGAGACGACGGCCACTCCCGCCCAGCCATACTCAAGGAGTCCCAGATCGACCCGCGACTCGTTCCCTGCTCGGCCGGATGCTCGATCCCGGGGCCACCACTGCTGGTTTGCCCATCCTCCATGCAGCACAGTGGCTGGACGATGCTGCTGACCCCGTCGCCCGGGTCGCAGCCGCGTTCCTGGTCGCCGCCTGCGGCCCGGCCCACCCGGACTACCACCGCGCCGCCGCCATCCTGTCCGACCCACCCGCGGAGGCGATCCGAGCAGGCAGATCTTCTATCGCGACGGCCTGCGACGCATCACGAATGAGCTGGAGACGGCCTTCCAGCGCGACCCGATGCTCGCAGCAGCGCTGGCATGAGAGCAGCAGGGCGCTCGACGCCGCAATCGAGCGAGGCGGTGGCCGAGGCCATCTGGCGTGCCTTCTTCCCGCAGGCGGTCGGCATCCGTGGTCACGAGGAGGAGCGCATCGCCGAGCTGCGCGCACGTCGCACCGTCGAGATCGAGCGGCTGGCGCCGGACCCCATCAGCGACCCGGCACGCGAGGTCCTGTTCACCTCCAACGTGCTCCTGACCGTGCCCGACGCGGCGACCGACATCGATGCTCTCCCCTACCCCGCGGACCTGCGCGCGGCCATCCGGCGGCTGCCGCGGCGAGCCGCAGCGCTACTGGTTCGACCACCCCATCCAGATCGGCGTCGAGCCCGCCGCCAACGAGTTGCTGTACGGCCTGCGCGGGCTGGATGCGGCCATCGCGGCGGAGGCCCGGCCGGCCGGGTGACGTGTCTGCTCTCGGTCAGCGTCACCCACGACGGTCTGGGCGCCGATCGCACGGCGCTACGTCGAGGCCGAGCTGGCACGCGAGGGCAGGCTGCGGCATCTCGACGTCGTGGTCATCACCGAGGCCGACACGCGGCGGCTCGTCGATGAGGTGCTGGTGCCGGCACTAGGCGGAGCCGGACAGCGGTGCGGCGAGCGGCTCTTCACCAGGTGGTCGGGGTCGATGGCCACTACGGACGCCACTACAGCTTCCTCAAGGCCGTCCTGGCGCTCTGGCACGTCGCCATCGACCCTGCGGTCCGGGCGACCTTCAAGATCGATCTCGACCAGGTCTTCCCTCAGGACGTGCCCTGCGCGCCGAGACCGGGCGCACGATGTTCGAGCACCTGTGCACGTCCGCTCTGGGGTGCCGCCGCACGCGATGCAGGTGGCACGAAGCTGGAGCTGGGCATGCTCGCCGGCGCCCTCGTCAACGAGCGGGACATCGCGCAGGGGCTGTTCACGCCCGACGTGCCCATCCCTGACCGACTCCCCAGCCTCGGACGAGCACGTCTTCTTCAGCGCCCTGCCGCAGTCCATCTCGACGCGTGCCGAGATGATGGAGCGCTACGACGGCACCTGCCATCGATGGCATCGACCCGGCGCTCGAGCGCATCCACGTCACCGGCGGCACCAACGGCATCCGCGTGGATGCGCTGCGCCGCCTACCGGCCCTTCACGCCGAGCTGGGTCGGTCGAGCCGAGGACCAGGCCTACCTGCTCTCAGCACTCGGACGCCCCGGTACGCGGCTCGCCTACGCCCACGCGGCCGGCCTCATCATGCGTCACGACAAGGAGGCCTTCGCCGGCCAGGCCATGGCGGCGGCACACATCAGCAAGCTCATCGGCGACGACGTCCGCATCCTCGTCTTCTCCGCCTACGTCGACGCGCTCGTCGGAGATGGCAGCGACGGCGAGCCGCCCACCACCTGCTCGACCCCTTCACCGGCGGCTTCGTCTCGCGACATCCCGCAGACGCTGGTGCTGTTGCGACTGGCCTTGCGCACGCTGCGCCTCTTCGGCAGCGGCCAGACCGATGACGCACGCGAGTACGCCGTCGAGGGCACCCGCCGCGTGGCGAGGCGCTCGACACCGACGGCGACCCGGGTCGTGGCGCGGAGGCTGCGCGGGAACGTGCGGCCTGGGAGGCCTACTACGATGCGCTGGACGCGCTCGAGACGGACGCGGCGTGCCCGAGCGCGCGTCGCTGCGAGCAGATCATCGATGCCTGTCGGGTCGTGCCGGACGGCTGCCTAGGTATCGGTCGTCACGACTCGCGAGCTGTGGCCCGACCACGCCGTGCTTCGACAGTGCGTCGCCACCGGGCAAGTCGACGTCGAGCTTCAGCAGCCACTCGCCCGCGCGTGCGGGCATCGGGATGCCGTCCGGCAGTCGACTCGACCGACTGGCCCGGAGCAAGACCGTCGGGCAGCGGCGACCTTGGCCACGACGTCTCCACGCCGGGGCGACCGTCGTATCGCGGCACCTTCTGCACGACGCGGGCCACCAGCCGCCAGCCGGAGCTGGTGCGGTTGCCACTGTTGGTCAGGCGGAGCGTGACGCCCGTGCCACGCCCGGCCGCCACGCTGCGGCGCATCGAGCACCTGGTAGCGCAGCCCGTACGGGACGCCAGGCGAGGTAGCGAGCGATGCCGTCGAAGTAGGCCGCGGCGATGGCCGTCCGTCCGGAGCGTCGACCCAGGATGCGATGCTCGGATGGCCAGTCGAGGAAGAGCGATTCGCCCAGCACCGACGGCTGCAGCGACGGCCGGGGCATGGCCCCGGGTGATAGGGCTTGAGCGCCTTGAAGGGTGGATGCGGCACGCCACGTCGCTGGGGCCGGTAGCCGGTCGCTGGCGGTCAGGTGCACGAGGTGCTCGTCGAGCAGGAACCGTGCCAGCTTCCGCCCTTCGGGTGACCAGCTGCGGCCGGAAGTGCGTGTACATCTCGGTGCCGCGCGTGCAGTGGCAGGCGCTGGCGTTGTTGTGCAGCGCGAGGTGGATGTCGGCGCGCGCCTGGTTGGCCACGTCGTTGCGCGCGATGAGCTCGTCGAGCGCGCGTGTAGCGACCATCGAAGTTGAGGTCCTTGCCCACGGGGCTGACGTTGCGGTCGGTGCGCCGCGTCATGACCACGTCGAGGCCGGCGCCCTTGAGCATGGCCTCGAGTCGCAGGCTGATGTCGAGGTTGACGTCGTCCTCCTTGAGACCCTTCCACACGGCGCCCGGCCGCCGGCCCACCGTGCCCGGGATCGATGGCGACGAGGACCGCCCCGGGGCGGACCGGATACGGCACCCGTCGTGGCGCGCGTGACCCAGGTCGCCCGCTTGAGGATGGCGCCGACGGTGCGGACCGTGGCCTTCACCCGGTAGGGCCCGAAGGGCACGCGCGCACCGGAGCCGTCGCGGCCCTTCCAGATCCAGCTGCCACGGCCATCGGGAGCCGTAGGCCCCTGGCGAGCGTCTTGATGCGACGTCCGTCGAAGTCGTGGATGCGCAGCTCCACGCCTGGCCGGTTCCGCCACGTCCAGCTCGATGCCGGACCGACTCGCGCCGGCCGTCGCCATCGGGGTCGAAGGGTGAGCCGCGCGACCGTCAGACTGGCAGCGGAGCCGGCGGCGACGTGCGGGAGGCCATCGGCCCCGAAGACAGCACCGAACAGCAGCAGACTCAAGAGCAAGACCGGGACGCGGAGACGCATCACCCGAGGATAGGCGCCTCGCGGACATGAGGCGGAAGATACGTACGGCCAGCCGGGCATCCGCCTTAGGCCCACGCTGCGCATGAGCATCTGGAACGCCTGATCGGCGGCGGCGACGTACCATCGAGCGAGCCGGCAGCCGCAGCGTCTGGCCGACAGTCTCGACCACCCGCCGCTCGAGGGCATCGACTGGCTCGGCCGCCCTCCCGGCCCGACGGCCCCGTCTGTATCGCGTGCTCATCCGCCTGGCTGGCTGGTTCCTGTTCGGCCTTGGCCGCATCCACGTTCGGATACGGGGCACCGACCGCTGCCGGCGAGCGGCTACATCGCGGTCTGCGCGGTGCATCGCAGCTGGATCGACCCGCTGCTGCTGATCCAGGCACTACCGCTCGAACCACGCCCCTGGTTCATGGGCTCGGGCGCGACGGCCTTCGATCGCCGCTGGAAGGAACGGCTGCTGCGCCACACCGGCGGCCTGCTGCCGGTCTGGCGCGGCGGTACCGATATCAGGTCCACGTGCGGTCGGCGCAGGCGGTCGTCGAGTCCGGCGGCGTCCTGGCCCTCTTCGCCGAGGGCCGGGTCGGTGGCCCACCTGCAAGCTCCGGCAGCATGCGCTCCGGGGCGGCGCTGCTGTGCCTTCGCACGGGCGCGCCCATCGTCCCGGTCGCCATCTGCGGCGCCGAGGAGCTCTACCGCGGCAAGCGCATCAGCGTGGACATCCTCCCACCCACGACGCCGGCGAGCCTGTTGGGGCCCGCCTGGTCGGGACCGGCCGAGCCCGGCACTCGCGCAGAGCTGCGCCAGGCCCGCGCGCTCACCGGCGCCATCGAGGCCCGCATCGAGGAGGCCCTCGCGTCCTCCTACCCCGACACGGTAGACCCAGCCGACGCCGTGCGACACTGGTCGTGGCTGACTCGGCTGCTGCGCTGAGCCATCGCTATGGCAGTCGCGCCTCCACACCCAGGACGGCGGCGATCTCACTCAAGGTGGCCGACTCGGCAGCATTGACCTGGACGCCGCCACGCCCCAGGAACCCCTGGTCCTCCTTGCCCGCCTGGGCTATCGACCGGGCGATGCGCAGGAGCCAGTCCTTGAAGCCCGCCGCCTCCTCAGGCGTCGCGCGTCTGGTCGAGCAAGTGCCGCAGCCGCGCGCAGAGCCTCCATCGCGGCAGCACCGGCGCCCTCCGCGGACAGCGACCTCGAGGTAGTCAGGAAACGGCTGCTCCGAGCTTCAGACGTCGCTCGATCTCCATGATCATCGACGTCACGAGCGTGTTGGCGACGTAGTCGGGCCCACTCTCGAGGATGAACGCGCGGCCGCGTAGCCCTCGCTGACGGTCTCCTCCGTGCGCCCGGGGCTGGCCGCTGAGACGGCCACGGCGGCGGCCTGCAGGCTGGCGCGCAGCAGTCGTTGCTCGTCGCTGGTGTAGTCGGCGTAGACGGTCATGTGGTTCCCCCGTGTCGGTGGTCTGTCGTCGACCAAGCCTAGCGTTCGAGCGCCTGGCGAGGTGGCCCGCAACGTCGCGTGTGACATCCTGCCGGCCATGTCAGACCAGCCACGGACCACCGCTTCCGAGCCGAGGCGACCACTTGCTCGAGGCCCAGCTCGAACGGATGCGCGGCATGCTCTTCGGCTACTCGCAACTGTTCTTCGTTCACATGCGCGTGTACACGCTGGCGGCGCTGGCCATCCTGGTGGCGTCACTGTGGGAACCGCTCGGCGGTGCCGTATTGCTCATCCCGTTCCTTGTGCCGTTCGTCTTCATCGAGGCCAGCTACCTGTTCTGGTACACGGTCTTCGCCCGCCGGCATGCCGAGTGGGTCGAACGGACGCTGGCAACGCGAACGCCGGACCGGCTCCCGGCCGCGCACCGTCTCGAGGCCGCCTACTTCTACGCTCCCGACAGCCCCAAGGTCGCCGCCCTCGATCTGCGGCGACCGCTATCGCACATGAGTGCGGCCACACTGACCTACTCGGCGGGCGCCGCTCTCCTGTGGCTCAGCGGTCTCATCCTGTCGCTCGACTGGATCGGTCGTCAGCCCGATCTGGTGACATCCTGGCGTGGGTGCCGCTCGTGGCCGTGCTGTGGACCGTCACTATCGCCATCTACCTGGTCTGGACGTGGCTGCGGCGGCCGGATGAACGTCGGCTTCTTGACGAGCTTGATGCGGTCTATCCCGATGCTGTCCCGGTGACGCGCCGACCCGGGGCCGAGTAAGGCGCCCGCTGTCAGCCCTGGACGCGTCGCCTGCGGTCAGGACGGTGCTGCGAGGACCATCCACCTGACGGGCCCGTCTTGGGGGCATGCGGGCGAGAACCACGCGGTCGACCCGGCTCGGCACGCACGCTACGATCGCCCGAGATCCGCTCTCCGGGCAACTGCGCGTGCGACCCGGCGTGGCGAGCCTGTGGCTGGCTGGCAGCCTGATGCTGGGGCCGGCCCGCGGGCCGTCGCTCCACCCGTTCGGGACCGTGGCGTCCCTGTGCCGGGTCCGGCTGCGACCGTGTCGGGGCCGCGTGGTGACGATGGGCTCAGGGCGGTAGACAGCACTGGGCTCGAAGCCCGCCACGACCTCGTGGTCGATGGAGCGCTTGAGCAGCTTCTCGATGGCGCTCATGAGCACGCGCTCATCGCCCGAGACGAGCGAGATAGCCGTGCCCTCCAGCCCGGCGCGGCCGGTCCGGCCGATACGGTGGACGTAGTCCTCCGGCACGGTCGGCAGCTCGAAGTTGACCACGTGCGGGAGCGCCTCGATGTCGAGCCCGCGAGCCGCGATGTCGGTGGCCACCAGCACCTGCGCCTCGCCGTTCTTGAAGGCGGCCAGTGCCCGGACCCGCTGCGACTGGCTCTTGTTGCCGTGGATGGCCGTGGCACGGATACCGTCGCTTGCCGAGCTGCTCGGCGAGGCGGTTGGCGCCGCGCTTCGTGCGCGTGAAGACCAGCACCTGTCCCACGCCCTCGCTGCGGACCATGTGCGCGAGCAGCTGGCGTTTGCGTGCCTTGTCGACGGGATGGACGATCTGGCGGATGGGTGTCGCGGCTGCGTTGCGGGGCGCCAGCATCGACCGACGCCGGGTCACGCAGCAGGTCGTCCGCCAGGCGTCGGATGGTCGGCGAGAAGGTGGCGCTGAAGAGCAGCGTCTGGCGCGCCTTCGGCAGCTGCTCGAGGATGCGCTGGATGTCGTGGATGAAGCCCATGTCCAGCATGCGGTCGGCCTCGTCGAGGACCAGGACCTCGACCGTGCCCAGGTCGATGGTCCCCTGTCGCACGTGGTCCAGCAGGCGTCCTGGCGTAGCCACGACGATCTCCGGCCACTTGTGCAGCGAGCGCACCTGCCGGTCCATGCGTACGCCCCCGTAGATGGCGACCGAGCGGACGGGCTGGCGGCCACCGTACGTGCGCACGCTCTGCTCCACTTGCAGGGCCAGCTCGCGCGTGGGCACCACGACGAGGGCGCGCACCTTGCGCTGACCGGATTCGCGGCGGGCCCGCAGCCCGTCGAGCATGGGCAGCACGAAAGCGGCCGTCTTGCCGGTGCCGGTCTGGGCGCCGGCCAGCAGGTCGCGACCGCTGAGGATGATGGGGATGGCCTGGGCCTGGACGGGCGTCGGCTCGGTGTAGCCCTGCTCGCCGACGGCGCGCAGGGACTCGGGTCGCAACCCAAGGGTAGAGAAGGTCAAGGTGTCTCCTGACTGGGCCCGTCTCGCAGCGTGGCGAGGGCCGGTCAGGGCGTGAGGACTCGGGGGATGGTCAGTCTGAGCAACCAGGGCGCGGACCGGAGGCGCCCGTCGAGGTGAGGCGCAAGCATACCCTGCCGCGCCCGATCGCTCTCCGGGCGCGTCGAACCGGCCCGACGGGGAGGACCTGTGCCGTCACCCGCTGGAGGTGACGCCGACGCCGGGCAACGCCGGATCCGGCCACGTTCCGGCGCTGTCTGGACCCGCGGTGGCCGGCGCCGGGAGTCGCAGTCAGCCGTTCATCATCACGGGGTGCACGACACCGTCCAGCACCCACGTGCCAGCCTGGGCGAGGCCGACGCTGGAGATATCGAGCGTGGCACACAATCCCTCGTAGGCGCCATCGCCGAACAGCATGGCTCGCAGTCCGACGGGCTGGAAGTCACTCTGGCGGATGCCCGTGAAATCGCCCTGCCAGTTGCCGTCGGCGGCAGCGATGGTGATGCTGCCCCACGCCGGGATGGGTTGGTCTCCCGAAGCCTGCACATCCCAGTTCCAATCGGACAGGATGTAGCCGGCCAGGCGTGGGTCACTCACGTGGACACCAGAGCCTGCCATCGGGTAGCCGCGGTACTGGAAGACGCGGTCCTCGACGTCGAAGGTGCCGCCGGGCAGACGGTGGACGTCGAGCATCCCCGCGACTCGGGCGATGGCACCGGGCGTGTCGGTCGCCGCCACCGCGCCCGCAGCCGGGGCAGCGATGAGGCAAAGGACCAGGAGCAGGGAGGAGATGATCCGTGGGGCGCGCATGTGGTGCCTCCTTGGCAACGTCTGCGCGGGCCGGGTTCGCCAGTGGCTCGGCGCGACTCAGGCGGCCAACGTAAACGGATCGCGTGTCATCGCCTCCCGCTGCCGACAAGGATGGCCCAGGGCAACCACCGCGCACAAGTGCCGCAGGTCCCGATGTAGCCGCCCAGGACAGCGCACGGCCGTGTGCCGTGCAACGGCAGCCCTCAGTCCGAGGAGGGAGGTCCCAGTTGCGCCTGCAGATCCAGGAGTGGCTGCTGATTGACCTCCAGGAAGCCGTCTCGCGGCCGGTCAAGATCGACCACGAGCGTGATGACCGCTCCCAGAACCACGATCATCACGATGGCAGTGAGAGGGCTGCGGCGGCGCGTGAGGCCGGCGCTGTAGCCAACCATGCCCAGGGTCAGGGCGGAGCCGACGATCAGGAGGATCAACACGGTCTCGGGCACCCGCGCATACAGGCCCGCGGTGATGCGGGTCTCGCTCACATCGATGGTGCCGTTCAGGGATTCGACGTAGACCGCCAGCAGGTCCGAATCTGGCGCCTCCCTGGCGAGACCCTCGGCGATCGCCCAGAGCTCATCCTGGATCTCGCTCGAACGAGCGATGCGCGCCGATACGACGGTTGGGTCACTCGTGGCCACCCGCAGCGGCGCGTGCTCCCGCAGCAGCTCCCGAGTCCGGCTGGAGGCAGGCTCAGGCAAGTACCCTGCCCGCAGATACGTCGTACCGATGGCGTTGGCTTCAGTGAGGACCAGGCCTCGGCGCGCGTCGAAGCGATCGGAGGCCATGCCCATGGAGATCGCCAGCATGAAGGCCATGAGCCCTGGCAGCGAGCCCACGAGCACCCCGGTCGGGCCCTCCTTCTCGTCCGGCGTCCGCGTCTGCCACCAGCGCCCGATGCGTTACCCGAGCTCGTAGACGACCAACGAGACGAGAGCGAAGACCACGAAGACGCCGCCGACGGGTAGCGAGTCAAGCGCCTGTTGCATCACGAAACAACTCGACCCTGGTGCCGCGTGCCAGAGGGCATCGCGTGGCCGCGTGAGTCTGGCGTGCCGCTGGCTGACCTACTCGCGATAGCCGGGATGGCCCACGCGCGTACTCGCCACGGCGCCGTTCGGCATCGTCGGCAGCTGGGCCATGGAGTGGCGCAGACCCTGCAGCAGCACGTACAGGTCAGCGGCCGGCCGCAGGGACAGGAGCGTACCGTCGGCTGTGCCCGCGGCGACCGTGACCTCGAGAGGAGCGAGCGTCTCCGCATCCAGGCGTGCCGTGAAACCGGGCGAGCGGTACTCCAGCGCACCGTTGCGCGACAGCCGGTGGGTCGCACCCTGCCAGCGACCCTCGATCGAGTCGTCCGCGAAGAGCATGAAAGCGTTGTCGACCTGTGCCTCGAAGTCGGCCCGATCCAGGTACAGGCGCGGCTTGTCCCGATAGGGGTCACCCGCCGTCGGACAAGCCGTCGTGCAGTTGCCGCATTCGTTGCAGAAGTCGGTCAGCACCGCGATCTGCAGGGCCTGATCGGCGCGATAGGCATGCCGTTCACCTTGCGTCACTGCGGCCCCTGCAACATGCAACTCCGGCAAGGCAGCCTGGAACGGCTCCGACTCATACGTCATCAGGGCAATGTTCGGACAGACCCCGACACAGAGGCTGCAGACCTGGTCACAGTCCAGGCAGCGGCCGGCTTCCGCGGCCGCCTGCGCCGGCGTGTAGCCCATCACGGTCTGCCGGAACCCGGCCCGTTCGTCGAGAGGGCTGAACTCGATGGGTACGCGGTATTCGCGGCGAGCTCGTCGGACGATCATCCGCTGCAGGTCGACATGCTCGGACTGCTGCTCCGCGTGCGAGCCGGCGGGCGTATCGCCGAGTGACGCGACGATGGCCCGCGCCACGGCCTTGCCCTCCGCTGCCGCCTTCACGATCGACGACGGACCGGATCCCGCCACATCGCCGCCGGCGTAGATGCCGGGGATGGACGACTCCAGCGTGAAGGGGTCCACGTCGATGTAGCCCCGCTCGGTCAGGGCCGGTACCTCATCCCCGAAGAAGTCCAGCACCGAGTGCTGGCTGATGGCGAGGATGAGTGTGTCCAGCGGGATCTCGAACTCGGACCCGGGGACGTCGTGCGGGATCTTCCGACCGGATCCATCGCGGTCGCCGCGGTACTCCGTCCCGGTGCAGACCAGACCCACCAACCTGCCCTCCTCCACGTGCAGGGCGCTGGGACTGGCGAGTTCGTGGATGTGGACGCCCTCTTCCCTGCAGGCGTGGATCTCCTCGGGGTCCGCCGGCATCTGGTCTACCGTGCGGCGATAGATGAGCGAGGCCTCGGCTGCTCCCACTCGCAGGGCCGAGCGAACCGCGTCCATGGCCGTGTCTCCGGCACCGACCACACCGACGCGTGCACCGATCGGCAGCGGCTCCCCTTCGCGCACGCTGCGCAGGAAACGCAGGGCATCCATGACCCCGTCGGCATCCTCGCCTTCGAGGTTCAGACGCTTGGCGAGCTGGGCCCCGACGGCCACGAAGATGGCGCCGAAACCCTCCCCGCGCAAGCCAGCGAGCGTGAAATCGAGTCCGGCGGTT
>CAVQRP010000009.1:0-90908 GCA_963715295.1 uncultured Chloroflexia bacterium
CGTATCTGCCGCTTCTGTCGGTATGAGTTCTGGCCTGCCGATGCGCGACCATCCGAACCGACGAGCGATACTCCAGAGGCCCACGGAGCCGCATCCCCACCGGATGACCTGAGCGCCTCCGACGAGGTGCCCGACGCCGATAGCGGCACGCAGCGAGCGGGGGAAGATGTACCGCCCTGGCCCGGGCCGACCACGCCCGAACCGGAGCCGATGACGCCCGAGCCGCCAGCACCCGAGCCCGACCCGCCAGTGGAGCGAGAGGACGCACCGCGTCCCGCTCCGCCCCCTCCGGGCTATGCGTCACATCCGCCGTACCCGGCACCGCCACCGCCAGCAGTCCAGCCTGCCCCTCCGCCATACGCACCGCAGCAGCCGCCGTACGTGTCTCCGCCACCGGGCGGGCAGCCTCCGTACGTGTCTCCGCCACCGGGCGGGCAGCCTCCGCCGCCGGGCCGGCCACCGGGGCAGGTCCCGCCAGGGCAGGGACCGTGGGTTCCCCCGCAGCCGCGACCTCCCGCACCTGAGACAGTAGGTGCAAGCCGGCCGGGTCGTACACGTGACCGGAGCCGGGCACTGCGTCCACCGCGACCGCTGGGACGCCACGATGGCCCCGGTGCGGGAGTTCCTCCGGGCGCACGCATCGAACGGCGCGGGGTAGTAGCCGGTCCGACGAGTCACCCAGCCGACGGCGTCGATACTATTCTCGAGTCATGAGCACGACGGACCCAAGGCTGGAACGGATCGAGCGCCTGGCGGCGCTCGCCCGTGGGCTTGAGATGGAGGGCGGCTACAGCGGCGCCAGGCTGGTTCGGGCTGCGCTGGAGCGCAAGCTGCTCGGCGGCCGACGGCCGTGTCCCCGGACAGGGGCACTGAGGCTGGCCAGGGGCATGTCTCGGGGTTAGCGGAACGGGCAGCAGGGAGGTACCGGGAAGATGTCATCCAGGGATCAGAAGCTGGACCTATTGGCCGGCGTGCCGTTGTTCGTCCGGCTCGGGAAGCATGAGCTCCAGCGTGTCGGCCAGTTGGCGGACGTCCTCGATCTGCCGGCCGGCCGGGTACTGATGCGCCAAGGCGAGCTTGGTGCCGAGGCCGTGGTCATCGTCGAGGGTCGGGCGAACGTCGAGCGCGATGGTCACCTTCTCTATGAGGCGGGCCCGGGCGATGTGCTCGGCGAGATGGCTCTGCTATCGGATCGGCCACGCATCGCGACGGTGACGCTGCTGACCGATACGCGGCTGCTGGTGCTTGCCCGACGCGAGTTCGACGCCCTCATGACCGAGATGCCCAGCGTGCGTGCCCAGGTCATGGAGAACCTGGCCGTGCGCTTGATGGCGGTCGAGAACAGCGCCACGCACTAGGCGAGCAGCCTCCTGTCCGCGACGGCGCCGGATGCCCGATGACCGGCTGGTTGGTCGAGTAGCTGCTTCGAAGGTGGGGGGCTGGAGGCACTCGCCGGTGCCAGCCA
Source organism: uncultured Chloroflexia bacterium (assembly GCA_963715295.1). Classification (GTDB taxonomy): domain Bacteria; phylum Chloroflexota; class Limnocylindria; order Limnocylindrales; family CSP1-4; genus JAFMJV01. The sequence continues at coordinate 1,466 of CAVQRP010000009.1, forward strand.
TTCTGTCCAGCCGTATCCGGGGTGCCCTGTCGTGGCACGATGGCGGCATGAGCGTGACGACGGACCACCCCACACACGACTGGCACATCCGGGTGCCTGCGCCCGACCAGGTGCGCAGCTACATGCCGCCGATCCTGCTCGCCTTCGGCGAATCTTTCAGTGAGGCCGAGGTCGACGATTGGCTCAAGCTCACCGAGCCCGACCGCTGGCTCGGAGCCTTCGGCGACGAGGAGAGTGAGCTGGTCGTGGGCTGCGCCTCGGCCCACTCGATGCGCTTGACCGTGCCCGGGGGTGAGGTCGCGGCCGCGGCTGTCACCGGCGTCGGGGTGCGCCCTGATCATCGTCGCCGCGGCATCCTGCGGGCGCTCATGCGACGGCAGCTGGACGACGTGCGTGAGCGAGGAGACCCGGTGGCCGTGCTGTGGGCGTCGGAGGGCGCCATCTATGGGCGCTTCGGCTACGGACTCGCCGCGTGGGACGGCTTCTGCGAGGTCGACACGACGCGGACCGTGTTCGCCGCCAGGGAGCCGCTTGAGGGCGTCGTGCGCATCGTCGATGAGGTAGCAGCCGCACAGGTGATCCCGACGGTCTACGACGCCATGCGCACTCGCACCCCCGGGGCGCTCTCGCGCAGCGAGACCTGGTGGCGCAGCGCCACGCTGGCCGACCCCGAGTACACCCGTCACGGGGCGAGCCTCAAGTACCGTGTCATCTTCGAGGCCGACGGTCAGGCCGAGGGCTACGCCATCTACCGGGTGAAGGAGGACTGGGACCACCGGGGACCCAGGAACGTGCTCAAGGTCAGTGAGGCCGTGTGGAACACTCCGCGGGCCCTGCGCGGGCTGTGGCGCTACCTCTTCGACATCGACCTGGTCAGGACGGTCGAGGTCCATCGGGCGCCCGTGCCGAACCCGCTGCAGCTGGTGCTGGCCGATCCTCGCGCGCTGGGGCTCGTTGCCGGCGACGGCCTGTGGGTCCGCATCGTCGACCTGCCGGCGGCGTTGGATGCGCGTCGGTACGGCACGGCAGACGAGCTCGTCCTGGACGTCCGGGACGATTTCTGTCCGTGGAACGCGGGTCGGTGGCGGCTTCGCAGCGAGGGCGAGCCGGGGGTCGCGACCGCCCAGCTCGTGCCCACGGACGCCCCGGCTGACCTGGCGTTGGAGGCCGCCGATCTTGCCGCTATCTACCTCGGAGGCGTGCGGCCCTCGGAGCTGGCGGCCGCCGGCCGCGTGGCGGAGCTGACATCCGGTGGGCTGCGTCGGGCGGATGCCACGTTCGCTGCCGAACGTGCACCCTGGTGCGTCACGATGTTCTAGGCCCGGGGCCGGCAGTCGGCCAGGCCCGACGCTGGCAGGCGGGTGTCGCCCCTGTGCTATCCTCCGTCGGTCCTTTCAGCTCCGCCGGCGGGCGACCACGCCCGGTTCGCGAGTGGGGCAGACCCATTGGGAGGAGTGAACGCCGATGCGTCGCTATGAACTGATGCTCGTGCTGCGGCCGGACACCGCAGACGATCGAGTCCAGCAGATCCTTGACCGCACCACCCGAGGCATCGCCGAGGGTGATGGTCAGATCGTCAAGGTCAGTCCCTGGGGCCGCCGCCGGTTGGCCTACCCCATCTCCGGCTATCGCGAAGGCTCGTACTTCATCATCGTCTTCGATGCGCCCAGCGAATCGATCGATGAGCTGGAACGGGGCCTCAACATCACCGAAGAGGTCATGCGTCACCTCGTCACGCGCATCGAACGACCAGCCCGCCGCTCCGAGAAGCGCGAGGATGGTTCCGACGACGACGACGATGACGAGGATGTCCTGCCGCCGGATGACGACGATACGGACGACGACGGCGAGATGATCGACGAGTCCGAGAGCGAGGCCGCTCCGCGCGCGACCGACTAGGCGCGCACAAGAGGAGGATCAGCCATGTCACTGAACAAGTGCATGATCATCGGCAACCTCGGCCGCGATCCGGAGATGCGCTACACGCCCAGCGGGCAGGCAGTCACGCAGTTCAGCGTGGCCACCAATCGCAACTTCCGCGACCAGCAGGGCGAATGGCAGAGCGAGACCGAGTGGTTCCGCGTCGTCGTCTGGGGCGATCGTGGCGAGCGCGCGGCCGAGTACCTGCGCAAGGGCCACAAGGTCTACGTGGAGGGCCGCATCCAGACCCGTCAGTGGGAAGACCAGAGCGGCAACAAGCGCTACACCACCGAGCTCATCGCCGACCGCGTGAGCTCGCTCGAACGGCGTGACCGCGAGGACGGCCCCACGGCACCCGGCGATGGCCCAGGCGGCTCCAGCTCCGGCGCCAGCAGCTCCGGCGCCAGCAGCTCCGGCGCCAGCAGCTCCGGCCCCGGCGGCTCCGGCTCGTCCGGCCCTTCCAGCTCGGCAGAAGACTTCGACGACCTGCCGTTCTAGGCCGGACCACCGACTCAACCCCGACGATACCGACCGACTGACCACAGAAAGGGAACCCGCCCATGCCACCTCGGAAGCGCCGAGACGACTACTACCGTGACCGCCGCCGCCGCAAGGTCTGTGCCTTCTGCGCCGACAAGTCCAAGTCGATCGACTACAAGGAAGTGAACCGCCTCCGCCGCTACATCAGCGAGCGTGCCAAGATCGAGCCGCGTCGCAAGACGGGCACGTGCGCGCAGCACCAGCGCGCCCTGGCGGTGGCCCTGAAGCGGGCCCGCCACGTGGCGCTGCTGCCCTACGCGCCGCAGCACATGCGCCCGTAGCCAGCGCACATCCCGCGCGACCATCCAGTCGGGCCCAGCCACGACGACCCGGTCTGCCAAGGCCGGGTCGTGCGGCGTCCTGCGACCGTTCGGCCAGAGCGCATCCACGCGACCACGCGACCGCTGAGCTGGGGTCATGCCGTGACCCTGCACGCTCACTCCAGCCGGATGGGTCCGGCGCGCAAGAGCCGGCCAGCCAGTCGCGGCGGCCGCGTATACTCCCGCACATGCTGACCCAGAAACCCGACCTCACACCGGCCGAATCCCAGTCCGATCCGCACGCGCGCCGCCCCGGTTCGCGACCACAGGATGCCACGGTGTGCTGGTTCGAAGACCGGTGGACGTCGCTCGCGGACGCGAAGGTCAGCATCATGACCCACTCATTCCTGTACGGGACGGCCGTGTTCGAGGGTATCCGCGCCTACTGGAACGCGGATGAGGAGCAGCTCTATCTGCTGCGCGCGCGCGAGCACTTCGAACGCATCGTCGATTCGTCCAAGATCCTGATGATGGACCCGCACTACAGCGTGGACCAGATGGTCGAGCTGACGGTCGAGCTCCTGAGGCGCAACGGCTACCGCGAAGACTGCTACGTCCGCGCCACCGTCTACAAGTCGGACGAGGCCATCGGCGTCAAGCTGCATGGCATCGAGTCCCGGTTGAACCTGCTTTCGATCCCGTTCGGTGACTACATCAGCGTGGACGAGCCCATCAGCTGTGGCACGGTCTCGTGGCGGCGCACCGGCGACCTCAACATCCCCTCGCGCGGCAAGATCGTGGGCTCGTATGTGAACCCGGCCTTCTCCAAGACGGAGGCGTCACTGAACGGCCACGAGGAGGCCATCGTGCTGACCCACGAGGGCAAGGTGTCCGAGGGCAGTGCCGAGAACCTCTTCATGGTGCGCAAGGGCCGTCTCGTCACCCCCGGTGTCAACGCCGACATCCTGGAGGGCATCACCCGTTCCGGCATCATCGAGATCGCGCGGCGCGAGCTGGGCCTGGAGTGTGATGTGCGCCCCATCGACCGCAGCGAGCTGTACATCGCGGACGAGGTCTTCCTGTGCGGCACCGGAGCGCAGATCTCACCGGTCGCCTCCATCGACCACCGCCCCATCGGCGACGGCGCCATGGGCCCGGTCACGGGCGCGATCATGGCCACCTACTTCGAGGCCGTGCGAGGCAAGTCGGAGACCTACAGGGACTGGGTCATCCCCGTCTGACTAGGGACCAGGGGCGTCCCCTGCGCGCCTAGGGCTTCAGCGACTGGGTCTTCTCGCCGACGGTCACCACGATGTCGGCTTCAGCCGCTGCATCTTCGACATATCTGAGCTCCCGCCCCTTGTCCTTGAGGGTGCGCTTGAGCTTGGTCGCGGTCTCCGGCATGGAATCCTCGGCGCCGTTGTAGAAGGTGATGACGGTGTTGACGTAGTCGTCGGCGTCTGCCCGGCCACCGTTGAGCGGCGGCACCAGCGCGTTGATGCCCTTGGTGCCCAGGTTGGAGGCGATGTTGACGGCCTTGGTGTTTGGTCCGCCCTGGCCATTGATGACGTGGACGACGGCGTCCTCCTCCGCGATGGCGTTGATCGAGCGGGCCTTGGCCTTGCTGGTGGAGAACACGTTCTGCACGGCCTGCCGGATGGCCGATGTCTTGGCCTTGAGCAGGAACAGCCCGGAGCTGCCGCAGGGGTAGCACGTCTCGACGTAGCGGCTGCTGCCCAGGACCAGGTTCTCGCGCCGATCGAGGTCCACCTTCTGGGCCAGTGACAGCATCGAGGGCACCAGCTTGGGCGGGATGTTGGTCTTGACCTCCTTCTTCATCTCCCTGATGAGGTCGGGCAGCACACCCGGGCTGAGCAGATTGTCGATGTCGGTCTGCTCGCGCACGGATGTCACGACGCGTTGCTGCCGCGCGGACCGATTGAAGTCGTCCGAGCCGTGCCGGGACCGCGCGTAGGCCAGGGCCTCCTGGCCGTTCATGCGGGTCATGCCGGGCGGGATGTAGAGCTTCAGCTTGCCGCGGCCGTCGCTGGCGGAGTAGCCCTCATCCATGACCGGCATCTGCACGTCGACGATGACGCCTCCGAGCGTATTGACGACCGCCCGGAAGCTGTTGAGGTCGACGGCCACGTAGTACTTGATGTCAAGTCCGTAGAGCTCGCCGAGGGCGCCCATGAGGCCCTTGTAGCCGCGTTCCTTGTCATTGCCGGGGAAGAGGCCGGGATTGGCGCGAGCCTGGTAGTAGAGCGTGTTGATCTTGTTGTTGTACTTCCCACCGAGGGCGTTGTAGGCACCCCAGCTGCGTGGCAACGGCACACCCGACGTATCGCGTGGCAATGAGATGAAGGCCAGGCGCCCGGTGGTGGGATCGACGCTGATGGTGATCATGGTGTCGGTCAACAGGCTGCCGTCGCCACGACCCTGGCGCCCGCCGTCCTGACCGATGAGCAGGATGTTGAGGCGTTCCTTGCCGTCCCACTCGGCGACCTCCACGTCCTCGGTCGTCGCAGCCGTCGGCTCGGGTGTCGCCGGCTCGGCGCTGGGAGGAGCCTCCGTCTCGCCGGGCTCGTTCGACTCCCGTTCCCGCTCGGGCTTGGCTGTGGGTTCCTCCTGCTGCTCCACGGTCAAGAGCTCGAAGTCCTTGCCGCCCGCCTTCACCAGTTCCTCGGGGCTCTTGACCTCGCTGGTGTCGCCGGCGTTCGCGCTGATATCGGCGTACAGGTCGGTGGCGAAGAAGATGGGCCGGGCGACGACCACGTGGCTGGCCACCAGCACGACGACCAGGGCGATGAGCCCTGCCGCGGAGGCGCTGCGGGTGCCGGCGGAGCCCACGCTGCCATCGGTGGCGAGGCGGTAGGCGTCCAGCAGGGCCAGCAGCCGATACAGCAGATCGAACGCCAGGAATATCAGCATGGCGTTGAGCACGTCGGGGTCGGCGACCAGCTCCACCATGTCGCCGAGACCGCCGCTGACGACGCGGCCCAGGCCTGCCGCGATGAACACGATGGGCAGGACCGCCCAGGCCAGGGCCCGCAGCCATCGACCCAGATAGGCATGGCCGAGGCCGGGGAACAGGAACGAGAGGAATGCCGCCGCGAAGGCGCTTCGCCTGGGACGCACGGCAACGTCGCTGGGGGCCATCGAGCGGCATCGTAGCCCTTCTCCGGGATGCCTGCCAGCAGGGCACGACTGCGGTGCGCCCGTGCACCACCCGGCAGGGTCCGGCGCTCGGCTAGACTGCACCTCCCGATGACACACAGTCCCTTCCCGGCTGTCGCAGCGCAGCCTGACCTCGCTGCCCAGGAACACCGCACGCTCGATTTCTGGCGAGAGCGGTCCATCTTCTCGAAGCTGCGCGCGCAGAACGCCGGCGGCGACCACTGGTCGTTCGTCGACGGGCCCATCACGGCCAACAACCCGATGGGCGTCCACCACGCCTGGGGCCGGGCCTACAAGGATGCCTTCCAGCGCTATCACGCCATGCTCGGCCAGGAGCTGCGCTGGCAGAACGGCTTCGACTGCCAGGGGCTGTGGGTGGAGGTCAACGTCGAGCGCGAGCTCGGCTTCACCAGCAAGAAGGACATCGAGTCCTACGGCATCGCCGAGTTCGTGCGCTTGTGCAAGCAGCGCGTGCTGACCTACGCCGCGGTGCAGACCGAGCAGTCCATCCGCCTGGGCTACTGGATGGACTGGAACGATCCCGATGAGCTGCGCCGGCTGCGCGACCTGCTGGAGCAGGATGCGGGTGCGGTGATCACGGTGGACGGTCCGCACGGTCCCGTCACCGATACCGTCGAGATGATCGTCGGCCGCCTGGGTCTGCCCGAGCTGGGCGGCTCGTACTTCACCTTCAGCAATGAGAACAACGATCTCATCTGGGCCTTCCTTTCCGAGTGCGACCGCCGCGGCTGGCTCTATCGCGGCAAGGATTCGATGCCCTGGTGTGCCCGCTGCGGCACGGGCATGAGCCAGATGGAGATGAACGAGGGCTATGCCGACCGCGAGGACCCTGGCCTGACCGTGCGTTTCAAGCTGCTTGACCGGCCGGGCGAGTCGCTGCTGGTGTGGACCACCACGCCGTGGACGATGACGGCGAACGTCGCCGCCGCAGTCCATCGCGACCTCGACTACCTGCTCATCAAGCAGGGCGAAGAGCGCTTCTGGGTGGGCAAGGTAGCGGCGAAGACCGCGGTGCAGGGCGAGTTCGTGGTCCTCGAGGAGCGCAAGGGGAAGGACCTGCTGGGCTGGCACTACGCAGCCGCCTTCGACGACCTGCCCGTGGTGCGAGAGGCCTTCGCCGGCGGCGTCGACGAGCGTGGCAACGCGCCCTACGTCCATCGTGTCATCGAGTGGGACGAGGTAGGTGAGGACGAGGGCACCAGCATCGTGCACATCGCGCCCGGCGGCGGTGCCGAGGACTTCCAGCTGGGCCTGAAGCTGAAGCTGCCGGTCATCGCGCCGCTCGACGAAGCCGGCCACTACCTCGATGGCTTCGGGCCGTTCACCGGCAAGGACGCCGCCGGCATCGCGGCCGAGATCATCGAGGAGTTGGAGGCGCGCGACTTCTACTACCACCTGGAGCCGTACAACCACCGCTACCCGCATTGCTGGCGCTGTGGGACAGCTCTGCTCTTCCGCGTCGTGGACGAGTGGTACATCTCCATGGGCCCGGTCTACGACACGCCCCGGGAGCAGCTGACCGAGGAGCAGAAGGCGGCCAGCCTGCGCTACCAGATCATGGATATCGTCGATCAGATCGACTGGTATCCCAGCTTCGGCTACGACCGCGAGATCGACTGGCTCTTCACGATGTCCGACTGGATGATCTCCAAGAAGCGCTACTGGGGGTTGGCGCTGCCCATCTGGGAGTGCAGCGAGTGCGACGGCTACCAGGTCGTGGGCGGGCGCGAGGAGCTGGGTCAGAAGGCGTCGTCCGGCTTCGAGCAGCTGGAGGGACGTTCGCCACACCGCCCCTGGGTGGACGCGGTCGTCGTGCCCTGCAGCGCCTGCGGGGCGGACTCACGACGTATCCGCGACGTGGGCAACCCCTGGCTCGACGCCGGCATCGTGCCCTTCAGCACGCTGCACTACCGCACCGATCCCGAGTACTGGCAGAAGTGGTTCCCGGCCGACTTCGTCACCGAATCGTTCCCGGGGCAGTTCCGCAACTGGTTCTACTCCATGCTGGCCATGGGCACGGTGCTGCGCAACGAGCGGCCCTTCAAGTCCCTGTTCGGGTACGCCACGCTGTACGGCGAGGACGGGCGACCCATGCACAAGTCATGGGGCAACGCCATCGAGTTCAACGAGGCCGCCGAGCGCATGGGCGTGGATGTCATGCGCTGGATGTACGCGAGCGCGCGCCCGGAAGACAACATCCTCTTCGGCTATCACACCGCCGACGAGGCCCGCCGCGAGCTGCTGGTGCTGTGGAACGTCCTGGCCTTTTTCAGCACCTACGCGCGTCTCGGCAGCTGGGCGCCCGCCCGGCGCGTCATCGGCGAGCAGGCCGCCGACCCCGACCGCAGCCTGCTCGATCGCTGGATCATCTCGCGGGCTGCCGACATGGCGGCAGGGGCCGGTGCCTGCCTCGACGTGTACGACACGCGTGGCGCCACCCGCGCCATCAGCAGCTTCGTGGACGACCTCTCCACATGGTGGTTGCGCCGCTCCCGGCGGCGCCTGTCGCGCGCTGATGCCGGCGATGACCGCGATGCAGCCTTCGGCACGCTGCATCTGGCGCTGACGAGCGTGGCCCGGACGATCGCACCCCTGCTGCCGTTCCTGGCAGAGGAGATCCACCAGGCGCTGGTGACGCCGGCCCAGGCCGGCGCGCCGGAATCGGTGCACCTGACCCGCTGGCCCGCCGAGGAGCTGGCGCCGCTGCGTGATACGCAGCTGGAGAAGGCCATGTCGGATCTGCGCCGAGCGGTCGAGCTGGGGCGGACGCTGCGCAGCCGCGCCGGCATCCGTGTACGCCAGCCGCTAGGCCGGCTCTGGCTGGCGATGCCCTCGGGCTCGCTCAGCCACGGGCTTGACGAGAGCGCTGCCGCTGAGCTGCTGACGCTCCTGACCGAGGAGCTCAACGTCAAGACCATCGAGATCATCGGCGACGAGTCGGAGCTGGTCGATCGCCGCGTCAAGCCGCTGCTGCCGGTCATCGGCCGGAAGTACGGTGCGGCTATCCCCGCCATCATGGCCGCGGCACGCAGCAACGAGGTGGAGTACCACGAGGACGGCTCGGTCAGCCTCGGTGGTGTCACCCTGGCCCCCGACGAGGTCGAGATCCTGGCGGCCCCCCGCACCGGTACGGCAGTCGCCCACGACGAGGGCATCGTCGTGGTCATCGACACCGAGCTGACGCCGGAGCTCCTCGCGGAGGGTGACGCGCGCGAGCTGACGCGCGCGGTGCAGGACCTGCGCAAGCAGGCGGCGCTCAAGCTCGATGGCCACATCCAGCTTGTCATCGCTGCCCCCGTCGAGACGCGTGAGCGCCTGACGCCCCACATCGAGGCCATCATGGCCGATACGCTGGCGGACGAGATCAGCTGGGCGTCGATGACGCCCGACGCGGCGGCCGTCGAGGTCACCCTCCACGCGGGCAGCGTGAGTGTCGCGCTGGGGGACGGCGGTGGCTGAGGCGCCAGCCTCGGTCGAAGACGAAGGGGCCGGCGAGACGCCACGTGAGCGCCGCCATCGCTGGGCGCTGTTCGGCGGCTTGGCCATCGCGATCGTCGTGCTCGATCAGATCAGCAAGATCTGGGTCGACCGGTCCTTCGAGCTGGCGTCGCGCGGCCTCCCGGCCGGTGAGCCGGGTGGCCCCACCGAGCTCATCGGCGACTGGGTGCGCATCGCCAAGACGTACAACGACGGCGCTATCTTCGGCTTCCTCGACACATCCGCGATGCTCATGGCCGTCCTGTCCGTCCTCGTCATCGCCGGCATCACCTGGTACGAGTGGCGGCATGGCGAGGGCCTGGGGCCACTCGTGACGATCGGCCTGGGGCTGCTGCTGGGTGGGGCCGTGGGCAACCTCATCGACCGTGTCTTCTATGGCCACGTCATCGACTTCGTGGACATGGGCATCGGCGATACACGCTGGTACGCCTGGAACGTGGCTGATGCCGCCGTGTCCCTTGGGATCCTCGCGCTCTTCGCCGCCGCCCTGCTGGGTGACCGTGCGATCCCGCGTCGTCACGGTCGTGGGGAGCCGGCATGAGCGGCTCCATCAGGGTCGTGGTGCCAGCAGGCGCCGACGGCAGCCGAGCCGACCGCTTCATGGCCGACGCTGCCGGCCTCTCGCGCGCCTTCGTGCAGCGGCTCATCGCCGATGGACGTCTGACAGCTGGTGGGGAGCGCGTGCGCGCACGCGATCCCGTCCGTCCCGGCATGACACTCGAGCTGGACGTCCCCGAAGCCCGCTCCCAAGAGCTTCTCGCCGAGGATATCCCGCTCGATGTCGTGTACCGCGATGACGACGTCATCGTCATCGACAAGCCCGCCGGGCTGGTGACCCATCCAGCGCCCGGGCATGAACATGGGACGCTGGTGAATGCGCTGCTGGGTATGGAGGCGGGTGTAGGTGGTCTGGCCACCCTGGCCGGCGAGGAGCGCCCCGGTATCGTCCACCGCCTCGACCGCGACACCAGTGGCCTCATCATCGTCGCCCGCAACGATGCCGCGCAGGCGTCGCTGCAGGCGCAGCTACGGGCGCGCCGGGTGCGCAAGACCTACCTGGCGCTGGTGGGTGGTGCGGTCAATGCCCAGCTGGGTCGGATCGAGAAGCCCATCGGCCGCGACCCGCGCAACCGCATGCGCATGGCGGTGACCGCCGAGGGCAAGCCAGCCGTCACCGGCTACCGCGTCCGTGAACGCTTCCTGGACTGGACGCTGCTGGACCTCGACCTCATCACCGGGCGGACGCATCAGATCCGCGTCCACCTGGCGTCCATCGGTCACCCCGTCGCCGGCGACCCGGTCTATGCCACCGGCGTCGTGCGCAAGGGCCCTGACCGTCTGGAGCGGCTCTTCCTGCATGCCTGGAAGCTGGAGTTCCTGTCGCCCGGGTCCGGTCGGCTGGTCCGATGTGAGGCACCATTGCCAGGGACGCTGGAGTCCGTCCTGGACAGGCTCCGTGTGGCCGATGCGGGAAGGAGCTGACGATTCGCGAGATCGAGGGGCAGCCAGGAGCGCAACTGGTGATCATCTCCGGGCCCTCCGGCGTGGGCAAGGACACCATCATCGACGCCATGCAGCGGCGTCGCCCGGCACACCCGCGCCATTACGTCATCACCGTGACCACGCGCGACCGTCGCGACAGCGAGATCGACGGGGTCAGCTATCACTTCCTCTCGCGTGGCGACTACCATCGGCTGCAGGCAGCCGATGGGCTGCTGGAGGCGAGCGAGGTCCACGGCAACTGCTATGGCACCCCCCGCGACCAGGTCCAATCGGCCCTGACGAGCGGTCGCGATGCCATCCTCAAGATCGACGTCCAGGGTGCCGACAAGATCCGCGCCAAGGTGCCCGACACGCTGCTCATCTTCGTCGTGCCGCCGTCGCTCGAGGAGCTCGACGCGCGGCTCGTGGGGCGGTCGACCGAACGCCCGCGCGACCTCGAGATCCGTCGCCGCAACGCCGCCGTGGAGCTGGCGCGCAAGGACGAGTACGACCATGTGGTGGTCAACGAGACTGACCGCATCGATGAGACGGCCGAGCGCATCGACGCCATCATCGCCGCCGAGCACGAGCGCTTCGCCGACCGCCGCATCCGCGTCTAGGTCGCGATGACGGAGGCCCGCTTCGTCGAGGTCGCGGTCGACGCCCCTGGGGTGCCCGGTGCGCGCAGCTTCACCTACCAGGTACCGGCCGCGCTCGCCGACCTGAGGCTTGGTGAAGCCGTGATGGTGGAGTTCGGGCGCCGCCGCGCCGTGGGCGTGGTCCTCGCCGAGGCCCCCAGGCCGGAGATGGAGACCAAGCCGCTGCTGGCGCGCGTCCGCTCCGACGGGCCCCTGCTGGGCGACCTGTGGCGACAGCTCGCGAGGCACGTCGCGGACCACTACCTGGCGCCACCCGGCATGGTCGTACGGGCGATGCTGCCACCCGGCCTGCTGGAACGCATCGAGCTCTTCGCCCTCGGGGTGGGGGTCACGGCCACCCTTGATCCGCTGCTGAGCGCTGTGCTCGCCGGCGGTGAAGCAGGCGTCCGCGTGGACGACCTGCCGCAGGCGGCAAGTCGGGCCACGTCACTGCGGGCGCTGCGTGCGCTGGAGGCCGAGGGCGTGCTGCGACTGGAGTGGCGCGTGCTGCCCTCCACGGCGGGCCCACGGCAGCAGCGGTGGGCCACGCTCACGACCGCGGGGCGGACCGCCGCAGACCTGCTGGCCACTGGCGCCCGACCGCCGGGGCCGCCACTCGGCCCGCGCCAGCGCGATCTGCTGCTGGAGCTGACGGCGCCCGACAACCCGGGCAACGAGGTGGCCGCACGCCTGGCCGAGCGGCACGGTTCGTCGGCGCTATCCGGGCTCGTGAAACGTGGCCTGCTGGAGCTGGACGTGCGCACACAGGAACGACGACCCCTGGCCGGCCGGGCCGACCCTGCGCGCGGCAGCCTTCCCGCTGGTGCGGCGCTCGACGAGGAGCAGTCGGCCGTGCTGGGGGTCGTGAGCGCGGCCGTGGCCGCGGGTCGCCACGAGACCATCCTGCTCGAGGGCGACACCGCCAGCGGCAAGACGGCCGTCTATGCCGAGGCCATCGCTGCCGCCTTGGCGAACGGCCGGGGAGCGCTCGTGCTGGTCCCCGAGATCGCCCTGGCCACGCCGCTCATCGATCGTCTTGGCCACGACCTGGACATGGACATCGCCATGCTCCACAGCGCCATGAGCGACGGAGAACGCAGCGATGAGTGGCGACGTATCGCCAGCGGTGAGGCGACCGTCGTCGTTGGCACGCGTCTGGCAGCCCTGTCGCCACCCGATCCATTGGGCCTCATCGTGGTAGACGAGGAGCATGACGGAGCCTACAAGTCTGACCGGACCCCGCGTTACCAGGCGCGAGATGTCGCGGTCGCGCTGGGCCGGCTGGCGAACGCGCCGGTGGTCCTGGGATCGGCCACGCCCGACATCGTCACGCTCGGCCGGGCCCGGCTCGGAGAGGCTCGGCATCTGCGCCTGCACGGTCGCCGCTCCGGTGCTCCGGTGCGAGTCGAGATCGTCGACATGCGCGAGGAGCTGGCCGAGGGCAACCGCGGCCTGCTCTCGGGGACCCTGGCGACGGCGCTGACGGAGCTCGATCGCGACGCTGGCGACCGCGCCATCCTGCTCATCAATCGTCGCGGCGCGGCCAGCGTCGTGCTCTGCCGTGACTGCGGCTACGTACAGATCTGTCCGGAATGCCAGCGACCGCTGGTCTTCCACGCGGCGGTCGTTGCCCTGCGTTGCCACCATTGCGGTGCCAGCGCAGCGGTAGCCAAGCGCTGCCCGGCGTGCCAGTCGGTCCGCATCCGCTACCTTGGGGGCGGCACCGAACGGGTCGAGCAGGAGCTCGACATACGCTTTCCGCAGCTGCGCGTGGCCCGTCTCGACCGCGATGTCGTGGAGCGAAAGGGTGCGGCTGCGTGCGTGATCGACGATTTCAGCGCCGGTGTCACCGATGTCCTGGTGGGCACCAGCCTGGTGGCCAAGGGCCTCGACATCCCGGAGGTCACGCTGGTCGGCGTGGTGTCCGCAGACATCGCCCTGAACCTGCCCGACGAGCGTGCCGCCGAACGTACGTGGCAGCTCCTGGCGCAGGCTGTGGGGCGTGCCGGTCGCGGGACTCGAGCCGGACGTGCCATCGTGCAGACCTACCAGCCGGAGCACCCAGCCATCCAAGCCGTGGCGACGGGCGATGCCGCCGCTTTCGTCGAGGCTGAGCTCGAGCGACGCCGCCGCTTCGGCTCGCCGCCGTTCGGCCGCCTGATCAAGCTCACGGTCGCCCTGCCCAGGCGCGAGGCTGCGCTTGAGGCTGCCGACGCGCTGGCAGAGCGCCTTCGCACCCGCTCGACCGAAACGGCCGCCCATGTCGCTGTCCTCGGCCCGGTCCCCGCCTACATCGCCCGTCGAGGGGGCCGCTGGCGCTTCCAGCTCGTGCTGCGGGGCCCCGATCCAGTTGCAGTCCTGGGCGACGATCCGGGCTCGCCGTGGTCGGTGGATGTGGATCCTGAGAGCCTGCTCTGAGGGGCCACGCCTATACTTGCGGTCATGACCGTCAAGCCCATCCTTACCCTCGGTGACCCCCGGCTGCGTCTCAAGGGCGAGCCCGTCGACAGCTTCGGTGCCTACCTGCACGAGCTGCTCGACGACCTCACGCACACGATGCGCGACGCCCCTGGCGTTGGCCTGGCGGCACCCCAGATCGGCGAAGCCCTGCAGGTCTGCGTCATCGAAGTCGAGGGCCAGCTCTACGAGCTGGTCAACCCCGTCATCACGCGCTCGTCGGGCGAGGAGAACGACCTCGAAGGCTGTCTCAGCGTGCCCGGGTTCGTGGCCTACGTGCGGCGCAAGGAGAAGGTCTGGGTCGAAGCCCAGGACCGCGACGGCAAGCGTATCCGCTCCGTCGGCACCGGCCTGTTGGCTCGGGCCATGCAGCATGAGCTGGACCACCTCGACGGCAAGCTCTACATCGACTACCTCGAGTCGTTCGATGACCTCATCCCGGTGAGCAGGATCGAAGACGAGGTCGCCGAGTCCGGCGAGGAGATGCCGGCACTGGCCTGATCGCCACCGCGATGGCTGCACCCGTTCGCACGCTCTTCTTCGGTAGTGGCCCGCTGGCGACACGGGCCCTCGAGCGCCTGCTCGGCTCCGATCTCGTGACCGTTGGCGCGGTGGTCACGGCACCCCCGCGTCCGGCCGGCCGCAAACAGCTCCTGACACCGACGCCGGTGGCGAGGCTGGCTCATGAGCGGGGGCTCACGCTCCACACTCCCGCGTCGCTGCGGCCGGAGGACGTGCTGACCCGGTTGGCTGCGACTGCGCCCGCGCTGATCGTGCTGGCCGACTATGGCCGCATCATCCCGGCGACCCTGCTGGCGCTGCCTCCGCATGGCGCCCTGAACATCCATCCCTCGCTATTGCCGCGCCATCGCGGCGCCGCGCCCGTGCAGGGCGCCATCGCGGCCGGTGACGCCACGACCGGAGTGACCCTGATGCGCATGGACGAGGGCCTCGACACCGGACCCATCGTGGCGCAGGTCGACGTGCCGCTCATGGGCACGGAGGTCGCCCCCGAGCTCGAGGCTCGCCTGGCGGCCATCGGTGCCGATCTGCTCATCGACTCCCTGCCTGGCTGGCTGGACGGCTCCCTGCGGGCCCGTCCTCAGCCGCGCGCAGGCGCCACGCTGACGCGCCCCCTGCAGCGTCGGGATGGCCGCCTCGACCCGGAGCAGCCGGCGAGCGAGCTGGAGCGACTCGTGCGCGCCTACCAACCCTGGCCTGGCACGTACGTCGAGTTCGGCGGCGAACGACTCAAAGTCTGGGCCGCCGGCGTGGAGCCGGCAGCGGCGCCTGGCGCCCCTGGAGCGCTCGTCCGGTGGGGCGACGGCGTGGCCCTCTCGACGATCGACGGCATGCTGCGGCTTGATGAGGTGCAGCCGCCAGGCAAGCGCCGCATGAGTGGTGCCGACTACGAGCGCGGCCGCCGCCGCTAGGTCCACGGCAGCCACTGCGCCCGACCCCGCTCCGGCCACATCCGCGCGTGGGCGCTACCATTCGCCCTCGATGCCCAACCCAGATCCATCCTCCGCACCAGCAACTGCCCGCGCGCCAGTCGATGGTGCCGAAGGCACACTGCCGTTGGTGGACCTGCCGCCCACCGGCCCCCAGGATGCCCGGCCCGGGATCTCGGACGCGTCGCCGCAGGAGCTGCTCTCGTGGTTCGCGGACCACGGCGAGGCTGCGTTCCGCGCGCGCCAGCTGGCCGACCACGTCTGGTCCGGCCGGGCTCAGTCGTTCGATGACATCCACACGCTGCCCGGGCCGCTGCGTGCCTCGCTCGAGGCCACGTATCGCTTCTCCACCCTGACCAGGACCGAGCGTCGCAGCGCTGACGCGGGACTCACGGACAAGGCGCTCCACACCCTCGATGACGGCCGCGTGGTGGAGTCGGTGCTGATGCGCTACCCGGCTCGTGGCTCGCGGCGTGAGCGGACCACGCTGTGCATCTCCAGCCAGGCTGGCTGCGCGGTCGGCTGTCCCTTCTGCGCCACCGGCGAGCTCGGCCTGTGGCGCGACCTGCGGACCTCGGAGATCATCGATCAAGCCCGCTACTGGCGCAACGAGCTGGCCACCGAGGGTCGCCGTCTCACCAATGTCGTCTTCATGGGCATGGGCGAGCCGCTGCTCAATGCCGATGCCGTGCTGGCTTCGTGCGGCGCCCTCAGCGACGCCAATCGCTTCGGCCTGGGTCAGCGTCACATCACCGTCAGCACCAGCGGCGTCATCCCCGGCATCGAGCGCATGACCGACCTGCGCCGTCAGTACAAGCTGGCAGTCTCGCTGCACGCGGCACGGCCGGAGCTGCGCGATGTGCTGGTGCCGCTCAACCGCAAGTATCCGCTGGCGGACGTCGTGGCGGCCGCCACCGCCTACGCGGCCGCCACCGGGCGCCGCATCACGTACGAGATGGTCATGATCGACCGCATCAACGACACACCCGCTGACGCGCAGGCTGCTGCCGAGCTATTGCGTGGCCGGCTCGCCCACGTGAACCTCATCCCCATGAACCCGGTCGCCCACACACCCTGGCAGCCATCATCACCCGAGCGTGTGGAGGCCTTTGCCTCCGTGCTCCGTGGTGTGGGCCTCCATACCACGGTGCGGCGCAACCGCGGCCTCGACATCGGCGCCGCCTGTGGCCAGTTGGCCGCGGAACGGGCAGGGGAGCCGGCACCGGCCGCGGTCCAGCGGCGGCGTGACGCCATCGAACGTCGCAGTGCGGCCGCGCTGCTGGGTGCTCCCGACGGCTTGGCACGAACGGGCAGTGGCGCATGACCGACGAGCATGCGGTGCTGGTTTCGGCCAGCATCCTCAACGCCGACTTCAGCCGTCTCGACCGCGTCGTCCACAAGATGGAGCGTGCGGGCGTGGATCGGCTCCACCTCGACGTCATGGATGGCCACTTCGTCGACAACATCACCTTCGGGCCGGACCTCGTCGCCGCCTTCCGCCGCCTGACGGACATGCCCCTCGATGTGCACCTGATGATCTCCGAGCCGGCCCGCTACATGGACCGCTTCATCGCGGCCGGTCCGCAGACGATCACGTTCCACGTGGAGACGGAGGAGAGCGCGGAGCGCAAAGGTGCCGCCATCGAGGCCATCCATGCGGCGGGGCAGGGGGCGGGCTTGGCGGTCAGCCCCGACACTCCTGTCGGCGCGGTCTCGCCCTGGCTCGACCAGCTCGACATCATCATGATCATGAGCGTGTATCCGGGCTGGGGCGGCCAGGGCTTCATCCCCGAGACGGCACCCAAGATCACCCAAGCGCGCACGCGGCTGGCCGCCGCCGGCCGCGGTGGCCTGGTGCATGTCGACGGAGGCGTCAACAGCAAGACCGCCGAGATCGTGGGTCGCCACGGGATCGATGTGTGCATCGTCGGTTCGGCGCTCTTCCAGCGCGGTCAGGATGCATCCGCCGAGGTCGAGCTGGTCAAGGAGCTGGCCGGCTGCGGCCGCGAGGCCTTCGCCGCCGGTCTCGGCTGATCATGCGAGTCCTGCTCCAGCGCGTCAGGCATGCCAGCGTCAGCGTGGCCGGCGAGGTTCGCGGCTCCATCGGACCGGGGATCATGGCGCTCGTGGGCGTGGGCCCGGACGACTCCGCCGACGTTGCCCGCAGCCTCGCCACCAAGTCGGTGGACCTGCGCATCTTCCGGGATGCCGAAGGCCGCACCAATCGCTCGCTCGCCGATGTCGGGGGCGCCATGTTGGTGGTCAGCCAGTTCACGCTCTACGGTGACACGCGCAAGGGCCGCCGGCCCTCGTTCATCTACGCCGCCAAGCCCGAGCTGGCGGCCGAGCTGGTCGAGGTATTCGCCGCCACTGTCGAGGCACGCGGCGTCGAGGTGGGCCGCGGCGAGTTCGGCGCGGAGATGGAGGTCGAGCTCGTCAACGACGGGCCCATGACCATCTGGCTCGACAGCGACATCTGATCGTGGCCGGCGTTCCACTCCGAACCCGGGTCTCCAATCGAGTCGAACGACTGCGACAGAGGCGCTGGCGCATGGCCGGTTACGACTCGAGCGAGGCTCACCTGGTGATGGGTGGTGCACCGCGCAGCGGCACGACCGTGCTGCGCAAGCTTTTCGACCGCCACCCCGAGATCTGCTGCGGCGCCGAGACCAAGATCTTCGTCCCGGCCGCCTTCAACCTGCCCTGGCTGGCCAAGTCCTATGGCATCCCACTGGCGGACCTCGAGTCGATGCGGTCAGCCGCGCCCTCGCAGGCGGCCTTCATCGATGCCTTCGCGTCGCGCGTTCGCGCGGACGCGGGCAAGGTACGCTGGGCTGAGAAGACACCCCAGAACATCCGCAACCTGGACTGGATCGTGGCGCGGTTCCCGCGGGCCTCCATCGTCCACATCATCCGCGACGGCCGTGACGTGGTGTGCTCGATGCGTGGGCATCCGGATTGGCGTTGGGTCGACGGCGCCTGGCAGAAGGTGCTGGTGCCGCGCTCGGTCGAGTGGTACGCCCGGCGCTGGCTGGCCGACACCGCCGCCGGCATGGCCCGGCGCGACGATCCGCGCTACGTGGAGATCCGCTACGAGGACCTCGTCGCCGATCCGTCGGCCATCCTGCGCCAGATCTGTGACGGCATCGGCGCCGGCGCCGATGCGGCCTGGCTGGAACAGGTGGGTCGACGCGCGGACGAAGCCGGACGTACAGGACGCCCCGACTACGAGGGTGCCGTGAGCGACGCCTCCGTGGGGCGCTGGCGGGAGGATCTCACTGCGGCCGAGCGGCAGGAGGTCGAGCGGCTTTGCGGGCCGCGGTTGCGAGAGCTGGGCTACGAAGACTGAGTGGTCGAGCCTAGGAGGCTGACTTCATCAGGGTGCGGCGGCAGCGCGTGCAGATGATCGTACGCGTCACCTGGCCGCCTGTGTAGACCTTCAGCTGCTGCAGGTTGACGTTGTAGCGGCGACGCGCACGGACGCGGTTCATCCCCGACGACTGGGGGTTGTAACCGCCCATGGAAGTCTTGCCGCACTTCGCGCAGGAGCGAGCCATGATCATCCTCAGGAGTAGCTGGACAGGAGGTGGGTCGCGAATACGACCGCACGGCCGCGTACTATACCATCGGGCCGCGACAAGAGAGGACCGTGCGTGATCGAGCATAGCCAAACATCCTCGTTGCCTGGTCCCGGCACGGTTCGTCGCGTCCGATGACGCGACTCTACGTGGATGGGCCGACGCTCATCCGTGCCGTGGCGGCCGCCACCCTCAACCTCGAGCGGCATGTGGATGAGGTCAATTCGCTGAACGTGTTTCCGGTGCCGGACGGAGACACCGGCTCCAACATGCTGGCCACGATGCGCGCGGCGCTGGCCGCAGCGGAGGCCTTGCCGGAGGATCGCCGCGATCTCAATTCGGTCGCCGATGCCCTCAGTCGCGGCGCCCTCACCGGTGCCCGTGGCAACAGCGGTGTCATCCTTTCCCAGATCATCCGCGGGATGACGCATGGCGCCGACGGACGGCGCCGCGCCAGCGGGCTGGACCTGGCGCAAGGCCTGCGCAAGGGTTCAGAAGTGGCCTACGAGTCCGTCTTGACGCCGGTGGAGGGCACCATCCTGACCGTCATCCGCGACGCCGCCGAAGCAGCCGAGACGGCGGCCGGACGGCAGCCCCACGTGGAGGCGGTGCTGGCCGACGTCATCGAGGCAGCCGCCAGCTCGGTGCAGCGGACGCCGACCCTGTTGCCGGTGCTCTCGGACGCCGGTGTCGTCGATTCGGGTGGCCAGGGCCTGTACCGCGTGCTCGAAGGCATGCTGCAGGTGGATGGCGATGTCCACCTTGCCCGGGTGCGCCGGCATGCTCGTGTCGCAGCCACGCTCAGCCGCGGGCTCCCGGCCGTGCCGAGCGCAGCGGGATCGCCTGTCGCAACGGACGGCGCCCCTGCCGCCGCGGCGCCGCTCCCTGCCACCGACCACGGGTACGAGACGCAATACCTGGTGGCGTCTCCCGACGGGGCCATCGACGTGGCTGCTCTGCGCGCCTCCATCCTCGACGTCGGGGACTCCGTGGTCGTGGCCGGCGACGCCTTCCTGGCACGGGTCCATGTCCACGGCGAGCGACCCGATCTCGCTCTCGCGGCCGGGCTGCGCTGGGGTCGCCTGAGCGGCGTCGAGGTCATCGACCTTGACGATCAGGTCAGCCACCACACGGGCGCCTCGGCGGAGCCCGAAGCGGACCCGCCGAACGGGCCGACCGCGGTCGTGGCCGCCTCCGACCTCGGGACTGTGCGGCGGCCACCGACCGAAGCTCCGGCCAGCGCCCTGGTGGCGGTGACACAGGCGGCGGGTCTGGCCCGCGTGCTCGAGTCCATGGGAGCCCGCATCGTCACGCCCGGGCACGGAACGCGTCCCTCGGTGGGCGAGATCGCCGAGGCCATCCTGGCGGTCGGCGCGCGTTCGGTGATCGTGCTGCCCAACGACCGTGACGCCGTGCTGGCCGCCCGCCAGGCCGCCCTGCTGACGCCCCTGGTCGAGGTGGCGGTCATCCCCACGCGCAATGCGGCCGAGGGTATCGCTGCGGCGGTCGTCTACGACGTGGGTGCCCCGTTGACGGTCAACGTCGAGCGCATGACCACCGAGTCAGCCGGGTTGCGTTCGTTCTCGGTCATCACCGCGGCCAGGGATTCGGTGGTCGATGGCACACGGGTCCAGCGTGGGCAGATCATCGCTCTCGACGCCGCCCGGCATCTCCTGGCCGCGGGTAGCGACGTGGAGGTCGTGGCCCTGCAGGCGCTGGCCCGGTACCAGGACTTCGAGCTGGTCACGATCTACTGTGGCAACAGCGCCGGGCCCGGCCGAAGCCAGGCATTGTGCAAGCGTATCGAGCAGGCCGGCTGGGCCGTCGAGGTCGAGGCCGTGGAGGGCGGCCAGCCACACGATCACCTTCTCGTCGCGGTCGAGTAGCGGGTGGCGCGCGCCACGGGGACGGCGGACCCGGCAACCCTCGGCCTTCAGACGGCCATCGGGGGGTCCGGCCTGCCGGGTGCGACGGTGCTGCGACGGCATGGTCGGCGCATGCGTATCGAGACTGTGGGCGACCTGTTGACCACCTTCCCGCGTCGCTACGAGGACCTGCGCGAGTTCACGCCCATCGAGAAGCTTGCCGACCTCGCGCCCGGAACGCCGGTCACCCTGCGCGCGGCTATCGAGTCCATCCGCGTGGAGCGTACGTTCCGACGTCGCGTCCCGCGCACGACGGCCGTGCTGCGCCAGGGGCATCACACCGTCGACGCGGTCTGGTTCGGGCGACGCTACATCGACCGGCAGCTCAAGGAGGGTGACCAGGTCGTGGTGAGCGGCAAGCTCAAGCACTTCCGCTTCCAGCCACAGATCGATAACCCCGAGTTCCAGCGCGACGATGGCGGCGATCTGCTCCATGCCGGGCGTATCGTGCCCATCTATCGCCTGACCGCGGGTGTGACAGCCAAGACCCTTCGTACTGCCATCCGCGGCGGGCTCGACGTCTACGGTGAGAGCCTGCAGGAGTACCTGTCGCCGCCGCTCCGTGGCGACCAGCCCTCGATCCGCGACGCCATCACCGCGGCGCATTTCCCCGATGATTTCGAGCAGCGCGATGCCGCCGTGCGCCGCCTAGCACACGATGAGCTGTTGGCGCTCCAGATGGGCATGGTGCAGCGTCGCCGGCAGCGTCAGGGCGAGCGTCGGTCGCGCATCGAGGTGGCAGAGACCGACGACGATCGGCTGCGTGCGGCCATCGCCGCCGGCCTGGCGCGGCGCGTCGGCCGTGAGGTCGAGCTCACGCCGGACCAGGTCAGCGCCATGGACGCCGTCCGCCGCGACCTTGGCCAACGTATTCCCATGCTCAGGCTCATCCAGGGTGACGTGGGCTCCGGCAAGACCGCGGTGGCCGCGTACGCGCTGGCGCTGGTCGCAGGAGCCGGCGGCCAGGGCGCGCTCCTGGCGCCGACGGACCTGCTTGCGCGGCAGCTGGCCGAGACCATCGGAGACCTCCTCAGTGATGCGGCTGTGCCCGTGACGCTGCTGACCGGATCCCTCAGCGGCCCTGGACGCAAGGCGGCCGGCGAGGCCATCGCGTCAGGACAGGCGCAGGTGGTGGTGGGCACCCACGCCCTGCTCCAGGAATCCGTGTCGTACGCACGTCTCGACCTCGTCGTGGTCGACGAGCAGCATCGCTTCGGCGTGTCGCAGCGTGAAGCCCTGGCCGCCAAGGGCGAGGCACCCCACGTGCTGTTGATGACGGCAACGCCGATCCCGCGCACCCTGGGCCAGGTGCTCTACGCCGATCTGGACGTCTCCGACCTCCGCACCGCCCCAGCTGGGCGACCGCGCATCATCACCGGCGTCAAGGCCCCCGATGACCTGGCCGGCACCTGGCGCCAGGTCGAGAAGGAGGCCGCCGCCGGGCACCGCGTCTTCGTCGTCGTGCCTCACATCGACCCGCAGGGCGGCGAGGACATGGCAGAGGCTGTCGAGGTGCCAGCCTCGCTGCCGGCGATCGACGGTCACGCCGAGGCGCGTGGTGCGGAAGAGGTGCTCGAGCGCCTCCGGTCGCAGCTGCCAGCCTTGCGCATCGGCATCGTTCACGGCCGCATGCGGGCCGATGATCGCGACGCCGAGATGGCGAGGTTCCGCGACGGCGGCCTGGACGTGCTCGTCGGCACCACCGTCGTCGAGGTCGGTGTGGACGTGCCGGAGGCGACCATGATGGTCGTGCTCGAGGCTGATCGCTTCGGGCTTTCGCAGCTGCACCAGCTGCGCGGTCGCGTGGGGCGTGGCACGAGCGCCTCGTACTGTGTGCTGGTGGCCGATATCAGCGAGGACACCGTGGCCCGTGCTCGCCTGAAGGCCATCCACGACTCCGATGACGGCTTCGTGTTGGCCGAGCAGGACTGGCGCCTGCGCGGTGAGGGCGACGTCCTCGGACTGAGCCAAAGTGGCCTGCCCCGCATGCGCCTGGCGCGCCTGGCCGACGAGGCTGACCAGCAGCTGGCGGTGCGCTGTCGCGCCAAGGCGGAGGCCATGCTCGATGCCCATGGAGGGCTGCTACCGGAGCACGACGCCTTCGCGGAGGTCTTGGAGCAGGGCTGGCTGGCCGATATCGCCGCCGGCGAGGGCGCGTCCGAGGAGGGCGTGGGTGCCTGAGGCGGGACGTGTCGTGACCGGCAGCGCTGGTGGCCTGCGACTGCAGGCGCCCGGTACCGGCACCCGCCCCTTGAGCGACAAGGCCAAGCAAGCGCTCTTCTCCATGCTCGAAGCGGAGTCCGAGGGCATCTGGGAGCGCCCCATGTTGGACCTGTTCGCGGGCTCCGGTGCAGCCGGCATCGAGGCGCTCAGCCGCGGCGCCCCGGTGGCGGTCTTCGTGGAGAAGGACGCGCGTGCCGTGGGCGTCATCGAGCGCAACCTCCAACACACCCGCCTCGTGGCCGGTGCGCGCGTGGTCCGCCGCGACGCGCTGGCCTTCCTGGCCTCGGCGGCCGCAGTGCCGGAGGCGCCCTTCGGGAGCGTCGTGCTCGACCCGCCCTACGCACAGGTGGCGGATCTGCTGACCGCGCTGGCGCATCTTGGTCGCCACGGCAGTGGCTGGCTCGACGGCGCTGCGGTCGTGGTCGCCAAGCACTTCTGGCGGGATGCGCCGCCCGATCGCTGCGACGGATTGGTGCGCGTTCGTCAACGCCGCTTCGGCGAGACCGCGCTCAGCGTGTATCGTCAGGGACCTTGAGATCGCTGCTGGAGAAGGCTGATGCGCCTGGCCGTCTACCCCGGGTCGTTCGACCCCATCACGCTCGGCCACATCGACGTCATCGCCCGTGCCCGCGTCGTCTTCGACCGCCTGGTGGTGGCCGTCCTCATCAACACGCGCAAGACTCCCAGCCTGGACGTGGCCGCACGTGCGGCCATGATCGGTGAGGCCATCGCCGAAGAGCTGGGAGTAGAGGCCGCCGGCCAGATCGAGGTCATCACCTTCGAGGGCCTGACGGTCGACCTCGCGCGCGAGCGCGGGGCGACCTCCATCGTGCGTGGCCTGCGCGCGCTGTCCGACTTCGAGAACGAGCAGGCCATCGCACACCTCAACCACAAGCTGGCCCCGGAGATCGACACGGTCTTCTTCATGACCAGCATCGAGCACGCCTACCTGAGCTCCAGCCTGGTGCGCGAGATCGCCGCCTTCGGCGGTGACGTCAGCGCCATGGTCCCGCGCAATGTCGCCCGCCGGCTGGCCGCCGACGCCGCCAGCCAGTCGGCGCGACCGGCAGCCGGCGCCCCGCTCGACGGGTCCGCTAGAGTAGAGAGGTAGGGGAGTTGGGCTACAATCCCCAGTCGTCCTTCCCTGTCCAGCAGGAGTCCGCGCCATAGACCTCATGTTCCTCATCGAGCGGCTCGATGCTCTCATCGAGCAGGGCCGCCGATTCCCCGGCACCAACGCCGTGATGGTCGACAAGGTGGCTGCCACCGATCTCATCGAGCAGCTGCGTGTGGCCGTGCCCGAAGAGGTCCGCCAGGCCAAGCGCATCAACGAGGAGTCGTCACGACTGGTCGAGCGCGCCCAGGACGAGGCCGAGCGCATCATCGCGCGAGCTCAGGAGCAGGCGGCGTTCCTGATCGAGGAGCGGGAGCTGACGCGCGCCGCCGAGCAGCGCTCAGAGGAGATCATCGAAGAGGCCAGGGGTGAGGCGCAGGAGATCCAGCAGGGCGCTGATGCCTACGCGGCCAACGTCCTCGTCAAGCTCGAGGGCGAAGTCGTCAAGGCCCTGCAGTCGATCCGCCGTGGCCTCTCCGCGCTGGACGAGCGCTATCCCGCCGACGGCAGTGACCCGGCCCAAGCCGAGGCCGAGTCCGCGACCGACGAGCGGACGCATGCTCAGCTTTAACGTCGCCGACCTGCTGCGTTCCACGCCGGGCACGAGCGAGCGCCACGCCATCGACGTGGCAGCGCTCGCCATCGCGCCAGGGGTGGAGCTGGCCGCGCCCATCCACGGCCGGGTCCGGTTGACCCACTCGGGCCGTAGCATCCTCGTGCAGGGCCATCTCGAGACGGCGCTGGCCGAGGGTTGCTCGCGCTGTCTGCGCCCGGCCCTGGCCCCGTTGTCCATCGACCTCGAAGAGGAGGCCCTGCCCTCCGTCGACGTCGACAGCGGTGTGCCCCTCGACAGTCAGGCGGAACCCGGACTCCTGCGTATCTCCGAGCACCACGAGCTCGATCTCGAGCCGGCCATCCGCGACGCCATCTCGCTGGCTGAGCCGATCGCACCGCTGTGCCGGCCCGATTGCCCGGGCCTGTGCGAGACCTGCGGTCTTGACCTGTCCGACCACGTGGGGCACACGCACCCCGTTGACGACATCGATCCACGTCTGGCCAGTTTGGCCGGTCTGCGCGACCAGCTGCGCTAGTCCACCCTGCGGCACTAGAAGGAGTAGAGGTATCCCATGGGAGTCCCCAAGCGACGTGTCTCGAGCACTCGCAAGCGCGAACGACGCTCGCACCACGCGCTCTCGGTCCCGAGCCTGGAGGCGTGCTCGCATTGCCACCAGCCCAAGCGCCCGCACCACGCTTGCCCCAACTGCGGCTGGTACGGCGGTCGCGAGGCGGTGAAGATCCGCGAGAAGAAGTCCCCCGAGCAGAGCGCCTGAGCCTGACCGCGCAGCACACCGACGAGTCCGCCTGACGTGGATCTCGAAGCCCTCAATCGCAGCCGCAGGGACGGCCAGCTCGATCGTCCTCGAGTGGCTGTCGACGCCATGGGCGGCGACCACGCCCCTGAGGAGGTCGTGCGGGGTGCCGTCGACTGGGCCAGGTCGCACGACGACGTGGAGGTCATCCTCGTCGGCGACGAGGCCCGCATCAGACCCTTCATCGACGAGCCCCTGCCGGGCCATGTCCGCATCGTGCCGGCCTCCCAGCTGGTGGAGATGGGCGAGGCCCCCGCAGTTGCGGTGCGCCGCAAGCGCGATGCCAGCATCAACGTGGCCATGCGCCTGGTCCGCGACGGGGATGCCGATGCCGTCGTCACCGCCGGCCATACCGGTGCCGGTGTCGCGAGCGCCATCCTCAACCTGAAGCGCCTGCCCGGCGTGGACCGGCCGGCGCTGGCGGTGCAGATGATCACCGAGACCGGGCCCCTGATGCTGCTCGATATCGGCGCCACGACCAATTCGACCGGCATCAACCTGGCGCAGTACGCCCACATGGGCTCGCTCTTCAGCGAGCGCGTGCTGGGTGTCACCAACCCGACCGTGGCGCTGCTCTCGATCGGCGGCGAGGAGGGCAAGGGTGAGTCGCGCGTGCAGGACGCGACGGCCTTGCTCAAGGACGGCCACCTCAACTTCATCGGCAACGTGGAAGGCCGCGACGTCCCGCATCACCCTGCCGACGTGGTCGTCTGCGACGCATCGGTGGGCAACGTCGTGATGAAGTTCTTCGAGGGCCTCTCCACGGTCATCTTCGACATGCTCAGGAAGGAGTTCAGGCGCCCGCCCTGGGGACCGCTGGGCTATCTCTTCATGCGCCCCGGGATCAAGCGCATCCGCGGTCGCTTCGACTACGAGAAGCTGGGGGGTTCGCCTCTGCTGGGCGTCAACGGCACCGTCCTCATCACGCACGGCAGTGCCAAGCGGCGCATGATCGGCTATGCGGTCGAGGTGACCGCGGCTGCCGCGCGCGCCAACATCCCCGAGCGCATCATGGTCACGTTGGCCTCGGAAGGGGTGGACAAGTCGTCGGCCCAGAAAAAGGCCGCGGCCCTGCGCCCCGGCGAAGCCGACGCGCCTCCGCTCGACCGGGCGGACGAGAGTGCCTGAGGCCTCCCCGGCCCAGCCATCACGCGTGGTCGGGAGCGTCCACGAGCCCGAACGCGAAGGTCGCCAGCTCGCGCTGGCCGCAGTCTTCGAGGCGGAGTTCGGTCAGCGCACCGCTCGCTCAGCACTCTCCCGCCGGCTGGGAGAGGGCGACATCGGCGACCGCGCCGCGGCGCACGCCCAGCGCATCGTGGAGGCGGTGGTGGTACACCGCGACAGCATCGATGCCCGCATCGAGGACGTTGCCCCCACCTACCCCGTCGTCCAGCTCGCTCGCATCGATCGCGCATTGCTGCGTTGCGGCATGGGTGAACTGCTACACTGCCCGACGACGCCAGCCCGGGTCGCGATATCGGAGTGGGTCGAGCTCGCTCGGTCCTACAGCGGAGAGCCCACCCGGCGGCTCATGAACGGCGCTCTGGGACGTGTCGCCAGAGAGGCGGTGCCGAACGAGGGGACCGAAGGGCCCGCAGGGACCAGCGGTTCGGGGAGCGTGACCGAAAGAGTGACCACAGCCCATACGGAGGGACCAGCAGAGTGACCGCTTCGACCTACGAGCGACTCAAGAAGATCGTCGTCGAGCAGCTCGGTGTGGACGAGGCCGAAGTCAAGCCCGAGTCTTCGTTCGTGGATGACCTGAACGCCGACTCCCTTGACCTCGTCGAGCTCGTGATGAGCCTCGAGGAGGAGTTCGGTACCGAGATCTCGGACGAGGATGCGGAGCGGATCCGCACCGTCCAGGACGCCACCGACTATATCGACGAGCACCTCAACCAGTAATCGTCGACCGGGGTCGATGCCCACGAGCAACGGCGATCTGGCCGACCGCCTCGGCCTCGTCTTCGACGACCCCGCGCTCCTGACCGAAGCGCTGGTTCACAGCAGCTATGTGAACGAGCACCCCGAGGGCGCGACCGAGTCCAACGAGCGGCTCGAGTTCCTCGGAGACGCGGTCCTGTCCCTGGTGATGTCGGAAGCGCTGTTCAAGCGCCATCGAGACGAACCGGAGGGCGTCCTCACGACCCGCCGCGCCGCCATCGTGTCCACACGTGGCCTGGCGCGCATCGCTCGCCGCCTCGAGATCGGTGACGCCCTCGTGCTCGGTCAGGGCGCCGACAACTCGGGGGAGCGTGGCCGTCCGTCGGTGCTGGCGGGCCTCTTCGAATCGATCGTTGCTGCCATCTACCTCGACCAGGGGCTGGAGGCGGCCAAGCGGTTCATCCTCGGTGCGGCTGCCCCGGAGCTTGAGGCGGCGCTGCCCGCCGACGTGCTGAAGGCACCCAAGAGCCGCCTCCAGGAGCGCGCCTTCTCCGCCAGTGGTCGCGCCCCTGCCTACCGCATCGTCAGTAGCGACGGCCCCGACCACGATCGCCACTTCGTGGTGGAGGTCGCCGTCGACGGCGAGGTCTGTGGCGTGGGCGAGGGGCGCAGCCGGCGTGAGGCTGAGACACGCGCGGCGGAGTCGGCCCTCAAGCGACTCGATGAGCCGTCCGCCACGGCCGCTCCGAGCCGATGAGCCTGGCGCGTCTGCGCGAGCTGCGCATGGTCGGCTTCAAGTCCTTCGCCGAGCGCACCGTGGTCGAGTTCGGTCCCGGTATCTCCGCCATCGTCGGTCCCAACGGCAGCGGCAAGTCCAACCTCGCCGATGCACTGCGCTGGGCCCTGGGCGAACAGGGCCGGGCACTCCGCAGCCGCCGCGCTGAAGACCTCATCTTCGCCGGCAGTGCCAACCGCCGAGCCGTGGGCATGGCCGACGTCAGTCTCGTCATCGACAACGAGGACCGGCTGCTCTCGGTCGATTTCGGTGAGGTAGAGCTCTCGCGGCGCCTCTTTCGCTCGGGCGAGAACGAGTACCTGCTGAACCGCCAGCGCATCCGGTTGCGCGACCTCGTCGAGCTGCTCGACGATGCCAACATCGCCGACAACGCCTTCCTCTTCATCGGCCAGGGCATGGTCGACCAGGCCCTGGCGCTTCGTCCGGAAGAGCGCCGGCCACTCTTCGAGGAGGCTGCCGGCATCCGCAAGCACCAGCGTCGGCGCAAGAAGGCCGAGACGGAGCTGGCCGAGGCCGAGTCCAACCTCGAGCGAGTCCGCGATGTGCTGGCCGAGCTACGCCCACAGGCCCGCCGATTGGCCGCTCAGGCCGAGCAGCAGGAAGCGCGCATGGTCGCCGGCGCGGAGCTGGCCGAGGCACTCGTCGCCGGTGCCCGCGCGAGGCTCGCTGCGGCTGAGACCGAGTCGCGACGCCATGCCGAGTCGCTCGCCGCCTCGCGCCGGGATGCCGATGCTGCCCTGGCCGCGCTGCGCGAGGCCGAGGAGAAGGCAGCTGCGCTGACGCGTGCGCTGTCCGAGCGCGCCGATGCCGAGCAGCAGCTGCGCGAGCGACTCGACGAAGCGCGGGCGGCAGTCCAGCGCATCGAGCTGGCCCGCACCCGCACGGCCAGCGAGTCGGCGGCCCTCGTGCGCGAGCGCCAGCGCCTGGCCGAGGAACGCGCAGCCGCCACCGCGCGCGCCGAGGAATCACGACGCCGGATGGCAGCGGTGTTGCCGGAGCCGGATCGTGGCGCGGAGGACGCGCTCGAGGGGGCCGAGCAGCGCCTCACCCAGGCTACGCGCGACGCCGAGGAGCTGCGCCAGGCAGGTCGCGCCGACGCCGAACGCGTTGCCTCCGCCCGGGCCACCCGCCAGCGATTGGCGGCCGACGCCGAACGCGCCGCCCGTCGGGCGGCCGAGGGTGAGCGCCGGCTGCAAACGCAGGAGGAGCAGGTCGCAGCTGCCATCGAACGCGCCGCCGTCACGTCGGAGCGGGCCGAGGTCGCCGCCACCACCCGCGCACGGGCACACGCGGCCGAGGAAGCGGCCGAGCAGGCGGCAGCTGCGGCGCGGGTGGCCGCCAACGAAGCTGATGCGGAGGCGTCCACGGCCAACGAAGCGCTGAGCCGCCTGCGTGCCGAGCAGGAGGGGCTGAGCGCACGCCGCGAGGCTCTCGACCAGCAGCTCGACAACGGGCCCGATGCTGCGGTGCTGCGCTCGGTCCGCGCACGCGGTGGTCGCCGTTTCACCGACGGCCTGGAGGTCGAGCCGGAGCTGCGGCTGGCGGTGGAGGCTGCCCTGGGCGAGGTCCTGGCCGGCCTGGTCCTTGACCCCGACGATGCCCGCGCCCTCGCCGATGCTGCGGCGGTGCTGGTGCTGCGCGATGGTGGCGATGGCCGTAGCCGCGCCGGCGACCGCGCCGCGGTGCGGCTCGAGGAAGGTGTCAGCCAGGTCGGCGGCGGAGCGCTCTCGGGGGCCTTGCGCCTCGATCCCGACGCCCACGCCGCGCGCCTGCTGTCGCGCTGCGCGTGGGTGCCGGCACTCGACGACGCGCTCACGCTGCGCGAGCTCCTGCCGCCCGGTTGGCGCCTGGTGACCCGGGAGGGCGTGGTGGTCGATGACCTGGGCGTCATCCGTCCCGCGCCCGGCGTGTCGACGCTGGAGCGCCGCGCGCTGCGCGAAGAGCTGCTCCGGCGGATCGAGGCCGCCGCCTCCGAGCTGGAGGCGGCGACCGCCCACGCCGCGCGCGCACAGCAAGCCCGTTCGTCGGCGGACGCCACTGTTCACGCCGCGCGCGAGGCGCTCGACACGGCGCGCCGTGAGCGCCGCGTCGCCGACGAGGCCGACCGCTCTGCTGCATCAGCCGCCGAGAACGCGGCCCGCGAGCTGGCCTGGCAGGAGGCGCTGCTGGAACGCGCCCGCACCGAAGTGGCGACCGCGGCCGCCGAAGCTGGCCAACGCAACGCCGAGCTGAAGGACCTCGACGATAGCCAGGTCGGTGAGTCGGCCAGCCCCGAAGCGCGCAGCGCGTTGGAGGCGCTCGCAGCGCGCGTGGCGGTCCTGCGCCGGGAGCGCGATGCCGCTGCTACCGTCGCCGGGGAGGCTCGCGCCGCCCGCGATCGCGCCCTGGAGGACCGTCGCCGCGCCGAGGTTGGCCTCGGCCTCGCCGTGGCGCGCGTCGAGGAGCTCGATGGCGAGGAGGTGGCGTTCTCCGGCCGCGATGCCGATCTCGTCGCCGAGCGTGAACGGCTGGCCACTGCGCTTGCTTCGGCACAAGCCACGCAGAAGCGTGAAAGTGCGCTCTTCGAGGCCTCCGTGGTGTCGGCGCGCGAGGAGCGCAACGATCTGCTGGCGGTGGAGTCCGCAGCCGCTGGCGCTCGCGAGCGACTCCGCGTCGCCGAAGGCCGCAGCCGCCAGAGCGAGGTGGCGGAGATGGAGGCGCGCCTGCAAGTGGACGCGGCCCGCGAAGGTCTGTTGGTCGAGCTGGCCTCGATCGGCGATGACGGTCTGCAGATGCTGCTGGCACAAAGCGGACAGCCCGAGCCGGACGGGGCACACTCCGGCGACGAGCTCCCCGAGCTGCTCGAAGCAGCTCTCGACGCAGCGCTCGAGGCCTGGCGCGAGGACAGCACGGCTGAGGTCGACGTGCCGGAGGCGCCCTCGCGTGCCCGTATCGCCGCCCTGCGTCGCCGCTTCAACGACGTGGGCGCCAGCAACCCCTTCGCGGTGCAGGAGCTGGGAGAGGTCAGGCAGCGGCTCGAATCCCTGGAGGCACAGCGTGAGGATCTGGAGAAGGCCATCCGCGATACGCGGGAGATGATCGGGCGCCTGGGCAGCCTCATGACCGAGCAGTTCCGCCAGACGTTCGAGGCGCTCGAAGGGGCCTTCGGTCGCCGTTTCCACCAGCTCTTCGGCGGCGGCGAGGCCCAGCTCTCGCTGACCGATCCGGCCGACCTGTCCACCACTGGCGTCGAGATCACCGCTCGACCACCGGGCAAGAAGCGCCAGCCCCTGGCCATGCTCTCGGGTGGCGAGCGTGCACTTACCGCGGTGGCCCTGCTGATGGCCATGCTCGAGGTGCGGCCGGTCCCGTTCTGCGTCCTCGACGAGGTCGATGCCGCGCTCGACGAAGCCAACGTCGGGCGCTTCTCGTCGGCGCTCCGCTCACTGGCCAGGGATATCCAGTTCGTGGTCATCACCCACAACCGCGGCACCATCGAGGCCGCCGATGCGCTCTACGGGGTGACCGTCGGCGATGACGCGGTCAGCCGCGTCATCTCGCTGAAGCTGGCCGATCTGCCAGAGGATGATCCACGCCTGGTCGGGACGGCCAGCGCGTGACGACCCAAGGCGGCGCCGCACCCGAGCGCATCCTGCTGCAGGATGCCCTGCAGCGGAGTCGAATGGGCTTCGCTGAACGCGTCAAGAGCTTGCTTGGCTCGGGCCACCTCGACGATGAGACCTGGGAGGAGGTCGAGGAGGCGCTCATCTCCGCTGACCTTGGTGCCGAGCTCGCCATCGAGGTCTGCGACCGCGCTCGTGCGCGCACCGATGTCGGCCCCCAGAAGGCGCTGCAGCTTGAGCTCCTGAACCTGTTCGCGGAACGCAAGGCGGTGCCGTGGCCGCGCATCCCCGGACCCGGCATCCCCGCGGTCATCCTGGTGGTCGGCGTGAACGGCACGGGCAAGACGACGACCATCGCCAAGCTGGCCTACCGCTTCAAGTCGCTCGGCGCCAAGGTCCTGCTCGCCGCCGCCGACACCTTCCGGGCCGCCGCCATCGAGCAGATCAGCGACTGGGCCGAACGCATCGATGTCCCTGTCATCTCGCACGCCGCTGGCGCCGATCCCAGTGCCGTCGTCTTCGACGCCATGGATGCAGCCAAGGCGCGGGGCATGGACGTGGTCATCATCGATACGGCCGGCCGGCTGCACACCAAGGCCAACCTCATGGACGAGCTGGCGAAGATCCGGCGCACCATCGGCAAGCGCATCCCCGAGGCCCAACCAGAGGTGCTCTTCGTGCTCGATGCCACCACCGGGCAGAACGGCCTGATGCAGGCCAAGGCCTTCAACGATTCGTCGGGCTTGACAGCCATCGCCCTGACCAAGCTCGATTCGACCGCCAAGGGCGGCGTCGCCTTCGCCATCGAGCGCGGCCTGGGCGTGCCCGTGCTGTTCGTGGGCCTGGGCGAGAAGATGACCGACCTGCGCGACTTCGATCCCAATGCGTTCGTGGCCGCCCTCTTCGCGCTCGAGTGAGAGTCGTCGACCTGGCGCTGGCGCGGCTCAGGCTGGGTCACCGCTAGACTGATCGCATGTTCGACGCTCTCTCCGATCGACTCCAGGCGGCCCTGTCCGGCCTCACCGGCCGCGGCCGCATCACCGAAGACGATGTCAACGTGGCCATGCGCGAGATCCGCCTTGCGCTGCTGGAGGCTGATGTCAACTACAAGGTCGTCAAGGACTTCGTCAAGCGCGTCAAGGAGCGTGCCATCGGTGCTGACATCGTCGAGAGCGTCAACGCTGGCCAGATGGTGGTCAAGATCGTGCACGAGGAGCTGACGGCCATCCTCGGGGCAGGGGAGCGTACGTTCCACTACGACGGCTCGCCGGCCGTCATCGCCATGGTCGGCCTGCAGGGTTCCGGCAAGACCACCTCCTCGGCCAAGCTGGCGCGATGGGTGGTGCGCCAGGGTCGGCAGCCACTCCTCGCCGCGGCCGACCCCTATCGTCCGGCCGCCGTGGAGCAGCTCATCACCCTGGGCAAGAGCCTCGACATCCCGGTCTACTCCGCCGCGGCGGGGACTCGCGTGGTCGATATCGCGACTGGTGCCGTGGCCCAGGCAAGACAGACCGGTCGCGACGTGGTCATCCTCGACACCGCCGGCCGCCTGCAGGTCGACGACGCGCTCATGGCCGAGATCCGTGAGGTCCACGAGGCGGTTCAGCCCAAAGAGACGCTGCTGGTGGTCGATGCGATGGTCGGCCAGGAGGCGGTGACGGTGGCCGAGGCCTTCCATGCGAACGCGCCGGTGACCGGCCTGGTCCTCACCAAGATCGACGGCGATGCCCGCGGCGGCGCGGCCCTCTCCATCTCGGCGGTCAGCGGACTGGCCGTCAAGTTCATGGGCACCGGCGAGAAGACCGACGCCCTGGAGGTGTTCCATCCCGATCGCCTGGCCGGGCGCATCCTGGGCATGGGCGACGTGGTCAGCCTCGTCGAGCGGGCGCAGGAGACCTACGACGCCAAGGAAGCCGAGAAGCTGGCCCAGAAGCTCCAGAAGAACGCCTTCACCCTCGATGACTTCCTGGAGCAGATGCAGCAGGTCAAGAAGATGGGTCCGCTGGGCTCGATCATCGACATGATCCCCGGCCTCGGCGGCGCCGCCAAGCAGGCGCAACAGGCCATCGACCGCGGTGAGCTCGCACGTGTGGAGGCCATCATCCGCTCCATGACGCGCGCCGAACGCAACGACCCCGGCATCCTCAACGCATCCCGACGCCGCCGCATCGCGCGCGGCTCAGGCACCAGCCTGCCCGAGGTCAATCGCCTGGTCAAGCAGTTCGGCGAGATGCAGCGTGTGATGAAGATGATGCGTGGCAGAGGGGGCAAGCTCCCGGGCATGCCGATGGGACCCCTGTCCTAGGTTGACCCGACGCCATCGGTGAGACAATGGCGCTGCTGAGATCGTCCAACCGTTCCCCAACTCACGACTCGGAGGTTTCCATGTCAGCTCCTGCAGCGGCTCCCACACAGGGTCGTCGTGGCCTGTGGCGCTGGGCCATCGCTCTTGTCGCCACCGCCGCGCTCACCATCTCCGGCTCGGGCCTGGTCGTCTTTGCACAGAACGGAGCGGGCGAGTCACAGGGACCCGTCTTCGTCCCGGCGGAGACGCCCATCTACCTCGAGGCCCGGCTGGACATGCCTGACGGGCAGGATGAGGCTCTGGCGCAGATGCTGACCGCCCTCCCCGGGTTCGCCGACGCAGGCGCCTTCGACATGAAGCTGGACGAGGTCATCGCAGGGCTGGCCGGCGAGATGGGTCTCGCGACCGCTGAGGTGGACCTCATCGGCGATGTCCTGACCGGCGAGGTCGGCCTGGCAGTGGGCGACCTTGCAGCCGCCATGTCGGGCGGGAGCGACCCCGCCGTGCTCATCGGGCTGGCCGTGGCCGACGCCGAGCTGGCCACTGCCATGCTCTCCGACATGGCCGGTGACGTGAGCCAGGAGATGTACGGTGACACCACCATCCTCACCGACATGACTACGAGTGGCGCCGTCCATGCCGACTGGATGCTCCTGTCCAACGACATCGCGCAGGTACAGGCGGCGATCGACGTGCTCGACGGCGGCGCCCCGAGCCTGGCCGATGACGCAGGCTTCTCGACCGCGTTCGCGCGCGTGCCCAGCGGGCACCTGGGAGCCGCCTACGTCGACCTGCAGTCCTTCGGTTCCGTCATCGACATGGCGGGCATGATGGCCACCGGCCAGACCGGCATGGACCTGCCCCTGGCTGATCTGGCGGCGATGTTGCCCGCGGACATGGTCATGTTCCTGGCCGCCGAATCCGACCGCATGAACCTCGAGGTGCTGGTCACCCCGGGCGAGGCGACCCCGGGCCTCCCGGTCGGAGACTCGGACCTGGCCAACGTCTTCCCAGCCGATACCCAGCTCTATCTCGAGACGCGTGAGCTGGGCAACGGTGTCGAGACGGCGCTCAACGGCATCGTCGAGCTGCTGGTGGCACAGGCCGAGGCGATGCCTGCCGGCGATGGCATGGGTGACTTGGGCGGCCTCGGCGACATGTCTGACATCGAGGCGCTCATCGGTGAGGACAGTCCTATCACCGACCTGCTGGGCGTGCCCCTGCCGGAGTTCCTCGGCTTCGTCGAGGACGCCGCCCTCGGTGCCGGCCTGAGCTCGGACGGGCTATGGCTCGGCATCGCCGGCGAGGTTTCCGACGAGGCCATCGCCGAGGATCGTGTGGGCACGCTGCTGAGCCTCCTGCGGCTGTTCGCAGGCAATCCTGCCGAGAGCGGCATCAGCGTCGAGACCGAGACGGTCGGCGACGTCGAGGTCAGCCGCATCACGCTTCCGCTCGATGAGCTGCTGGCGGAGTCAGGCCTGCCCATCACGCTGGGGAATACCATCAGCGTGGCCGTCAGCGACGGCAACCTCCTCGTCGGCCTGGGTGACTTCGTGCAGTCGGCGCTAAGCGGCGATGGCACCGACTCGCTCGGCACCAGCGCCGGCTATACGGACGCGGTCGGCGGGGACACCGTCAACGCCGGCCTTATGTACATGAACATCAGCTCGCTGCTGGAGGCGCTCGATCCGTTGCTGTCGATGATGATGCCCGAGTGGTCCGATATCGCCCCCTACGCCACGGGGGTCGATCGCATCGTCCTCGTCGGCACCGGTGACGACGGGGTGGCCCACACGCGCCTGACCGCGATCGTCAACCAGTAATCCGCCGACGCGGTACCATTCGCCGGGCATCGCGATGCGATGCCCGGCGTTCACATGCCCGCGCCACGCCCCGTTGGCGGCAACGCCTACGCCCCACAGGAGGTCTCCGAAACCGTTGGCAGTCCGAATCCGCCTCACCCGAGTCGGCGCGACCAAGCAGCCAAGCTATCGCTTCGTCGTCGCTGACAGCCGCAACGCCCGCGATGGTCGCTCCATCGAGACGCTCGGCCACTACAACCCGCGCAGCGAGCCCGTCGAGATCAATGTCGACGCCGAGAAGGCCGTCAAGTGGATGGAGCAGGGTGCCAAGCCTTCCGCCACCGTCGAGCGCCTCTTCCGCCGGGTCGGCATCCTTCCCGACGCCAAGTAACGATGGCTGCAGTCGAACTGGTCACCTTCGTGGCCAAGTCCCTTGTCGATGATCCCGACGCCGTAAGCGTCGAGGTGCACGAAGAAGATGGCGGTCAGGTCATCGAGCTCAGTGTCGCCGAGGACGACATGGGCAAGGTCATCGGCCGCAACGGCTCCGTGGCCAAGGCCTTGCGCACGCTGTTGAAGGTCGTGGCCACGCGCGAGGGCGAGCCCATCTCGCTGGAGATCGTCTAGCCCAGCGTGGCGATGCCCTCCGGCGAGCGTGTCACCGTCGGACTCGTGCGTGGACTCCACGGGCTGCGGGGCGCTGTCCGTGTCGAAGTCCTGAGTGATGACCCCGAACGGTTCGCTGTCGGCTCCACGCTCTTCGTCGAGGGTGACGAGCGGCCCCTGACGATCGATTGGACGGGACCGGCCAAGCCGGGTCTGCTGGTGAGCTTCGCCGAGCTGCGCAGCCGCGAGGCGGCCGAGCTGCTCCGCGAGCACTACCTCGAGGCGCCCCCAGGAGCGCCGCTGCCAGAGGGTACGTACTACTGGCATCAGGTCCGTGACCTGGAGGTCACCACCACCGAGGGTGAGTCGCTGGGCCGGGTCGTCGACGTCTTCCGGGCGGGTGCGGGGGAGGTCTACATCGTGCAGGGCGGTGCGCGGGGTGAGGTCATGCTCCCGGCGGTCAGGGATGTCATCGTCGAGCTTGATCCTGCCAGCGGGCGACTGGTGGTCGATCCCGTCGCACTCGATCTGCCCCAGAAGCCACCACGTCGGCGCCGGCGTCACGAGCTCAGCCGTGAGCAACGCAAAGCGGCTCGCAAGGGCGCCAGGCCTGCCCGGCGGCAGACCCGCTCCGACACGGCCGCCGGCACCGAAGCGCCCGCCACCGACTCGCCAGCGCCACCGGCCGCCGCCCCCGACGAGCCCGCCTGATGCGCATCGATGTCATCACGCTGTTCCCCGCGATCTTCCCCGGGCCGCTCGCCGAATCGATCCCCGGTCGTGCGCTCGGGCAAGGCCTCGCCGAGCTGCACGCGCACGACCTGCGCCAGTGGGGCCTGGGCCGGCACCATTCCGTGGATGACTACTCCTACGGTGGTGGTGCCGGCATGATCCTGCGCCCCGAGCCGGTGGCCGCGGCGCTGGAGGCAGTGACGGCGGACGCAGGGGCCTTCCGTATCCTGCTCGATCCCGGCGGAGAGCCCTTCCGGCAGGCGCGTGCCCAGGACCTCGCAGCACGGTCGCACCTGGTCTTCGTCTGTCCCCGATATGAGGGCATCGACGATCGCGTACGAGGGTTGGTGGACCTGGAGCTGTCCATCGGGGACTTCGTGCTATCGGGCGGGGAGATCGCCGCACTGGCGGTCATCGATGCGGTCCTGCGCCTCTTGCCTGGGGCCATCGACGAAGCGTCCACCGAGGAAGAGTCGTTCTCGCACGGCCTGCTGGAGTACCCCCAATGGACCCGGCCATCTTCGTTCCGGGGTGAGGCGGTGCCGGAAGTCCTGGTCAGCGGCGATCATGGCGCGGTGGCGAGCTGGCGGCACCAGCAGGCACTCGAACGAACCCGTCGCAACCGGCCCGACCTGCTACCAGCGCTCGACGACGACAACGCCTGAGGCGCAGGCCCGGATGGCAGTCCACCGGGCCTGCTATACTCCGCCATCGACCCAGTCAGGAAGCCCCTGCCCACGTATGCCCGCCGCGGTCAGCGGCCGAGGCTCCACCACCAGGAAGTGACGCCAGTGTCCGTTCTCGACGAGATCGTCGCCGACCAGATCCGAACCGACCTGCCAGACATCGCGCCGGGCGATACCGTGCGCGTGTCGGTCAAGGTCGTGGAGGGCACCCGTGAGCGCATCCAGGTCTTCGAGGGCACGGTCATGCGCATGCGCGGTGGCGGCATCACCCGCTCCATCACCGTCCGGGCCTTGCGTAGTGGCGTTGGCGTGGAGCGCACCTTCAAGGTCAATTCGCCGCGCATCGAGAAGATCCAGGTCGTGCGCCACGGTGTCGTCCGCCGCAAGCAGCTGTACTTCCTGCGCAAGCGTGTGGGCAAGGCCGCCACGCTACGCGAGCGCCGCGTCTAGACTCGTCCTGGCGGTCTCGTGACCGCCGGCTCCGTCGTTCCTGTTCGCTCGCCGCACGCCCAGCGCACGCTAGCCCTGAGTTCGTGGTGTCCCGCCCGCCCCATCTGAAGGCAGAGTTCGCGCTCTGGCGTTCCGGTGCGCGCAGGGTCGTGGGCGTGGACGAGGTCGGGACCGGCGCGCTGTGCGCGGCCGTGGTGGCGGCGGCGGTGCTGGTCAAGCCCAACACGCGCAAGATCAGGGGCGTCCGCGACTCCAAGACGCTCAGTCCAGGCCAACGCGAGCGCCTCGTGGACGAGATCAAACGGAGAAGCCTGGCGTGGGGCATCGGCGCGGCGTCCGTCCACGAGATCGAAGAGCTGAACGTGCGCAACGCCGCCCATCTGGCCATGCGTCGGGCGTTGGGTCGGCTGCCCGCCTACGACCACGTCCTCATCGACGGTCAGAGGATCAGCGGCATGGAGCAGCTCATCGGGCCCTACACGCCCATCGTCAAGGGTGATGCCTCCTCCTACGCCATCGCTTGCGCTTCGGTCATCGCCAAGGTGACGCGCGACCGCCTGCTGGCGCGGCTCGCTCGGCGCTACCCCGGCTACGGCTGGGAGCACAACGCCGGGTATGCCACGCGCGACCACGTGGCCGGCTTGCGGGAGCTTGGCCTCAGTCCCCATCACCGTCGGACCTACGAGCGCATCCGCGCCATCCTGGAGGGCGACCAACTGGCCCTCGGGCTGTCCGGCGATGAAGCCGACGCGGGATCCGTCGATGACGAAGCAGGGACGCTCGAACTGCCCATCTAAGCGGCCGTGAAGCGCGCCCTGCCAGCATGCACACATGGCCACTGCATCGCGACCACCAAGCGGCCCACGTGGAGTGATCGGGGCGGCCGCGGAGAGCGCCGCCGCCGCACACCTTCAGCGCCTCGGCTGGACCGTGCTGGCCCGCAACGTGCGCGTCGGCCCTGACGAGATCGACATCGTGGCGCGCGATGCGGGCGTACCGCCGACGGTGGTCGTGGTGGAGGTTCGATCGCGCGCGGGGAGCGGGTTCGGCTCGGCGGTGGAATCGGTGGACCGGCGCAAGGTGGCCCGGCTCTATCGGGCGTTGGCCGCGCTGCAACACGAGGCCCATCCCGCGCTGCCGGCGTCGCTGCGCTTCGCAACCTCATGGCGTGTGGACCTGCTGGCTATGCGCCACAGCGGCGATGGTTGGGCCGTGGAACTCCACCTGCGGGCGCTGGCGCCGTCGTGAGGACGGGTATCGCGAACGCGCTCGCGGGAACTGCGCGTGGGCGCCCGGTGCCGGCTCCGTGATAGACTCCCGCGGGTCCCCGACCACGGGGGCTTGAGCGTAGCGAACGCTGCGTATCACACACGCGTTACCGCTCCCCGCAGGGGTGCCGCGCGACCCGACGACGGTCGCCGGTCTGCGGATCACGAGGTGCGCGGAGGAACAACCGCACAGGAGGTCCACGCCCCATGCCGTCCATCTCGATGCGCCAGCTGCTGGAGGCCGGAGTCCACTTCGGACACCAGACTCGCCGCTGGAACCCCAAGATGAAGCCGTTCATCTTTGCCGAGCGCAACGGCATCCATATCATCGACCTGGCGCAAACGGTCAAGCTCCTCGAGGAAGCACTCGATTTCGTCACCGACACCGTCGCCAACGGGGACTACATCCTGTTCGTGGGCACCAAGAAGCAGGCCCAGGAGCCCGTCCACGACGAGGCCACCCGCGCCGAGATGCCGTATGTCAACCATCGCTGGCTTGGCGGCATGCTCACCAACTTCGTGACCATCCGCAAGCGCGTCGGCCTGCTTGACCAGCTGGAGGCACGCAAGAACAGTGGTGATCTTGACCGCCTCTCGAAGAAGGAGGCGTCGCGCCTCACCGACGAGATGGCCCGTCTCGAGCTGAAGCTGGGCGGCGTGCGCAAGATGCGTCGTCTGCCCGGCGCCATCTTCGTGGTGGATCCGCAGCGCGAGAAGATCGCCGTCACCGAAGCACGACGCCTGGAGATCCCGGTCATCGCTACCGGTGACACCAACGTCGACCCGGACATGATCGACTACATCATCCCCGCCAACGACGACGCCATCCGCGCCATCCGACTGCTCTGCAAGCTGGTGGCCGATGCTGCGATCGAGGGGATGGGAGCGCGCGCGGCCCGCGCCGAGGAGCCCGTCGTGAGTAGCGACGTCACTGATGCCGAGACCGCCAGCGACGAGATGCTGGCCGCCGTGGCCGCGGGCGGCACCTACAGTTTCGCGCCGGAGCCCGACGAGGACGAGGCTGTCCTTCCGGGTGAGGCTGCCCCGGTCGCCGATGGCGCCACGGAGGCTGCCCCCGTCGCCGCTAGCGCCGCGAAGGCGGAGGCTGAGACCGCCACCAGCGAACCAGCTAGCGACAGCGCGGCCCCGGTCGCCGCGGAGGCCTCCGTCGTGGACGAGGCCGCGACCGTCGAGGAGCCCACGGCCGACGAGTCCAAGGCCGCCAAGCCCAGGAAGGCGCCCGCCAGGAAGGCCACCAAGGCCAAGGCCACCAAGGCCGACGAGCCCAAGGCCGACGAGCCCAAGGCCGACGAGCCCAAGGCCGACGAGCCCAAGGCCGACGCCGACGAGGCTGCTGCCGACGAGGCTGCTGCTGCTGAGAACGACAAGAAGGACGAGGCCTCCGACGAGGCGGCGTCCTAGCTGCACGAGACGAAAGGGATAGCCATCAGCATGGCAACTGCGATCACGCCCGCACAGGTCAAGGACCTTCGCGACCGCACCGGAGCGGGCTTCATGGACTGCAAGAAGGCGCTCGAGGAGACCGGAGGTGACCTGGAGGCCGCCATCGAGTTCCTCAAGGAGAAGGGTCAGGCCAAGGCTGCGGGCAAGGCCGGGCGCGAGGCTCGCGAGGGCCAGGTTTCGTCCTACATCCACGCGGGCGGTCGGCTGGGTGTGCTCATCGAGGTCAACAGCGAGACGGACTTCGTGGCGCGCAACGAGGACTTCCAGAAGCTGGTCAAGGACATCGCCATGCAGGTCGCGGGCCTGGCGCCGAAGTACGTCACCATCGAGTCGATCCCGGCCGCCGACCTGGAGGCCAAGAAGGCCGAGCTGATGGCCGATGAGGCGACGCAGCAGAAGCCCGAGGATATCCGCGGCAAGATCGTGGAGGGCCAGCTCAACAAGTGGTACAAGGACGTGGTGCTCTACGAGCAGCCGTTCCGTGACTCGGACCTCACCGTGGGCCAGCTCGTCACCGAGGCGGTCGCACGCATCGGCGAGAATATCCGCGTCCGCCGCTTCGTCCGCTACGAGCTCGGGGAAGCGCTGTGACCGACGGCTCCGACCGAGCCGTGGAGGCCGGGGCGAGCCTCGATGGCGCCCGCTACGGCCGGATCCTGCTCAAGCTCTCGGGTGAAGCGCTGCTCGGCTCCCGCCAGTACGGCGTCGACCCCGAGAAGTGCGTCTTCATCGCGGAGCAGGTTCGCATCGCGCGCGACGCCGGCGTGGAGGTCGCCATCGTCGTGGGTGGTGGCAATATCTTCCGCGGCCTGGCCGCGTCGGCCAGGGGCATGGACCGGGCCACCGGCGACTACATGGGCATGCTGGCCACGGTCATGAACGCGCTTGGCCCTGCAGGACGCCATGGAGTCGGCCGGCGTGGAGACCCGCGTCATGACCGCCATCGGCATGAACGAGGTCGCGGAGCCCTATATCCGGCGCCGCGCGGTCCGGCACCTGGAGAAGGGTCGCGTGGTCATCCTCGCCGCCGGCACCGGCAACCCCTACTTCACCACCGACACGGCGGCCGCCCTGCGCGCCGTCGAGATCGGCGCTGCGATCCTGCTCAAGGCGACCAAGGTCGACGGCGTCTACAGCGCCGATCCGGCCACGGATGCGAGCGCGATCCGCTACGACGCGCTGACCTACACCGACGTCCTCGCCCAGCGACTGCGCGCGCTGGACTCGACGGCAGTGAGCCTGTGCATGGACAATGAGATGCCCATCCTCGTCTTCGACATCAACCGGGAAGGCAACATCAGCCGGGCCGCGCTCGGCGAGCCGGTCGGAACGCTTATCCATGGAGGGACGAACGTATGAGCGACACCCAGGAGCAGTCGGTCGAAGCGCGCATGGCGGACGCCGTCGAGGCGATGGACCGCGACTTCAACCACATCCGCACGGGTCGCGCCTCGACCTCCCTCGTCGAGCGCATCCAGGTCGACTACTACGGCACGCCGACCCCGCTGAACCAGCTGGCCAGCATCAGCGTTCCCGAGTCGACCACGGTCGTCATCCAGCCCTGGGACCGCGGCGTCCTGGGCGCCATCGAGAAGGCCATCCAGAAGAGCGACGTCGGCATCACGCCCAACACCGATGGCACGGTCGTGCGCCTCAACATCCCACCTCTGACCGAGGAGCGTCGCAAGGAGCTGGTCAAGCTCGTGCACAAGCGCATGGAAGAGGCCAAGGTGGAGATCCGCAACCATCGTCGTGATGCCGTCGATGCCATCCGCAAGGAGGAGAAGGCAGGCGACATCGGTGCTGACGAGGCCCATCGCCAGGCGGAGGCCGTCGACCAGTTCACGCACAAGTGGACCGCCGAGGTGGATCGGGTCGGCGCCGCCAAGGAGGCGGAGGTCCTCGAGGTCTAGGTGACTGCACCGTCGGTGACGAAGCGCACGGACGAGGCCCTGGACGCCACGGGCCCTCGGGCGCAGCTGCCCCGGCATATCGCCATCATCATGGATGGCAACCGCCGTTGGGCGCGCAGCCGCGGCGTGCCTGAGGTGCAGGGCCATGCCGCGGGGGTGGAGGCCATCCGCCCCATCGTGGAGCACGCCACCGCGCGGGGCATCGAGGTGCTTACCATCTATGCCTTCAGCCGTGAGAACTGGCAACGCTCCAGCCACGAGGTCGAAGCGCTTATCGGGCTGCTGGAAGCGACCATTCGCGACGAGACGCCGCGGCTCATCGAGGAGGGCGTGCAAGTGCGCCTGGCGGGTCGCCTGGACGAGCTGCCGGTGGAGACGCGCGCGTCGATCGAGCAAGCCATCCTGGCCACCGCCGAGGGTGAGCGCATGGTGCTCAACGTGGCCTTCAACTACTCGTCGCGGACGGAGATCGTCGACGCTGTTCACGCGTACGTTGACGACGGCAACAGCCTTGCCGGGTTCGATGAGGAGGCGCTGGCGTCCTATCTCTACAGCGCCGGCCTGCCTGACCCAGACCTGCTCATCCGCACCGGTGGGGATCAGCGCATCAGCAACTTCCTGCTGTGGCAGGCGGCGTATGCGGAGCTCTACTTCTGCGACCGCTACTGGCCCGACTTCGGGCCCGCCGAGCTCGATGCCGCCATCGACGAGTTCGCCCGTCGCGCGCGACGGTTCGGGCGCTAGGGGCCTCCGGCATGCGTGAGCGCGCCATCTCGGCGGTCGCCATCGCCGTGGTCGTCGTCGTCTTCTTCCTGCTGGGTCAGCCCTGGCTGACCTTCGGCATCGCGGCACTGGCCCTGCTGGCGGCCATCGAGGCCTACCGTCTGCTGCCCGCGGCTGGGTTCCCCGTACATCTGCTGCCCGGCGTCATCTTCCCGCCCGTGGCAGTCGTGGCCATGGGCTGGGACGAGCTGCAGCCAGGCTTCATCGCGGTCTACGTGGCGGCAGTCCTGATCGTGCTGGCGATCGACGCCTTCCGACGCGCAGAGGTCCGGGATGGCTTCCTGGCCTGGATGGGCGGCAGCTTCGGTGCCCTCTACCCGTCCCTCCTGGCGTTCATGGCCGGCATCCTCGTGGTCGCGCCTGCCATTCCCCCCAGCGCACCGCTCGAGGGCTTCTTCAGCGCTGGCCAGACCTGGTTGCTGGTGCTGGTACTGACGGTCTGGTCATTCGACACCTTCGCCTACCTGTCCGGTCGCACCTTCAAGAAGGGCCGCTTCCTTAACCA
Organism: uncultured Chloroflexia bacterium; assembly: GCA_963715295.1. Lineage (GTDB taxonomy): Bacteria > Chloroflexota > Limnocylindria > Limnocylindrales > CSP1-4 > JAFMJV01. The sequence continues at coordinate 45,916 of CAVQRP010000009.1, forward strand.
CATCTCGCCCAACAAGACCTGGAGCGGTGTCATCGGTGGCACGGTTGCGGCCATCGTGGTTGCCGGAGCCCTGACGTCGGCCGCCGGCCAGTGGCCGCCGGGCGGCCTGGTGCTGGGCCTCCTGGTGGCGATCGCCGGCCAGGCCGGTGATGTGGCTGAATCGATGCTGAAGCGCACCGCCGGGGCCAAGGACTCCAGTCACCTCATCCCCGGCCACGGTGGCATCCTCGATCGCGTGGATTCGTTCCTGTTCGCGGCGCCGGTCGTCTACGCGTATCTGCTGATCGTCGGCACTTGATGGTCGCGCCCGATCCCACGCGGCCGACGCGCATGGGGGTGGCCTTGCTGGGCTCGACGGGTTCGATCGGCCGGCAGACCATCGATGTCCTCGGTTCGGCTGCGCCGGGCCGTTTCGAGGTCGTGGCCCTGGCCGCCGGTCGCGATGCCGAGACCTTGTCCGAGCAGGCGGCGCAGCTGCGACCAGCAGCCGTCGCCATCGCGGATCCGGCGGCCGCCTCACGAATGCGATTGCCTCCGGGTAGCGAGCTGCTGGACTCGGTTGACGCCATGACGCTGATGGTCACGCGCGAGGACGTCGACCTTGTCATCGTCGCCACGGGCGGCGTGGTCAGCTTGCGCCCGGTCCTGGCCGCTTTGCGCGCGGGCAAGGTCGTGGCCACGGCCAACAAGGAAACGCTGGTCTCGGCTGGCCACCTGGTGATGCCGCTGGCGCAGAGGCTGGCAGACGACGTGCGGGCCAGGGACGCCCAGTCACCCATGGCCTCGCCGCTGGCGTGGTTGCGACCCATCGACTCCGAGCACTCGGCCATCTGGCAGTGCCTCGTTGGGGAGGAACTCGGGGCGGTCTCGCGGCTCATCCTGACTGCATCCGGCGGTCCCTTCCGAACGTGGAGCGCCCAGCGCATGGCCGGGGCCCGGCCGGCGGACGCGCTCCAGCACCCCAACTGGGTCATGGGTAGCAAGATCACCATCGACTCGGCCACGCTCATGAACAAGGGCCTGGAGGTCATCGAGGCGCACTGGCTCTACGATGTGTCCTACCAAGACATCGAGGTGGTCATCCATCCCCAGAGCCTGGTGCACTCGCTGGTCGAGTTCGTCGATGGCTCGCTCAAGGCCCAGCTGGGCCTCCCTGACATGCGCATCCCCATCCAGTACGCGACGACCTTCCCTCACCGTTCCGCCGGGCCGGCCCCGCGCCTGAACCTCACGGAGCATCCACACATGACCTTCGAAGCCCCCGACGAGACGCGCTTCCCGGCCATCCCCATCGCGCGCGCCGCCGGCGTCGCCGGGCCCGGTGCCACGGCCGCCCTGATCGCGGCCGACGACATCGCCGTCGAGCGGTTCCTTGCCGGCGGGCTCTCCTATCTCGGCATGGCCCGGTTGGTGGAGGCGGCCGTGGAGCGTTTCGCCGTCGGTCATGCCCCGGAGCTTGATGAGCTGGAATCGATCGACCGTGAAGTGCGGGCCTGGGCGCGCCAGACGCCGGAGGCGGCGGCATGATCGACGGCATCATCAACGTCGTCCTGCTGCTGACGGTCCTGACCGTGCTCGTGCTGGTGCACGAGCTGGGACACTTCGTCACCGCCCGCCGGGCCGGCGTCAAGGTGCACGAGTTCGGCATCGGCTTCCCGCCCCGGGCCAGGGTGCTGTTCAAGCGTGGCGACACCACGTACACGCTCAACTGGCTGCCCATCGGCGGCTTCGTGCGCATGGAAGGGGAGGAGGTCAGTCCTGCCGACGGCTCAGAGCCCGAGATGGACGAGTCCGCCATGCCCGCCGCCGACGTCGAGGCACTGCCGGAGCGCGAGTCGCTCGACCCGCGCGCCTTCGTCAACAAGCCGCTCCACACGCGCCTGGTCATCCTGTCCGCCGGTGTGGTCGTCAACTTCGTGCTGGCGTGGGTCATCTTCAGCCTCATCGCGTTCGTCGCCCAGCCCACCTGGAAGGTGCAGCTGGCTGAGGTCACCCCCGGCTCGCCCGCGGAGGCGGTCGGGCTCGTCGGCGGGAAGGTCATCGAGCAGCGTGACTTCGAGGTCACCGACGAGAGCGGCCAGCCCACGGGCGAGGTCATCACCTACGACGTCTTCGACGACTCGGGAGACACCATCCTGGCCATCGATGGCCAGACCTTCCCGGTCTTCGATGACATGGCCAATCCGGACGCGGCCGATGGTCGCATCGCGCCGATCAAGTACCTCGCCGACCGTCCCGGTGAGACCGTCACCATCACCATCGAGCGGGCCGATGGCTCGGTCGCCGAGGTCGAGGCCACGCTGCGGTCGCAGGCTGAGATCGCGGCCGGCCTGGGTGCGCTCGGCTTCCGACCCGGCCAATACAGCTTCGCCGAACAGCAGAACGGGCCCGTCGAATCGGTCGCTATCGGCTTCGAGCGTACCGTCGAGACCTCGACGCTCATCCTGCGCGCCGTGGGCGGCTTGATCGTGTCCATCTTCGATGGTCCAGACGACGCGCTCGATGACATCGCCGGACCGCTGGGCATGGTGGACATCGTGGGCCAGGTGCGTGTGGCGTTCCCACCGGTGTTCCTGCTCTGGTTCGTGGGGCTGCTGTCGGCCAACCTGGCGGTCATCAACCTGCTGCCCATCCCTCCGCTCGACGGCAGCCGCATGGTCATGGGCGTGGTCCAGGCCCTCAGCGGCAATCGCGTCAGCCCGGAGGCCGAGCGCCTGGTCTACTTCACCGGCTGGCTGGCGCTGATGGCCTTCCTGGTCTGGGTGACGATCTCTGATATCGGCCGCATCGCGTCGTGACTGCCGCCCCGCGCCCGGCCCGGCGCCAGACGACGCGGGTCGAGGTGGGCGGCGTGGCAGTGGGCTCGGGCGAGCCGGTGGTGGTGCAGTCGATGACCAATACCGACACGGCCGACGCCGATGCCACGGCGCTGCAGGTGGCCGCGCTCGCTCACGCCGGCTCCGAGCTCGTGCGCATCACGGTCAACAATGATGCGGCCGCCCAGGCAGTGCCTCTCATCCGTCGCAAGCTCGACGACCTGGGCATCGCGGTCCCGCTCATCGGCGATTTCCACTACAACGGCCACCAGCTGCTCGTCGAGTACCCCGAGGCGGCCCAGGCCCTGTCCAAGTACCGCATCAATCCCGGTAACGTCGGTTCCAAGCGTCGCGACGAGAACTTCGCCACCATCGTGCGAGTCGCCATCGACAACGACCGGCCGGTACGCATCGGCGTCAACTGGGGCTCGCTCGACTCGGATCTGCTGACCGAGCTGATGGACGCCAACGCCCGTTCCGCAGCTCCGGTCGACGCGCGTGCGGTCATGATCGAAGCCATGCTGCAGTCCGCCCTGCGCTCGGCCGAGCTGGCGGAGGCCACCGGGCTCGCCCACGACCGCATCATCCTGAGCGCCAAGGTCAGTGGCGTGCGCGACCTCGTCGACGTCTATCGCCAGCTGGCGCGCCGCTGCGCCTACCCGCTCCACCTCGGACTCACCGAGGCCGGCATGGGCATGAAGGGCATCGTCGCCTCGGCCGCCGGCCTGGCCATCCTGCTCGACGAAGGCATCGGCGACACGATCCGCGTCTCACTCACTCCGCAGCCCGGCGGTGACCGTACCGAAGAGGTGCAGGTCGCGATGCAGGTGCTGCAGTCGCTGGGCCTGCGCTCCTTCCGGCCCCAGGTGAGCGCCTGCCCCGGCTGTGGCCGCACCACCAGCACGTTCTTCCAGGAGATGGCCCAGCGCATCGAGGCCCACATCGCGGCCCGCATGCCGGACTGGGCGCAGCGATACCCGGGTGTGGAGGACTTGTCCGTGGCGGTGATGGGCTGCGTCGTCAACGGCCCCGGCGAATCCAAGCACGCCGACATCGGGATCAGCCTGCCGGGGACGTTCGAGGAGCCCAAGGCACCCGTCTTCATCGACGGCGCCCTGCATGACACCCTGCGTGGCGAGGCGCTGGTGGAGGAGTTCATCGACATCCTCGAGGCGTACATCGAGCGGCGCTACGGGGGCATCGCAGCTTTCCCGGCTTGAGCGCGAAGGCCACCTTGGCTGCGCTAGGATTTCGGTGCCCGCACCCATCGACCACCAGGAGGTCTTGTGTCCAAGTCCGGTTTCGTCAGCGAGCTGACCCGCCAGTCGGAGGATTTCCCCGGCTGGTATAACGACGTCGTCCTGAAGGCACAGCTGGCCAGCTATTCGCCGGTGCGGGGCTGCATGATCATTCGGCCTTACGGCTTCGCCATCTGGGAATCGATGCGTGACGAGCTGGACCGGCACATCAAGGCCACCGGCCACGACAACGTCTACTTCCCGCTGTTCGTGCCCAAGTCATTGCTGGACCGCGAGGCTGATCACGTCGAGGGCTTCGACCCCCAGGTGGCGTGGGTCACGCGGGCGGGTGGCAACGACCTGGAGGAGCCACTCGCCATCCGACCGACCAGCGAGGCCATCATCGCGGAGGCGGTGAAGGACTGGATCCAGTCCTACCGCGACTTGCCGTTGCTGATGAACTCGTGGAACAACGTGGTCCGGTGGGAGATGCGCACGCGGCTCTTCCTGCGAACGGCCGAGTTCCTGTGGCAGGAGGCGCACACGTTCCACGCCACCGAGGAGGAAGCGGCCGAGGAGGTGGCGACCGGCTTGCGCTCGTACGTGTCGGTCTCAGAGGAGTGGCTGGCGATTCCCGTCATCCAGGGCCGAAAGAGCCCGGCCGAGACGTTCCCGGGTGCCGACTACACGCACGCCATCGAGGCCATGATGCGTGACAAGAAGGCGCTCCAGGCCGGCACTAGCCACATGCTGGGCCAGAACTTCGCCAGGGCGGCCGATATCACCTTCCTCGATCGCAACAACGAGCGCGTGCATCCCTTCGGGACCTCGTGGGGCTTTTCCACGCGCATGGTCGGCGCGACCGTCATGGCCCACGGCGATGACTCCGGGCTGGTGCTGCCGCCCAACGTCGCCCCGACACAGGTCGTGATCGTGCCGATCTTCCGTAGCGAAGACGACCGCATCGCCGTGGCCGCTGCCATCGAGCAGCTGGAGGCGTCGCTGGCAGGCGTGCAGACGGCCTCGGGGACCCTCCGGCTGAAGGTCGACTGGCGCGAGGAGACCCCCGGCTACAAGTACAACCACTGGGAGCTGCGGGGCGTGCCCTTCCGCCTGGAGATCGGCCCGCGCGACGTGGCCTCCCAGCAGGCCATGCTGGTGCGGCGGCTCGATCGCGCCAAGGAGCCGTTGCCCCTGGCCAGCCTCGCGGAGGAGCTGCCCAGGCGTCTCGCCGCCTACCAGGCCCAGGTCTTCCAGCGCGCACTCGACTTCCAGGTCGAGAACACCCACACCGCCGATACCCTGGGCGAGATGACCGAGGTGCTGGAAGGGCCGGGCGGCTTCGTGCTGGCGCCATGGTGCGGCTCGGCCGGGTGCGAGAAGGCGGTCTCGGCGGAGAACGGCGCCACCATCCGAGTCATCCCCTTCGACTCGCCCGACGAGCCCGGTGCCTGCGTCATCGATGGCGCCCGCAGCGAGCGCCGCGTTCTCTTCGCTCGCTCCTACTAGGGCGTTCCTGCGGCTCGCTGCGAGCAACCGTCGATGGCCATCATCTGTCGTGAGATCGGGCTGCTGCTGCTGCAGGCACCCCATACCGGCTCGACCTCGCTGGGCACCCTGCTGCGGGACGAGCTTGGCGGCGTCAAGCTGCTGGAGGAGCGCGTGCGTGACGAGCGCGGCCGCATCGTGCTGCGCCAGAAGCACCAGACGCTGGCTCAGCTGATCGATGCCGGCCTTGTCAGCGCCGAAGAGCGACGCCACCTGCTGGTCGTGGTGGGCGTGCGCAATCCCTTCGACCTCGTGCTGACCGAATACGCCCGCAACCGCGAGGCTGGTGCCATCTCCGCATGGCAGCGCCTGCTGCGGCGGCTGCCGGGTCTCAGCGATGACTTCTCACGCTCCGACTTCGAACGTTTCGTGGCCCGCCGCTACGCGCCCAACGCGCTCTACCGGCTCCTCGGCCGGCGGCCCTTCGTCCCGGTCGACTGGACCGAGGGCGCCGACCATGTCATTCGCTTCGAAGCCATGCAGGCTGACCTGGACGAAGCGCTGCGCAGGGTGGGCGTGACGAAGCCGCATCGCCTGCCGCATCGCAATCCCACGGCTTCACGTCGCGACCGCGACTACTGGAGCATCTACACTCCGCGGTCGCGGGCGATCGTGGCGCAAGCCTATGCACGTGAGCTGGCACAGCACGGCTACACCTTCGAAGCTGCCGTGGCTGAGGGGGAGTGACGGGGTGATATACTCCGTGCCTGATCATATGGCCGCTCAGAACGTGGGTGACCCCCACGTTTTGTTGTGAGCGGCGGTAGACGAAGACCCGAAAGGAGGGCGACGAATGAGCCGGGACTTCATCGGCGCGCTCCTGCAGCTCAACGCTGAGAAGGGTGTGCCCCGCGAGCAGCTCGTTCGCACCGTCGAAGACGCCATCCAGAGTGCCTATCGACGCGTGGCGCCCGGCTACGAGGACGTCTATGTCAGCCTCGAAGCCGAGACCGGTGAGATGCGCATCTATCGCGCACGTCTCGTCGTGTCCGAGATCGAGGACGAAACGACCGAGTGGTCCATCGCGGAGGCCCAGGAGCACGATCCGGCCGCCAAGCTGGGGGACCTCGTCGAGTACGAGCAGCTCGAGCCCACCCATTTCGGCCGCGTCGGCGCTCAGGTCGCCGGACAGGTCGTCCGGCAGCGCCTGCGCGAAGCCGAGCGAGAGACCCTCTTCGACGAGTTCGCCCACCGCGAAGGCGAGATCATCACCGGCTCTGTCGGCCGCGTCGAGCCGTCGGGTGTCATCCTCGACCTGGGCAAGGCCGAGGCTATCCTGCGCACCACCGACCAGTCGGCGACCGAGCACTATCGCATCGGCCAGCACGTCAAGGCCTACGTGCTGGAGGTCCGCCGCACCACGCGCGGCCCGCTGATCTACGTCAGTCGCACGCACAAGAACTTCCTGCGCCGGCTCTTCGAGCTGGAGGTTCCTGAGATCCAGGCTGGCACCGTCGAGATCCGTGCCATCGCCCGCGAGGCCGGCAGCCGCAGCAAGATGGCCGTCGCCAGCCGCCAGGAGGGCCTCGACCCGGTCGGTGCCACCGTCGGCCAGCGAGGCGGCCGCGTGCAGGCCGTGGTGGCCGAGCTGGGCGGGGAGAAGATCGACATCATTCCGTGGTCCGACGACCCCGACGTGTTCGTGGCCAATGCTCTCAGCCCGGCGCAGGTGGTGGCGGTCGATATCGACGAGGACGAGCGCATCGCCTCGGTGACCGTACCCGAGCGCATGCTCTCGCTGGCTATCGGCCGCGAGGGCCAGAACGCGCGCCTGGCGGCGAAGCTGACCGGTTGGCGCATCGACATCCGCTCGGAGACCGCTAGCAGCGCAGAGGACGGCGACGACACGGTCGCGGTCGCCGTGGGCGCGATCGCGGAGCCGCACGAAGCCGCCGCCGAGGATGCAGCGGCGCCGCCGGCCGCAGCGTCGCCCGAGGCCGAGTCCCCGCCCACCGAGGTGGCGCCGGTCGCGGTCGAAGCCACGGCTGAGACGACGGAGGTGCAGCAGTAGCGCGGGCCGAGGTCGTGCTGGCGCGACACGTTCCCCTGCGAACCTGTGTCGCCTGCCGGACGCGCCGCGAGAAGGCCGCCCTGGTGCGCATCGTGCGACGGCCTGACGGCCGCGTCCAACTCGACCCCTCGAGCACGCTGGAGGGCCGCGGCGCGTATCTTTGCGCTGACGCCGACTGCTGGCGGCTGTCTCTGAAGCGCTCAGCCTTGAAGCGAGCACTACGCATATCACTACCGCTGGAACTGACAACACGACTGGAGCACGGCGACGTGGCCGACATCGGCACCACGTCCGCCCACGGGGCTCCTGCAGCGATCACAGGAGGCACCCATGGCACGTAGCCGCAGCGGGACCCGCGGACGGCGGGGCCCCCGCAAGCCGCGCAAGCGCAACGATAACCTCGAGAGCGCCGTCAAGATCGCCGATCCGGCGACACGCGGGGCGGTCGAGATCCCCGAGTCGGTCACCGTCAAGGAGCTGGCCGAGCTTATCGGCATCAACTCGGCCGACGTCATCCGTGAGCTCATCCGGAGTGGCATCTTTGCCACCATCAACCAGTCCATCGACCGCGACACGGCCGCGCTCGTCACCGAGGAGCTGGGCTTCCAGGTGGCTGAGGGCCGACCGGCCGACTCCAAGGACGATGAGGCCGAGTCAGCGCCTGCTCCCGCCACCAAGGTCGACCTGTTCGATGAGCCCGAGCCCGACAAGCTGGTCGAGCGTGCGCCGATCGTCACCGTCATGGGCCATGTCGACCATGGCAAGACCAGCCTGCTCGACCGCATCCGGGAATCATCGGTGGCCGAGGGTGAGCGTGGCGGGATCACGCAGCACATCGGCGCGAGCGAGGCCACGGTCAACGGCCGGCGCATCGTCTTCCTCGACACGCCCGGCCATGAGGCCTTCACCTCCATGCGCGCCCGCGGGGCCAAGGTCACCGATATCGCCGTCCTGGTCGTAGCCGCCGACGATGGGGTCATGCCCCAGACCATCGAGGCCATCGATCACGCCAAGGCCGCCGGCGTCCCCATCGTGGTCGCGCTCAACAAGATGGACCTGCCCGACGGCAAGCCCGACCGCGTCAAGACCGAGCTGTCCGAACGTGGCGTCATCATCGAGGAGTACGGCGGCGACGTGCCGCTCGTCTCCGTCAGCGCCAAGACCGGTGACGGCATCAACGACCTGCTCGAGACCATCCTGCTGACGTCCGACGCCAACGTGGAGCCCAAGGCCAATCCGGATCGGCCGGCCATCGGAACCGTCGTGGAGGCAGAGCTCGATCGCGGCCGCGGCCCGGTCGCCACGATCCTCGTCCAGACGGGCACGCTGCGCCAGGGCGACGCCATCATCGTCGGTAACACCTACGGCAAGGCTCGCGCGCTCGAGAACAGCAGCGGCAAGCGCATCAAGTCGGCCGGTCCGTCCACGGCAGCCGTGCTGCTCGGTCTATCGTCGGTGCCGGAGGCGGGAGACGTCGTACGCGTCGTCGACAGCGAGAAGATCGCTCGTGGTCAGGCCGAGGATCGGGTGCTGGCGGCGGCGGCCAAGTCGGACGCTTCGGGCCACACCACCCTCGAGGATCTCTACCGCCAGGTGCAGACCGGCCAGACCAAGGAGCTGCGCATCGTCCTCAAGTCGGACGTGCAGGGTTCGCTTGGTGCGGTCGTACACGCGCTGGAGCAGATCCAGAACGACGAGGTCCGCTTCAACGTCCTGCTCGAGGGCACCGGCGACATCACCGACAACGATGTCAACCTCGCCGCCGCATCCGACGCGGTGGTGGTCGGCTTCAACGTCCGCATCGGGGGCACGGCCAAGGCCATGGCTGAGTCCGAGAGCGTGGAAGTCCGGCTCTACGACATCATCTACAAGCTCACCGAGGACATGGAAGCTGCCTTGGCCGGCATGCTCGAGCCGGAGGTGGTGGAGACGATCCAGGGTCGTGCGGAGGTGCGCCAGATCTTCCGCGTGGGCAAGAGCCAGCAGATCGCCGGCAGCTATGTCACCGACGGGCGCATCGTCCGCGGTGGGGCGCGCATCTACCGCAATGGACAGCTTCTCGCCACGGACAAGATCTCCTCGGTGCGGCGGTTCAAGGACGACGTCCGCGAGGTCATGTCGGGCTACGAGTGTGGCATCGCGCTGACGGGTTTCCATCAGCTCGAGGAACTCGACGTCATCGAGTCCTTTACCACGGAGACCATCGCGCGAGCCGTCACGAGGTAGACCGTGAGCGAGCGCAGCCGGCGCGTCGATCATCTCCTGCAGGAAGAGATCAGCGCCATCGTTCAGCGTGAGGTGCACGACCCAAGGGTCGGCTTCGTCACCATCACCAGTGTCGAGACCACGCCTGACCTGCGCCATGCCACGGTGTGGGCTTCGGTCATCGGCGACGCAGCCCAGCGCAAGGCCAGCCTCGAGGCGCTTGGTCGCGCCATGCCCTTCGTGCGCCATCAGCTGGGTGGCCTGCGCCTGCGGCGCGTCCCGGACCTGCACCTTCGCGAAGACGACAGCGCCCAGCGAGGCACCCGTGTGATGCAGCTGCTGGAGCGTGTCGAGGCGGAGTTCGAGGGCACGGGCGCTCATGTCGACGAGCCCGTGGCCGATATCGCCGATTTGCCCACGCCGTCGTCGCTCAACGACCCCGCTGATGGGGATGTCGACGATGATCCGTTGCCGGCCGGCTACCGACGCCGCGTGGACCGCGTGTCTTTGCGCAAAGCCAGGCAGCGCCGTGGTCGCTGACGGCATGCATTCGCTGCTGCAGTCCGACCTCGACGCGGTGCCGGTGGAGGTGCCCGAACGCCTGCTGCAGGGCAAGCGAGTCATGACCGTCTGCCACGAGAACCCCGACGCCGATGCGCTCGGTTCAGCCCTGGGCGTGGCCCTCGCGCTGGAGACGCTCGGGGCACGGGTGAACGCCGTCTGCTCCGATCCGGTGCCCGACATGTACGACTTCATGCCCCAGGTCGAGCGGTTCCGTCGATCGCCCGAGCCGGACCTGGACCCCGACCTCATCGTGGTCTGTGACTGTGGTGATCTCGAGCGCACCGGCAGCGTGCTCCGCGAGCAGGCTGGACTGTTCGAGCGGGTACCCATCGTCAACCTCGATCACCACGTCTCCAACACCGGCTTCGGCACGACCGACTGGGTCGACGCAACGGCCGCGGCCACGTGCGAGGAGGTGACCCTGCTGCTGCCGCATCTCGGTGTCGCCTTCGATGCGCTCGGCGGCGACATCGTCCAGAACCTGACCGCGGGCCTGGTCTTCGACACGGCCAACTTCGCACACTCCAACACCACGCCGCGCACACTGCGCGTGGCGTCCGAGCTGGTCGCCGCGGGAGCCGAGCTGCCCATGATCGCGCGGCGCATCTACCGCACCAAGCCCAACCCGCAGCTGAAGCTGTTCGGTCTCGTGCTGGCCCGCCTTGAATCGTCGGCCGACGGCCGCCTCACCTGGTCGGTCGTCAGCGACCAGGACTACGAGCGCGCCGGTGCCAGCCAGCAGATGTCCGAGGGACTCATCGACCTGCTGGCGCAGTCGGCCACTGCCGAGGTAGCCATCCTCTTCAAGGACCTCGGCGACGAGGTACGCCTTTCGGTCCGGACGCGCGATGACGGTGTCGACGCGACCACGCTGACGGGTGCATTCGGTGGCGGCGGGCACGCTCGTGCCGCCGGGGCCACCTTCGCGGGTGATCTCGCAGCCGCTCGGCCGGCGGTGCTCGACCAGGCCCAGCGGCTGCTGGACGAGATGCCCGCTCGCTGATGGCGCGGCGACGCGACGACGGACCGCGCATCGACGGCATCCTCGTCGTCTCCAAGCCCGCCGGTCCTACTTCCCATGACGTCATCGATGCCGTGCGTCGGTTGACCGGTGTGCGCCGCGTCGGCCACGGCGGCACCCTTGATCCCTTCGCCATGGGTGTCTTGCCCGTCTTCATGGGACGCGCCACGCGCATGGTCGACTACCACCGCGGCGACGACAAGGCCTATCGCGCTGCGGTCGTGTTCGGGGCCCGATCGACGACCGATGACATCGACGGCGAGATGACGCCCGGGACGAGCCCGGTACCCGACCGCGACAGCGTGGAGGGGGCGCTGTCGATGTTTCGGGGTGAGATCGAACAGGTGCCGCCCGACCATTCGGCCGTGCATGTGGGCGGCAAGCGTGCGTACGAGCTGGCACGGGGAGGGGAGAAGCCGGAGCTGGCTCCTCGTCGCGTGACCATCCATGCGCTCGACCTGGTGGCGTGGGATGCGGCTGATGCCGAGCGACCCATGGCCGAGCTGGAAGTCCGTTGCAGCGCCGGGACGTACGTGCGCTCGCTGGCGCGAGACCTGGGCACGCAGCTTGGTTGTGGCGCCTACCTAGGCGCCCTCACCCGGACGGCCAGCGGCCCCTTCCACATCGCTGCCTCGCATCCGCTCGAACGCGTTCGGGCCGAGCTTGCCGCCGGCAACGTGGAAGCCCTGCTGCTGGCACCCGACAGCGGCTTGGAGCACCTGCCCATGCTGCAGGCGTCGGGGCCGGACATCGAAGCCATCGCGCGCGGCCAGATCATCCGCGTGCGCGGCCAGATCGCTGGCCCCCTGGACCCGGCGGCGGTGCTGGACTCAGCCGCGGTCGTGCGCGTACTCGCCGATAACGGCAAGCTCGTGGCCATGGCGCACATCGACAAGGGGCGCCTGTACCCCGACAAGGTCTTCATCAGCCCGGAGGAGATCACGACCCCGCCCGGAGCGACCGAGCCGGGGGTAGTGACCGAGGCATGACCGGACCCGTGCGTGGCATCGACAACCTGCCCAGCGACACCCGCCTGGTGGTCACCGTTGGCGTCTTCGATGGCGTCCACCGTGGCCATCAGCAGGTCTTCCGTGTGCTCGAGGAGACTGCCCGACGGCTCGGCGCGATGCCGGTCGTGGTCACGTTCGATCCGCACCCCGACGCAGTCGTCGCCGGACGTGCCCCCGATATGCTCATGGACCGACGTGAGCGCATCGAGCGCATCTCACGGCTCATCGGCGGGCTGGTCGTGCTGCAGCGCTTCGACGAGGTCTTCCGCCGCACCACCGCCGAGGAGTTCGTGGCCCGCCTGGGGGGTGGTCGCAATCTTGCCGGACTGGTGATGACGAAGGTGTCGGCCTTTGGTCGCGACCGCGGTGGCACGCTGCCGGTGCTGCGCGAGATGGGCGCGGCCGCGGGCTGGGAGCTCGTCGAAGCCCCCACGCTCGACTCCGGTGGCGCGCGCGTCTCGAGCGCCCGCACGCGTGAGCTGGTGGCCGAGGGGCAGCTCCAGACAGCCGCCGAGCTGCTGGGCCGCCCCTTCGCGCTCGTCGGCTCGGTCGTGCATGGCGAACAGCGAGGCCGGGAGCTGGGCTTCCCCACGGCCAACCTCGACTTCTCGCAACCGGTGGCCCTGCCGCCCGACGGCATCTACGCTGCCCGCGCGACCTGGGGGGGCGAGGCCGTGCTCGAGCCGCGCGAACGCGCCGATGCCGTCATCTCCCTGGGTACGCAGCCTACCTTCGGCGGCCGCGTGCGACTGCTCGAGGTCCACCTGCTCGATCGGGAAGACGATCTCTACGGCCAGCGGATGCGCGTCGAGTTCCGGCAGTGGATCCGCGGGCAGCGTCGCTATGACTCGGCCGATGCGCTCATCGTACAGATGGGTGATGACGTCCAGCGGGCCCGTGACGTGCTGGCTCGCTCCGGGACGGACGGCCGGACCAGCTGAGCGCAGTCGGTCGCACGGCCGCAGGGATGACGACTCGGCACGGTACGCCGCAATCCGTCACAATGAAGGCACACATCCGACGAGCGCCCGCGCCTTTGTCAACCATGCGGCGGCTCGACGGTATTCTCGCGTGGCTGATCACGGGCCTATCCTGAAAGCTGTGCTATGCTCCGCGCGATAACAGATAGGTATATGGATAGGCTGGAGGACCAGTTGCCGCTCACGCGGGAAACGAAGGCAAGCGTCGTTGCCGACTACGCCACCACGGAAGGTGACACCGGATCGCCTGAAGTCCAGATCGCGCTGCTCACAGAGCGGATCGGCGGGCTGACAGAGCATCTTCGACGCTACCCCAAGGATCACCACTCGCGCCGCGGCTTGCTCAAGCTCGTTGGCACGCGACGTCGCCTCCTTGCGTACCTGATGCGCAAGGACGCTGCCCGGTATCAGTCCGTCATCGAACGGCTCGGCCTGCGCCGCTAAGGCGGGATGGCCTCGGCGGGCGCTGCCCGCACTCGCTACCACATCGCATGCGCCAAGGAGACCTCAGGTGAGGTCTGCGCAGTAGCACCCAACGTGCCCGGTCCGTCGGTCGTCCCCTGGAGGACAGATGACGGTAACCACCCTGACCGACCGAGTTCGGCGGTCGCACCATCACCATCGAGACGGGCAAGCTCGCTCGCCTGGCTGGTGGCTCCGTGACCGTGCAGTACGGCGACACCGTGCTGCTCGGCACGGCCAATCGAGCCGAACCGCGACCGGGTCTCGACTTCTTCCCGCTCACGATCGACTTCGAGGAGCGGATGTACGCCGCGGGCAAGATCCCCGGCGGTTTCATCAAGCGTGAGGCGCGCCCGTCGGAGGCAGCCATCCTCGCTGCCCGCCTGACCGACCGTCCTATCCGCCCGCTCTTCCCCGAGGGCTACAAGGACGACGTGCAGTGCGTGCTGACGGTGCTCTCGACCGATCAGGAGAACAACCCCGACATCATCGGCACGATCGCCGCCTCGGCCGCGCTGACCATCAGCGAGATCCCGTTCCTGGGCCCGGTCGCCGCCGTGCGCATCGGCCGCATCGACGGCAAGTTCGTGGTCAACCCGATCGCCAGCCAGATGGAGGAATCGGAGCTCGACCTCATCGTCAGCGGCACCAAGGACGCCATCATGATGGTCGAGGCGGGCGCCAAGATCCTGCCCGAGTCCGTCATGGCCGATGCCATCATGTTCGGTCACGCGCAGCATCCAGCCGGTCATCGAGCTGCAGGAGCGGCTCCAGGCTGAGGTCGGCAAGGCCAAGCAGCATCCCCTACGTCGAGCCGGGTGTCAGCTCCGTCGTGGACTTCGTCGAGGCCGTCTCGGCGGGCGAGTCGTTCGTCGTCTTCGACACCGAGACCACCAGCAAGGACGCGCGCACCGGCGAGCTCGTCGAGATCGGCGCCGTCCGCCTGAGCGGCGGCAAGGTGACCGATACGTTCGAGACGCTCGTCAAGCCCACCCGCGGCATCGTCGGCAAGCAGATCCACGGCATCACCAACGCCGACGTGGCCAACGCGCCCCAAGCCCGGCGGAAGCGGCGGCGCAAGCTGCTCGATTTCGCCGGCGACGACATCCTCGTCGGCCACAACGTCGGCTTCGACATCAGCTTCGTCGAGGCTGCGCTGGCCGACGGTACACGCATCGAGCCGGGCACGTACCTCGACACGCTCGTGCTCGCGCGTGGTGGCTACCCCGACCTCGACGCTCACAAGCTGGCCGACCTGGTCGAGTTCTTCGAGCTCTCCGTCGACCCCAAGCACCGTGCGCTTGCCGACGCCGAGGCCACCGCAGCGCTGCTGCAGCCGCATGGCCGAGGACCTGCCCGGTCGCGTGGCTGCCTTCAAGGAGGCCGTGGCCGCGTCGGTGCGCATGCGCAAGGGTGGCGCTGACAGCGACGTCGCTGACGCCGCCTTCGAGGCTGCGCTGGTGGCCTCAGGCATGAGCAAGAGCCTGACCACCTCCTTCACAAGAAGACCGTGCGCGAGCTGGTCCTCGACGAGGGCATCCGCATCGACGGCCGTGACGTCGACACCATCCGCCCCATCTCGGTCGAGGTCGGACTGCTGCCGCGCGCTCACGGCTCGGCGCTCTTCACCCGAGGCGAGACCCAGGCGCTGACGGTGGCCACGCTCGGCCCCTCGAGCGACGTCCAGCGCATCGACACCATCAGCCCCGAGGAGTCCAAGCGCTACCTGCACCACTACAACATGCCGCCCGTACAGCACGGGCGAGAACAAGTTCATGCGCGGTCCCGGCCGGCGTGAGATCGGCCACGGTGCGCTCGCCGAGCGGGCGCTGGTACCGGTCCTGCCCGACGCAGGAGGAGTTCCCCTACGTCATCCGCCTCGTGAGCGAGTGCGTCACCTCCAACGGCTCGACCTCGATGGCCTCCACCTGCGGCTCGACGCTGGCGCTCATGGACGCCGGCGTGCCCATCAAGGCCCCGGTCGCGGGCGCCGCCATGGGCCTGGTCACCGACGGCGAGCGCTTCGCCGTCCTCACCGACATCCTCGGCAAGGAAGACTTCTTCGGTGACATGGACTTCAAGGTCACCGGCACCGCTGAAGGCGTCACTGCGCTGCAGATGGACATCAAGGTCCAGGGCATCAACGAGGACATCATCCGCCAGGGCCTTGAGAAGGCTCATACGGCACGCCTGTTCATCCTCGACAAGATGACCGAGGTGCTGCCGACGGCACGAGGCGACGTGAGTAGCTTCGCCCCGCGCATCATCACCATCAAGATCAATCCCGAGAAGATCCGCGACATCATCGGCAAGGGTGGCGCCACGATCCGCAAGATCCAGGAAGAGACCGGCACGGAGATCAACGTCGAGGACGACGGCAGCGTCGAGATCGCGGCCGTCAACTCCGAGCACTCCGCCAAGGCCGTGCAGTGGATCGAGTCCCTCACCCGCGAGGTGGAGGTCGGCGCGCTGTACCTGGGCAAGGTCACCCGCATCATGGGCTTCGGCTGCTTCGTCGAGATCCTGCCCGGCAAGGAAGGCCTGGTGCGCATCGGCGAGCTGGCCGACTACCACGTGCCCACCGTCGAGGACGTCGTCCAGGTGGGTGACGAGATCATGGTGGTCGTCATCGAGATCGACCGCCAGGGTCGCGTCAACCTCAGCCGAAAGGCCGCCATGCAGCGGCACCTGGCCAAGGATGGTGGGGAGGCCTAGCCTCCCGCACCCTCAGTCGACGGGGTCGGGCTGCTTGAGCGCGGCCCCGTAGGCATCGCGCGTCGCTTCCGCCACGCGCATCCAATCGAATCGATCAAGGTCAGTGCCGTTGTGACGGCCCATGGCCTCGAGATCGGCAGTCATCGCGACCCGCAGTGCGCCTTCAAGGCCTTGCGGGTCGTCGGCGTCGTACAGGATGCCGCCGGCCTCGTCGAGCACATCGGTGACGCAGCCGCGACGAGGTGCGATGACGGCGCGCTCGAACGACATCGCCAGCAGGACGGAGCCAGAGGTGAAGATCTCCAGGAACGGAGCGGCTACGACGTCGGCCGCGCGCAGGTAGACCTGCAGGTCATCGTCAGGAACGAAGCCGAGCGAGAGGTGGACGCGCTCGTCGCCCTTGGCGGCCGCGCTCAGGCGAGCAGCGTAGGCACCGTCGACCGCCCGGCCGGCGATAAGGAGGTGGGCGTCCGGCTCATCGAGGTGGCTGAAGGCCTCGAACAGCTCCCACACCCCCTTGTACGAGCGCACCCAGCCCACGAAGGCGATGACGGTGGCAGCCTCAGGCAGATCGAGCCGCGCCCGCGCTTCCTGGCGCGTGATGGTATCCGGATAGGCTCCCCGGTAGTGGCCGTGCGGGATGATCGCGACCTTGTCGCGACCGTCGTCGCCGACGGCCAGCGTCTCAAGCAGACTGTCTGCGGCCGCGGTGCAGTGCACGATCACGGCATCTGCCAGCTCGAAGAGCGAGCGCATGAAGGAGAGTTCGGTGGGGTCTTCCTTGCGATCGTGGCGAAAGAGGTCGTGGGCGGTCCAGACCAGGCCGATGCCGGCGCGCTTCGCGACACGCAGCTCGACGAGCGTGCGCTTGGCCTTGACACGGCTGACCTTGCTGCTGCCACCGGCGATGTACGGCTCGGTCCAGTGGATGTGGATGATGTCCGGCCGCCCGTGCCGCCGCAGCGCCTCGGCGATGGGCAGCAGTCGCCGCGAGCCGGTGGGGTCGGCGCTGACGTCGATGCCCAGCCCACCGAGGCCGTCGGAGAGGGCGCGCTGGTAAGCGTTGGCCTCTGAGTAGTCGGGCAGGAACAGGACTCGCAACTCGTCAGACCCCCAGGTCGTCGTACACCCGCAGGAGCTCGCGTGCCTGGTGCTGCCAGGCGTAGGTCGAGCGAGCGGCAGCCAGGCATCGCAGCCGCAGCGCCAGCCGCTCATCGGCTGGGGCATCGATGATGGCACGGATGGCGCGGGCCACGTCGGCGGGGTCACCCGGATCGCACAGCTCGCCACAGCCGGTCTCATTGACGATAGGCGTGATGCCGGGCAGCTTGCTGGCCACCACGGGTACCCCGACCCCGATGGCGTCGTAGAGCTTGGTGGGCGTGTTGAAGCGGTGGTTCAGCGTGTCCGGCTGGACAGGCATGGCCGAGACATCGGCCCCCCGGGTCCAGGCGGGGATCTCAGCCGGTGGCACCGAGCCGGCGAAGTGGATGCGGTCGTGGTGGGGGAGGGCCGCGGCGATGGTGCGGTAGCGCTCGTAGTCGGGCCCGAAGCCTGCGACCACGAGGTCGGCATCGTCCACCAGCGAGATGGCCTCGAAGAGCTGGCGTAGTCCCCGCCCACGCATGACCTGGCCGATATAGAGCACGATGCGCCGCTCCGGGGGCAGGCCGAAGCGCTCGTGGAAGCGGTCACTGCGCTCGACATCGGTCGCCACCGGCTCAGACTCCAGGTCATCCACGAGCGCGGCATTGCGCACCACTGCGTCCACTGGGCGCCCCAGGATGCGAGCCAGGATCTGGGCGTAGGGGTCGGACACGGTGACGACCGCGTCTGCGGCCCGCGCCAGGCGCCGTTCATGTCGGCGCAGCAGCTGCTTCCACGGCCCCGGCAGGCGCGCCATGCGACCGGCCTCGCTGTCGATGTCGTTGGCGTCGTAGACGACGACACCACCGAAATGCTTGCGCAGGGCGACCGCGAGTGAGAGCGTGATGACGGACTCGGCCTGCCACACGTCCGAGGCCTCGACCTGTTCCGAGATGACCTTGGACCAGGCTCGCGACATGCGCAGGTAGCGGACGGCCTGCGACGCTCGGCCGACGCTGTCTCGCAAGCGCCGCCGCAGGCCACCCGTACGGCCGGCGGGATCATCGCCGGTCTCCGGCAGGCTGGGCGCCGGCAGCCAGGCCAGCGGCTGCGGTTGGCGGATGCGCGTGACCGTGTGGTGATCGAGCCGTTCGGTCGTGGCCAGGCCAGGGCCCCAGCGGGCGATGACGGTGACCTCGTAGCCGGCCTTGCCCAGCGAGACGGCGGTCTTCCAGGCACGGGCGTCGGCGACGTAGGTGTTGTTGATGAGGATGGCCACCCGCACGGGCGAGTGACGCACCACCGACGCCGCCCCACGGCGTCGGCGTCGAGTGGTCAGCGGCATGGCCTGGCCAGGGAGCATTCGCGAATCACCATTCCACGGTAGCGTAGGTGGGTCGAGGGAGCGCTATTGACGCGGTATCATCGGTCACGTGCCCTCGATGGAAGTCCCACAGGAATAACGCCATGCCCATCGAGTCCTCCCTCCGCCCTTTCACGGTCGCCGTCGTCGGTGCGACCGGTCTCGTGGGGCGCACCATGATCGACATCCTCGCCCAGCGCCAGTTCCCCGTGGCTGAGCTGCGCCCGCTGGCATCACGCGCCGATGGGCGCAGCATCGGATTCGCCGGTCGCGAGTGGCCGGTCGAGGTGACCACCCCTGCTGCGTTCGATGGCGTCGACATCGCCATCTTCTCGGCCGGTGGCGGCATCTCCAAGGTCTTCGCGCCGGAGGCCGCCGCGCGCGGAGCCGTGGTGGTCGACAACTCCAGCCAGTGGCGCATGGAGCCGGGCGTGCCCCTGGTCGTGGCCGGCGTCAACGACGAGGACGCCGCCACCCATGAGGGCATCATCGCCAACCCCAACTGCTCCACCATGCAGTTGATGCCGCTGTTCAAGGCGCTACGCGACAGCGTCGGCATGGAGCGGGTCATCGTGGACACCTACCAGGCGGTCAGCGGCAGCGGCAACAAGGCCGTCGTGGAGCTGGAGGACCAGGTGCGCGCCCACGTCGCGGGCGAGGAGCTTGTGGCCTCGGTCTATCCGCATCAGATCGCCTTCAACGTGTTGCCTCACATCGACGTGTTCCTTGACAATGGCTACACCAAGGAGGAATGGAAGGTCATCGTCGAGACACGCAAGATCCTGCATCTGCCGGGGCTGCCCGTCTCGTGCACCGCGGTTCGTGTGCCCGTGATCACCTCGCATTCAGAGGCTGTCCACGTCGAGCTGACCGGCTCCATGACGCCGGCCGAGGCACGCGACCTGTTCGCCGGCGTTCCCGGTGTCGTCGTGCGCGACGATCCTGCCAACAACGTCTACCCGCTGGCCCTTGAAGGGGCCGGTCGCGACGAGGTCTTCGTCGGCCGCATCCGAGCCGATGCCTCGCTACCCGAGGGCAAGGGCCTTGCTTTCTGGGTCGTGTCCGACAACCTGCGCAAGGGCGCCGCTACCAACGCTGTCGAGATCGCCGAGGTGGTCGCGCGCAATGGCTGGCTGGCGAAGGCGTCGGAGCGCGCTGCCGGAGCGGCGTGACGACCGCCGAACGCAAGGCTGCCCTGGAGGCCATCGCGGCCGAGGTCCGCGTGTGCGACCGTTGCCGTCTGGCCGCGGGCCGCACCAACGCCGTCCCGGGGGAGGGGCATCCAGACACGGAAGTCGTGTTCGTGGGTGAGGGCCCGGGCCAGAACGAGGATCGGCAAGGCCGGCCGTTCGTGGGTGCCGCAGGCACACTCCTGGAGCAGCTGCTGGGGATGATCGGCTGGCAGCGTGACGAGGTGTTCATCACCAACGTGGTGAAGTGTCGCCCCCCCAACAACCGCGATCCTGAACCAGACGAGATCGCTGCCTGCGCGCCGTTCCTGCAGCGGCAGCTGGCGGCGCTCGATCCGGCCGTGCTGGTCACGCTTGGCCGCTTCAGCCTGCAGACGTTCATGCCCGGTGACCGCATCAGCCGCGTGCACGGCACCGAGCGTGCCATCGATCCATCCACCGGCGCTCGCGCCGCCGTAGGCTATGCCATGTACCACCCCGCGGCGGCCTTGCGGCAGGGTGCGCTCAAGGAGACGATGCAACGCGACATGGCAGCCGTGCCCGAGGTGCTCATCCGCGCCCGTGCCATGCGCCGCCCGACAGAGCCGGACGGGCCTGCCCCCGCGTCTGCCACGCCATCCACCGATCCGGGGACGGCGAGGGCCGTCCCTTCGACCTCCGTTCAGTCAACCACCCCGGCCGCCGAGTCGACGGTCGCACCGCGAGAGGATGACCCCATGACGATCACAGACGACCAGATCGGACTGTTCTAGATGGCCGTGAAGCGAGCCCCCGCGTCGTCGCGCGAGATCCTGCGCGTCGTGCCCCTCGGCGGCATCGGCGAGATCGGCAAGAACATGACCGTCTTCGAGTTCGCGGACGAGATCATCGTCGTCGACTGCGGCCTGATGTTCCCCGAGGAGGAGATGTACGGGATCGACATCGTCATCCCCGATATCGCCTACCTGCGCGAGAAGCGCGAGAAGGTCAAGGCCTTCGTCATCACCCATGCCCACGAAGACCACGTCGGCGCCTTGCCGTACGTACTGCCCGAGTTCCCGGGTGTGCCGGTCTATGCCTCGACGCTGGCCCGTGGCCTGCTCAGCAACAAGATCAAGGAGCACAAGCTCCGCAACAACCCGCTGAAGGCGCTAGACCCGGGTGAGAAGGTGGAGCTGGGTCACTTCGATGTCACCGCCTTCCGTGTCGGCCACTCGATCCCCGATGCCATGGGTCTGCGCATCCAGACGCCATTCGGCGACATCATCCACACCGGCGACTTCAAGTTCGACCAGACCCCCGTCGACGGGAAACCGGTCGACTTCCAGGACATCGCCCGTTTCGGCGAGGAGGGCGTGCTCTGCCTGATGTCCGATTCGACGCGTGCGGAGGTGCCCGGTTGGACGCCCTCGGAGCGCACGGTCCTGGACGCGTTCCATGACATCATGGAGGGCCTTTCAGGGCGCGTCATCGTGGCCACCTTCGCCTCCAACATCGCACGCGTCCAGCAGGTCTTCGATGCGTCCGAGACCTTCGGCCGCAAGGTGGCCGTCATCGGCCGCTCCATGGAGCAGAACACCCGCATCGCGGCGGATCTTGGCTACCTTCGATCGCCGAGCACGGGTCTCGTGGCCAAGGGCAAGATCAAGAGCATCCCTGACGACCAGTTGACGATCATGACCACGGGCTCACAGGGCGAGCCCATGGCCGGCCTGGCGCGCATGGCGAACCAGGACCACCGCTTCGTCGAGATCGGCCCCGGCGACACGGTCATCGTCAGCGCCAGCCCCATCCCCGGCAACGAAGAGTACGTGGCACGCACCGTCGACAATCTCTTCAAGGCCGGTGCCAACGTCTACTACCACGCCATCAAGCGGGCGCACGTATCCGGCCACGCCAGCCAGGAAGAGCTGAAGCTGATGCTCAACCTGACCAAGCCCAAGTACATCATCCCGGTCCACGGCGAGTTCCGGATGCTGGTGCAGCACGGCCGGCTGGCATCGGACGTCGGCGTCGATGCAGAGAACATCCTCATCCTCGAGAACGGCCAACCCATCGAGTTCCTCGCCGATGGCTCCGCGCGGCGCGGCGAGAAGGTCGAGGCCGGTTACGTCTACGTCGACGGTGTCTCGGTGGGGGAGGTCGGGCGACATCGTGTTGCGTGACCGCGGTGCTCTCGCGCGCGACGGCATGTTCCTGGTCGTGGTCGCGGTCGACAAGCAGAACGGCAAGCTGGTCGGGGCGCCCGAAGTCGTCACCCGCGGCTTCGTCGCCGAGGCCGACCAGCAGCTGCTGGCCGGCGCGGCCACGCGCATCGCTGCCTCCATCGAACGACCCGGCCAGCACCTGGCCGAGATCGGCCTCCTGAAGGCCCAGATCAAGGACGGACTCTCCAACTATCTCTATGAGCAGACACGCCGTCGCCCCCTCGTCTTCCCGGTGATCGTGGAGGTCTAGACCGCATGGCCCAGCGCAAGAAGAGCACCCGCAGCCGGTCCCGCGCCAAGAAGAGCCGAACGCCCATCGTCTCGCCCTCGACCCTGCGTTCGGTCGTGGCGGTGGTGTTGCTGGCCGCGGGCGCGATCACCCTCATCGCGCTGTTCCTGCCTGGTGGCGGGCTGCTCAACGGCTACGTCGACGGCTTCCTGCGACCGCTCTTCGGCCAGGGCGCCTGGTTGCTGGGCATCCTCCTGCTGGTCGCCGGGGTGCTCGTCGAGCGCGCGCCCAGCGTCGACTACAGCTGGATCACGGTGGCGCTGGGTGGACTCATCGTCTTCGTCGGCGGCCAGGGACTCATCCATCTCTTCAGCGGCAAGGGTGGCGGCGATACCGATCTGGAGCAGGGTGGGGGAGCCCTGGGCCATGCGCTCGCCTCCACCCTTTCGGACCTGGTAAGCCCGGCAGGCGCCTTCGTCATCCTGCTGGGCATCGTGCTGGTGGGCATCCTGCTGCTCTTCGATATCACGCTGGTGGCGTTCGTCACCCCCTTCATCAACGCTGGTCGTGCTGTCTGGGCGATGGCCGTGGCAGGTGCCGCCGGCACCGCTGCCGCGCTGCGCTCCCGGCGTGAACCCGACGCACACGAGGCCGTCGCCATCCCCATCTCCGGAGGTGGCCGGAGAAGTCGCCGAGCCGCTGAGCCCGCGCCTGAGCTGCCGGAGCCGATGCCCAGTCCGGCACCCATGAGCCAGACGGTCTGGATGGGTGGCGCCAAGCGCGAGCCCGTGGCTGTCGCTGCAGCCGGCCTGGAGCCGGTGTCTGCGCGGTCACCGCTGGGCGCGGGCACGGCGGTCGCGCCAGCCGTGGCGGTGGCGGCTGCCGGTGCTCAGGTCGCCAGCGAGCCCAGCAGCCCCGACTCCTCGACCAAGCCGGACTCGAGCCACCCCGACGCTGCCGAGGTCGCTCGGCTGCGACTGCACCAGAAGGACTGGCGCTTGCCCAGCGTGACCCTGCTGGACCCGGCCACCGAATCGGCGGACCTGGCCCGGCATGACCACGAGCGCAACGTCCGTATCATCGAAGAGAAGCTGCGCTCGTTCCAGATCCCGGCCACCGTCGTCGGCACCAACACAGGCCCGGTGGTGACACAGTACGAGGTGCGGCCGGACGCGCGTATCAAGCTCTCGCGCATCGAGGGCCTGGCCGACGACCTGGCGATGGCGCTGGCCGCGCGCAGCATCCGCATCGAGGCGCCCATCCCCGGGCGCGACGTGGTCGGCATCGAGATCCCCAACCACACGTCGGAGATGGTCGGCTTCCGGGCCGTCTTCGAGGATGCCAACATGGTCGATGCCACCAGCGAGCTGACCTTCGCTCTGGGTCGGGATGTGTCGGGCAAGCCGTACGCGGTCGACCTGGGTCGAATGCCTCATCTGCTCATCGCCGGCGCCACCGGCTCCGGCAAGAGCGTGTGCGTCAACGCCATCGTCACCAGCATCCTCATGCGGGCCAAGCCCACCGAGGTTCGCTTCGTGCTGGTCGACCTCAAGCGCGTCGAGCTGGCGCCATACGGTCGCATCCCGCACCTGCTCACCGACGTCATCATGGAGGCCCACGAGGCGCGCGCGGCCCTGGCGTGGGCGGTCGGCGAGATGGAGGAGCGCTACAAGAAGCTGGCCAAGTCGACGAGCCGCAACATCGCGACCTATAACTCGCTGCCCGACCTCGATCCAGAAGACCGCATGCCCTACATCGTGTTGATGATCGACGAGCTGGCCGATCTCATGATCCAGGAGGGCCGCAAGGTCGAGGAGCCCATCGTCAAGCTGGCCCAGAAGGCCCGAGCCGTCGGCATCCACCTCGTGCTGGCGACGCAGCGCCCCAGCGTCAACGTCGTGACCGGTCTCATCAAGGCCAACGTGCCCAGCCGCATCGCGTTCGCCATGGCCTCCAACGTCGACAGCCGCACGGTGCTCGACCAGCCAGGTGCGGAAGACCTGATCGGACGCGGCGACATGCTCTACCAGCCGGCCGACCTGCCGCGACCCGTGCGCATCCAGGGCGTGTTCGTCTCGGACGCCGAGGTGCAGGCGGTGGCCGATCACTGGCGCGAGCAGGAGCCGCAGCCACCCTACGATCCCGATGTGCTCTCCGGCTCCGGCGACGGTGACGACGGCGAGAACAGCGAGTTCGCATGGCTGGCCAAGATGGCCGAAGACGAGCTCACGCCACGCGCTGCCGAGCTGGTGCTCCTCACGGGCAAGGCCAGCACGTCGATGATGCAGACCAAGCTGAAGGTCGGCTTCAACCGCGCCAGCCGCATCATCGACGAGCTCGAGCAGGTCGGTATCGTGGGGCCCCAGGATCCGCGTAACCCGGCCGTGCCGCGGGCCGTCTACGGACCCGAGAACTGGCTCAGGTCCGCCGAGGACGTCGACGCACCCTGAGTCCCGGCCCGTCCCGCGCCGTTGGACTGGTCACGAACGGCAGGGAACGAGTAGACTGGGTCGAGCGTCGCGACTGCCGTGGTCGTGGCGAAAGCCGTGTACGAGTGAGGGCTCCATCGCCGGATGACCGCGCGCCAGGAAGCACGCGTCGGGACTCGTGCGACAGGAGGGGAAAGCTGGTCGTTCGAGACCCAGCGCGCCCCCAATGTCGGTGAGATCCTGCAGACCGCCCGCGAACGCAAGGGCGTCGATCTGTCTCGCGCCGAGCGCGAGACGAAGATCCGCGCGCGTCACCTCATGGCTCTCGAGAGCGGCGACGTGGCCGACCTGCCCGCGCAGGTCTACGCCAAGGGCTTCCTGCGCAACTACTCCACCTATCTCGGGCTGGATGCCGACGAGATGCTGGCGCGCTGGCGCAAGGAGATCGACCAGCCGCGCTCAGCGGAGACGCCCAGCGTCAAACCGCCGCCACAGCCGATCACGGCTCCCAGTCGTGGCTTCAAGCTCACCAGTGGTCTCGTGGTCGCCCTGGTGCTGGCCGCCATCGTCTTCACCTTCGTCGGCTACGTGGGTCTGCAGCTGGTGCGCTTCACGCAGAACCCCGAGATCACGCTGAACGGTCCCGCCATCCGACAGCTCCAGCCCGGTGCGGAGTTCGTGCAGCTCAGTGGCGGTGGCGCCGCCGGGACCGAGATCACGGCGTCCGGTGCCGACGAGCTCGTCCGCCAGACCACGGCCAACGACGGCGGCCAGTGGAGCATGAGCCTGCCCGTGACCAAGGGCGACAATCACTTCACCATCCTCGGCACCGACCCCGAGACGGCCCGTGAATCGGCGCCGCTCAAGGTGATCGCCAGCGTCGATGTGCTGGGCACCGAGATCGCCCCTGGTGACGAAGGCCCGGTGCTACCAGAAGGTGTTGCTGACACCAATATCACCGGCATCCCATCGGCAGCGGTGACGCTGACCGAGCCGCCAGCGAACCTCCAGACCGAGAACGGCAAGGTACGGGTCGTGGGCACCAGCGATGCCGACGAGGTGGTGGTCAGCTTCGTCTGGCGTGGCAAGGCGGACAAGGAGAAGACGCCACCGCCGCCGTCCACGCTGCCGGTCGAGGAGGGGGTCTTCCGCGGTGCCTTCCAGTTGCCCAAGGGTCGCTGGTACGTCTACGTGGCTGCGGCCATCGACGGTGGCTACCCTGCCGTCGAGCAGGTGTCGGTGAAGTCGCTCAACGACAAGATGCTGCTGAAGGTCGAGGCCATCGATGGCCAGACACGAGTCCAGCTGACCGAGCCTGGTGGCGATGTCATCGACGAGCGCGTCCTCATCAAGGCAGGCCAGACGAGGTCCTGGCGCGTCGACCCGGAGGTCCTCCTTCGCGTCGGCAATGCGCGTGCCGCCAACGTGACCGTCGACGGGCAGGCGTTCGGCGCCCTGGGCAACAAGCCGGAGGCGGAGACATGGCGCATCAAGCAGGGCGAGAAGCCCAAGCCGGTCGACTGACGGCAGCCACCGAGCCGGCCATCGAGGAGCTGGTGACGCTCCTCCAGCAGGTCGCGCTCGCCCACGGCCTCAGTGTCGGCACTGCCGAGTCCTGCACCGGCGGGCTCATCGGTCACACCATCACCGCCGTGGCTGGGTCAAGCGGCTACTACCGTGGCGGCGTCATCAGCTACTCGGACGCGGTCAAGGCCTCCGTCCTGGGCGTCCCGCCGTTGACCATCGAGCGACACGGAGCCGTGTCGGCGCAGGTGGCTGTCGCCATGGCCGAAGGCGTGCGTCGTGTCGTCGACTGCGACTACGGGCTCGCCGTCACGGGCGTGGCGGGACCCGACGGTGGCAGCGCCGCCAAGCCGGTCGGCCTGACATACGTGGCCACGGCTGGCCCCGTCGGCCACGAAGTCCGACGTCATCTTTGGGACGGCGATCGAGCGGCCAACAAGGCGCGGAGCGCCGCCGCCGCGTTGGGGCTGTTGCTGGAGGTCCTGGCTCGCGACATCCCCGAGGCGCAGCGGTGAGAGGCGCAGCCGACGTCGCGCGTGGGCTGGAGCCGGCGCGGGCGGCTCGCGTCATCGACCGGGGCGAGCGCATCCATGTCGTCGGTGTCGCCGGCGCGGGCGCCTCTGCGGCTGCGATCCTGGCACATGCCGCGGGTGCCTCTGTGGACGGTTGCGACCCCGGTGCCCCGTCGCCGTACACCGTCGCGGTGGCCAGCCGCGGGATCCCCATCTCCAGGCTGCACGACGCTGCTCACATCAGCGACGGGCGGCCGGCGCGACTCGCGGTCACCAAGGCACTGACGTCCGTCCAGCCAGATCATCCGGAGTTGCAGGCGGCTCGAGCAGCCGGAGTGCCTATCGAGCCCTGGCAGCAGACGGTGGCGGATGCGGCGATGAGCCAGGGTGGCCGTTTGGTGGCTGTCGCCGGCACGCACGGCAAGTCCACCTCGGCTGGCTGGCTGGTCCACCTCCTGGTACAGGCGGGGCGCGATCCCGGCGCTTTCGTGGGAGCGCTGCTGCCGGCGCAGCTAAGCGCAGGCGTTGCGGCCACCGCTCGCTGGGGCAGGGGAGACGCATTCGTCGTCGAGGCAGACGAGTACGCCGGCAACTTCGATCCCTACCGGCCCGAGCTGACGGTCCTGCTGAATGCCGAGTGGGACCACCCCGACGTCTTCGCCGACGGGGCTGCTGTGGTCGATGCCTTCGAGGCGTGGCTGCGGGCGCCCGGCTGGGAAGAGCGCCGCGCGGTCATCCACGTGGCCGACCCCGGTGGCGCTGCGCTGGCCGAGCGGCTGACCGACTGGGGTGACCGTCTCGTACCGGTGGCAGCGGCGTCTGTCGGGAGCGGTGTGCGCTACCACCTGGATGGGCCGGTCCTGTGGCTCTCGGGATTGCCCGGCGTGCCAGGGCCCATCGAGGCGCATCTGCGTCTGGCCGGGGTCCACAACGCTGCCAACGCCGCCTGTGTCGCGACCGCGGCGGCCGCGCTCGGGCTGGACGCAGCGGAGATCACGAACGGCCTCGGTTCGTTCGTCGGTGTCGGGCGCCGCTTCGACGTCAAGGGAGAGACGGCCGGTGTGCTGATCATCGATGACTACGGCCACCATCCAACGGCCATCCGGGCAACCGTCAGGACGGTGCGCGACCTGTACCCGGGCCGCCCTATCTGGCTCGCGCACGAGCCCCTGACCTACCACCGGGCCGCTGCCATGCTCGACGAGCTGGCGCAGGCGCTGGCGACCGCGGACCACGTCGTCATCGCTGATATCTGGGCCGGCCGCGACCCTGACCAGACCGTCACGAGCGCGGCCGCAGTGGCGGCGAAGGTTTCGGCAGTCAGTGGTCGCGACGCCCCGGCCACCGGCTCTCCGGAGGCCACCGCGCAGCACCTCGCCCAACGGGTAGGGGCCGGTGACGTCGTCCTGACGATGGGGGGTGGGCGCTCGTACGTGATCGCCGAGCGCCTGGCTGCGCTGCTGCAGGAGCCCGGGCCCGAGTAGAATGCAGAAGTGCCGACCACGTTGACGCCCGGCGACGGACAGGACCTGCTCGCCCGCTTCAAGGCGGCGCGGGAACAGCGTGATGCCGACGCCATGCTGGAGCTGTACCGCGATGATGCGGCGTACGACAGCGATCCGTTTGCGCCGACCCTGCAGGGGTCTAACGACATCCGCGCCTACTGGAACTCCATCAGCGCAGAACAGCTCCATGTGGAGTTCGACAGCGAGCGCGTGTGGGTCTCGGGCCGCACGGTGTTGGCCAGCTGGCACGCGGCATTCACCCGGCGCGCCACGGCGAAGCGCGTGCGCGTGCGCGGCTTCAGCATGATCGAGCTGGACGAGGCTGGGCTGGTCGCGCGGATGCGTGACTGGCCATCGATGCGGGACGTCGGTATCGACAGTGGCCACCAGCCAGCCGGTCCGCCCGAGGAAGCAGGGGAGTAGCGGATGGCCAGTAGCATCTCATTCGACGTCGTCAGCGAGTTCGACCGCCAGGAGCTGGTCAATGCGCTCGACCAGGTCCGCCGAGAGGTCGCCACTCGCTACGACTTCAAGGGCTCCAAGGTGCAGGTCGACCTGGGCGAGAAGGAGGTCACGGTGGTGACCGACTCGGAGATGCGGGCGGCGGCGGTGCAAGACCTCATCGGCTCCAAGGCCGTGCGGCGGGGACTGTCGCTGAAGATCTTCGAGTGGGGTGAGGTCGTGCCCGCGGGCGGCATGACGTACAAGCAGGTCGCCGGGCTCCAGCAGGGACTGCCGGAGGATACGGCCAAGAAGATCACCAAGCTGTTGCGGGATGAGTTTCCCAAGGTCAAGGGCCAGATCCAGGGCGGCACGGTTCGAGTCAGCGGGAAGTCCAGGGACGAGCTCCAGGCCGTGATCGCGCGCCTCAAGGAGGAAGGCGAGGGGTATCCTGTTGCGCTGCAGTTCAAGAACTACCGCTAGGACGACATGATCGATACCCAGAGCCGCGCCGCTCGTCTCATCCTCGCCCTGATCGCGACGCTCATCGTCGTGTCGCTGATCTTCACCCTGGTGCAGTAGCTTGACCGACGCTGGACCGGGACTGGAGCCGAACAGTGAGCCACCGGCCCCGGCGCCGGAGGCTGCGAAATCCCTGGCCGACCCACCGGAACCCGGACCCGAGCCCGTGGCACAACCGGGACCCGAGCCCGTGGCGGAGCCAGAACCGGAACCCCCGGCAGGACCGGAACCCGCGCCCGTGGCGGAGCCAGAACCGGAACCCCCGGCAGGACCGGGACCCGCGCCCGTGGCGGAGCCAGAACCGGAACCCCCGGCAGGACCGGAACCCGCGCCCGTGGCGGAGCCAGAACCGGAACCCCTGGTAGAACCGGAACCCGAGCCGCCACCGCTCGTACGCCGACGCGTCTCGGCAGAGATCGCCCGTCAGCTCCATGCTGCCGGCGCGCGCTACTGCTTCACCGTTCCTGCCGAGCCCATCCTGCCCCTGCTGGACGATCTGGCCGCAGCGGGCATCCGCGTCGTCACCGCGCGCCACGAAGGTAATGCCGCCTTCATGGCTGAGGCGCTCTCGCAGTCCACGGGGCGCCCGCAGATCGTGGCCGTCTCCCGCGCCGTGGGCGCGGCCAACGCAGCCGTTGGCATCCATACAGCGCAGCAGGATTCCGCGCCACTGGTAGCTCTCGTCGGTCAGGCGGACTCAGCTCTGCTGGGCCGCGAGGCCTTCCAGGAGGCTGACCTTGTGACCAGTGTCGGTTCACTCGCCAGCTGGGCGGCTCAGATCGATGTGCCCGCGCAAGCGCCGGCGGTACTGGCCAAGGCGTGGCAGCGTCTCACCACCGGTCGTCCAGGGCCGCTTGTCCTGTCCATTCCCGTCGACGTCCAGGTGGCCGAGATCGAGCTGCGGGACGAACCGCTTCCCAAGCCGCCCGGAGCTCGCGGTCCGGCTGCGGATCGATCCGCGGTCAGTCGCGCCATGAAGCTGCTGGCGGCCTCCGAGCGGGGCGTGATCGTCGCCGGCGCCGGGGTGCTGCGGGCACGTGCCAGCAAACGGCTCGTCGCCCTCTCAGAGGTCCTGGCGGTGCCGGTCGTCGCCGCTTGGCGCCGCCCCGACGTGTTCCCCAACGATCACGCCAACTACCTTGGCATGCTCGGTACCGCTGCGTCCCCGACGGTGCTTCGGCGTCTGGCCGACGCCGATGTCGTCTTGTTCATCGGGACGCGATTGTCGGAGATCACAACGGCCGGCTACACCATCCCCGGACCTGACACGCGTTGGATCCACGTGGACGTGCAACCGCGCGTGGCACATGCGGGCTTGTCCGCGCCCACGCTGTCCGTGACAGCCGACGCCTCGCGCTTCCTTGATGCAGCGTGGTCAGACCTGCGTGCGGTGGCGCTCGATAACGAGATGCGCAGCCGTCGCGAGGCCCGCACGGCAGCCGACCGCGAGGCTTTTCGCAGTGCAACGGCGCTGGGCCCGGGGACCTGGACAGGCCGTGGTGTTCACCCCGGTCGTCTCGTGCGCGCCCTCCGCGCCGTGCTACCCGACAACGCCACCATCGCCACGGATGCGGGCAACCTCGCATCGTTCCTGGCGCGTGGCTTCCGCTTCCGTCGTGCAGGAACGTTCCTCGGGGCCACCTCGGGCAGCATGGGTTTCGGGCTGCCGGCGGCGATCGCTGCGTCACTCCTCGACCCTGATCGCATCGCCATCGCCATCTGCGGTG
This sequence comes from uncultured Chloroflexia bacterium, assembly GCA_963715295.1. Taxonomy (GTDB): domain Bacteria; phylum Chloroflexota; class Limnocylindria; order Limnocylindrales; family CSP1-4; genus JAFMJV01. Next base: position 77,200 of record CAVQRP010000009.1, read on the forward strand.
ACGGGGGCTTCTCCATGAGCATGAATGAGCTCGAGACGGCTGTGCGCGAAGGTGCACATCCCATCGCTATCGTCCTCGACAACGAGCGCCTGGGAACCATCGCCGCACAACAGCTGCGCGAGGGTCGACCCACGGCTACCTCTGACCTTGGCGCGGTCGATTTCGCCGCGATCGCGCGCGCCAGTGGGGCGCTGGGCTTCAGCGTCGAGGCTGACGACGAGTTCGTGCCGGCGCTGCGGGAGGCGATCACCTCCAGACGGCCGACGGTGATCCACGTGAAGGTCGACCCGGCCTGGCTCTCTGTCGACGACGATCCGACGTCCCGCTCAGCCTAGAAGCGGCCTGTCTCTGCGCAAAGACACTAGCTGGAGCATGCCTGCAACGCGCGCTTCTGGGCGCAGGCGGCCGCCGACCGGGACCTCAGGGAGTGGGGGAGCGGATCGCACGCCGCATAGCCAGGGCGCCGAAGCGGGCGCCCGCCTCGGCATCCCGGCCGTGCGCGAGGGGCTCGAACCGGAGGTTCCGATAGAACTCGATGGCCGCCCCGTTGCCGGCCATCACCCAGAGGATCGTTTCCACGGCGTCCCAGCCAGATGCCCAGGCTTCCAGCTCGTTGACGAGCAGACCGCCGACGCCGAGACGCCTCGCGGCCGGGTCGACCCACATGCTGAACAGCATCAACGTAGCTGGTCGACGCTTGCGGCCCTGCACGAGACCCAACGTTCGACCGGCCCCTTCGGCGATCAGCCAGGTGCGACTGTCGCCGTGTGACGATTGGCGTGCGCTGCGCAGCCACTCGGTCTCAGGGCGGGCCTGCGCCTCGGTGAGCGATTGTCCGAATGCATCCGGGGCATCAGCGATGCTGCGCAGGCGCAGATCGCGCAGGGCGCGCGCATCCGCCGGTTCGATGCGGCGGATCCGAATGTCGGCCCTGGCGTCCACCCGGCAACGGTACCAGCGTGGCTAGACGTTACCGTCCCCGTGCATGGGCGGGGACGCCGCTACTCGACGGGGGCGCCGGCCCGAGCGAGATCAGCCAGACCGCCCCCATCTGCGATGTCCTTGATGCCGACATCGGCCATCTGCTTTGCGGCGAGGGCACTGCGGTTGCCCGAGCGACAGTAGACCAGGAAGGGCTCATCGACATCGAGCTCGGCGATCTGGTCAGCGAAGTCGGGGCCCTCGACATCGATGTTGATCGCACCGACGACGTGTGCCTGGTCGTATTCGGCTGCGGTGCGCACATCGATGACGGTGCGATCGCCGGAGTCGATCATCGCGACCGCATCCGCGGGGCTGACCGTGTAGGCGCCGGGAACCTCGTTGGCCTCACCGGAGTCGCAGGCAGCGACGGCGAAGACGGCCACCAGCGTCAGGATGGCGAGAGTGATGAGGCGTCGTGGCACGTTGATGATCCCCCGATAGTCGATGACGGCGATGTACGATCCGACCACATGATTACAGTATTTGCGCAATCACGCAAGCACCTGCGACGCCCGGATCGCGCGCGGGCACCTGCGAGGGCACCCACGCGCGGAAGACTGGTTCGGCTAGCTTCCGAAGGGGTAGCTGGTCTTCACCTTGACGTACTTGGCGTTGGCAGCCGACGTGCCCACCAGGATGAACTGGTAGAGCGTGTTGGCTTCACCCTTGATCACATGGGTGGTTCCGATCGGTGTCTGGATGGGTGTCTTGTGAGCCCAGAAGAAGCGGTCGGTATCGACCGAGGTGACGCCCCAGCCGGCCTGTCCCTTGACCCAGGGGGTGTCGGCCGCCGGCGTGCTCGCGGGGCCAGTCGGGAACCACGCGGTCCCACCATCGGGGTCCATGTACTTGAAGCCGGGGGCGTCGATGTCCGACATGTTGTAGATCTGGATCTTGGAAGTCGTGCTCCAGTCGGGCCCGGTGCCTGCGTTGTTGTCGAAGACCCGGATCTTGACGGGCGCCTTCTTGGAGAAGACGACGGTCAGGTCGTCGCTGGCGACAACGGCGACGGGCTTCTTGGCGATGAGCGCTCCCTTGCACGTGCCGGCAGATGGCTTGCGCAGCCGGACGACCTTGGTCCCGGGGGAGACGACTCGGACGGTCGCTCCGCCGTACCCGAGCTTGCGCTTCACTTCCTTGGTGCCGACGCAGACCTCCGCGGACTTGCCGGGGATGCCATTGACGATCGTCAGGCGAGCGGTGTCGGCAGCTGCTACGGGCGCGCCGATCGATGCCGCGGCGAGGGCGGCTACCGCTGTGCCGAGCACGACCTTTTGAAACCTATGCATATGGACCACCTCTGTCTCGTCCGGGGAGAGAGGTGCCCCGGGAACACGACATGAAGCCTAAGTGCCGCACCGTCCATTTCGAGGGCTCCTGACCCGTACATGGGTACGGTCGGTCGACAGTCGATGGTTCGGGTTCGAGGACCTTGTCGTCTATGCAGACCGTCCTGGATGACGGTCGACCCGTATTGCCCCTGGGGTCCCAGCGAAGCGACAGGCGTCTGCCGTCAGCCCTCGCACCGGGTAAGCCCGCCCCCGCTGCACAATGTTACATAACTTACATTATCGGAACTGTTAGGGAGGTGCCTTGGCACTCTCGCAGCTGGTCGTTGGACCGATGGCGTCGCCGAATGCGGAGCTAGGGAGCGTCGTCCTCTGCAGCGACGACGACGATCTCCACAGCGCCCGTGTTGCCGCCGCTCGAGGTGACGACGTCGAACCGCAGGACTTCAGCGGTCAGATCGAGGCTGACCGACTGATCGGCGAGAAACTCGCCGATGGCTGCGCCGTCCGCGGTGATGCTGTAGGTCTCGGTGGTGGCCGTGCCGTCACTCATCGAACGGGTCCGGAATGTGACCTCGCTGATGGCCTGTGGCGAGCCGAGAGTCCAGCTCGACCCAGGCCTCGTCACCGTCGCCGCGTGACGACCACTCGGTGGTGACATCACCATCGAAGGCATTCGCGGCAGCGAACACCGCGGAGAACTCGGAGCTCACGGCGCTCACACGCCCAGCCAGAGCGAGATTCCGGGGTCCGCCGACGGGTTCGGGCGGCGTCCGGAATGCCATCACCTCGCTCACGTAGAGCGTGCCGTCGGGCGCCGTACCCTGGAGGCGGTAGCGGTACTCGGTGTCTGGCTCCAGACCGCCGAGGAGAGGCTGGTGGTCGGCATGTGCGCCACCGTCCATGTCGTTGTCGACCGCGATCTGGCCGAAGGTCTCATCGCTCCCATACACGACCGAGCAGGCGACATCGATGCTGGTGTCTACCGCCAGCACGGCAGAACGACCGCTGGGGTCAGGCGTGATGACGACCGGTGAGGCGGCGATCTCCTCGAAGTCGCGCAGCGTCTGCGCATTCGCCTGGGCCATGAGTCCGAGGGCCAGCAGGATGGCGATGGTGATGGCGCCCGAGGCGCGGCAGGTGGCTCGTCGCATCGGCAGAGCCTACAGGCTCTGCCTGCGGCACGCCTATGTCGCGTTGCCGATGAGCGGCGCGTCGAGGGTCACGGTCGTGACGTACTGCTGTGCGATCGCGATGCAGAGCAGATCTTCAGCGCCCGCGGGGACCCCGGTCTGCAGCCGTACATCGATGCCGCCGTCAGTCGGGCTGATGTCGACGCTGTGCAGTCCGTCGCAGTCTTCCACGCCCATCGAGAAGTAGATCGACAACGTGACACCATCAGCGCCCACGACGATCTGCTCCCACGCATGCGGATGAGGATCGGTGACGGTGGGGTCGGGCTCGATCGGCGTCGCATCGGCCTCGTTGGACACGGGCTCGAGGCCGTCTGCGCTGATAGCGTCATCCGGGTCATTCGTCGGCTCGCTGGCGATGACTGTGGCACTGACAGCGCCAAGGCTGAGCAGGACGGCGGCGAGGACGAGGGCGAGTCTCGGAGGCATGGTCGGGCGTTCTCCTGGTGGGTGGGTCAAGGCTGCTTGGACGCGGCTAGATCGGTGACGCCTCCAACGCTCGGCGGCGGAAGTGGAAGACGGTCCGCAAGCTGTCCTCGAGAGGCGTCTCAGCGACGATCTCGAAGTACCTCGAGAAGGCGTCGCGGAACCCGTCGATGCTGTACGCGGGGAAGATGTCTCGGCGCGATGCCAGCAGCCGTCGCACCATCGCATCCTCCTTGGGCACGAACTCGACGATGGCGTGCGGTGCCAAGCGGGCGAACAGCGCCGCGATCATCGGCAACGGCACGTTGGAGCCGATGGCCAGGTGGTGGACCAGCGCCAGCGCGATGATGACATCAGCATCCACCCGCTCGAGCAGGCCGGCACGCTCGGCGCTCCCCCACCCCAGTGGCGGGCTCGGATCGGTGATGTCAGCGAGCAGCGGCAGGATGTCGTCGCGCCCGTCGGCACGGATCGCGCGATAGGCGCGCTCGACCGCCGCCGCATCGATATCCAGCGCCACCACGCGATAGCCGGCATCGGCCGCGATGCGGCTATAGCGACCGGTGTTGGCGCCGAGGTCCCAGGCGCGCTGTCCGCCGATCGTGGCGAGGGCCTCACCCACAGCGAGGTCCTTGGCGGCGGCCGCGGCATCGTCGTAGCTGGTGTGCTCGGCGTAGTCGGCCCAGGCCGTCCCTGCCGCCTCCCACGACAGGCCCGCGACGGTGTCATGCAGGCTCTCGATGAGCGTCGCCAAGCGCTTGGGCGACATCGTCGTCGGCTCGCCGTTGCTCGCATCGGCGTTGTCATCCGCGTGCTGTCGCTGCGCCCGCGCATGGAGGTGGATGTGTGGGCCCAGGCCGAAGGAAAGCCGCGTGCGCCGGGGCAGGAGGCGGGCCGCGAGGTCCAGCGGGATGCCTTCGAGGTGGTCTCGCAACAGGCTACCCAGGCGCACGTCGACCCGCGACATCAGCGCCAGGGGTGCCAGGAAGTGTTCACAGAACTGTCGGTAGGCGATCCAGGGTCGTCCCGGCTGCGCACGTTCGAAGGAGAGCGAATCGATGAGCACCGGCTTGCCACGTTGGAACTGGACGTTGTACGCAGAGGCATCACGCAGGGTCATGCCGGCCTCCATCGCCATGGCTTGCGCGCGCAGCGTCAGCAGCGCGGCGTCCTGGAGCTGGCTGAAGGACCACTCGTAGGGATAGGAGATGACTTCCAGCGGTTCTGGACGGAGGACACGGTAGGCGGGCGGCTCCGCGGCCAGGGAGATGTCGACCACGTCGTGACGGATGATGATGCCGGCGTCGGCCAGTCGTCCGTACAGTCCGGAGTCGAGATAGTGGTCCCACTCGGGAGCGAAGGCCGGGTCGATCTGACGATGGACGACCCCGTCGCGGCGGAAGACGAAGCCCGCCGGATCCCGATACGAGCCTGGATCGCGCGTTGTCCCCGTGGGGTCCGGTGTCCCGGTGGTCTCAGCTGCCGGTCTTGCCGTCATCCTGCGCGGTCGCGGTCTCGGCGGTCGGCTCTTCCTGTCCGCGAACCGAGCGGACGATGCGTGCGATCTGGTGACGGAAGAATACGGGGATGGCGACCAGGCCGGCGATCAGGGCCTGGATGACGAGGCTGCCCGAGCCCGGATCGATGTAGGCGAAGATCAATTCCACGGACGACTCTCCTGGGGGTGATGTCCCGGCGTGACGCCCGTGTCCCACGGCGAGCGTCCAGCAACCGCACGATAGCACCCCCGCCCCAGCAAGGCGTTTCCGGGCCGGGGCCGGCGGAGCGTCAGCGTGCCAGCTGGCGCTGGATCCACGCCTCGTAGCCGGGGAAGTAGCGCTCGATGACGGGCAGTTCGAACCGTCGCAGGATGGACTCTCGCGGTTCGCGCTCAAGCAGGTACGCGAACGAGGTGGCCACGAGCTGCTCGGGGTCGTAGTGTCCCGGTGCCAGCCGGGACAGGTCGGCCTGGGTCACCGATACCTCATGGCGTGTGGCCGCAGTGTCCGTGCCGACGCGGACGTCACAGGCGAAACCATCGGGAGTGAGATGGCAAACGACGCTCGACCGGCTGGCTCACACGCTCACCTTCTTCCCTGTCTCGGCCCAACGCGCCGAGGCCGCGCGCAGCTCTCCTGCCAACGAGGGCACGACGCGACCACTGATGCGCACCTCGGTCGCGCGGTAGTCGACCTCGACCGTGCCCCGCTCCCGGACGCGGGCGAGCAGCTCACCTTCGGCGTACGGCAGGGTCACGTCGATGGACTCCCACAGGCCGGCGATGGCAGCGGAGAGCGACAGGCGGAGCGTATCGAGGCCGTAGCCGGTCACGGCCGAGACGGGCACGACCTCACCCAGCACCGGAGCGGGCAGGCCGGAGTCGGCGTGCGACCCTCCATACAGGTCGGCCTTGTTGAGCGCCACCACGCGCGGCTTGTCGCCAGCTCCGAGCTCGTCGAGCACGGATTGCACCGTCTCGCGGTGCTCGCGTGCGTGCGCGTCGGCGCCGTCCACGACCTCCAGCAGCAGGTCGGCACGACCGACTTCCTCGAGCGTGGCGCGGAAGGCGTCCACGAGCTGGTGGGGCAGCTTGTGGATGAAGCCGACGGTGTCGGTCAGTACGACCGACTGGCCGTCACCCAGCTTGACCTGGCGGCTGGTGGGGTCGAGCGTCGCGAAGAGCTGGTCCTCCGCACGTGCGGCCTCCCGGCCGCTGAGGGCGTTGAGCAGGGACGACTTGCCGGCATTGGTGTAGCCCACGATGGCCACGCTCGGCACCAGCCGCCGGTCACGCGAACGGCCGGCCGTCTCACGCTGTTGGCGTACGCCCTCGACCCGTTCCTTCAGCTTCTTGATGCGAACGCGGATCACGCGACGGTCCGTTTCCAGCTGGGTCTCGCCGGGGCCACGCGTGCCGATGCCGCCGCCGGTGCGCGAGAGGTGTGTCCACAGGCGTGTGAGGCGCGGCAGCTGGTACTCGAGCTGAGCCAGCTCGACCTGGAGGCGCCCCTCATGCGTGCGCGCGTGCTGGGCGAAGATGTCGAGGATGAGGCCGCTGCGATCGAGGACCTTGACCGAGAGCAGCTCCTCGAGCGCCTTCTGCTGCTTGGGGCTGAGCTCATCGTCGGCGATGAGCAGGCTGAAGCCGGTCTCCTGCTTGGCCGCGGCCAGCTCCTGGGCCTTGCCCTTGCCCAGGTACCAGTTGGGATCCACGTGGCGTCGGTGCTGCCACTCTGCGCCCACGACCACCGCGCCCGCGGTGTCGGCGAGGCTGGCCAGCTCGGCGAGCGAGTCCTCTGCTGTCCAGCCATCACCCGCGCCGGTGTCGACGGCGACGAGGAAGGCGCGCTCGACAGGCGGCGTCAGATCGATCGGTTCGCTACGGCTCATCGTGCCCCAGCATAGTCGCGTCGGCCGATGTGCCCGAGGAAGGGGTCCAGCAGGCGGCCGGCCGCCGTCACCGACCCCTCCCCCGCCTCCAGCCAGGTGATGTCCGGCTCGGAACGGAACCAGGTCCGCTGTCGGCGTGCATAGGCCCACGTGCGCTGCGCATCATGGGCCTTGGCGTCGGCGATATCGCGGCGCCCGGCGAGGACGTCGAACGCTTCGCGGTAACCCATCGCGCTGAAGGCCGGCAGGTCCTCCGCGTAGCGGGTCCGAAGCCGCTCGGCTTCCTCCAGCAGACCCCCGGCGAAGTGGGCATCGACGCGCGACTCGATGGCACGCCGGTGGGCTGGAGGCGGGCGGCGCAGTCCCAGCCAGATCGACCGGAGCGGGTAGCCCTCCGGCTCCGCTGGAAGGGCCGCGCCGGTGAGGATGGCTCGCTCGAGCGCGCGGACCACGCGGCGCGGATTGCGCGTGTCGATCACGTCGGCTGCAGCCGCATCGCGTTCGAGCAGCTCGGCGACCAGGGCCGCCAGGCCGTCGGTCTCGTATCGAGCGTCAAGCCGTGCTCGCAGCGCCGCGTCGTGGCTGCCCTCGTCGAGCGGGAACCCGCGGGCGATGGTGCGCAGGTACAGCCCGGTGCCGCCGACCAGCAGCGCGATGCCGTCACGTCTGGCGATGCCGGCCAGTGCTGCCTGGGCGGCGCGCTGGTAGTCGGATGCCGTGAAGGGCTGGTCGGGATCGACGAGGTCCAGGCAGTGATGCGGCGCTGCCGCCAGCTCCGCGCCCGACGGCTTGGCCGTGGCCACGTCCATGCCGCGGTAGACCTGCCGCGAGTCGGCTGAGACGATCTCGGCGCCGGGCAATCGCTGTGCCAGCCGCACAGCGAGGGCGGTCTTGCCGCTGGCCGTGGCGCCGGCGATGACGATCAGTGGTGGCAGGCTAGACGTGGCCGGGCTCCCCACGGCGACGTCCCGACAGGGCGTAGGGTCCGGCTCGCGTCGATCTCGATCTCCACCAGCTCCCCCACGAGCGTCTCGGGTCCGTCGAAGTGCACCAGCTTGTGTTCGCGGCTGCGGCCGACGAGACGGGGACCGGGGTCCCGCTCGGCGGCAGCCTCGTGGTCGTGCCGGCGGGGCTGGCGGGCCTCGTCCACCAGCACCTCGGCACGTCGTCCGAGCCAGGCCTCGTTCAGTTCCATGCCGATGGCTTCCTGCACCGCCAGGAGCTCGTTGAGCCGGCGCTTCTTCTCGACCGCGGGCACGTCGTCGGCGAGTCGCATGGCGGGAGTTCCCGGTCGCGGTGAGTACGCCGCCGCGAAGACCTGGTCGAAGCGGACGGTCCGGAGCAGGTCCAGCGTGGACTCGAACTGGGTCTCGGTCTCGCCGCAGAAACCGGTGATGACGTCGGTGGTCAGGCTGATGCCGGGCACGGCCGCGCGCAGGCGGCCCACGAGGTCGAGATAGGCCTCGCGGCTGTACTGGCGGCCCATCCTGCGTAACACCTCGTCATCTCCCGACTGCACCGGCAGGTGCAGGTGCTCACAGACCGACTCGCACTCGGCCATGGCGCTGATGAGTCGGTCGGTGAGGTCCCACGGGTGGGAGGTCACGAAACGGACCCGGCCGATGCCCGGGCGCCCGCTCGCATCGCGGATACCGTCGATGGCCCGCAGGAGTGCGGCGATATCGGGCCGGCCGTCACGCGACTGCTTGCGACCCAGCTCTCGCTGCCCCTCGACATCGGCGAAGCGCGGGTCGGGGGTGAGGTCGTGGCCCCACGAGTTCACGTTCTGGCCCAGCAGGGTGACCTCGCGGTAGCCCGAGTCGGCCAGCCGGGCCACCTCGGCCACGATGTCGTCGAACGGTCGGCTGCGCTCGGGGCCGCGAGCGAAGGGCACGATGCAGTAGGTACATGTCTTGTCACAGCCGTACACGATCGGCACCCACGCCTTCACGCCACGGTCGCGTGCGATGCGCCCCTCCTCCACGGCGGTGGCGCGAGACCCGGGCAGGCGGTCGGCGGTGGCCGCGATGGAGCGGCCGACGCGCTCGAAGTCCTGGGGCACCCAGCTCAGCCGCGGTGGTCAAGCCTGCCAGGCCCAGGCGGGCGGTCAGCTCCGGCTCCTGATCGGGCCTCAGGAAGAGGTCCACGGCCGGATAGCGGCGCGCGAGGACGCCCTCGTTGTCGGCGCGGACCGAGCACCCGGTGAGCACCACGCGCAGCGACGGGTTGGCCTGCTTCAGCTTGCCCAGCACGCCCATGCGGCCGATGACCTTCTGCTCGGCAGCCTCGCGGATGGAGCAGGTGTTGATGACGATGAGCTCGGCCTCCTCCAGCCCGGGCGCTTCGGCGCAACCGGCAGCCAGCAGCGCGCCCGCCATCTCCTCCGAATCGGACATGTTCATCTGGCAGCCGAGCGTCCAGACGTGGAAGCTCGGCATGACGATGGCGTCGGTGCTGAACTCCTCGACCGCGGCGTCGGGCCGTGACCCGGCTGCGCGGCTCGTGCACGAGCGGGGGCGGCACTTCCAGCAGCGGTAGCGGCGGGCGCTCAGAACGAGTCGGCATAGTCCTCCACCTCGCCGGCGACCCAGCGGAAGTAGCGATCGTGATCCCGGGCACACTTGTCCCAGGCGTAGTGCTCGCGGACGCGCTCGCGACAGGCGACGGCAGCCTCCTGCCGCAGCGCGGCGCCGTCGAGCTCGACCTCCTCGATGCAGGCACGCAGGGAGCCGGGCTCCCTGGTCCAGAGCAGGCCGTTGCCGCCCAGGACCTCGCGGTTGAAGCGTACTGCGTTCGCCAGCACCAGCTGCCCGCAGCCCATCGCGGTGACCAGTGAGGGGTTGGTGCCGCCGACCTCGTGGCCGTGGATGTAGGCGCGTGCGCCGAGGAAGAGCGCTTCGATCTGGTCCGGCTCGTAGATCGGGCCCGAGGAAGCGCACGCGAGGATCAGACGTCGCCTTGAGCGAGGCTCGAAGTAGTCGCTCTCGTAGTTGGCGCCACCGACGACGAGCAGCGGCGCGGTCGCAGCAGAGGCGACGTACTCCCGGACGACGATATCGGGATTGTTCTCCGGCTCGATGCGGCAGACCTGCAGGTAGTAGCCGCCGGGCTCGACACCGTGTTCGGCGAGGAGCTCACGCTGGCGAGCCTCATCGCGCACTTCGTGGACATGCCCGCCGTTGGTCAGGAAGGCACTCTCGGCGCGGTACTCGTCGCGGTAGAGCCGCTGCAGCTCCTTCGAGTCGGACACCAGGTGCGAGGCGATCCGGCGAGCCAGCCAGTAGTTGGCCTTGCAGGTAGGCGCGCGCGAAGACGGCCCCACTTGCGCCGCTTCCAGTCGAGGCCGTCGGTGTTGAACACCACGCGGCGGCCAAGGAGGCGGTGTGGCAGATAGGCCCAGACGGCGCGACAGCCGAGCACGTAGTAGACGTCCTGACGCGGCTGCGTGAGCGCATACAGGCTGCTGAACAGCTCGTGCAGCAGCGTCTCGGTGAACTTGCCGTAGCGCGTGGGCAGTCGCACGACACGCATGCCCTCGTAGTCGACGCCGACATCGGGTCCGGTGTAGCGAGGCATGGCGAACAGCGTCACCTCGTGGCCGGCCTCGACGAGGCGCGGCCCAAGCTCGGTGACGATCGTGTCCCAGCCGCCCCAGCGCGCAGGCACCCCCCTGGCTCCGAAGATGGCGAAGTCTCATGCGACTCCGCATGGTAGCGCCCTCATGCGAGGCGGCCGGGGCTGCGCTCCCGCTACCAGTCCTTGGCTGGCGTCCTTGCCGATGGGTTCGTGCTCGTGGTTCGTTCGGCACGCATGAACCGCCGGCGGTCCCGGTTCTCGGTCCACCGGACGCGCCGATCGAGCCACCCGGGCAGCCAGACCTCGTCGAGGATGTCCATCCGCCCAGCCCAGGCCGAGAAGTGGGCCGTGAGGATGTCGCGCAGCATGAACATGCTGTCGAGTCTCGACGCCGTCCGATCGGCGACGCAAGGGCTGAAGCACCCCATCGGCGCCGTCGAACGCGGCCTTCAGCCAGGCTTACCCCATGCCCAGAGCACGCGAGCAGTCGGTCGCCCGCCCATTCGGGGACGTAGACGGTCGCCTGCGCCTCAGCGTAGGTGCCGGTGTCGCCGTGGTAGTCGGAGCCGCCGGTACGCAGCAGTCCCCGCTCGTCCGCGAAGGCGCCCATGCGCTCGATGCGCTCGTCGTCCCAGTGGTGGTAGTGCACTTCGAGGCCGCGCAAGCCCCCAGTGCACGAGCCCGTCGATGACCGCCGGCTCGTGCGGCGCCCACGGCGGAGTGGGCCAGCGAGGCGATGCCGCCGGCGGCCGTGATGGCCTCGATCGCCGCGCCGGGGACCGATGCCCTGCCGTCGGACGTAGGCCGGCATGCCGGGCACGAGGTAGCGATCGAACGCGTCCTGACTGATCTCCTGAGCTGCTGCTGGTACGAGTGCGCCGGCGACATGCGGACGCCCCAGCGCATCGATGCCGCCCGGGACGGGTAGGAGAAGGTGCGCTCGACATCCAGGTCGCCGACAGGCGCTCAGGAAGCCCCAGCGTCGCCGCCGGCCGCCGCTGCTCCTGGAGCACGGCCTCGAAGGCCGGGCTCCGGCTTGCCCATGCTGGAGCCCCAGCAGGCCAGGCGCTGCCCCAGGCGCTCCAGCTGCCGCCCACGGCCTCGATCTTGAGTGTCGACCGCGGTGTCGATCTCCACCCCGACGATGATCCGAATACCGGTTATCAACGCCGCCGAGTCCGGCCGGCGAGCAACACCAGCGCCGGCGAGGGTGTCGTTGTGATAGCGATCACCGTCGTGGATCCCCCAGACGCGGCCCTGATCGGCGTACAGCTTGACCGCTTCATCACCCCGTCGGATCGGGCCGTGTGCGTGTGTAGGTCGATGCTGTTGCGCCGGAGCGCGGTCACACCTCCTACCACGCGCGGAGATCGGTCGATGCGCTGTGGGCGTGGCCGCGGCCAGGGTCGATGTCGACGGAGCATGGCGTCGAAGACGACGGGTCCGGCGCCGACGGCGAAGCGGGTCGGCAGGCCGTTGGAGGGAGTGGGACGGTCGCGGGGTCGAAGCCGATGACGCTGTCGAGCGGCCCGGTCATCCCCAGATCGCTGATGTAGGCCGTGCCGCGGGCAAGCACCCGCTGGTCGGCCGTGGGCAATGCGCGCGCGCGCCGACCACGGCACGGACACGACCGTCGAGATGAAGGCCGACGCGTTCTGCTTGTCAGTCTGCAGTGGAAGTCGACCAGGCGGGACGGGCGGGCTTGATCGGCCGCCCCTTCGAGGCCTGCCTGTTCATCTCGGTGAAGGCATGGTCATCGGGACGATCGCGCCGCGGCCCTGGCGTCCACTACGCCCACCTCGTACCGTCAGCAGCATGGAAGGTGCCCCAGCCGTGCCCGGCACGTTGTCGGTGCCGGGCTTCAGCGGTCGCAGGTCGCGGCTCGCCGTCGAGTTGGGGAACGGCTCGCGCTTGTCCGAGATGCGGGTTGCTGCTGGTGATGACGTCGACCGCCGTCGAACAAGGCACCGGCGGTCGACATCGTCAGGCCCATGCCGCCGGCCACGTTCTCCCGCCGTTGGTGGTGACGAGGTCGATGCCACGCTCGCGCACCTGGCTTCCAGTTTTCATCACCAGCGGCCCGGGCTTGCCGATGATGTCGCCGATCATCAGCACGCGCAGCGTGCCGGTGCTGGCAGGTAGTGGGTGGGCTGTTGGCGGCCAGCGTGCGGTCGTCGCGGCGCCATCGCCGTCGTTGGCGGCGCCGCTCGCGCGCTCCAGGATCACTTGGCGCACTCCACCGCGCGGCGCTCGCGGACCACCGTCACCTTGATCTGGCCGAACAGCGAGCACTTGACCGCGCACGATGTCGGCGAAGCCAGCCGGGTCGAGGCGAGGTCATCGATCTCCTCGGGGCTGGACGAGGATGCGCACCTCGCGGCCGGCCTGGACCGCGAACGACTTCTCCACGCCGGAGCTGCTCGGGGATGGCCCGCGCTCGGCGAGCCGTTTCAGATACGTGTCCGTGTTGCCGCGGGCACCGGGCGCGAGGCGCTGATGGCATTGGTGATCTGGACGATCGGCGCCTCCTGGCAGGTGTAGTCGACCTCCAGGGTGGCGGGCCGCGATGGCGTCGACAGCCTTGGTGAGAGCCGATGCTGCGTAGCCGATCTCGGCGCCGATGGCAGCGGCGGCCTCATCTTGTGGTCGATGGCCTTGCCCATGTCGTGCAGCAGCTGCCGTTGGCGACCTGCAGATCGGCGCCCGCCTCGGCGGCCATGATGCCCGCCAGGTGGACGTCTCCTTGATGCGGTCGAGCACGCTCTGGCCGACGAGGTGATAGCGACAAGCGACCGAGCAGGGTCAGGATCTCGGCCTGGGTGCGCCGGGGACACCGGCGTTGTAGGCAGCC
>CAVQRP010000010.1:0-11527 GCA_963715295.1 uncultured Chloroflexia bacterium
AGCAGGGGCGACGCCGCATGGAGCGGCTGATGGCTGCAGGTGTCAAGCGCTCCGCGGCCGCCCGGCTCGTGGCTGAGGAGACGGGCCTGTCACGCCGCGACTTGTTCGCGCACGATCCCCAGGAAGAGCCGGCATGAGCCGCCGCGTCCGTGCAGCCACCGGCGTGCCCATCGAATGACCGTGCCGCGAGTGCGCCTGATCGAGCCCGGTGACCTTCGCTGGACACGCTCGCTGGCCGCGGTGCCGCACGACTTCTACCACTTGCCGGCGTACGCGGAGCTCGCTGCCCGTGAAGACGGCGGGATCCCTGTCGCCGTGCTGGCGACCGCAGACCGAGGGTGGATGCTGCTGCCGCTGGTCATCCGTGAGATCCCCGGTGGCGGTCGCGACGCGTCCTCACCCTACGGGTACCCGGGTCCGTTGCTGGCTCCCGGTGCCGACGTGGGGTTCCTTGCGCAGGCGCTGCAGGCCACCGTTACCACGCTCGCCGGCGAGGGCCTGGTCTCACTCTTCGTGCGGATGCATCCGTTGCTGAGCCCAACGGTCCCGCGTGGGATCGGGACGGTCGTGCAGCACCCGCCGACGGTGGTCATCGACCTTGACCTCTCGGACGAAGACTGGCGGGCAGGATTGCGGAAGAGTCATCGGCAGCAGATCGAGCGAGCAGTGGCGGCAGGCCACCATGCCTACATGGATACGGAGTGGCGACACTTCGACCACTTCAAGGACATGTATCGCGACACGATGGCACGCGTGCAGGCCGCCGATTCCTACCGCTTCAGCGACACCTACTTCGATGAACTGCGTGCTGCGCTCGGCGCAGCCTTGCACCTGTGCGTCGTCGAACGAGGTGGCAGGGTCTGGGCGGCCGGCCTCTTCACCGAGATGGCAGGGCTGGTCCAGTCTCATCTCTCGGCGGACGACGGTTCGTACCGGCGAGGTGGCGCCAAGAAGCTCCTCTACGCCCACGTGCGTGACTGGGCCATGGCGCGCGGCGACCGCTGGCTCCACCTCGGTGGCGGCGGCTCCGCTGGGCGGGGTCTGCATTCGTTCAAGACAGGCTTCTCGCCCGACCGTCGACCATTCAGGACGCTGCGGGTCGTTCTGCGCGAGGCTGAATACGGTCGACTCGTGGCGCAGCGTCGGCGCGGTCACGACCCGGCTGACCTGACCGGCTACTTCCCCGCCTACCGCCAGGTCGTCACTGAGGACGAGCGCTAGCCCTCCCGGTGGCGGCAGGCTCACGGCTGCGCCCACGTCACGCCGGCACCGAAGGGGTAGAGCCCCCCGGGCCCGCCCGCAGAGGGGATGCGCACGGGCGAACGTCCTGCCGGCGGGATCTCACCTTCGATGATGCGCGCCAGCGCCCGCATCGAGGCGGGCGTGGAGCCGTAGGTGGCGACGATGGCTCCAGCGAAGCGGAACCACGCAACGTCGTATGGCGAGCGAACACTGACGATGATGGTGCGACCGCCATCCGCGAGCCGGCGGACGAGTCTGCGTTGCTGTGGGTCGGCGCCGACCTCGGCGACCACGACGACGCTGATGTCGTGGCGTCGCTGGGCCATGGCGGCGGCCTTGATCTCGCGCTTCGAGGGGGCGCCGCCGGTCCAGCGGGCCTCGACCTGCCGCCCGGCGGAGCGCAGCGCGTCCTCGAGCGTTCGAACCCCCGCATCATCCCAGCCGGTGAGGAAGATCGACCAGCGCTGCGGCACCGGTAGTCGCCGCGTGGGCTGCAGCCGCAGGACCGTCACCGATGCCTCGCCCACGGCCTGCGCCACGGCCTGGTGGGGTGCGGTCCCCAGCGATGCGGTCACGCCCGAGACATCGACCATGGGGTCATCCAGCAGGCCCAGGCGTTCCTTGAGCCGGAGGATGCGCTCGACCGACCGCTCGATGCGTTCCTCGGACAGCTCGCCGTTCTCAACGGCGGCCAGCACGGCGCGGTAGGCGCGGGGCAGCTGCGGCGGATCAGCCAGGACGTCGGCCCCGGCCTTGAGCGCCAGCACCGGGACACGCTTGTCACCGTAGCGTTCGCGCACGGCGGCCATGGTCAGCGAGTCGGTCATGATCACGCCCTCGAAGCCCATCTGCTCGCGCAGGATGCCCGTCAGGATGGGACGCGAGAGCGTGGCTGGTCGGCGGCTGGAGTCGAGGGCCGGCACCGCCACGTGGGCCGTCATGACCACGTCCGCCCTGGCTTCGATGGCGGCTTCGAAGGGTGCTGCGTCCACGGCCCACCACGTGTTCGCGCTGTGCCCGATCGTAGGCAGGCTGGTGTGGCTGTCGATGGCCGTGTCGCCGTGACCCGGGAAGTGCTTGACGGTGGCGGCGACGCCGGCGTCATCCTGGAGGCCCTCGACCTGCGCTGCGACCATCGTCGATACCAGCGAAGCGCGCGAACCGAAGGAGCGGATGCCGATGACCGGATTGGCAGGATCAGCGTTGACGTCCGCGACGGGTGCGAGGTTCTGGCGGATACCCACGGCTCGTAGCTCCTCGCCAGTCACACGGGCGGCATCGCGGGCGAGCCTCGCGTCGCGCGTGGCGCCGAGTGCCATCGCACCCGGGAATTGGGTCGCGGGTGGGCCCAGTCGCCGAATGACGCCGTGCTCCTGGTCGGTGCTGATGAGCACGGGCGGCACGCCAGCGTCGAGCGCCGCCCGCTGCAAGCCGTTCGACAAGCGCGCGGTCTTCTCCGGGGTTCGCAGGTTGCCGGCCCACTCGAAGTACACGATCGACCCGACGTGGAAGCGCTCGATGAGCGCTTCTGCGTCATCGACGCCGAGGTAGCGTCGGTTCGCGCGCTGGGCGCTAGGTCCGGGCGCACGGGCGCGCTCGCCGTAGACGCGGCTCATGAACAGCTGGCCCACCTTCTGGCGCAGCGACATGCCCTCGATCAACTGGCCGACACGGTCGCCGGCAGCGTCGGACGGAGCGTTCGACTGCGCCTGCGCGCCGGCGCCTCCGAGGGCCAGCAGCAACGCCAGGATGAGGGCCAGGCCCAGCCGATAGCCTGTCATCTGCCCGTGTCGCCCCCTCTGCGTGTGGACGCACCATTCTGGCATCCGCGCGTGGCTATCCCATGGGCATGAGTCAGCCCTCTTCTTCAGGCGGTCACGTCGACACTGGGGCACCTGCCTCCGTGGCCCCGATGCGTGATCTGCTCCGCAACCGTCCGTTGATCGGCAGGCTGCATCTGCCGCGGTTGCCGGGATCTCCCGGAGGCTGCCGAGTCCATACCAGCGCCCGTGTCGATGGCCGCAGAGCGGGTGTACCCGGTGTACACGCCAGCGCTACTCGCGGCGTGACTCGACGATCGCGACCAGCGAGCGCCGGAAGCCGTCGGCCAGCCTCTCGATCGTCGAGCGCTCGTGCAGGTTGCTGCTGTAGACGAAGGAGAGGCTCAGCCGGTCGTTGTAGATGCTGGACGCGACTGCAAGCGGGTAGTAGCGGATGCCCACCGGGCTGTGGGTCTGCCCGTACGACTCGGGCGCCGCGTCGAACATCGAGCTGCGAGGGGCTTCGGCCGGTGCATCGAACCGACCGTAGTGGTTGAAGAGGACCTGGGCCCTGGGCAGCTCGCCGAACGCACGTCGCACGTCCGGCTCGGCGACCATGTGGCGAAGCAGATCGAAGTCGAGCCGGCGGCGCAGGAGCGGCTCGAGCTGGTCGGTCAACACGGGCAGCGATCCGCTCCCGCTCTCGTGCAGCCGCAGCACGAGCGGCGTGTAGGAGATGAAGAAGCCGACGGTGTCCATGGGGTCGATGTCGTCCGTGATCTCCGCGACGCGCCCGTGGCCCATGGCGTCGATGAGGACCGTGTCGGATCCGGTCCACGTGGCCATCGTCTGCGCCAATGCCGTGATGATGAGATCCGCCTTGCGCACGACGCCAGGCGTCTCGCGCAGTAGCGCGTTCGTCTCCTCGGGGCTGAGCAGCAGATCGACGGACTCCCCGGATCCGTTGGTGTTCTCGCCGTCGGGCCGGTCGAGCGGGATCGGCCGAACGCGCTCCCAGGGCAGAGCCTGCCAGAAGCCCTTCTCGGCGGGCAGCGCCTCCGAGCCGGCATAGCGTTCGACGGCACGGGCCCAGGCCGCGAAGGAGCCGCCTCGGGGCGGCATCGCCACCGGCGCATCCGAGGCGATACTGTCGTAGAGCGCCACGAAGTCCTCCCAGAATGGCCGCCACGACAGTTGGTCGAAGGCGAGGTGGTGGACGACCACGAGCAGCCGCTGACCGGCGTTGCCCAGCTCGAACAGCTCGACGCGGATGAGCGGTCCGGCGGCGAGATCCAGGCTTCTCTGGAGCTCGTCGGCCCGGCGCTCGACTGCTGCCGTCCGCTCGTCGGGGTCGAGCCCGGCGAGGTCGCAGGTGGCGAAGGGCAGCGGCTCGCTCGCCGGCGCGATGGCGGCCGCGTAGCCGGCTCCGCTTGTCGAGATGCGCAGCCGCAGGGCATCGTGGCGCTCGAGCAGAGCGGCCACGACCCGGCGAGTGACCTCGGGGTCCAGCCGCGCGGTCGGCGTCAGCAGCACGCCCAGGTTCCAGTGCTCCGGGTGGGGCGTCTCGCGCTCGATCATGAAGCGAGCCGTGTTGGGCAGCAGCGGGATGGCGATCGGTCCACCGGGCTCCGCAGCCGAGGTTGGGGCCTGCGGCGCGGAGCCGGCCTGCGCATCCGCCCCTTCGGCGTCGGATCCGGCCTCGTCGAGCTCGCCCTCGATGTACGCCGCCAGCGTCTCCACCGTCGGGGTCTCGGTGAGGAGCTGGTTCAGACCGATCCGGATCGCGTACTGGCGTCGGATCTGCGAGCTGACACCCGTCAGGAACAGCGAGTCGAAGCCGAGGTCAGTGAAGCTCGTGGCCCGGTCGACGGAGGTGGCATCGAGGCCAGCGAGATCAGCGAAGACCTTGGCCAGCCGATCGGCGACCGTCTCGTCGCGCTCGGCGACCGTCTCGTCGTGCCCGGTGTCGCCCGGCGCGGGGACGTCGGTCGCCATCGATGTCGGCGCCGCCGATGGGGTGACGCGCGCCTGGGCGGGATCTGCCGGGACCGGTCGCGTGGATGCCGCCTGGGCGGCGAGCGAAGGAGGATCGACCCAATGGCGCTGCCGTTCGAAGGGGTAGGTCGGGAGCGGCACGCGACGTCGCTTCTCATTCGCATAGACCGCCGCCCGATCGACCGGCACCCCGGCCCGCCAGATCTTGCCGAGGCCCTCGAGGGCCGACTGGAGCGCAGGTTGCTGCTTGCCCGGATGGCCGAGGGAGTCGACGACGGCGACGCGCGCATCTCCGTCGCGGCCGTTGGGGTGCTGCAGGACCGCACCGCTGAGGGTCGTGCCAGGCCCGACCTCCAGGTAGACCCGGCGGGGCTCCTGGTGCAGCGTTAGGATGGCGTCAGAGAAGCGCACCGGCCGACGGACCTGGTTCGCCCAGTAGTCGGGGTCGACGGCCTCTGCGTCTGTCAGGAGCTTGCCGGTCACCGTCGAGACGATGGGGATCTCCGGGGGTCGCCGCTCGACGCTGGCGATGACGGCTCGGAACCCGGCGAGGATCGGCTCCATCATCTCCGAATGGAAGGCATGTGATGTGTGCAGCTCGATGGTGTCGAGACCTGCCTCTTCCATGCGGGTGCAGAAGCGTCGCACCGCGTCGTCGGGCCCGGAGACGACCGACGAGCTGGGGGTGTTGACCGCCGCGAGACCGACCCCGTCCCCGAGGTACGGTGCCAGCTCCCCAGGTGAGAGTCGTACCGCTCGCATGGAGCCACCGGGAAGGGCCTGCATCAGCCCGGCGCGTGCGGCGATGATATTCAGTCCGTCTTGCAGCGAGAAGACCCCCGCCAGCGTGGCAGCGACGTACTCACCGACGCTGTGGCCGACCAGGCTCGCGGGCCGCACGCCCCACGACATCCACAGTCGTGCCATCGCGTACGAGACCGCGAAGATGGCCGGCTGGGTGAGTCCGGTCTGGGTCAGCCGCGCGGCCGCCTCCGCGTCGCCCTCATCCACCGGGTACAGGACATCGCGCAGATCGAGCTCGAGCAGTGGACGCAGGGTGTCCGCGCACTGATCGAGCGCATCCCGATAGACCGGCTCATGCTCGTAGAGCTCGCGTCCCATGCCGACGAATTGGGACCCCTGGCCGGGAAGCATCATCACCACGTCGGGCGCGTCGATCTCGAGTGGCTTCGTCGCCGTCGGCCGGTCTCGCAGGGCCGCGATCGCCTCGTCGAGGTCGGCCGCGACAGCTGACCACCGGTGCGCGAAGTCGGCGCGTCCGACGGTCAGGGTGTAGGCGACGTCGGCGAGTGGCGGTCGATGTGCCTCCAGGTGATCCGCCAGCGCCCCCCGCATGCTCGCCAGCGCGGTCTCCGTCCGGGCCGACAGCAGCAGCAATCGGCGCGGTCGTATCGACGGCGCCTCGACGACCGGGGGCGCTTCCTCGAGCACGACATGGGCGTTGGTCCCGCCGACCCCGAACGAGCTGACGCCCGCCCGTCTGGGTCCTGCTCCTGCCGGCCACGTCTCCAGCTGCGTCGGGACGTAGAAGGGGGAGTCGTCAAGGTCGATCTCGGGATTGGGGCTCTCAAAGTGCAGCGTCGGGGGGATCGATCCGTGTGTGAGCGCCAGCACTGCCTTGATGAGGCCCGCGACGCCTGCGGCGGCGTCGGTATGGCCGATATTGCTCTTGACCGAACCGATGGCCACGCTCCGTCCGGTGCGCCCTCGTGGCTTGTACGCGCGCATGAGAGCTGCCACCTCGATCGGGTCACCCAGCGGGGTCGCGGTCCCATGCGCCTCCACGCAGGCCGATCGTGCCCGGGTCGATGTGCGCTCGACGGAGAGCGTCGCTGATCACGTCGACCTGGCCGTCGATGCTGGGAGCCATGTAGCTCGCCTTGTGGGCTCCATCGTTGTTGATGGCTGACCCCTTGATGACGGCGAGGATGTGATCACCATCGGCCAGTGCCCCGGCAAGCCCCTTCAGCAGGACTGCGCCGACACCAGACGTGAAGAGCGTCCCGGTGGCGGCCGCGTCGAACGGTCGGCAATGGCCGTCGACCGAACGGATGCCGCCTTCCTGGTAGTAGTAGCCCTGTGCCTGCGGTAGCAGGACGGTGACGCCGCCGGCCAGCGCCATCTCACAGTCGCCGTTGGCGATGGCGCGGCAGGCGAGCGCGACCGCCACGAGCGAGGTGGAGCAGGCGGTCTGCACGTTGATCGCGGGCCCACGCAGATCGAGGAGGTGGGACGTGCGCGTCGGCAGATAGTCAGGCTCGTTGTTCAGCATGTGCATGAACGTGCCCGGAGCCTGCAGGCGCACGTAGTCTTCGATCGCCGCGCGATCATGCAGCAGGTTGTACATGCCGTAGGTGTTCATGTAGCTGCCCGCGAAGACGCCGATGCGCTGGTTCGTCTTCCCTGGTGCGTAGCCAGCGTTCTCGAGTGCCTGCCATGCCGCTTCGAACCAGATCCGGTGCTGTGGGTCGAGCGTTCGTGCCTCGCCCGGTTGGATGCCGAAGAACTCGGCGTCGAACATCTCCACCCCGTCCAGTGTCCCGGCGACGGGCACGAAGTCGGGATCGCGCAGCTTCGCCTGATAGTCCGGCTCGAACGTGCGCAGCTCCTCCTCGCTCAGGCGACGAAGCCCCTCCACACCGTTGGCGAGGTTGTCCCAGAACACATCCAGATCGGATGAGCCGGGGAAGCGTCCGGCCATGCCGATGATGGCCACCTCCGAGGAGCTTGCGCGGTCGGTGTCACCGCTCGGGCTCGCTCTCGCCCGGGCGGGAGCCACCACCGACTCGGCAGCGCGCATCGCCTCGATCCGCGCGGCCAGGCTGCGGATGGTGCGGTACTCGAAGAGGTCGGTGGCAGCCAGCTCGACGCCGAACGCCTCGGCCAACTGAGCCCGCAGCCGGATGACGAGCAGGGAGTCCCCTCCGAGGTCGAAGAAGCTGTCGTTCATGCCGATCTGCTCGATGAGCAGCAGCTCCTGCCAGATCGCCTCCATCTGACGCTCGATGTCGGTCCGCGGCGGCGCGTACGGGGTGTCGCTTGCCGGACGTTCGCCGACCGGATCGGGAAGTGCACCCCGGTCGATCTTGCCGTGGGGGTTCAGCGGGAAGCGGTCGAGGAAGACGATCCGGGCCGGAACCATGTATCCAGGCAGCCTGGACGACAGTCCGGCGCGGACCTGGGCCGCGCTTGCCTGCGCGCCCGCGGCGAGCGTGACATAGGCCACCAGCTGCTGGTCCTGGCCGATACGTGGAGCCGTCACCACGGCATCATCGATCTCGTCGAGCGATCGAGCGGCCATCTCGATCTCACCGAGCTCGATCCGGACGCCGTGGATCTTGACTTGCTGATCGACCCGACCGAGGTACTCGAGCAGCCCATCTGGCAGCCAGCGTCCCAGGTCGCCGCTCCGGTACATGCGGGCCTCGGGTTGATCGACGAACGGATCGGGCAGGAAGCGTTCCGCGGTCAGGTCAGGTCGACCGCAGTAGCCCTTGGCCACACCGATGCCACCGACGTAGATCTCGCCGGTCGTTCCGATCGGCACTGGCCTCTGCTCGTCGTCGAGCAGGTAGACCCGCATGTTCTGGAGTGGCCGCCCGATGGGGAACGAGTCGCTCTCCGCCCCCCAACGCTGGTCGTACCAGGTCGCATCCGCAGATGCTTCCGACATGCCGTACAGATTGAGCAGCACGGCATCGGGCAGGACGGCAGCGAACTCGACGGCCAGCTCCCTGGTGAGCCGCTCCCCACTCAAGGTGCAGAAACGGAGGTGGGTCAGCTTCTGGCCCATGTCGGGGAACGCCTTGAGCAGGGTGCCGAGAAGGGACGGGACGGTGACGAGGCGTTCGATCCTGTGTCGAGCCATGATGTCGACGAACCGTCTGCCGTCCTTCACGACCTCATCCGGGATGATCAGCAGCGGACGCCCCTTGAGGAGCGGTCCCCAGGTCTCCCACAGGTGGTCCAGGAAGTTGAGGCTCGTCTTCTGGCAGCAGACCTCGTCCTCCGAGAACGGGTATGTCTGCCACTGCCAATCGAAGCGATTGATGGCCCCTCGATGGGTCCCCTGCACGCCCTTGGGCCGGCCGGTCGAGCCGGACGTGAACGTGATGTAGAGCGTATCGTCCGGCGTCGAGCGACCCGCCGGGGAAGCGGACGGGTAGGTGCCTCCGTCGAAACCGTGGACATCGACCAGCTCGGCATCCGAGTCGGGGAGACCAGAGGTGTCCTCGCCCGTCAGGATGAGGCCGACGTCGGCGTCCTCGATCATGAGCGACAGGCGGTCGGCGGGATAGTTGGGGTCGAGTGGCACGTAGGCGCCACCCGCCTTCATGATCGCGAGCATGGCGATGACCGCATCGTGAGACCGATGCATCGCGACGCCGACCGGGGTCTCAGCGCTCACCCCCTTCTCGATCAGGCAGTGGGCCAGTCGGTTCGAGCGCTGCTGCAGCTCCGCGAACGTGATCTCGACGTTCTCGAAGATGAGCGCCGCTCGATCGGGAGTCTCGCCAGCCTGGGCGTCGAACAGGTCCTGCACGGTGACCTGATCCGGATACGGATGGCTCGTATCGTTCCACTGCCTGAGGAGCCGGACGTCGGCGGCGGCAAGGTGCCCGAATGCCGCCGCGGCGCTGCTTCGGGGGCTGTCGTGTCGGTTCATCGGGCGATCGTGGAGGCGAAGGGGACGGCCTCGGTTCGCGGTCCGAACGGCGTACGAGGCGCTACCACGGCAGGCCCCGGTGACCATCCGCTGGTGTGTCGCCGCCATGCCGGCTGGGACCCACAGCCTCGATCGTATCCCCGCGCCGGATGGAGACCTGTGTGCCTTCTGCGGTGACCGCACCGATATAGCCGCGCGGATCGTCGAACTGCCTGAAGGCGAATGGCAGTGACGCCATGGGGCCAGCCACCCGTCCGCTGTCGCCGCTCTGATCGCCGGTCATGCTGAACCTGTCGAGCGCGATCGACAGGCCGCCGCCGACTGCCTTGACGAAGGACTCCTTGCGGGTCCACAGCGCCAGGAAGACCCGACTGCGCTCCTCTCTAGGCACCGCCGCGAGCAGCTCGATCTCCGGCTCTGCGTAGAGCTCCTGCGCGATATCCATGGCGTCGGGGACAGGCCGCAGGCGTTCGACGTCTACTCCGACCAGGGACCCCGGCGCGACCACGACCACTGACAGCCCGTCATCGCGCGAGGTGTTGAACGAGATCCCTGACGCGTGTTCGAGCCGGGGCTTGCCGGATGCACTCGCGCGGATCGGCACGGAGGCCGCGTCGAGGTCCAGGTACCGGGCGAGGATCCGACGGGTGAAGGCGTGACTGCGCACGAAGCGGACGCGGTCGCGCTCGAACCGAAAGCGGTCAGCGCGGGCCTGCTCGGCGCGATCGAGGACCACCGGTGAGCCAGCAGGGCCATCCTCGTCGTCCGTCGCGATCGACCACAGGTGAACCTCGTCCGGCCCCCACGCGCGGAAGCCCGCCGTGGAGCGGCTGTCGTTCACGGCGTCCGTCGCCGTCGCCGCCGGGCGGTGCTGGTCTTCGGGAGCGGGGGGGTGCATGCGTTAATTCATAGCATCAGCGCTCGATCACACTATAGCTTCGCCCATGCGCTGTGTTGACCCTGTGCAACGACCGTCCCATCAGGGCGCCGTCCAGATGCCTGGTGCCTCGGCGGGACGAGCTGCGAGCGACCCTCGCTGCCTGGCCATGACAGCGCCAGGGCAGCAGTGCCGCCGTCACGCGTCTTCGACCGCGTCCTCCGGTCGTGGTTCGGTGCCCATGAACTCGGGCATATAATCCTCGCTCTCGTCGCTGTGCCTGATGCCTTCCCGGCCGAGGACGACCTTGAGTGTCCTGATGATGAGGGCGAGGTCCATGCGCAGGTCGTGCCGTTCGACGTACTCGATGTCGAGCGCGAACTTCTGCTCCCAGGTCAGCGCATTGCGGCCGCTCACCTGCGCCAGGCCGGTGATTCCCGGGCGCACCTCGTGGCGGCGTCTCTGCTCGGGGGTATAGCGGGGCAGGTACTCCATCAGCAACGGCCGCGGCCCTACGAGGCTCATGTCGCCGCGCAGGACGTTCCATAGCTCGGGGTAGCTCGTCGAGGCTCATGGCGCGCAGCCGACGGCCGATCGGCGGCGTGCGCTCGTTGTCGTCGAGCGACTCACCATGCTCGTCGGTGACTTCATGCATCGTGCGGAACTTGTACATGGTGAAGGGCCGGCCGTGGCGGCCGGGTCGCTGCTAGCCGGTAGATGACCGGAGGCCCGAGCTTCAGGCGCACCGCCGCGGCGATCGCCAGGATGATCGGCGAGAGCAGCACCAGCAGCGCACTCGCGGCGATGACATCGAACGTGCGTTTGGCGATATCACGCCCGACCGCGCCTCGGCGGCTCGTGTCGCGGTCATGGCTCGCCCCCCGCGCCACGAGCGCTCAAGCGGTTCCGGCCCTGTGGCTCATGCGGATCGTGCTGCATCTATCACCTCAACCGCAACTACCGGGG
>CAVQRP010000011.1:0-37999 GCA_963715295.1 uncultured Chloroflexia bacterium
GACCGAGACACGTGGCGCCGGGGTCAGCCGAGCCTCGCCGTTGTCGCCGTCGTCGAGCCCCGCCATGATCTCGAGCAGGCTGGATTTGCCGGCGCCGTTGGGCCCGATGACCCCGATCCTGGCGCCGGACCGCACGCCAGGCCGGATCAGGCCGCCGCGCCGGCCGCCTTGCTGGACGCAGCTGACCGCGGCCCGATCGCGGTACCACTCGACCGTCGCGGGAACCGATTCCTCGAGCGGCGTCGGTCGCAGCCCGAAGGCGCGCTGGATCTTCGACGAGTCGAGCACGAACGGCTCGGCGAACTCGTACCACATCTCCGGGAACTCGCGAAGGATCGGCATGAACAGGCCGGCCAGGCGCAGCATCGGCTTCGACACTCGTGCGACCTTCGGGGTCGTGCCCGCCGCGGCCGCCGCCAGCTCGACGAACCGCCGCACGCTCACGGCCTCGGCCGTCGGCACGTGCCAGACCTCCCCGAGCGCCTCGTCGCGACGCCCGAGCTCGATGAGCGCACGCGCGAAGTCGGGCAGGTAGGTGTGGCTGTGGAGCGCGTCGGGGTCGCCGATCACCCGGACCGTCTTGCCGGCCAGGATCGGGTCGAAGAACCGCTCACCGACACTCGATTCGACGGCCCCGGCACCGAAGAAGTCGGAGGCCCGGCCGATCGCGACCGGGACGTCGCCGGCGCGGTGCGCCTCCATGAACCGTGTCGCCATCCGGGCCCGAACCGCACCCTTGCGCGTGGTCGCCGCCCAGGGCAGGTCCTCGGTGATCGGCCGTCCCCCGGTCGGACCGTAGGCATAGAGGTTGTCGACGACGACCAGCCGCGTGCCGGTGCCACGCAAGCCGCCGAGCACGCCCTCCACGAGCGGCGGGAAGCCCTTCGGCCAGTCCGTGTAGGCCGGCTGGCAGGCGAAGTAGGCGACCGCGACGCCCGCGGCGGCGGCCCGGACCTGGGCCGGATCGGACGCGTCGACGCGGACGCTCGTCACGCCCGCGATGCCGGGGTCACGGCCACTGCGGGTGGCGATGGCGACGGACTCACCCGCGGCGGCGAGCTGACGTGCGATCTCCGGACCGATCTGGCCGGCGCCGAGGATGAGGTGCTGGACGGACATGCGGTCGATCCCTTTCGAGGCGGCTGGAGGGTGGGCTGGCTGGGTTCAGGCGTTGGTGCGCAGGGCGCCGAGAAGATCGTCCAGCGCATGCTCCGCGGCGACGCGCGGGTCGCGTCGGCTGGCCGGACAGACCGCTCTCGAGGCCCATCGAGGTGTACAGGGCGGCGACGCCGTGGACCAGGCCCCACAAGAGCATCGCCAGGCGGAGCGGTTCGTCGCCGGCCAGCTCGCCTGACGTCTGGGCGGCGGCGCACAGGTCGATCAGACGGCGATACGCCGCCTCGCCGGTCGGCTCGTCGCAGGGCGCGAACATCAGCTGGAACAGGCCGGGATGCTCGACAGCCTGCGACACGTAGATGAGCCCATAGGCACGCAGAGCGGCCGTCGGACCGGCACCCCGCCGGCATCTCCCGGTCGAGCCGGTCGATGAGCATCTCGAAGCCGCGCTCCGCGATGTCGTGGACCAGCGCGTCGCGATCGCGGAAGTGGTGGAGGGGCGCCTGATGGGAGACGCCGGCGAGGCGGGCCACGCCGCGGATGGTCACCGCATCGGGGCCACCCTCCTCGACCAGGTCGACCCCGGCCTGGATGCAGGCGGCACGCAGGTCGCCGTGGTGGTACGGGATCGGCGGCGACTCCAGCGCGTGGGTCGTTGACATCGGGTCCTTTCGATCCTCGTGGTCGCCGGGGACGCCCGGCGGGTTCGGGTCCAGGTTGACGTTGGGAGAACTTTACGGTGTCAACTTGACGATGTCAACATCTCTCGTACCGATCGCGGCACGAGCGCGCGACCGAGGACCGGCTTCCGCCATGGCTAGCCCACGAGAGGCACAGGGCGGTCGCGGAACGACCAGCGGGAGTTGGTGACGTCCATCACCGTGGGGGCATCCGTTGGGCCGGTGCAACGACCGACGGCCGTGGCAGCCGAGTTGGATCCGGGTGCCCGTGACTCGCCACCGGCAGCCCCCGGAGCGCCGCCGCCAGCGGGTGCGCCGCAGGAACGGCGCTTCGCCTCCCGGCCCTTCGCTGGCCGGTAGCGTACTGTGCCGGGAACCAACGGACGAGGGAGAGAGCACCACGTGGACAGCAAGAAGTTCTCGCTCTACGGGAACACCATCACCCCGGATCAGGACCGCAAGGCCCTCAAGTGGCAGCAGATGTTCGTCGACAAGTTCGACTACGACCCCGACGAGCAGTACGAGCTGAGCGTGCACGACAACACCTACCTGGGCGACGTGCTCGGCATCCGCGACATCCGGCGCGACGCCGACGGCGACCCCATCGACCGCGAGACCGGGGTCGTGATCTCGACCATCCGCATGGGCTTCGGCCACTACCGCATCGCCATGGCCGGCGCGTCCGCGGCGCGCGCCATGGGCTACACCCCCTACTGGCTCGACCTGCTGGCCATCCCGGGCATCACCCAGGACGCCATCAACTGGTGGAACACGAACTACTCGAAGTACTCCCGGCTTGTCGCAGCGCAGCGGGCTGTTCAACCGGTACGTCTGGGAGTCGGTGACCTCGGGCGACAAGACGCTGCCGGGGTTGAACTGGCTGCTCAACAACCGGGCCATCGGCTGGCCGTGGCGGTTCCTCAAGGCCAACGCCCGCGACTACCGCAAGAGCGAACTGTTCGCGAACCTGCACCGCGCGATGCCATCGGACATGCCCATCCTGACGGCACACATGTGGAACTGCATGGGCGCGGTCGCCGGCGGCATGACCAACGTGGTCGACATGATGTTCGACAACTGGCCCATGGCCTTCCAGCTCACCGAAGGCGCGACCCACGCCGTGCAGTCGCCCTCGGGCTACTACGGCTTCCGGATCATGAACCAGTTCGACGAGAACGACAGGATCCTCAACCCGACCCCGGCCGACGCGATCGAGTACGTCGGCCACCACGTCGACCACGAGCTGGTCGAGAACATCGAGGTCGACTGCGCCGCGCGCCTGGCCCGCATGACCGCCGGCGAACCGCGGCGGTTCGTGTTGACGATGGGCGGCGCCGGTGCGCAGCGTGAGCTGTTCAAGGCCATCATCGACCACTGCCGGCCGATGATCGACCGCGGCGAACTGACGCTCTTCGTCAACCTCGGCGACCACGAGGAGAACTGGAACTGGCTGCAGGGCTGAGCTCGGCTCCGCGGCGAAGGCGGTCACGCTGCACCGCACCTGGGACGACACGAAGGCCTACGCCGACGAGATCCGCGACGGCGAGGCCAGCGGGCTCCACGTGTTCGTCTTCGACAACACGTTCCACGGGGTCTACGCCACCAACTACCTGATGCGGGTCAGCGACGTGCTGATCACCAAGCCGTCCGAGCTGGCCTTCTACCCGATCCCCAAGATCTTCAACGAGCGGGTCGGTGCGCACGAGGCCTGGGGCGCGATCCGCAGTGCCGAGCTCGGGGACGGCACCATCGAGACCCGCACCATCCCGCGCACGCTGCAGGCCATCGACCTGCTGACCCAGGAGACCGACCTGCTCGAGATGTTCTGCGACCGCATCGTGAAGAACAAGCGCATCGGCATCTACGACGGTGCCTACAGGTGCGTCGCGCTCGCCACCGGTACGACCTTCGAACGCACCGACGACGGCATCTCGTTCGGACCGAGGAGCTGACGACGGCAGATCCACATGGGCAGCGTGGCTCCTTGGATGTCGTGGATGGCCACGACCGCGCTCTCGTCGAGCCTCGGGAGCGACGTCGACGTCGATGGGTGTGATCCCCGGCAGGAGGCGCGGATAGCGGATCCGCTGACTCCGGTCAGCCTCGGTGACGGCTGCGGTGTCTACCATGTCGTCCCGCTGAAGGAGGCTTGGGCGTCAGGTGCTCACGCCTGAACGCCGCCTGCGTGATCGATGCTGATCGGCTGGCCTTCATCGAGGGTCGTCGCACCGCCACGCTGCGCAACGCTCTCGGCGACCGGCCAGCCACGTCTCGTCCCGGTCTGTTTCGTGCTCGTGGTACAGGCGTTGCGGGCCAAGTACCCGCAGTACCGCGAGCATCGCATCGATGCCTTGCCACTGATCCGTGTCGTCATCGACGAGGTCGTCGCAGGGAGTGCCCAGCCAGGTCCGCTCCAGCGCTAGGCCCGACGGCCGCCGGACTCGTGACTCGCGGGCTGGGCGCCTCAGCTCCCCCCGGCGCTGGCCGTCAGGTCGGCGAGGGTCACGAAGCGGCTCGACTCTGGCGCATACACGATCGAATTGATGACGGCGTTGGCCGGAACCTGGTAGCCGATCACTCCCGAGACCCGGTCGGTCGGCGACAGCGGCTGGATGTCGAGGTCCTGCAGCAGCTCGCCAGCTGGCCTCGGGACCTGCACCGGTCGATAGACGACTCCGACGCTGTCGACGAGGTAGACGACCCTTGGGTCGGCATACATCGGCTGGTCGTCTGCGGCCTCGAAGGCCGATGTCAGCAGCACGTAGCGCTGGCCCTCGGCCGGTGGGCGGGAGGGCTCGAAATCGGTGTACGGGTCGGCTACCTCCCGGACGGTGATGGTGCCGATCGGGGCCCCCTCCACATCCACGAAGGTCCTGGGCTCCCCGACCGCGATGGCAGGGATCGCGCCGGGCGACGCGATGGGCATGAGGCGACTCCCGTCGCCTCGATACAGGATGCGCACGACCTCGGCGTCCGCCGGAAGGACGTAGCCGACGACTCCGCTGACGCGGTCGAACGGCGCAAGCGTCTGGCTTTGCAGATCAGGCACGACCGAATTGGCAGGGCGGGGCACGCCGGACGGGCCGTACAAGTAGCCTGTCGAATCCTGCAGTTGGATCTGTCGCGGATCGGTCGCGAAAGCCTGGTCCTCAGCGGCTTCGAACGTCACCGTCAGCAGCGCGTAGCGCTGCCCCTCGGCAGGCGGCCGTGTGGGTTCGAAGTCGGTGTACGGGTCGGCTACCTCACGGATGGTGATAGACCCTAGCTGCGTGCCATCGGCGTCGAGGTAGGGCACAGGCCCGTCCTGTGCCAGAACGGGTGCCGCCATCGCGAGTGTCAGGACAGGCGCTGCGAGCAGCGCCAAGTGGTGTGTCCAGTGCTCCATCGATCACTCCTCTCAGGGTCATGCGTCTCGATGAGTCGGCCTGTCCAGCGGCCACATGAGCGTAGCGACGGCGCTCGGCGATGTCGAGTGGACCGCGCCGCAAATCCAAGCGCCCCCGGGCCCCAGCGCAAAGTGGCGCACAGTCTGGTGAGGCGGCCGCGCCTGCGGGGATCGTCGCACCATGTCCTCGTCGCGCGAGTCTGGGTCAGCCGACCGCTGGCCCCGGCCTGGACTATGCCGGTCGAGTCTCGCCTCCAGCCTTGAAGAGCCCGGCGTAACGCCCCAGGTCGGCGGCTGACACATTGCCCCCGCACCGTTGCGCCCACGTGACCGCGACACAGCAACGCGACGCCGCCGATGCTGGAAGCGGGGTCCTCTCTGGAGTGGGACGGAGTCGCCCGAAGAGGGCATCCCACGAGGGGAAGATGGCTCCGGCGGTAGGATTCGAACCTACGACCAATCGGTTAACAGCCGACCGCTCTACCACTGAGCTACGCCGGAACGGGTGCGGCCAGAGGATAGCATCTCAGCGCCTGACCCCACGATCGCCAGCGGTCGGAGCCGGTGGTGCGGGAGTACTTCCGAACCCCTTTCGTGGTGCGTCCGGCCACCAGTAGCATCGGCTCGTGAGCGAAGACGCCTTCACGCCCTGGCTCCTGTTCGTCGTGGCCGGCCTCGTCGGCGGCATCGTGCTGTTCGTGCGCGGCCTGGTGGCGTATCGGCGTGACCGGCTGATCTCGTCGGTCGCCACGTCCAGCCTTGACGGCATCGCCGCGGGCGAGGTGCGCATCAGCGGCAGCGTCGAGCCCATCGACCAGACGCTCATCTCGCCGCTGCAGTCAAGGCCCTGCGTCTGGTATCGGGCGCGGGTGGAGACGACCGGCAAGAACTCGCGCGTGATGATGGACGAGGAGAAGTCGCAGGAGTTCCGCATCCGCAACGAGACCGGTGCTATCCGCGTCGTGCCCCGCGGCGCTCGCTGGGAGATCGGCGCGACGTTCGACGAGCGCACCAGCATCGTCGGCGCCGAGCCGGCCGGGCTCGAGCGGCGCACCGGTGCGGCCTACGCTCCGTTCCGCGATCGCGACGTCGAAGAGATGACCGAGCTCGAGCGGCAGACAGCGGCGCAGGCGCTGCTGACGGTCCAACGTCCGGCCTCCGGCACGGGCGATGTCGACTGGAACGACGAGGACGACGCGTTCGGCATGCCGCTGAGCAACCAGGGTGGCCGGCGCTATCGTGAGGCGCGCCTGGAGCCGGGTGAGACCGTCACCATCCTGGGCCAGGCCTGGCCCTGGGGTGAGGTACGCGACATCGTCCTCGCTCCCAACCCGGGCGACAACGTCGAGACCGATATCGCGGGCGACATCGCCTACGCCCGCCACATGGGCCTGTTGGCGGCGAGTCCCGAGGAAGCCTGGGGCAACGCCGCCATCCCCGGCTTCGGCATCGGCGCTCCCACGGCCCAGCCGGAGCTGGATCCCCGCGCCCACCAGCCGGTCGTGCCGGGTGGCGACATCCACCAGGAGGCCCTGCAGAAGTATGACATCCCCGAAGAGGAGCTGGTGCTGTCGCGCGGCCTTCGCGGGGGCCTGGTCGTCTACCGCGGCACGCCGGCAGACGCCACGCGACACCACGACTTCGCCTTCCTCATCGGCGTCCTTGGCGCCGTGATGGCGGTCATGTGCACGCTCGCGATGGGCGTCATCGTGACCGGTAGGCTGTAGCCATGGCCATCCAGCTCGCCCTCGTCGTTGCCGCCGTCCTGGTCCTGGCGCTGGTCGTGTTCCTGGCCGTGGTGACGTACAACAACGTGGTCGCGCTCCAGCGCCGCTGCGAACGCGCCTGGGCCAACATCGACGTGGCCCTGAAGCAGCGCCACGACCAGCTGCCCAACCTCGTCTCGGCCGTGCGTGGCGCGATGCGCTTCGAGGAACAGGTGCTCGAGGAGGTGACCCGTGCACGGGCGCGCTATGAGCCGGAGGCCCCGGTCCACGACCAGGCCGTCGTCTCCGAGGAGACGAGCCAGGCGGTGCGCTCCCTGTTCGCCGTCGTGGAGGACTACCCGGAGCTCAAGTCGCACGCCAACGTGATGGCCCTGCAGGAGGAGATCGAGCGACTCGAGACCCTGATCGCACGCCGGCGAGAACTCTTCAACAACCAGGTCTACCAATACAACTCCACCATCCTGCAGGTGCCGGCGACGTTCATGCGGCCGCTACTAGGCTGGCGCACCGTGGACTCGTTCAGCGCCAGTGAGGAGGAACGAACGCGGCCCGAGACGGAGATCTACGCGGCCGAGTAGCGGCCAGTTCGGTCGCGCGGTGGATCGGGGGCCTTCGTGCGGGTGTGGCTGATCTGGGCCGTCGCAAGGTCGCATGGCACTTGTGTACACGGCCAACGGATCGGCATCCTCGGCCGCAGTAGTAGGCCGCGAGCGCCTGCGTCCCGTTCGCGGTGACATCGCGGGAGAGGACGCTCGGAGGGGAGATCGCTCTCATGCGCAGACTCATTGCCAGTCTCGCGATGCTTGCATTGCTACTCGTTACGATCCCGGCGACCGTCCTTGGGGCGAGCACGTTCGTGGACTGCCGCAAGGGCGCCGACCTCCAGGCGGCCATCGACACCGCGAACTCGGGTGACACGCTGCTGCTGAAGGGCACGTGTCGCGGCACCTTCACGATCCTGGGCAAGGACCTGACGCTCAAGGGCAACCCGAGAGCCACGCTCGACGCCGGCGACCACGACGCGGCGCTCAGGATCAACCACACCGGCACCGAATGGCTCGGCGTGGGCGATAACAACGTGGTCCTCCTGAACCTGACGATCACCGGTTCGGGCGGCGACACCTGGTACGCCGACGGCGTCCACGCCTGGGGTGGCGAGGTCACCCTGCGCCATTGCCGAGTGAAGGGCAACGCGGGCTCGGGCCTCGGCGGCGACGGCGTCACGTTCCGGCTCCAGCGCTCGACGGTGCGGAACAACGCGAAGTCGGGTGTCGGCGCGGCCGGTGACTTCGTGAACGTATATCTGCACGACTCGAAGGTGAGCCGCAATGGCCGCAATGGCGTCGAGGCCATCGACCTGTACATGTACGACTCCACCATTTCCGGCAACAGGGGTAATGGCGTGACGCAGACGGTCCAGGGCTACGTCGATGCCCGCGACTCGCGCGTCGTGAACAACGGCGGCGTCGGAATCAACACAGACGGCATGGACCTGTTGCGCGTCACCGTCCGGGGCAACCACGGTGGCGGTATCTGGGCCGGCTGGGACAACGCCATGATCGTGGTCAGGATCGACCACTCGACGATCGACAACAACCAGGCGGCGGGCGACGGGGGCGGGCTTCATTGCCGCGGCGGCTGCCGTGTGACCGACTCGCGCATCGTCGGGAATACAGCTGCCGGCAACGGCGGCGGCGTCCACCTCGAACACGTCTTCGGCGATGCCTCCGCCAGCATCGTGCGCGACTCGGTCATCGCCAACAACCGCGCGGGTGGTACTGGTGGCGGTATCTACAACGCCAGCACGTTCGCCGTGCTCCTCGATGACGTGACGCTGAGGAACAACCGGCCCAACGACTGCACCGGCTGCTAGGGGTCTGGTCCCGCACGTCCAGAAGCGCGCCGTGTGCCGCCACGCCATCTGCTCGCCCTGAGGAGCGAGGCACATCACATACTCGGGACGACGCTCGGCGAACCCTACCGCGTCAAGGTGCGCGAGGACCGAGCGGTCGTGGGGCCGTGGCGACGCTGATCCAGAGTGAACGCCGCGGCTGATCCGAGGCCTGAGACTTCGCCTAGGGTTCGCCCTTCCTCGGCCCCCAGAACCTGAGCCTCCACTCGCAGTTGCCGTTGGTCTGGACTCCGAGGCGCACGAAGCCCTTTCCACTCATGGAGTCCGGAAGCTCGAACACCACGGCCGACCAGACTGTCTTCGGGCGGCTGGATTCGTTCGTGACCCCCAGGGGTTGATGGAGACGGCCCTTTTCCCTAAGACCGTACTTGGCGGCACAGCGGTCGCTTCCGGGCTTCTTCTTCACCGTGAACGCCATGACGTTGTGCTGGTAGAGTCCCGGGCGGTTCGCGATGATGACTGGCTTTGAGGTCCAGGTCTTGTGATCGTTCTTCCACGCCATCGGCCACTTGGCCTTGGAGTCGACATCAGCCGGCCAGATCATCATCGCGGAAGCGACGAGCACGACCGAGCCTATCAAGACGAGCAACGTACTACGCATGGTGGACGCCCCCTTGTCATGTGGTCGTCCGTGTAGCTCGACGCGGCCCCAATGCGGGCCACGGACGGGGGGTCGCGTGTCTTCGCCTGGTGACGGGCGGATGCTGCGCTTCTGGTGCCCCATGCCACAAGTGCCGATGGGTAAATTCGACTACTCCTGGTCCATTCGCAGCCCGACCACCGACCCGCAAGAGCTCCTGCTCGGGGCCTCCAACGGCTGGATGGGGTCGATTGACGTACCTTGGATGATGTTCATTCCCGCCGTTCGTCGAGGATCGTCGATCCGTGTCGTTAGTCACTACCTGGTTCTCCGGGCCGGTACCGCTGTTCCTGCCCGGCTTCCTGCTGTGGACGCTCGTTTCCGTGGTGCTCTCATCGCGGGCGGCGCGGGCGCTGGACACGAGCCGGCCGGTCGCGCTCCTGCTGCTGGTCTCGCTGGGGTTCGGGCTGTCGGCGACGCTCTCGCCGACCGGCGAGGCGTTCGCGGGGGAAGCCCTCGCCGGCGGCACGTGCGACCTGCGTCAGCTGGGCCTGCCGCCGCTGAGCCAGCTGACGCGGCCCAACGACGTCGTGCTCAACATCATCCTGTTCGTGCCGATGGGGATCGCGCTGGGGCTGCTGCCGCGCTCGCGCCGCACGATGGTCGTCATCGCCGCGGCCTTCACCGTGCCGCTCGTGATCGAGACGCTGCAGCTCGTGCTGGTGGACCTGGGTCGCGGCTGCGAGAGTGCGGACGTCATCAACAACATGCTGGGAGTAGCCGTCGGTATCGGCATCGCGGTGGCGGCCAGGCTCGTCCACGCCTGGTTGACACCGGACAACGGGCCGACGGACTCGACCTCGCAAGCCGGCTAGGCACCACGGAGTGAGGCTGCAGCGAGCACCTCCGCCGGTGTCAGCCACCGGCCCGGGGCGCTGACCCTCAGCCGCTCCGGGATCGAGCACCGCCTGGCCGGGACATCCGGCCCTTGTGCCTCCCACGCAGGCAGCGCTGAATGTGACGGTCTCACAGTCGAGGTGCGGCATGGTCATCGAGCTCGGACGTAGTAGTGCCATCCTCGCGCTCGCCTGCATCACGCTGGCATCGAGCGGCTGTGCTGAGCCGACTCGCGACGAGCGCGTGACCGACACGATGCGCCGGACGGAGGCCGTCCGCGGCCTCAGCGCCATCGAGGCGGTCCCCTACCGCTTCCTGCCCGCGGACGAGGCCTTCGATGACCTCATCGAGGACTGGCGCGCGAGTGACGACGCGGCGGAGGCCGAGGCAGAGGCGCTGGTCATGCAGCGACTGGGCCTGCTACCGCCCGACTTCGACATCGTGGAGGTGTTGGAGTGGTCCACTCGGACCGGCGTGCTCGGATACTACGACCCCGCCACGGCCGAGATGACGGTGGTGACCGACGAGGCCGAGATCGGCCCCGCCGAGCTGATGGTGCTTGCGCACGAATACGCGCACGCACTCCAGGACCAGCACTTCGGTCTCGCTGCCAGGCGATGCCCTGAAGCACGACGAGGCCGCGGCATGGGAGGCCCTGGTCGAGGGTGAGGCCACGCTGGTGATGGCGGTGTGGACCATGAAACGGCTGGCCTTCACCGATCCGGAGGCGCTGGAGAGCTCCGACATCCCGACCGACGTCATGCCCGTGGAGGCGATCCCGGCCCTGCTGTCGCGGGCGGGTGAGTTCCCCTACGTCGATGGCGCAGCCTTCGTCTTCGAGGAGTGGGGCGACGGGGATTGGGGTGCCATCGATGCGCTCTGGGCGAACCCACCCGTGTCGACCGAGCAGATCCTGCATCCGGAGCGCTACCCCGACGACGTTCCGGACGTGATCGACCTGCCGGACGTCGCCGCGGCCATGGGCCGTGGCTGGACGGTGACCACGGACATGACCCTGGGCGAGCTGCAGATCGGTGTGCTGCTGGCCGATGGCGCGCCTTGGGG
Organism: uncultured Chloroflexia bacterium; assembly: GCA_963715295.1. Classification (GTDB taxonomy): domain Bacteria; phylum Chloroflexota; class Limnocylindria; order Limnocylindrales; family CSP1-4; genus JAFMJV01. The sequence continues at coordinate 11,363 of CAVQRP010000011.1, forward strand.
TGACGCGGACGAGGAGGAGGCGTTCGCCTTCCCCCAGCTCAAGAACGCCGGGGCCGCCGACGGCTGGGGCGGGGATCGTCTGGTGCACCTTGCCGGACCCGGGGACGCGTGGGCCATCGTTTGGCAGACGACGTGGGACCGCGCCGTGGATGCCGTGGAGTTCAGCCGGGCGGCGCAGGACGCGTTCAGGGACCTGCCGTTCCACACCCGTGTGAGCCACGGGCGCGACATCACCGGCGACGCCCATCCGCATCCGGTGCTCATCACGGTCACGCCGGACGCCTTCACCGGGTTCCAGGCACACGCGGCGGTGACGTCACTCTCGACGCCCTAGACCCGTGCTGGCCGCCAGCGGCTAGCCGACGGGTGGGCTGTCCTGGCGGCGGTCCTGGCGGCGGTCCTCCGAGGTGACTGCGTACGCACTGGTATCCGGCGCCGTGAGCGCGCTGGCGCGGGCCGCCGCCACCCCCGCTGCTGCGTGTGCCCACTCGTCAGCTTGCCTGTCGTGCCAGTACTCGGCGTCTCGCTGCAGGCGGCGCATCACGACGATCGTCATGAGGTAGCCGAGCGTATTGACCGCCTGCACGGCGATGAGCCATGCGTATTGCTCGCGGACGGAGTCCGTACCCTCGATGGGAATGAACGCCGCATAGAAGGCAAGGACCACCGGCCCCCAGTACGACAGCCACCACACAAGGACGAGCTTGTCGCGTCCCGTGAGGTCGGGGCTGACTCGTCGAGCCAGGTCACGCAGGATGAGGGCCGGCATCACGATGTTGACGATGGGGATGAACCACGCGCCGATGGCCCAACGGGGCCCCCGTCGGGCGATACCACCACCGAGCGACGGCGTGTTGTCGACGCTGCGGCTCAACCAGGTCATGAGCGAGATGATGGCCAGCAGCGAGGCCCAGCTCTCCAGCGTGTTGCTGCCCTCGACGGCGCTCAGCCACGCGTCCGCCTCGACGTCGGTGAGCTGGAACCGATCCGCCTTGTCCAGCAGTGGATACACCTGCGCGGTGACATAGATGGACGCCAGCGTCGCGAGCGCGGCGAGGACATGGCTGATCGTGGCCACCCGTGTGCGGGTGTCGGCACTGCGGTATCCGGCCGGTGGCCAGGTGCCCTTGTCGGGCACGCGAGGAGCCGGTCTCGGCACCGACGGAGATGGTGCCGGGCCGGGCATCGGGGTCGGAAACGACGTCAGTGCGTTGCTCACCTGGGCAGACGTTCGACCTCGGCGAACGAGGCCGCCAAGTGCCGAATGGCCTACCCCGATCGACGCGGGCCCTCCCGGCCAGGGCGGTCCGACGCGGCTGAGCCGGGCTCGAATCACTGGGGCCGACCCGTCAAGGCCGGCCCCGGTGGTCTCACGATCTACCGACGACTACTCGAGGTAGTCCTTGAGCTTGCGGCTGCGGGACGGATGGCGCAGCTTGCGCAGGGCCTTCGCCTCGATCTGGCGGATGCGCTCGCGGGTGACGTTGAACTCCTTGCCCACTTCCTCCAGCGTGCGAGAGCGACCGTCCTCCAGGCCGAAGCGCAGCTGCAGCACGCGCCGCTCGCGTCCGGACAGGGAGTCCAGCACCGCCTCCACCTGCTCCTTGAGCAGCTGATGGGAGGCGGCATCGGCCGGCGCCAGGGCCGCACGATCCTCGATGAAGTCGCCCAGGTGCGAGTCCTCCTCCTCGCCGATGGGCGTCTCGAGCGAGACCGGCTCCTGGCTGACCTTGATGATCTCGCGGACCTTGTCCGGGGTCACCAGGATCACGTTGTCGATCTCCTTGTCCTTCTTCTTGGGGATCTTCACGTCATAGGTGTGGCCGGCCCCGGCGATGGCGTAGTCGACGTTGACGGTGGGCTCCACCAGGCGGTCGTCCAGCACGTGCACCGTGATGGTGGCCTGCCTGTCGGTATTGACCTCGATGTGGGCGAAGTTGACGGCCCCGCCCAGGCGATTGAGCATCTCGGTGGCGAACTCCGGACCCACCGTCATGGCGAAGGCGATCTCCTCCACCGTCGGCTCACGCCCCAGCTCCTGGAGCAGACCGCGCGAGACACGGATGAGACGGTTGATGGTCTCGACCATGTGCACGGGGATACGGATGGTGCGGGCCTGGTCGGCGATGGCGCGCGTGATGGCCTGACGGATCCACCAGGTGGCGTACGTCGAGAACTTGAAGCCCTTCTCGTAGTCGAACTTCTCGACCGCGCGGATGAGACCGATGTTGCCCTCCTGGATGAGGTCCAGGAATGACATGCCGCGGCCGATGTACTTCTTGGCGATCGAGACCACCAGACGCAGGTTGGCCGAGGTCAGCGACTCGCGGCCCTCACGACCGTAGCGCACCACGATGCCACGGCGGTTGCGCGGTTTGAGGTGCTCCTGGGTCATCTCCGGGTCCCAGCCCCAGGCATCCATGACCTCGGCTTCCTTGCCGCCCAGGATGTAGCGCCGCAGCGATTCGTGGGCGATGCCCTGCGACCAGTCGTAGAGCGCCCGCAGACCCTTGTTGTCGCGGCAGTCCTGGTCGCCGTTGTGGACCGACATGTAGCTGAAGTCGACCAGGGCGGCGAACTTGTCAGCGTCGGGCGCCTCGTCGTAGTCGGCCACGATCTTCTTGGCGTCCTTGAGCACCGCCTTGGGATGCTCCTCGGTCGCCGCTCGCTGCGCGCCGGTGAGCTTGAGATCGGGCGAGCCCACCAGCAGGCCGTCCTTCTCGCCGGCCCGGATGGCGCCCATGACGATGCGCTCGGCGTCAGCGGCGAAGTAGTCGAGCCGGTGCTCGGGACGCTTCTGCCGGCTCTTGTGCTCGGTGTCGTTCTTGGTCCACTCCCAGAGGGAGAGCACGGCTCGCCACGGCTCGGCCACGATCTGCTCGCCGAGCTCGATGGCCTTGGCGAAGACGACCTCTTCCTCCGCGTTCAGCAGGGGGACCTTGCCGATCTCCTTGAGGTACATGCGGACGGGGTCGTCGATGCCGACCATGTCCTGGGCCATGGCGTCCAGCTCGGCCTGGGTCGAGGGCTTGTCGTCGTCGTCGTCCTCGAGCTTGGCCGGCGGATCCTGCCAGGGCTGCTTCTGGCTCTCTTCGACGGTGACCTGCACGCCCAGCTCGGCGGCGGCGCCGAAGTTGCGCGGTGCGCCGATGACATCTTCCTGCTCGGGCTGGACGGTGTCGCCGTCCATGTCCCGCTTGCCGCGCTCGAGGACCGATGCCACGAGCAGCTTGTCGGTGGCGTCAGTTGCCATGTGCTACCTCCACTTGTTCTGCTGGGTTGGGTTGCTTGGGGTTGATGCGTCGTCGTGCCAGGAGTGACGAGTCGGCCACTGCCCGGTCGAGCTCCAGGCGGCGGCGCTGCAGGTCCAGGACCTCGTGCTGCAGCCGCTCCAGCTCAGCGTCGTCGTCGGCGGCCTCGGCGTCGGCCAGGCGCGCCCGGGTGTATTCGATGCGTTCGGAGAGCCGCCCGCGTTCCAGCGTCAGCAGGCTCTGGTCGATGGCCTGCTGGATCTGGGCTTCCTGCTCGGGCAGCGGATCGGTGCGCGCCATCAGCGTCTGGGCAACGGCGCGCACGGTCGGCTCCAGGGCGCCGATGAAGGCCGCTCGGTCGAAGTGGTCGGAGCCGTGCCGGGTCAGCGTCTCGCCCAGTGACTTCCACAGCTCGCGTGCGGGCGTGGTCACGAAGGGATCGCGCTCGAGACCGTCGGCGGTGGCGCGATAGCGACCGGGGTAGCGCAGCAGCAGACGCAGCAGGCTGGCCTCGGCCGGTTCGATGGCACGCTCGACGGCGCGAGGGTCGAGTGCATCGGGCTGGGCCATCACCGCCTCGAGGTTGATGCGGGCACCCACCTGGGACGAGTCGCGAGCGCCACCGGGAAGGGGCTCCTCGCGCCGGCGCAGAGCCTCCAGCAGGGTGCGCTCCTCCACGCCCGAGCGACGGGCCAGCAGCTGCAGGTAGCCGTCCCGCCGCACGGGGTCGCCGATGGTGCGGAGGGTCGGCAGCACCGCCGCCACCAGCTTCTCCCGGCCCGATACCGAGCTGGAGTCGAAGCGGGACGCGGCGCGGTCGATGAGGAACTCCATGATGGGCTGGGGGTGCTCGGTAGCCTCGCGCCAGGCCTCCGGATCGTCACGGATGATCTCGTCGGGGTCGCGGCCGTCGGGAAGGCGCACCACGTCCACGTCGGTGAGGCGGCCCCGGTACGGCGAACGCTCGATCTCACCCACCAGCGCGGTCAGCTCGGTCGCGCCGAACGCGGCGGCCCCCTGCCCTGCTGCATCCACGTCATAGGCCAGCGCGATGCGCGGTGCGTAGCGCGTCAGCAGCTCCACCTGGCCCGCCGTGAGCGCGGTGCCCATGCTGCAGACGACGTTGGTGAAGCCCGCCTGGTGGGCCATGATCGCGTCGGTGTTGCCCTCGACGAGCACGGCCACGCCCGACTTGCGGATGGCCGACTTGGCCTTGTCGATGAGGAAAAGTGTGCGGCCCTTGTCGAAGAGCGGCGTCTGCGGCGTGTTGAGGTACTTGGGTCCCGTGTCGTCACTCTGCTTGCCGAGGATGCGCCCGGTCATGCCGGTGGCACCGCCCGACGCGTCGCGGATGGGAAAGATGACTCGGGCACGGAAGCGGTCGTAGACCCCACGGCCGGAGCGGCGGCGACTGACCAGGCCGGCGCCCTCCAGGTCGGCCTGCGAGATCTGGCGCTTGGCGGTGAGGGCGTGGGTCATGGCATCCCAGGCATCGGGTGCCCAACCCAGGCGGAAGGTCTCGATGGTCTCGTCGGTGAAGCCACGATCACGCAGGTAGCTGCGAGCGGCCTCGCCGGCAGGGTGGCTGGTAAGCACGTGGTGGTAGAACGAGATGGCCGCGTCAAGCGCATCGCGCATCCGCTTGCGCTGGGCATCCTCCTGGGTCGTGCGCTCGGACAGCTCGACACCGGCGCGACCGGCCAGCGAGCGCAAGGCCGTGGGAAAGTCCACGCCGTCGCGCTCCATGACGAAGTTGAAGATGTCCCCGCCGCGGCCACAGCCGAAGCAGTGCCAGCGCTCGCGCGGAGGCGTGACCGTGAAGGACGGGGTCTTCTCGCCGTGGAACGGGCAGAGACCCTTGAACGTGGTCCCGGCCTTCTTGAGCTGGACGGTCTCACCGATGAGCTCGACGATGTCCAGCTTTTCCTTGATGGTGGCGGCAACGCCGATCGACAAAGCTGCGTGTTTCCTCATCTCGAGTGCGTCCGGCACGCCCTGGGTCGATCACGACCCTCACCAGCGGATCGCCCGCCCGACCCTTCCGCCTGCGCTTGGCGGACACACGAGTGGCCTTGTCAAGTCTTGACAAGGCGCTGAGGGAACATTCTAGGCTCTTGACAAGGGGTTGACAAGGGGTCGGAGGCGGTTTTCGTGCCTGCGAAGGGCTTGACAGACCACTTGACAGCGGCGCCGCCCTTCGGCCGCTGTGACCTGCGCGTGCGCGACCGCTAGCATCGACGCCATGACAACGACCCCCGACGGCCCCATCGGCGTCCTCTGCGCCCTGCCCGAGGAGCAGGCACTGCTGGTAGACGCGCTTGGTCAGCCGCCTCCTCTGCCCGGCGTCGGGCTGGAAGCACGCCGTGGGTGGCTCGCCGGACGCGAGGTGGTCGTGGCGGCGGCTGGCGTGGGCAAGGTCAAGGCGGCCAGCACGGCCACGCTGCTCGTCGAACGCCTGGCATGTCGGGCGCTGGTGCTGAGCGGCGTCGCCGGTGGCCTGGGTGGGGAGCTTGCCATCGGCGATATCGTCATCGCCGACCGCGTCATCGACATCGACTATGGGCGCATCACCGACGCCGGCCGCATCGTCTACCAGCCGGGAGCGCTGCCGGTTCCCGAGGTCCGGCCCGATCCAGGCTACAGACTGCCGCCGACGCTTGCCGCACGGGTCTCGGCACGCCTCGACGAGGTCGGCCTGCGGGCCACGCTGGGCACGATCCTCACGGGTGACGCCTTCCTCGCGTCGCCTCGCCTGCGGGATGAGCTGCACGGTGAATGGGGTGCGTTGGCCATCGAGATGGAAGGCTCGGCCCTGTGCGGCGTGGCCGAGCGCTTCGATGTGCCCTGGCTTGTGGTGCGTGCCCTGAGCGACCGGGCCGGCGAGGATTCGCTGGGCGACTTCCGCTCCTTCCTGCGGTCGGCCGCGGCCGATTCCGCGCGGCTGGTCCAGGAGCTGCTACCAGTGTTCGACTGATCCGTCGGATGGGTACGGGCGCAGGTCAAAGGCGGAGGTCAAAGGCGGAGGTCAAACGCGCCTGACCCAGACGATGGGTGAACCGTCGGAGTCCGGTCTACGGTCGAGAGTTGGCTCGTCGGACCACCCCAGTCGCGGGTCGAACGGCGGAGTGCCGGTCGTCTCACCCGCGCCACGGGTGAAGTGTCGGAGTGCACGCCAAGTCGCCGTCAGGTGACCCGCGGGGTGGGTACGGGCCGCACGGCGCAGCCCTCGCGTCGTCAGGTGACCCGCGGGGCGGGTAATGGCCGCACGGCGCAGCCCTCGCGTCGTCAGGTGACCCGCGGGGTGGGTACGGGACGCACGGCGTCGTGCGCTGACCTACAGGATGGGCGCGGGGTGGGTACGGGACGCACGGCGCAGCCGTCGCGTCGTCAGTGCGTCAGGATCTGCGAGAGGAAGAGCTTGGTGCGGTCGTGCTGCGGGTTCTCGAAGATCTGCTCCGGCGGACCCTGCTCCACGATGTTGCCGGCATCGAAGAAGACCATGCGGTCGGCGGCGGCCTTGGCGAACCCCATCTCGTGGGTCACGCAGAGCATGGTCATGCCCGACTCCGCCAGCTCACGCATGACGTCCAGCACCTCGCTGATCATCTCCGGGTCGAGCGCCGACGTGGGCTCGTCGAAGAGCATGATCTTGGGCTGCATGGCGAGGGCACGGGCGATGGCCACGCGCTGCTGCTGACCACCGGACAGCTGGGCCGGGTACTTGAGGGCCTGCTCGGGGATGCCGACGCGGTTGAGCAGCTGCATCGCGGTCTCCTCGGCCAGCTCGCGACGTACCTTGCGCACCCGGATCGGCCCCAGCGTCACGTTCTGCAGCACGGTCAGGTGCGGGAACAGGTTGAACGACTGGAACACCATGCCGATCTCGGATCGGACGGCGGCGATGTTGCGGATGTCGTTGGAGAGCTCGATGCCGTCGACGATGATGTCGCCGCGCTGATGCTCCTCCAGCCGGTTGATGGTACGGATGAAGGTCGACTTGCCCGAGCCCGATGGCCCCGCGATGACCAGCACCTCACCGTGCTTGATGGTGATGTTGATGCCGGTGAGCACGTGCAGCTCGCCGAACCATTTGTGCACGTCGCGACAGATGATGATGTCCTCCGCATCCTCCCCTGGCGGTGTGCGGTCGACGTCGCGAGGCTTCGTGGAGATGCCGTGGACTACGGGGTCACTCATCGTTCACCTATCCCAAGTTCTTTTTCGAGTCGGTAGCTGGCCTGACTGAGGGTGTAGCTGAGGACGAAGAAGACGACGGCGATGAACAGGTAGACCTCGAAGTTGTCGCCCAGCCACTTCGGGTTGGCGAGCACAGCGCGGCCGATGCCGAGGATCTCAAGCAGTCCGATGATGTACACCAGCGTGGTGTCCTTGAGCAGGCTGATGAAGAGCCCCACGTTGGCGGGGATGGTGATGCGCAGCGCCTGCGGCAGCACGATGAAGACGGTGGTCTGCCAGGTACGCAGACCGATGGCGAAGGCCGCTTCATGCTGACCGACGGGAATGGCCTGCAGCCCGCCGCGGACGTTCTCGGCCACGTATGCGGCGGAGAAGATGACGATGCCGCCCATGGCCCGGATGACGTTCTCGATGCGGATCCCGTCAGGCAGGATGAGCGGGAACAGGAACTGGGCCATGAAGAGCACCGTGATGAGCGGCACGGCACGGACGACCTCGATGTAGGTCGTGCTGATGATGCGCACCACGGGCAGATTGCTGCGGCGGCCGACGGCGAGAGCCACGCCGAGCGGGAACGAGAGCAGGATGCCCACGATCGAGAGCATCATCGTGAGCAGCAGGCCGCCCCAGATGTTGGTGGAGACCGTCGGCAACGGCGTCGCGTCACCCAGGCCGGCCAACAGGACCACCACCAGGATGGTGGTGATGAGCCACGCCAGCGAGACCCAGAGTCGCCTCACAGGGCGGTGTTTGGCCGCATACATGGCCACCCACACCAGGTCGGCGCTCAACAGGAGCATGAGGGCGCCGACAAGGCCCAGACCCGAGATCAGCACGAGCACGGCCAGGATGATCTGGCCGGCGATCAGCATCAGCGCCAGCATGCGCACGGCGCTGCTGCTGGTCGAGCCCGCCGAGAAGCCGGTCGTGAGCGAGAAGACGGCCAGCGTCAGCCAGACACGCCAGATCTCGTCCTTGGGGTACTGACCCACGAGGAAGAGGCGCATGTTCTCGGTGATGACACCCCAGTTGGCGTCGACGAAGATCCACTGCAGCGAGACCCAGGCGACGAGCAGCAGGATGGCACTGAGGATGATGGTGACGACGCCGCTGGCCTTGCTGTGGAACAGGTTGCGATGGAGCCAGCCGATGATGCCGACCTCGGTCGTCGGCGGGCGCACATCGAGCTGCTCGGGTGGCGGGGTCATGGCGGGCTGACTAGCGCTCATGGATCTGGACCCGGCGGTTGTAGAAGTTCATGAAGATCGAGGTCAGCAGGCTGACGACGAGATAGACGGCCATCACCAGCAGGATCACCGAGACCGGCTGGCCGGTCTGCTCCGAGACGGTGCGGCTGACGTTGAAGATGTCGGCATAGCCCACTGGCCAGGGCCAGGCTGGAGTTCTTGATGAGGTTGAGGTACTGGCTGGTCAGCGGCGGGATGATGATCCGCAGGGCCTGCGGCAGGATCACCAGGCGCAGGACCTCACCCTCCTTGAGACCGATGGTGCGTGCGGCCTCCAGCTGGCCCTTGCTCACGGCCTGGATGCCCCCGCGGATGATCTCGGCGATGAAGGCTGCGGTGAACAACGCCAGCGCGACGGCCATGGCCAGGAACTCGGGCGTGAAGCGCAGCCCGCCCTTGAGGTTGAAGGAACCGAGCTCCGGGTTCTCGAAGGCGATAGGTCCGCCGGGGATGAGGAACCAGACGAGCAGGGGCAGGCCCAGGAGTGCTGCCACTGCGAACCAGCGCAGCCCATGGGTGGGACGGCCGGCCTCCTCGCGACGGCCGGCCAGCCACCACAGCACGAAGAAGGCGATGAGGGCGAGGACCACAGCCACCAGCCAGATGACGCCGGTGTCGTTCAGTTCCGGCCGTGGCAGGTAGAAGCCGCGCTGGCTCAGGTACATCTCCAGCGGCAGCGCGATCGACTCCTTGACCGGCGGCAGCTGCAGGAAGACGACGAAGTAGATGACGAGCGATCTGGACCAGCAGCGGGGTGTTGCGGAAGATCTCGACATAGCCGAGGGCGATACGGTTGACGAGCCAGTTCCTGGAGAGCCGGGCTACGCCGATGATGAGGCCGAGGATGGTCGCGAAGAAGATGCCCACCACGCTGACGGTGATGGTGTTGATGAGGCCGACCACCAGGGCCCGGGCGTAGCTGTCGTCAGCCGTGTACGGGATGATGGACTCGCCGGGCGTGAAGCCGGCGCGCAGGTCGAGCCAGTCGAGCGAGGTCGTGATGCCCCGTGTCTCGGTATTGGCGATGAGGTTGCTCAGCAGGTAGCCGCCGAAGAGCAGGACGACGGCGAGGAAGACGAACTGCACGATGACCGCGAGCACGCGAACGTCCCGATAGAACGGGACGGATGCGCCGGAGCTGCCGCTGGGCTCGTCAGCCATCGCTCACTACTGCCTGGGTCCGAATCACAAGTATCGACCCCGGGGCAACCGTTCGGCTGGCCCGGGGTCGAATGGGATCGCCCGACTAACGGAAGGGCGGCGAGTACATCAGGCCGCCATTGGTCCAGAGGTCGTTGAGGGTGCCGGCTCGACCGAGGTCGAGGGACGTCTCGGGACCGAAGGCGCGGTCATAGATCTCGCCGTAGTTGCCCACCGCGGAGATGACCGCGACGACGAAGTCGTTGGGGAGGCCCAGCGCCGCACCAAGCTCGTCGGTCTCGCCCAGGAGGCGCGCCACGACCGGGTTGTCACCGCCGGCGAAGTCGGCGATGTTCTCGGAGGTGATGCCCTGCTCCTCGGCCTCGATCGTGGAGTACACGACCCAGTCGACGATGTCGCCCCACTGGGCATCGCCCGCCGCGACCACAGGAGCCAGCGGCTCCTTGGACATGGTCACGTCGAGGATCACGTGCTCGTCGGGGTTGGCGAACGCCGAACGGCGCCCGACCAGCTGTGACTTGTCGGAGGTGACCGCGTCGCAGCGGCCTTCCTCGTACTGGCCGTAGACGGTGTCGATCTCAGCGGCCACGACGGGGGTGTACTCCACGCCCGCGAAGCGCATCTGGTCGGCGAGGTTCAACTCTGTCGTGGTGCCCGACGTCACGCAGATGGTGGCACCCTCGAGATCCTCGAGCGTGGTGGCACCGACGTCGGCGCGAACCATCATGCCCTGGCCGTCGTAGAAGATGGTCGGGCCGAAGTCGCCCCAGGCCGCATCACGACTGAGCGTGTTGGTGGTGTTGCGGAAGATGACGTCCACCTCACCGCCCTGGATGGCGGTCGCCCGCTGGTCGGCCGTGAGCGGGGTGTACTGGACGGCGCTGGCATCGCCGAGGACGGCCGCCGCGATGGCACGGCAGTAGTCGGCGTCCATGCCTTCGAACACACCGGTCTCCTCGTTGAGGACGCTCATGCCCGGCAGACCGCCGTTCACGCCGCACACGAGCTGGCCGCGCTCCTGCACCGCCGCAAGCGTGCCGCCATCCTGCGCGGCAACGCCGGTGGTGCCAAGGACGAGGGCCCCGATCACAAGTCCGGGTACGAGACTCTTCAAGAGATGTCCTCCTTTGGGTGAGCGCCGACTCTCCCCGGTCGGTCGCGTCGGCGCAGGATACCAACTCTGCGGTACCGCAACGCACAAGACGAGGCGGTCTCGTGCGTGGCTGCAGCGTAATCGTGACCGAACCGCAACCGCAGTGGTGCGTCCATGCACCACTGAGCGGCCGACTGGTGACGGCGAGCACTTCAGCCGCTGCGAGTCGCGACTGTTCAGAACCAGGTCTGCAGCCGTGCGTAGAGGTCCGCAAACCGCTCGCTGTCGCGGAGCGCGCGTGTGTGACGCTCGTCATCGGGCTCGAAGACAGCGTCGACGGTCGACAGCGAGCGCGCGGTCTGCCACTCACTGATGAGGCCGACCGCCACACCGCCGACGACGGCGGCGCCCAGGGAGTTGGCCTCGTCGACGATGGTTCGCCGCTGCACGGGCACGCCCCAGGTGTCGGCCATCAGCGCCAGCCAGACGTCGCTTCGGGCGCCGCCACCGATGGCCGCGATGGCCTCGATGGAGCTCCCGGCCGGCAGCACCTCGCGCAGGCTGCGCAGGATGGAGCCGAGGCTGAAGGCCACGCCCTCCAGAACGGCCCGGGCCAGGTGTGCTCGTCCATGATGCCGGGCCAGGCCCACGAACGTCCCGCGGGCGCGGGCATCCCAGATGGGGGCACGTTCACCCATCAGGTAGGGCAGGAAGTAGAGGCCTTCGGCCGCAGCCTCCACGTCCGCGGACGCCAGCAGCAGCGCCTGCAGGTCGGCCCCGCGCGCGACTCCCAGCACCTCGGCAAGCCAATCGAGCGATGCTCCCGCCGCCTGCATCGCCCCCAGCGGCAGGTAGCGACCGGGCACGACGTGGTCGAATGTGACCGTCCGACGCAAGGGGTCGCGCACCGGCGCCTCGGTCGCTACGGACAGCCAGGCGCTCGAGCCGAGCGTGACGTTGGCACTTGAGTCGGGCCCCACGAGGCCGGCACCGAGCGCGGCACAGGCTCCGTCGCCGCCGCCGACCACCACCGGCGTGCCGGCCCGGAGACCGGTGGCTGCAGCCGCGTCCACGGTGAGGCCCCCGGCGATGGTCGTCGAGGGCACCAGCTCGGGCAGCAGCGCCGGGTCGAGCTCGGCCGCTGCCAGCAGCTCGTCGGACCACGTCCCGCGGAGCTGGTCGTAGGCATTCGTGCCGGTGGCATCGGAGTGGTCCGTGCAGCGCCGGCCCGTCGCCCGCAGGGTCACGTAGTCCTTGGCGATGAGGATGCCGTCGGCTCGCGCGAACACATCGGGCTCGTGGTGGTGGACCCACATCGCCTTGGGCAGCGTGTAGGTGGCATCGAGTCGATGACCCATGATCTCGAAGGCATGGTCATCGCCGACCCGCTCGGCCAACAGGTCGCGCTCAGCGGCGGCGCGGGTGTCGGCCCAGATGATGGCCGGTCGCACGGGCTCGTCGGCTGCGTCCACCAGGACCAGGCTCTGCATCTGCCCCGACATCACGACGCAGGCGACATCGGCAGCCTCGGCATCGGTCTGGGACAACAGCGCCCGGGTGGCGGCGCAGAAGGCGGACCACCAGTCGCCCGGGTCCTGCTCGGCCTTGCCACCGAGCCCGAAGTCGGTCGGGTAGTGGACCGTGTGCGAAGCGAGCAGGCGGCCATCGGCGGCGTGCAGCGAGGCCTTGTCGCCGCTCGTGCCCAGGTCGTGCGCGATGATCAGCTTCGTCATGTTCCTCCCTGCCTGGCGGGAGCGGCTCCCGGATCGTCGAAGCCCGGCCGCTGGGACAGGCGGTAGACCCGCACCGCGGTCAGGCCACGGATCTGGTCCTGCTCGTGTGCCGGCAGCTCGGCGAGCAGATAGCGCACCGAGTCGACGACGTCAGTGTACGAGCCGGCGAGCAGGCACAGCGGCCAGTCTGAGCCAAGCATCAGCCGATGCGGACCGAAGGCGTCGACCGCCAGCTCCACCGGGTCACGCAGGTCGTCGATCGACCAGGTGAGCCAGTCGGCCTCGGTCACCAGGCCCGAGATCTTGGCGCTGACATTGGGCAGCTCGGCCAGCGGCAGGAGCGCCCGACCCCAGGTCGACAGGTCGCCGCTGGCGATAGGCGGGCGGCCCAGGTGATCGAGTACGAAGCGAAGCCCCGGGAAGGCAGCACAGACCTCGCCTGCAGCGGCGAGCTCGCGGGTGCGCACCTGCAGGTCGAAGACCAGGTTGGCGGCCTCCACGGCCGCCAGGCCCCGGCGTACGTCGGCGCGCAGCAACCAGCGCGGATCCGATCTCGTCATGCACGCGATGGCTCAGGCCGACCAGCTTCTCGCCCCCCGGACCACCAAGCAGGGTGGCGATCTCGGCCGCGACCGACTCCGAGGTCAGGTCGACCCAACCGACGACACCGGCCACGACGGGCGCGGCGGCGGCGACCGCCAGGAGTTCGCGTGTCTCGGCGCCCGAGGGCAGTGCCGTGACCAGCACCGAACGGGTCATGCCCTCGAGTCCAAGCTCTGGCGCCAGGTCGTCGAGGCGGTGGGCTCGTTGCAGCAGCTCCGGCGCACCCGACAGCCAGCGATATGAGTAGCGGCTGGGGTCCCACAGGTGGTGGTGGGCGTCGACCACGGGCACGCTCAGCATGGCCACCGCAACGGCATCACATCCTCCCACTGGCGCGGAGCCACTCGCGCTCCGTCGACCGCCGTTGGCGCGTAGGGTAGCGCTGCTCGCCGGTCGAGATGCGCCCGCCGGACGCGTTAGCGCACGCGGACGTGCTAGCGCGCGCGCCGCATGCCGATGAAGATGTCGAGCCCTTCCGCTCCCAGCACCCGCCGTGGCTCGAAGCCCACGTCCGCCAGCAGGCGCAGCCACGTGGCCCGCGCGAAGATGCCCAACGTGTGGACATCGTGGTAGACATTCACCTCGTCGCCCTCACGTGTGACGATCACGTAGTCGGTCTTGACGCTGTTCGCAGCCACCGCCCGCTGGCGGTCCCATTCGAGGTAGCGCAGGGCACGCTCGCCGTCGTCGGAACCACCGTGCTCGGTGCGGGGCGTGTAGTCATCCTGCACCCAGTCGGGCATGAAGATGGCCGCGCCGCCGGGGCGGAGGTGCACGAGCGCCGTCTCCAGGGCGGCTCGCAGGTCGTCCTCGTCGAGCATGTAGGTGATGGCGTCATGCACGATGACCGCGTCGAAGGTGCGGTCCAGCCGCAGGTGACGCATGTCGCCCTCCAGGTGCTCGGCACCCGGATTGAGCTGGCGACTGAGCTCCAGCATGCCCGGGGCAGGATCGCTCAACGTCAGCTGCAGCCGGTCCGGTAGCTGCGAGGCGAGGTTGCCGCCGCCGGAGCCCAGCTCCAGGATGGTCTCGACAGGACCGTCGCAGTGTCGCTCGAGGAGACGCAGGGCCGCCGCGGCCTCGTCGGCATAGTCGGACGGCGGTGTCAGCAGGTGGAACCAGGCCGCCAGCTGACCGTACATGAGGGGCCGATCGTCGCTCATGCCCAGAGTGTGCCGCGTGCGTCAGGGACGCGACAAGCGGCCACCGTTGCGCGACACTGCGTGGATGAGCAACGGGGGCAAGCCCATCGGCGTGGCGGTGCTGGGCGCCGGCCGCATGGGCCAGACACATATCCGCAACCTGGCCGGCATCACCGACGCGAAGGTGGTGGCCGTGGCTGACCCGGTGGCGGGGGCCGCCGAAGCCGGACGTGCCATGGCCGGCGCCGAGCAGGCCTTCACCGATCCGTACGAGGCCATCGCAGCAGCGGGCGTGGACGCGGTGGTCATCGTCACGCCCACGAGCACACACGCGGAACTCATCGAGGCTGCCATAAACGCAGGCAAAGCTGTCTGGAGCGAGAAACCCATCGCGCTCGACTTGGCCGAGACCGCACGCGTGGTCGACGTCGCCACCCGCGCCGGCGCGCTGGTGCAGCTCGGCTTCATGCGGCGGTTCGATCCCGGCTATGTGGCAGCCAAGGCGCGCATCGAGGCGGGAGAGCTGGGCCGCATCGAACAGTTCCGTGCGCTCTCGCGCGACACCTATCCCCCACCCGTCGAGTTCCTGCATCACGCCGGTGGCATCTTCCTTGACATGGCCGTGCATGACCTCGATCTCGCTCGCTTCCTCGTGGGCGAGGTCGAAGAGGTCCACGCCTGGGCCGCCGTCCTGGCCGAACCGCGCTTCGCCGAGGCGAACGACTTCGACACGGCCCTCGCGGTGCTCCGCTTCGAGAACGGCGCCATGGGCGTGGTCGAGACCGCTCGCCACAGCGTGTGGGGCTACGACATCCGCACCGAGGTCGCCGGTGCCGCCGGCAAGGTCGTCATCGAGGACCTGCAGAAGACCAGTGCCACCTTCAGCCACGACTTCGGCTTCCACGGCGACCACTTCGAGTCCTTCCCCGACCGCTTCGAAGCTGCCTTCCGGCTCGAGCTGGAGGCCTTCATCGAGGCTGTGCGCGAGGGACGCCAGCCCTCGCCGGGGCCGGAAGATGCGCTCGAGACACTGCGGCTGGCACTCGCCTGCACCCGCAGCCGAGCCGAAGGGCGGCCGGTGAGACTCTCCGAGGTGGTTGCCTGAGCGATCGTCCGCCGAACCAGGCAAGCGGCAGGAGCGACCACTCCCAGCGATACGTGCCTCCGCGCACGAGATAGCGTTCGAGGGTGTCGGGACCGCAGGAGGCCGTGCCGACCCCTCAGTGGGCGGCGTCGATGTGGACGAGGAACGCCGGGTCGCTCGGATCGTGGGCCGTGCGCACGGGGTCGAGGCCGTGGCGCTTGATGGCGAGCAGGTCGGCTGGATGACCTTCGGGCGCAACCTGTTGGGGCCGGACCAGACCCATCGCCACAAGCGGCGGAAGTCGCGGTACCCTATCGGAGTTCAGCGAGCCGTTCGCCGCCCCAGCGATGATCGGCCCACGCGGGATGTCCAGGCCAGTGCCCGGCCGCGAGCCCCAGCTCAGGCGTCCTGCGAACGAGGAGCACGACGGAGGCCCACCGTTGATCGAAGCCGTGCGGCAGCGGAACGCTGCCGAGTGAAGCGCCAGCGCGCCCGCAGCCATCTCACCATCGCCAGCCTGCTGGCACTCCTGCTGTAGCAGCCACTGCCGTCCCCACCTTCGCCGGCGAGCCCAGGCGGGTGCACGCCGCCGAGGACGTGGCATTCCGGCTCGTCAACTGTCTGCGGACAGGTGGCAAGGTCACCACGGCCGGCAAGTGCAAGGGCTGGGGTAGCGGCCGCTACTCGGCCAAGCGACCCGCGCTCAAGCGCAGCGCTCGCATCTCGAACAGGGTGTCCTGGCCGTGGGCCAGGCGCACGGCCAAGCTCTACAGCCAGCGGACGTGCTGGGTCGGCCACAGTCTGGCCGGCTCCACCGTCGACCGGCGCTTCGCGTCTGCCGGGCTCAAGCACAGCGTCAACGGCGAGAACGTCGGTTGCGCCAGCTATCGTCCACAGAAGACGGTCACGTTCATCGTGCGCTGGTGGCAGCGGGAGAAGGCGTATGGCGGCTGGCACTGGCGACAGCTCAAGGACAAGCGCTTCAAGTCGATGGGTGTGGCAGTCGCTCGGCGCGGCGCCGGCAAGACGCAGCTGGTGATCAACTTCTACGGCAAGGCCGTCGACTAGGACCCGACCGCCCGACCGCCCGACCGCCCGATCGCCTCGTCACGACATCATGTGCGCATACCCCCAGCGCATCAAGCACGCCTGATGGAGAATGACTGGCAGGCCTGCCGAAATGGGCCGAACGGCCCCCGTCCAGGATGCAGAGACGGGCGAAGATGGCAGCAATCAATACCAAGGGTCTGGGCATTCGCGTTCGCACACGCCTTCGCGAGCAAGACCAAGTGAACAGTGGTCGCGTGGTCACCGAGAGGCGCGGCCGACGAGAAGGGAGCCCCCCACACATGGGATCAAGGCTGAAGATCATCGGCGTCGTGCTCATCATCGTCGGCGTCGTCGCCTGGGGCGCGGCCGGCTACGCTTATCTCAAGGCTCAGGATGGGTCTAACGCGCTGGAGGGCTTCAGCGCTGCCCAGAACGTGACCCTGAGCTACAACGCCGACGGCGACCTGATCGACCGTGGCACGACCGAGGGCGCGGAGGCCATCCTGACGCTGCTGGGTGACACCTGGGGCTGGCCCATCGCAGATGGCGAGCTCGATCCCAACGATCCGGTCACCAACACGGCCACCGAGTACATGTACCAGATGGCCACCATCGCCCACCACACGCTGACCGGCACCCAGAACGTGGTCCTGCCCGCGCAGGTGGACTGGGATGGCGACGGCGAAGAAGGCATGGCCGCTGATGCCCCCACCTTCACCGGTGGTGTCTGGGATCCCTCCGTCGAGGGCTACGGCGATGCCGTCTTCATGGCCGGCACGTACGAGGTCCCGGTCAACGACCGCTATTGGACCGGCTTCAATCGCCTGCACCCGCTCGATGGTCCAGCCCGTGAGCAGACCTGGAACGGGACCGTGCACGGCCTCTTCGCCGAGCTCGGCGTGGGTGCCACCACCGCCACCGCCCTGCAGTTGGCCATGGGCGTCGTGGCTGTGACCGCGCTCATGGGCCTCGGCTTCGTGGCCGGCGGCGCCGGCCTCGTCTGGGCCGGCATGGGCGCCCGCAAGGAGGATGAGCCCGCCACCGCGTAGCTCACCTGGCGCGGTCTCGCGCCCACCATCAACGTCCCCCGCGCGAGGCCGTCGGTCGCAAGACCGGCGGCCTCATGCTCTCCGGCGTAGGCCTGGTCGGCAGCCCGCGCAGGCCTGGTCGGCAGCCGTGGTTCCTAGCCGGAGATGGGCTTGAAGACCCGGTCGAACATCTTCTGTACCTCCAGCACGCGAGGCGTGATGGTGTAGGTGCCCGGCACCTGACGGGCCCAGCGACCCGGGGCCAGCACGACCGACTTGGGGCTCGCCAGCTTGGCCTGCTGAGCCAGCTGGAACAGCGCCGGCGCCGCGCGCAGCGGCACGTCCGTGGTCACCTTCTTGCGCACCAGCTCCAGCAGCGACGGCAGGGCCGAGAGGCCGCGTGTGCGGACCTTCTCGGCCGCGGCAGCGATGACCTGCTGCTGCCGCTCCGAGCGCTCGTAGTCACTGTCGCTGTGGCGTGAGCGAGAGAACGCCAGCGCCTTCTTGCCGTCCAGCTGGCGCGTGCCGGCCTTGAGCTTCAGGCCCTTGCTGCCCAGGTGCATGGTCGGATCGATGAGCGGCTCGTCGAGCGTGACGTCGACGCCACCGATGCTGTTGACCAGGCGCACGAGTCCGTCGAAGTCGACCAGGGCGTAGTAGTCGATCTCGGTGTCGAAGGCATAGGCCAGCGCCTGCTTCATCTTCTTGAGAGCTCCCTTGGTCTTGCCCGTGGCCCGTTCGAACTCCCAGAACAGCGAGTTGATGCGGTCCGCGTAGGCCTGGCCGGGCGCGATGGGCACATTGACCGTGTCGCGAGGCAGGCTGACCATGGCCACCTTGCCGCTGACCGGATCGATGCTGGCCACGATGATGGCGTCGGTGCGGTGGCCGATGATGCCCTCCCGGGCGTCCGTGCCGAGGATCAGCACGGTCAACCGACCGTCGGTGCCCAGCAGGTCCTCGAGCGTGAGTGGTGGCTCGGTCGGCTGCGGCGTGGCTCGAGCAGGCTTGGCTTGCGTATCACCGGTCGCCGTGCGCCCAGCGGGATCGGGGCCGGTATCACGCTCGGAACCGGCGGCCAGGCCGGCACAGCCGGACAGGACGAAGACGAGGATGGCGCTGATCAGGCCCAGCAGGACTCGGCTCATGTGAAGGGCGGCTCCTATCTGGTCGTGCGACGGCTTCGTCACGGCCGGACGGGATCTGGGCACACCTCCCGATGAGAGGGACCCCGCGCCGATGTGCGATCGGCCGAGTCTAGCGTCAGCACGACATTCCTGTCGCGGGTGTTGCGTCCTGGCACCACATCTGTACCATCGCTCCGCATGTGCCGATCGATCAAGACGCTCCGGGGGTCAACCACGCCGGTCACAGAGGAGGACGTGCGGGCCGCCGCACTGCAATACGTGCGCAAGCTGAGTGGCTATCGTCAGCCGGCGCGCTGGAACGAAGCTGTCTTCGAGACGGCGGTCGACGAGGTGGCCTCCGCGACGCAACGCCTCCTCGACGGGCTGCGCGTGCGCTGAGCCGCCGGCACGGCCCGGGCCGAAGACGCCGGGTAGCGAAAGGCCCGGCCGCTCGCAGCGACCGGGCCCTCCGGCGGTGATCTGGCCTCGCGGCCCTGCCCTAGCCCTGGGCCGGAGCAGGTGCCTCCGGATCGGGCTTGACGGCCGGCGCCGCCTCGTCGTCAGAGCCGCCGCTCAGGAAGCGCTGGCTGAAGCCCTCCTTGCCCCCGTCGACGAGGGAGTACAGCACCGGGATCACCATCAGCGTCAGGAACGTGGAGGTGAACAGCCCGCCGATCACGACCGTCGCCAGCTCGGCGGCGATGATCGAACCGTGCGAGAAGCCGAGTGCGACCGGCATCAGCGCCAGGATGGTGGCCGTGGCCGTCATCAGGATGGGCCGGACTCGAGTGTTCGCCCCGCGCACCAGCGCCTGATGCGTGGGCACGCCCTGCGCACGCAGCTGCTCCACGAAGTCGAGCAGCACGATGGCGTTGGTAACCACGATGCCGATGAGCATCAGGAAGCCGATCATGGCGCTGATGCCGAGCGGGTTACCCGTGACCAGCAAGGCCGGGATGGCGCCGATCAGCGCCAGCGGCAAGCTGAACAGGATGATGAACGGCGTCAGGAGGGAACCCAGCGCCAGCACCATCACGATGTACACGACCAGGATGGCCACAGCCATGGCGAAGAACAGGCCGTTGAAGGCCTGGTTCATCTCGGCGGTCGCGCCGGCGAACGTGACGGTGACGGTGGACGGGATGGTCTCATCTTCGATGAGCGCGTCGACCTCGGCCTGTGCCGCCATGGAGACGGCGCCGGTGTCGTCGGAGGTGATGTCCGCCGAGACGGTCGCGGCCGGCGAGCCATCGACACGCGTGACCGTGCCGCGTACCTCCACCGCCTCGACGTCGGCGACCTGGCCCAGTGGCAGCGTGCCGACGGTGCCCCCGACGGGCATCTGACGAAGGCTCTCGACACCGTCGATGCCGGCGTCGTCGACGCGCAGGATCGTCTGCGCGACGGTACCGTCCTCGAGGGCGTAGGTGCCGATGGGCTGACCCACCAGGACACTGCGGATCTGCTGCCCGATCTGGGCTGTCGACGAGCCGATCATGGCGGCCCTGTTGGGGTCGACCTGGACCGACACCTGCGGCGCCTCGGCGACGGCGTCGCTGGCCACGTTGTCCAGGCCTTCGACTGACTGGAGTGCGCTGGCGATGGCATCGCTGGCAGCCTTGATCTCGACTGGATCCTGCCCGCTGACCACGATCTGCAGGCCGCCTCCAGCGCCGGTGAAGTCGACCTCGGAAACGGTGACCTCGAAGCCATCGGCGGTGACGGGCTCAAGGTCGGCCTTGATCTGCTCACGCCCCTTGGCAAGGTCAGCGTCATCGACCAGCTTGACCGTGATCACGGCACTGTTCGGAGGCCCGGCCGGCGAAGGCCGCCTGCTGCGCCTGTGCGCCCGTGTCTGCCTCACCGGGGATGGTGGACTGCACCAGCTCGACATCTTCGTTCGCCTGCAGGATCTTCTCGGCCTCGAGGGTCTTCTCCTGCACGCCCGCGGTGGATGCGCCCTGGGGCGGCGAAACGGTGATGGTCACGAAGTTCTCACCACCGGCATCGATGAAGGCCGTGGGCAGCAGGCTGGCCAGGGCCATGGCGATGACGAAGAGGACGCTGGCGATACCCAGCGTGCCCCACTTGGTAAGGCGGTTGCGAAGCGCCACGATGAGCACCGGCGTATACAGCTTCTGCCAGATGGTCGGCGCCAGCTCGCCATGCTCATCGAGCTCGATGTCGACCTTGTCGATGAACCAGTAGGCCAGGACGGGGATGACCGTCAGGGCCACGATGAGCGAGGCCAGCAGGGCGAAGGTGACAGCGAGGCCGAAGTCCAGGAAGAACTGGCTGACGATGCCCCCGACGAAGCCGATGGGCAGGAACACGGCCACCGTGGTGATGGTGGAGCTGGTGATGGCTCCGGCAACCTCCTTGGTGCCGTTGTACACCGAGTCGTACTTGCTATCACCGAGTCCGCGGTGCCGATAGATGTTCTCCAGCACCACGATGGAGTCGTCGACCACTCGGCCCACGGCCACGGCGAGTCCACCGAGGGTGAGGATGTTGATGGTCAGACCGGCCACGCCGAAGACGGCGATGGCGATCATGATCGAGAGCGGGATGCTGATGGCGGCAACGAGCGTGGTACGCGCACTGCGCAGGAAGATGTAGATCACCAGGACCGCGAAGAGCGCGCCCAGGAGGCCCTCCTGCACCAGGCCCTGCTGCGACTCGCGGATGAAGGTGGACTGATCCTGGATGACCTCGACGGCGACGATGTCGCCTTTGTCCTCCTCGGTCTTCTCGAAGACGGCGAGGACCTCGTCCGCCACGCTGACGGTATTGCCACCGGACTTCTTGGTGATGCTGACCGTGAGCGAGGGCTGCCCGTTGGTGCGGGCATAGCCGGAGAGGTTGACGTCACGCGCCTCGATGGTGGCGATATCGCCGAGCGTGATGGGCATGGGGATGGCGGCCAGGGCATCGACAAGGCTGCCCATGTCGGGTAGCTGCAGGCCACCGCCCTGGCCATCGTTCGCCGGCTCAGTCGCGCCGGTCGTGGGCTCGCTGGCGGCGGCGTCGGGGGCCTTGGCGCCGACGATCTGGGCCTCGAGCTCCTCGACCGAGGTGAAACGGTGCTCGGTCGAGACCGGCAGGCGCAGGCTGCCCTCGTCGATGGAGCCGGAGGGCAAGGTGATCTGGTTGGCGAAGAGGATGCCCTGCACCTGCTGCAGGGAGATGCCGTTCTCGGCCATCAGGTCCGGGTCGAGGACGATGTCGAGGATCGGCGTCGCACCACCGGTCAGCTCGGCGGTCGCCACGCCGTCGAATCCCGAGCAAGGCGGGGACGACCTCCTCGCGGGCGATGGCCGCAGCCTCGACCGGGTCGGCGCCCTCCTGGGGCGCAAGGGTGGCGATGATGATGGGTGCCGCGTTGAAGTCGAACGAGCTCACCTGGGGCTCCGAGCCATCGGGCAGCTCTGCCTGACCCACCGCCGACTCGACCTCGGCGAGCGTCTCCTTGAGGTCGGTGCCGAAGTCGAACTGCGCGAACACCAGCGAGATGGAGTTGCCCGAGCTCGACTGCACGGTCTCAAGCCCCGGCACGTTCTCGATGGCGCGCTCGATGGGCTCGGGTACGTCCTGGGCCGATACGTCCTCGGCACCGGCGCCGGGCAGCGCCGTGATGACGGTGACGAAGGGCAGCTCGATGTCCGGGATGAGCTCCTGGCGCAGCTGGTTCCACGAGTAGATGCCGGCCAGGAAGATGCCGACGGCCAGCAGGATGATGACGCTCTTCTCCTTGAGCGCGAACTGGGTCAGGCGGATCATGCTGGGTTCCTTTCGTCAGGCCGATCGGCGGTGCCGAGCTCGCGTTGGTAGATGAGACGAGCTTCGCGATCGAGGGCGGCGATGCCGTCGCGCAGCGCTTGCAGCTCGGTGAGGCTGAGCCCCCGGAGCAGCGAGCGCAGGTGCTCGGTATTGAGCTCGCGGATGTGGTTCACGACGCCCTCGCCGGCAGACGTCAGGGAGAGTCGCTGCTGACGGCGATCGGGGCGCGATCCTTCGCGCCGTTCCAGGTAGCCATGCTCGACGAGTCGGTCGACGAGGCCTGAGATGGCCGAAGGGCCGACGCCCAGCTGGTGGGCCATCCTGGACATGCCGATGCCTGGTCGCACGGAGACGATGTAGAGGCACTTGGCCTGCGACATGGTCACGTCCACACCCAGGAAGTCGGGGGCGTGCCAGCCGGCGACATGGCGCATCAGCGAGGCGAAGTGCCCCAGGATGGCGTCGGTGGTGGAGTCTCGGGGGACGTCATGCTTCGGTTCTCACCGTGCAGACAGTTCTTTTCATACGGATACTTTGCACGGTGCGGACTATACACGCCAGACGTACATTGCGCGACGGGGCTGGCTTCGCGTGGTGGGGCGGGAAACAGAAGAGGCCCGGCTGCTCGCTGGCGACCGGGCCTCTGGTGCGTGGCGGGGTTACTTGTTGGCGAGGTGTGCCTGGGCGGCCGCGAGGCGCGCCACGGGGACGCGGAAGGGCGAACAGCTGACGTAGTCGAGCCCGACCTTGTCGAAGAAGTGGATCGACTCGGGGTCGCCACCATGCTCACCGCAGACACCCAGCTCGATGTCGGGGCGGGCGGCGCGGCCCTTCTGGACGGCGATCTCGACCAGCTGACCGACACCGGTGGCGTCGATCGTCTGGAACGGGTTGAAGGGCAGGATCTTCTCCTCGACGTACTTCAGCAGGAAGCCGCCCTCGGCATCGTCACGGCTGTACCCGAACGCCATCTGCGTCAGGTCGTTGGTGCCGAAGCTGAAGAAGGAGGCCTCCTTGGCGATCTCGTCGGCGGTCAGGGCGCCGCGCGGGATCTCGATCATGGTGCCGAACTTGTAGTCGAGGGGAACGCCGGAGCCTTCCTCGATCTTCTTGGCCTCCGCTTCGAGCAGGCCGCGCACGCGCGACAGCTCGTTCACGTGCCCCACGAGCGGGATCATCGTCTCGGCGATGGCGTCACCGCCACGCTTGTTGACCGCGACCTGCGCGTTGAGGATGGCGCGGGTCTGGATCTTGACGAAGTCGGGGATCATCAGGCCCAGGCGGACGCCACGCAGGCCCAGCATCGGGTTCTGCTCGTGCATCGACTGGACGGTGGCCAGCAGCTGCTTCTGCTCCGCCGTCGCCGCATCGCCTGCCTTGGTCACCTCGACGAGGGTCTCCTCGAGGTTGGGCAGAACTCGTGCAGCGGCGGGTCGATCAGGCGAACCACCACGGGCAGGCCCTTCATGGCCTCGAAGATGCCCTCGAAGTCGCCCTGCTGGAGCTCCTCGAGCTGGCTCATGGCGCCTTCGAACTTGTCGATGGCTGCCTGCTCCTCGCTGCTCACGGCCTCGCCGGCTTCCGCCTTGGCGCGTGCACGCATGGCCGCGCCGGAGACGAGGATGGCACCGCGAACGATCTCCAGCCGCTCGCCCTCGCGGAACATGTGCTCGGTGCGGCAGAGACCGATGCCCTCGGCACCGTAGCTGCGCGCACGCTCCGCTTCCTCGGGCTTGTCGGCGTTCGTCCACGCCCAGTCGGCGGATCTCGTCGGCCCAGCCGAGGACGGTCTTGAGGTCATCCTGCTCGTCGTAGTCGGCCGAGACGGTGCCCAACGCACCTTCGTAGACCTCGCCGGTGCTGCCGTCGAGGCTGGTCCAGTCACCAGCCGCGAAGGAGACACCGGATTCGACGCTGCGGGCCGTCTGGGACTTGTAGTCGACGGTCAGCTCGGCGCAGCCCGCGACACAGGGCTTGCCGATTGGCGAGCGACCACGGCGGCGTGGCTGGTGGCACCACCGCGAGCGGTCAGGATGCCCTGCGCCACGGCCATGCCGTGGAAGTCGTCGGGGCTGGTCTCGACGCGCACGAGCACGACCTTCTTGGCGACGCTTGACCCGACTCGGACAGGCATCGTCGCAGAGAAGACGGCGCGGCCGACGGCGGCGCCGGGCGACGCGTTGAGGCCCTTGGCGATGCGGGTGGCACCCTTACCGCGGCGGGGTCGTACGGTCGCGCGGAGCGAGCTCGTCGACCATCGACGGCTCGATGCGCAGCAACGCCTCTTCCTTGGTTGAGGATGTCGGCCGCGACCATCTTTCCATCGCCTACGGCCGCTTCGACATCGATCGCAATCCCTGGCCGGGCGTGAACATGAACGGAATCCAGAAGCTTTGGCTGTATTCTGGCCAACTGCGCGCCGCCCGCCTGTTCGAGTGGGGACCTTGGAGCCTCAAGCCGCGCATCAACCTCGGTATCGATTACCTGTCGATGGACAGCCGGAATCCGGCGGCAGCCAACTGCGGCTCAGCCATAAGGGCGAGAACACCACCTACGTCAACCTGCAACCGGCATGAACATCGCGACCGAGATCGAAACGGACGACGGCCTGCTGATCCGCCCGAAGCTCAGTCTGGGCATCACCCAGTTCCTCGGCGGCAGCGCCCTTCCGTGACCGGTAGCTTTGCAGCCGCACCGGCAGACGTCGCCCCGTTCACGACCACACCGAGTTGGATAAGACCCGCCTCGACGTCGCCGCGAGCGTTGACATCTTCGCCCGCCGAGGTGCATGGTGGTTCGCGCCGAGCTGTTCGGCAGCTTCTTCGGACAGCAGCGAGAATTATGGGGGTGCGCTGAAGGTCGCACTGCCGTTCTGCTGACGCCCGTGCTCTACCCTGCGATTTACCTAAGACCAACTGCGGAGGCCTCCCATGCGACTCGACGCCCCGAGGGCGGCAGCGTGCTGCCGACGGTCGATGCCTCCGGCGCACGCGCGAAAAAGACATCGGCGCATGGTCAAAACGGGCCGATCCGTGGGAATGGTTGAGTCCTCTCGAAGTATCGAGAAGTGGCGATGAACAGGCAGCACGGAGGGTTTCGGTACCGACGGACCGCGGCGGTCTTACTCGCCCTGTCCCTGACGGTGGCCAGGACGGCTGCCGATGATGGCTGCGCGGATTCCATCGCGGTATTGGAGACCGCCCTGTCGTTGGCCGCGGACCACGCTCGACGGCGCATGTCGGCGCGGTGCCGACAGCACCGAAGCGCTACGCCTGGTGATGCCTATGCACGGATGGCCGCTGCGGACGATCAGGCGGCGCTGCAAAGGGAGGACTGGCTGGCGTGGCGCGCCGCGCAAGGCGGCACCACCGGCTTTCGTACCTGGCCCGCGGAACTGAGCGCGCCGCCGGCCTTCCAGGCGCCTTATCCGGGCTTCTACAGCTATCGGGGCGAGGCGTTCGATGGCGCGGTGCTGCGCCAGCTGAGTCTGTTCGAGCGGCTCGTGCCGACCTTTCGCAGCGCCTACGAGAGCTTCCCGTTCTCCTGGGTCTACCTGACCACCGCCGATGAGGCGATGATGATCTATCCCTGATCTGCCCTGGAGCAGGCGGTCGAAACAACGGCATACCCACCGAGATGGGTGCTAAAAGGCCGCACGCTTCGACCGGCGCGCCGTTGGCTGGACGCCGCCCTACCTGGACCTGGTTGGCGCCGGCATGATGATCACGGCGTCCTATCCGATCTACGCGGGCGACAGACTGCTCGGCGTCAGCTCGCGCGACATCACGCTGGAGCTGGCGTTCGGTGTTGTCGCACTTGACCGGTGCCACGGGCAGCAGCGCCTTGCTGATCGACAGCAAGGGACTCGCCATCGATGCGACCGACCCCGCGCTCGCGGCGGAGATCGACCGGGTCAACACCGAGGCCGGCGCCGCGGTGCTGTATTTCCGGTCCGCGCAGGGAATCAAGCGTCTTGGAGCGAAGGATGCGGTCGCGTCCCAATTCGCCGAGGTGCTGCTCGGCGGTGGAACAGCTGTTGCGGCAGGCCGACGCGCGAGCGATTCCAGTGTTCGTCTCGATGTGGAAGGGCGCCGCCTCCTCGCGGCACGCATCGAGCGCACCGGCTGGCTCGTGATACTCA
>CAVQRP010000012.1:0-111883 GCA_963715295.1 uncultured Chloroflexia bacterium
TCCAGGCTGACGGCCGCAACCGACGCCGCGGTAGCACCCGCGATGACGATCACGACCTCGCCCTTGACCGGCACGTGCTCCGCCTGCTGCGCCAGGCTCGCCAGGGAGCCCCGACGGATCTCCTCGTGCAGCTTGGTCAGCTCCCGACAGACGGCGGCTTCGCGCTCAGGACCACAGGCCGTGGCCAGATCGGCCAGGGTGGCGGCGGTCCGCCCGTGCGCCTCGTAGATGACCGTGGCGCGGTCGTCGGTGGCGATGCGTGCCAGGCGCTCCTTGCGTTCCCTGCCCTTGCGCGGCAGGAAGCCCTCGAACCCCCAGCGCGGGGCAGTGATGCCGGAGACCACGAGTGCCGCCAGCGCCGCCGAGGCACCGGGCACCGGGATGACCACGCCTCCGCGCGCCGCCCAGGCCGAGACCAGCACGTCGCCCGGATCGCTGAGCAGCGGTGTGCCGGCATCGGTGACCAACGCGATGTCATCGCCGGCCTCGAGCCGCGCCAGCAGCTCACCCGTGCGGCGATCGTCGCTGTGGGCGTGATAGCTGCGCAGCGGTGTCGTGATCTCGAAGCGTGCCCAGAGCTTGCGCGTCACGCGCGTATCCTCTGCCGCCACCACCGCCACGGAGCGCAGCACGTCCACTGCGCGCAAGGTGATGTCGCCCAGGTTGCCGATCGGCGTCGCGACCACGAACAGTCTGCCGCGGCCCACAGTCGGCGTCATCTCACTCGCGGGCCGAGCGCGGTCGGCGGCGCGGATAGAGGTAGTCGATGCCGGCCGTGCGCGGGCCGATCTTGGCGATGGGTGGCACCTGGCGCTTGAACTCGGAGCCGGCCACCATGCGGTCGATCCGCTCCACCAGGTCGCGATCGAAGCCATCAGCCACGACCTCGTCGAGGGAGCGGCGCCGGTCGACGAGCCTGAAGAGGATGCGGTCGACCTCTGCGTAGGAGAAGCCCACCTCCTCCTCGTCGGTCTGGCCCGGCCAGAGGTCAGCCGAAGGGGCCTTGGTGACGATGGCGTCGGGCACGCCGACAGCGGCGCTGAGCTGTCGTACCTGCGACTTGTACAGATCGCCGATGGGATTGAAGGCGCTGGCGCTGTCGCCCCATAGCGTGCTGTAGCCGATGAGCGTCTCGGTCTTGTTGCCGGTTCCGATGACCAGCCCATTCCAGGTCACCGAGTGGTCGTACAGCACCATCATGCGCGAGCGAGCCATGAAGTTGCCGCGTCGCAGCGGCGCGGCGTCCTCGCGTCCGTCCGCGAAGTAGGCGTCGACGATGCCGCTGATGTCAACCAGCTCGCTGGGGCAACCCAGCCGACGCACGACCTCCTCCGCATCAGCCCGCGACTCGGGCGAGGAGGTGCGGTATGGCATCAGGATGGCGAGCACGTTCTCCGGACCGATGGCTTCGGCCGCCAGGTACGCCACCAGCGCCGAATCGATACCGCCCGAGAGCCCCAGGAGGACCTTGCGGAAGCCGGCCTGGTTCAGCTGGGCGCGGATGAACTCGGCGATGATGCGACGGGCGGCGGCGGCGTCGATGGCCAGCTCGACAGGCAGGTCGAAGGTCGGCGCGCTGCTCACGGTCGCTTGGCGCTGCGAGCATTGCGCTCGAGCCGCTCGGCGAGGATCTGGTCCAGCTGGCGCATCACGACTTCCGGCCGTTCATCACGCAGTAGCGGCGAGGCGATCCGCTCACGCCTCAGCTCGGCCGGCTCGATCGTGGTCATGAACAGACCCTCGTCGTGGGTGGGGGCACGATAGACACTCTCGCCGTCGGGTGCAACGACTTCGGAGCCACCCCAGAACGTGATCGACTCGTCCACACCCACGCGGTTGACGAAGATCACATAGCTCGTCGTGAGCTGGGCGTAGGTGCGATTGAGGGAGCGCCATGACGCGGCTGTGCCGAGACCGGTCTCGTTGATGGCGGCGACGTCGCGGCCCGGCGAAGACGAGACGTTGATGAGCACCTGCGCCCCGTCGAGCGCCAGCAGCTGCGGCGTGGCCAGGTGCCAGAAGTCCTCGCACACGCTGATGCCGAGCCGCAGGCCCAGCCGCTCGGAGGTCGCAGCGCGAATGGTGGAGCCGGGGGCGAAGAAGCGGCGCTCATCGAACAGGCCGTAGGTGGGCAGGAACACCTTGCGATGGACGTGACGGACGACGCCACCTTCGAGCAGCGCCGCCGCGATGAAGAGCTTGTGATCAGATGACTCCTCCACGAACGAGACGACGGCGCTCATGCCATCGGCCGCGCGTGCCAGTTCCAGCAGGCGCGGGTCGTCGCGACGGATGGCCACCTCGGCATTCAGATCCTGCAGCAGGTAGCCGGTGAGCCCCAGCTCGGGAAAGACCAGCAGGTCAGCGCCGCGCTCGCGCGCCTCGCCGATGAGCGCGTGGTGCTGCTGGAGGTTGGCGTCAAGGTCGCCCAGTCGCGGGGCGACCTGGGCGAGTGCGACGCTGAGGGGTGCCATCGCCAGAGTGTAGGCGGCCGTCGCCAGGCGGTCGTGGCCGCTCAGTAGGTCTCCACCTGAACGGGCGTGAGGGCGAATCCATTCACGCTCCTGGCCAGCGAGAGGTCTTCGACAGCGTCTGCAGCCTCGGCCAGCGGTGCATCCGAGAGGGCGAGTCGATGACCACGCCCTTGGGCCTGCCTGCGCCACAAGCCCGCCCGCACGGCGCTCGGTGGCCCTGGCTGGATGAGCTCGACGTGCTCGAGATGCCGACAAGGTTTGGTTCGTCGTGTCGGTGAAGTCCGGCTCGCACCTCACGCAGTGTCCTGCACAAGTCGATGTGTCCTGCGCGGGTCGATCCCGGAAGCTGGTTGGTATGGCATGGGTTCGTTCACGGTGCTAGGCTTCCCGTCACGCCGCGAAGGGTGCGAGCGCTGTGCCGCGCTGCGCACCTGCGGGCAGGCTGTTGAGGAGGACAGCTCGTTCGAACACCGGGACACCGCGCGCCGGATCCCGGCTCGAACGACCCCTCTCGGAAGTGCCCCCCGTCGCCGTCGCGGTGAGGTAAGAGGAGACACGATGACCCGACGACCCACGTGGGCGTCCGCCGCCGCCATCGGTGGCGCCGTCGCCCTGATGGCGATGTCCGCTGCACCGGTATTCGCCCAGAGCGCACCCGCAGCACCCGACGCAGGCGGCTACGCCGTCTATCCCAACTACGCCGACGTCGACTGTGAAGCCGGCACCTTCAACGGCGTGGAGTACACGGGCAACCTGGCCAAGATCGAGGCGGTCGACGAAGGAACCGTCTCCTTCACGCTCTGCAACCCAGACCCGGCGTTCCTGCCCAAGCTCGCGTTCTCGCCGTTCGCGATCAACGACGCCGACTACCTCATCGAGAACGTGCCGGACCAGTCCATCGTGGACAACCCCAACGGCACCGGCCCATTCGTCCTCGAAGAATGGCGCCGCGGTGACGAGGTCATCTTCGCGGCCAACCCCGACTACTGGGGCGAGCCGCCGATGAACCAGCGCACCGTGCTGCGTTGGTCGTCCGAGCCCGGACAGAAGCTCATCGAGCTGCAGTCCGGCACCGTCGACGGTATCGATAACCCCAGCGTCGACGACCTCGATGCCATCGAGGCCGATCCCGCCCTCGCGGTCCTGCCGCGCGAGAACCTGAACATCTTCTACGTGGGCATGAACAACGCGTTCCCGCCCTTCGACAACGAGAAGGTCCGTCAGGCCATCTCCATGGGCATCGACAAGGAACGCATCGTCAACCAGTTCTACGCCCCGGGCTCCGCCGTGGCCGAGTACTTCACCCCCTGCTCGATCCCCTTCGCCTGCGAGGGTGACGGGTTCCCCGCCTTTGACCCCGAGGGTGCACAGGCACTGCTCGCCGAAGGCCTCGCCGAGGCAGGCCTCGACGCCTTCCCGGAGGTGCCCATCTCCCTGCGCGTCGTGGACCGCGCCTACCTGCCCTTCCCTGAGCAGGTCGCAGTGGACCTGCAGGACCAGCTCCAGCAGAACCTCGGCATCACGACGACCATCGATGTCCAGGAGTCCGGCACGTTCATCGACAACTCGGATGCCGGTAACCTGCCAGGTTTCCACCTCCTGGGCTGGAATGCCGACTATCCCGATCCGACCAACTTCCTTGACTACCACTTCGGCTCCGGTGCCAGCGCCCAGTTCGGCGAAGGCTTCGCGGACATCCAGGCCGCACTGACGGCGGGTGGCACGACGGCGGACGAAGCTGCCCGAGCAGCGGCCTACGCCGAGGCCAACACCCTGCTGGCCCAGCACGTGCCCATGGTCCCCATCGCCATCGGCGGCTCGTCCACCGCATGGCGGGCGGACGTGGAGGGGGCACACTCCTCCCCGCTCGGCAATGAAGAGTTCGCGGCCGTCGGCCCCGGCGCTGATGACACGCTCGTGTTCATGCAGAACGGTGAGCCCATCGGCATGTATTGCGCAGACGAGTCCGACGGCGAGTCCCTGCGCGCCTGCGAGCAGATCATGGAGCCGCTCTACGCCTTCGAGACCGGTGGTTCGGCCACCGAGCCTCGGCTGGCGCAGGAGTGCACCGCCAACGAGGATCTGACCGTCTGGACCTGCACCCTGCAGGAAGGCGTGTCGTTCCACAACGGCGCCGCCCTGGACAGCAATGACGTGGTGACGTCGTACGCGGTCCAGTGGGATGCCGCCAACCCGCTGCACATCGGTCGCGATGGCAGCTTCACCTACTTCCCGGCCCTGTGGGGTGGCTTCCTGAACCCGCCCGCATCCGAGGAGTAGACCTCGACCTCGACCCAAGCATGGGAGAGGGGCGGCACCGCGAGGTGGCGCCCCTCTCCCTCACGTAACCGGGCACGCAGAGCCCGACACCAGCGTCAAGTGGGATGGGATGACCCAGTACATCATCCGGCGCGTGCTGCTCAGCCTGATCACGCTGTTCGGCATCATCGCCATCGTCTTCGTGATAGCGCGGCTCCTGCCAGGTGACCCCTGCCTGTCGGCCCTGGGAGAACGCGCCACCGAAGCCATCTGCAACGACTTCAACGAACGCTTCGGACTGAACGACCCCATCCCGGTCCAGTTCGTCGGCTACATCCAGGACCTCTTCACCGGCAACCTGGGTGACTCGATCCGCTACGGGCGGCCTGTCACCGAGATCCTCATCGAGCGTCTGCCGACCACGGTCGAGCTGGCCGTGTACGCGCTGATCTTCGCTTCGATCGTGGGCGTCAGCCTGGGACTGATCTCGGCGCTGCGGCGCAACTCGCGGACTGACGTGACCACCATGTTCGTGGCAATCGTGGGCGTATCGGTGCCCATCTTCGTGCTGGCCCTGCTGCTGCAGTTCAGCTTCGCGGTGGCCCTGCCCAACATCACCAACGAGCTCTTCGGGGTGCGCCTCGGGCTCCCGCCATCCGGCCGGCTCTCGCCCGGGCTCGAGTTCCAGACGCTGCCCGAGGCGTTCGGCATGGAGAACCTGGGTGGTATCGCGGGAGGTGCACTGGACTTCCTGTCGGGCCTCTACACCATCAGCTTCCTCGTCACGCTGCAGTGGGAGCAGTGGGTCGATGCCGTCAAGCACCTCATCCTGCCGGTCATCGCGCTGGGCACGATCTCGCTGGCCATCATCGCGCGCATCACCCGATCGTCACTGCTGGAGGTCATGGGCCTGGACTACATCCGCACCGCCCGAGCCAAGGGCGTCTCCGAGCGAAACGTGCTGCGCAAGCACGCGTTCCGCAACGCGATGATCCCGGTGGTGACCATCATCGGCCTGCAGCTGGGTCTCCTCCTGGCCGGCGCCGTGCTGACCGAGACGGTCTTCAATCTGACCGGCGTCGGCCGCACGATGTACGACTCGATCGTCGCGCGCGACTACATCGTGGTCCAGGCGTTCACGCTCATCATCGCGGTCATCTACCTGACCGTGAACCTGTTCGTGGACATCTCATACGCCTTCCTCGACCCCAGGATTCGACTCAAGTGAAGTCGCCATCGGTGAGCGAGGCCAAGGTGTCCGCGCGCAGCGCGCAGACAGCCGGCTCGGCCAGGAGCGCCAAGATGCGCGAGACGATGCGCAACATCCTGGCCCAGCGGTCGGCGCAGCGTCGGGCTCGTCCTGCTCGCGATCCTTGTCATCGCCGCTGTCTTCGCGGATGTCATCGCTCCGTATGCGCCCAACGAACATCTCAATGACCCGGGAGAGCCCGGGCGGCGCGCGGAGCCCTGCATCCACGTCTTCTACGAGCTGCCCGTCCTCGGCGCATGGGGTTGCCCCGCAGACCAGCCGGAGACGTTGCTGGGCACCGATGGCAACAGCCGCGACATCTTCAGCCGTGTCGTGCATGGCGCACGTATCTCACTGCCGATCGGACCCATCGTCGTCAGCTTCGCCATCCTCATCGGAGCACTCTTCGGTGCTGTCGCCGGCTGGGCCAGTGGCTGGCCCGACAACATCTTGATGCGCATCATGGACATCGTGCTCTCGTTCCCAGCCTTGATCCTGGCCATCGCCATCGTCACGCTCATCGGCAATGGCTTGTACAACGCGGTGGCCGCGGTCGTCATCGTGAGCATCCCGCTGTACGCGCGCCTGACACGCTCGGCCGTCCTCTCAACGCGCGAAAAGGACTTCGTGACCGCCTCGCAGGCGCTCGGCGAGTCGAGCTCAGGCATCCTCCGGCGGCGCATCATCCCCAACTCCATCACGCCGCTCATCGTGGCCGGCTCGCTGGGCATCGCCACGGCCGTGCTGGAGGTCGCCGCGCTGTCGTTCCTGGGGCTTGGGATCTCGGAGCCGACGGCCGAGTGGGGTGCCATGATCGGCCGCGACTTCAACTCCATCTTCACGCGACCCCTGCTGGTCCTGGCGCCGGCCTTCGCGCTGACCATGATGGTGCTCGGCTTCAACCTCCTCGGCGATGGCGTCCGCGATGCGCTCGATCCGAGGCTCAACAGGTGAGTGACCCCGTGAGCAGCAGCGCGCCCATCCTTGAGGTGAAGGGCCTCAAGACGTCGTTCTACACGCGAGCTGGAGCGATCCGCGCGGTGACCGGTGTCGACTTCCATGTCAACAAGGGCGAGGTGCTGGGCCTCGTCGGTGAGTCGGGCTGCGGCAAGTCGGTGACGTCGTTGAGCATCCTCGGCCTCGTCGGCGAGCCCGGGGTGGTCGAAGGCCGGCGAGGTGATCTTCGGTGGCCGCGATCTCTTGACCCTGTCCGACGACGAGATGCGCAAGATCCGCGGCGACCGCATCGCCATGATCTTCCAGCAGCCGCAGTCGTCACTCAACCCGGTGATGAAGGTCGGCCCCCAGATCGCGGAGGCGCTGCTGATCCATCGCGACCTCGACGAGAAGGGCGCCCGCGCACGCAGCCTCGAGCTCATGGACATGGTCGGCATCCCCGACCCGAAGGCGCGCTACGAGGCCTATCCCTTCGAGATGTCGGGCGGCATGGCACAGCGCGTGATGATCGCCATCGCCCTCTCGTGCGAGCCGGAGCTGCTCATCGCCGACGAGCCGACGACCGCGCTTGACGTCACCATCCAGGCGCAGATCCTGGACCTCATGCGAGTCCTCCAGAAGGAGACCGGCACGGCCATCGTGCTCATCACCCACGACCTGGGCGTGGTGGCCGAGATGTGCGACCGAGCGGCGGTCATGTACGCCGGCGAGATCGTCGAGCAGACGGACGTGCGCACGCTGTTCTCGCAGCCCAAGCACCCCTACACACAGGGGCTCATCGGCGCAGTTCCGGTGCCGGGCGAGATCCTCGACGAGCTGGCCACCATCCCAGGGTCGGTCCCCAACCTCATCGAGCTGCCCGAGGCCTGCCGCTTTGCGCCTCGCTGCAGCGCCAAGGACGAGCACGGCTGTGTGCTGGCCGACCGGGTCCATCCGGAGCTGCTGGCTTCGGGCGACGAGCACCTGGTCCGCTGCTGGCTGTACCACCAGCAAGATGGCAGGCCACGGCCCGACTTCGATACCTGGCCGGAGGCCGGCACATGACGGACACGAAGGTGCTCACGACGCTGGGCACGACAAAGGTCAAGGACCCGCTGGTGCGGCTCGAGGGGCTGAAGAAGGCCTTCCCTATCAAGGCCGGCGTGCTGCAGCGCACCGTGGCCGAGGTGCGGGCCGTGGATGGCGTCGACCTTGAGATCGCCCGCGGGGAGACACTCGGGCTGGTGGGCGAATCCGGCTGTGGCAAGACCACCATCGGGCGCCTGCTCCTGCGCCTCATCGACCCCACCGGTGGTCGCATCATCTTCGACGGCACGGACATCACCGAGCTGCAGGGCAAGGACCTGCAGCCCTACCGGCGCAAGATGCAGATCGTCTTCCAGGACCCCTTCGCCTCGCTCGACCCGCGCCAGCTGGTGGGTGACAGCATCGGCGAAGGCCTGCGCATCCACAAGATCGGCGACACCGCCGAACGGCGCAAGAAGGTCGCCGAGATGATGGACCTGGTCGGCCTGCAGCCATATCACGCGGACCGCTATCCGCATGAGTTCAGCGGTGGGCAGCGGCAGCGGATCGGCATCGCCCGCGCCCTCGTGCTGGAGCCGGAGATCATCGTCTGCGACGAACCTGTGTCCGCCCTCGACGTGTCCATCCAGGCGCAGGTGCTGAACCTGCTCAAGTCGCTGCAGAAGGAATTCGGCCTGACGTATCTCTTCATCGCCCACAACCTCGGCGTCGTGGAGCACATCAGTGACCGTGTGGCGGTGATGTACCTGGGGCGCGTGGCCGAGCTGACCAACCGTGAGCAGCTCTATCGCGATCCGCGCCACCCCTACACGCTGGCGCTGATGTCAGCCATCCCTGTGCCCAACCCGACGCTACAGCGCAGGCGCATCATCCTCACCGGCGACGTGCCCAGTCCCGTCAACCCGCCGGAGGGCTGCAACTTCCATCCGCGCTGCTGGCTGCGCCACCACCTCGACCAGCCAGAGATCTGCGCCAGCGACGTGCCCCAGCTCGTCGACCCCACGCCTGACGACGGCGAGGAGCAGCTGGTTGCCTGTCACTTCCGCGAGTCGAGTGCGATCGAGCTGGAGAAGGCATCGCAGGCAGAGGAAGTCGTCACCTAGGACGACGAGGGGGATGCGCGTGTCGGTGGTGGTGCTGCTCGGAACGCTCGACACCAAGGGAGCTGAGCTGCGCTACCTGCGCGATCGCATCCGCGAATCCGGCTGCGAGGTGACGCTGGTCGATACCGGCGTCCGCAGCACGGACCGTGAGGCTGACGTCTCCGCCGCCGAGGTCGCGGCAGCGGCCGGCGAGGACCGCATCGTCCTGGCAGGCGGCGAGCGTGGGCCAGCGGTCATGGCCATGGCGCGGGGTGCTACCGAGATCGTGCGGCGGCTCTATGCGGAGGGCCAGCTGGACGGCATCGGCGGGGTGGGCGGCTCCGGTGGCACGTCGATCGCGGCCGCGGCCATGCAGGCCCTGCCGGTGGGCGTTCCGAAGCTGCTGGTCTCGACCATGGCTTCCGGGCGACACGCGACCCTACGTCGGCACCTCTGATATCGCCATGCTCTATCCCGTCGTCGACATCGCGGGCATCAACCAGCTGTCGGAGCGGATCCTGGCCAATGCCGCCGGCGCACTGGCAGGTATGACGAGCGCGGCCGCCCGCTTCGAGTCCACACGTCCATCGCGCCCGGTCGTGGCGGCCACGATCTACGGCGTGACCACACCCTGTGTCGAGGTCGCCCGTGCCTGGCTCGAGGCACGCGGCCTGGAGGTGCTGCCCTTCCACGCTACCGGTTCCGGCGGGCAGGCCATGGAGTCGCTCGTCGCGTCCGGCTTCATCACGGGCGTCCTCGACGTCACCACGTCCGAGCTCACCGACGAGGTGGTCGGTGGCTCCTTTTCGGCCGGACCGCTACGCCTTGACGCCGCGGCGGCTGCCGGCATCCCCCAGGTCGTCTCACTGGGCGCTGCCGAGATCGGCACCTTCGGCCCACCCGCGACGGTGCCGGCCCGATATCGGGACCGACACCTCTACCGCCACAACGACAGCATCACGCTCATGCGCATCTCCGGGACTGAGGCCGCCAGCGTGGGCCGCTATCTGGCCGAGCAAGCTGAACGCGGCCACCGGCCCGCTGTCGGTGTTCATCCCCAGGTGTGGCCTGTCGTCACTCTCGGTCCCCGGCGCAGTGTTCCACGATGCGCTCGCCGACGCGGCCCTGTTCGAGGCGCTGCGCACGGCGCTGGACCCGCGCATCGAGGTGGTCGAGCTGGAGACCCACATCAACGACCCCGCCTTCGCCCAGGCGATGGCAGAGCGGCTGTATGTGCTCTGCGGCGTCGAGCACCGGGCCGGAAGAGCCTAGTCGCCGCTCCCGGAGGCTGGCAGGGCGATCTCCTTGGCGGCGTCGTGGATGCGAGCCGCCGAGATCTCCTCGCTGAAGTGACAGGCCACGCTCTGGCCGGGCGCAACCTCGCGCAACGGCGGTGGCACGGCATCGCACTCGTCGGGGTCGCCCAGCTGCTCCCGCAACCAGCAGCGGCCCTTGAAGCGGCAGCCGTCGATGGGGGCCGCCGGCGAGGGCACGTCCCCCTTGAGGATGATGCGGCGGCGGCGGCGAGTCGGATCGGGCTCCGGCACCGCCGTGAGCAGCGCCACCGTGTAGGGATGGCGCGGATCTGCGTAGAGCATCTCTGAGTCAGCCAACTCCACGATGCCACCCAGGTACATCACGCCCACGCGGTCGCTGACGTACTGCACCACCGAGAGGTTGTGGGCGATGAAGAGATACGTCAGGTCGAACTCCTCGCGCAGATCCAGCAGGAGGTTGAGGATCTGGCTCTGGATGGAGACGTCGAGGGCGGATACGGGCTCGTCGCAGACGATGAACTCGGGGTCAAGCGCCAGGGAGCGTGCGATGCCGATGCGCTGACGCTGGCCGCCGGAGAACTCGTGCGGAAAGCGCCGCGCGTAGTCACGTCGCAGACCCACCCGCTCGAGGTACTCGCCGATGCGCTCTTCGCGCACGCTCCGCTTGTCCCAGCGGTTCTCCTTGTCTGCCTGGGCCAGGAGCCCTTCGCCGATGATGTCGTTCACCGGCATCCGCGGGTTGAGAGAACCGTAGGGGTCCTGATAGATGATCTGG
The DNA here is from genome assembly GCA_963715295.1 of uncultured Chloroflexia bacterium. Lineage (GTDB taxonomy): Bacteria > Chloroflexota > Limnocylindria > Limnocylindrales > CSP1-4 > JAFMJV01. Next base: position 11,100 of record CAVQRP010000012.1, read on the forward strand.
AGCTTGCGACGCAGGCGGCGAAGCTCTTCGCCCTGGAGATGGCTGATCTCCTGGCCGTGGAAGAAGACGCGGCCGGCCGTAGGCGTGAGCAGCTGCAACAGGGTGCGGCCCAGCGTCGACTTGCCACAGCCCGACTCACCCACCAGACCCAGGACCTCACCCTTGGACACGTCGAAGCTGACACCATCGACAGCCTTGACGTCACCGACCCGGCGGCGCAGCAGCCCGGCATGGATGGGGTAGTACTTGTAGAGGTCGACCACGGAGACCAGCGGGCCGGCCGCATCGGAAACGTGTTCCGGGCTGGTGGCCTGGGAGTCATGCTCGGGACCGATCTCGCTCACGCGCCGTCCTCCGTTGCGGTCGGCGTCGGGACATCGGCACTGGGCGCCGGCGCGTCCTCGCCTGGCGACGGAACCTCGCCGTAGAGCCAACAGGCGACCTGGGTGTCCGGTGCATCATCGAGGCGGAGCAGCTCCGGGTCGTGGTCCCCGCACGGCGCGAACCGGGCTGGACAGCGTGGAGCGAAATTGCAGCCGGCGGGCATGTTGAAGGGATTGGGCACGGAGCCCTTGATGACGCTCAGACGCTCGCCGCGTCGGGCGCGTGTGGGCATCGACTCGAGCAGACCTCGGGTGTAGGGATGGTTGGGCGACGTGAAGATCTGTTCGACCGGCCCGTCCTCGACGACGCGACCTCCGTACATCACCGCGACGTGGTCGACCATCTCGGCGACGACGCCCAGGTCATGCGTGATCAGCATCAGGGCCATGCCCAGGTCAGCCTGGGAAGCCCGGATGAGGTCGAGGATCTGGGCCTGGACCGTCACGTCGAGCGCGGTCGTGGGTTCGTCGGCGATGAGCATCTTGGGCTGGCACGAGAGGCCCATGGCGATCATGGCCCGCTGGCGCATGCCACCGGACAGCTCGTGTGGATACTGTTTGACGCGCCGCTCCGGAGAGCTCATGCCCACCTGGGCCAGGGCTGCCACCGCTCGCTCGTTGGCCTCAGCCTTGCCCACGCCAAGGTGCTCCGTGATGGCCTCCGCGATCTGATAGCCGATGGTGAAGACCGGGTTCAGGCTGGTCATGGGCTCCTGAAAGATCATCGCGATCTCACCCCCGCGGACCCCACGCATCTCATCCTCGGAGAGTGCCAGGAGCTCGCGCCCTTCGAGCCTGATCGACCCGGATTTCGATCCTTGCGGGCGGCACATCCAGTAGCCGCATCACAGTCAGCGCGGTCACGCTCTTGCCCGATCCGGACTCACCGACGATGCCGATGGACTTGCCGCGCGGCAGGCGGAAGTTGACCCCGTCGACCGCCTTGACGGTACCGTCCATGACATCGAAGTAGGTCCGCAGGTCGTCGACGACGAGCAGATCGTCAGCGTCACGGCCAGTCGAGGCGGCAGCAGCGCCACTCGTACGCGGCTCAGTCATGAGCCCTGGGGTCGAATGCATCACGCAGGCCGTCGCCCATGAAGTTGATGCCGATGACCATGAAGGCGATGGCCATGCCCGGGAAGAAGGCCCACCACCAGTTGCCCAGGATGAGCTGCCCCTGGGATGCAGAGAGGGCCGTACCCCAGCTGATATCAGTGTTGCGGATACCGAAGTTGAGGAAGCTGACGAAGGCCTCGAGGATGATGGCGTTGGCCACGATGAGCGTGGCCGAGACGATGATCGGGCCCAGGGCGTTGGGCAGGATGTGGCGGAAGGCGATCCGCCGATTGCCCACGCCGACCGCCCGCGCGGCGTCGACGAACTCCTGCTCGCGCAGGCTCAGGTACAGCGCGCGCGTCAACCGCGCCAGCGTAGGCCAGGACAGCAGCCCGAAGATGACCATCAGCAGCAGCGGGTCGCCACCGCCGAAGAAGGCGGCCGCGACGAGGATGATGAACAGGAACGGGATGGCCAGCATGAGGTCGACGAAACGCATCAGGATGGAGTCGACCTTGCCGCCGTAGAAGCCCGCGGTCACGCCTACGATCACACCCACGGAGGTGGCGATGAACATCGTCACCAGCCCGAACGCGACCGACAGGCGAGCGCCATTGACGACCAGCTCCCAGACGCTACGCCCGAGGTAGTCGGTGCCGAAGATGTTGTCCATCGACGGAGGGTCACCGCCAGGACGGCTGATGCGGGCCAGGTCGAGTGGGTCGTAGGGCCAGATGATGGGCCCGAAGATGGCGATGAAGACCATGATGCCGACCATGACGCTGCCGACCACGGCCATGCGATGCTTGCGAAAGCGACGCCAGGCGAGCTGCCATTGGCTCAGAGGTTCGAGGGAGACCTCGTAGTCCTCGTCGTGGCTGGCGGTCAGGACCTCCTGGGCTTCAGGACTGTGGAGGACCGAATCCCCCGGACCCTGAAACTCCCCCGCATGCCCATAGACGTCAGCCACCCGCTTGTCCATGACGTCATGGGGTTCGGGTTCGTGGAGATCGCCCGACTGATCCGGCATCCTCCTAGTACCTGATCCGCGGGTCGACGATGGCGTAGACGATGTCGGCGACCAGGTTCATGAGCAGGATGGCGAACGACGACATCATGATCAGCGCCATCAGGACATAGTAGTCGCGCTCATTGACCGAGGTGATGAAGAGCCTTCCGATGCCCGGCCAGCTGAAGATGGTCTCGACGACGACGGCACCGGACACCAGGAACGGGATCTCCAGGGCGATGTTGGTGGTCACCGGCAGCATCGCGTTGCGGAAGGCGTGCCGGTAGATGACGCGACGGGCTGACAGGCCCTTGGCCTTCGCAGTGCGCACGAAGTCCGCACTCAGCGTCTCCAGCATCGAGGCGCGCACGAAGCGGCTGTCGGCGGCGATGTTCACAGCCACCAGCGTCAGGACCGGCAGGATGAGGTGGCGTCCGATGTCCCACACGGCATCGAGCGGTCGCTCGCCGGCGGCGGCCCAGAATTGCGGCGACCCGAACGCGGGCCAGTCGCGAGCGTTGACGACGCCGCCGGTGGGCAACAGGTGCAGTGCCGGGCCGAAGGCGAAGATCAGCATCAGACCCAGCCAGAACGTCGGCAGCGAATACATGATGTAGGTGATGAGCGTCAACGCCTGGTCCTGGACGGAGTAGCGGCGCACGGCCGCGTACACGCCCAGCACGATGGCCGTACCCACCCAGAGGACGAGGGCCGCACCTGCCAGGACCAGCGTCGCGGGCAGCCGCTCCCAGATCATGTCGACCACGGGTCTGGCGGTATCGAGGCTGTTGCCCAGGTCGCCATGTAACAGGCCGTTGTCGCCGCCGCCCAGAAAGGCCGGCAGGAAGTTCAGTCCACCCTCATCCGAGAAGAAAGCGTCCAGGCCATCGCGGCGGCAATTGAGGACGCCGGTCCACCCGCCAAACATGCGCAGGATCGCGGCCGGGTCCTTGGAATCCTCCAGGCACCAGCGGTTGAGCCACGCCTCCTTCATCTCCTGGGTCATCCGAGGATTGGCCTGGACAGAGCCAGCCGGCCCACCCGGAGCCATGAGCAGGAGCAGGTAGCTGAGGATGACGACCCCGATGAAAAGCGGGATCAGGCCCAGCAGCCGGCGGATGATGTAGGTGGTCAACGAGGCAGCCCTAGACCTGGTAGCAGGCTATCGAAGGAGGGGTCGTTCGACCCCCAAAACAGGGAGCCGACTCGGGTGGCCGAACGGCGGCCACCCGAGTCGGTCTTCACGTCTCAGGTGAAGCGTGTGGAATGGACTACTGGTTCAGATACCAGTCCCCGATGTTCCACATGTCGCTGGCCGTGCCAGGGTTCTGGAGGTAGTTGCCGAGGTTCGAGTTGACGCCGCGGACGTTGCTCCGGTAATAGAGCACGACCTCGGGCTGCAGCTCGGTGTGGACGGCCTGGATCTCATGAGCCAGGGCCACGGCCTCTGCCTGGTCGGTGGCACCGAACAGCTCGTCCAGGGCCGCGTCCATGCGGGATCCGAAAGGCGGACGAAGTTGGCGCCGCCACCGTTGTTCTCCTCCCGGGGGATCCAGTTGGAGTGGTAGACGGTGTAAGTGTTGCCGAAGAGGTCGAACGACGAGACCCAGGCGAACTCGGTGGTGTCGTAGTTGCCTCGGGTCAGGTTGCATTCAGCGTCGGGGCTGGCTTCGTTCCAGCCGGCGAAGATGGTCTCCGGCGCGGCGGTGTTGATGAGCTCGATGCCCAGATCACGGTAGACACTGGCGAGATAGTCGCCGGAGGCAACACGGTAGCCCGCACCGGTCGTGCAGTGCTGGAAGGTCATGGAGACGCCATCCTTGTCGCGGATGCCGTCGCCGTCCGTGTCGACCCAGCCGGACTCGTCAAGTAGCTTCACAGCCAATTCCGGGTCGTACTCGATGCAGGTCAGGCCTTCTTCCGTGCGGTAGTAGAGGCCTGGCGGCACGGGGCTGCAGGGCTCGAACTCACCGAGCGGCACGCCGGGCCACACGACCTCATACAGCTCGTCCTTGTTGATGGCGGAGGCCATGGCGAAGCGAACGTTGGGGTCGGCCAGCGCGGGATGACCCTTGCCCGGCTCGACGTTGGCCTGGTTGAAGTCGAAGTGCTCGTACTCCCAGGCTGGCTTGATGCGGACTTCACCGATGCTGGGGTCAACGCCGGCGATGGCCGTGTAGTCGCCCTGCTGGAGGTCGGTCGCCAGGTCGATCTCACCGGCCAGGAAGGCCGCGATCATGGCGTCCTTGGAGCCGTCGTAGAAGCTGTAGACGACGCGGTCGAGATAGGCCGGCTCACCCGTCCAGGGGCTGACCCAGTTGTCGTTGCGCACCAGCTCGATGGCGCTGGGGCTGGCGCTGGCGTACTTGAACGGGCCGGAGACCGGCGCATCCACGATGGCCGGCGCGACCGGGTAGGACATCTCCGCTGCGTCGACAACGGGGATCTGGGACATGTAGTGCTCGGGCAGGGCCGGATAGTTGAAGAGGCCCAGGTAGCCGGTGAACCCGGTGCAGAAGTGGACGGTCCCGGAGAGACCATCCTCGGAGATCTCGAAGCTATCGATGAGGTCGTAGCCGTCGGTGCTCGGCCAGAGCCCCGTGTTGTCCGGGTCGAGGACCCATTCGAAGGTGTACTTGTAGTCGTTCAGGTCGAGCGGCTCGCCGTCGCTCCAGAGGAGCCCGGGGCGCATCTCGACGTCCATCTCGAAGCCGGGGATGCCCTCGAAGCCCTCGCGGACGTTGGCGCACTCGGCGGTGGGCTCAGCATCGATGCGCACGCCACCGTTGGCGATGCTGGGGATGCTCGTCGCCTGCTCGGCGATGTACTTGCCTTCGGCCGACACGTCCCACATCTGATCGAACGCCGCGGCACTGACCTGGCTATTGACGAAGGCCGAGATGTAGTAGGGGTTCAGCTGGTCGGGGATCTGCCAGTCGGCGATGACGACCGTCCCGCCGGGCGTGCCCGCCTCGGGAACGTAGTCGCCCTCCTGGCTGAGCATCGATCGTCGACGTTGTCCACCTGGGCCGCCACCGGCGCCGCAAAGGCCGTGGTGGCCAGGGCGACCGCGGCTCCGAGCGCGAAACCGCGCTTCTTGCCTGGACTCATCAGAGAGGTTCCTCCTCTGTGGCGCGTCGCCGTCTTGGCGATGACGATCGCGTTGGGGCTCTCGACTGCCGCTCCCTCCCTTTCGTGTACGCAGGTTCACGTCTCCCGTGGAGCGGCCACAGGCGGTTGAGTGTATAGAGCCTCTATCGTCGGGTCCACCGTGAGTGCCATAGGTCGCCCGCTCAAGCGACCTATGGTCCCAGTCGACACTAGGCCGCCGGCTCGGCCTGCAGCGTCCAGCTGGAGATATCCCAGTCGTAGCGCGAGACCGCGGGATCGATGGGGCCATCGGGACCGCGAAGGCGGGATGAGACGGCGCTGGTGGCCGACTCGTACCAGAGCGGCCAATAGGGCACCAGCTTCTCGATCTCCGCCTGCACCTCAGCGTACGCCTCTACGCGCTCGGCTTCGTCGTAGGTGTCACGGGCCGAGGCCACCCAGAAGTCGACAAGCTCGGAGGTGAAGCCGCTGGGGTTCTCGTCGGCGATATTGTCCTCGCTGGTCGAACGCGAGGACTCGAACGCGCGAACGGCCGAATCCGGATCGGGGCCGAGCCGGCGCAGCCAGAGCAGGGTGTCGAAGTCGTTGGGCCAGCGCAGCTGGTTGAGCATGGTGTCGCCGGTGAGGTCGAGCTCCTCCACGATGAGCTCGATGCCGCAGTCGCGCAGCTGCTCGGCGGCATCGTTGGCGAAGGTGAAGAGGTCGACGCTGGTCGGGCGCACCGCGATGGTGGTGGACAGGCGCGTGCCGTCCTCGCGCACCCGCACGCCGTCGGTGGCCATGGGCCAGCCGCCGGCATCGAGCAAGGCGTTGGCGGCCTCCACGTCGCGTGGCCGGAGGCTTGCCTCGGGCTGCGCCCAGGAGCTGGCGGTGAAGGGCGTGGTCGCCAGCGGGCGCTCGGCGTCGAGCGCGGTCGCCAGGCCGGCGTGGTCGATGCAGCTGATGAACGCGCGCCTGGTGTCCAGGTCGAAGTAGATGCGATCTGGCCGGACGTTGAAGAGCACGCCGAACTGCGTGTCGACCGGTCGCGTGGCGGCGCTGAAGCCGGGCGAGCCATCGATCACATCGGCCTGCTCGGGCGTGACCTGCAGGATCCAGTCAGCCTCTCCGGTCAGCAGTCGCGTCGTGGCGACCGAGGGATTGCGCTCGATACGCACCTCCATCTTCTCGATCTGCGGAGCCGTACGAGTGTGCTTGGGGTTGGCCTCGAGGACGTAGGTGCCGTCCTCCTCGATGCTGACCAGCTGGTAGGGACCGCCACCGAACGGCTCGACCGTGGCATCGAGCAGTCCCAGGGCGGCCGAGTTCTTGTCACTGTCCTCGCTGTCGAAGACCTGCGCCAGGGCCTCCAGGCGCTTCAGCAGGTCGGCCAGGTAGGTGTCCTCGTCGAAGAGGCCCGTCTCGTCGACATACGGTGCACGCGGCGGCAGGTCGATGCGGGCTCGCGTGAAGATCTGTTCGAGATCCTCGCGGTAGTCCCGCAGCAGACAACCATCGGGTGGTTCATCGGCAAGGCACTCGTCGCGCAGGGTCTGCGTGGTGATGTCGGCGATGACGCGGTCGGGCCGGTTCTCGTTGAGGCGGCCGGCTGCGGCGATGAGCTCGTCGGTGGCCTTCTTGACGTCGTCCTCGCTGAGGATGGGCAGGCGGCCCAGGGCCTCGGTCAGGAAGGGTGCGTACGGCTCCTTGAGCTTGATAGTGACGAGGTTGTCCTCTCGTTCGGGACTGCCGTCCATGTAGGTGCGCACGGTCTCACACAGGGTGCGACCGAGCGGGCACGAGGGTGAGGCGGCCATCCGCAGCGAGAAGGTGACGTCGTCGGCGCGCAGCTTGGCGCCGCTGTGGAAGCGGGCATCGACCTTGATGGGGATCGTCCAGGTCAGACCGTCGTCGCTGATCTGCGGCAGCTCCTTGGCTACCTCCGGTATGGCCCGCTGTCGCTCATCGAGCCGGTAGAGCGGGTCGTAGAGCACGTCGACCAGGAGGCGCTCGGTGGCGTTGGGGTTATCGCTGGGGAGCAGGCGGGTGGGATGCTCAGGCGCCATCACCACCAGGGTGCGTCCGTCATTGGCACGCGAGGTCGGGGCGGGTGTGGGTGACGGCTGGGCCGTCGCCAGCGAGGTCGGGGTCGGCTCAGGACTGGGGGACAGGGTGGGCGTGGGGTCGGAGAGGCAGGCGCCGACGGCGAGCACAGCGATCAGGGCAAGCCCCGGGAGACGCAGACGCTGGAGGCCTACCGGGGGCACGCGGTCTCCACGCCGGCAAGGGGCTCCCAGCGCAGGTCGGGCTTGCGTGCGGCGGTGGTCTCGTCGAGGCGGCGCACGGGTGCATCGTGGGGCGCGTCAGCGAGCAGAGCGGGGTCCTGGTGAGCTTCACGCGCCACCTCGATGAGGGCGTCAGCGAAGGCATCGAGCGTCTCGACCGATTCGGTCTCGGTGGGCTCGATCAGCAGGCACTCGTCCACGAGGAGGGGGAAGTAGATGGTGGGCGGGTGATAGCCGTGGTCGATGAGGCGCTTGGCGATGTCGTAGGTGCGCACGCCGGTCTCGGCCTTGATGGCGCTGGCGCTGGCTACGAACTCGTGCTTGCAGGGCCCCGGGTAGGGCAGCTGGTAGGCCTCCCCGACACGTTGGCGGAGGTAGTTGGCCGCCAGCACGGCGTCTTCGCTGACCTGGCGCAAGCCAGGGCCCCCGTGGGCGCGGATGTAGGCGAAGGCACGCACCAGGATGCCGGCACTGCCGTGGTAAGCGCGCATGCGGCCGATGGTCCCGGCTCGCTCGCCGGCTCGCTCCAGGCGGAAGCTGCCGTCGGCGTCGCGCACCACCAGCGGCTCGGGCAGGAACGGCAGCAGGTGCTCGGCAACGGCGACGGGGCCCGCTCCCGGGCCGCCCCCGCCGTGGGGCGTGGAGAACGTCTTGTGCAGGTTGAAGTGCATCACGTCGAAGCCGGCTACACCGGGACGGAAGTGGCCCAGCACGGCGTTCATGTTGGCGCCGTCCATGTAGGCCAGGGCACCGGCCGCGTGGACGGCGTCGAGCAGCTCGACCACGTGGTGCTCGAACAGGCCCAGCGTGGAGGGGTTGGTCAGCATCACCGCGGCCGTGCGCGGACCGAGCGCCTCGCGCAGCGCGTCGATATCGACCATGCCGTCGGGCCCGGAGGTGATGGTGACGGTCTTGAAGCCGGCCATCGATGCGGTCGCCGGATTGGTGCCGTGGGATGAATCGGGCACGATGACCTCATCGCGCTCGATGTCGCCACGAGCGAGATGGTAGGCACGGATGACCAGGATGCCGGTGAGCTCGCCATGCGCCCCGGCGGCCGGCTGCAGCGAGACTCCGGGGAATCCGCCGATCTCGCCCAGCTGCTGCTGCAACGTCCACATCAGCTCCAGCGTCCCCTGCGCCAGCGTATCCGGCACGAGCGGGTGCAGCGCGGCGAAGCCCGGCAGACGGGCGGCCCACTCGTTGACCTTGGGGTTGTACTTCATCGTGCACGAGCCCAGCGGGTAGATGCCGCCGTCGACCGAGTAGTTGAGGTGGGAGAGGTGGACGAAGTGGTGCACCACCGTGGGCTCGTCGATCTCGGGCAGACCCGGCGGTGTGGCGCGGCGGTGCTCGGCGGGCAGCCGGTCAAGGGCATCGGCCGGCGCGTGCGGCACCTTGAACGAGGATCGACCTGGAGCGTGCAGCTCCGCCAGCGTCGGCTGCAGGTCCGGGCCCACGGCCGAACGACGCGCCTTCTCGGGCACCAGCAGCGGGCGGTTGGTGGCGAGGTGCGGCTCGGTCATGCCGTCACCTCGGTGAGGCCATCGACGAGGCGCGCGATATCGGCGTCGGTGGTCAGCTCGGTGGCGCAGACGAGCAGCGCCTCGGCCAGGGCCGGGTCGTCGGGATACCAGCGCGCCAGCGGCAGACCGGCCAGCACACCCCTGTCGATGAGCGCCGCGTGGGCCGCGACCGCCCCGGGAACATGGACGGCGAACTCGTTGAGATAGGGCGCCGTGTGGACACGCCTGAAGCCGGCTGTGCCGAGGGCGTCTTCGAGGCGCGCCGCGGTGGCGGCGCCGGCCGCGGCCACATCGCGCAGACCGTGTGGTCCGAGCGTGGCCAGGTACGTCGTGGCGGCGAGCGCGCACAGCGCCTGGTTGGTGCAGATGTTGCTGGCTGCCTTGTCACGCCGGATGTCCTGCTCACGCGCACGGAGGGTCATGACGAAGGCGCGGCGACCGTCCAGGTCGGAGGTGCGGCCGACGAGACGGCCGGGGATCTGTCGCAGCAAGGGCTGGCTGCACGCCAGGAGACCCAGGTAGGGCCCACCGTACTGGGGCGCGATGCCCAACGGCTGTCCCTCCCCCGCCGCGATGTCTGCGGCATAGTCCCCCGGTGGCGCCAGCACCGCCAGCGACACCGGCTCGACCACGGCCACGAACAGCGCCCCAGCCGCGTGTGCCAGCTCGCTCGCCTGGGCCATCGGCTCCAGCAGCCCGAAGGCATTGGGCTGGCCCATCACCACGCCGGCCACGGGGCGCTCGCCATCGGCCAAGGCAGCTTCCAGCGCCGCCAGGTCGGTGGTGCCGTCGGGGCCGGTCGGCAGCTCCTCGATATGGCGACTGCCGGGGGCGAAATAGGTCCGCGCCGCCTCCACGTAGTGGCGGTGGACGGCGCGGCTGATGAGCACACGATCGCGGCGCGTGGCGCGCACCGTCATCAACGCCGCCTCCGCCGTCGCGGCCGCGCCGTCGTAGTGCGAGGCGGACGCCACGGGCAGGCCGGTGAGCTCGGCGATGAGCGACTGGAACTCGTAGATGCTCTGCAACGTGCCTTGGCTGATCTCCGGCTGGTAGGGCGTGTAGGCGGTGTAGAACTCGCCGCGCGAGACCACCGCATCCACGGCTGCCGGGATGTGATGCGAGTAGACCCCGGCACCCAGGAACGACACCAGGCCCGTGCGATTGCGCGCTGCCAGCGCTTCCAGCTCGCGACTCAGTGACAGCTCAGATACCGACTCCGGCAGGTCGAGCGCAGCTGCGCGCACCGCCTCGGGGATGTCGTCGAAGAGTCGCTCGACCGAATCGAGGCCGAGGGCAGCGAGCATCTGCTCGCGGTCGGCGGCGGTGTGGGGACCGTAGACCACGCTGTCAGCCGTCGAGGGATGCGCCGTAGGCGGCGGCGTCCATCAGGTCTGCGCCGGCGGCGGGATCGTCGAGGCGGAGACGCACCATCCAGCCGCCCTCGTACGGCTCGCTGTTGACCAGCTCGGGATCGTCAGCCAGGGCGCCGTTGACCGCGATGACCTCACCGGCGACGGGCGCGAACAGGTCGCTGGCCGTCTTGACCGACTCGATCACCCCGAACGTCTCGTCCTTCTGCAGCTGGCGACCGACCTCGGGGAGCTCGACGAAGACGACATCACCCAGCTCATCGGCCGCATAGGCGGTGATGCCGACGACGGCCTCACCGTCCTCGGTACGCAGCCACTCGTGGTCCTTGGAGTAGCGAAGCGTCTCGGGTACATCCACGTCAGAGTCCTCCAGCGGTCATTTCGGCCCGAACCCCCGGCGGGCCAACCGGTCCGGGCTCAGCGGCCCGCGCGGCGATAGAACGGCAACGGCACGACCTCGGCGGGCACGGCAGTCCCGCGGACGACGATGTCGAGCATGGTACCCGCGGCGGCGTCAGCCAGCGGAACGTAGGCCATGGCGATGGCCTCGCCCAGCGTGGGCGACTGGCTGCCGCTGGTGACGTGACCGATGGGCGCGGGGTCGTCGGTTCGCGTCACCGGATAGCCGTGGCGAGCGATGCCACGAGCGCGCAGCACCAGGCCCACCAGCCGGCGGTGCAACGGTCGGCCAGCTGCTGCGAGGAGGGCCTCGCGACCGACGAAATCGTGGTCCAGCTCGACGACCCAGCCCAGGCCGGCCTCGAGGGGCGTGGTGTCGCGGTCGAGCTCGTTGCCGTAGAGCGGCATGCCCGCCTCCAGTCGCAGCGTGTCACGCGCACCCAGCCCGCAGGGTCGCAGACCGGCGGGCCCGCCGGCGACGCTGAGCGCCTCCCAGAGGGCCGGACCGGCCGACCAGGCGACGAACAGCTCGAAGCCGTCCTCACCGGTGTAGCCGGTGCGTGCGACCAGCGCCGAGGTGCCGGCGACCACGGCCTCGGCGACGCCGTAGTTGCGCAGGGACCGGAGGTCGAGATCGGTCAGGTCCGCCAGGATGGAGGCGGCGGCCGGACCCTGCACGGCCAGCAGGGACGTGTCCATCGTCTCGTCAGCGAGTACCGCTTCGTAGCGAGCCAGGCGCTCACGGAGCTCGGCGACGACGATCTCACGGTTGGAGGCGTTGGGCACCACCAGGAACACATCCTCCGCCAGGCGGTAGACGATGAGGTCGTCGATGACCCCTCCGTCCGGGGCACAGAGCAGGGAGTAGCCGGCGCGCCCGGTCAGCAGCCGCCCCGGGTCATTCACCAGGGCGTGGGCGAGCCCCGTGGCCGCTCCGGGCCCACTGACTCGCAACTCGCCCATGTGCGAGAGGTCGAACAGGCCGGCCGCGCGTCGCACGGCGTGGTGCTCGTCGATGATGGAACCGTAGCGGACGGGCATCTCCCAGCCACCGAACTCGGTGAAACGCGCGCCGAGGCCGACGTGGAGGCCATACAGCGCGGTCCGTCTGGTCGGCATCGTCTCAGACCGCGTCCGCCAACGGCAACGCGCGCGCCACGATCTCCCGCTCGGTCGCGAACTGCATCACCGAGTCCGACTCGACCAGGCTGAACCAGCGCACCTCCTCGAACTCGTGATCGTGCGCCGAGAGGTCGCCGCCGACGGGCTCCATGAGGTAGTAGTGCACGGTCTTGTCGATGCGCCGGCCGCCACGTACGAAGCGATAGTGGATGTCGCCGATCGGGGCGAGGATGCGGACCGCGAGGCCGGTCTCCTCGGTCACCTCGCGCAGAGCCGTTTCGGCCGGCGTCTCGTTAGCCTCGGGTGTGCCCTTGGGCAGCGACCAGACCGAGCGCTGGCGATCACGTCGGCGGCGGCCCAGCACCAGCTCGGGACCATGGGTTCCATCACGGATGACGACGCCACCGGCGGAGAAGGCCTGCTCGACCGGGAGGCTGCGCTCGGGTCGCAGGCGGGCCCGGGCCACGTCAGCGAGTCGGCGGCAGCGCGCGGAACGAGCGCGGGTCGCGGAGCGCCCGGCGCGGGGTGGACCAATGGATGGACGCCGGCCGGATGGGAGCCCGGGGAGCCGTCGCAGCCGGTCCGTCCGGCGTCAGACTGCGGGCAGAGCGACGTATGGCACCGAGAGGGTCGCGTTCCGCCGCGGCCCGTGCGGCACGGGGGATGCCCGGCTTGATGCGCGAATGCGCTCGCGAGAGCGGATGGGGCGAGCGGCCGGTCGCGGCCGGTGACACGAACCGCGTTCCCCGATGTCTGACCCGGATCGAACCGACGCCTCGCTGCATGTGGCGATGGTACCGCCTATCCGTCTTCGAGCAGGCGTCGCAGCGGTTCGGCGCGTGCCTCATCGAGCTCGCCGCGGGCGACGGCGATGGCCAGCTCACGCCGGGCCGTGGCGCGGTACAGCTCAAGGGCCCCGGGTGACAGTCGTGAGAGGGCCGCCAGGTGGTCGCGAACGGTGCCGACATCGCCGCGTACGAAGGGGCCGGTAAGGGCGGCCGTGATGCCCATGCGTTCGGCATTGGCGAGCGCCTGCCGGATGAGGGGCAGGTAGATCGCGAGCGCCCCGGCTTCGTCCAGGCCGGCTGCGCGCGCGACCTCCGCGACGCCGTCGAGGAGCCCGATGACGCCGCCACCGGCGAGCACGGCAGCCGCGTGATAGGCAGTCTTGCCGGTCGGCGGCAGGCGCACCGGCTGCGCACCGATGTCGCTCGCGAGTCGACCCAGGAGCGCCACCAGCTCTTCATCGCCCTCGACCGCGATGGTGGCATGCGGGAGAGCGGCCAGGGCCGCCTCCTGTTCGGCGAAGGCGACCATGGGATGGAACGATCCGGTCTGGGTACCCGCCGCCCGGGCCGGCTCGAGCACACGCGAGTCCAGCGCGCCTGACGTGTGCACGGCCGCCTGGCCGGCATAGAGGCGCAGGCTGGCAGCCACGTCGGCGATGGCATCGTCGGGAACGGTCACGAAGACGAGGTCGACGTCGTCGGCGATGGCCGCGGCCGTGGGCGCGGCGCGCGCGCTCGGCACCAGGTCCAGGAACCTCGCCTCGCGCCCGGCGTCGCGGGTGGCTACGGCTACCACCGGCCAGCCGGCTCGACCGAAGGCCACCGCCAGGGCACAGCCCACCCGCCCGGCACCGACGAAGCCGATGCGGGGATGGCCACTCGGATCGCCGGGTGGATGGGGGTGATGGTGGCCGGGTGCGCCGTGCGTCTCATTCACAGGCACAGACTATCGGGCCGGATGCCCGGTCGTATACTCCTGCTGAACGCACATCCGACCGACCCGAGGCGGGCACTCCCGTCAGGAGCCGAGACTCGAGCGCGCCCGCCGCGCCTTCTGAATGGAGCTCGCCTCATGGCATCGATGTCCACGTCCCCAGCACACGACGCTCGCGCCCGTCTGCGCGTGGGCGACGCTGCCTGCACCATCTATCGCCTCGATGCCGTCAGCGATCAGCTGGATCGCCTCCCCTTCACCGTCAAGGTGCTGCTGGAGAACGTGCTGCGCCACAGCGCGACAGGCGGAGCCGGCGCCCAGGACGTGGCCGCGCTGGCAGCGTGGGCACCCGGTGGCGAGAGTGACATCGAGATCCCCTTCATGCCCGGGCGAGTGCTGCTACAGGACTTCACCGGTGTGCCCGCGGTGGTCGACCTTGCCGCCATGCGTGACGCCATGGCCGAGCTGGGCGGCGACCCGGCGCGCATCAACCCGCTGGTTCCGGCCAGCCTGGTCATCGATCACAGCGTGCAGGTCGATCGCTTCGGCTCGGCGGACGCCTTCGCCTTCAACGTGGAGCGCGAGTACGAGCGCAACGGCGAGCGCTACCAGTTGCTGCGCTGGGCCCAGACCGCGCTGCGCGGCTTCCGCGTCGTCCCGCCCGGCACCGGCATCATCCACCAGGTCAACCTCGAGTTCCTGGCCGACGTGGTCAGCCTGCGCGAGGATGCCGAGGGCCAGACCGTCGCCTTCCCCGACACCCTCGTGGGCACCGATTCGCACACCACCATGATCAGCGGCCTGGGCATCCTTGGCTACGGCGTCGGCGGCATCGAGGCCGAGGCGGTCCTGCTGGGCCAACCGCTGTACCAGCCGCTGCCCAAGGTCGTGGGTGTCCGTCTCCACGGAGCACTGCCGCAGGGCAGCACCGCCACGGACCTCGTGCTCGTGGTCAGCCAGCTGCTGCGCTCTCACGGTGTGGTGGGCAAGTTCGTGGAGTTCTACGGGGACGGCCTCGCTTCGCTGGCGCTGGCCGACCGCGCCACCCTCGCCAACATGGCGCCCGAGTACGGCGCCACCACGGGCATCTTCCCCATCGACGAGGAGACGCTGGCGTACCTGCGCCTCACCGGGCGTGACGAACGCGTGCCGCTGGTCGAGGCCTATGCCAAGGAGCAGGGCCTGTGGCGCCTGCCGGGTGCCGAACCGGAGTTCGACGAGGCTCTCGAGCTGGACCTTGCCAGCGTCACGCCCAGCGTGGCCGGCCCGCGCCGGCCGCAGGACCGCATCGTCCTGTCCGAGCTGCGCGCAGCCTTCGAGCGTGACTTCCCGCCCCCCGGCGACAACGGAGCGGGCTACCCTCGCGTGCCCGTGGTGGCCGCTGGTACGACCGCCTCGATGGCCACCGGCTCGGTGGCGATCGCGGCTATCACCAGCTGCACCAACACCTCCAACCCGAGCGTCATGGTCGGCGCCGGCCTGCTGGCGCGCCATGCCGTCGCCCGTGGCCTGTCGGTCGGCCCCACCGTCAAGACCAGCCTGGCACCGGGCTCGCGGGCGGTGACCGAGTACCTGCGCGGCGCGGACCTCCTGCCCTCGCTCGAGGCGCTCGGCTTCGACGTCGTGGGTTATGGCTGCACCACCTGTATCGGCAACAGCGGCCCACTCGACGACGGCATCTCGACCGCCGTCGAGGAGCATGACCTGGTGGTGGCTGCGGTCCTCTCGGGCAACCGCAACTTCGAGGGGCGGATCCACCCGCTGGTGAAGGCCTCGTACCTGGCGTCGCCGCCGCTGGTCGTGGCCTTCGCGCTGGCCGGCCGGGTGGACATCGACCTTGAACACGAGCCCCTGGGGACCGGCGCCGACGGCCAGCCGGTCTACCTCGCCGACATCTGGCCCAGGGCCGACGAGATCCGCGACGCCATCGCCGGCGCCGTCACACCGGAGCTGTTCCGCAGCACCTACGCCAGCGTCTTCGAGGGCGATGAGCGCTGGCGTGCACTGCCGGTGCCGGAAGGCGACCGCTACGAGTGGAACGCGGCTTCCGACTACATCGCGGCTCCGCCCTTCTTCGCCGGCCTGACGCCGGAGCCCGAGCCCATCGGTGGCATCAGCGGTGCGCGTGTGCTGGCCATGCTGGGCGATTCGGTGACCACCGACCACATCTCACCGGCCGGGGTCATCCCAGCCTGGAGCCCGGCCGGCCGATGGTTGCAGGAGCGGGGTGTGACCCCGTCGCAGTTCAACTCGTACGGTGCCCGGCGTGGCCACCACGAGGTCATGATGCGCGGCACCTTCGGCAACATCCGCCTGAAGAACGCGCTGGCCGAGCAGGAGGGCCCGTACACCACCTTCCAGCCCGGCGGCGAACCGATGTTCATCTACGACGCCGCCATGCGCTACGCCGCCGAGGGCACGCCACTGCTCATCCTGGCCGGCAAGGAGTACGGCAGCGGCAGCTCCCGCGACTGGGCCGCCAAGGGCACGCGCCTGCTCGGTGTCCGCGCCGTGCTGGCCGAGTCGTACGAGCGCATCCACCGCTCCAACCTCGTGGGCATGGGCGTCCTGCCGTTGCAGTACCTGCCGGGCGAGAACGCCGCCTCGCTCGGCCTCAGCGGCAGCGAGGGCTTCGATGTGCTGGGGCTCGATGACGACCTGGCGCCGCGCTCCAGCGTCACCATCGTCGCGCGTACGGAAGCCGGCGACATCCGCTTCGAGGCGATCGTCAGGCTCGACGGCGGTATCGAGGTCGACTACTACCGCAACGGCGGCATCCTGCCGACGGTGTTGCGCCGCCTGGCGCTGGAGTAGGCCGAGCCCGGCGCGGCCCTACGCGGGTTCTGTGCCGTTGATACCCAGCACGTAGCCGGCGCTGGTGAGCAGGTACAGCTCGAGCGCGTCGTCCTGCCCGAAGGAGACTACCTGGCCCAGCTCAGGGGGCACGCGGCCGGCGGCCGGCGGCTGCGCCGTGCCGGCCATCAGCTGCGAGGCCGGCACGGCCCAGATGGTGCCGCTGCAGTAGTCGGCATAGAGGTACGTGCCTTGGGGCAGTGAGCCTGCCGTGCCGCGGTAGGCGTAGCCGCCGATGACGCTGCAGTGGCCGACGTCTCCGTCTACGTGTGGATAGGCCACGGCCGGGAGGATATGCGCCTCCGGGTCGCAGGGCTTGCCGTAGAAGCAGTCCGGTCCTTCCATCTCGCTCCAGCCGAAGGATGGTGTGGTCGCGTCGGGTCGCAGCACGTCGACCTCTTCCCACTCGCCCTGGCCGACGTCGCCGAGGTAGATGTCGCCGGTCTGCGAGTCGACGCTGAAACGCCACGCGTTGCGGAGACCGATCGCGTGCAGCTCCCGCCTGGCGCCCGGGTCGCTCGCGAAGCCGTTGTCGGGGGGCGTGGCATAGGGCCAGCCACGATCGACGTCGAGCCGCAGCAGCTTGCCCAGGAGGGAGGCTCGATCCTGCCCGTTGCCGAGCGGATCGTTGCCGGTGCTGCCATCGCCGATGGACGCCAGCAGCATGCCAGCGTGATCGAAGGCCAGCATGCCGGCCTTGTGCATGGTCGAGGGCTGCGCGATCGTGAGCAGTGCCCGCTCGGTGGCCTCGACTGCCCCCGGCTCCGCTGCCCTGCCGACAGGAGCGGTGAACTCGCTGATGGACGTGGCGCCATCCTCACGCCGCGAGTAGGTGACGAAGAAGCGGCCGTTCTGGGCGTAGGCAGGATGGAGCGCGAGGCCCAGCAGGCCACGCTCGTGGTGATGCAGGACACGATCACGGATGTCGAGCCAGGGCTGGTCGTGCACGACACCGTCTGGCGCCAGACGCAGGATGCGTCCGTCCTGCTCGACCACCAGGCGGTCACCGCTGCCGTCACCCGCCCCTGCCAGCAAGACAGGAGCATCGAAGCCTTCAGCTACCTGATCCAGCTGCAGGGAGAGCTCCAGCGGCCCACCGGATGAGGCGTCGTCGTCAGCGGTCACGTTCAGCAGGAGCAGCCCGGCGATAGCGGCCAGGCCGATGACGATGATGCCGAGGTTCAGGATGGCCGAGGCGCCCACGCGCCGTGACCCCGGCTGTGTCGGCGTCACGCGCCGGCTGCCGGAGACGCTCCTGGATCGGCATCTTCGGCGACTCCCGCGACGAGGCGCATCTCCAGCAAGGGCGCGGCCGAACCATCGGCAAGGACCAGGCGGGTGCTGGTGCGCTGCCAGAACACGACCTCATCGAGGATGCGCAGCAGACGCCGTTCCTGCCCGCGCGCATCGCCCTCGCAGGGCAAGCCAGTGGCCTCCACCGGCGCGACCACGACCTGGTCGCGGGTACTCGTATAGCGGCCCTCCAGCAGCCGGCAGCCGCTGCTGCCGAGCACGTTGCCATCCGCATCGAACGTGAGCTCGATGGGCCCGTCGGCGAGGGGCGTTGCCGGCTTGCCGTTGGCGCGCGTATAGCGCTCGACCACCCAGCTCCCGGTCAGACCCTGGTCACCGCCGCGGGCCAGCACGATGCGGACGTCGCCAGACGCGTCCAGCAGCTCCACGCCCAGCTCGGCAGGCCGCCAGCCGACGACGGCCTCCAGCGCGACGGAATAGCGCACAGCCTCTTCGGTCGTCTGGACGTCACACGGATCGGGACCCTTGCTGATGATGCCCATGCCGAGGCGGTCCCCTTCGAGGGTGTAGCCGCCGAAGTAGTCCCCGCAGCCCGTCTCGCCTTCGAGGCGCCCACCGGGCAGCAGCACGGCCGTCAGCGTCACCCCCGGCGAGGGCTCCTCCAGTCCGTCGTCCCAGGCGTCGAAGGCGAGGACGTCCCAGGTGCCGGCCAGGGGCTCATCCACGATCGCGGACGACGGTACCGGGCTGGGCGATGGCGCCGGGTCGGCCGCTTGCGCCGCGGCCCCCACGTACGACCCAACGACCAGGCACAGGGCGACCGCGAGCGAGGTGAGATGACGCGCGAGGAGGAAAGATGACACGACGCGTTCAGGGTACCGCCGATAGGCCATCGGAGCAGACGCCCCGCCATGTCGGCCAGGCAGGCCGGTCGATCGGAGCCAGGACTAGCCTGATCCAGCTTGTGGCTGGCGAGCATGCACGATGAGCACCGAGCACGGCGCATGATGGAGGACGTTGCGAGCCACGCTTCCCATGAGCAACCGGGTCAGACCAGTGCGGCCGTGCGTACCGACGATGACGAGGCCGGCAGCCATCGTCGTCGCGGTCGCCAGGATCTCGGCCGCGGGGTCGCCATCGCGGCACTCCGGTCGCGCCCGTAGTCCGGCTTCCAGCAGAGCGTCCGCCATCTCGCGGGCGAGGTGCTCGTGCTGCCGCCGCGAGGGCTCGGCCAGGTGGGCATGGACCTCAGCTGCAGCCTCCTCCCCCACCATGCTGGGATCGAGCCACCACGATGGCTCGACGTCGGTGATGCTGACGACGCGGATCTCCGACGCGCCGAAGATGTCCCACTCCAGCAGCAGCTCGGCTGCCTGTTCGGCGCCGGCAGATCCGTCCCAGGCGAAGACCACGTCGCCGATCGTCCGGCGACGTGCCACCAGGACCGGGATACGCGCCCGGTCGACCACCTCGGCCGAGACGGAGCCCAGGAGCATCGACTCGAGTGTGCCGTGACCGCGGCTGCCGACCACGATCAGGTCAGCTGCGGCATCGGTGGCGGTGGCGATGATGACGTCTGCGGCGCGCCCAGCGGCGGCCGACGACTCCACCGTGCGACCCGGACCGCGCAGGCGCACCGTGGCCGCGTCGAGGTGCTTCTCCGCCTGTTCGCGAATGGCTCCGTCGAAGCTCGAGGTGTCGACGGGTGGGATGGGTGGCCACGGTCCACCGAACACGGCGACCCCGCTCGAGACCGCCTCGACCGCGTGGATCGTGGACGGTCTCGGCCAGTCGACCGAGGCCACCAGATCGATGGCGACGTCGGCACACTCGGAGCCGTCGGTGGCGACAAGGATGCGCATGTCGATCCCCCTCGATCGTGGCGAAGACCTGGAGGTCGTGCTGGACGGCTTGTATCAGGGCTGGTAGCGCGGCGTCTCGTGCCAGCGGTCGGCAGCGAGGTCGGCATAGACGACCCCGAGCGCTTCCTCCCAGGCAGCTCGGTCGACGCGCACAGCATACGCATGGCTCCCGGCGTTGAAGCTGACCTCCGGTGCCGATGCCACGGCGAAGTCGGCGTAGGTCGGCAGTCCGAACAAGTCCCCGACGGCCGGCATCGACCCGGGGTCGCACTCGGGCGCCAACTGCCTGATCTGGTCCTCTTCGACGAGGACCACCTTCTTCGACCTGAGGACCTCGCGCGCCTTGCGCAGATCGAGATGGTCCTCGGCGTCGACGATGACGAGGGCATCCTTGCTCTCTGCGGTGCGCACCCAGATGACCTTCCCGAACGTCTTGGGATCCACGCCTTCGGCCCGAGCCGTGGCCAGCGCCGTCAGGGCACGTTGGTGCTCATGGACCTCGTAGTCGATGTGCTTGTCGTCAAGCCAGCGCAGCAGGCTCCTCATCGGGCGCTTCACGACCGTGGTGCTCATCGTGGACCTCCTTCAGCGGGCACGTCCGACCACGACTCATGAGACACCATCCTGACCGCGACCGCTAGCGCCGTCGGGCGGATTCGGAAGGGCCATTTGTCGCGTTCCTAGGGGGGCGCGTGTCATCGCGACCCGGGGCGGCAGATCCGACCGCCCCAGGCAGGATCAGTCGTGCGTCGCTGGTGAGGGCTCTGGCGTGGTCGGTGGCGACGACTGGCCGACCTCGCCCGGGTTGGGCGACGGCAAGCCGGCCGGTCGGGGTTCGGCGTTCGCGCTCGACGCGGCAGGCGTCACCGAAGACGGGGACGGTCGATCCTTGCCTTGGCGGGGCAAGCCCGCCGCGCTCGCCTCGGGCTGCCGCGAGCTGCCTGCCTCAGATGCAACGGCGTCGACCGGGATGAACATGACCACGTCGAAGGCGACCCGCCTGCCGCTGCCGGCTGGCTCTCTCGTCATGTCTGTCAGGCGCACCAGACCGATGGTCCCCAGCTGGTGGACGCCGAGGCTGACCAGGTCCCCCTGGTGCCGGCGCTGGTTGACGCGCCGCGTGACGAAGCCCTCGGCAGTCCGGATCTTGTAGCGAGCCGATCGAGTCGTCGAGTCATTCCTGGGGACCTTGACCAGGACCCGATAGCTCCCAGGTGCATCCAGGGTGACCTTCCATACTCCGGTACGGCTGACGCTGCCAGAGCGGGTCGACGTCCAGTAGTGATGGCGCTGGTAGCCGCTTCGCACCGACCGCCAGCCGGTCCCCTTGCGGGAGAAGCCAGCCGACCGGTCATCGACGATCTTCTTGGTGGTGACAGCCGGACCGGGAACCGGGCTGGGCGTGGGCGTTGGCGTGGGCGTGGGCGTTGGCGTGGGTGTGGGCGTTGGCGTTGGCGTGGGTGTCGGCGTTGGCGTTGGTGTGGGCGTTGGTGTGGGTGTGGGCGTGGGCGTGGGCGTTGGCCCTCCAGGAGCACAGCGTTGCGCCATCGTGCCGACGTGAAGTCGGCCACCGGTGAGCGTCGAGCCAGACATCGAGCCGGTAGGGATGACACTGCCCAGCAGCAGATCGCGCAGCCCCGACGCAGTCAGGCTCGGATCAAGGCTGGCGCACAGCGCGATCGCACCGGTGACGTGAGGAGTGGCCATGCTGGTTCCGCTGTAGTAGGCATAGCCGCTGCCGCTGCCGGTCGGGACCGTGCTGTAGATGCTGGACCCGGGAGCGCCGAGGTCGACGCTCGTCGAACCGTAGTTGGAGAATGAAGAGCGGGCGCCCGATGCCGTGGTGCTAGCGACCGAGACGATGCAATCCCACCCACGGGGCGATCCGTTGGCACGCGTCACGCAGCGGTAGTTCGCCGGGTAGTGGGGCACGGCCTCGTTGTTCGTGCCGTCGTTGCCGGCGGCGGCCACGAACAGGATCCCGGCGTCACCGCCCCGGTTGATGGCGTCGAGCAGCGACTGGCTGTAGCCGGCTCCGCCCCAGCTGTTGTTGCTGACGACGATGTTCAGCCCGTGACGCAGCTTCAGGTCGGTCAGGTAGTCGAGCGCTCGAATGGCGTCGTAGGAGGAGCCGGAACCCGAAGACAGGAACTTGCTGACGATCATCGACACGCGCCAGTTCACACCGGCGACACCGGTGCCGTTGCCGCCGCGGGCACCGACGGTGCCGGCGACGTGGGTGCCGTGGTCGTCGTTGATGCCGTCGAAGGTGCTGTTGTCATCGTTGGCGAAGTCCCAACCGTGGACGTCGTCGACATAGCCGTTGCCATCGTTGTCGATACCGTCGACGGGGTCGTAGGGGTTGGTCCAGATATTGGCGGCCAGATCGGGGTGTGCATCCTGGACACCCGAGTCGACGATGCCGACATGGACGTCCAGCGAACCCACCGCTCCTGCCGCCCAGGCCTCGCCGGCACCGGAACCGTAGGGATTGCGGGGGTTCGTGTCGGCGCCGTACAGGCCCCAGAGGCGACCGTCCAGGTAGGAGGGATCGTCCGAGACCTGCTGCTGGGTCAGGATGTAGTCGGGCTCGGCGTAGCGGACCGAAGATCGTTTCTCGATCTGCTTGATGGCGTCTTCGACGGCCATTCCCTGCGGCAGCTTTACCCTGACGGTGTCTGCGCCGAGCGGCGAGACCCGGGATGACGAGGTCGCCCGCACCGACGCCACGGCCTGTCCCTTGACCTGGCTCGAGGCGCCACGCTTGAAGCCGACCATCACGTAGCCGTCAGCGTACGGTGCCGCTCCCTGGCCGTTGGGCGAACCCGAGCGCGCGACGGTCGCAGGCACGACAGCGGTTGCCACGAGTCCCGCACCGACGATGATGGCCAGCACCTTGAGGCCCCCGCGGGAGCGAGACAGCAGGCGTCGCCGCCGGGGGTGCGGAGACGGCATCAGCAGCCCGGAGCGACCGGCGTCGATGTCTGAGCGTGGCGGTACATCATCGGCAGCGTAGCCAGCGGATCCTCGTAGCACAGCAGGACCTTCGACTCAGGCCCCGTCGCCGAATGCGGCCGATCGGCGCTGGTCGGCAGATGACGGCCAGCCGATCGGGATGATGGATGAACCACGATCGATCGGGACCGAGATGGCCAGCTCGTCGCCATGCTTGAGGAGGCCGAGCTGGTTGCTGCCGAGCCGTCGCGGCCGACCCCAGGATGCGGCATGCCAGACGGGCGTTGCGCGCGAAGGACCCGAGGGCCGGCGCGCTACGCTGTGGCGGCCGTCAGTGCCGCTGGTAACCCGGCTCCCCACCCGTATCCGGAGAAGACCATGGCGTACGACGAATCGCTGGCCGAACGCATCCGATCCCTGCTGGCCGTGCGCGACGATGTACGCGAGCAGAGGATGTTCGGCGGCCTGGCCTTCATGGTCGTCGACAAGATGGCGGTCGGGATCGTCGGCAACGACCTCATGGTCCGGGTCGGACGAGATGCTTACGACGACGCGCTGTCGCAGCCACACACGCGCCCGATGGACTTCACGGGACGCCCGTCACGGGGGATGGTGTATGTCGACCCCCACGGCGTTGGAGACGACGCCGATCTGGCACGTTGGGTCGAGATCGGCACGGCCTACGCCGTATCGCAGTCGACGGCGAGATAGGCTGCCTCACGACGTGTGGCCTGGCAGACCATCCAGGGCCGGCGTCGTGCTCGTCGACACCCTCCTCGCTCGTGGGACCTCCGAGCGCATCAGCGCGGCTACGTGTCCGACGCGAGCGTCCCACCGGGCGTCAGCACCAGGACGACGAAAGAGCCGAGAGACGAGGGCTGATCCTCGCACTCCCGACTCCTGTTGAGGTCGCGGTGGTGGGCGATACTGGATTCGAACCAGTGACCTCGCGGATGTGAACCGCGCGCTCTAACCGACTGAGCCAATCGCCCGTTGGCCCAGAGTATAGCCCGCCGCTGCCGCAGCGCGGTCAGACAGCGCTCACCAGGACCCCGGGCCAGCGTGCCTCCAGCATGGGCGGGTCGCAGCCATCGATACGCAGGCGCTTGATCCGACTGCCCGCACCCGACTCGATGGCGACCGAGCCCTTGGGCATCCCCAGCCCCTTGGCCAACAGCTTGATGACGGCCCGGTTGGCAGCGCCATCAGCCGGAGCGGCCGTCACTCGCACGCGCAGCCGGCCCTGCGCGTCGGCACCTTCGATGGCGTCACGATCGGACCGCGGCGTCACGCGGATGGCGATGACGACGGCCGCCGTCACAGGTACAGGATGACGCGCATGAGGAGCCCCAGCCCGATCAGCAGCACCAGCGGGGAGAAGTCGAACGTGCCCGTCTTGGGCAGGACGTTACGGATGGGCGCGAGGAAGGGCTCGGTGAGGCTGAACAGGAACTGGCCGATGGGTTTCTCGAAGCGCGGGTCGATCCAACTCATGAGCACCCGCCCCAGCACCACCAGCCAGGCGGTCACCACGAGCGACTGCAGCAGGACGGTGACGAAACCCGCCATCAGGCACGCTCCCCGAAGAGCGCGCGCCCAACGCGAACCAACGTGCTGCCCTCCTCGAGGGCGACCTCGTAGTCGTCGCTCATGCCCATCGACAGGCCCGGTCCAAGGCGCGGGTGGCTGGCCCGTAGACGCTCGGAAAGCTCGCGCAGCCGGGCGAACGTCGGGCGTGCTTCGCCAGCGCCACCCGTCAGCCAGCCCACGGTCATCAGGCCGCGCACCTGGAGGTTGGGCAGTCCCAGCAGCCCGTCCAGCTCGCCCGCGAGGTCGTCCGGGACGAAGCCGGCCTTGGCCGGATCGGCATCCACGTTCACCTGGAGGTAGATGGGCAGGGGGACGCCCGGCCGATCCCCGGCCACGCCCACCAGACGGTCCAGCCGCGTCGCCAGCGCCACCGAATCGACCGACTCGATGGCATCGAACAGCTCGATCGCCTTGGCCGCCTTGTTCTTCTGCAGGTGGCCGACGAGATGCCACGTGGCCGGCGCGAGCGCGGGGATCTTGGCGGCCGCCTCCTGCACGCGGTTCTCGCCCAGCAGCTCGTGACCGGCTGCCTGAGCCAGCCGCAGCCGCTCTACGGGGACGGTCTTGGAGATGGCGACCAGCGCGGCCGCGTCGGGTGGGCGCCCGGCGCGGACACAGGCCGCCGCCATGCGCTCGAGGACCTCGGCGCGGGCAGCGGCCAGTTCGGTGACGACCTGCTCTTCGGGCAGGCTGCGATCAGTGATCGGCGGGGTAGCTCAGCGACTGCGGCGGAGGAACGCGGGGATGTCCAGGTCCTCCTCCTTGGTGGCTGGACGGGAGCCGCCGGCCGGGACAGCCTCGCCGCTGGACACCGGCACCGCCACGGCCTGGCGAGCCTCGGTCCCGGTCTCAGCCTGGTCGCCGGCAGCCGTACGCTGACGGGCAAGCTCCTGCATGAAGTCGCGGTTCTCCAGGCCCGCCTGGACGCCACCGCTGATGTCGGCCTCCGCCTCGGCGCCGGGATAGACGTTCTGGCGGTTGTGGTCGAAGCCGGTGGCGATGACGGTGATCTGCAGATCGTCGCCCATGCGCTCGTCGATGACGGTGCCGAAGATGATGTTCGCCTCCGGGTCGGCCATCTCCTTGATGATCTCGGCCGCCTCGTCGACTTCGAAGAGGCCCAGGTTGGGGCCGCCGGTGACGTTGAAGAGCACGCCCTGGGCGCCGCTGATGCTGACCTCCAGGAGCGGGCTGCTGATGGCCTCGCGGGCGGCTTCCGCGGCACGGTCGGGACCGCTGGCACGGCCGATACCCATGAGGGCAGAGCCGGCCGAGCGCATGACGGCGCGTACATCGGCGAAGTCGAGATTGATGAGGCCGGGCACGGTGATGAGGTCGCTGATGCCCTGGACACCCTGGCGCAGCACGTCATCGACGACACGGAAAGCGTCGACGATGGAGGTCTCGGCGGTGACGACTTCCTTCAGGCGGTCGTTGGGGATGGTGATGAGCGTGTCGACCTTGTCACGCAGGAGCTCGGCCGACTTCTCGGCGTTGAGGCGGCGACGGGCGCCTTCCCAGGTGAACGGCTTGGTCACCACGCCGATGGTCAGGGCACCCATGTCGCGCGCGATCTCGGCGATGACGGGTGCGGCACCCGACCCGGTCCCACCACCCATGCCGGCGGTGATGAAGACCATGTCGGAGTCACGGAGGGCGTCGGCGATCTTCTCGGAGTCTTCCTCGGCGGCACGCTGCCCGATCGAGGGGTCTCCACCCGCACCGAGGCCGCGCGTGATCTTGTCGCCCACGCGGATCTTGTTGGGCGCATCCGACTGCAGCAGCGCCTGGGCGTCGGTGTTGACGGCGATGAACTCCACGCCCATCAGCTCGGCCCGGATCATGCGGTTGACGGCATTGCTGCCTCCACCGCCGACACCGATGACACGGATGAGAGCGAAGTTCTCTGAGTCGGAACGCAACGGCATGTGAGTGATCCCTCCAGATCGCGCACCAAGCATCCACAGCCCGTCGGGCCGCCCGAACACGGTCTGGGCGAACTCCTGGGACCACCTGGTCGTCGGGCGAGTATATCCTCGCTGCCGCTGTCAGGGATAGTGGCCAGTCGGGCTCTCATGCGTGCATCTGGCGCCTATCTGGCGCCTTTGGTCAACGGCTGAGCCGCGACCCGGTACCACTCGACCCTGAGCCGCGGTCAGCGGGCTCACGCCGCGGCACGATACGCCGCTGCGCAGGATGGGACGGCTAGGGGAAGAAACGTCGGACCACGTCTCGCATGCGATCCCAGCTCTGGGTGCGTGGTGGTGGTTCGTAGCGCTGGAGGTCCTCAGTCGTCACCACTCGGGCGGCCCACAGCAGCAGACCGATGGCCGTCGAGTAGGACGGCGTGAGCAGGTGATCGGTGAGTCCGCCGACGCCCTCGGGCGAGGCTACCCGCACCGGGATCTGGAGCACGTCGCGCGCGAGCTCTGCCGCGTTGGCCAGCTGCGAGCCACCGCCGGTGAGCACGAGCCCGGCGGGCAGGCGATGGGCGCTCGCGTTCTTGGTCAGCTCCTCGCCGATCTTCTCGAACAGCTCATGCATGCGCGCGTCGATGATCTCGGTGACATCGGACATGCGCGCCGGGCGGGCCACGCCATCGTCGATGATCTCGACCGGTGCCTCCGTGCTGGGATCGGCATGCCTGGCTTCGGCACTCCCGAAGCGCATCTTCAGCTGCTCCGCCGCCGTCAGGTTCGTGCGCAGCCCGATGGCGATGTCGTTGGTGACATTGACACCGCCCAGCGGGATGACCGAGGTGTAGAAGGGCGAGCCCTCAGCGTAGAGCGCGATGTCCGTGGTGCCGGCACCGATGTCCGCCACGGCCACGCCCAGCTCGCGCTCGGTCTCGCTCAGCACGGCCTCACCCGAGGCGACGGACGAGACGACCAGCTCGTCGGGCCGCACGCCGGCCTGGCGCACGCACTTGGTCAGGTTCTGCAGGGCGGTGGCGCCTCCGTGGATGATGTGCGTGGTGACCTCGAGGCGGATAGCGCTCATGCCCTCCGGGTCCTTCACGCCCTCCTGGCCGTCGACGGTGAAGTCGCGCGGGAGCACGTGCAGCACCTCCCGGTTCGATGGGATGGTGACCGCGCGGGCGACCTCCGTGGCACGCTCGATATCCTCGCGCGTGACCTCTCGATGGGCACCGCTGACGGCCACCGTGCCACGCGAGTTGAGCGACTCCAGGTGATCGCCGCCAACGCCTACGAAAGCAGCTTCGAGGCGCAACCCGGAAAGGCGCTCGGCCTGCTCGATGGCTCCATGGATGGAGCTCACCGTCTGGTCGATGTTGTTGACGAGGCCCTTCTTGACGCCTGTCGTCGGCAGCGTGCCCTTGCCGATGATGTCGAGTGCACCATCGTTGGTGACCTCGCCGACGAGCACGACGACCTTGCTCGTCCCGACGTCGAGCGCCACCAGGATCGCTTCGATCTCCAAGTGATTCCCTTCCCTGCGCGCCGGCCTCTCGCCGGCCCGGTGCGTCCACGCACCACGGCTCCTACATTGTGGGCGATGCGGCGCCGCTTCGCAGGGCGAGGCTAGCCCTGCTCGTCACGCTTCTTGTCGAGGAGCTTGGCAGTCCCGCAGGCGTCGTCGGAGAGCGCCAGCCAGACTCGCTCCAGTCGCTCCTCCTCCTCCGTCGCCAGCGTCCAGCGCAGGCATTGCACCTGGCGTGGCACGACGTCGGGTGGCTGCACGAAGGGTGTGTAGCGGCCGAACACGGCGTCCCAGCCTCCGTCCGTGCTCTCCAGCACGTAGCCCTCGTCCTCGTCGACATACAGCCGCAGCTGCTGCGACTGGCTGCCGAGGAGCTCGGGGGAGACGGCCAGGAGCTGGCGCATGACGGCCAGGTCGTCGCGATCGAGGTAGCTGCCGACGGTCGTCGGCTGCGGCGGGAAGCGCGTGTCCTCGACGACGGGCAAGGCGGCTCGCGCTGCGGCGCCGGCACCGTACTCGCCGCTGCCGGACAGGGCCGGGTCGGCCTGCGTATCGGGGCTGGCTGTCAACGCCGGTTGGCCGTCGGCTGGACGGAAGAGCATGCCGGTCTCATCGACCAGCCACGACACCTCGCGGTTGCTCCAGATGAAGATGGGGTCGCGCTCATCGAGCGCCACGCTGACCTGCGCCGGCAGCGACACGGTGGCGTGTGCAGCATCCACCTCGGTGAGCAGTGAGAGGTCCCTGACGATGTCGCTGGCGCGGACCCGAAAGACGTTGGGGGCGCGGTCCAGCTCTGTCAGGTAGTCCCGTACCTCTGCCTCCTGGGCATGGCGCAGACCCTCGAAGGTGACGCTCTCCTCGGTCACCGTGAACGCATCGTCGGTCAACAGCCAGAAGAGCAGCGCCGTCAGGCTGACCATGCCCAGCGCACCGAGCATGCGCGCGAAGGTACGACGGCCACGGGTCGATGAGGACGGCGCGCTCGTGCGGGGCGCGATCACGCCCTGCTCACGGCGCGATGCGTGGCGGGTCACGGCAGGTCGCCGGGCACCAGGCGGTGGCTGGGTCGGTTCGCGGCGCGCTCGAGGGCAAGCTCCACCACTCGCTCACACGTGGTGGCGAAGTCGAACCCGCCCGCCGCCGTCATGCGCGGGAAGAGGCTGATCGGCGTGAAGCCGGGGATGGTGTTGATCTCGCTGATGTACGGGATACCGTCGGCCGAGAGCAGCATGTCCACGCGTGCGAAACCGGCCGCACCGATGGCCAGGTAGACCTCGACCGCGGCACGTCGGATGGACTCGGCCAGCTCCGGATCCACGTCTGCCTGGGCAAAGGTGATGCTGTCCTCGGAGCGGTACTTGGCCACGTAGTCGTAGAACTCGCGGGCAGGCCTGATCTCCCCAGGTCCGTAGGCCACGACGTCGAGACGGGTATTGCCCATCACGCTGGTCTCGAGCTCACGCGGATGATCGAGGTAGGGCTCGACGACGGCGAGGTCGTCGTAGCGGAAGGCCTCGGCCAGGGCGGCGCGGAGCTCGGATCCGTCGTCGATGTCGTGGACGATGCTGATGCCGATGCTCGAGCCCAGGCGTGCGGGCTTGACGATGAGACGGTGGTCGGTGAAGCCATCAGCGAAGGCGCGCAAGCCGGCCTCCACCTCGTGTGGCTCGGCCGCGTGCTCTGCGGCGCGCACCTCCGTCCACGGCAGCATCGGCAGCTCCAGCGTGCCGCAGACACGTTTGAAGAGGGACTTGTCCATCCCGACCGCCGACGCTGCAGGGCCGGCGCCGCAGTAGACCAGGTTGGCCGACTCCAGCAACGACTGGACCTGCCCGTCCTCCCCGAACGGGCCGTGCAGAGCAGGAAAGACCACCGGTCGTGGCTCGCTGGCAGCAAGGACGTCCAGCGCCGCAGCCGCCGAGAGTGGGCCTCTGGCACCCAGGCCGGCCGGGTCCCCGAAGGCCGACAGGGGCAGTGCCGGGTCAAGGGCCGCGACGGGCAGCGGCCACCAGCCGCCGTCGAGGTCCAGCAGCCAGCCGCTGACGTCGTGGCCGCGCTCTGCCAGGGCGGCCGCGATGGCTCGACCCGATACCAGCGAGACATGGTGCTCAGCCGAGGGCCCGCCGAGGAGAACGGCCACACTCGTGGCTGGCAGCGTCATGCGCGCGGCCCCTTGCTGTCAGCGCTGCTGCTCATGTTCCCTCCCCTGTGCCGTCCGGATCACCCACGAACTCGACCTCGTAGCTGAGCTCGATGCCGCGCTCTCGCCGGACCGTCTCGCGCACCAGCTCAGCCAGCCCGCGCACGTCGGCCGCAGTGGCGCCGCCGGTGTTGACGATGAAGTTGGCGTGGCGGGGGCTCACCATCGCCCCGCCGAGGCGACGCTCCTTGAGACCCAGCTCATCGATGATGCGGCCTGCCGACCCGCCTTCCGGGTTGCGGAAGACGCTGCCGGCCGACTTCTGGCCGACGGGCTGGTGTGCCTGTCGCCAGCGACGGATGTCGTCCAACCGCGCGGAGATGGTATCGGAGTCGGCCGGCTCCAGCGCGAAGGTCGCCTGCAGCACCACCTCGGGGCGACCGGCGACGGCGTGCTTGAGACTGGTCTCGCGATAGGCCATGCCCAGCTCGTCAGGCCCGAGGGTGCGCTCCTGGCCATCGGCGCCGATCACCTGCGCTTCGACGAGGATGTCGCGGACCTCGGAGCCGTGTGCACCGGCGTTGGCCCAGACCGCGCCACCGACGGTGCCGGGGATGGCCAGTCCGAACTCCAGGCCAGAGAGCCCTGCAGACTTGCTGGTGGTGGCCGCGCGCGCCATCTGCAGGCCGGCGTCAGCGATGAGCCGGTCACCTTCGATCCGTTCGGCGGCCGCGCGGACCACGACGACCAGGCCGCCGATGCCGGCGTCGCTGATGACCAGATCGGAGCCGCGGCCGATGAGGAACAGCGGGATGTCGCGGGTGCGGGCGAAACGCACGATGCCACGCAGCTCGAACGGATTGCGCACCTCGGCGAACAGGTCGGCAGGACCACCTACGCGCATCGTCGTGAACCGGGCCAGGGGCTCGTCCCGTGAGGTCTTGATGCCCAGGCGACGCTGGATGTCGGTCCCGAGCTTGAGCTGCTGCTCCAGCGTCAGGCGTGCCGCGCTCACGGCTGGGACCCGGCGATCGCTTCCAGCTCGGCCGCGCTGGGCAACGGCTCACGCGTGGCCAGCAGCTCCAACAGCCGCACGCTGGCCTTGGCAGCCCCGGGACGGGCGACCCGGAAGGCAGCAGCCGACATCGCCGCGAGACGATCGCCCAACAGCAGGTCACCAGCTCTGCGCAGGGCGTCGCCGTCGAAGTCCTCGTCGGCAACGAGGATCGCCGCCCCGGCCTCGACCATCTCGGCCGCGTTGGCGCGCTGGTGGGCGGCGGCATGCGGATACGGCACCACCACCATGGGCAGCCCGGCGGCGGCGGCCTCGGCCAGCGTGGAGGAGCCCGCGCGCCCGACCAGCAGGTCGGCCGTCGATCAGCGCCGCCGCCATCTGGTCGTGCAGGAACTCGAAGGGGCGGTAGTGGTCCTGCTGTGCAGCCGGCAGCCCGGCGCGGAGGGCCTCCGCCGCGGCCAGGGCAGCGGAGCCGGTGACATGGACCACGCAGCAGCCTTGAACGAGGTCGGCGATGGCGTCCGCGATGGCGTCATTGAAGCGGCGCACCGACTGGGGTATCCGCCGAAGACCAGCAGCACGGGCGCGCCGGGCGGGATCCCCAGGCGCTCGCGGGCGGCGGCCTTGTCGTGCGCGCCCAGCTCACGGATGGGGGTGCCGGTGACGAACGTCGGTGGCGGCAGGCGATCGCGGGTGCCCCGGAAGGTGACCGTTCTGGCGGTCGCCAGCCGCGCGCTCAGGCGCACGCTGCGACCGGGGATCTGGTTGCCCTCCCAGATCAGCGAAGGGATGCGCAGCAAGGCCGCCGCGGCCAGTACCGGGATGGCCACGTAGCCGCCGGTGGTGTACACGACGTCAGGACGCCAGCGCAGCAGACGAACGAGCGCCTGCGGTACGGACGCGGCCAGGCGCAACGGGTCGAGGATGGTGTTGACGGAGGCGTCGACGGTGCGCAACGAGCGCAGCCAGAGGCGCTCCAGCGGCAGGCCGGCCGCGGGCACGATGTCGGCTTCCAGGCCGCGATATCCACCCAGCCAGCGCAGCTCGAGGTCAGGCAGACGGGCCCGCAGCTGGGTCACGACGGCCAGTGCCGGGTAGATGTGGCCGCCGGTGCCCCCCGCCGCGACGAGGATCCTCATGCGCGCTGTCACCTCGGGTAACGGTCTCTCGGGAGATGGACAACAGGATACCGACCGCAGCCAGGGCGACCACCAGCGAGGTGCCGCCTTCGCTGAGGAAGGGCAGCGGCATGCCGGTCATGGGGATGAGCAGGACGACCACGCCGATGTTGATGAAGGCCTGGAAGGTCAGCCAGGCGGTGATGCCCAGGGCCAGCAGGCCACCGAAGGTATCGGGTGCGTGCATGGCGATGCGCATCCCCCGCCAGGCCAGCAGCAGGAACAGCCCGATCACCAGCAGGCCCCCGATCAGGCCCAGCTCCTGACCGACGACGGCGAAGATGAAGTCGTTCCTGGCAGCCGGCACTTCCAGCCCCGTCGGCTGCTGGCTTACCCCGAGGCCCCTGCCGGTGATGCCGCCGGCCGCGATCGAGTAGAGGCCGTAGGCGGTCTGCCAGCCGCCGTCCTGGACGTATTTGAACGGATCGAGGAAGACCTCGACGCGCTCCATCATGTAGGGCTTCATCATCACCACGCCCGCCACCGCGGCAAGGCCGAGCGGCATCATCAGCACCATCTGCCAGATGCTGCCGCCGGCGACGAAGAACATGGAGAAGGCGGTCAGCACCAGCACACCGGTGGTGCCCAGGTCCGGTTCCAGCAGCACCAGCGCGGCGATGACGCCGACGACGAGGCTGAACGGCACCAGGCCACGGCGGAAGGACCCAACCTCCCGGCCACGGGTGGAGAGCCAGTGGGCGGCGAACACGACCAGCGCGATCTTGGCCACCTCGGTGGGCTGGAACGTGGGCAGACCGCCGATCTGCAACCAGCGCGTGGCGCCGTAGGCGTCGACCGGCCGGATCAGGGGTGGCAAGCTGGGCCCGACGACCATGGCCAGCAGCACGACCGCGACGACGAGGCCCATGACGGAGAAGGAGCGCCAGTAGCGATAGTCGATGCGTATCGCCGCCAGGAGGACCAGCCCGCCCAGCAGACCCCAGCCCAGCTGTGTCGTGACCGAGCCGAAGAGGTTCCCCTGTTTGATGGCGTCATCGTGACCGGTGCTGGAGAAGACCATCAGGATGCCCATGGCCGTGAGGGCGACCGCCACCACCATCAGCACGTAGTCCGGCTCATGTCGTTCCCGCTGTGGCCCCTGCACCACGCGACCGGGCGTGCGGTCACGGGCGGCTTCGCGCGAGGCGTGGCCGGCGGTGCGCGTTCGCGGCTGAGGCAGGCCGGTCGCGACGGCCGCCGCGTACGGGACGCTCGGTCGGCGGCCACGGTTGGCGTCGCGGCGGTCAAGGGGCTTCTGCGCCCGACCGCGAGCACTGCCGGCGGGGGTCTTGCGCGGCCGGAAGGCGCTCGGCGCCACCTCGCGGCGTCGCTCGTCATCCCACGGGAAGCGCAGCGCTTCCATCAGCCAACCCTCTCGTCGGCCATGCGCGCGACCGCCCGCTTGAAGGCGGCTCCACGCGCTTCGTAGTCGCTGAACATGTCGAAGGATGCGGCCGCGGGGCTCAGCAGCACCGTTGCAGGCGCCCGCTCTCGCGCGATGGCGGTGGCACGGCTCACGGCCTCGTCCATGGAGTCGGCACGCTCGATGCGTGCGAGGCCGGCTGCACCGAACGCTGCTGCCAGCTCCGCCGCAGTCTCGCCGATGAGCACCGCGGCGGTCACCCGCTCCGCGACCGCCTGCGCCAGCGCATCGATGGGATTGCCCTTGGCACGGCCGCCGGCGATGAGCACGAGCGGCTGCTCGAACGAGCGCACGGCGGCGATGACCGCATCCGGCTGGGTCCCCTGGGAGTCGTTGACGTAGCGAACGCCGGCAAGCTCGGCCACCGGCTCGAGGCGATGTTCCACGCCACCGAAGGAGCGCACGGCGGCCGCGATGGCAGACGGCGCGATCCCGCTGATGAGACCGACCGCGACCGCGGCAAGGACGTTGGAGATGCTGTGCTCTCCGGGCAGCGGGATGTCAGCCACGGCCAGGATGTGGCGGTCAGCGGTGGCTCCCGGCATCTCGGCACCGGCCACGACCCAGCCGTCGACGACGCCGACCCCATCCGCTGCCGGGGTCGAGCGGGCGTAGGCGACGGTGCGCCGCCCCAGCGGCGCCCGATAGGCGGCGACCACGGGGTCGTCATCGTTGCGCACGAGCGTGCCGTCGGCTGGCAACAGCTCCAGCAGGCGCCGCTTCACCGCGCGGTAGGCGGCCAGCGACCCATGCCGGTCCAGATGGTCCGAGGTGACGTGCGTGTAGACGGCCACATCCGTGCCCCGTGACAGGGTGGGCAGCTGCAGCTCGGACAGCTCCAGCACCACGCGGTGGGATGGGGTCAGCTCCGGCAGGCGTTCGATGAGCGGGACTCCGATGTTGCCGCCCAGGACGACGGGCGCAGCACCGCCGGCCAGCACAGCCGCGGCGAGGGAGCTGGTGGTGGTCTTGCCCTTGGTGCCGGTCACGCCCACGGTCGCGGCCGGGCACAAGCGCAGGAAGAGGTCGACCTCGCTCACGACGGGCGTCCGACCTTCAGCTTCGAGCTCGCCGAGGGCAGCACGCAGGCGGGGCTCGGTGGTCGGGAAACGGCTGCTGACCGAGGGTGAGGTACAGATCAGCGACTGGCCCTCGAGGGCGTCACGAGGCTCCACCGACGGTCCCAGCAGCAGCCGCGGGTGGCGGTCACCCAGCGCCGCGAGAGCGTCAGCGAGCTCGCCTGCGGGGCGATGGTCGTAGACCGTCACCTCCGCGCCCCGGTCGACCAGGAAGCGCGTGAGTGCCAGGCCACTGCGCGCGAGCCCCAGGACGGCGACGGGCCGACCAGCGAACGCCTGCAGGTCGAGCTGGTCGAGGTCAAGGGCCGGCGGCGTGGGGGTCGTCATGGCGGTCAACTCAGCAACCCGACCGTCGCCATGTAGAAGGCCACGCCGACCAGGGCCGCCAGCGCCCCGATGATCCAGAAGCGGAGCGTGATCTTCTCCTCGTCCCAGCCCAGCAGCTCGAAGTGGTGGTGCAGCGGCGACATGCGGAACAGCCGCTTGCCGCGGAGCTTGACGGACGCGATCTGCAGGATGACCGAGCCGGTCTCGAGCACGAACACGAGCCCGATCAGCGGCAACAGCAGGACCTGGCCGCTGATGAGCGCCGTCACCGCCAGCGTCGCCCCCAGCGCCAGCGCGCCGGAGTCACCCATGAAGATCTGCGCGGGATGCACGTTGAACCAGAGGAAGGCGGTGATGGCGCCGATGATCGATGGCGCAGACCACCGCCAGGTTGGGCTGGCCGAAGGTGTAGGCGATGACCATGTAGCCGGTGAAGGCGAAGATGAGCGTGCCGCCGGAGAGCCCGTCCAGGCCGTCGGTGATGTTGACCGCGTTGCTGGTGGCCACGATGGCGAAGGCCGCGATGAGGATGTAGACGATGGGGTTGATGGCCACCGCCCCGATGAACGGCACCACGATGTTGGTGATCTGGTAGGTGTCCTGGATCTGCCACGCAGCCACGCCACCCACCACCGACTGCCACAGCAGCTTCTGCGTGGCGCTGATGCCATCACCGGTGCGAGCGTTGAGCCAGTCATCGGCCGTTCCCAGCGCGCCCACCAGGGCCAGCGTGGCCAGCGGCGCGAAGGTGGAGCCGTCGAGGAAGTCCTGGGTCGTCAGCTCCAGCACGATGGCGATGCCGATGACGACCGCCACGATGAGCAGGCCGCCCATCGTAGGCGTGCCCTCCTTCACGTAGTGGGTCTCCGGGCCCTCCATCCGGATGCGCTTGCCCATGCCGAGGCGCTTGAGCAGCCGGATGAAACCCGGCATCAGCACGACCACGATGGCGAACGCCAGCAGGATGCCCTGGACGATGGACTCGCCGCCGGTCACGCCTGCCCCTCGACCGCACCGGCCGCCCGCAGCAGCTGCTCCACGAGCAGGTCGAGCTGAGCGCCGCGCGAGGCCTTGACCAGCACGGTGTCGCCCTCCTGCAGGGCTTGAAGCAGGTAGGCAAGCGCCTCGTCTCGACGCTCGACCGCGTGGACATGGGTGTCGTCCATGCCGGCGCTGACGGCACCGTCGGCGATGGCGAGGGCGCCTTCGCCGACGACCACGAGCTCGTCGGCCACGCCGGCTGCGACAGCGCCCACGCGACGATGCTCGGCGGCGGCGGTCTCGCCCAGCTCGAGCATCTCCCCCAGCACCGCGATGTGCCGGCCGGGCAGCTCGGCGAGCAGGCCCAGGGCTGCGATGACGGCGTCGGGAGACGCGTTGTAGGAGTCATCGAGGATGGTCCACGCGGCGGCCCGGTGTAGCTGGGTGCGATGCGGCATGGAGAACAGACGCCCGAGGCCACGCACGATGTCACCTGCGTCCATGCCGGCGACGTGCGCGGCCGCGGCCGCGGCGAGGGCGTTGTGGACGCCGTGCCGGCCCAGCACGGGCGTGCTCACGTCATGGCTGCGGCCGGCGAGCCACAAACGGAAGCGCATGCCCTCGACGCCGAGCGAGACCACGTCGGTGGCGCGCACAGCGGCAGTCTCGCTGAAGCCGTATGTGAGCACCCGGGCCGGGGTCGCCGAGGCCATCCGCAGCACGCGCGCATCGTCAGCGTTGAGGATGGCCCAGCCGCCCGCGGGCAACGCCTCCACCAGCTCGCGCTTGCCGGCCTCGATGGCTTCGATGGAGCCGGCGCGCGAGAGGTGCACGCCACGGACGGCGGTGACGATGCCGATCGAAGGCCTGGCCAGTCGTGCCAGCAGCGCGATCTCACCGCTGGTGTAGAAGCCCATCTCCAGCACCGCCACCTCGTGCTCCGGGCGCAGCTGCAGCAGCGTCATGGGCAGGCCGATCTCGTTGTTCCAGTTGGCCGGACTGCGCAGGACGTCGAAGTCCTCGTCCAGCACCTCGGCCAGCTGCTCCTTGGTGGAGGTCTTGGCGAGCGAACCGGTGATGCCGATGACCAGTGGGTCGAAGCGATCGCGATAGACCGACGCCACGGCGCCAAGTGCGACGGCGGCGTCATCCACGCGGACGATGGTCACCCCAGCCGCGCTCAGCGCATCCAGCCGCTCCGAGCCCAGCTCGGCAGTCACGACCAGGGCACCCGCGCCGGCTGCTACGGCATCCTCAAGGAAGCGGTGCCCGTCGGTGCGCTCCCCGGGGAGCGCGAAGAAGATGACGCCCGGACGGACGAGCCGGGAGTCCACAGCAGCGCCGGCGCAGGTCCGGCTGCCGGCGCTGAGCAGCTGTCCGGCGGCCGCCTCAGCCAGTGTGCGGGCATCGAATCTCGTCGCGGCGTCGTTGGACGACGCCGCGCTGGGTGTGCTCTGGCTCGGCCCCTTGTTCACGGCGGCCCATCCTGACACAACTACGTCGGATCGCCGCGGGAGGCTGCGGCCTCGGACGCCACCTTGATGTCGTCGCCCTTGGCCCGCCTCGGCACCGCTGCCTCCGTCTCCTTGCGCTCCTGGCGTCGGGCATCCTGCCTGGACTGCCGCTGTGCTTCGCGGTCGCGAACCGGGTCGAGCATGGCGGCAGCCGCGGTGCCGATGATGGGCCGCCCGGCCGCCTTGTCGCGGGACTTCTTCATGTCGAGTTGCTCGATGGTGGCCCGCGCCACCATCTGGAAGGCTTCGTAGGACTCGATGTTCAACGGGATCTGGCCCTGCTTGATCCAGAGTGGACGCGGCTCCTCGATGCGGACCGCGATCACGTACTCCTGCTTGCGTCCACCCACGAAGCCGACGAAGCTGTGATTGAAGCGTCGTTGCTTCCAGGTTCCCTTCTCCACGTCCCAGATCTGCGCGGTGCCGGTCTTGCCGCCGATGTGGTAGCCCCGGATGAGCGAGCCCTGGGCATACCAGGGCACGGAGCCGGTCACATGCGTAAGGATGTCCTTGGCCTGGCGCGCGGTCTTGGGCTCGAGCACCTTCACCGGCTCCACGGAGCCGGCCGCGCCGTCTGCCACGAGGTGGGGCTGCACGAGGTAGCCGCCGTTGACGAACGTGGAGACGCCGCGCGCCAGCTGCGGCAGCGTGACAGCGACCCCCTGGCCGAACGATCGGTTGGCCAGGTCCAGCGCTGCCCAGGGTTTCAGGTTCGGGTCAGCCCAGCTGCCGGACGCCTCGGCCGCGATGTCGACCCCTGTCGGCCTGGTCATGCCGACCTTCTGCCAGAAGTCGTAGAGCCTGTGGGAAGCCTTCTGCGTATCGTTGGGGGCGAGCATCCGCGCCAGCTTGGCCGCGACCACGTTTCGTGACAGCGCGATGCCGTCCTTGACGGCGAGGAGTCCCTCGCTCTGGTGGTCGGCGTTCTGGACGATGTCATCCCAGAACCGGAGCTGCACCTGGTCGCGGATCTTCGTCGTGGGTGTGACCTTGCCCGCGTCGAGCGCGGCGGCGGCGGTGAAGATCTTCATCACCGAGCCAGGCTCGTACTGGTCGCTGAAGACGCGGTTCCGCAGCGATGAGGAATCCCGGTCCCAGGCTGTCGCGAACTCGTTGGCGTCGTAACTGGGTACGGACGCAGCGGCCAGGATAGCGCCCGTCTGCGGGTCCATGACGATGGC
Organism: uncultured Chloroflexia bacterium; assembly: GCA_963715295.1. Lineage (GTDB taxonomy): Bacteria > Chloroflexota > Limnocylindria > Limnocylindrales > CSP1-4 > JAFMJV01. The sequence goes on from CAVQRP010000012.1 coordinate 49,864, forward strand.
GCTCACGCTCTTGGCAGCGTTGGCCGCCCACACGCTGGTGAGGTCCTTCTCCACCTGCTTCTGGAGCCCGGCGTCCAGTGTCAGCGCGAGGGCCGCCGGCTCCACGCCGGAGAGATCTTCGGGTAACCCCTCGATACTGGCGAGGTCGATCGTCTCGGGGTCGACCGTGGTGAGACGATCGTCGTAGTAGCTCTCCACGCCGTCGCCGCCGCGGTTGTCAGCACGGACGAATCCCAGCACGGTCGCGGCCAGGCTCGTGTGTTGCTGGCCGCCCTTCACCGGATAGCGCCGGAACTCGTGGGGTTGGAGGGCGATCCCCTTGAGGAGGCCGGCGTCGATGGCGCTGGCGAGCGCCTCGCTTTCCTCGAAGGTCAGCCGCGGGCGCAGGACCTCGTGCTGGTCTTCGACATCAGCGAGAGCCGCGAGGTAGCGCTCACGCTCGGCAGCGTCCAGGTCCAGGATGACCTCGAGCGTGTCCACGATGCCCACGTGGTTGGCGGGGTCGATGATGTCGGGGTGCGCGTCGAGGCTGTCGTAGGAGACGAGCCTGGCCAGCAGCTCGCCATCGCGGTCGAGGATGTCGCCGCGAACGGCCCTCGGAGGAGGGGCCCACGCGGTCTGTGCCTCGTAGCGCTCGGTGAGCTCGTCGGCCGCCACGACCTGCCAGTAGCCCAGGCGCAGTCCGGCGGCGCTGCCGAAGACGACGAAGACCAGGAGGATGGCCAGCATCCGCAGACGGCTGTCCGTACGTCCCAGCATCGTCAGGGCGCCCGCAGCACGACGCGATCTCGCAGTGACTTCAAGCCCTGCGCGCGCGCCGCTTCGAGGATGAGCTCGGAGTCGATGGCCGACGTCACGCCGAAGGCCTGTACGTCGAGCCGGGCCTCGAGGTCCTGTCTCGTCTCTTCGAGATGGCGGATCTCCGAGGTGGTGGCGTTGGTGCCCAACGTCTGCGTCAGGTACACCAGGCCCAGCATGGTGGCGGCCAGGATGCCGGCCAGCAGCAATCCCATCGAGCGGGCACGCGGACCGGCCGCAACCGCCGCCGGCCGGGTTGCGCGCGGGCGCGCCACGGTGGCAGCGCGCGGCCGCGCCACGGCCCTAGCCGGCGGCAGCGCCGCCGTGCGTAGTCGGGCGCCCTGGAAGACAGCCATCAGCGGGGGCGAGCCGAGTCGGCGCTGTGATCGACGTTCAGGGCGCGGCGCGGAAGGGAGCTTTCAGGGTCCCAGGAGCCACCGCGGTCCCAGCCGCCAGGGCCCTCGAGGTCGATCTCGAGGTCGGCGCCGCGGCGAGCGCGGAGTTCCTTCATGCGGCGGCCGTATGCCTGTCGTCGCGAGCTGCCGTGTCCGTTGCTCATGCTGCAAGCCTCCTGGCGGCACGCAGCTTGGCGCTGCGTGCACGTGGGTTCGACGCCACTTCCGCCTGGCTGGGGAACTGTGGCTGAGCGCCGATGGCGGCGACGCGAGGGGTCTTGCCGCAAACGCACACCGGGAGCTCGGGTGGACAGGTGCAACCGCGTCGTTCCTGCGCCAGGAAGCGCTTGACGATGCGGTCCTCGAGTGAGTGGTAGCTGATGACGCAGAGCCGGCCTTCGGGCTTGAGCAGACCGACACAGGCATCGAGGGCCACGGGCAGCGTCTCCAGCTCCCGGTTGACCTCGATACGCAGGGCCTGGAAGACGCGCGTGGCCGGATGGATGCGACGTCGCTGCCCGGAGCGGGGACGCGGTGTCGCCTGGGCCACGACCTCGGCCAGCCGGTCGGGGGTGCGGATGGGTCGCTCGGCGCGTTCGGTCACGATGGCGCGCGCGATGCGGCGCGCATGCGGCTCCTCGCCGTGGCGCTTGAAGATGCTAGCCAGGGCGGCCTCCTCGTAGCTGGCGATGACCTCGCTGGCGGGGATGCCGCGGCTGCTGTCGAAGCGCATGTCCAGTGCGTCGGTGGAGCGGAAGCTGAAGCCACGGTCGTCGGCGTCGAGCTGCTGGGAGCTCAGGCCGAGGTCCATGAGGATGCCGTCGACGGTGGTGAAGCCGGCGTCGGCCGCGACCGCACCGATGGCCTCGAAGTTGGCCTGGCGCAGGGTGGCCCGGTCGCCGAAGCCGGCAAGACGGACCCGGGAGCGCTCGACGGCCCTGGGATCGGCATCGATCCCCAGCAGCCTGCCGTTGGGGTCAGTGGCCCCCAGGATCCGAATGGCGTGCCCTCCGCCGCCAACGGTCGCATCGATCTGGAAGCTGCCCGGGTGCGGCGAGAGAGCCAAGATGACCTCCTCAAGCATCACGGGCAGGTGCCCTACTTCCTGTTCCATCAACGATCCGACCGCCCCGACGGTCCACCCGGACCCTGGAGGCTCATATGGTCTAGATGCCCAGGCCCTGGAGAGACTCGGCGAGAGCCTCCGGCTGGTCCATCTGCTCGCTGAACTTGCTCCACCGCTGCGGCGACCACAGCTCGATGCGATTACCAGCCCCGACCACCACGACCTCTGACTGCAGCCCCGCGGATTCGCGGAGCGTCGGCGGGAGGACGAAGCGACCCTGGCGATCGAGCGAGACCTCGTAGGCCGAGCCGTAGAGCAAGCGCCGAAGCGTGCGAGACCGGTTGTCGGTGAACGGGAGGGCGTCGATCTGCTCGGCGAGGGCTTCCCACACTGCGGCGGGATGCAGCGCCACGCAGCCATCCATCCAATTGCTCACCTGGGCGCCCTGAGCGAGTTCCGCACGGAAGCGAACCGGGACCGCGAGACGTCCCTTGTCGTCGACCGTGTGTCGATACTCACCTGTGAACACCGGGCTGGGCCTGCTCCGACTGTGACATCGCTAGTGGCCAGCGGCCGGGCATCTCCCGACTCCTTCACTGACGATGAGAACCGGCTACCTGCCGCATGTCGGCCACCTCACGGCGGTGTGCCGACCGGACGGGTTCACCTCTCCTCCCCACTTTGCACCACTTCGTGCCACTTGGATGGGCATGATACCCAATCCGTGGGCTCCGTCAAGGGTCGTTTCGCAGGTGCTCCCCACGACCGTGGTCGGGGTGCTGCAGGACGCATGGGCCGGGGTACCGATTGGCCATAGTCCGTCGCGCCGCGCAGCCGATAGCGTCCATTTCCCAGTCGCCTGCAGAGGTAATGACGTGACCATCGCTCGGCGCCGGCCGACGACCCTCAACGTGATCGCGGCACCCATGCCGACCGCGCCAGCGGTGCGCCCGCCGCTGCCCGGTCTGCGCGTGCCCGTGCCGCTGGGTGACGCCCCGGCGCCGGAGATCGTCACCCCCGTGGGTCGTTTGCGACGCTGCACGTTCCGCCGCATCGACCGGGTCGGGACGCTGCCCGCGCGCAGTGGTCGCACCGAGTACGAGGTGATGTGCCTCTACTACGGCAAGGACGAGGAGCCGCTGGCGCTGGGTGACATCAGCGCGGCCCGTCCCGTGTGTGAGGGCTGCACCGCAGACGGCATCTTCCGCCCCGACGAGGCCTGATCGCCCGCCTCCCGCGGGATCGTCGCCCTGGCGGCTGCGGTGGCCGATGGTGCCCGGCCTGACGGCACCGGACTGGAAGCCGTGCCCGCCGCCGCTGCCAGACATGAGACGACGCCCGCCCCGGTGTGGGACGGGCGTCGTCTACTAGTGGTCGCGGGTCGCGATCGACCCGCCGCCGTGGGGACTCCTCGCGCTACGCCGCGGGTGACTCCTCGGCCATCTCGGGCGACATCGACTCGCCCGCCATCTCGTCACCGCCGGCCTCATCACCGAGGGCGGCATCCACGGCACCCAGCTCGTCGCAGATCAGCCACGTGCCGTCATCGCCGGGCACCAGCGTGATCTCCTCGGAGATCTCCGTCGATTCGGCCTGGAACTCGGACATCATCATGCCGCTGAACATCTCGACAGTCTCAGGCGTGACCTCCATGCCGCTCATCTCGAGCAGCGCCTCGATGAAGGGCCCCAACGCCTCAAGGTTGATGTCCATGGTCATCGATCCATCGACCTGGACCACAGCCTCGGTGTCAGACTGGCTCACCACCGACATCGAAGCGATCTCGGTGTCGAGGATGAAGGCATCGAGCAGACTGTTGACGTCCATGCCGGGCGGCAGACCTTCGGTCAGGTTGCCCATGTCAAGCACGCCCATCTGGTCGGCGAACTCGGCACAGAAGTAGGTGGGCAGTGCCTCGAAGTCCTTGGCCTCGATGGCGGCCATGAGGCCCTCGATGGTGGCCTCCGGGCCGTCCTGGGCCATCACGACGGGGCCCGACACGAGAGAGAGCGAGAGCGCCAGGCTGCCGGCGACGGCGGCCATGCGCGTGCGGGGGTTGGACATGTGGATGACGACTCCTTCTTGGTTGGACAGGCAGCATCGGTCGATGCCCGTCGCATGAGTCTAGCGCGCTGGTGGGCCGGCTCAGAGACTCGATGGTCCCGGTCCCTCGCTATGCATCAGCACCCGAGAGCGCGTCGAGTCGGGTGATCCAGTATTCCGTCTCCGGCGTGGCATCCGTGCCGAAGCGGGCGTTGACGGCCCAGAGGTCGTCACCCAGCAGCGCCAGCGTGGTGGGCACGTCGAACTCGTCAGCCGTCAGCTCCGCCAGCAGCGAGGCTGAGGCGGCCTCCTCGTCCAGCTCCAGCGCCACCACGAGGTTGGAGCTGTTGCGCAGGACGTACAGGGTGTCGCCGTCGAGCTCCATGCCATCGCCGCCGGTCAGCGAGACGTCGCCGATGTCGACGAGCGCCGCCTCGCCGGTGGCGGGATCGACGCGATACAGCTCGCCGTTGCCGGAGTGGACCACGATGAGGCCTGCCGGCGCGGCCACGATGCCGTTGACGTTGAAGCCCTCGCCGTAGACCAGGTCCCCGCTGAGCGGGATCGGCGTGACCGCCTCGGCATCGGGGAGAGCGCCGTCTGCGCCCAGCGGGATGGCCAGTAGCTGGGGCACGAACGAGTCGGTCACGTAGACGGCATCCTCGGTGGCGGCGATGTCGTTGAAGAAGCCGCCCTCCAGCGTGTAGGTCGCCAGCAGCTCGCCGCTGGCGGCATCGTACGCGCGCACCTCGCCGGTGGGGCCCCCGGCCGTCCACAGCCGGCCGTAGGCATCGTGCTCGATACCGGCAGCGACGCGACCCTCGGCACCCTCGGCCAGGATCGCCCCGTCGCCGGTGGCTGGATCGACACGCCAGATGGCCCCGTCGGCGAGCGATCCTGCGAACAGGCTGGTGCCGTCGGCGGTGATGCCCTCTGGCGCCCAGCCGTCGGGCAGGTCGAGGCGATCGAGCCCATCGTCCTGTGCCGCCACGGGCGCAGCGACGAGGGCGATGGTGAGGATGCCGGCGAAGCCGGCGGGGATGACACGGCGCATGAGGTCACCTCTCGTGAAGGGGCCGGAGAGAGGCCCGATGGGGAGACGATGGCAACATGCCACGACGAACGGATGACGGACGGTCGCAGGAAAGCCAGTGAGGCGCCCTGTAAGCCGAGTTCTGTCCCGCAGTGCGGGGATGGTCATCCATCTGGGACGCCGGTCACCCGACGCCTCATGCGGCCGACCCGAGAGCGGGGCGACGCACCCCCGTGCGGCTCGCGCCGCACGTGCCCTCCTATTTGGCCTTGCACCAGGTAGAGCTTGCCCGTTTCACCCGGCCGACGACCGAAGCCGCGGCCGACTCGTCTCTGTGGCGCTGGTCCTCACCTCGCGGTGGACGGGAGTTACCCGCTACCCCGCGTCGTGGTGCTCGGACTTTCCTCGAACGACGGGTCACCCCGCCGCCCGCGACCATCCGGACACCTCACTGGCCGATGGACTCTAGCACCAGTGAGAGGAGAACCAGCGAATGACGTGCCGCCCCGCGGTAGACGTCGAGGCGGAAGACACGCGGACTGCCGATTCCTGCCGCCGCGCCGGACTCAGGCCCGGTACCTGGCCTCCAGGCGGGCAGCGGCTGCAGGATCGTCGAGGGCCAGGTTGGCGAGCGCGTCGGCAGCCTTGTTGGTGGCGCGCGGCTCATGCGTCGCCTGCCAGCGCTCGAAGCCCGCGAGGAGCTCCCTGGCCTCGGCCCAGAGCACCTTCATCTTGGCGTCCTTCACGCGCCAGCGGCCGTGCAACTGCTCCACGATGAGCTTGGAATCGAGGCGCAGGTCGATCTGGCGCGCACCCAGCCGCTGCGCCTCCTTGAGCGCCAGCACCAGGGCGGTGTACTCGGCCACGTTGTTGGTCTGGACACCCAGCGGCCGCGACACCACCGAGAGCGGCGGCGCGTCCACGCTGGCGGCGTCAGGCCGCGACGCGTCGATCAACACGGCACCGGCAGACGCCGGGCCGGGGTTGGAACGTGAGGCACCATCGGTGCGGATGAGCAGGCGGTCGGCCACTAGCTGTGCGGCTCGTCGGCTGCGCCGTCCGCGTCCAGCGCCGCAGCCTCGTCCGAGACAGCGATGCCGGCGCCGTCGCCCGGCGCTCCGTAGCGCTCACCGCGAATCTTGCGCCAGAGCATGCGCAGCGGGTCGTAGTAGTCGTCGGCCACGCGTTCCTTGAGCGGGATGATGGCGTTGTCGGTGATCTTGATGTGCTCCGGGCAGACGTCCGTGCAGCACTTGTTGATGTTGCAGTAGCCGATGCCCGCGTCGTACTTGAGGTACTCCTTGCGGTCGGCGCTGTCGAGCGGGTGCATCTCGAGGCTGGCGTTGCGCACCAGGAAGCGCGGACCGATGAACTCATCCTCGGTCTCGTGGTTGCGCAGCACATGGCAGGTGTCCTGGCACAGGAAGCACTCGATGCACTTGCGGAACTCCTGGCTCCGCTCACCGTCCTCCTGCTGCCAGCGCCACTCGCTCTGCGGCACGCCCTCGGGGGGCGTGAAGGGCGTGATGCGCTTGTTGACCTCGTAGTTCCAGGAGACATCGGTGACCAGGTCGCGGACACGCGGGAACGCGCGCATGGGCTCGACGGTGATGGCTTCATCCGCGGGGAAGTCGGACAGGCGCGTCTTGCACATGAGCGACGGCCGGCCGTTGACCTCTGCCGAGCAGGAACCGCATTTGGCGGCCTTGCAGTTCCAGCGCGCAGCCAGGTCGGGCTGCACGTTCTGCTGGATCCAGTGGATGGCGTCGAGCACCACCATGCCCTCCCCCGCGGGCACGATGTACTCGAAGAACTCGCCCTCGTCGTTGCCCTCGCCGCGGTTCACCCACAGCTTCGCCTGCTCAGCCATCCCTAGCCCTTCGCCGCCACGAGCTCGGCCAGCTCGGCCGGCATCTCCACGATGGGCGTCCGGCGCACGGACATGCCATCGCCGTCGCGGCTGGTGCTGACGTTGACGACGTCCCATTCGTCCCGGGCGCCCACGAAGTCCAGCCGCGAGTGCGCGCCACGGCTCTCCTCGCGCTCCAGGGCGGAGCGGGCGATGGCCTCGGACACGGTGAGCATGCTGCGCAGCTCGAAGACGAGGTCCCAGGCCGGGTTGAAGCGTCGCGGCCCGGTGACGCGCAACCCCGCCCAGCGCTCCTTGTAGCCCTCGATGCGTTCGATGGCCTCCTCCAGGTCGCCCTGCAGGCGGAAGATGCCGACCAGCGAGGACATCGTCGCCTGCAATTCTTCGTGCAGTCGGTTGGGATCCTCCCCGACGCACGCTCGAAGGGCGCGAACATGGCCTCGACCAATTCGTCCACGAACTGCTTCGAGAACTCCCCGACCGACGGGGCCGATGCTGCCGCTGCAGCGGCGGCCTCACCCGCGCGCCGCCCGAAGACGAGCAGGTCGGTGAGCGAGTTGCCGCCGAGGCGGTTGGAGCCATGCAGGCCGGCCGCCACCTCGCCCGCCGCGTACAGGCCCGGCGTGGTCGTCTCGCCACCCTCGGCTGCGACGCGCACCCCGCCCATGATGTAGTGCATCGTGGGCCCGACCTCCATGGGCCCGGCCGTGATATCGACGTCGGCGAGCTCCTTGAACTGCTCATACATCGAGGGCAGCTTGGCGCGCACGCGCTCGGCCGGCAGGTAGCTGATGTCGAGGAAGACGCCACCATGGGGCGAGCCGCGGCCCTCCTTGACCTCGGTGTAGATGGCGCGGGCCACGTTGTCGCGCGTGGACAGCTCGGGCGGGCGGCGATGGCTGCTCTGTCGGCCTTCGGTCAAGTCGTCGACCCAGGCGCGTGCCTCCTCGTCGGTAGCGGCGTACTCGTGCCGCCGAGCCTCCGGCAGGTAGTTCCACATGAAGCGCTCGCCCTCGGCGTTGCGCAGGATGCCACCCTCACCGCGGACCGCCTCGGTCACCAGCAGGCCCTTGACGCCGGCGGGATGGACCATGCCGGTGGGGTGGAACTGCACGAATTCCATGTCGATGAGCTCGGCGCCGGCGCGGTAGGCCAGCGCCTGGCCGTCACCGGACGACTCCCACGAGTTGGAGGTGACCGCGAAGGCCCGGCCGACGCCGCCCGAGGCGAGGACCACGGCCTTGGCCGGGAAGGCCATGGGCACGCCGTCGATGCGCCGGTAGCCGACCGCGCCGTTGACCCGGCCGCCAGCCATCGAGAGGCGGGTGATGATGACCTCCTGGTAGACCTGGGCGCCCACGGCCACACTGCGGTCCTGCAGGGTGCGGATGAGCTCCAGGCCGGTGCGGTCGCCGACGTGCGCGAGGCGTGGGTAGGTGTGGCCGCCGAACGGCCGCTGCAGGATGCGGCCGTCGCGCGTGCGGTCGAAGACGGCGCCCCACTGCTCCAGCTCGCGCACGCGGTCGGGTGCTTCCCTCGCGTGAAGCTCCGCCATGCGCGGGTTGTTGAGCCGGTAGCCGCCGACCATCGTGTCGCGGAAGTGGGTGGACCAGGTGTCGCGATCGTCGACATGCGCCAGCGACGCTGCCATGCCGCCCTCGGCCATGACCGTGTGCGCCTTGCCCAGCAACGACTTGCAGACGACACCCACCGACAGGCCGGCCTCGATGCAGGCCACCGCGGCACGCAGTCCGGCTCCGCCGGCGCCGATGATGAGGACGTCGTGAGGCCGGGTCTCGATCATGGGTCTACAGGAAGCTCCCGATGATCGGCGTGCCGGCGTTGATGATGTCCAGCGCCAGGGCGCGGACGTACAGGTCCACGAGGATGATGCTGCCCAGGCTGGCCCAGGCCCACACCCCGTGGTACTGGTTCCAGGCAGTCACGCGCTGCCAGATGCCGTGCCGGCGCCTGCTGTTGGCGGTGCAGCTGAAGCAGTCCATGCCACCGCCGACGAGGTGCCGGAACGAGTGGCAGGAGAAGACGTAGAGGCTGACGAGGATGGCGTCCGCCGCGATGAGGAAGACGCCGATGCCGAGGCGCAGGCTGCCGTCATGCCACAGCGACAGGACCAGGTCCCACCACAGCACCGCCAGCGGGATGAAGGCAAGGTACAGCGCGAACCGGTGCAGGTTCATGATGATGAAGGGGAAGCGGTTCTCCATACCGTACTTGCGGTGGATGGTGGGCTCGCCCACCGCGCAGGCCGGCGGATCCATGAAGAAGGCCTTGTAGTAGGCGCCGCGGAAGTAGTAGCAGGTGCCACGGAAGAAGACCTGGATCCAGAGCACCAGGATGGCGGGGCTGAACCAGGCCGGCAGGACCGTTTCGCCGATGGCGATACCGAAGAACGGGGAGTGGTAGCCCTGCGCCGCGTAGTCGACCCCGAAGTAGGGGATGCCGAAGACCGCCGATATGCCCGCGTAGATGATGAAGGCGATCAGGCCGAAGGCGATCAGGCTGGGCTTGATGATCCAGCGGTCGACCCGCATGGTGGCCCCGAAGCCGCTCCTGGCGCTACCGGGCGGCTTGGTCGCCGGCCGTGGCTCGACCCGGCGACCCTGCTCGACCTGATCGGAGACGGTCATGGACGGCGAGACTCGAGCGGCGGCAGCACGGACTTCATCGAGACGCTTCGATCCCCTGACGTGGTGTCGGTGGAGTGGGCGGGCGGCTGCGGCCTAATGTATCGCATCGACGCGACCCCCAACGCCCACGACGGCCCCGGTTTGACCGGACATGCGCTCCTCACGCTCACCGAGGCACCGCGCTATCCTAAATCTCGACCGTGAAACTCCAGGAATTCCACGCCAAGTCCCTGCTCTCCCGGGCCGGCCTGCCGGTGCCGCCGTACTCGGTGGCCTCGACGCCGGCGGAGGCGCGTGCCCAGGCTGCCTGGTACCTCGAGGAGGGGGCCAGCGCGGTGGTGGTGAAGGCCCAGGTGCTGGTCGGCGGCCGCGGCAAGGCCGGCGGCGTGAAGCTGGCGCGTTCGGCCGACGAGGCCGAGCAGGTGGCCGGGGCCATCCTGGGGATGGACATCAAGGGCATCACCGTGCGACGGGTGCTGGTCGCTCCGGGCGCGGACATCGTGCGCGAGCTCTATCTTGCGGCCGTCCTCGACCGCGCTCGGCAACGCATCATGCTGATGGGCTCGTCCGAAGGCGGCGTCGAGATCGAGACACTGGCCGAGGAGGACCCGGCTGCGATCGCCAAGATCCATGCCCACGCACAGCTCGGTCTGCAGCCGTTCCAGGCGCGCGAGATGGCGTTCCGCCTGGGCCTCGGCGACCACCTCAAGCAGGCTGCCGCCATCTGCACCGGCCTGGTCAAGGTGATGATCGATGAGGATGCCGACCTGGTCGAGGTCAACCCGCTGGCGGTGGTGCGCGAAGGTGGCCCCGACGGACCCGTGGAGACCCTGCAGCTGCTCGACGCCAAGATCACGCTCGACGACTCTGCCCTCGGCCGCCACCCCGGCCACGAGGAGATGCGTGACCTCGACGAAGAGGACCCGGCCGATATCGAAGCTCGCGCTGCCGGGCTCTCGTTCATCCGTCTCGACGGTGACATCGGCTGCATGGTGAACGGTGCCGGCCTGGCCATGACCACCATGGATCTCGTCAAGCGCGCCGGCGGCGAGCCGGCCAACTTCCTCGACATCGGGGGCGGCGCCCGTAGCGACAAGGTCGCCGAGGCCATGCGCCTCATCCTCAGCGATCAGTCGGTCAAGGCCATCCTGGTCAACATCTTCGGCGGTATCGCGCGTGGCGACGAGGTCGCCCGTGGCCTGGTCGAGGCGCGATCCAGGCAGACCCGTAGCGTGCCCATGGTGGTGCGCATCGTCGGCACCAACGCCGGCATCGCCGCCGAGATCCTGCGGGACGCGGGCGGCGACATCGTCCATGCCCAGTCGCTCGACGAGGCGGTCGAGAAGGCCGTGGAGCTGGCCGGGAGTGCCGCATGAGCATCCTCATCGACAAGGACACGCGTCTGCTGGTGCAGGGCATCACCGGCCGCGAGGGCGGCTTCCATGCCGGCCAGATGCTGGCCTACGGCACCAACATCGTGGCCGGGGTGACCCCCAACAAGGGCGGCCAGACCGCGCTTGACGGCGCCGTGCCCGTCTACGACACCTGCGCCCAGGCGGTGGCCGCGACCGGCGCCAATGCCAGCGTCATCTTCGTGCCCGCCTTCGCCGCTCCCGACGCCATCATGGAATCGGTCGACGCCGGCATCGAGACCATCTTCGCCATCACCGAGCATATCCCCGCCCTGGACATGATCCCCGTCGTGGCGGAGGTCAAGGCACGCGGCGCGCGCCTCGTCGGCCCCAACTGCCCCGGCGCCACCACGCCGGGCGAGGCCAAGGTGGGCATCATCCCGGGATCCATCCACCGGCCCGGACGTGTCGGCCTCGTCAGCCGCTCCGGCACGCTCACGTATGAGGTCGTGCAGGCCATGACCGACACCAACATCGGCCAGTCCACCTGCGTGGGCATCGGTGGCGATCCGATCAACGGCAGCAACTTCATCGACATCCTGGAGCTCTTCGCAGCGGACCCCGATACCGACGCCGTCGTGCTCATCGGCGAGATCGGTGGGGGTGCCGAGGAAGCCGCGGCCGAATGGAAGCTGGCCCACATGCCCCAGACGCCGATGGTGGCCTTCATCGCCGGCCGCACCGCGCCGCCAGGTCGCAGGATGGGTCATGCCGGCGCCATCATCAGCGGTTCCGGCGGTACCGCGGACGCGAAGATCGGCGCCCTGGAGGCGGCCGGCATCCGGGTCGCCGAGTCACCCACCCAGATCCCGCAGATGCTCATCGAGTCCGGCATCGGGCCCGACTGACCCGCGGCCGCGCTCGAGCGCGGCACCCGCAGCCAGCGGCACGCCTGCCGTTGGATCCGGCAGCTCCTGGGCGCCCGCCCCCTCGTCCGCGCGTGCCTGCCTGGGCGCCAACACGGCGACCGCGACCGCGGTCACCAGCAGGATCACCGCTGCCACCAGCACCGCGTCGCCAACACCACCCACGAAGGCCTCACGCGCCTGCAGCACGAGCCGATCGCCGACGTCGCCCATCATCCCCACCAGCGGCGAGGCGGTGAAGGCGATGGAGCCCAGGACGCGCTCGGCCAGCTGCGGTGGCAGGTCCGTCACCGCCTGCGCCATGCCCTCGCGATAGCCCTGGTTGAGCAGGCTGCCCAGGATGGCGATGCCGAAGGCGCTGCCGAGCTCGCGCGACGTGTCGTTCCAGGCCGACGCCACGCCCTGCTTGGACATCGGCAGCGACGAGGTGATGGCCGTCGTCGCCGGCGTGCCCGCGAGCCCCATGCCGAAGCCGAAGAAGACGAGCCCCAGCACGAAGTGCCAGTAGCTCGACTCGACGCCCAGCTGGCTCAGGATGAGGAAGCCCACCGCCATCGAGACGAGGCCGAGGGGGCCCAGGCGTCGAAATCCGACACGCTGCATCAGGGCCGGGGCACGGCGCGCGGTCGGCAGCAGGATGAACGGCAGCGGCAGCAGCGCCAGCGCCGCCTCCAGTGGCGAGCGGCCGGTGACGAACTGCAGGTACTGCAGCGATACGAAGAAGAAGCCGAAGGCCGAGAGGAACTGCACGGTGATCGTCAGGCTGCCCGCGCTGAACCCGCGCAGGCGGAAGAGACGCGGGTCCAGCAGCGGCTTCTCCTGACGCCACTCCCAGGCGATGAAGGCGATGCCCGCCGCGACACCGAGCCCGAGCGCCCCGAGCGTGAGCGGGTCGCTCCAGCCCTGGGATGGGCCCTCGATGATGCCGAACACGAAGGCCGTGATGGCAACCAGTGACAGCAGCGCTCCGACGACATCGAGCGCGGGCGGATCCTCGTCGACCGAGCCGGGCACGATCGCCAGCGTGCCGATGAGCGCGACGGCCGCGAAGACCACGTTGAGGCCGAAGAACGAGGTCCAGGGGAACCACTCGAGCAGCAGACCGGTGACGAAGAGGCCGATGACGGCGCCGCCGCCGGCGATGCCGACCCACACGCCGATGGCACGGGGTCGCTCCTCTTCGGGGAACGAGGTGGTGATGACCGACAGCGTCGTGGGCATGATCGCGGCCGCGCCGACACCCATGAGCACGCGCACCACGATGAGCTGCTCGGGATCGGTGACCAACAGGCCCAGCGCAGCGGCACTCCCGAAGATCACCAGGCCGATCGCCAGCAGCAGCTTGCGACCATAGCGGTCGCCGAGTGCGCCGGCGAACAGCAGCAGGCCGGCGAAGACGACCGTGTAGGCGTCCACGATCCAGGTCAACTGCGTCTGGGTCGCGCCGGTGTCGAGGGCAAGGCTGGGCAGGGCCACGTTGAGGCCGCTGACCGCCGAGATCACAGCCATCAGGGCCAGGCCGACGACGGCCAGCAGGAGCCTGCGGCGTCCGGGCGTCAGCATCTCCGCGGGCGTGGTGGGTTGGGCCATCGTCGTGATCTCCATGCTCATTTATTCGTCGGTCGACGAAATGATATTCTTCACTCGGAGAAATCGCAAGGACGAAACGCCAGGGGGCTCATGAGCGCACATCCTCGAGGACGACGACCGGCCGGCAGCGGCACACGGGAGGCCATCCTCGACGCCGCGAGGAACCAGTTCGGTCGAACCGGGTATGAGCACACGACGCTTGCGCAGCGTGGCCGCCGAGGCAGGGGTCGACCCCCGCCTCGTATCGCACTACTACGGCTCCAAGCAGGAGCTGTTCATGGCGTCGGTCCAGCTGCCGATGGAACCCGAGATGCTGCTGGCGCGCGTCTTCGGCACGCAGGAGACGAAGGCCGAGGGCGCCGGGGCGTTGGTGGCCGACGCCCTCCTGGGGATCCTCGACGATGCCGACACGCGGCGGATGGCGGTGGCCCTCATCCGGGCTGCGGCCTCGGAACCGGAGGCCGCAGGGCTCATCCGTGAGGTGCTGACCGAGCGTGTCCTGCTACCGCTGGCAGACCGGGTCGTCAGCGACCAGCCGCGCCTGCGCGCAAGCTTGTGTGCCTCGCAGTTCGTGGGCCTGGCGATGGCGCGCTACGTGGTGGGCATCGAGCCGCTCGCATCGACGTCGCGGGAGCAGCTGGCGCGGGCGCTCGCGCCGGTGTTCGAGCACTACCTCTTCGGCGACTTGACCGTTGTCGTGCCAGCAGAGGATCAGCCGGCCAGCGGGTCGCCCTCGTAGCCCAGGCGGTCCCAGGCCGGACCCCCGGGTGCCTCGATCAGCTCCGTCAGCACCCCGTTGCAGGCGCGCGGGTGGATGAAGGCGACGGGGCCCTCGGCGCCCTTGCGCGCCCGCTCGTCGATGATCTCGACGCCCCTGGACTTGAGATCCGCGAGCGTGGCGTCGACGTCAGGTGTTTCGAAGCAGACGTGGTGGAAGCCCTCCCCCTTCTTGTCGAGGAAGCGGGCCACGCCGGTCGTGGTCGTGGTCGGCTGCACCAGCTCGATCTTGGTCTCGCCGATCTCGAGGAAGGCGACGATGACCTCGTCCGACTCGATGGGCAGCACCAGCCCGACCGGCAGACCAAGGGTGTCGCGGTAGAAGGCCAACGAGGTATCGATGTCACGCACGATGTAGGCGACGTGGTGAACCCGGCTGAACGTGCGTCCGACGACCTCGACCATGTTCCCTCCGCTGTGTGGCGCGCGGCGCCGGATGGCGACTAGACGGTGATGACCTCGCGGTGCTCGCCCCAGACGGCGCGCAGGCGGTCGCTGATCTCCCCCAACGTGGCCTGCGCCTTCACCGCCTCGATCATGGCGGGCACGATGTTCTCCGTGCCCCGCGCGACCGCCTCCAGCCGCTCGAGCGATGCCGCCCAGGCGGCCGCGTCACGCGACGCGCGCAGGGTCGCGATGCGGGCGATCTGCTCCCGCTCGAGCGCGGGGTCGATGCGTTGCAGTGCGGGCGTGACGGCCTCGTCGTCGGTGTACTTGTTGACGCCGACCACGATGCGTTCGGCGGCCTCGATCTCTCGCTGCACGCGGTAGGCGGCATCCTGGATGTGGCGTTGCTGGTAGCCCGCATCGATGGCCGCGATGGCGCCGCCCAGCTCGTCGATCTCGTCGAGATAGGACTGCGCAGCAGCCTCCAGCTCATCGGTCAGCGACTCGATGTAGTAGGAACCGGCCAATGGATCGGGCGTGTCCGTCACGCCGCTCTCGAAGGCGATGATCTGCTGCGTGCGCAGGGCCAGGCGCGCCGTCTCCGGCGTCGGCAACGCCAGGGCCTCGTCACGCGCGTTGGTGTGCAGGCTCTGGGTGCCGCCCAGCACCGCGGCCAGCGCCTGGAGCGTGGTGCGCACCACGTTGTTGTCGACCGACTGGGCCGTCAGCGACGAGCCCGCCGTCTGGACGTGGAAGCGGCACATCATCGAGCGTGGGTCGGTGGCGCCAAAGCGATCGCGCATGATGCGCGCCCACATGCGGCGGGCAGCCCGGAACTTGGCCACCTCCTCGAAGAGCTCGCTCCAGGCCCCGAAGAAGAACGACAGCCGGCCGGCGAAGGCGTCGACGTCGAGCCCGCGGTCGACAGCCCCCTCCACGTAGGCGATCGCGTCGGCGAGCGTGAAGGCCAGCTCCTGCGCTGCAGTCGCGCCGGCCTCCCGCATGTGGTAACCGCTGATGGAGATGGTGTTCCAGCGCGGCAGCTCGCTGGCGCAGAACTCGAAGATGTCGGTCACCAGGCGCATGGAGGCCTCGGTGCCGTAGATGTAGGTGCCGCGCGCGATGTACTCCTTGAGGATGTCGTTCTGGACGGTGCCGCCCAGCTGGTCGCGCGCGATGCCACGGCGGTCGGCCACGGCCACGTACATCGCCAGCAGGATCGGAGCGGTGGCATTGATGGTCATCGAGGTGGTGACACTGCCCAGGGGCAGGTCGTCGAGCAGGATCTCCATGTCATCGATGGAGCTGATGGGCACGCCCACGCGACCGACCTCGCCGGCAGCCATGGCCGCGTCGGAGTCGTAGCCCATCTGGGTAGGCAGGTCGAAGGCGACCGAGAGGCCGGTCTGGCCCTGTTCCAGGAGGTAGCGGAAGCGCTCGTTCGTCTGCGAGGCGGAGGCGAACCCGGCGTACTGGCGCATCGTCCAGAGACGGCCGCGGTACATCGTCGGCTGCACGCCACGCGTGTAGGGGAACTCGCCGGGCAGGCCCAGGGCGTCGTCAGGGTCGAGGCCGGCCGTGTCGGCGGCGGTGTAGAGGTCGGCGATCTCGATATCAGAAGTGGTCGCGAAGCGCTCCCTGCGCTCGCCACGTCCCTTGAGTGCGCTGGCCCGGGTGGTCTCGCGCCAGCGTTGGCGGCTCGGATCTGTTGACGCCATCTGTACCTCTGCTCAAGGGAGCTCCCCGGCGAGCTCGTCAGCCGTGACCGGACGACGGTATCACCCTCTGCGGGCCGCAGCCCGACCACGGGCCGGCCGGCTCCCGATCGCGAGCACCGGCAGGCCCTCGGAGCAGCCGTGACATGACCATCGGCTCTTGGGTGGTGTCGGCGACGCCCCATCATCGACACATGAGCACCGCGATATCCGGCAAGGAACGCGTAGGGCTGTGGCTGCACCGGACCCTCGACAGACGCTGCAGTCGGATGAGCGTCGCGGTCTTCCGCCGGACCGACGGCGGCATCACCGAGCGGGTCGGTGTCGATGGTCTGGTCCTCAGCACCATCGGCCGCAATAGCGGCCAACGGCGCTCCGTGCTGCTGCAGTACTTCGCCGACGGCGATGACCTGGTCCTGGTGGCGGCTGATGGCGGCGCAGATCGCCATCCCGGCTGGTATCACAACCTCATGGCACAGCCGTCAGCGGAGGTCGAGATCCGCGCTACCACCATCGCGGTACGCGCGGTCAGTGTCAGCGCTGCGGAAGCTGAGGCACTGTGGCCACGGATCCTCGAGAAGTCGCCATCGTACGAGCGCTACCTCCGTGCCACCGAGCGGACCATCCCGCTCGTCAGGCTCCGGCGTGAGACGCCCTGAGCCCTAGCGCAACCGCAGGAGCTCGTCCCTGAGCTCGACGCTGCTGCCGGCGGTTACCCGGATCGAGGCGACAGTACCGGCATGTGGCGCGCGCACCTCGTTCTCCATCTTCATGGCCTCGATGGCGAGCAGGCGCTGCCCGGCCTCGACGGTATCGCCCTCGGCCACCCAGAGCCGGACGACGCGTCCGGGAATCTGAGCCTTGATGACATCGCTTCTGCGCTGTGTGCCGCGCTCGTTGCCCTGCCCCGCGCGCTCACGCAGCAGCGCCCGTGGCTCATCCTCGACGCTCACCCGGAAGACCCAGCCATCGACGCTGACCTCGAAGCGGGTGACGCCGCTGGCACGGTCGGCGGCGGAGCGCTCCAGCGTGCGCACCTCGAGTGCCGCGCCGGTGGATGGGACGGCCTCTTCCGGGGCGCGGTGGAATGTCGCACCCTCCAGGCCCTCGACATCGAGGCGTAGATGGCCGCGGTGGTCGCTCATGTCCACGGCGACTCCCTCCAGCCGCGATCGGGGTCGGTGCAGGGTGGCGCATCGGCGTCGGCCACGTCGGCGGCTCCCGTCGTGCGGGGCAGGTTCCAGACCCATCGAGCCACGGCGTCGACGCCACGCTCGGCTGCAGCGGCCCGCAAGGGCTGCGGGTCCCAGTCGCGATCGACCAGGTCCGTCCGCAGCCGCGCCGCGGTGAACTCCGGGTGCGACAGAAGCCAGGCATGGAATGGCAGCGTCGTCTGCACGCCGCCAGTCTCGAACTCGGCGACCGCCCGTCGGGCCCGTGCCAGCGCCGTGTCCCGGTCCGATGCCACCACCAGGACCTTTGCCAGCAGCGGGTCATAGTCGCCGGGCACCAGCCAGCCCTGCTCGATGCCCGAATCGTTGCGGATGCCCGGCCCGCCCGGCTCGCGCCAGCGCGTCACCAGGCCGGGAACGGGCGCGAAATCGCGCGCGGGATCCTCGGCGCTGATGCGCAGCTCGATGGCGTGGAGGTCGGGGGCCGCGGCGCCATCGGCAGCCGCGAGCACGGCCGCGGACAGGGGCTCGCCGGCAGCGATGGCCAGCTGCTCTCGCACCAGGTCGAGGCCGGTGACGAGCTCGGTGACCCCGTGTTCGACCTGCAGACGAGCGTTGACCTCGAGGAAGTAGAAGGCACCGTCGGGCGCGTAGAGGAACTCGGCCGTGGCCGCATTGCGCAGCCCCACCGAACGGGCCACCGTCACCGCCAGCGCATGCAGTCGCTGGCGCTGCTCGCGTGTGAGGCCCGGGGCCGGTGCCTCCTCTACCAGCTTCTGGTGGCGACGCTGGGTCGAACAGTCGCGCTCACCCAGGGCCACGACCCGGCCCTGGCTGTCGCCGAGGAGCTGGACCTCGATGTGCCTGCCACCTTCGACAAGACGCTCCAGATACACGGAACCGTCACCGAAGGCCTGCTCCGACTCCCGCGCTGCGGCGGCGGCTGCGGTCACCAGCTCGGCCGGGTCGTCGACGCGCCGCATGCCCCTGCCACCGCCGCCGGCGGCGGCCTTGATGAGCAGGGGGAAGCCGATGTCGGCGGCGGCCGCCTCGATAGCGTCGGTGGCGCCATCGGCGGTCAGCGGAAGGGGGTCGAACATGCCCGGCACGATGGGCACCCCGGCAGCACTGGCTGTCGCCCGTGCCTCCAGCTTGTTACCGAGCGAGGCCAGCGTGACCGGCGCGGGGCCCACGAACACCAGGCCGGCCGCCTCCACGGCAGCGCCGAAGGCTGCCTGCTCGGAGAGGAACCCGTATCCCGGATGGACGGCCTCGGCGCCGCTGGCGCGTGCCGCCTCCACGATGGCATCGCCGCGCAGATAGGACTCGACCGCCGGCGCCGGCCCCAGGCGAACCGCGTGGTCGGCGAGGCGGACGTGCAAGGCGTGTGCGTCAGCGTCGGAGTAGACGGCCACGGTCTCGATCCCGAGCTCGCGACAGGTGCGCAGGATGCGCACTGCGATCTCACCGCGGTTGGCCACGAGCAGGCGGCGGAAGGGCCGGGTCACGTCGCTCACGAGTTCCGGGCCACGCGCTCGTCTTTGTGCAAAGACAGCCTCACAGCGGGATGTTGCCGTGCTTGCGGCGCGGGTTCTCATCGCGCTTGCCCTGCAGCATCTCGAAGGCCGCGATGACTCGTGGTCGCGTCTCGGAGGGAGCGATGACGTCGTCCAGGTAGCCGCGTCCGGCAGCCACGTAGGGGTTGGCGAAGCGTTCCTCGTACTCGTGCGTCAGCCGCGCCAGCTCGGCCTCGCGATCGTCGGCACCGGCCAGCTCGTCCCGGAAGATGATCTTGACCGCACCTTCCACGCCCATGACCGCGATGCGGGCGGTGGGCCAGGCGAGATTGACGTCGCCACGGACGTGCTTGGAGCTCATGACGTCGTAGGCGCCGCCGTAGGCCTTGCGGGTGATGACGGTCACCTTGGGCACGGTGGCCTCGCAGTAGGCGTACAGCAGCTTGGCGCCATGGCGGATGATGCCGCCGTGCTCCTGAGCCACGCCGGGCAGGAACCCGGGCACGTCCTCGATCGTCAGCAGCGGCACGTTGAAGGCGTCGCAGGTGCGCACGAAGCGGGCTGCCTTGTCGGAGGCGTCGATGTCCAGCGCGCCCGCCAGCACCGCCGGCTGCTGTGCCACCACCCCCACCGAGCGCCCATCGAGACGCGCGAAGCCGATGATGATGTTGGCCGCCCACGCCGGCTGCAGCTCCAGGAACTCGCCGTCATCGACGATGTGGTCGATGACCTCGTGCATGTCGTATGGCTGCGAGGGTGACTCGGGGATGATCGAGTCCAGCGCCGCGTCTTGCCGATCGCGCGCGTCGGTGGTGGCCCGGCACGGCGCGGTGGTGGTGTTGTTCTGCGGCAGGTGGCCCAGGAGCCGGCGCGCAGTGGCCAGCAGGGCGCCTTCGTCAGGCGCGGCGTAGTGGGCGACGCCGCTGATGGCAGTGTGGACCGAGGCCCCGCCGAGGTGTTCGAAGTCGACTTCCTCGTGCGTGACCGTGCGCACCACGTCGGGCCCGGTGACGAACATGTAGCTGGTGCCTTCTACCATCAAGGTGAAGTCGGTGATAGCCGGCGAGTAGACGGCACCGCCCGCGCAGGGACCCATGACCAGCGAGATCTGGGGGACGACGCCAGAGGCCATGACGTTGCGCAGGAAGATATCGGCGTAGCCGCCCAGCGAGACGACACCCTCCTGGATGCGCGCGCCGCCCGAATCATTGAGGCCGATGACGGGGGCACCGACCTTCATGGCCAGGTCCATGACCTTGCAGATCTTCTCCGCGTGCGCCTCGGAGAGCGAGCCGCCGAAGACGGTGAAGTCCTGGCTGAAGACGAAGACGAGGCGGCCGTCGATGGAGCCGTGCCCGGTGACCACGCCATCGCCCAGGATGCGCTGCTCCGCCAACCCGAAATCGTTGGAGCGATGGGTCACGAAGGCATCGAACTCGACGAAGCTGTCCGCGTCGAGCAGCAGCTCCAGCCGCTCTCGGGCCGTGAGCTTGCCCTTCTCATGCTGCTTGTCGATGCGGGCCTGGCCGCCGCCGAGGCGCGATGCGGCTCGAAGCTCATGCAGGCGCTCGATCTGCGCCCGGTTGTCGGTCACTCGGGGTCTCCCTCCCGGTCCTCGTCTGCCCCCACGGCGTGGCGTGGAGCGAATCCTACTGCCAGTGCAGGGCCGGCGAACGGGCGCCCGGTTCGTCCCCTGCCCCAGCCAATGTCGTCTCCACGCGTCTTCACGTGTCTCCACGCCTGTCGAGCGCAGGTGGTGCGTCGACGCACCGTTTGGTAGATTGCAGGCTGCAGGCTGCGGCGATCACCGACGCCGCACAGCCCAGCGGAGGACGCGTTGGCACGCATCATCTCGATCGCGAACCAGAAAGGTGGCGTGGGCAAGACGACCACGTCCATCAACCTCGGCGGAGCGCTGGCTGAGCTGGGCCACCGCGTCCTGTGCGTGGACATGGACCCCCAGGCCAACCTCAGCGTGGGCCTCGGCCTGAACGCGCGTGACATCGAGGTCTCCATCGCCAACGTGCTGCTCGATCCGTCGCTCACCCTCGAGGACATCGTGGAGCAGACCGGGACGCCGAACGTCGACGTCGTGCCCTCAGACATCGACCTCTCGGCCACGGAGAACCAGCTCTTCAGCACCATCGGCCGCGAGCATGCGCTGCGCGAGGTGCTGCACGGCTGGGCCGAGAAGCAGTACGACTACATCCTCGTGGATTGCCCGCCTACGCTGGGCCTGCTGACCATCAATGCGCTCGTCGCCAGCGATGGCGTCATCATCCCGGTGCAGACGCAGTACTACTCGCTCAAGGGGTTCCGCGCGCTCGCCAACCTCGTGACGCAGATCCAGGGCAAGGGTCTCAACTCGCGCCTGCGCATCCTCGGCATCCTGCCGACCTTCTACGACAGCCGCACCAACCTCGCCAAGGACATGCTCGCGGAGCTGAGCGAACTGGGGGATTACCACGTCTTCGACACCATCGTGAAGCAGACCGTCCGCCTGGGGGAAGCGCCGCTCGCGGGCAAACCCGTGACGTCATACGCCAGCCGCTCGACCGCCGCCACGGCGTATCGGGAGCTGGCGCAGGAGGTGATCGACCTTGGCTAGACCGGATTTCCGATCGCAGGCCGCAGCGCGTTTGGCACACGAGCGCACCGAGTACACGCCCGCCCTCATCGACCTGCTGAAGCCGGCGGACCCGGGCAGCACGACGGATGTTCGCCGCCTACCCGTCGATCGTGTCTTCTCCAACCCCAGCCAGCCGCGCCAGCATTTCGATGAGGACGCCCTGCAGGACCTGGCCGCGTCCATCCGCGAGCACGGCGTACTGCAGCCGGTGCTGGTGCGCCCGCGGGCCGATGGCGACTACCAGATCATCGCCGGCGAGCGCCGCTGGCGGGCATCGAAGATCGCCGGTCTCAGGCTGATCCCCGTCATCGTCGAGCACATCGACGATGAAGCAGCGCTGGAGATCGCCATCATCGAGAACCTGCAGCGCGAGGACATCTCACCGCTTGAAGAGGCCGAGATGTTCGAGCGCATGACGCGCGACCATGGCTACAGCCTGCGCAAGCTGGCCACCAAGCTGGGCAAGGACAAGGGCTACCTGGAGAACCGCCTGCGCCTGGCCGACGCCCCGCCTGAGATCCGCGAGCTGGTCGCGGTCCGCCGCGACACCCTCTCGCATGCGTATGAGCTGATGAAGGTCGACGACCCCAGGAAGCGTCGCCGCCTCGCCAAGCAGGTGGCCTCCGGCGAGCTCAGCCTGGTCAAGCTCAAGCAGCGCATCGAGGGCAGGCCCAGGACGGAGCCGACAGCGGAGCCGCACGAGGCGGAGCCGGAGCCCCAGATCGAACTGGTGGCGATCCCCATCCAGCCCGACGGTCCAGCGGTCGATGCGGTCTCCATCGACGTCGCCAGTGAACACCTCTCGGCGGCCGTCCGCGAGCTGGCCGAGGCGCTGATGACCGATGTGGCATTGGGCGAAGCCTCGTCCAGCGAGCGGCAGCAGTTCGCCAAGTACCTGACGCTGGCCAAGATCAAGCTGGAGAACGCCATCGCCGTGGTGCGGGCCGGTGACGCCCACGAGCACCCGAGCCCCATCGGGAGCGGCAGCCTCGCCAGCCAGATCGCCGTGGGCGCGGGCGGGGAGCCACGCGACTAGCGGCAGGGGGCCCGCTCCCGGTACTCGGCGACAGTCGGCGACGATGATGATCCCGATGGAGCTGGTCTACCTGCTCATCGCCGTGGGCCTGGGCGCGCTGGCCTACCGCTACGTCACCGGCCGCGGTGGGGTGGAGATCCTGCGACCCGACTACGCGCGGCTGCCGGCGAGCGGGAAGACCAGCGTGCGTGAACACGAGCTCCGCTGGAAGACCGTCGACGACCACTCGTTCGTGGCCGCCTGGCAACTGGATGACGGCCACCTGGTCACGCTGCAGGTCGTCTTCGACGGACGCGATGAAGAGGAGCCCGACCTGGGGCGGATGGACGTCAGCATCGGACGGCGGCGAGTGGCGACCAATATCGGCTGGACCGAGAAGATCCGCGACCGCACCCTGAGGGCGGACGTGGAGGCCGCACTCAAGTCCCTGGCCCATGAGGCGAAGCGGGCGCGTTCGGACTCGGTACGGGTCGCGGCGGCCAAGCCGGTAGGCGACGATCGCGAAGGCTCCGACCGGCAGTAGCGGTATCTGCGGTGCCCGTAGGCTGGTCGGCTGCGTCGGCTGTGTCGGCTGTGTCGGATGCCCGAGTCCGTGTTGCTGGCCACCGCCGCAGTGCTACCCACCGCGGCAGTGCTACCGCCGCCCGCAGTGCCACCCACCGCCGCAGGGCTACCCACCGCCTGAATGAACCAGCAGAGCAAGCGGGGCCTCTACCCGCCGCCCGAATGAACCAGCAGAGCACGCCGCAAAGCATTGCCGATGCACCCATGGGGCGCATCAAGTGACGGACCCTCGGCCGTCCCACGCGCCGGGCGGGTCAACCAACAGCGAGGCCAGGGTCCTGCCACTCGAGGAACGTCGACTCACCCGCCTGGCGGGTCGCCAGGAGCGGCACGGGTCGCCAGGAGCCCGTTGGGTCGCTCAGGAGCGCGACGGGTCGCCAGGAGCCCCTTGGGTCGCTCAGGAGCGCGACGACTCACCCGCCCGTTGGGTCGCTCACGAACCGGCGAGTGTCGCTACCCAGATGACGGCGAGCATCGCCAATGCTGCAGCCGCCAGCGTCCAGCCGAGGTCGCTGGCCGCCGTGCGCGGAGCGATCGAGAACAGCGCCCCGGACACGGCCATGGCGGTAGCAAGGGAGGTGGCTACCAGCACTCCCGTCGACAGCGGCCCAAGCAGCGCCAGGCCGAGCCACGCCAGCGCCCAGACGGCGAGGTCAAGGCCGAGCAGGACTCGGCCGCTGCGCTGCCGCCCCAGTCGGATGGCGAGGCTGATGGTGCCGCTCTCACGGTCGGTGTCAGCGTCGGCCATGCTGTTCGCGAGGTGGACGGCGGGGCCGGCCAGGGCGGCCAATGGCAACAGCAGCTCAGCGTGGGGCGGCAGCGTCCCTGCCGCAGCCAGCCAGACCCAGGCCAGCAGCGACGGCAGGGCGATGGCAAAGGTGAGCCAGGCCAGTCCGGCGCGCCGGGCCACGAGGTCGTAGGCGTAGCCGCAGCCAGCTCCGACGGCACCGGCCGCGAGGACGGCCCAACCGAACGAGGCCGAGACCAGCAGACCGACCGCGCCTCCGATCACGGCGATCGCGGCGACGGTGCGACGCGAGATGGCGCCCGCCGGGATGGGCTTGTCAGGCTGGGCAAGACGGTCACGCTCGGCGTCCAGCAGGTCGTTCAGGGCGCCGATCGATACCTGGAACCCGAACATGCCGGCCGCCAGAAGCAGGCTCACCGAGCGGTCAGCACCGGCGACCGCAGCCAGCACAGCCGCTGCCACGGCCACCAGCAGCGACGGGACCGGGTGAAGGACGAGGAGTGCGCGCAGGGTTCGCCAACGAGGCGGCGGCGCTGGTGCGTTCAGATGTAGACGACGTTCTCGAAACCGTCGACCAGGAAGTCGATCTCCTGTTCCCGTGCCTTGGGCGACTGTGACCGCAAGCCCGGCACCAGGAAGTGCAGCGAGATGGCCGGCACCATCAGTTCGCCACCGGCCGTGCGGCCGATGGTCGCGGGCGCCCCTCCCCCGGCGGTGAAGACCCGCTCGATGCCCGTGTCATCGAGCCCCGTGGCCGTGCGGAATTCGGCCAGCACGTCGAGCACACCGTGGCGGATGGACATGTCGCGCATGAACTCGATCATCCAGGCGTCGAGCTGCTCATCGGGCTGCTCGCCGAGACGTTCACGGTAGACCTTGGGATCTTCGGACAGGCCCTCAGACGACAAACCGGGCTCCTTCGGACGTGGGTGGCTCGCGGGGAATGGTAGCGCGACGGCGCGCGACGGGCCGGGCCCGGCTGTCGTCATGGCCCCGTGACCTGGCGCGATTACCATCACTCTATGTTCCTCTTCCGACGATCCTCCACCATGCCGGCACCGGCGGACGCTCTCTCCGGCCGTGCCGAGCCCATCACCATCACCGAGCGACACCACGTCAACGGCGCCTCGCTGACACCTCCCTGGCCCGACGGCGCGCGCACCGCGGTCTTCGGCCTGGGTTGCTTCTGGGGTGCTGAGAAGGCCTTCTGGCAGACCGATGGTGTCATCTCGACCGCGGTTGGCTACGCCGGCGGCTACACGCCCAATCCGACCTACGAGGAGACCTGCTCCGGACAGACCGGCCACGCTGAGGTCGTGCTCGTCGTCTACGACCCGGAGCGCATCAGCTACGAGGGGCTGCTCAAGGTCTTCTGGGAGCACCACGATCCCACCCAGGGCATGCGCCAGGGCAACGACCAGGGTACCCAGTACCGTTCGGCCATCTACTGGACGACCGGCGATGAGCGGGCGACCGCGGAAGCATCTCGCACGGCCTATCAGCAGCGACTCAACGCTGCCGGCTACGGCGACATCACCACCGAGATCGCCAAGGTCGGTGAGTTCTATTACGCCGAGCCCTACCACCAGCAGTACCTGAGCAAGAACCCGAACGGATACTGTCCCGACCATGGCACCGGCGTCGCCTGTCCCATCGGGGTCGGGGTTGAGGCGGTGGGTCTCGCCGTCGAGCCGAACTAGCCCTTCCGCCGCAGCCCACCGTCGTCCCGATCCGTCTGGCCCGCACTCATCGCGGTCGGCGACTACTTCGACCACCATGAGCCACTGGGCCGCAGATAGGGGCATAGCCGCGTCCACGTCCAGCTCCGGTGTCCGTCGCTGAAGCCCATGCCTGAACGCAGGGCGTGGGTGAAAGAGGCCCGGAAGGATGTCTGCGCACCAGGCAGCCTGCGGTACCCCATCGCGAAGGCGCCGGCCGAGCGTCCTGTTTGGCGGCCCAAGCAGTGGTAGCGCCTGCGCAGCCATGACGGAGCAGACGCCTCTGGTGGTGGTGCCCCAGGTCGGTACCAAAGGCCGCCGACTCGCGGTACGGGTGGCTAGCCGGTGCGGACGCCTGCGGTGCGGTCGTGGTCCAGTCGGCCCCAGCGCGAAGGCCTAATGGCACGGTGGTGGGGAGAACGTACACCGTGCCAGGTTCGTTGGTACCACTTCGCAGAAGGAGCGAACGCACATGCGTCTCTTCGTTACCGTACTGCTGGCCAGCGCACTATCCGTCGCGTCTGTCGGCGCTACCGTCCAACCCGCCGCGGCCGGATGGGAGGATGGCTGGTTCAGCTTCCCGGGTTCCACGTCCAGCAAGTCCCGAACCTTCTACGAGCGCAGCCCAGGCGCGACCACCGTCGTCCTCGCGATCCAGAAGAAGGCGGGGCGAGAGCGGTGCCGAGCTCAGGTCATCGTGAAGAAGGGCGGCTATGTGTGGAAGTCGCGGTACATCTACAAGTACACGCGGACCCAGGCGCGCGGCTACTACGGCACCATCAGCTGGCCCAACCGCGTCACGCGCACCACCGTCACCGTCAAGACCAACGGGCACTGCATCTACAAGGTCGGGGCCAGGTAGCCGTCTTGCCTTCGGTGATCGAGCATCAGAGGCCCGCCCGAGAGGGCGGGCCTCTTCTGGTTGCGGCAAGGCTCCGGTCGGTCGCTGCTGATCGCCCCGGTCGTGCCTGGTTCCCCTGGGGTCGGGCGGGGTGAAGCTCGACTAGCGGCTCGCGTCCTGAGCCGAACCCGGGGCCGAGGCGCCGCGTCCGAGACGCCCCCAGCGACGCCGTCGGTCGCTCGCGGACGGCGGGTCGGCCTGCATGTCGCCCCCCACATCGCGTGCCCGCAACTGAGCGAGACCCAGCACGACGAAGCACGACGCCAGCAACGTCTCCTGCAGCTCGCCCGAGTTGCCGAGGCGACCGGTACCGATGAACACGACATAGAGCCGGTACGCGAGGTAGCAGCCAACGAACAACCCACCGATCCACAGGGGCGGCACGGGCAGCGAGATGCGCTGCCCGAAGCGCCGGACCCGCGGAAGTGCCACCACCGTCAGCGGGAGCAGGACACAGTAGAGCAACCAGAAGATGTTCCCGAGTCGATGCGCATTGAGCAGGCTCCCACCGCCCTGGAAGGGCACCAGGTTGTGGATGTTCATCTCACCCTGCGCGTTCGCGGTGAGCATCGCTTCGGGCGT
This sequence comes from uncultured Chloroflexia bacterium, assembly GCA_963715295.1. Lineage (GTDB taxonomy): Bacteria > Chloroflexota > Limnocylindria > Limnocylindrales > CSP1-4 > JAFMJV01. Next base: position 77,331 of record CAVQRP010000012.1, read on the forward strand.
TTCCCATCCGAAGATGCGCTGCCCCCAGCTGATCTCCTCAGCGAAGGCGAGGAAGAGCAGGACGGCCAGTCCCAGGTAGAAGGGGTTGCGGCGAAGGGATGAGATGAGGCGCTGTGGGCGCGGGACGTCGGATCCCCAGTAGAGGACCGCCTGCAAGACGGCGGCGATGAGGAACGCCGCAGCTCCGACCGTCTCGACGAAACCATCCTCGGCAGTGAGCGACCGACCGAACTCCGTGTCGCTGACGATGCTGTAGGCAGCGAAGATCGCTCCGAACCCGAGGAGTCCGACAACGCCGCCCGCGAGTATGGGGCGAGCCGCCGATAGCAGTCGATCTGGCATGGTTTCCTCCGCTTCCCTCCCTGGTCGGCGAATGTACATGGACGCGATGCGGCATGGTGCGAATCCGCCCCGCCAAGTGGTGTCATGGCGCACCGTGGTGTCACGGCGCACCGCCCACGGGAAGGCGGTCCAGCCCGGCCCCGATGACTGCTCAGTAGGTGCCGCCGAACTCCGCGATCTCGACCGAGAGATCGACGCTGTCGGTGGTGATGACGTGTTAGCCGACGCCGATGATCCGCTCGGCCATGCGCGCTCTGTGCCCTGCCGATCGGTGCCGGGATCCAGCCACGCTCAGCGTGGTGGTGGCAGTATGGCGACCGCCCCCGGCCCTCAGACCCAGCACCGCGGAAAGGGACCGCCGACGACGTGACTTCGCCGCAGACCGTGGATGCCTACATCGGTTCGTTTCCGGAAGACGTGCAGACACGGCTGCGCACCCTCCGGGAGATCATCCGGCAGGTCGCGCCCGCCGCCGAGGCGTCCATCAGCTACGGGATCCCGGCGTTCCGGGTGAACGGCACGTACTTCGTGTACATCGCCGGATGGAAGCAGCACCTCAGCCTCTACCCGATCCCAGTGGTCGATGGGGCCCTGGCCGAGGAGCTCGCGCCATACCGTGGAGGCAAGGGCACCCTCCGTTTCAAGCTCGGCGAACCGCTGCCGGCGGACGTGGTCGAGCGCGTCGTCAGGCTGCTGCTGGAGCAGCGCGCGGTCGGTGCTGCGATCGCTGGCGGGGAGGACGAGCGGCGCGGCGTACGCGGCATGGGTTGACCCGCGGGCGACCGCCCGGGGTACGCATCGGCGGTCGGCGGTCCGACCCGCCCATCCGGTCGGGGCTCATCCGCGGTATTGCCCTGCAGCCTGCGGTGAGGCACAACGGGAGTGTCGATCCGTGTCGATATCGTGCATGTGAGGGCTACCGATGGACATGTCCACCTTCCTGACCCTGGCCGTGGCGCTGCTGATCGCATTGAGTGCCTACCTGCTCTTCAACGACGTCCCGCGACTGGGCGGCTCGGGCACCCGTCGCCGGCGCTGAGCACGAGGGTCCGTCCGCCCGCTACCGTGTGAGGATGATCGACCCGAAGCCAAAGAACCCACTCGTCAGCGCTGACGACCTGCTGGCGGCCATCGACGACCCCAGCATCCGCGTCGCCGACGTGCGCTGGTTCCTGGGCGAGCCCGAACGCGGCCCACGGGAGTACGAGGCCGGGCACATCGCGGGCGCCATCTTCGTGGATCTCGATCGGGACCTGGCCGCGGTCCGGGGTGCCGGCCGCCACCCCCTGCCGGACCCCCATGCCTTCGCCGACCGCATGGGCCAGCTCGGCTTCGGTGATGAGCACTCCATCGTCATCCACGATGCCCACAGCGGCCAGTACGGCGCCCGCATGTGGTGGATGCTCGATCACATGGGCCACGAGAACGTCTTCATGCTCGACGGCGGACTGGCTGCATGGGAAGCCGCGGGAGGCGAGCTGACGGTCGCGCGGACCTCGCACCTGCGCGCCACGATGACGCTCCTGGCCACGTGGCCCGACACCATCGACCGGCAGGAGATCCGCGCCATGAAGGGGACGATCGACCTGGTCGACGTGCGCACGCCCGAGCGATACACGGGGGAGTCGGAGCCGATCGAGAAGGTCGGTGGCCATATCCCGGGTGCGCGCAACCGACCGTGCGCCTCGATGATGGATGCGCAGGGGCGGATGCTGGCGCCACCGGAACTGCGCTCGTTGATCCGGGGTGACGGCGCGCGCGCCGAGCTGCCCTTGGTGCTCTCGTGCGGCAGCGGAGTGACCGCCTGCTACGGCATGCTCGCCGCGCGCGTGGCCGGGCTACCCGACCCCATCCTCTACCCAGGCTCCTTCAGCGACTGGGTCGGTGCCGGCCTGCCCGTCGTCACGGGCCCCGACCCAGAGAGCGCACCGCTCCCCTGACCACCTCGTCAAGGGCAGCGGACCGCTCAGGGGCGGCCCAAACGGTGCCGGCGGCGCCGATGTCTCAGCGCAGCTGAACTTCCATATCGGAGCTCCCCGTCGCCATCGTCAAGGTGCGTTCACCGCGGGACAGGACCGTGCCCGCCGGTCGACCCGATCGTCGCCCCAGGATCTCGGCCCGCTCGACGCGCACCTGTTGCCCATCGAGCATGAACCATGCGCCCGGCCTCGCGGTCAGCCCTCGGACCAGGCGGTGGATGGCCTGGGCGTCCGCCTCCCAGTCGATCCTCGTATCGACATCGGTCAGGTTGGGGTGGTAGCTGACCAGCGAAGGATCCTGCGGCAAGCGCGAGTGGGTCCCGCCCGCGAGGGCCTCGATCGTCTCCTCGAGCAGGTCGGCCGCCTGATCGCTCAGGCGAGCGAACAGGCTGTCCGCGGTGTCTCCATCGGTGATCGGCAGCGATCGTTGCGCGATGATCTCGCCCGCATCGAACTCCTCGGTCATCAGGTGGATGGTGACGCCGGTCGTTGACTCGCCGTTGATGATGGCCCACTTGTACGGAACCGGTCCCCGGTAGCGGGGCAGCATCGACAGGTGCGTATTGATCGCACCAAGGCGAGGGATCTCAAGCAGGGCCATCGGCAGGCGCACGGGATAGCCCGCGACGACGATCAGATCAGGCGTACATCCTGACACCAGGTCATGCAGCTCTGGCCCCCTGGACGTCTGGGGCTGGAGGACTGGAAGGCCCAACTGCCTGCCCTTCTCGGCAACGACCTGCGGGTACCCGGGGTCATCGGGCTTGGTCACCACGGCGCAGATGTCGAGGTCCTGACCGTGCAGCCGCTGGAGCGCGGCGGCGCCGAGGTAGTGAACGCCAAAGAAGACGATTTGCAGCCCACGCTGCGTGGATGGATCGGTGTCGTATCGGTTCGTCATGCGCGGCCCAAGATACGCGAACGCGGCAGATCGGACCCGATGGCCTCGGCCCATCGGCGACAGGCCCTTGCCGCTCGACGAGCTACGGCCGCGACGAGGGCGCCCGGGGTGTAGCGTTCGGCTCGTGGCAGCCCGCGACACGGGCAGCGCTCGCCAGGAGGAGCCAGATGCGCACGGTGTGGGTGTTCGGCGACCAGCTCAATCGGCGCATCGGCGCACTCGGTGACGCTGACCCCCGCGACACGCGCGTGCTCCTGGTGGAGAGCGAGGCGCTCCTGCGCCCAGGGCAGCACGTCCAGCGGCTCCATCTGGTGGTCGCGGCCATGCGACGCTTCGCCGCCGAGATGGCTGCAGAGGGCTTCCAGGTCGACCTGCGCCGCTCCCCCACCCTGGCGGCCGGCCTGCGCGCCCACGTCGACGAACACGCGCCCGATACGGTCGTCGCCACCGAGCCGAACGCCCGCGCCGCGCGGGCGCTGTGCGGCCGGCTGGGAGTGGCACAGGTCCGCTCCGACCAGTTCCTCTGCCACCCCGACGACTTCCGTGGCTGGGCTGGCGATCGCTCGACGCTGCGGCTGGAGGACTTCTACCGCTGGCAGCGCAAGCGCCTCGGCTATCTCATGGACCGCGACGCGCCGGCAGGTGGCAGCTGGAACTTCGACCGCGACAACCGGGAACCGCCGCCGGGGGATGCCTCGATCTTCAGCCAGCCGCCGGTCTCGCCGCTCGACGAGCTCGACGAGGACGTGCTTGCCTCGCTGCCCGCGGCACCCGGACAGCCTCCCATCGGCCTGTGGGCCAGCTCCCGCCGCGAAGCCCTGGCTCGCCTGGACCACTTCCTCGACCACGAGCTGAGCCGTTTCGGGCCCTACGAGGACGCCATGACACAGCGCTCCTGGAGCCTGGGGCACTCGATGCTGAGCCCCTACCTCAACCTCGGCCTGCTCCTGCCCGCCGAGGTCTGCGATGCGGTCGAGGCCCGCTACCGTGCCGGCGAGGTGCCCATCAACTCGGCCGAGGGCTTCATCCGCCAGATCATCGGCTGGCGGGAGTACGTGTGGAACCTCTACTGGCTCTGGCCCGAGCTGGCGCAAGCCAACGAGCTCGGCCACGAGCGCCCGCTCCCGCCGGCCTTCACGGGCGAGGCCACGACCCGCATGCACTGCCTGGCAGACGTGCTCGACAGCCTCGATCGCCGCGCCTGGGTCCACCACGTCCCCCGCCTGATGGTGCTGTCCAACCTCGCCAACCTCTACGGCGTGGAGCCCGGGCTGTTGATGGACTGGATGCTCGATCGCTACATCGACGCTGCCGAGTGGGTCATGCTGCCCAACGTCATGGGCATGGGCCTCTGGGCCGATGGCGGGCGTATGGCCAGCAAGCCCTACATCTCCGGCGGCGCCTACATCGATCGCATGAGCGACTACTGCGGCAGCTGCCCCTACGACCCGCGCCGTCGGAGCGGCGACGATGCCTGTCCCTTCACCACCCTGTACTGGGACTTTCTGGCCCGGCACGAGGACCGCCTGGCGGGCAACCACCGGCTGGCTCGCCCGCTGGCGAGCATGCGCCGGCTCTCCGATCTCGAGGACGTGCGAGCCCGCGCGGCTGCGGTCATCCGGGACATCGGCGAGGGCCGGGCCTGACCTCTCGCCCAGGCCGCCGCTAGTGGACGGGCCGGCTGGTGGCTTCGCTGATGGCCGCGCGCAGGCTTCGCTCGGCGTCCGCGGAGTGTGGCCCCGATGCGCGCCAGAGCACGAGCCCGTCGACGTCGACCAGGACGACCGCGATGTGGTCCTCGTCCGGGATACCGAGCGGTTCACGGAAGCCGGTCGCATCCACGTAGAAGGTCAGCGTGCGCGAGCGCACGCTGACGTCGGGGATGCCGCGTTGCATGAAGAAGTCGAGGCTGCGCCTGCCGAGCGCGTTCATCTCGCCTACGACCGGGAGCTCGAAGTAGCCGATGCCGTCGTTGGCTCGCTCGATCGCGGCAAGGGCGGGGATCCAGGTGTCCACCTCCAGCTGCTGCCAGCGCTGGTAGGCGACGAGCAGGATGTTCAGCCGCCCATCGGGCAGCGTCCGACGGACGCCGTTGAGGTCCCGGGTGGACGACTGCGGCAGGCGGGCGATGGGCCTGCCCGCGCTGTCAGGCGCAGACATCGCAAGAGGCGCGCGTGGCGCTGGTCATGTCGGGCATCCGCGTGCTCGTCCGGTCGATCGGAGGTCGTCCTGTGCCCTCATCATCAGTCGGCGACGATGATGGGAACACCGACCTTCTGCAGCGACTCGAGCGTCATGCCACGGATGCGCTCGGCCACGGAGGGGCGACGCACGGAGTCGGACAGGACGAGAAGGCTGCCGTCGAACCGTCCGACTGCTTCGGCGAGTCCGTCAGATCCAGATCGCAGTCGGGAACCACGCGCCGGCCTCCACGCCCAGCACGGTGGCCGCGGTGATGGCACTCGCGGTGCGCGCACGACCTTCTCGAACCGCCGTCGCGGCGCCGAAGAGCCGGTCCGGTCGGGGTCGATACTCATCGTCCCCACGCAGGTCGCCGTAGGGGGTGCCGAAGATGCTCTCCGAGCTGCGGTCGACGATCACCAGCGGCCGCTGTTCCGCCTGTGCGATGGCGACGGCGGTGCGGAGTGCGCGATCGCTGTCATCGCGGCGGATGGCCAGCACGACCGCGCCAGGGGGCGCCCCAGTGGGCTCGACCGGGGTCTGCTTGATGGCATCGATGAGGATCTGGCTGGCGGGATCGGGTCGCTCCGCATCCGCGGGTGATGTCACACGCGGTGCTGGCCGCAGCGGACGGCCCCACGTCCCGAGCACGCTCGCCAGCTCGGTCACCACGAGCGGGTCGTCCGTGATGAAGCCCACGAACTCCTTGCCCGGCGTGGCCGCACCACCCTGTCCGAAGGCGTCGGGCCGGCTGATCTCCCAGCTGACGAAGCCGACGCGCTCCGGTGAGTCCGTCACCAGGAACCAGTTGTTGGCCAGACGCTGGTGGTCGGGCAGGAGGGCACGGTACTCGAGCCCTGGGATGTCTTCGCTCAAGTGGTCTTCGCCGAAGGCGACGATGTCCGTCCCGGCGGCGACCAGCTCCTCGTAGCGCTCGCGTTCCAGCTCGAGCTTGGCCGCATTCTGGAAGCCGACGAAGAGGCGACCGCCGCGGGCCACGGACTCCACGCGGCGGGTGATGCGCAGCATCTCGCGAGCATCGTTGGTGAAGGTGGTGGCGTCGGGGATGCGGCCGATGTGCTCCGCCAACCGGCGCCCGATCTCGTAGATGCCTTCAGGCCCGGCACCGCGGGGGTAGGTCCAGTCCATGTCAGCTCCTGGGGCTCCGAGTCACGTGGGGCGGGACGTTTGCCCGTCGGAACCTATCCTACGCCTGTTGTACAAAGTCTGTAAATGGTTTGTCCAATGTCAGGCGATGGTGCGGAGGCTTCCACCGTCGCGCGGGTGGTGGAGGTCGTACAGCAAAGCGCCGACCACGACGGTCGGCGCTCCCCGGGATGCGCGGCCTACGACGCTGGCATAGGCCAGAAGGAGGCTCGGCGCCTAGATCGTTCGCTGCGACTGGAGGGTCCGCAGGCCGTCATCGAGCGGGTGCTGCTCGGTCTGAGATGCGGTCGCGGTCGAACGAAGCTTGATCCAGACGGTGCCGGCAGCCAGGCTGGCCGTGAGCACGGCGGTTCCCATCGCCAGACCGGCGCGGAGGGTCGCGCCCGCTTCGACGAGGAGGGCCGAGCCGTCGATGAGCGCGATCGCTGAGAACGCGACCGCGACCATCACCGCGAACCAGAGCGCGGTCACGAAGTAGATCCTTGCGACGGTGCTGATGGTGTGCTTCACGTCGTGCTCCTCGTCTGCTGCTGTCCGGGGTCGTCGATGGTCCTGGGTCAGTCGTCCCCCGACCGGGTGACCAAAGTACCAGCCGACGAGTGCACTCAAATCCACCGCACCGACAAATCTTCGGGATCCTGGTGCGCGCGACCCACACGACGCGCGAACGGGTGGGTCCGGCCCCCCGAGTGAGACGACGGCAGCCGTACGGCAACGGCGGCAAGGACCAGCTCGCTGCCGCTAGCTGACCGGAAGGACCCGCAGGTCTTCCTCGAGCTCGGCGTCCAGCGGCGTCGTGGGATGGCAGGTGAAGTAGATGATCTGGCAGATGTGCGAGAGCTCCTCGATGGAGCGCGCGGCACGAGCGGCACGGTCGTCGTCGAAGTTGACGAGGATGTCGTCCATGACGATGGGCAGGGGCTCCTTGGACGTGTCCACGAAGTGCTCGACGAGGCCGAACCGCAGCGCCAGGTAGAGCTGCTCCGAGGTGCCCCGCGAGAGCGCGGCGATCTCGACCTGCGTGCCGTCCTTGCGCTCGGCACCGCGCGATGGGGCTCCCCAGCGGCGCGATGATGCGGCGGTAGCGACCGTCGGTCCACTCCTCGAAGAGACGCTCCGCAACCTGCACCACGGCCGGCCGATGGGCCTCCTCGTAGACGGCGCGGGAACGCGCCAGCATGTCGTGGGCGAGAGCAAGGACGGTCCAGCGATCGGCGGCGGCCACAAGCTGCGATCGCAGGTCGGCTTGCCGCTGTCGCAGCTCGGTCGCGTCCACATCCGCTTCCATCTCCGCACGGGTCGTCCGCAGGCCACCGGCCTCTCGGTTCAGTCCATCCCGTTCCTCGGCGAGCTCCGTCATCTCGAGCTCGATGCCCGCGATTCGGCCCTTCACGCTCATCGATGTCCTCGACGCCGGCCAGGTCGGAGAGGAACTCCGTGAGCGCCTTGCCGGGCCCGGAGAGCGCGGTCAGCGTCGCGGTGGCAGCCGCGATCTGGTCGTCGAGGCTGGCTGCCCGGGCCGTCCGCTCGACCTCCGCGCGCAGGCCCTCGGCGTCTTCGGCACCCGAGTCCGCGAGGAACGCCTCAAGAGCCGCCGCGGCCGATGCCTGCGCCTCCTGGGCCTGCGTCAGTGCAGCCTCGCGCTCCTCGCGCATCCGAGCCAGGTCGCCGCGGGCACGTTCGCCCTTCAGGGCGTCCGAGAGCCGATCGGCCAGCAGGGCCGTCGCCCCGGCCAGGTCAGCCTCATCGAGCTGGCCCTGCGGCAGCAGTGGCGACAGCGCCTTCACCTGCTCGATGTAGGCCGCGTGATCGGCTCGCAAGGCCTCGGAACGCACTTCCAGGGTCCGGAGCGCTCCGACCGTGGCCTTGGCCGACGAGACCGACTCCACGACGCGCGATGCGGTCTCGCGGTCATAGGCGCGGTCCAGGTCGTGCTGCTCCAGCCAGTCCTGCCACGCCGCGCGCGCCTGCGCAGCCTCCTCGGTGCGCTGCTCCAGCACGACAGTGAGCTCGTCACGTCGCTGCTGCTGCGACTCGGCAGTGCTGCGCAGCTCCGCTCTCGCGCTCGCGGAGTCCGGCGCGGCGAGCGTCGGTCTCACGGTCGCTCGCGAGTTGCTGACCGAACGCCTCGAGGTCCGCCGGCCCGGGCTCCCTCGGCAGGCCGACGGCCGTGGCCGCGGTCGCGAGTTCATCCTCCAACCGCTCCACCTCGCGGGCGGCGGCCTCGGCACGCTCCTGTCGATCCTCGTCTCGCTCGAGGGTGCGGCGTTCCTCGTCGAGACCGACGATCAAGCGGTCCACGTCGGTAGACGCTGGCTGTTCGCCAAGGCCCAGCGCGGCCCCATCGCGTCGCACGGTCGCGGTGGCCTCGTCGAGCTGCTGCTGGAGTCGCACTCGAGCGTCTTCGGCCGCGGAGGGACCCATCTGGCGGACCACGTACGCCCATCCGACGGCTCCGCCCACCGCCGCCACGGCCACGACACCGGCCACGAGCACGGACACGTCCGCCAGGGCGAGGACGATGGCGACCGCGAGGCCGCCGACAGCCAGCATGATCGGCGGCAGCAGCGGCTCCCAGGGTCGCTGGGTGGTGGCCTCGACCGTCGCGGTCGCACTCGCCAGCACCTCGCGTACCGCGCGCTCCGACTCCACCGCCGCTGCCAGCTCGCGGGCCTGCAGCGGTGCGCGCTTCCAACGCCGCCCTGGTGGCGGCGAGGTCCCCGGCGGGCGTATCGGCTGCGATCCGGCGCTGGCTCGCCAGGCGCTCGCCCAGGCTCTCGATCTCGCGCAGAGCCCGATCCCGCGTGGCCCACGGCGGGCGGTCGCCCAGCTCGGTCTCCAGCCCGGCCACGCGCTCGGCGGTGGCCTCGGCCTGCCGAGTCGTCTCCTCCAGGCTGGCCGTGGCCGCGGCCAGGTCACGACGTGCGCTCGCCACGGCCTGGTCGCTGCCCTCCAGGAGGGTTCGGAAGCGGCCGGTGATCTCCGCCTGGACCGCGATGGAGTCGTCGAACGACTCGATGCGCTCGACGGACCAGTCGGTCCCGAGCTTCGTCACCGCGGCATCGACTCGACCATGCGCCTCGGTCAGCTCCCGATCGGTGCGGGCCCGTTCCTTCTGCTGCGCGATCTCGATCTTCGTCGCTTCGGCCAGGGCCTCCAGTTCCGTGCGCCGCTCGAGCGCCACGCCATCGATCTCGGCCGAGTCCAGGCTCTCCTGCGCCAGCTCCCGTGCCTTCGCCGCCTGGTCCGCTCCCCTGGCGCTGTCGGCGAGCGTCGTCTCCAGCCGACCCAGCTGTTCCAGGACCGCAGCCTCGAACGAGCGCACATCGCCGAGGGCCTCTCGCTCGGTCGTCGCACGGCTGCGCTCGAGCCAGGCTGACCAGCCGTCGATCAGCCGCTGCTGCCGCCGTCGCTCCGCATCCAGCTCAGCGTGTCGCGTGTTGACATCGGCCACGTCTACCTCGACGCGGGCCAGTCGAGCACCAGCCTCACCGTATTCCCGGGGCAGGTCACGGTCACGCAACTGGCCGTCGATCTCCTCGAGCGAGCGCAGCAACAGGTTGATGGCCGGCTTCTGGCCACCCGGCTTGAAGAGGGTGTCGCGCTCGTTGCGCAGCGCATTCTCCACGTCGAGCCCCGACACGCTGCCCGTGCCCAGGCCGGCGCCATAGATGCGCGCAGCCACCTCGCTGTCGGTGAGGCGCTCGAACTGGGTCAGCTCCTCGAGGCCGAAGGCGAAGATGTTGCGATAGACCTTGGACTCGACCCCCTGGAGCAGCGTCGGCAGGTAGCCCGCACCCAGATCCTTGCCGTCCGCATCGAGCACGCGCAGCGATCCCCCGCCACCACGCTCCCCGTAGCGCTCGATGCGGAAGGCACGGCCATCCTGCATCTCCACGTCCAGCCAGCCGCCGCGCTTGCCTCCTGAGAGGGCTGGGTAGCGGCCGCTCTCGAAGCCGAACAGCATCGCGCGCGTGAACGCCAGCAACGTCGTCTTGCCGGCCTCGTTGGGGCCACGGATGACGGTCAAGCCAGCGGCCGGCTGCAGGTGCGCGCCGTTGAACTGGCCGAAGCCGCCGACGGAGATCCGCGTGATGCGCACGGCTAGCCCTCGTCCCCGAGACGGTCCACGAGGATCGTCTCGACCTCGTCGAGGAGGTCTGCGACCGCCTGCGCGTCCGGACGCCGGTCGCGCAGGAGTCGCCGCGCGCGCTGGTTGTCGTAGAGCAGGCCCAGCGCGCCCTCGAGGTCCTCGACGCTGGGGATGCCTTCCACATCGGGGATGTGCCCCGCTGCGCCGTCGGCCGCTGCTGCCTGGCTGGTGAGCTGTGCCCGCGTCGCTTCGAGGCGACGGAGCAGGTCGCCGACGAAGTCCTCCGTCTCTCGCCGCGCCTCCAGGTCGACGACGGCCCGCGTGCTGTCTCGCACCGACTCGATCCAGGCGAACGGCTCCTCGAGACCGAGGCGCTCCTGTGCCACCGTGCGCGCGTCCTCGCGGATGCCCGGTTTGGCCAGCGTGGCGTGGAGTGGGCCGCGCCCGGTGAGCTCGACGCGGGCGACGATGGATCGGCCGGCCGCGGTGCGGGCATCGTCGACGGCACCGACGATGCGCTCGACGAGGGCCTCCTCCGTCTCCAGCTCATCGATGGGGACCCCGAGGAGCTGCCAGCGGACGACATCGGTCGCCCGGAACTCGGGGTGAGCACGGCCGGCGTCGTCGACACTGACGAGGTAGCAGCCCCGGGGGTCCGTCTCGCCCGGATCGCGGCCCTGCGGATTGCCGCAGTACACGCTCACGGGTCGCTTCTTCGACAGCACGCGATGGCTGTGGATATGCCCGAGGGCCCAGTAGTCCATGTCGGACGCGCGCAGGTCCGTCATCGAGCAGGGTGCGTAGTTGCCCGCGCTCGTGTCCCCGCCGACGTTGGCGTGGAGCAGGCCGATGGCGAAGGGTGCATCGGCATCGCGCTTGAAGTCCCTGGCCAGGTTGGCCGTGATGTCACGCTGGTGATAGCTGATGCCGTAGACGCGGGCGATCTCCTCGCCGTCACGCATGGCCGGCCGCGAGGTCACCTCGTGCGCCGGGAAGCGGTGCATCAGATCAGGCCAGGTGACGGTCGGCTCCCAGCCGTCGAGCGGGTCGTGGTTGCCGGTCACCACGAAGGAGGCGATGCCCGACTCCGCCAGGCGAGCCAGTCCGTCGCGGAAGACCAGCTGGCCACGCAGCGTCCGGGTGGCGTGCTCGAACGCGTCACCGGCGACGAGCAGGAAGGCGGCGTCCTCTGCCAGCGTGAGGTCGACGATGTTGCGCCAGGCCGTGATGGTGGCCTCGCGCAGGGTGGCGACGACGTTCGCGGGTGCCTCGGTCGTGAGCCCCACGAAGGGACTGTCAAGGTGCAGGTCGCCGGTGTGGACGAACGTGAAGGCCAAGTCGGATGTCCCCCTTTGCCCTGAGCCTAGGGACGGGGTTCGTTCGGTCAATGGGTCGGTCGGCACCGTCAGGGGTGCCGGTTGGACGCGTCGAGGCGAGGAGCTACTGGCTCAGCCGGAGGACAGCGATGCCTGCTCGGGCACGACAGCGCCGCCGATGCGCCACCAGGTCAGGGTTGCGAGCGGCTGGCCAAGTCCGGACGACCGTGCCAGAACCCAGCGAACTATCGGGTGGATGGCAATCGGTCCCGTAGCGGCGACCATCGTCCCTGATATCGCGTCTCACCGACGGGCGTGCCATCCAAGCTGGCACGCCCACGACCCTCACTTGGCTAGCCTGCTACTGGGAGTAAGAGGACTGCTCCACGATGCCTTCAGAGCTGCTGACACGTATCCGGCGACAGAACCTCGATGTCTATCGGGTCAGTCCCGGCCGGCTCAAGGAGGACGTGAGCCAGGAGTCCGAGATCGCCAAGGACTACCGGGGTCGGCTCGTTTACGAGCTCCTGCAGAACGCAGATGACGCGATGCAAGGCGGCTCCGCCTCAGACCGCATCGAGTTCACGCTGACCGATGATGAGCTCTGGGTAGGCAACAACGGCCGACCACTCGACGAAGCGGACGTACTGGGCCTGAGCGGGATCGGCGCAAGCTCCAAGTCGGAGTCGGACGGGCCGCGACGAGCGTCGATCGGGCACAAGGGCATGGGCTTCAAGTCCGTCCTGGAGATAACGGACACGCCTGAGGCGTATTCGACGATCCACAGCTTCCGCATGGACGCCCAGCTCGCCTTCGACGACGTGGCGCAGGTCATGTCGTCGGTCGAGGAACCGGAGCCCAAGCGCATTCCCGCTATGCGCTTCCCGTGGGACACGACGGAGGCTCCGCCACGGTGGGAGACCGCTCACGCCGTTGGCCTGAATACGATGTTCCGGTTCCCCCTCCGGGACAAGCTCACGACGAAGCAGCGCGCGACGCTGGCGAGTCGTGTCATGGACCTGCCGCTCACGAGCGTGCTGTTCCTCAAGCATCTCGAGGAAGTCAGTCTCGAAGTGGCGACTACCGAACGCCAGGAGCGTCGGCTGCTGCGTGTACGCCGTGAGGAATGGGACGGCAGCAGCTGGGTGCCCGTCGCCGGGCTGATCGAGGACGGCACGTATCGGATCCACCTGCAGGACGGAGATCAGGCGTGGTCGTTCATCCTCGTGCACGACGCCCAGCTTGAGATCGGCGAGCATCGCGGTGGCCTGACCGCTGCCGCGTGGGAGGGCGTCGAACTGAGCGAGGTCTCTCTTGCTACCCCGTGGCCAGCGGACCAGCACGTGCCCGGCGAGTGGCGCCGGTTCCACGTGTTCCTCCCGACCAACGAGCTAACGCCGTATCGCCTCATGGTCAACGGAGCCTTCCAGACCGACCTGTCTCGACAGGGGGTCCAGATCGGGGAGGACGAGGCCGACTACAACGCACATCTCATCAGCGGCGCTGCCAAACTGTTCCGAGACAGGATGATTCCCGTGCTCCGGGACCAGGGCGCAGGACTGCATGAGGTCCTCGAGATCCTCGACCGGGGTGTCGGCAGTGGCGACGAAGCGCACGACGGAGCTGCCCAGGCGCTCCATCAGGCGATGGTGAAGGCACTCGCCCCGCAGCCGCTCTTGCCCTGTCCTGACGCGATCTACCCGATCCCGATCAACCGCGCTGTCGTCCCGCCAGCCATCGACCGGCCGAACGCCGGCGCGCGGTTCCGGTCGCTCCTCGCACCCGGAACCTCCATCGCCGGCCACCGCTTCCCGGAGGCAGCACTGTGTGATGGGCAGTACGCACGTGTGCTGCGGGACTTCGGTGCCCGCATGTTGACGCACGCCCAGGGCGTCGCACTGCTTGCTGCCGCGGACCCGCAGAAGACGCGCCTTGCCCAGCACCCCGAAGTCGACCTGCGCGTCGACCCGGTCCTCGACGTCCTTGAGGGCCTGTGGGAGACGGCGGATGGACCAGCACGCGATGAGGTCGAGACCGCAGCGCGCGAGCATCCGGTGTTCCCAGTCCATACGAGGCCGGATGGCACCGTCGCTCGCGTGAGCACCCAGGGTGCGACATGCTTCTACCCACCGCGCCACCTCACATCTGACGTCCCGCTGGCACGGCTCCACTTCCTGCACCGGGATGTGTGTTGGGGTGGTCTTCTGCCGCGAGATCGTGAGAAGGTGCTCGATAGCCAGATGGTCGCGTGGAAGGCCATCTTCGGGATGGATGAGTTCGCCTTCGCGCCGGTGATGCAAAAGAGCGTCACCCCGGCCCTTCGCCTGGACGAAGACGACGATACGCTGGAGCTGCGACGCAGCCTCGAGTCGATCGAGAGCCTGGCCCAGATCTGCCAACTGGCTGGCCGGACCAACCCGAAGCCGGATCATCCACTCGCGTACGAGCGACTCGGGTCGGATCGCTTGCTGTTCCCGCTTTCGCGCCTGCGCGTACCCTGTCGAAGGCGCCCGGGTGCCGACCTCGAATGGCTGCCCGCCTATCGCGTGTACTTCGGTCGGGACTGGCTGGGCGACGCAACGACGGTCGAGGATGTGCTCGAGGCGGCAACTTCGGTCGATCCGACAGGACCCGTCCCGGAGCTTCCGGTCCTTGCCCCGTTCTCGGAGTTCGAGGGCGTCCTTGCAGTGTCGGCGACCGTGGACGGACCTGGCGAGGTAGACCCCGACGATGCCGACGACGTCAGCGAGGACGAGAACGAGGAGACAACGGAAGACCTCGACGAACGAGCCAGGTGGATGGCGTTCCTGGAGTGGATCGGAGTCAACCGCGTGCTTCGCCCCAGGCACTTCCACGATGTCGAGGACCGTGGAAGCGGATGGCTCCGGACAAAGGATCGTGCCGGCCGGAGGAATCAGCGTTCCGCGACCTTGGTGCGCCATGGGATGAGTACTCACAGGCGGTGCTGGAGGAGGTCCGACGCCGAGATCTCCAAGCAGGCCACAAGCTCTACTTCACCAGGATGCACGACCTGGAGGCACTGACGCCGCTGATGTCAGCGGCTGCGAACGACGCATCGGGCACGGTGGCGCGGGCGCTGTTCGCCCATCTCGCTGACGGTTGGCACCGACTCGAGCGCTTCCGAGAGCTCGAGATCGCCGTCGTCGAACAAGGCCGCGACCCGGGCAGCCGCACGAAGCCACCCCGCCCCTACGGTGATGAGCCCCGCAAGCTGATGGACGACTTCTGGTTCTGGCGGTTGCGGCAGCGAGCCATCGTCCCGACGACGCACGGGCCACGTCGAGCCGACGAGGCCTGGCTGCCGTCCACGGAGATCGACCGGCTGTTCCGCCGCGGACGGCGCGCGCCCGGCGAGTTCGTACCAGTCGTGGACCTTGGATCGGCCGACGTAACGCCCGCTGCCAAACGGCTCGCAGCCGCGCTCGACATTCGCCCCGACATCACGCCCTCGAATTTCGGCCCTGACGACGCGAACGTCCTGACGGAACGCCTCGTCACTCTGTACGGGCCCGCAGTCGAGGCCGGCACCCTCGACGAAGACCAGCTTCGCACGGTGGTCCGCCAGACGTACCGGAGCATGTTCTCGCTCCTATCGGGCAGCAGCAAGGAACACGACACCCCACCGCTTGCGGATGCTCCGCTGCTCGTGAGCGATGGCGATGGGTCATACCATTTCGTCCCAGGCTCCGCGACCCTCTACTCGGACTCTGGCGGTGCACGTGAGCGCCTTGCCTCGGAGCGACCGTTGTGGCTCTTCGTGGTCGAGGCATACCCGGCGGCCACGGCACCGATCCAGCGGATCTTCGGCGCACGCCTGCTTCGCCGGGCATTGAGCTACGTGCCCAAGTGCGGCGAGCCCACACTTGACGAGCCAGAGATGCGGCGCTTCCGGAACGGTCTCGACAGTCTTCTCCCGTACCTGCTGGCGCGCCTTCAGGCCGAGCGCTCGGAACGCGAGCAGGCGCAGACGGATGCGAACCGCCTCAGGAAGCTCATCGCATCCATCGAGCCGGTGGATGACCTGGCGCTGTCGGTGAGCCTTGACGGGGAAGTCGTAGCGCGCGCGGAGGAGCGCAGCTCCTACACGCAGGTGCGCCCCCGCGGAGACATCACGTCGTTCGTCCGATGGGGCACCAACGGCTGGCCGCCAACGCCAGAAGAGGCACAAGCGCTCTCTAGCGCACTCGCGGATTCACTCGAGCTCAACAGCATGTTCGAGCCGTTCATGGCGCTCGTGCAAGCCCCGTCGGACGATGCGCGGAAGCGACTGCTCCAGCTCGCCGGAGCACCGACCGACCTCGTCGACGTTCTGGAGGTCGCACGTGAGGATGAGGCGCCCGAAGATCGTACGGCCGGCGGGCCGGAGCCCATCGTCGTCACCACTGCCCCGGGTGCCGATCCTGCAGACACGCCCGTGGCTCCGCCCGTGGCGCCGAGTCCGACGAATGGTCACGTCCCGCTCTACGCGCCGGGCCAGCTGCTGATCGAAGGCACGCCCATCATCGAGACTCCGGGCATCCAGCCATCCGAGCCCGAGGTGCGGAAGCAGAACGGCCACTCGGGAGGGAACGGCTCACACCCGCGCATGGTGGGTCTGCGTACGGACATCGACCGGCAGGATGCGCTGGGCATGTACGTGGCGATGAGCTTCGAGCTGAACCGATTGCGCCAGGCCGGGGCCCCGATCGACACCGAGATGGTCTTCGACGTCTCCGACCCGGGCCTGCTGGCCGAAGCGCGTACGCGGAGTGCCGGCGTGGAAGGCGTCGTGCAGATGCTCGCGCGTGAGGGCGTTTCGCATGAGTGGCCGGGCTTCGACATCCTCACTCTCGACCCGCTCGATCCGACCAGTCCCGGTCGCTTGATCGAGCTGAAGTCGAGCGGCCATAACGCCCGCACCCAGGACATGACCTGGAACGAATGGAAGACGGCAAGACGCGGTCAGCTGCGCGAGTACTTCTACCTGTACCTCGTCGGCAACCTCCGCTCCGACCTCGGAGGCGCCATGCCCTTCGTTCGCGCGATCCACGACCCGTTCATGTCCATCCTGAGCCAGCAGGTCTCACACGTGACGAAGTCCGTGCAGCTTGATCTGCGGCAGTTCGAGCGAGCCGAGTACCAGGAGCTCACGGTCGTAGAGACCAAAGCGGTCGGAGGAGCAGGCGCATCGATGAGCGGGTGACGAGCTGAGCGACCCGATCGCCTGATCCGTGAATTCAGCGTCCTCGCGCCTGAACCCGAGCTGACGACCGAGGACGACGCCGTCGCCTACGACCACGTCTCCGACTGACGCCTCATCCGCGGCGGAACCGCAGCGACGTCGTATCGGGGCGGCGTTCTTGCGTCGGTGTGACGCGGCGCCACTCGTGACGTCCTAGTTGGACCGCTCCACGGCGGCCGTCTCTGGAACGACAGCCTCTTCGGGCTCCTCGGCCGGCGCCTCCACGGGCACGGCGACCCACTCGGTCTCGTCAGCCTCAGGCGCGGGCGCCTGCGACCGGCGGCGGCGAACGATGGTCACAGCAGCCACGGCCACCGCGATGAGAGCCGCGGCCAGCGCGCCTGCGATGAGCACGGTCCGGACCATGCCCCGGTCGGTGAACTCCTCGATGGTCTCGTCCGGCGTCGGTTCCCGGCCCGCCTTGGACGCGGCCAGCTCGGCGATCAGCGCCGTCTCCAGCAGCTCCTCGACGGGGATCATCAATGGTGACGCGGGATGCTCGCGTGCCCGTCGGCGCGTCCTGGCGATCAGGCGACGGGCCACCGGTCTCACGAGTGTCGCCACGAGCACAGCATTGGCGGTCCCTCGAAGCCATCTCATGGTCGCCCTCCTCTGTTTGGTGTCGTAAAGGGATGGTTGCAGGTCGCAGAGACCCTCGATGCGGCCCCTGATCGCCGCCCGGTATGGCGTCAGCGTGACACTGGGCTGGAGCGACCACCAGAGCCGGACGTCATCCAGACGTGCTCGGACGGTCCCCCTCACCCGCCCTCCGGTGAGTGCCATGCAACTGGACCGTACGAACCGGGCTCTGTCGCCACCGTGTTGCTGCGGTGCGCCCGAGCACCACTCGTGACACCGTAGCTGGCACGATCGAGGCGCTTGATCGAGCCATGGCAAGCACGCAATCTCCAGCCCTCGAACGACTCATCAGCACCGTCTCCCCCATCGTCACCATGGAACGCGACGGCCTCGTGGTCATCGCGCTCGGCGCCACCGCCGACGCCGCCAGCCCGGCGTACCTCACGCTCGCCGAGGCCGCCCAGACAGACAAGCTCGACGTCCACGAGCTCGGTGGCGGCACCGTGCCCACGGTGGCGGTCGAGACGAAGGACCAGCCGGTGGTCATCTTCGGCGGCGACACCATCGTCGGCGGCAAGCAGAACCGCATCGTCAACGTGACCATCTGGCTGGCCGCCATGGCGACCACGAAGATCCCGGTCACCTGCCTCGAGCACGGCCGCTGGGACGCGGGCACGGAGATGCGCTTCGCCTCGGGCCCCAAAGCGGACCTGGGCCTGCGCTCGATGATGAACCGCCAGGTCCACGCCCGGGCTCGCGCCATGGCCGAGGTGGGCGCACCGATGCCGGCCGAGGCACGCTACGCCGCCGACCAGGGTCGCGTCTGGGACGAGGTCGAGCGCAAGCACGAGCGAGCCTCGACGTCCTCTCGGACCGGGGCACTCCATGACCTGTACGCCCGCGAGGCCGTCGACATGGCGGGGCTGCTGGGCGCCTTCCCCTATCCCGAGGACGCGGTCGGTGCGGCCATCGGCATCGGTGGTCGACTCGTGGCCCTGGAGCTCTACGACGCACCCGCGACGGCCCGCAAGCTCTGGCCACGGCTCGTCGAGGGTGCGGTGCGGGCCCATCTCGACCATCGTCGACTCGTAGCCGTCGGCGGCGCGCCGGTCCCCAAGCATCGCTACCCTGACCGCGAGGCCCTGGGGCGGATGCTCGGCCGCGTCAAGCTGGCCCAGGTCGATGCCCTCGAGTCACCAGCCGTGGGGGAAGGCATGGACGTGCGTTTCGAGACCGACCGCATCACTGGCGCCGCGCTCATCCGCGACGACACCGTCGTCCACGCCGAGGTGCATCGTGTCGCTTGAAGGCGAGTGGCTGAACTGTCACCGCTGTGGGTCGCCGCTCCACGACGACCTGGACGATGAGCCTGACGGTGGCGTCGACGGGCTGCCGATGTGTGGCGAGTGCGTCCGCAACCGCGACGAGGCTGCGGACTTCGAGCAGATGGACCTCCAGGACGGCGAGCTCGACGGGATGATCGACTGGTAGTCCTGCGTCCGTGCGACCCGTCTGGGCCACATCGGATGGTCCTGGCGACAGTGAGAATGGCCAAACGGACCGCGTGGCAACCGACCGACAGACCTCCCGCCGGCACGTTGTCCCAGACGGAGTCGATAGGAGACGAGGAACCGGAGATGTACGACACAGGGGAACATGCGGTCCGGTCGCAAGAGACCGATGCCGGCCTGCAGGTGGTCGACTTCGTCTACAAGCACATGTCGATCGACGATGAGTGGTCCGTCCGCGAGGGTCGGGGCTTCACATGGTGGGGCGACTGGGTCCGCCAGCGGGTCTGGGCGGACGAGGCGGTGGAGTCGAACGGCGACACGCTCTGGCATGTCCGAGCCCGCACACCCGTCTACCGCGACTTGCCTGACGAGCCCGAGACGTACGCTCTCGTGCAGGAGATGAACGTCCTCACCAGCTTCTCGGCCTATGTCTACGACCCCGACGACGGCACCGTTTCGGCGCGTTGCGGCGCGTTCGTGTATGAGGCGATCGCACCCTGGCTCGAGAAGTACGTCCTGGCCGCGGCCGGACTCCAGTCCTCGTTCGCGTGGTCGCAGGGGCCGGCGCAGGCCGATGGCCGCTCACTGGACGACCAGGAGCATCCCAGTTCAGGCCGTCCCGCCGAGCCCGATGACATGCTCAGCGCCGCGGTGACCTGGACGCCGATGCCCTTCCCGATCACGGCCGCGGCCCTCGAACGGGCGGCCTCGGCGTTCGTAGCGGAGGGTCTGGTGGCCGCGGCGGAGCCGAATGGCGAGGGGATCAAGGTGCTGGTCCCGCCAGGCACGCAGGACCCGGCGCTGTGGACGCTCGGACCCGTGGTCCATCCCGTCCTGGGACCGGGGGCGGGCATCCGTCTCACGCTGCGGGGGGAGTTCAGCATACGCCAGGGCGCCTGGTTGGCCAACGCGCTCAACCTCGCGGAGTCGAGTGACTGGCATGGAGAAGATCGACCACATGCGCTTGGCGCGTGGTGCCTGGACGGGCGTCTCCTGCGCCACGACACCTTCGTGCCTGCCAGTGTCCTAGGCGAACTCACCGAAGAAGGCGCCCTGATAGCGCTCCGCAACTTCGTCGGATCGGGCGCGATGCGAACGAAGTCGGCACACGAGCGGCTGCCATGGCTGATGACGGCAGCCGCGAGTCGCTATCCGGACGATGAGCTCGCCGAGCCACCCCAGGAGACGGATGAAGAGGCGCCGTTCGTGCCGTACGAGAAGCGCTCCTTCGGTCCCGCGGCGCGGACGCAGCGCGCGCGTCCAGCCACAGCGATACACCACGAACCGGTCGAACTCATCGTCGATCCCGCGGACGCATCGGCCTACGCGGAGATCGACTCCGCTGTCGCGGCTGCCGAGGACGGCGACACGATCATCGTGCGCCCAGGTACATACCGGACACCGGCCGTCGTCGACCGAGCCGTAGCCATCAGGGGCGAGGGTCCTCGCCACACGATCCTGCTGGAGCCGGTCGGCGGCGAGGCCATCGGATTCGCCGCCTCGGGTGCGTCCGTCAAGGGGTTGACCATCCGCCCGGCGCAGGTCGGCAATGATGGCGCAACTCACTCGGCGGTCGCGGTCCACAACGCCCAGGTCAGCGTGGACGACTGCGACCTCTCGTCGCATCTTGGAGCGACCGTTTGGATCGGCGGGCCGTCCTCGCGCGCGCTGTTCAAGGATTGCGCCATCCACGACGGTGCCCAGAACGCGATCTGGGTCACCGAAGAAGGACGCGCTGAGGTCGAGTCCTGCCGCATCAGCGGTCATCGGTGGCCGGTCATCGTGGGTGGACCGCATGCGTCGATGGTGCTGCGCGCGACGGAGGTACTCGACAACTACGACCACGGGATCGCCGCTATGGAAGGGGCGACTCTCACCGTCGACGGTTGCACGTCATCGCGCAATGCCGGAAACGGAGTGTGGCTCGCCGAGGCGACGCCTGCCACTCGTATCGTGGCCAGCACCATGCAGAGCAATGGTGGTACCGGAGTGTTCATCGAGCGCTCAGGCGGCCAGGTGACCGGTAATCACATCGCCGACAATGGCGTGGGCATCGCCGTGGTCGGCATGGCCGCTCCGACGCTCGAGGACAACGTGGTCAGCGGCAACGGCATCGGGCTCGGCGTTCGCGGCAGCGACGCGGCACCTCGCGTCATCGGCAACACCATCGATGGCTCCAGCCGAGACGGCATCGTCATCGATGAAGCAGCTGCCGGACGCTTCGAGTCCAACGCCATCACCCATAGCGGCCGTGCAGGCGTCTGGGTCTCGGACAACGGGTCTCGCCCCCGGTTCACGAACAACACCGTGAGTGGTGGGTCACTCGGAGTCCTCGTCAGCGGAGGCGGCGGCGGTGAGTTCCGGTCCAACGACCTCCGCGGCAACGTGCACGGATCGTGGCATCTCGACGGACCCGGCGACCTTGCCCGCGAGGACAACCTCGAGGATTCCGGGAAGGCGCGCCTCGATGAGAACGAGCCGGGATCCGACGCGCACGGCAGTCCCGCCCCGTCGAGCCGACTGAATTGAGTACGCCAGGCGCACGCGGACAATAGCCCAGCCACACACGGGGGAACCACGCACGATGACCGAACCGGGGACCACGGCGGGACTCACCGAGACCCAGCGACGCATCGTCGAGTGGGGTGATGGGCCCGCCGTGGTCATCGCCGGGGCCGGGAGCGGCAAGACGCGCGTCATCGTCGAGCGCGTACGTTGGCTCCTCCAGGCGAAGGGCGAAGCGAGCGAGGGACCCGATGGCGCCCTGGTGCCGACACGTGTGCGCTCGGACGGGACCGACACCGATCCGTTCGCCGGTCCCCTCCTGCCCGAGCAGATCCTCGTGCTCACCTACAACGTCAAGGCGGCCAGGGAGCTCGGAGAGCGTCTCGAGGAGCGGGTCGGGGCCGCCGCCCGCGCCCGGCTCAACGTCAGCAACTTCCACAGCTTCTGTCATCGCGTGCTCACCGAGTCGGCCACCGACGCGGGACTATCAGCCCAGCCCGATGTGCTCGACGGCATCGGCCAACTCCTGCTGCTGCGTGACATCCGCCGTGACCTGCCGCTGCTCTACTACAGCGGTCGCGGCAACCCCAACTACTGGCTCGACCAGTTCGTCGCCTTCATCAATCGAGCCAAGGACGAGCTCGTCACTCCGCGCGACTTCGCGGCCTTCGCCGATCGCGAGCGCCTCGCCTTCGAGGACCGCTTCGGCAGCTACGAGCAGGCTCTCGAGCGGCTCAAGGCCCAGGGCAACCTCGACCCCCTTCGTGACATCCGCTCGGCCTATGCGGCCTTCCGTCGCGAGGAACGTGCGGAGGCTGCGGGTGACGAGGACGCCGGTGCTGGTATCGAGGCCGTCGAGAAGGTGGCCGACCGCGAGGCCCGCCGGGCCGTCGCCGGCGACGGTCGCGCGCACTACCGCAACGAGTTCGACGAGGCCGACCTGCCACGCATCGACGCGCTCGCGGAGACCTACGTGGCCGACGGGGCCGCGCTGGAGGTCCTGCGCATGTCGGAGCTCGCGACCGTCTATCGCGCCTACCAGGAGGAGCTGGCGCAGCGCGGTGCGCTCGACTTCGGCGAGCAGATCAGCCTCGTCACGCGCCTGCTGAAGCAGAAGCCCAACGTCCTGCGTCGATACCAGCGCAGCTTCCGCTACATCCTCGTCGACGAGTTCCAGGATGCCAACATCGCCCAGATCGAGCTCATCGAGCTCCTCGGCCGTACGCCCGACCGGCCCGACAACGTCATGGTCGTGGGCGACGACGACCAGTCGATCTATCGCTTCCGTGGCGCCAGCTTCGCGGCCTTCATCGAGTTCGACCGGCGCTTCAGCGGGCCGCCCGCGCACGACCGCAGCGTCCCGGGCCCAGGGGTGCCAGCGCGGCTGCGACTGGAGGAGAACTTCCGCTCCGTGGAGCCGGTGCTCTCGGTCGCCAACCGGCTCATCGAGCGCAACGAGCTGCGCTACGCGCCCGACAAGGTCTTGCGCCCGACTCGGGGCCCGGGCGAGCCGGTCGAGCTCGTGGTCGCGACCGACGTCGAGGATGAGGCACGGCAAGTCATCGACCGCATCAAGGCACAGAGCGGCTGGGACCCCGTCGCCTCCGATGCCGAGCCGCCCGACTGGTCCCGTTTCGCAGTCCTCTATCGCAAGCACCGCCACCGGGAAGCCATCATCGCCCGCCTCCGCGACGAAGGCATCCCCTACTCCGTCGTCGGCGGTCTCTCGCTCTTCGAGACGCCGGAGATCCGCGACCTCGAGCAGAGCCTGCGGTCGATCACCGACCCGCACCAGGACGTGGCGCTGGTACGCATGATGTCCGCGGCACCGTGGCGCCTCGACGCACTGGAGATCCTGCAGATCGCCCGCATGGCCCGCTACGACCACCGGCACTTCATCGACGTCGTCCACGAGATCGTCGACTCCGGCGAGCTGGAGGTGGACCGCGTCGCCGACGATCGGGACGATGAGAACGGCCGTGGCAAGGCGAAGGGTGGTGGCAAGGCGACGGGCGACGAAGATGGCAACGGTGGCGGTGGCCTGTCGCTCCAACCACGCCCGACTGACCTATCCGCCCCAGCCGCTGGCGCGACTGGCTCGGGCCGGACGCGTGAGACGCGACGGACGTCCGTCGCTCCCGCCACCCGGGCCAAGCTCCGACGGCTGCTGAGCACACTCGAAGAGCTGGCTGCCAAGACCTGGCGTGAAGGCCCGTTCACAGTGCTCGAGGAGTACGTCAACCGCACCGGGCTCGTGCTCGACCTGCTCAGGATCGACACGCTCGAGGCCCAGCGGACCATCGCCAACATCGCCAACTTCATGCGCTTCGCCCATGACTGGCAATCGGAGCACCCGCGCGGGACGCTGGCCGGCTTCGTCGACTATCTCGACGCCTACCAGGGTGCCGGCGGCGAGCTGCCGACGAGCGTGGAGGCGAGCGACGACCTCGTCGGCGTCCAGCTGATGACGCTGTACCAGGCCAAGGGTCTCGAGTTCGACCACGTCTTCGTGCCGCAGCTGCTCAAGGACGAGTGGCCGACCCGCGAGTACGCCTCCGGACTCTTCCCCAAGGACCTGCTGAAGGAGGCCGTGCCATCCGGGCGACATCCACACCGAGGAGGAGCGCCGGCTGCTGTACGTGGCGCTCACGCGCGCCAAGGACCGGCTCGTGGTCACGACGATCGCTGGGCCCGCCGCCACGAAGGACCCCTCGCTCTTCCTCGACGAGCTGCGCGAGGGCGCGGGGCCAGAGCTGCTCGAGCTCGATGGACTGGCTGGCGGTGCTGACGCCGACCGCAGTGAGCCAGTCGCGACCGAAGATGGCACTGCTGACCCCGAGGCTGCCGTTGTCGCGCCGCGGGTGATGCCGACGCCGACCCCACGCGAACGACGCCTGGCCCTGCGCGTCCGGGCCAACGAGCTGCTTCAGCTGCTCGAGGGCATCGATCCTGACGACCCCGAGGCGGAGCAGGCCCGGGCCGACCTTTCCACGGAGTTCGCCGGTCTGGCCACGCGGGCGGTGCAGACCGCGGATGAGGCACGAGCGCATCGACTCGATCCGCTCACATTGCGCGTCGTCGCGCTCGACAGCGAAGCCGGCGCCAACCTGCTCCAGGTCGCTCCGCTGCCCGCCACGTTCAGCTATTCCCAGGTCAGCACCTACGAACGCTGCCCGCTGCAGTACGCGCTGCAGCGTCTGTATCGCATCCCCTCGAGTCGGCGTGTCGGTGCCCTGACCTTCGGCAACACCGCCCACGCGGCGTTCGAGGCGTTCACGAAGGAGCGCCGGGAGCGGGCGGCTCGTGGTGAGGCGCCGCCCACCCGCGACGACCTCGAGACCCTTTTCGAGGCCGAGTGGAAGAGCGGAGACTTCGAGGAAGAGACCTCGGAGCAGAACTACCGTGGCCGCGTCGCCTCACTGCTCGACAAGTTCTGGCAGGGCGAGCTCGAATCGATCGGCACAGCGGAGCAGGAGGAGGCGCCCTTCGAGCTGACCATCGACGTGCCCGGCGGTGCTCCAGCGACGTTCACGGGCAGCATCGACCGCATCGACCGCCTGCCGTCAGGCGGCATCGAGATCATCGACTACAAGACCGGGCGCGTCAGCTCCCAGAAGAGCGTCCACGAGAACCTGCAGCTGTCGATCTACGCCCTGGCCTGCCGCGATGCGCTCGGTTTGGGCACACCGGAGCTCGTGACCCTCTATTTCACCGAGGCTGCGACCCGCATGAGCACCACCCGCACCGACGAGCAGCTCGATGCTGCGCGTGATGAGCTGGCCGCCTGGGTCAGCCGCGTTCGCTCAGGCGATTTCGCAGCCACGCCCGGCAACGACGTGTGCAGGTGGTGTGACTACGGGCCCATGTGCCCGGAGCGGGCGCGATGACCCAAGGTAATCAACGGGGGAGGCTCAGCCATGGCCCAGTTCGAGATCGTTGACATGAACACGGTCGTCGGCGCCGATGGCGCCACGCATGATGTGCTGAAGGCAATCGAGGGATTGCCGTGGGTGGACCAGCTCTGTCCGCTGATGCCGCACCAGTACGCCCACCAGTCCAAGGCCGACCCGCTCGCCTACGGCGTCGTGGAGCACATGCTGAAGGCCGCCAATCCCGAGACCTACCGCGCCTATTTCCGCGGCTACCGGTCGCCGAACCGCTACTGGGACGCACCGGACGGTCAGCGCTACTGGCTCACGAAGATGATGATCAACCGCTGCTGGCCCGACAGCGTCGAGCCCCTGCGCCTCGTCAGCGAGGGAGCGAAGCCGGCCGCCGACTGGGACGGTCCGCCATGGGCTCCGAGCGGCATCGGCATCTACGAACCGGACGGGAAGGGCAAGTGGTGGCCGACCGAGGCTGCCCTCGCCGGTGGCTTCCAGCCTTGTAAGGCCTGTCGCCGGTAGCCAGGCGATCCGGCTGGAGAAGAGTGCGGTGGAGATCGCGGTTCGCGGGACCGATCTCCTTGCTCGTCAGCGCTCCTCCAGGCGCCGCGGATTCAGTCGACGAGCACGATCCCGGGGATATCGGCGAAGTCGGCCGGGTCGAGGGTCCACAGTCCGGCATCGCGACTGATGGCGTGCGCGGCGATGGCGAGGTCCACGCTCCGCGCCCGCGCCCGACGCACGCTCCGGTACAGACGCGCGGCGACCTCTGCCTGCTCGAGGGCGAAGGGCAGCATCGCCTCCTCCGGGAAGAGCGCCTGCTGTGCGGCCAGCTCCTCTGGCCGCCGTGGGCCGCGCCACCACTCGTAGACCACGAGGGTCGGGAGGGCAAGGCGCTCGCCGGCCTCGATCAGGGCGCGCATCCTGGGCGCGGACCGGCGCGACCCCGTGAGGCTGTCGACCAGGGCGGACGTGTCGACGATGATCACGACCGGGCGCGGCCACCCTCGCGGCGGGCGCGACGGATCTCGGCCAGCTCCGCATCCACGTCGTCCGCGGAGCGCCGAGGGATGGCGGTCACGACCTCGTCGAACACACCGAGCATGCGGATCCGCTCGACCTCGGAAAGCCGGCCCATGCGCTCGGCGTAGTCGCGGATCGCCTCCCGCACGATCTCACTCTTGGGCTTGCGCAGGGAGACGGACGCTTCGTTCAGCCGGGCGGCCGTGGGCTCATCGAGACTGAAGGTCATCTTGGTCGTTGCCATACTATGGCCATACTACCATACCAATGGTGACCATCTCGACACCGTCGAGGCCGGGACGCTCGTCGGGGGGCGGGACAGGGCGGGTCAGTCCTGCTCTGCTGTCACGGCCAGGTCGAGCAACCCGTCGGCCAGGTCGATGAGCTCATCCCGTCCTTCGAGCTCGTCCCACCAGGCGGCGTGCTCGTCGCGCAGCCTGTTCGCGCCCACGTGCGCCCCGACGAGGTTGCCCGCCATGGACGCGATGGTGTCGGTGTCGTGGCCGGCGTTCGCCGCGGTGAGCAGGACCTCGCCGGGATGCTCCGGGGAGCGCAGGAAGCAGTAGAGGGCTGCCGGCACGGACTCCAGCGCGAAGGCACCGCTCCAGAGCCGCGCGAAGACCGCCTGGGTTTCGTCATCGAGGAGCGACCCGACCTGCAGGATCCGCTCGATGCAGGGTGACGGCCACCGTCGGGTCGCTCCGCAGCGGCGTCGGTTCCGTCTCGATGCCGGCGACCGCGTCGGCGACGAAGGCCAGGAAGCGATCCGGGTCGATCGGCCGGCTACCGTGGCGGACGCACAGCGCCACGCCGGCGGCGATGGCCACCGCCCCCGCCACACCGACCGGATGCGCGTGGGTGGGCAGCGCGGAGATGACGGCCTCCCGCACGAGTGGCCCCGCATCGGGAGCCAGCGACCAGGCGAGGCCGACGGGGGCTGCGCGCATCGCAGCACCGTTGCCCGCAGAGGCGACGGATGGTCCCGCCTCCCACCACGGGGCACCGTCATCCATGGCCAGGATGGCGGTGGTGGTGGCCCTCCCCTTGCCGCGCCCGTGCGGCAGCCAGGCGCGCAGCCGCTCGGACAGTCGCTCGGGGTCCACGTGGCCGCCGGACTCGAGGATCGTCCGCGCCACCTCGATGGTGAGCTGCGTATCGTCCGTCCAGGTCCCGATGGGGCCGGACTGCCAGCCGTACCAGGGCTCGTAGTCGGCGATGCCCTGTGGCCCCCAGAGCGACGGATCGTCTCCCAGGAGCGGGACTCGGTCGGCCGTCCAAGGGCGTCGCCGGCGGCACCCCACAGCAGCGAGCCGCGGAACCGATCGGCCAGGTCGGCCGACCCGGACCAGGCGTCGTCACGGTCCGGCCATGCCGGGCTGGCCATCGGATACCGATCCAGGAGCGCCTGGGCTGCTCGCGGTAGTCGCGGCGTCGTGTTCGTCATGCTCTCCCCTCGTTCCATCCTGTCGATCGATGATGTGCCATCAGGCACCCGGGCCGCTGGCTCATGCCGACGGCAGCTCCCACGGCTGCGCGCCGCCGAAGTGGCCGTCCACGGTGTAGCTCGGCAAGCCGGCCGGCCACCTGGGTCGGCCAGCAGGTGCCACTGCCGAGCAGCGTGAGGTCGACGCCCGAGAGCCACGGGGCCGTGTCGATGGGCTCGCCATCGGGACCGGTCGCGGCCGCGAGGCAGGCCTCCCGGTCGCCGGGCCGCCAGAGCAGCTCGACCGTGGCCTCGGGCGCACCACCGCCACGCACGATGGCAAGCGCGAGGCGCCGTGCCGCGATGGCACCGGCGCGGTCGACCTTGAAGAAGTCCTTGCCCGACATGGCCCCGCCTCCGATGGGCACGCGCGGGCCGTAGGCGTCGACGACCAGCTTCTTGCCCGAGAGGCCGTTGTCGCCGTTGGGCCCGCCGCAGTCGAAGTTGCCCGCGCCGTTGAGGAGGACCCGGCGTGCCAGGTCGTCGATGGTGAAGCTGCCCGGCGCCGCCGCCACCGCAGCCTCGACGGCAGCGTGGACACGGCGCAGCGTCTCGATCTCGTCCGCGCCCACGGCCTGCTGCAGCGAGACCGTGACCGCCTCGACCGCCGATGGCTCGCCGGGCGCGTCACGGCACAGCACGGCCGCCTTGCCGTCGGGACCCAGGCGCAGCTCGGGCGCTGCGACACGCAGTCGCCCGAGCTCGCGCACGATCTGCCAGGCCAGCCAGTGCTCGGGCGGCAGCCAGCCGGTCGCAGGCGAGTCGATGGCATAGCCGACGGTGATGGACTGGTCGTCGCTGAGCTCGCGGAAGTCCGCCTCGCCGTCGAGCAGCGGGCCCAGGTCGAGGTCGCAGACCACGGCCAGCGCGGCCGGGTCCGGCGGCCAGTCGGGTCCGTGACCCAGCGCGGCGTAGTGCTCGCGGACGAGTCGGTCGATGTGGGCTTCCGTCAGCTTCGCACCGGCGATGCGACCGGTCACGAAGACCACGCGCCCGGTGCACGGCGACCTCCACGCCCACCAGGGCCCGTGGCTCGCGCTGCGTGGCGAGGTCGACGATGGCATCGGCGATCCAGTCACAGATCTTGTCGGGATGACCGGCCGAGACGGCCTCTGCCGGTCGGCGTCGCGGTGCTCCCGCGACAGGGGTCATGACCAGGTCCATCAGTTCACCTCCAGGGTGTCGTGGCGCCCAGAGAACGGCGCGAGGTCGCGGTGGTTGCTGTTGCCGGTGTAGGCCACGGCCAGGCGCATGCCGTCGAGCGTCTCCGCGTCGATGCCGCGCGCACGGCCGACATAGCCATCGGTGATGAGCACGGCACGCTTGACGCCGTGGCGCCGGGCGTGCTCGGCGACACAGCCGATGTCGGTGCCCCAGGTGGACGTCACGCGCCCGGCGGCGAGGTCGGCGAGGGTGTGGTCCGCCACCCTGGTGGAGAAGCCGTGCACGACCGGGTGGACGAACTCGGAGCAGTCGCGCACCGCCGCCGTGAGCACCCCGAGGACGCCCAGCACCGAGCCGGACACGTCGAGGTAGACGTGGACACGCTCCCCCGCCCTGACGTGTCCGCGGCCGCTGACGCTGCTCTCGTGCAGCAGGATGGGGCTGCCCAGCAGCTGGGCCACGACATCGCGCCGATGACGGCTGGGCAGGGGCGAGGTGGCGGCCTGCTCCACGGCGCCCACCGCGCGGACCTGGCCATGATCGGTGAGGCCGCCGGCCCAGCGCAGCAGCGCCCGCAGCCGGACCCGGTTGCCCACCACGCGCCGCGGCCGGATGACGACGGACTGCAGCGCATCGGCCAGCGAGCGGCCGCGGATGGGCTCGGGCGGCTGCGGCCACTGCTCGACGATCTGGCGGACCACGTCGAGCAGCACCGGCGCACGGTCCTCCAGGTTGCCCTCCTGGAGCCCGCCCTCGTCGTGGCCGCCGATGAGCCTGACGTCGGCAGCGTCTGCCTCGCGTGCACGACTTCTCGAGCGCCTCGCGCACCTCCTCGTAGGTGGCGCCCGCGGGCGAGTACAGCCCGCGGTGGGCGAGCGCGAGCTCCCGGTAGCCGGCGTCGACCAGCTCCCGGCTGATGGGGATGTGCTTGTCGTCGGGATGCCAGCGGGACGGCGGCCGCAGGATGGCCTCGGGGACACGGTCGGCCGCGTAGAAGTCGGTGAAGAAGGCGATGCCGGCCGGATCGGGGAAGGCCCGGCAGAGCATGGCGTTGATGACCGCGTCGAAGACGATGTTGTCGAGCTTGGTGGAGGTCGGCAGCAGCCGCGTGTGACCCAGGATGATGTGGTGCAGCTCGTGCATGACGAGCATCACCAGCCGCTCGGGGGTCGCCGCGTAGCGCTCGACGAAGCCCGGGTTGACCAGCATGCGTGGGGCCTGGCCGCCCTCGACCGCCGCGGTCGCGACCTCGTCGGACTCGACGATGTCGACGAGCTGGAAGAGGGCGCGCAGGGCGTACGTGCCGGCGGGCACGCAGTCGAGGATGCGGTTGACGAGGTCGCTCATCGCCAGGCCTCCGAGCCCTGGGCGCGCATGAAGACCTCGGCCTCCCAGCCGGGCGTGTCGAGCCGCTCGAGCACGTGGCGGAACAGGTCGGGCTGCAGGAGCAGGCGGACGGGACGACCCGAGGCCAGGCGCTCCAGCGCCGCGGCACGGTCGCGCAGCCACACCTGCCCGGAGCAGCGGGTCATCACCACCAGCGCCAGCAACGGCTCGCGAGCATGACTCCTCGTCGGGCAGGGTGCCACCGGGTGCCAGCGGGATGACGCCGGGCAGACGGAGGTCCTCGATGACCGCGCGGCAGAGGCGCTCGACGATGCGAGCCTGCTCGAGGGGCTCGGCCGACTCCACGAAGTGCGGCATCCCGACGGCTCGCAAGGGATGCTCCCGCGCGACCTTGGTGCGGCGTGCATCCAGTCCGACGCGCAGGGATGGCACGAGCTGGCGGCCCTTGCGCGCCCCGATGTCGTGACGACCGTGGTCGGTCGCGACGACATGTTCTCGAGGCGGTTGCCTCCGGAACGCTCCTCGCCGAGGGATGCCCGCAGCGTCGCAGACGACCTCATGCCGCAGCTCCGTGCGTCGGGGCGTCGCGCTCCAGGGCGAGCAGGCGGTCCCGGGCGTCGGCCCAGGCGTCGAGCAGCGCGGTCCACGTCCTCGGGGCGCTGGAGTCGGCCGGCGCCCCACTGGCCGACCAGCAGGTTCTCGATCAGCGCGCCCTCACGCGTGTCGCGTCTGCCGGCCACGAGTCGCTTGACCCGCTTCCAGGCGTCGTGGCGCGGGCTGCCGTTGTGGATGGTGTCGTGCACGTTCTGCGGCGTGACCACGAGGGTGTAGGCCTCCGCCAGCTGCGCCGCGACCGAGCCCAGGAGCCCGTCGGCCTGACCGCTCTCGAAGGCATGGACGGCGAGCGCGTGCCTGGCTCCGTCGCGCAGGTCGGCGAAGGCGTCGGCCACCGCGCCCGAGCGGGCGGCCGCATCGACGCCGGTCAGCGCCAGCGCTGCCACCGCCCGATCGAGGGGATCGGCGATGGTGCGCAGGTTGCGGATGGGATCGTCCGGCGAGGCGTAGGCCGCGTCGATGGCCTCCCGGTGGGCCGCGAGGATCTTGCGCTCGTGGACCTCGCCACCCGAGGCGCGTTGCGGGCAGCCCGAGGCGCAGGGCCACGAAGGCGGCCTTGTCGTCGGGCAACAGCCCGGTGGCACGCACCGCGGCGATGGACCGCACCAGCGTCGTGCCACGTCGAGCCGAACAGCGCAGGTCGGCCGCGTCGAGCAGGCGCAGGGCGTGGCGGACGTAGACCGCGCTCGAGCGCTCGGGCTGCGCGATGGCCGCGAGGTAGCGCTCGCGCGTGTCCTCGACGGTCTCGCGGAACCGCTCGGCCGCCGCCGGCTCGATCGGCTGCAGATCGGAGAGCAGGAGGCGATCCTGGTCCTTGGGCGTGAGCGCGCGCCAGTCGGGCATGGGCACGATGAAGGCGAAGCGGTCGGCCAGCGCGGCGTCGAGCGGCTCGGCACCGAGGTACGGGTCTTCGGCGGCCGACTGGTCGACCGGGTTCATGGCCGCCCAGCGATGGGCGAGGTGCTCGAGCTCGATGCCCTGCACGCGGCGCTCGTGGACGATGGGGAAGAGCTTGTTCTGGAGGTCGGGGCGGCAGCGGTTGATCTCGTCGAGGAAGACGGCCTCGGCGTCCCAGATGGTGGCCGGGGTGCGCAGGTACTCGAGCCCGCCGGAGCCATCGGGCACGGGGTAGCCGATGAGGTCGTCGAAGCTGAGCAGGCTGGCGTTGTAGTGGCGCCAGGTGAGGCCCAGCGCCTGCGCCACGCGGGTCAGCAGCAGGCTCTTGCCGGTGCCGTGCGGGCCGACGAGCAGCATCGGCAGCTGTGCGGCGGCCGCGGCGACGACGACGGGCTCGATGTCGTCGAGGCCGATGAGACCGAGCCCTTCGAGCAGGCGCGGCTTCGTAGCGCCGCGCGCGGGTGGTTGACATGACACGTACTCCCATCCGACCTGGGAGTCGCACCGTGCGCCCGGCGTGTCACCGAGCCCGGTTGCGGTGCCTTCGTCGGGCCAGGCCCCTCCGGCACTCTTGATGGGATCCCCCCCGGACCGCAGGCGCGACTACGCGCGGGCGTCCGTTTCAGGACCCTTCCACATCGCCACACAGCGTTGGCACCGTTGCGACCCCGGGTGGGTGCGCTGGTTGCCGCGCCTTCGTCGAGCTGTGTCTCTCCGGCGCTCTCGATGCGTGTCGCCGATACGCTCGGGCGACACAGCATCATATCAGTGCGGTCGTGCCACCTCGGGTGGCACGACCGCAGAGACGCGCCTAGATGGTGACGTGGCGCACAAGGTTCGCGTTCTAGCCGTACGGGAACTCGAACCGGTCGAGGAACGGCTCCTCGCCCCGCGGGTGGTAGACGTCGTCGCCACCGGTCCAGCAGGTCCAACCGTAACGCTGGACGGAGTCGTAGAGCATGTCGGCCGGGAAGTACGTGGGGCCCGACCCGGATGCGTCGGGGTGGTCGCACAGGATCTGCTCGCCGGCGCGGACCTCGGCGATGAGCCGGGCATGGATGATGTCGGACTTGGCGCGCTGGTCGAGGGAGAACCAGGCCAGCCCGACGACGATGAGCACGACGACCACGGCAGCAGCACCGAAGACGAACTTGGGGTTGTCCTGGTTGCCGGTGAGGCTCGCCGCCACCGTCGCTGGCAGCAACACGACGTAGCCGATGATCGCCACCATCAGCGCGACACCCAGGAACAGGAACATCAGCTTCGTCGTGATGGCGAATGAGATGACGCTGATGGGCAGCATGACGATGAAGAAGGCGATGGCGAGACCCCACAGGCCCGCGGTCTTGAGACGCTCCATCAGCTTGCGCGGCAGCAGGGCTGGCGGCAGCCCTCACCGGGTGGGATGTACGGGAAGAACTGGCCACCCGGACCCGGATCGTGGCGCTTGCAGAAGCCGACCCAGCGTTCACGTGTCGGCATGAGCTTGGTGACCCGCGTGGGTGCAACGCTCGTGTCCGCCGTCCATCCACAGCCACTTGTCGTGGTCGTATTCGGCCTTGGGCGTGTGTCGCTTGTACGAGTCCGCGCTCAAGGACGCCTCGCACTGGTGGGGCCACTCCCAGGGCATCGGCATCGGTGGGGCCACGGGTTCAGGTCGCGGCTGGAAGAACCCGATCGACCAGCGCTGGGGCTTGTCCTCAGGCTTCGACCCGGCTTCTCGCCACCGGCGCAGGGCCTCGAGTTCTGCCGCGTACTTCCAGGTCCCGCCGAGCTCCTTCGACCAGCGGCGCGCGAGGGCATCGGCCTCATCGTCAGCGTGACGGCCGGTGAAGGACTCGGCGCGGCCATCGCGCGCGACGATCCAGATGCAACCGGCAGCGTTCACCCACAGCACCGTGCAATCGGGCTCGTCAGCCCAGGCCTGTTCGGCCTGTGCGGCCACAGAAGATGGGATGCCAGTCATGGTCTCCCCCGTTGGGTGCCGGCGAGGGACACGTGCGATCTCTCGCATGCGGTCCTGCTCAAGGCACGGTTTCGACGATCGTCCAGGGCTGGCAGGCCTCGCTCCCCGGCCGGATCGGATCACGCTCGGCAAGGCTCAGCGTGACGCCCACCTGTGCCAGCTTGTGTGGCACACGCCCGGGACCCAGGTCGTCCGGACTACCCGCCAGATGAGCAGAGGTTGCCCGCGAGTCGTCCCAGGGGACCGGGATCCGCCCAAGCACCGCGACCTCGCCTGAGGTCGACGCGCGATCGCGGTCGTCGTGCTCGACGTCATCGTGGATGATTGCGAGGTGAATCGGACGCTGATAGTCCCGCTC
>CAVQRP010000013.1:0-81841 GCA_963715295.1 uncultured Chloroflexia bacterium
CACGCCGTCGATCCCGAGCAAGGCGGGGACGACCTCCTCGCGGGCGATGGCCGCAGCCTCGACCGGGTCGGCGCCCTCCTGGGGCGCAAGGGTGGCGATGATGATGGGTGCCGCGTTGAAGTCGAACGAGCTCACCTGGGGCTCCGAGCCATCGGGCAGCTCTGCCTGACCCACCGCCGACTCGACCTCGGCGAGCGTCTCCTTGAGGTCGGTGCCGAAGTCGAACTGCGCGAACACCAGCGAGATGGAGTTGCCCGAGCTCGACTGCACGGTCTCAAGCCCCGGCACGTTCTCGATGGCGCGCTCGATGGGCTCGGTGACCTGGGCCGATACGTCCTCGGCACCGGCGCCGGGCAGCGCCGTGATGACGGTGACGAAGGGCAGCTCGATGTCCGGGATGAGCTCCTGGCGCAGCTGGTTCCACGAGTAGATGCCGGCCAGGAAGATGCCGACGGCCAGCAGGATGATGACGCTCTTCTCCTTGAGCGCGAACTGGGTCAGGCGGATCATGCTGGGTTCCTTTCGTCAGGCCGATCGGCGGTGCCGAGCTCGCGTTGGTAGATGAGACGAGCTTCGCGATCGAGGGCGGCGATGCCGTCGCGCAGCGCTTGCAGCTCGGTGAGGCTGAGCCCCCGGAGCAGCGAGCGCAGGTGCTCGGTATTGAGCTCGCGGATGTGGTTCACGACGCCCTCGCCGGCAGACGTCAGGGAGAGTCGCTGCTGACGGCGATCGGTCGGATCCTCGCGCCGTTCCAGGTAGCCATGCTCGACGAGTCGGTCGACGAGGCCTGAGATGGCCGAAGGGCCGACGCCCAGCTGGTGGGCCATCCTGGACATGCCGATGCCTGGTCGCACGGAGACGATGTAGAGGCACTTGGCCTGCGACATGGTCACGTCCACACCCAGGAAGTCGGGGGCGTGCCAGCCGGCGACATGGCGCATCAGCGAGGCGAAGTGCCCCAGGATGGCGTCGGTGGTGGGAGTCTCGGGGGACGTCATGCTTCGGTTCTCACCGTGCAGACAGTTCTTTTCATACGGATACTTTGCACGGTGCGGACTATACACGCCAGACGTACATTGCGCGACGGGGCTGGCTTCGCGTGGTGGGGCGGGAAACAGAAGAGGCCCGGCTGCTCGCTGGCGACCGGGCCTCTGGTGCGTGGCGGGGTTACTTGTTGGCGAGGTGTGCCTGGGCGGCCGCGAGGCGCGCCACGGGGACGCGGAAGGGCGAACAGCTGACGTAGTCGAGCCCGACCTTGTCGAAGAAGTGGATCGACTCGGGGTCGCCACCATGCTCACCGCAGACACCCAGCTCGATGTCGGGGCGGGCGGCGCGGCCCTTCTGGACGGCGATCTCGACCAGCTGACCGACACCGGTGGCGTCGATCGTCTGGAACGGGTTGAAGGGCAGGATCTTCTCCTCGACGTACTTCAGCAGGAAGCCGCCCTCGGCATCGTCACGGCTGTACCCGAACGCCATCTGCGTCAGGTCGTTGGTGCCGAAGCTGAAGAAGGAGGCCTCCTTGGCGATCTCGTCGGCGGTCAGGGCGCCGCGCGGGATCTCGATCATGGTGCCGAACTTGTAGTCGAGGGGAACGCCGGAGCCTTCCTCGATCTTCTTGGCCTCCGCTTCGAGCAGGCCGCGCACGCGCGACAGCTCGTTCACGTGCCCCACGAGCGGGATCATGATCTTGGCGATGGCGT
The DNA here is from genome assembly GCA_963715295.1 of uncultured Chloroflexia bacterium. Taxonomy (GTDB): domain Bacteria; phylum Chloroflexota; class Limnocylindria; order Limnocylindrales; family CSP1-4; genus JAFMJV01. The sequence continues at coordinate 1,704 of CAVQRP010000013.1, forward strand.
CACCGCCACGCTTGTTGACCGCGACCTGCGCGTTGAGGATGGCGCGGGTCTGGATCTTGACGAAGTCGGGGATCATCAGGCCCAGGCGGACGCCACGCAGGCCCAGCATCGGGTTCTGCTCGTGCATCGACTGGACGGTGGCCAGCAGCTGCTTCTGCTCCGCCGTCGCCGCATCGCCTGCCTTGGTCACCTCGACGAGGGTCTCCTCGAGGTTGGGCAGAAACTCGTGCAGCGGCGGGTCGATCAGGCGAACCACCACGGGCAGGCCCTTCATGGCCTCGAAGATGCCCTCGAAGTCGCCCTGCTGGAGCTCCTCGAGCTGGCTCATGGCGCCTTCGAACTTGTCGATGGCTGCCTGCTCCTCGCTGCTCACGGCCTCGCCGGCTTCCGCCTTGGCGCGTGCACGCATGGCCGCGCCGGAGACGAGGATGGCACCGCGAACGATCTCCAGCCGCTCGCCCTCGCGGAACATGTGCTCGGTGCGGCAGAGACCGATGCCCTCGGCACCGTAGCTGCGCGCACGCTCCGCTTCCTCGGGCTTGTCGGCGTTGGTCCACACGCCCAGTCGGCGGATCTCGTCGGCCCAGCCGAGGACGGTCTTGAGGTCATCCTGCTCGTCGTAGTCGGCCGAGACGGTGCCCAACGCACCTTCGTAGACCTCGCCGGTGCTGCCGTCGAGGCTGATCCAGTCACCAGCCGCGAAGGAGACACCGGATTCGACGCTGCGGGCCGTCTGGGACTTGTAGTCGACGGTCAGCTCGGCGCAGCCCGCGACACAGGGCTTGCCGATCTGGCGAGCGACCACGGCGGCGTGGCTGGTGGCACCACCGCGAGCGGTCAGGATGCCCTGCGCCACGGCCATGCCGTGGAAGTCGTCGGGGCTGGTCTCGACGCGCACGAGCACGACCTTCTCGCCACGCTCGACCCACTCGACAGCATCGTCGGCAGAGAAGACGGCGCGGCCGACGGCGGCGCCGGGCGACGCGTTGAGGCCCTTGGCGATGCGGGTGGCACCCTTCAGCGCGGCGGGGTCGTACTGATCGCGCAGCAGCTGGTCGACCATCGACGGCTCGATGCGCAGCAACGCCTCTTCCTTGGTCAGGATGTCGGCCGCGACCATGTCAACGGCGATCTTCACAGCGGCAGCCGCGGTGCGCTTGCCGGAACGCGTCTGCAGCATGTAGAGCTTGCCGCGCTCGATGGTGAACTCCATGTCCTGCATGTCGCGGTAGTGGTGCTCGAGCCGGTCGGCGATGGCCTGGAACTCGGCATGCGCCTCGGGCATCTGCTCAGCCAGGTGGGAGATCGGCGATGGGGTGCGGATGCCGGCCACGACGTCCTCGCCCTGGGCATTGGTGAGGTACTCGCCGAAGAGCACGTTCTCGCCCGTGCTGGGGTTGCGGGAGAAGGCGACGCCGGTACCGGAGTCCTGGCCCATGTTGCCGAACACCATGGTCATGACGTTGACGGCGGTACCGAGGTCATGGGCGATCTTCTGGTTCTCACGATAGTCGCGGGCGCGCTTGCCGAACCAGCTGGCGAAAACGGCCTTGATGGCCAGGTCGAGCTGCTCATAGGGGTTCTGTGGGAAGGGCTTGCCGGTCTCTTCGAGGACGATGACCTTGAGGTCGGCGCAGACAGCGAGCATGCCCTCGGCATCGACCTCGGTGTCCTGGGACACGCCGAGGCGCTCCTTGACACGGTCCAGAGCGGCATCGAGCTTCTCGCCATCGACACCAAGCACGATGCGGGCGAACAGCTGGATGAAGCGGCGATAGGCATCCCAGCCGAAGCGATCGTTGGCGGTGAGCTTGATGATGCCCTGCAGGGTCTCCTCGTTGAGACCAAGGTTGAGGACGGTGTCCATCATGCCCGGCATGGAGAACTTGGCCCCGGAACGGACGCTCACGAGCAGCGGGTTCTCCGGATCGCCGAAGCCCTTGCCGGTGCGCTCCTCGATCTGGGCGATAGCGGCCTGGACATCTTCCCAGAGTCCGTCAGGCAGGCTCTCACCGGCGGCGAAGTAGTCGTTGCAGGCCTCAGTGGTGATGGTGAAGCCGGGCGGCACCGGGAGACCCGCCTTGGTCATCTCGGCGAGCCCGGCGCCTTTGCCACCAAGCAGGTCGCGCATGCTGGCATCACCTTCAGCCTCACCGGCGCCGAAGGCATAGATGTATCGCTTGGCAGCGATCTGGGGACGGGTCGAAGCAGACATAGACAGAGTGACCTCAGGGTGTGGGCTGGCGGGCATACGGGTGCCGCAGCATCGGTATCTGGACAATCGCATGATACGGCACCACCGTCATCGGGCTACTGCCATCCGGCCCCCCCAAGCGCAGTCCCTGTGGCCGCCTGCTGTGCCGAGCTGCCCTGACGCCGGCTCGAGGTCGGTCGATGCGCGGGCTGGGTACACTGGCGGCATGACCGATCATCCCGATGACAGTCGCGTCATCATCCCGGAGGCGGAGAAGTACAACGCCACGTTGGTGAAGCGCGAGGACGACAATGGTTCGCTGGGCCGCTTCTGGGTCCGCCCTGACGGAGAACCTGCCCACTTCGAGCCCGGCCAGTACATGACCATCGGCGTCTATGCCGATGACAAGCTGTATCAGCGCCCGTACTCGGTCGCTTCAGCCCCGGAGGCGACGGGTGAGGAGGGCTACGAGTTCTACGTGCGCCTGGTCCCCATCCTGCGCTTCACCACGTTGCTGTGGCGCCTGCCGGTCGGCCACCAGATGCGCATGATCGGGCCCAAGGGCCGGTTCATGCTGGAGCCGGAGGACGATCGAACGCACCTGTTCGTCTCGACCGGCACCGGCATCGCCCCGTTCATCGCCATGACGCAACAGCTGAAGGCGACCGGCAAGCCACGCCGCACGGTCATGCTCCACGGCTGCAGCTATCAGGATGAGCTGGGCTATCGCGAGCTGCTCGAGGGCATGGAGCGCGACGGCAGCTACCCGATGACCTATGTGCCCACCATCTCGCGCCCGAACGACCCTCGCAACGAGGGCTGGACCGGCTACACCGGCCGCGCCGAGGCAGTCGTGCGAGACGTCTGTCAGAACGAGGGCCTCAAGCCCGATGACACGGTGGTCTACCTCTGCGGCAACCCCGAGATGATCATCAACGTCGAGACCGAGCTGCTGGACCTGGACTATCCCGAGTTCCACGTCAAGAAAGAGCTCTACTGGCCCAAGGGCAAGAAGCCGACCGCGTAGCGCACGTTCAGAAGGCATGACGACACCAGCAGGGACACGGCGGCGGCCAGCGCCGGGATGGCGCAGGCGGCAGGCCTCACGGAGTGACCTTTGGCCCGCCACAATGGTTCGCGGGGTGGTACACATTCGGCGTCCGAACGACCAGCATGAAGGTGAGCAATTGCGCAAGCGAACCGAAGGGGCCTGATGCATCCAGTCGTGAAACGGGAGGTCCTCTCCCCCAACGTCACCCGCCTAGAGATCGAGGCTGGCCGCATCGCCGAGGTCCGGCGGCCCGGACAGTTCGTCATCGTGCGCATCGGTGAAGGGGCCGAGCGCGTGCCGCTGACCATCGCCGACGCAGATCCGGCAGCGGGCACCATCACGCTCACCATCCAGGCGGTGGGCAAGACCAGCTGCGATCTGTGCCTGCTGCAGGTAGGTGACGCCATCCAGGATGTGGCCGGACCGCTGGGTGAGGCCACCGAGCTCATCGACTCCGGTCATGCCGTCTGCGTCGGTGGCGGCGTCGGTACCGCAGTGGTGCACCCGATGGCGCAGGGCCTCGCCGCCAAGGGCGTCAGGGTCACCAGCGTGATCGGCGGGCGAGCCAGGGAGTGGGTCATCTTCGAGGATGAGCTACGCCGCTACGGAGACGTGCGCGTCTGCACCGACGACGGCTCCTACGGTCGGCACGGCTTCGTGACCGATGAGCTGCGCGATCTGCTCGAAGAGGGCGGGGTGGACCACGTCTACGCGGTCGGGCCCGTACCCATGATGGGCGCCGTCGCCAAGGTGACCAAGGAATACGATGTCCCTACCACGGTGTCGCTCAACACCATCATGGTGGACGGCACGGGCATGTGTGGCGGCTGTCGGGTCAGCGTCAACGGCCAGACCGTCTATGCCTGTGTGGACGGCCCCGAGTTCGACGCGCACAGCGTCGACTTCAAGCAGCTGGCCGACAGATTGGCCATGTACCGCGACGTCGAGAAGGTTGCGTTCGAGGGCTCACGCTGCATGATCGAGACCCTCGCTGAAGCCGCAGGAGGAGATACCCCGCGATGACCGAGCGTCCCGACCTCACCCCCCGGGAACGGATGCAGATCGAGCGCCACGAGGTTCCGGCCCGTTCAGCCGTCATCCGCTCGATGGACTTCCGCGAAGTCAACCTGGGCTACTCGCAGGCGCTGGCGATGGAAGAGGCCGAGCGCTGCCTCGACTGTGCCAATCCGCGCTGCATCGACGGTTGCCCCGTACGCGTGAACATCCCCAAGTTCATCGAGCTCCTCGCCGCCGGCGAGATGAAGCTGGCTGCCGAGTCCCTGCTCGACGACAACGCCCTCCCCTGCGTCACGGGGCGAGTCTGCCCGCAGGAGACGCAGTGCGAGGGCCTCTGCATCCGCGCCAAGAAGGGCGAACCGGTGGCCGTGGGCGCCCTGGAGCGCTTCGTGGCCGACTGGGCGCTCGACCATCTCGATGAGCTGGACACGAACGTCGACCCTGACACCGGCCGCCGCGTCGCCATCGTGGGCTCTGGCCCCGCCGGCCTGACCGCTGCCGGTGAGCTGGCCAGGACCGGCCACAAGGTCACCGTCTTCGAGGCCTTCCACGCGCCCGGCGGTGTGCTCATCTACGGCATCCCCGAGTTCCGCCTGCCCAAGGACATCGTCCAGCGGGAGGTCGACCGGCTCAAGGCGCTGGGCGTGACCATCGAGGTCAACGCCATCGTGGGCAAGACCTGGACCCTGCGCGAGCTGCGGCAGAACTTCGATGCCGTCTTCATCGCGGTCGGAGCCGGCCTGCCGGTCTTCATGGGCATCCCTGGCGAGGACCTGAAGGGCGTCTACTCAGCCAACGAGTACCTCACCCGGGTGAACCTCATGGGTGCCTTCCGCGAGGACACCGACACGCCGGTGCTGCAGGGCCAGAAGGTCGTGGTCGTGGGCGGCGGCAACGTGGCCATGGACGCTGTGCGCACCGCCCGTCGGATGGGTGCCAAGGAGGCCACCATCGCCTACCGCCGCGGCAAGGACGAGCTGCCGGCACGCGCCGAGGAGGTCCACCACGCCGAGGAAGAGGGCGTCAAGTTCGAGCTGATGGCCTCGCCGGTCCGCATCATCGGCAACGAGGACGGCTGGGTGACCGGCATCGAGTGCCAGATGATGGAGCTGGGCGAAGCCGATGATTCCGGCCGTCGCCGGCCCACGGCCATCGCCGACTCCGAATACGTCATCGACTGCGACATGGTGGTCGTGGCCATCGGCACTCGCAGCAACCCCATGCTGACCGCGTCGGAGCCGGACCTCAAGATCAACGAGTGGGGCTACCTGGTCGTGGATGGCGATGGCATGACCAGCGTGCCCGGCATCTTCGCGGGTGGCGACATCGTGCGTGGAGCGGCCACCGTCATCCTGGCCATGGGCGACGGCAAGCGCGCCGCGCGGGCCATCGAGAGATACCTCGACACGGTGGCCGGTCTGCTGCCGAGCGCGGCGGCCACGGCCCGGTCATCCGCAGCCGGGACCGGCCCGGGGGCCTGACCGGGCCGCCCGCAGCCTATCGGTCGCGGCGCCCGCAGTGCGCGACCTACGCCTCGCGGGCAGCGTCCATGCGATCGAGGATGAGTCGCTTGACGTTCTCCGCGGGCACGCGCTCCTGGGTCATGCTGTCGCGGTCGCGCACCGTGACCGCACCGTCCTCGAGCGAGTCGACGTCGACCGTGACGCACCAGGGCGTGCCGATCTCGTCCTGACGCCGATAGAGCTTGCCGATGGCGGCGGTGTCGTCGTAGACGGCCATGAGGTCCTTCTTGAGATCGGCCTTGATGCGGTGGCAGAGCTCGACGATCTCGGGGCGCTTCTTGAGCAGCGGCAGCACCGCTACCTTGTACGGTGCGAGGTCGGGGTGCAGCTTCAGCACCACCCGCGTCCCCTTCTCCAGCTCCTCCTCATGGTAGGAATCGATGAAGAAGGTGAAGGCCGCGCGGTCGGCTCCGGCCGCCGTTTCCACGACCCAGGGGATGAAGTGCTCCTCCGCCGCCGGGTCGAAGTACTCGAGGTTCTCGCCCGAGGCCCGGGCGTGGCTGCCGAGGTCGAAGTCGCCGCGATTGTGGACGCCTTCCAGCTCCTTCCAGCCGAAGGGGAAGCGGTACTCCACGTCGATGGCCTTCTTGGCGTAGTGCGCCAGCTCGTCGGACGCGTGCTCGCGGAAGCGCAGCCGCGCCGGCGTGACGCCGTAGCGCTCATACCAGGCCTTGCGCGCGGGCAGCCACTCCTCGAAGGCGGCGGCCGCCGCATCGCCGGGACGCACGAAGTACTGCATCTCCATCTGCTCGAACTCGCGCATGCGGAAGACGAAGTTGCCGGGACTGATCTCGTTGCGGAACGACTTGCCGATCTGGGCGATGCCGAAGGGCACCTTCTTGCGACTGGACTGCTGCACGGACTTGAAGTTGACGTAGGAACCCTGGGCCGTCTCGGGACGCAGGTAGATGACCGCACCCTCGTCCTCGACGGGGCCCATGTGCGTCTTGAACATGAGGTTGAAGCGGCGCGGTGCCGAGAGTGGACCCTGGTCGACGGGGCACACCAGCCCCAGTCTCTCGACGATGGCTTCGTCCTGCAGCTCCGTGGCCGACAGGCCCTCGGCGCCGGGCAGCTCGTCGAGCCGATAGCGACGGTGACAGCTGGCGCATTCGACGAGCGGGTCGCTGAAGGAGCCCACGTGCCCGGAGGTCACCCACACCTGCGGATGCATGAGGATGCCCGCGTCCAGACCGACGATATCGTCGCGCTCCTGCACCATCGAACGCCACCAGGCCTTCTTGACGTTGTTCTTGAGCTCCACGCCGAGTGGCCCGTAGTCCCACACCGCATTGATGCCGCCGTAGATCTCCGACGACGGATAGACGAAACCGCGCCGCTTGGCGAGCGAGACGATGGTCTCGAGCTTGGCGACGCTGGCGCCGGGATCGTGCTGCTCATCGGCAACAGGCGCGGAGGTAGACGGCTGGTCGGTCACGGGTGGGACTCCTGAAGCGGGCGGCGCCGGCGGTGGCAGAGCCGGACGTTGGCCCCAGATTGTGGCAGGGATGAGCGGAGTCGGTCGGACGCCTCGCCGGGGCTCACTCGGCCGGGTGGCGAACCTCGTCGATGAAGGCCAGCGAGCGAGCCTCACGCTCCAGGATGAAGCGGGTATAGCGGCGCATGACCGACTCCACCTCCCCTTCGAGAGCCGCTGGCACACGCAGCGCGGCGATGGCCTCCACGTCGAAGCGGCGGTACGCGCGCAGCAGCTTCAGGGCATCCACGGACAGCCGCACCGACTCAGCCGGGGGTGGCGGATGGATGCCGCACAACACGCCGCCCAGCGCCGGCACCCAGCGGAACTGGTCGGTCGCCTCCAGCGTGCGCGCACATTCGACGCAGCGATCGAGCTCGGGCCGCACACCCAGCGCATCTGCCAGCCCGGATTCGAACCAGCGCGCCACCCGTCCGGGGGCCATGCCGTCATCGAGCAGCTGGCAGGCGCGGCGAAGCAGGCCGTAGACGGGGTGGGCGCCGCCTCGTTCCTCCACCGCCCGGTCCGACAGCTCCCCGAGGTACCAGGCGGTGGCTGTCGATTCGAGGCGATCGCGCAGTCGTAGCCACGCGTGCGCTACGCCGACCTGCGTGATGACGTCGAGGTTGCGGCCACGTGCCAACACGACGTCCAGCTCGGCGAACGGCTCCACGCTGCCGCCGATGCGGCTCCTGGGCCGGCGCACCCCCTTGGCCACGGCGCGGATCTTGCCGTCTTCGGGCGTGAGCAGCGTGATGATGCGATCGGCCTCGCCAAGATCGAAGTGGGCAAGGACGATGGCGCGCGTCTTGTAGGTCCGCGGTCGGGGCACCAGCGGAGCCTATCCGACAGACCGTCGCACTGTCGCGGGAATGTCATGGGTGAATGTGCTACAGGCGAGTATCATGTCGGCGTGTTGACGAGCATCGACCTGGACCGCCTCATCGCCGATACCGAGCAGGAGATGCTCGGCGTCATCGCCCGCGCCGAGGACGATCGCACCCGCGAGCTGTACTCGATGGTGCGCTACCACATGGGCCTCGACAGCGATGCACCGCGTGGCAAGCGCATGCGTCCGCTGATCGGCCTTCTCGCCTACCAGTCGATCGCCGGCGATCACATGAAGGCGCTACCGGGGGCCGCGGCGGTGGAGATGGGCCACAACTTCAGCCTGGTCCACGACGACATCGAGGACAGCGGCGCCGAGCGGCGCCACCGGCCGGCGCTCTGGACGGTGGCCGGCGTCGCCCAGGCCATCAACACCGGGGACGCGCTCTTCACGCTCAGCCGCATGGCTCTCTATCGCTTGAGCGAGGAGGGCTTCGACGATGCCAGGGTGCTGCGCCTCATGCGCCTCTACGACGAGACCTGTCTGGCACTGTGCGAAGGCCAGTTCATGGACATCTGGACCTCCGAGCACGATGAGTGGATGTCGGTCGATTACTACTTCGACATGATCGGTCGCAAGACCGCTTCGCTCATCGCCGGCTCGGCGGAAGCCGGCGCCGTGCTGGCCACCGACGACGAGACGGTCATCGGCGCCTATCGACGGTTCGGCTGGGCCCTGGGCCTCGCCTTCCAGCTGAACGACGACCTGCTGGGCATCTGGGGCGACGAGGCCATCACCGGCAAGGAGACCTCGGACATCGCCACGCGCAAGAAGACGCTGCCGCTGATCTACGCGCTGGCCCAGGCGACGGGTGCCGATGGGCGGCGCCTGCAAGCCATCCTGGCCCAGTCGCAGACAGAGGCCACGCCCGCTGAGATCGCCGACGTGCTGGGCATCCTCGAACGCGTCGGTGCGGAGGCCTATACCCGCGACCGTGCGCGCGCCTATCGCGATGAGGCGCTCGCCGAGATCGAGTCGGTGGGCGTGGTCGACGAGGCCTCGATCGAGCGTCTCGGCGACGTCGTGCGAGCCGCCATCAGCGCCTAGGCCCCAGGCGGCGCGGCCGCTCCGTCAGGGGAACGTGCCAGTCGCCGACCTGTCAGCCAGCCCCGGTCTCATCCGCGTCACCAGGCGGTGGCGTGTGTACCACGTGGACCGTGCGGACGCGGCGACCATCGGTCGCCTCCACGGTCAGCCTGAGACCATCGACCTCGACCGTGTCGCCCACGGCCGGGACTCCGCCGATGTGGTAGTAGACCAGGCCACCGACAGTGTCGAACTCCTCCTGGTCGTCACCGTCGAGCGTGGTGTCGAAGTGCTCCAGCATGTCGTCCACGTCGGTACGACCGTCGATGCGGGCTTCGAGCTCACTGAGGGCTACGATCATCGGCTCCTCCTCGTCGTACTCGTCCTGGATCTCGCCCACGATCTCCTCGAGCAGGTCCTCGATGGTGATGAGACCGGCCGTGCCACCGTGCTCGTCGAGCACTACCGCGATGTGGACGCGGCGGCGTTGCAGGCTGCGCAGCAGGTCGTCCACCATCATCGACTCGGGCACGAACAACGGCGTGCGCAGCAACCGACGGATCGACGGCGGCCGGTCCTCACCGATCAGGTACGGCAGCAGGTCCTTGGCATAGAGCATGCCGATGATGTTGTCGATGTTGTCCTCGTAGACGGGGATCCGTGAGTGGCCCTCGCTGACGATGGTCTCGACGATGTCGCTGAGCGAGGCGTCCACCGGCAGCGTGACCATGTCGACACGCGCGACCATGACCTCGTGGGCTCGCTGCTCCCCCAGTTCGAGGACGGCACCGATCATCTGCTCCTCCTCGGCCTCGATGGTGCCCTGCTCAGTGCCGCGTTCCAGGAGGATGCGCAGCTCCTCGCTGGAGATGGCCTCGTCGCTCACATCGCGCACGCCCAGCACACGCGTCACTGCGTGCGTCACGGTGGTCAGCAGCCACACGACCGGAGCCAGCACCACCCCGAGGACATCCATGGGCCGGGCCAGGGCCAGGGCGTAGCGCTCGGCATGGGCCAGGGCCAGGGTCTTGGGCACGAGCTCGCCGAAGACGATGGTCACCAGGCTGACGGCGAGGGTGACGATCAGGAGGGCCAGGATGTCCGCCGATGTCGAGAGCGGGCCGATGTCCCGCAGCCAGCCGGCCAGCTGGCCGGCGATGCTGGCACCGGCGAAGGCGGCGGCGAGGAAGCCGATGAAGGTGATACCAAGCTGGATGGTCGCCAGCAGCCGGCCCGGCTGCTCGGTCAGGCGGGCCACGCGCCTGGCGCGACGGTCACCCTCGTCGGTGAGCTGGCGGATGCGGCTTCGACGGACCGTCACGAGGGCGATCTCGGCGGCCACGAAGATGCCGTTGACCGCGATCAGCAGCGCGATGACGATGATCTCGAGGAGAGAGCTGCCCATCAGCGGTCCGGGGCGTCCTCCGCGCGGTCCCCGTTGGGTGGTGGCGTGAGCCGGCGCTGGTGCGGTCGAGCCGGCACGCCCAGCACGGTCTCTCCGTCGGGCACGTCCCGTGTGACCAGCGAGGCGGCACCGGTGAAGGCGCCTTCGCCGACGCTGACCGGCGCCCGCAGGATGGTGTCGGAACCGATGAACGCGCCCTTGCCGATGCGTGTGCGGTGCTTGCGCACGCCGTCGTAGTTGGCAGTGATGGTGCCGGCGCCGATGTTGACCTTCTCGCCCACGTCGGCATCGCCGAGGTAGCTGAAGTGGTGGCTCTTGGTGCCGGCGCCGATGATGCTGTTCTTGACCTCGGCGTAGTTGCCCAGCTCGACGTTCGGGCCGATGTGGGCGCCCTTGCGCGCATGTGAGAAGGGGCCGATGGTGACATCCGACTCGACGATGGAGTCCTCCAGCACGCTGGCCCAGATGACGCTGCGCTCGCCGATCCGCGTATCGAAGATCTGGGACCCCGCGCGGATGACCGCGTCGCGCTCGATGATCGTCTGCCCGCGCAGGATGACGTTGGGCTCCAGGGTGACGTCCTCGGCGATCTGCACCCCGGCGTCGATATACGTGGTGGCAGGGTCCTGCATCGTCACGCCGGCGCGCATGTGCGCCTCGTTGATGCGCAGGCGCATCTCAAGCTCGGCATCGGCCAGCTGAGCACGGTCGTTGATGCCCAGAAGCGTGCCGTCGTCCTCGACTTCCAGCGTGACCACGGGCCGGTCGTCCGCGCGGGCAAGCGGGATGAGCTCCGGCAGGTAGAGCTCGCCGGTCACCAGCGAGGGCTTGACGTCGCCGATACGGGCACGCAGCCAGTCAACGTCGAAGGCATAGAGCCCGGAGTTGATCTCGCTGATCTGGAGCTGGTCGGGGGCCGCGTCCTTGTACTCGACCACGCCGACGATGCGGCCGTCGGGTCCACGGTCCACGCGACCGAGCATGGCCGGGTCATCCATGTCCACGCTGATGAGCGCCAGGGCGGCATCGTTGTCGCGACGCGCGGTGGCCAGCTCTGCCAGGAGGGCAGCATCGACGAGCGGCACATCGCCCGAGAGCACGAGGATCTCGTGGACGTCGGCGGGCAGCTCTGCCAGCGCCGCGGCGATGGCGTCGGCGGTACCACGCGGTTCCGCCTGGATGGCGAAGTCAGCCGCGTCGGCGAAGACCTCCGCGACCTGGGACACCGGCGGGCTGATGACGACCAACGGACGCGCTCCGGTGGCGACCACGGCCGCGTCGAGCACGTAGGCCAGCATGGGCCGCCCGCAGATGAGATGCAGCACCTTGGGAGTGCGCGAGCGCATGCGCGTGCCGAGCCCGGCAGCCATCACGACCGCGACGGGGGGCTGGGGCGGGTGCGTGTTCACTTGGCGGACGGGCCGCCGAACGGTGATGGAGGCTTGTCGGACATCAGGTCGAGTGACTGTAGGGGTGCCGCCGCCAGGGTGTCAAATGGTCAGGCGGGGCCTGATCTTCGTCCTGCGGGCCGAGCAGGCGACAGCCTCGTCGTGGCGACCGCTGCGACGCACTCAGCGCTTCTGGGCGATGACCTCGATCTCGACGAGGATGTCCAGTGGCAGGCGCGCTGCCTGGATGGTCGTCCGCGCCGGGTACGGCTGCGGCAGGTACGAGCCATAGACCTCGTTGAAGGCCTTGAAGTCATCCATGTCGGCGAGATAGCACGTCGACTTGACGACGTCGCTGAAGTCGAGACCCATCTCGCCCAGGAGCGTCTTGATGTTGTCCATGGTGCGCCTGGTCTGGACTACCACGTCGCCCTCGACGAGCGTGTTGGTCTGCGGGTCCATCGGCCCCTGGCCGGAGCAGAAGACGAGGGTGTCGGTGACGATGGCCTGGCTGTAGGGACCCAGGGCAGCGGGCGCCCCGGACGTCTGGATACGCTCCTTCACGAGTGATCTCCCCTTCCGCTGGTGGTCGTGGTCATGATGTCGGCGCCCTCGAGCGCGGCGGGGCACTGGGCTTGCAGCACGACGGCGGCGCGCGTGGCAGCTGCTTCCGAAGGATAGACCGCGAAGAGCGTCGGCCCCGAGCCGGTGAGGATGACGGCGCGCCCGAGGCTGCCGGCGGCTGCGTCGCGGGCCGCGCTGAGACCCGGAGACAGCCTCGAAGCGGGCGGCCACAGGTCGTTGGCCTCGCGCAACATCGCCGTCGTGGCGGCGAGCGTCATGCCATCGACCCCGTCGCGCAGCAGGTCGGCAACCTCATCCACCTGCACCCGGGCACCCACGCCGTCTCCAGGCTTGCGGTCGTACTCGGCGAAGACGGCGGCCGTGGAGAGACGTTGGCGTGGCGTGATGAGCACCACTCCTGCCGGGGGTTCCGGCGCCGGCAATGGGAGCAGGTGCTCGCCGACTCCCTGCACCAGCGAGGCCGCATGGCCGGCGGCGAAGAAGGGTACGTCTGCACCCAGGCGTAGCGCGGCATCGAGGCGCTCGGCCGGATGGAGCCGCACACCCCACGACTCGAGCGCGAGGTCCATGGCAGCCGCGGCATCCGAGCTGCCACCGCCGAGCCCGGCGGCCGCCGGGATGCGCTTGCGCAACCTGAAGCGGAGCGCCGGCAACGATGGGTCGATGGCGGCACGGAGCTGTGCCGCGGCGCGGAGCACGAGGTTGTCCGGGGTGACATCCAGGTCGCCGTCGATGCTGAGGGAGTCGGACGGGGCGCCCGGGTCGAGATCAGCCTCCAGCACATCGTGGAGTGCCAGGCGCAGGAACACCGAGCGCAGCAGGTGGTAACCGTCGCCGCGTACGCCGGTGACGGCGAGGGCGATGTTGATCTTGGCCGCTGCCCGGGCGTGCCGCGTGGTCATGGCAGCGGCGATAGCGCCACGCGCAAGGCCAGCCACTCCTCGACCGATAGCGTCTGCGGCCTCCGGTCGGGGGCGATGCGACAGGCAGCCAGACCGGCATCGATGCGTTGCCTGTCCAGCCCGGGCAGCTGCCGCGCCAGCACGTTGTGGATCATCTTCCGACGTTCGCGGAAGCCGGCCTGCACCAGGCGCCACAGCTCATCCTCGTCGTCCGCGCCCAGCCTCCGCGGTTGTACCAGGCCGACGAGGATGGCCGAGTCGACATCTGGGGCAGGCTCGAAGGCAGCGGCCGGCACCGTGAACGCCACGTGGACGGCGGCGTGGTACTGCACGAAGACCGAGAGGTAGCTCATCCCGCCGGGCGGCGATGCGATCCGCTCGGCAACCTCCTTCTGGACCATCATCACGAAGCGCGTCGGTCGCGGGTCCGCCCCCAGCACGTGGTGGAGGATGGGACTCGTGATGTGGTACGGCACGTTGGCCACCAGCGCCCAGGGGTCGCTCGCCACGTCGCTGACCTCCACGTCCAGGAAGTCCGCCTCCACGAGCGTAAGGCCGGGTTCGTCGGCGAAGCGGTCACGCAGGTGCTCGGCCAGGCGGCTGTCCAGCTCGACGGCGGTGACCCGTGCTCCGGCGGCCAGCAGCTGCGCCGTCAGGATGCCGATGCCCGGGCCCACCTCCACGACGCGCTCAGCGGCCTTGATGGCCGCTTCGTCGAGGATGCGCTCCAGCACGCTGCCATCAGCGAGGTGGTTCTGTGAGAGCGACTTGCGCGCGCCGAGCCAGTGGCGGCGAAGATAGCGCTGCACCACCTCCGGTCCCAGGTGCGCGGGATCCAGCTCGGCGCTGCCACCGGGCACGTCAGACCACCAGCTTCAACGAGGGCCTGGCGTCGAGCGAGCGGTCCGCCCGGGCACCCGCCGCCAGCCGCTGGTAGCCGGCCGCGCCGATCATGGCAGCGTTGTCCGTGCACAGCCCGGGTCGCGGCACCACCAGCGGCACACCCAGGCCACCGGCGCCCTCGGCGATACGGTCGCGCAGCACACCGTTGGCGGCCACACCGCCGCCGAGGATGATGGTCCGGGCGCCCAGCTCGCGGGCTGCCCGCAAGACCTTCGTCGAGAGCACATCGACGACGGACTCCTGGAAGGCCCAGGCCAGCTCCGCTACATCGGTCTCGGACAGCCCGGCGCCATCGAGGTCACGGGCTTGTGGGGAAAGACCCAGCGCCTCCCCCACGGCATGCCGAGCGGCCGTCTTCAGGCCGCTGAACGAGAAGTCGTAGGACTCGCCCATCCAGGCCCGGGGGAATCGTCGGTCGTGGGCGCGCGCGTCAGCCGCAGCCCGCATGATGGCCGGACCGCCCGGATAGGACAGCCCAAGGAGGCGGCCGACCTTGTCGAAGGCCTCACCGGCAGCGTCGTCCACGGTCTGTCCCAGCAGCCGGTAGCTGATGTGGTCGCCCATCTCCACGATGAAGGTATGGCCACCACTGACCACCAGGGCCACCAGCGGGAACTCGGGTGCCGGCCTCTCCTCCTCGTCGGGATCCAGCAACCAGGCCGCGTAGATGTGGCCCTCGAGGTGGTTTACCGGCACCAGCGGCAAGCCCACGCTCCAGGCCAGCGTCTTGGCCATGGTGATACCCACCAGCAGCGAGCCAGCCAGGCCGGGGCCCTCGGTGACCGCGACCGCGTCGAGCTCGCGCCAGTCCTCGATGCCGGCGCGGGCACGCGCTTCGTCGAGCACGGGGATCATCCAGCGCAGGTGGGCGCGTGCGGCCACCTCGGGCACGATGCCACCGGTGGCCGAGTGCAGCTGCACCTGGCTGGCCACCACGTTGGCGACGATGCGCCGGCCGCGCTCGACGACGGCGACGGCCGTCTCGTCGCAGGACAATTCGACCGCGAGGATGCGACCGCTGCTCACGTGTCCAGCACCTCCGGGGGGCCACCAGGATCGGGCGCGTAGCCGGGGTCGTCGGGCAGCATGTCGGTCGCGTACTGCGCGGCCATGCGCGCCAGCAGGCGCTGCATGTCGGGAGCGTCCAGGCGTTCGGTGGTCATGATGAGCGCGTCCTCGGCGTTATCGGTGTAGTAGCGCGGGCGCACGCCCACCGGGCGGAAGCCGAACTGCTGGTACAGCTGGCGGGCGGCGGCGTTGCTGAGGCGGACCTCCAGCGTCACCACGACCGCGCCGATCTCAGCCGATAGCGCCATGAGCTCGGCCAGCAGCAGGCCGCCGATACCCCGACGCCGATACGCCGGCAGCACGGCGAACGTGGTGACATGGGCCTCGTCGACCATCAGCCAGATGCCGGCATAGGCGATGACCCGCTCGCCGGCCCGCACCACCAGGTAGCGCGCCATGCGGTTCGTCTCGAGCTCCTGGCGGAACGCATACGGCGGCCACGGGGTCGGGAACGAGGCACTCTCGATAGCGTGGACTGCGGGGATGTCGTCGGCGCCCATCGGCTGCACCGTCAGCCTCACCGGAGGTCGGGCGACCATCCCAGCTCCTCTGCGGCACGCTTGACACCTCGCGGCAGCGCCACGTAGGCGGGAATGAGCTTGGCCACGTCGTCACCGCCGTGGGCCACGAGACGCTCGCGAGCCAGCGACAGCAGCGCGTCGGGCAAGCCCTCGAGGGCCGCCGTTCCCAGTCGGACGGCTGCCTCGGGGAGCAAGCCCGGGTCAACGCCGACCGCGACGGCGACCCGCTCGCCGATGCTTCTCTCGAGCTCGCCCGGCGCCACCAGCACGGGGTCTTCGCCGGCGAGCGCAAGGTAGTGGTCGTGTGCGCCGGCCGGCAGGACCACTGCGGCATCGTCGGGAGCGCCGGCTGTCGTCGCGGCCCGGCGTAGCGCGTCGGACGACATCACGCCCACCAGTGGCAGCGACCGGGCGTAGGCGATGGTCTTGGCTGTGGCCAGCCCCACGCGCAGACCGGTGAAGGACCCGGGTCCGGTGCCGACGGCGAGTGCCCCCAGCTCATCAAGGCCCACACCAGCACCGGCCAACACCTCGTCGACCTGCTCCAGCACGTGGGAGCCATGGCGATGCTGCACCTCGCGCCGACTCACGGCCCGGACCGCCGAGTCACCGGCCAGGACAAGGCTGGCACGGGTGGAGGTGTCGATGGCAAGGATCAGCCGGTTGCGCACCACGTGGCTCATCCTTCTGCCAAATCCGTTCGCCAGCGCTCCGCGGCAGCCAGGTACCGCGCCGCGACCTCGCCGTGGCCACTGAGCTGGATGTCGCGGGTCTCCTCGCCGGTGGGCTCGATGACGACGCTGAGGCGAGCCGGGTCGAGCCCTTCATCGAGGCGGTCGGCCCACTCGCTGAGCGTGACGCCCTCATCCTGCCGCTCGTCGAGCAAGCCCCCGGCCAGCACCTCCTCGGCACCGGCGAGGCGATAGAGGTCCTGGTGGAACAGGGTCAGGCGCCCCTCGTACTCGGCCATGAGGGTGAAGCTGGGACTGTTGACGACCGCGTCGATGCCGAGCCCGATGGCGAAACCCTTGGCGAACTGCGTCTTGCCGGCTCCCAGGGGTCCCACCAGGGCGAGGCGGTCCCCGGGCTCGGCGACGAGCGCGAGCGCCGCGGCGAGCGCACGGGTCGATCGGGTCGATCGGGTACGGACGCGCAGCACCTCCACGGGCGGACGCTCAAGATCGGACATCGTCATCGGCGACAGCCTAGCCGAGCCGCTCCAGGCTGGTCAGCGGGACGCAATAGCGTTCACCCCGGCCGTCCGCGCCGGCCAACTCGACGAAGCCACCGGGAGCGTAGCTGCCGCCCGACCAGCGACGGGGTCCGGACAAGCCCACCAGCCGACCTTCGTGATCCCGGTGCTCGCCACTGATGACGCGCACCGTTCCGGGTGGGCGAGTGGCAGCTTCCACGAGGGGTGACGGGTCACCATCGACGATGAGCATTCGTGCCGCAGGCACGATGCCGGCCTGGCGACCGTCCGCGGCCATGAGCAGGTCCCACAGATGTGCCGGGATGGGCACCCGGCCATAGCCGCCGAGGGCCAGCAGTCCGAACGGTGCCGCAGCGTGCAGCGCCGCCTGCTGCCGCGCTTCCGAGGAGGTCAAGTGACGCACATCGCGACTGGCAACACCACCAGAGATGATGGCGGCAGCACCGATGGCCCGGGCCCGGGAGATGGCCTCCACATCGATGCGCGTACCGACCACGAGGATCGCGCCGGCCGCGCTGACGTCGATACGGGACGTCTGGATCTCGGCATCAGGGCGGTCAACGGCGATGACGATGCGACCCGACGTGGCCCGACCCCAGCCGACGCGCGCTTCGACCGCCAGGCCGTCAGCCCGCAGGGCGATCGCGCCGGGCGTGACTGACTCGATGACCCCGGCCGCGGGCGAGTCGAGGGTGACCGCATGACTGCCGGCTACGAGGCGGGTGATGCCGTCACGGCCGTGCTCAAGCACGCGCGTGCGGTGCGTGGTCCCGCTCGACTTGCGCCCCAGTCGCCCCGTCTGCGGCACCGGTACGTTGTCCAGGATGTCCCCGGGGCGCAGGCGGATCAGGGCAGCGCTGGTAGGCAGCTCCATCACCTCCTGGTCGCGGAAGTGCTCGATGATGGGCTGGCCCAGCTGCACGTGCTGCCCAGGGGCCACGAGCGGCCGGTCGGCCAGGCTCAGCGGCAGGCGCAGCAGGCGCTGGCGCTGCGGGTACGCGGCCGCGACGACGAAACGGCCGGGATCGGGCTGGATCATCGCTCGCCACCCACCCAGGCGGGTGCCTCCCACTCTGCCAGGAGCGCGCGCCGTTGCTCACCGCCCTCGGGCAGCTCCAGTTGGATGGGGCGCGTATCCACGAGCAGGCCACCCAGGCCGCCGCGAACCTCGAGGCTCAGCCGACGGCCCTCCACGCCGAGGACGGCACCCTCACCGGGGTCCAGGTCGAGGCGGGCAGCGATACCCGGCGGCAGGTCCACGAGCCGCAGCTGCCCGGGCTCCAGGCTGACGCGCTCATCGCCCAGGGCGCTGCTGATGTGCAACGACAGGCGCGCAGGCTCCTTCTTGCCGGGCTTGCCGAAGGCGCCGGTGAGCAGGGCACTTCCGAGCGGCAGCAGGCAGTCTGGCATGAGGTCGGAGAGCAGGCGCCGGCGATCATCCTCGACCGGGAGCGCGCCCAGGGGCGCGAGTACGCCCGCGTGATCGTGCAGGATGCTCATCGCCCCTGGGTGGCGCACGCCGTCGACGGCCGCCAGTGCGGAGGCCGCCGGAGGGACAGCCGCGAAGGCACCGCCGCTCAGGACGAGCACCTCCGCCGCGCCAGCGGACCACTCGGCCGCCGCGGCGCTCCAGGCGCTCCCCAGGCGGTCGAGCGCAGCGCGCAGTGCAGCCAGGCGCAGGTGGATCCCCTCGTCGTCGATACGCGTCCAGGGGTGCAAGGCCAGCTCGCGCAACACATCGAGCCGGGCCGCAGGATCCCCGCTGAGCGTGGACCAGCGCAGCACGGCGTCGCCCACGGCTTCGTCGTCGAGCAGCTCCGGCGGCAGCAGCCCGGCGGCGGCGAGGACCGCGTGCTGGGATCGGCCATCGGCGGCGGTCAGCGTGCGCGAGGCGGCGGTGATGCCGATCTCGATGCTGTCGACGCGTTTGCCCAGCACAGCCGCCAGCGAGACCGCGGTGGTGCTCAGGGCCGCGCGACCGTCAGCCGCCACCGGCTCACCGCCTGCAGCGAGGTGTGTGCCGACCTGCCGTGCCGCAGTGCGCAATGCCGAGTCCGCCGCCAGCGGCAGCGCTGCCGGCGCAGGCAGGGCGAAGAGGCGCGCGTCGGGGATACCTTCCGGCCGCTCCAGGAGGGGCCCGCAGGCGATGACGGCCAGGTCGTCGCGGAAGCGCGCCAGCGACCCGGTACGAGCCCAGAGGCGCCCGGTCGTCTCGGCCTCTGCCTCCTCGACGCCATCGCGAGCGCCCATGATGACAGCGTCGACGCGGGGGTCCAGGCACGCCTCGCCAAGAGCCAGGGTGTCCGGCGTGGCGCCGAAGAAGCGCGCGGCGATGCTCCAGCCGGCGCCGACCAAAGGCGCGTTCCAGCAGCTCACCGGTCGAGTCGCTGGCGGCCACCAGCACGGCCCGCGGCGCCCGCAGGCTGCGAACCTCGAGGCGCGACCACTCTCGCCAGCCCTCCATCGAGCCCGCCACCGACGCGTCGGTCCTGGCCACGCGCCAGGCAAGGTCTTCAAGGATGGATTCGGGGGCGATGGCAGCGGGCGCCGACGCCGCGGCGAGCATGCGGTAGCGGCCATCCACGGGCGCGATGAGCGCGGCGGCAGTGCTGACCGTGCCGCGGTCAAGCGTGAAGAAGGCCGGGGTGTCCTGGGTCACGCGTCAGATGGTAGCCGGGCCGGGCTATCGAGGTGCCGGATCAGGCGTCCAGGCCGGCCTCGGCCTCGAGCTCCTCGAGGCGGTCGATGAGCCGCTCGATGTCGTCGTCGTCGGCGAGCAGCTGGCTGGCGCCGGCATCGTCGCCGCCGAAGATGCCACGCAGGATGGGGTCGAAGAAGAGCATGCCCAGCCCGTCGAGGGTGCCAGCCCCACGGTTGGCCTCCAGGAAGAGGACGGCCGGTACGGTCGCGCCCCGCAGCTGGATCTCTCGGCGACCGCCTCGACATCGTCGCCCTCGTAGGCCCCGAAGTCGCGGGATGCGCTGAATGGCTCACTGATGTCGGGCGGTCGTAGCAAACCCGTATTCCCTCCTTGGGACATGCTGAACCGGCACGGCTGCGAGGGTCGGGTCCCTCAACCCACGTTCCTCGCGACCGGTCGCGTCATGTCTCGACGGTGCCGGTGGTATCAGGCCCTCGCGGGGGCGTTACCGGCCAGGCGGATAGTACACCCGGCCTAGCCTCCGGCCATGCTTGTGAGCACTTCCCAGGCGATGGTGTTGCGTCGACGCGCCAGTTCCCCGGCGCTGATCGATCTCGGTGCCCTGGCGACCCAGCAGAACGAACTCTTCGGCATAGTCGAGGCCGGGCAGATCGGTGACATCGACGGTCACCGCATCCATCGAGACGCGGCCCACGATCGGGCACGCGTCGGCCGCGCACGAGGGCGCTGGCACCAGGCTGTGAGCCGCGCAGGTAGCCGTCGCCGTAGCCGACCGGCAGGACCGCGATGCGCGACGGCCGCTCTGCCCGCCACGTGCCGCCGTAGCCGACGGTGCCGCCGGCGGGCACGTCGCTGAAGGCCACCGGGCGAGCCTTGAGCGACATCGCCGGGCGCAATCGCGCTGCGGCCGCGGCGGCATCGGCGGCGATGGGCAGGTCGGCATCGAGGACGCCGTAGACGGCGATGCCCGGGTCGCACCAGGTCGAGCGACGGCTCGTCGTGGGTGAAGATGCCGCCGCTGGCGGCGATGTGGCGGGGCGGCACGGGGATGCCGGCCTCGCGCAGCGCGGCTACCGCCCGCTCGAAGCGGAGGACCTGCGCGTCGGATGAGGGTGGGTCCTCGGGGCTGTGCAGGTGCGACCACAGGCCGGCCAGCTCGATGCGCGTGTCGCTCACCGCGATGGCGGCCACGGCGGCGACCGCGTCGGGCGGCAGGCCGCCCCGGCCCATGCCGGTCTCGACGCCGATGTGGACCTTGACGGGGCGGTCGTCGAGTGGCGCCACGGCACGGATGGCCTCGAGGTCGGCCGCCGACATGACGGCCAGCTCGACGCCGGCAGCGACGGCCTCGGCGGCGGCCGCCGCCGGCACCGGGTAGAGCAGCAGGATGCGACCCGCGACGCGCGGCCGCAGGGCGATGGCCTCGTCGAGCGTGGCCACGCACAGCGCCTCCACGAAGGGTGCGAGTGCCGGGCCCACGGCATCGACGCCGTGGCCGTAGGCGTCGGCCTTGACGACCGGCGCCACGGCGGCGGTACCGACCACCGAGCGGATGACCTCGATGTTGTGGCGCAGGGCCTCGAGGTCGATCTCCAGCCAGGCACTGCGGTTCGCGCGGACACGGCAGCCGGGCTCATGCCGGTCGTGCCGCCGCCAGCCCGCGGCGCACGCGCGGGATGCGTGGCAGCAGGTCGGTGGCCATCAGGCCCGCATCGCCCAGCTCCGCGCTGATGATCTCGCCGGCGCGGGCATGCAGGTAGACACCCAGCGCGGCGGCCTCGAACGGTGCCAGGCCCTGCCCGAGCAGCGAGGCGATGACCCCGGCGAGGACGTCGCCGCTGCCGCCGGTGCCCAGCGCGGGCACCTCGAAGGGGGCCACGCGGACGCGACCGTCGGGAGCGGCGATGACGGTGCCGGCACCCTTGAGCACGACCACCTGCCCCAGCTCGCGCGGCCGGCAGCCGCCTCGCGGCGCGCCGCGTCGTCGTCGCCTGCCTGGCGGCCGAGGCGGGCGAACTCGCCCGGGTGCGGCGTCAGCACGCACGGCCGGCCCAGCCGCGTCCACCAGCCGGCCATCGCCGAGAGCGCATCGAGCGCGCCGGCATCGACGACCGCGGCGCGGCCCGTCCGCGCCAGCAGCAGCGCACCAGGCCGCGAGGTGCCGCGCCCGGCCGCAGGCCCGGGCCCCAGCAGGACGGCGTCGCCGGCAGCTCTGCGATGTCGGCCGCGGCCTCGGCTCGCATCGACCTCGTACGGCGCCATCTCGGGCAGGCCGCGCGTGATGAGCTCCGGCACGCGGCCCGCGACGACCGGCTGCAGCGATCGCCGGCACGCAGAGGGTCACGAGGCCGCTGCCGGCCCGCAGCGCGGCGCCCCGGCCATCAGCGCCGCGCCCGGCGTAGTCGAGCGAGCCCGGCCACGACCACGACGCGCCCGAACGTGCCCTTGTGGCCGCGCGGGTCGCGCTCGGGCAGCAGCCCGGCAGCGCTGCGCTCGTCGAGCACGCTCGCCCCGCGACGCCGTCACTCGGGCTGCCCTCCTCCGTCGGCATCGGTCCGCCGTCAGTCGACTCGCGGCCCTCGGCCGCCCGCACCTCGCCGTCGCAGCTCGCGCAGCCGCTCCATGCGCGCCAGGAGCTGCTGCTCGCGATCGTCCAGGCGCGCCTCGACGTCCACCGGGAAGACGAACTCGCCGCCCTCGGTGCGGACGCCGAAGGCGATGGCGACCGCGTAGTCCCGCTCGTGGCTGATGGACACCGCGATGCGCTCCATGCCCAGCTGGTTGGCGCGCCGCAGCGCACGGTCGTGCAGGCGCACCGTGGGCTGCGCCGGTCGGCAGGCGGACGATCTCGATCTCGCGCCAGCCCGACGCCGCGCACGCCGAGGCCCAGCACCTTGCTGAGACGGCCTCCTTGGCCGCCCAGCGGCCGGCGAAGTTCTCCGGCCGGTCGCGCACGTAGGCGTCCTCGCGGTCGGTCAGGACGCGCGCGGCGAAGCGCCGGCCGTGCTTGGCGCAGGGCCTTGGCGATGCGCTCGACCTTGATGATGTCGATGCCCAGCTCGGTGGTGCCCGGCCGGGCGGCGCCGGCAGCGAGGCTCACTCGACCGTGACCGACTTGGCCAGGTTGCGCGGCTGATCGACGTCCGTGCCGCGCCCCACGGCCGTGTGATAGGCGAACAGCTGGAGCGGGATGATGGCCAACGACCGGGCTCAGCATCTCGACCGTCGGCGGCACCCACAGGATGTCGTCGGCGACGGCCTTCATGCGCTCGTCGCCCTCGGTCACCACGGCGATGACGCGCGCATCGCGGGCGCGGCCCTCCATGAGGTTGCTGACGAGCTTGTCGTGGACCGCCGTGCGCGTGGCGACCGCCACCAGCGGCACCTCCGCGTCGAGCAGCGAGATGGGGCCGTGCTTGAGCTCGCCGGCGGCGTAGCCCTCGGCGTGGACGTAGCTGACCTCCTTGAGCTTGAGCGCCCCCTCCAGCGCCACCGGGTAGGTGATGCCGCGACCGACGTACATGTAGCCGCGCGAGCCGACGTAGCGGCGGGCCAGCTCGGCGGCCGACGGCCTCGTTCAGCTCGATGGTGCGCTCGGCGTTGGCGGGCAGGGCGCGCAGGCCCTCGACCAGCGCCTGTCTCGTAGAGCGGGTCGAGGCCGGCCGCGCGACCTTGGCGATCTGGGCCGCCACCAGCAGCAGCGTGATGACCTGGGTCACGAACGTCTTGGTGGCCACCACCGCGATCTCCGGGCCGGCCTGCAGGAACAGCACCGCGTCGGCCTCGCGCGTGATGGCCGAGCCGACGGTGTTGGTGACGGCGACGACCGGGCAGCCGCGCTCGCGGGCCAGGCGCGTCGGCGCCAGCGTGTCGGCGGTCTCGCCCGACTGGGTGACCGCGATGACCAGCGTCTTCTGGTCGAGCGGCGGCGGGTCGTAGCGGAACTCCGAGCCGATGTTCCAGCGCGCCGGCAGGCCGGTCCAGGCCTGCAGCGCGTTGGCTGCCACGGCGGCGGCGTAGGCGGCGGTGCCGCAGGCGACCAGCTCGATGCGCTCGATGTAGGGCAGGATGGCGCGCAGCGGCTCCAGCTCGGGCACGCGCACCTCGTCCTCGTGGATGCGGCCGGCGATGGCGGCGCGGATGGCCTCCGGCTGCTCGTGGATCTCCTTGAGCATGTAGTGCTCGTAGCCGCCCTTCTCGGCAGCCTCGAGGTCCCACTCGATGTGATGGACCGGGCGCTCCAGCTCGCGGCCGACGAGGTCGGTGATGGACGACACTGCCCGGGGCGGATGTCGGCGACGTCGCCCTCCTCGAGGAAGATGACCTCGCGCGTGTGGGCCAGCACGGCCGCCACGTCCGAGGCCAGGAAGGCCTCGCCCTGCCCCAGGCCCACGATGAGCGGCACGTTCATGCTGGCGCCCACGACGCGGTCGGGCTCGCCCTTGTGGATGACCGCGAGCGCATACGCGCCGTGGGCCCGCTGCAGGGCCGTGCGCACGGCCGCCGCGAGGTCACCCTCGTAGGCCTCCTCGACCAGGTGGGCGATGGCCTCGGTGTCGGTCTCGGAGCCGAAGATGTGACCGGGCGCCTCGAGCTCGTCGCGCAGCTCGATGAAGTTCTCGATGATGCCGTTGTGGATGACCGTCAGCTCGCCGGTGCAGTCGACGTGCGGGTGGGCGTTGAGGTCGTTGGGGCGGCCGTGCGTCGCCCAGCGCGTGTGGCCCAGGCCGGCGGTCGAGGGCGGGCGAGTCGCCCTCGAGCGCGTCGCGCAGCGTCGGCGAGCTTGCCGGCTCGCTTCTTGACGAAGAGCTCGCCGGTCTCGGTGACCAGCGCGATGCCGGCCGAGTCGTAGCCGCGGTACTCGAGCCGCGCCAGGCCCTCGAGCAAGAGCAGGGGCCGCCTCGTCGTGGCCGACGTAGCCGACGATGCCACACATGGTCCTGCTAGCGGTCCTGGTTGAGGCGCTCGGCGGCCAGCGCCGCCAGCTCGTCGGCCAGGCGCAGCACGCGATGCGGCGTCGCGGCCCTCGACCATGACGCGCAGAGCCGGCTCGGTGCCGGACGGCACGCACCACGATGCGCCCGCTCCGGCCAGCTCCGCCTCGGCGGCCTCGACGGCCTCGGCCAGGACTGCGGTCGGCGCGCCACTCCTTGTGGCGGACGCGGATGGTGCGCTGCTCCTGCGGGTCGAGCGGGATGGCCGCCGCCAGCTCGGAGAGCGGCCGCCCGCTGCGAGCGAGGATGTCGAGGATCTCGAGCGCGGTGACGATGCCGTCGCCGGTGGTGGTGTGCTCGCGGATGATGACGTGGCCGCTCTTCTCGCCGCCCAGGCCGGCGTCGGAGACGCAGCATCGAATCGACGATGTGGCGGTCGCCGACCGGGGTGCGCAGGACGCGCCCACCGGCCTGCTCCACGGCACGGGCCAGGCCGCCGTTGGAGAGGATGCTGACCACGACGGTGTCCTCGGCCAGGGCGCCCCGGGCGATGCGGTCGAGGGCGATGATGCCCAGCAGCTGGTCGCCATCGACGACCGTCGCCGCGCTCATCGATGGCGACGCAGCGATCGGCGTCGCCGTCGAGGCTGAAGCCGACATCGCCACCCTGCTCGGCCACGATGGCCGCCAGCGCGCCGGGCACGGTCGCGCCGCAGCCGAGGTTGATGTTGCAGCCGTCGGGGTGCGTCGAAGTGCGCGGTGACCGAGGCACCCGAGGCGGCCAGGATCTCGGCCGCCACCGCCGACGCGGAGCCGTTGGCGCAGTCGACGTGCAGGCGCAGGTCCGAACCGATGCGCCGGGCCATGCCCAGCCGGTGCTCCATGTAGTGGCGCATGTCGGCACGGGCGTCGACGACGCGGCCCGAGGTCGTCATTGCGCGGCGAGCCCAGCTCCTCGGAGCGGATGATGAGCGTCTCGAGCTCGTCCTCCATGCTCGTCGTCGAGCTTGAGGCCCTTGCCGCCGAGCACCTTGAGGCCGTTGTCCTCGGCGGGATTGTGCGAGGCGCTGACCATCACGCCGGCGGCGTAGTCGCCCACGGCGGTGACGTGGGCCAGCGCCGGCGTGGGGCAGACCCCCAGCGACGTGGACGTGGGCACCGGCGGAGGTGCCGCCGGACATCAGCGCCGCCACCAGCATGTCGCCCGAGCGGCGCGTGTCCTGACCCACCAGGATGCGGCCGCCGGGCCCGGCCAGCTTGATCGCGACGGCGCGGCCCAGCGCGTGGGCGAGCGTCGGCTTCAGGTCCTCGTTGGCGACACCGCGGATGCCGTCGGTGCCGAAGAGATTGCTCACGAGATGCGGGCGTGACCGTGACGCGCACGGTCTCGGGGGTCAGCGCGCACGACGCTCGTGCCGCGGGGGGTTCGGACGATGGGCATGACGTCATTGTCGCCCACCGCGAGATCGGCCACCGGAATCTCCGACGATGAGGTCCTCGACGGCCAGCTCGTCGAGCTGCGGCCACCGGACCGGAGATGACGACGCTGACGGACGGTTCCTCGACGCGGTAGGTGTACGCGGGCTGCGCGCCGACGAGGGCGGTGCCGACATCGAAGGCGCGTGAGCCCAGTGCGAGGTCGTGAACGTCACCAGCACGGTGACCACCTCCTCGCCGGCGACTGGTGACCTCCTCGGGCAGGACCAGACGCGCCTCCGTCACCAGCTCCACCGACTGGCCGCTGATGTCGACCGGCTCGGTGGTGATGAACTCGAGCTGGCGGATGGCCGGGTTCTCGCCGCTGACGGTGACCGTCGCGGGCACGCACCGAGACGTTGTCGACACGCACGCCGCGAGCAGGCTCGCCGGTCAGCTCGGGAACGACCGGCAGCGTGGCATAGGCCAGCTGACGGGCGACGTCGGCCTGCACCCGCACCGTGCCGTGGGTCGATGTCCACGCCGGGCACGACGGCGCCGACCTCGTCGAAGGCCTCCACGGCCACGTCCTCGTCGATGTTGATGCCGCTGGCGTCGACCACGAAGCGCCCTTCCACGCTGCGCACGTTCTGCAGGCGCGAGGAAGCGCCGCTGATGGTGACCGGTTGGGCTCGACGCCGATCGGGCCCAGCTCGATGCCCTCGGGCAGCGGCCCGTGGTCGACCTGCACGGGCATGACGCGCGAGAGCACCTCGTCCACGCGCACGACCACGCCGGTGGGCTCGATAGCCGACGACGCGAACACGCGGGTCGACGGGGAAGACGTCGACCGGGACCTCGACGGTGGTGGCGCCGACGCGCGGCTGCACCGAGGAGAGGTCGACGCTGGCCCGGAAGCTGTCGCTGGTGATCTGCGCCGCCACGTCGTCGGGGGCGCGGTACTCGATGCGGTCGACGGCGCCGGGGTCGTCCAGCAGGGCTCCGCCGACCGGGCGCGTTGAGCACTTCGATGGGCACGGGGCCAGTCCACGAGCGCGTCGATTCGGAGATGGCGACGCCGGCATACAGCACGACGGCGAGGCCGAGCGCGGTCAGCTTGAGCGGCCAGTTGCTGAGAGAGCCAGCGGCTGACAGCGCTCATGGCTCGTCGCTCGCGTCGGGCCGGCTGGACTCGGGCTCGGGTCGCTCTCCCGTCCGCCGCGGAGCGCCCACAGGGCGCGGGCAGCCCACGTCGGCCGGGCGCGAGCAGGCCATAGAGTCGCTGGCGCAGCTCGTCCTCGTCGAGATCGCGCACGATGCGAGCCGCCCTGGGCCAGGCTGATGCCGCCGCTCTCCTCGCTGACCACGATGGCCAGCGCGTCGGTCTGCTCGGTGACGCCGAGCGCGGCGCGGTGACGGGTGCCGTAGTGCTCGAGCGAGCCTTCGCGCTCGGCCAGCGGCAGCATGACGCCGGCCGCCACGATCTCGTCGCCGCGGACGATGACGGCGCCGTCGTGGAGCGGGTAGCCGGGCGCGAACAGCGACGCCAGCAGCTCCGCCGAGAGGTCGGCGTTCATCATCACGCCGGTTTCGGCCATGTCGCCCAGGCCGGTGTCGCGCTCGATGACGATGAGCGCGCCGGTGCGGCGGCGCGAGAGCTTGGCCGCCGCGGCCGCGAGCAGGGCGGCGATGCGCTGGTGGCCGCTCGCTGTCGGAGGTGCCCAGCCAGGCCCACGAGCCGACGCGGCCGAGGCGGTCCAGGCCGCGCCGCAGCTCGGGCTGGAAGACGACCACGAGGGCGACCAGGCCGACCACGGCACCGGTCTGGAGGATGCCCGAGAGCAGGCGCAGGTCGAGCTCCTGGGCGAGCACGTAGACCGCGTAGACGATGGTGGCGCCGATGGCCAGACGCACGGCACGCGTGCCCTGGATGAGCCGCAGCACGAGATAGATGAGGATGGCGGTCAGGAGGATGTCGAGCAGCGCGCTCGGCTCGACCCTCAGGTCCGTGGCAAGGTCACGCAGCAGTTCCATCGACGGCTGAGCCTACCACCGCCGCCGGCGGGCACGGCGGCGTGCGACACAGAGTCACGCGCGGGCGGTCGCGGCGAGGCGCTCGAGCTCCGGACCGAGAGTGTCGGAAGTCGCGCGCGAGCGCGTGCAGGGCGGCCCGGCGACGGGGATCGTCGTCGATGTCGAGCCGGCGCTCGATGAGCACCGCGCGCTGCTCACCGTGCTCGGTCCAGCCCTGGCGCAGGTAGAGCATGGCCATGGTGAAGTGGACGTCGATGTGGCCGGGGCGCGCCTCCAGCGCACGCAGGCAGGCGTCGATGGCGGCGATCGAAATCGTTGACCGCGGCGTAGCCGTTGGCGGCCGCGAGGTAGGCCGCGACGGCGATGTCCAGGTCGCCTGCGGCGCGGGCCGCAGCGCCGTTGCTGACATGGCGTTCCAGCTCGAGCGCACCTGGGTCGCCGCCGCGGCAGCGCTGCTGGCCGGCACGCGCCATGGCCTCGAGCTCGGCGGCGCGCATGCGCAGCGCACCGGCCTCGAGGTCGTGGCCGAGCGCCTCGAGGGCGGCGGCCTTGCCGCGCATGGCGTCGAGGTCGGACGGCGCGCGCTCGAGGGCCTCGTCGAAGGCGCTCAGCGCCTCCCGCGGCTGGCGCATCTGCAGGTAGACGTTGCCCATCGAGATGAAGGGCAGCGGCCGTTCGGGAACCAGTTCGCCGGCCTGCTCGTAGTGGTCGATGGCCTCGCGGGGACGGCCCTTCACGACGGCCACGTGACCACGCCGCAGCGCGTCCTTGTAGCGAGTGGAGACGGATCGCTCATACGCACACAGCATCAGGCATGGGGACGCCGAGGACGATACCTCGAAGGTCCCGGCGTGCGGGATAGGTGGGGTGTCCGGAGGTCCGGGGTGGTCGCGCCACCCCGGCCGGCCGATCGTGCGCCCGCTGGCGCGTGGCGCGCTAGCGCTTGGTGAACTGCGGCGCCTTGCGGGCTCGCTTGAGGCCGTACTTCTTGCGCTCCTTCATGCGCGGGTCGCGCGAGAGCAGCCCGGCCTGGCGCAGCGGGACACGAGCGCCCTCGGGGTCCGACTGCAGCAGGGCCCGGGCGATGCCGTGGCGGATGGCGCCGGCCTGGCCGTGATGGCCACCGCCGTGCACCTTGATCATGGCGTTGTAGCGACCCTCGGTGCCGGTCACGCGGAAGGGCATGAGGATGTCGTTGAGGTCGACGGCGTTGCCGAAGTGCTCTTCCAGGCTGCGGCCGTTGACGACGACCTCACCCTCGCCGGTGAGCAGCCGGACACGAGCGATGGCCGTCTTGCGGCGACCGGTGCCCTCGTGGAAGGTGACCTGGTTCATGCGTTCGCGCCTCCTGCCGGAGCGGGGACCGGCTGCTGTGCCTCGTGCGGATGATCCTTGCCGGCGTAGACCTTGAGCTTGCGCAGCTGCTGGGTGCCGAGCTTGGTGTGCGGCACCATGCCCTTGACGGCGCGACGCACGACCTCCTCGGGCCGTCGCGTCCAGCAGGTGACCCAGCTTCTCCTCGCGGAAGCCGCCGGGATAGCCGCTGTGGCGGTAGTAGTGCTTGGACTCCAGCTTGTTGCCGGTGACCTTGATCTTCTCGGCGTTGATCACGATGACGTGATCGCCGGTGTCGATGTGGGTCGAGTACGTGGGCTTGTGCTTGCCCGTCAGCAGTCGCGCCACACGCGTGGCGAGACGGCCGAGCGTCTGACCGTCGGCGTCGACGACCAGCCACTGGCGCTCGATCTCACTTGCCTTTGGCGTGTAGGTCCTGCTCATGGCCCCTGTCGTGCTTCCTTGTCGTTTCGTTCTCTTGGCGGACCGATCGTCACTCGTCGCAGGCAAAGCCCCTGCGCTGGGACGACCGCCCCGGCGAAGGCCCGTCCCGGCGAGCGAAGCTCGTTCACCAGGTCCTCCGCTGTGGCTCGACCCATCCCGATGCGGATGAGCGCGGCCACGATGCTGCGCACCATCTGTCGCAGGAAGGCGTCGCCGACCACGTCGATCGTGACCAGGTGGCCGCGCCTGCGCACACGGACCTCGTACAAGGTCCGGGTGGCAGTGTTCTGAACGCGCCCGAAGGCCGAGAAGTCGTGCCGGCCCACCAGTTGGCTGGCGGCTGCCTGCATGACCTCGACATCGAGGCGTTCATCGAGCTCGTAGACGTAGCGGCTGCGCAGCGGATTGCGCGGCCCCGTCCAGATGCTGTAGCGGTACTCGCTCCGCGTCGCGGCGCGACGTGGATCGAAGTCGAGCGCTACCCGCGTCAGCGGTCCGATCGCGACGTCCCGGGGCAAGAGCGCCCCGATGGCCGGACCAAGCTGCCTGGCGGTCATGTCGCCGTGCCAGGTGAAGGCGATCACCTGCCCGGTGGCATGCACCCCGGCGTCCGTCCGACCGGCCGCTTTGATCCGGATGCGGGGCTCACCCGACAGGTGGGCCAACACGCGCTCCAGCTCTCCCTGGACGGTCCGACGTCCAGGCTGGGCCTGGAAGCCGGCGAACTCAGTGCCGTCGTATTCGACCCGTGCGCGGTACCGCACGGGGCCGCCCTCTCGGGCGTGCTTCATCTTGTCCGTCGTGTCGTGACGCGGAAGCGTCCGACCTGGCGGGTTGGCTAGACCAGCTCGAGCTGGACCATCGGGGCGTTGTCGCCCGGCCGCGGGCCAAGCTTGACGACCCGGGTGTAGCCCGAGTTGCGATCCCCGTAGCGGGGCACGATCTCGTCGTAGAGCTTCTCGATCACGAGCGGCTCATTGGGCAGCTCGGACACGATGCGACGCCGCTCGGCGAGCGTCCCACCCTTGGCCAGGGTGATGACTCGCTCGACCATGCCGCGGACCTCCTTGGCCTTGGCCTCGGTGGTCTTGATCTGCTCGTAGCGCAGCACGGACACGATGAGGTTGGCGTACATGGCCTTGCGGGGCGCGGTCTTGCGGCCGAACTTGCGTCCGTCGATGCGGTGAGCCATGGCCTAGTCGTCCTCCTCGAAGGGCGCATCGCCCCCGTCGGCGACCGCGTCCAGGCCATCCTCATCGGCGAACTCGTCGTCGGCGTCGAAGCCTTCCAGGGCCTCGTCCTCGGGCGGCAGGAAGCCACGCATACGCAGCCGTTCCTTCATCTCGTCGAGGGACTTCTTGCCGAAGTTGCGCATCCGCAGCAGGTCTTCGTCCTGCAGCTGCAGGAGCTGGCCGACCTTGACGATGTTGTTGCGCTTGAGCGAGTTGTAGGCTCGCATCGGCAGGTCCAGGTCCTCGATGGGCATGTCGAGCACGTTCGGCGGCAGCGTCTCCGCCCCGGCCACGGCCTCGACCTCGCTGGTGAGCTGGCGGCCGGCGGTGGTGAACTGGCTGAACTGCTCGACGAGCATCTCGGCAGCGCGCGAGAGCGCCTCTTCAGGCGCGATGGTGCCGTCGGTCTCGATGACGAGCGTCAGCTTGTCGTAGTTGGTGACCTGTCCGACACGCGTGTTCTCGACGTGGTAGTCGACCTTGCGGACGGGCGTGAAGATGGCATCCACGGGGATGACCCCGATGGGCAGGCCTTCCTTGGTGTCGTCGGCCGAAAGGTAGCCCGTGCCGCGTTCGACGGTCAGGTCCATCTCGATGGTCGCATCCGGCTCCAGCGTCAGGATGTGCTGGTCAGGATTGACGATCTCGACGTCGGCGGACTCGACGATGTCGGCGGCAGTGACCGGGCCAGCACCGCTCTTGAGGAGCTTCAGCTGGGTCGGATGGGGGACGTAGCTCTTGAGTCGCAATCGCTTGAGGTTGAGGAGGATCTCGATGACGTCCTCCTTGACCCCGGCGATGGTGCTGAACTCGTGGCTGACGTCGCGGATCTGCACGGACGTGACGGCCGCGCCCTCGAGTGACGAGAGCAGCACGCGCCGCAGCGCGTTGCCCAGCGTGACGCCGTAGCCGGCGCGCAGTGGACTCGCCTCGTACTTGCCGTACGTCTCAGTCTCGAGTTCCTCGACGGACTCGATCTGGGCGTTCTCCAGTTCGATCATGGGCTGGCGCTACCTCGAGTAGTACTCGACCACGAGCTGCTCGTTGAGTTCGAGCGGCATCTGGTCTCGGGTCGGCATGGTGCTGACGGTTCCGACGAGCTTGTCGGCGTCCACGCTCACCCAGTCAGGCTTCTGGGCGCCACCGATGGCGTCCTTCAGCTGCTTGAAGTATTCGGTCTTGCGGCTGCTGCCGCGCACCTCGATCCTGTCGCCCTCGCGGACGCGGAACGAGGGGATGTTGGTGCGGACGCCGTTGACGTCGAAGTGGCCGTGGCCGACGAGCTGGCGCGCCTGCGCACGGCTGCTGGCGAAGCCCATGCGGTAGACGACGTTGTCAAGACGGGTCTCGAGCAGTCGCAGGAGGTTCTCACCGGTGACGCCGGGGCGCGACTCAGCGGTCTCGAAGTAACGCTTGAAGGGGCGCTCATTGACCATGTAGACGCGACGCACCTTCTGCTTCTCGCGCAGCTGGATGCCGTAGTTGGACATCTTGCGGCGACGGATGCCGTGCTGGCCGGGCGGGGTGCCGCGGCGCTCGAAGGGGCACTTCTTGGTGTAGCACTTGCTGCCCTTGAGGTACAGCTTCATGCCTTCACGGCGGCAGAGACGTGAGACTGGTCCGCGGTATCGAGCCATCTGGCGCCTCCCCTAGACCCGGCGCCGCTTGGGGGCGCGGCAGCCGTTGTGCGGGAGCGGGGTGACGTCGGTGATGGCGCTGACCTCCAGGCCGGCGGCCTGGAGCGAACGGATGGCCTGCTCTCGGCCGGATCCGGGACCCTTCACGAAGACCTCGATCTGGCGCATGCCATGCTCCATGGCGCGCTTGGCGGCACCATCGGCGGCGAGGGCGGCAGCGTAGGGCGTGGACTTGCGGGAGCCCTTGAACCCGGCCGTGCCGGCGCTACCCCAAGCCACGACTGCACCACTGAGGTCCGTGATCGTCACGATCGTGTTGTTGAAGGTCGCCTGGATATGAACGTGCCCGGAGGGGACGTTCTTCTTCTCCTTGCGCCTGGACTTCGTGGCGCGCTTGCGTTCCGCCATCGATCGAGTGTCTCTCCTGCGTGGCGCCGCGCGGTCGACCGGCTACTGGGGCCGGGCCGCGGCGGCGATGGTGCTTACTTCTTGCGCCGTACGCCGACGGTCTTCTTGGGACCGCGTCGCTGACGTGCGTTGGTCTTGGTGCGCTGGCCGCGGACCGGCAGGTTGCGCCGGTGTCGCAGTCCGCGGTATGAGCCGATCTCGGTCAGCCGCTTGATGTTCATGGCCGTCTCGCGACGAAGGTCGCCCTCGACCGTGTAGCGGCGGTCGATGATCTCGCGCAGACGATTGACTTGCTCATCGGTGAGGTCGCGGACACGGGTGTCCGGGTTCACGTTGGCCTGTGCGAGGACCTTCTGGCTGGTCGGCAGCCCGATCCCATAGATGTAGGTCAGCGCGATCTCCACCCGCTTCTCGCGGGGGATATCGATGCCGGCGATACGTGCCACCGTTCCTCCTAGCCCTGGCGCTGCTTGTGCTTGGGGTTCGAGCAGATGACCATGACCCGGCCCTTTCTGCTGATCACCTTGCAGCGCTCGCAGCGCCTCTTTACCGATGCAGAGACCTTCACGTCGTTCTCTACCGTCCTACTTGAGTCGATATGTGATGCGGCCGCGCGAGAGGTCATATGGCGACAGCTCGACGCGAACGCGATCGCCGGGGAGGATGCGGATGAAGTTCATCCGCAGCTTGCCGCTGATGTGCGCCAGTACCTGATGCTTGTCCTCGAGCTCGATCCGAAACATGGTGTTCGGCAACGGCTCGATGACCGTTCCTTCGACCTCGATTGCATCTCGCTTAGCCACAGGCGACCGCTGAACCCCGACTACTGGTTGAATACGATGGGCCCGGCGCCGGGTCCGACACGGTCGGCGGGGCGCCAGCAAACGCCGGGATCGCCCCGGCGCGCGAAGAGTGAGTGTACCAGAAGTCCCTGCAAAGGGACAACCGCTGCCGCCGGCGTGCTCACACGCCCATCTCGACGGATGCCAGAAGCCCCTCGAGGACCTCGCCGTCGGCAAGCGTCAGCACGCGTGGACCGTCCGCCGTGATGGCGAGGGTGTGCTCCCAGTGCGCGGCCAGGCTGCCGTCGACGGTGGCCACGGTCCAGCCGTCGGGCTTGACGCGCGTGTCGGCGCTGCCGATGGTGAACATGGGCTCGATGGCGATACACAGGCCGACCTCGATCTTGCGGCCCTTGCGTCCGGTGCGGTAGTTGGTGACCTGCGGCTGCTCGTGCATCTCGTTGCCGATGCCGTGGCCGACATAGCCGCGCACGATGCCGTAGCCGGCCGCCAGGCCGACGTCCTCGATGGCCCCGGCGACATCCTCGAGGGTGGCACCTGGGACGGATGCCCGCACACCGGCGATCATGCCCGCACGCGTCACCTCGGACAGCTTGCGCGCCTCCTCGGGCACGTCACCCATCAGGAACGTTCGCGCGGAGTCGCCGTTCCAGCCGTCCACCTCGGCACCGCAATCGACGGACACCAGCATGCCTTCGCGGATGACGCGGTCATCGGGGATGCCGTGGACGACCTCGTCGTCGAGCGAGATGCAGGTCGCGTGCTGGAAGGGCGCCAGGTGGCCGGGCACACCGATGAAGTTGGGCGTCCCTCCCCCGTCGCGGATGACGGCGTCGGCGATGGCGTTCAGCTGCAGCGGTGTCATACCGGGCCGGATGACCTCGGCGACGGCGTCGAGGGCGGCAGCGGTCAGGCGTCCGGCCACGGCCATCTTCTCGATCTGCGATCGAGACTTGAGCGTGACGCGCTGGCGATCGAACAGCACCTAGGCGCCGTTCCTGCCCGCGATGACACGCAGAAGCTCGGCGGTGACCTCCTCGGGCGACTGGTCGCCCCGGACGGAGAAGAGGACCTTGTTGTCGGCGTAGTAGTCGATGACCTCGAACATCGGCGGCAGCTGCTGATCGAGGCGGTCCTGCACGGTCTCCACGCGGTCGTCGGCGCGCTGGTAGAGCTCAGCACCGTCGATGTCGCAGACGCCCTCTTGCCTGGGCGGCATGCCCACCACGTGGTACAGATGCTGGTCGTCCACGGTGCAGATGCGACGGCCGGTCAAGCGCTCCAGCAGCAGTTCCGGCGGCACCTCGATGTAGGGCACCGCGGACACGGCCGTGCCGGCACGCGCCAGCATCCTGTCGAGGGCCTCGGCCTGGGCCACCGTGCGTGGGAAGCCGTCGAGGATGACGCCGGCGGCGGCATCTCGCCAGCCGAGGCGGTCATCGACCATGGCCACGACGATGTCGTCCGGCACAAGGGCGCCGGAGTCCATGATGTCACGCACCTTCTTCGCCAGCGGGGTGTCGCTCTTGCGCATGGCCCGGAAGAGCTCGCCGGTCGAGACGTGAGGCAGCCCCAGCGCCTCGGCCACCCGCTCGGCCTGGGTGCCCTTGCCCGCCCCGGGGGCACCCATCATGACGATGATGCGACGATCTCCCCCCGTGCGGGCCGCCTTGTCAGTGGCAGCCTGCGACGTCACCGGATGAACCCCTCGTAGTTGCGCATCATCAGCTGCGCCTCTAGCTGCTTCATCGTTTCCACCACGACCGAGACGACGATCAGCAGGGCTGTGCCGCCAAGGCTGAAGGAGCCGACGACGCTACCGGCGAAGAACGCGCCGACGATGATCGGACTGACCGCGACCGTGCCCAGGAAGACGGCACCGGCCAGGCTGATGCGGAACACCACCTTGGCCAGGTAGTCGCGGGTCGGCGCACCCGGTCGGATGCCCGGGATGAAGCCGCCGTTCTTGCGCAGCTGGTCGGCCGTCTCATCGGGCTTGAAGGTGAACGCCGTGTAGAAGTACGTGAATCCGACGACCAGCAGGAAGAACGTGATGGCGTAGAGCGGGCTGCCCTGGCTGAGCCAGTCGATGATGGTGTTGGCGACGTATTCGACGACGCCGCCGGAGGCGCTGAAGTAGGTCGCCATCTGCACCGGGAACAGCAGGATGCTGACGGCGAAGATGATGGGGATGACACCAGCCTGGTTCACGCGCAAGGGCAGGAAGGTGGCGCCACCCTGGTACATGCGCCGACCGCGGACACGGCTGGCGTACTGGATGGGGATGCGGCGCTGGCCCTCTTGGACATAGACGATGACCATGACGGCCGCGATGGCGAGGGCGCCGAAGGCGAGGCCGGCGGCGAGATCGGGCGAGGTAAGGAAGGTGTTCACCGCACCGGGCAGACCCGCCACGATGCCGGCGAAGATGATGAAGCTGATGCCGTTGCCGATGCCGCGCTCGGTGATGAGCTCGCCGATCCACATCACCAGGATGGTGCCGGCGGTGAGCGTGATGATCTGCGTCAGCGTCGTGAAGCTCGTCAGGTCGAAGTCCCGGACGACGCCGTTCTGGGGCGAGGACAGCAGCGCCAGGTAGCCGTACGACTGCAGGATCGCCAGCGGCACGGTGAGGTAGCGCGTGTAGGAGTTGATCTTGTTGCGGCCGTACTCGCCTTCACGCGAGAGCTGCTGGAGTCGGGGCACGACGCCCGTCATCAGCTGCATGATGATCGATGCGTTGATGTAGGGGTTCACGCCCAGGGCGATGATAGAGAAGTTCTGCAGGCCGCCGCCGGAGAACAGGTTCAGCAGCTGCAGGAAGTCGTTCTGGCCGATGACCCCTTCGAGTGCTTCGCGGTCGATGCCGGGCACAGGAACGTGCGCCAGCATCCGCACGATGACGAGCATCCCCAGGATGAAGAGGATGCGCTTGCGGATATCCGGCGCACGGAACGCATTGACGAGAGCGTCGAACACGGCTTACTCGGTCGCCTTCTCGTCGTCGGAAGACTCGACCTCGGCAGTCGCCTCTTCTGCGCTGCCGGCAGCTTCGGTGGGCGCTTCTTCAGCACCTACCTCGGCGACCTGCTCGGCTGGTGCGGCCGCGGGCTCCTCGGCCGGCACGTCGCGCGCGGGCTCCGGCGCGGGCTGGGCTGCCAGCACCTGCACGTAGCCACCGGCATTCTCGATCTTGGACCTGGCCGACGCCGTGAACGCGTCGGCCGCCACGAAGACCTTGACATCGAGATCGCCCGATCCGAGGACCTTGACGGGTCGATCGGCGTGACTGATGAGGCCGGCTGCGGCGAGGACCTCCGCGTTCACGGTCAGCGGCTCCGCTCCGGGCTCCGCGCCGAAGCGACCGGCGGCCGCGTATTCGGAGATGCGGCCGATGTTGACGACCTGGTACTCGATACGACCGCGCCGCTTGAAGCCGCGCAGCTTGGGCACGCGCACATGGAGGGGCGTCTGACCGCCTTCGAACCAGCCGGGGATGCTGGCACCGGAGCGGGACTTCTGTCCCTTGGTGCCGCGACCCGCGGTCTTGCCCTTGCCGGCCGCGATACCGCGGCCGACGCGGATGCGCCGCTTGGTCGAGCCGGGCGCCGGCTTCAGATCATGGAGCTTCACGCCTCAGCCTCTTCCTTCCTGGATGCGGTCTTCGTGGCGACGGTGACCTCCTCGCACTCGACGAGGTAGCGCACGGCACGGACCTGACCGCGCACGGCGGGGTCGTCCGGCAGCTCGACCGTCTGGCCGATCCGCCGCAGGCCCAGGGCACGCACGGTGCCGCGAGCGCTGGGGTTGGTGCCGACGATGGACTTCTTCAGTGTCACACGCAGCTTAGCGGCCATCGGCTGCCTCCCCGCTGCGGACAGCGGTGTCGCCATCGGGTGCGGGCTGCCCGGGGATGACGCTGCGGAGCTTCTTGCCGCGCCACTCGGACAGCTCGGCGGCCGAGCGCATGTTGCGCAGGCCCTCGAGCGTAGCTCGCGTGACGTTGACGGGGTTGTTGGAGCCAAGCGACTTCGACAGGATGTCGCGGATGCCGGCGGCCTCCACCACGGCGCGGACAGAGGCGCCGGCGATGACGCCGGTACCCTGCGAGGCCGGCTTCAGCATGACCGTGCTGGCACCGAACTGCTGGCGCACCTCGTGAGGCACGGTCGTGCCCACGAGCGGCACCTTGATGAGGTTCTTCTTGGCGTCTTCGACGCCCTTGCGGATGGACTCCGGCACCTCGCCGGCCTTGCCCAGGCCGACACCGACGTGTCCGGCCCCGTCTCCCACGACGACGACCGCGCTGAAGCTGAAGCGGCGACCACCCTTGACCACCTTGGCCACGCGGTTGATCTGGACGACGCGCTCCTCGAGCGTGAGCTTGTTGGGATCGATCCGAGCCATGGGCCGCTCCTCCTAGAACTCCAGGCCGGACTCACGCGCGCCATCGGCGAGCGCACGGATCCGTCCGTGGAACTTGAACCCGGCGCGGTCGAATACGACACGCTCGACACCAGCGGCCTTGGCGCGGTCCCCGACGAGGGACCCAACCTGCTTGGCGCGCTCGGTCTTGGTGCCACCAGCCCCCTTGACGCTGGCTTCCATGGAGGAAGCTGCGGCGAGGGTGCGGCCGGTGGAATCGTCGATGACCTGGGCGTAGATCTGGTTGATGCTCCGGAAGACCGCCAGGCGCGGTCGCTCTGCGGACCCCGCCACGCGAAGGCGGAGCCGCGAGTGACGCTTCTGACGTGCGGCGGAGCGGCTTCGTGCCGTTGGCATCGCGGTCGTCGGTCTCCTCTAGTGGTCAGGGCGCCGCATGGGCTCCGTGACCAGGGTTGCTCTCGATAGTGATGGGTCGGGGGAGCCTATGCGCCGCCGATCTTGCCGGCCTTGCCGGCCTTGCGGCGCACGATCTCGCCCGCATAGCGGACGCCCTTGCCCTTGTAGGGCTCAGGCTTGCGCGTGGCGCGCACCTGGGCGGCGATCTGCCCGACCAGCTCCTTGTCGATGCCGGTCACGGCGACCTTGGTGGGGTTCTCTACCTCGAAGGCGATGCCCTCGGGCGGGTCGATCTCGATGGGGTGGCTGTAGCCCAGGTTGAGCTGCAGCTTCTTGCCCACGAGCTGGGCGCGGTAACCCACGCCCTGGATCTCCAGGTTGCGGGTGTAGCCCTCGGTGACGCCCACGACCATGTTGTTGATGAGGGTTCGGGTCAGACCGTGGAGCTCGCGCGAGCGCTTCTCCTCGTTGGGCCGAACGACGCGCAGCTGCCCGTCCTCGGTGACGACCGAAAGCACCGGCGTGAGGTCACGCTCAAGCGTGCCCTTGGGGCCCTTGACGCGGATGTGGCTGCCCTCGACGTCGATGTCGACGCCGGAGGGGATGGGGATGGGGAGCTTGCCGACTCGTGACATCAGCGCCGCCTACCAGACATAGGCCAGGACTTCGCCACCGAGCTGGCCCTTGCGAGCCTGCGAGCCGGTCATGATGCCCTGACTGGTGCTGATGATGACGACGCCGAGTCCGCCCAGCACGCGCGGGATCTCGGTCTTGGACGCGTAGACCCGCAGGCCCGGCTTGCTGATGCGCTTGAGCCCGCTCACCACCGGGACCTTGCCCACGTACTTGAGCTTGATGGTGATGTCCTTGCGCGGTCCCGCCTGGGCCTCGGAGAAGTCCTCGATGAAGCCCTCTTCCTTGAGGATGGCGGCGATAGCCAGCTTGGTGCGTGACGCCGGCATGGATACCTCGACGTGGCGCGCCCGGCTGGCGTTGCGGATGCGCGTGAGCATGTCGGCGATGGGATCAGAGATGTTCATGTGCCTACCAACTCGACTTGGTGACGCCCGGCAGCTCACCCAGCAGGGCGCGCTCCCGGAAGCAGATCCGGCAGAGGCCGAAGCGACGCATGAACGCGCGGGATCGACCGCAGACGAAACAACGGTGGTAGGAGCGCACTTCGAAGCGCTGCTTGCGCTTCGCCTTGGCGATCATCGACTTCTTGGCCATTCGGCTGTCGCTCCTCTAGTTCTCGAAAGGCATGCCGAGGAGCGCCAGCAGTCGCTGACCTTCCTCGTCGGTCTTGGCGGTGGTGACGACCGTCAGCTCGAGGCCTCGCAGGCGGTCGACCTTGTCGTAGTCGATCTCGGGGAAGGCCAGCTGCTCACGCAGTCCCAGCGAGTAGTTGCCGCGACCGTCGAACGACTTGGAGGGTACGCCACGGAAGTCGCGGATACGGGGCAGGGCGATCCGGGTGAGCCGCTCCAGGAAGTCCCACATGCGCTGGCCACGCAAGGTGACCTTGGCACCGATGGTGTTGCCTTCGCGGATCTTGAACTGGGCGATGGACCGCTTGGCCTTGGTGATCACCGGCTTCTGGCCGGTGATGGTGGTCATGTCGGCCACCGCGGCATCGACGGCCTTGGCGTTGGTGAGCGCCTCACCCAGGCCGATGTTGACGGTGATCTTGGTGAGGCGAGGCACCTGCATGGGGTTGCCGTAGCCGAACTCCTTGAGCAGGGCCGGGACCACCTCTTCTTCGTAGCGTTGTCGTAGTCCGCTGCTCACTTCCTGGCCTCCGCTCGGGTCACGGACTCGCTGCAGTGGTTGCAGGTGCGAATGCTGCGACCATCGCCGGTGCGCTCGTGGCGGACACGGGTCGGACGCGAGCAATGCGGACAGACGAGCATGACATTGCTGATGGCGATGGGCTGGGGGATGTCCAGGATGCCACCCTGCTGGATGCGGGGCTGGCGCTCGGTCCGGCCGGCCACCTGCCGCGGCTTGGTGTGCCGCTTGGCGATGTTGAGGCCCTCGATGACGACGGCCGCGCCGGAAAGCGGTGCCTTGTCCTGCCAGCCGGCTCCGAAACGCGCCGATGAGCGCGCCCAACCCTGCTGGTGACGGAGCACCTTCTGGACGACACCGCGCTTGCCGGCATCCTTGCCCTTGAGCACGACCACCTCGTCACCGGAACGCAAGTCGGGGACGCGGGTGTGGCGACGGGGCTTGGCGGTAGGGGCCATCACAGCACCTCCGGGGCAAGCGAGATGATCTTCATGTAGTTGCGATCGCGTAGCTCACGTGCCACGGGGCCGAAGATGCGCGTGCCGCGCGGGTTGCCCTGGTTGTTGATGAGCACGGCCGCGTTCTCGTCGAAGCGGATGTAGCTGCCGTCCGGGCGCCCGTACTCCTTGGCCGTGCGAACGATGACGGCCTGGACGATGTCGCCCTTCTTGACCGCGGCGTTGGGAATGGCCTGCTTGACGCTGGCGACGATGACGTCGCCGACACCGGCAGTCGGCTTCTGGGAGCGGCCCAGGATGCGGATGCACTCGACGGTGCGGGCACCGGTGTTGTCGGCCACGCGGAGGCGGCTGCTGGGCTGGATCATGCCGAGGCCTCCTCCCCGTCGCGGGGGTCTGGGCTACGTCCGCGGCGACTTCGGCTTCAGCCGGAGCATCGGCGTCTGCCGGGACCTCGGCGGTCGCCTCGGCCTCGACCCTGCCGGGGTGCGCCATGGCGTGGATGGCCTCGGCGGTCTCGGGCTCCTCGGAGACGATGGCCTCGCCGGCCCCCAGGCCGGCCTTGGTCACGATCTCGGCGAGGCGCCAGCGCTTGGTCGCGGAGAGAGGGCGTGCCTCCTCGATGCGGACCGTGTCGCCGACGTGGGCCTCATTGTGCTCGTCATGCGCCTTGAACTTGGTGGTCAGGCGGATGACGCGCTTGTAGATACGGTGGCGGGCAAGACGCTCGACGGACACGACGATGGTCTTGTCCATCTTGTCGGAAACGACGCGGCCGACCTTGGCCTTGCGCTTTCCGCGCTCAGGGGCAGTGGCGGCGCTCATCTACTCTCCTCCGGCAGCCGCGCCCGAACCGACCGCCGCCGACCCTGCCTCGAGCTGACGCTCGGTCCGCACGGTCAGCAGACGGGCGATGTCCTTACGCGTCTGCGAGATCTGGCTGTAATCGGTGAGCTGGCGTGTCGCCAGCTGGAAACGCAGGTCGTAGAGATGACGCCGGGCGGACTCCAGCTCGTCAACGAGCTCCTGCTCGGAGAGGCTGCGGGCCTTAGCGATCTCCATCATGGACCCCCTCTCTGATCAGGACCTTGACGCTGGTGGGCAGCTTGTGGCTGGCCAGGCGCATGGCCTCGACCGCGTCCTCGTGCGGGCACGCCGGCCATCTCGAACAGGATGCGGCCGGGCTTGACGACGGCGACCCAGTGGTCGGCCGCGCCCTTGCCCTTGCCCATCCGGACCTCGGCCGGCTTCTTGGTGACCGGCTTGTCGGGAAAGATGCGGATCCAGATCTTGCCGCCACGACGGACGTAGCGGGTCATGGCACGCCGAGCGGCCTCGATCTGTCGGCTGCTGATGTAGCCAGGCTCCACGGTCATCAGCGCGTAGTCGCCGAAGGCGATGGTGGAACCACCCTTGGCGATGCCGCTCATGCGGCCACGCTGCTGCTTGCGGTGCTTGACGCGACGGGGCATCAACATGGTCTAGGCCCCTCCCCCGGCAGCAACGGCTGCCTCCTTGGGCGCGGTCTTCTCGGGGATGATGTCGCCACGGTAGATCCAGACCTTGACGCCGATGGCGCCGTAGGTGGTGCGCGAGAGGACCTGGCCGTAGCTGATGTCGGCACGCAGGGTGCCCAGCGGGATACGACCTTCCTTGTCCCATTCGCGGCGCGCCATCTCGGAACCGCCGAGGCGCCCGGAGACCTGGATCTTCACGCCCTTGGCGCCCGCCTTCATGGTCCGCTGGATCGACTGCTTGATGGCCTTGCGGAAGGCGATGCGGCGGGTCAGCTGCTGGGCGATGTTGGTCGCCACCAGCACACCGTCCAGCTCGGGCTGGCGGATCTCACGGATCTCCAGCTTGACCTTGCGGTCGGTGAGCTTGCCCACGGCCTGGCGCAGTGACTCCACGTTGGCGCCACCCTTGCCGATGACGATGCCGGGCTTGGCGGTGTGGACCGTGACGGTGACGTGGTTGATGCCGCGCTCGATCTCGACCAGCGAGACGCTGGCGTTGGCCAGTCGGTTCTTGACGAGCGTGCGGATGGAGATGTCCTCGCGCAGCAGCTCGGTGTACTCCTTGTCCGAATACCACTTGGCGTTCCAGGTGCGCGAGACGCCCAGCCGGAAGCCGTTGGGGTGGACCTTGTGTCCCATGCCTAGGCCTCCCGGTTCTCTACCACGACCGTGATGTGGGTCATGGGCTTGTTGATAGGGAATGCGCGTCCCTGTGCGCGTGGTCGCCAGCGCTTGATGGTGGGTCCCTCGTTGGCAGTGGCCTCCGCGACGAAGAGCTCATCGGCGGGGAGGTCGTGGTTGTTCTCGGCGTTGGCCGTGGCGCTCTGGAGCACCTTGGCCACGTCCCGGGCCGCACCCTGCGGCATGAACCGCAGCAGGGCCGCCGCCTCCTCCACCGGGCGCCCGACGATCGCCTGCGTGACCAGCCGGGTCTTGCGGGTAGATCGGCGGATGTACTTGGCGGTAGCAGAAACTCGCATCGCGGCCCCTACTTCAGCGACGTCGACCGCTCGGTGTGTCGCCCGTGACCGCGGTAGTTGCGGGTGGGGGCGAACTCACCAAGGCGGTGGCCGACCATGTTCTCGGAGATGAACACCGGGATGTGCTTCTTGCCGTTGTAGACGGCGATGGTGTGACCGATGAAGTCAGGGAAGATGACGCTGGCACGCGACCAGGTCTTCAGCACCTGCTTCTGGTTGTTGCTGTTCATCGTCTGCACGCGGGCCAGGAGCCGCTGCTCGACGTACGGTCCCTTCTTAAGGGATCGCGACATGACGCCCCTCCTTGCCTACTTGCGGTGACGGGAGGTCGCGATGAGCCTCCCGCTGTTCTTGTTGCGTCGGGTGCGGTGACCCATGGCGGGCTGACCCCAGGGGGTCTTGGGCGGCATGCCCGTGGGCGACTTGCCCTCGCCACCACCGTGGGGATGGTCCCTCGGGTTCATCACCACACCGCGGACCTCGGGCCGCTTGCCCATATGGCGGGCGCGACCGGCCTTGCCGAGGCTCTGGTTCTCATGATCGATGTTGCCAACCTGGCCGACCGTGGCCATGCAGCGCATGTCGACACGGCGTACCTCACCGGACGGCAGTCGCACGAGAGCGTATGCGCCCTCCTTGGCCATCAGC
Organism: uncultured Chloroflexia bacterium; assembly: GCA_963715295.1. Taxonomy (GTDB): domain Bacteria; phylum Chloroflexota; class Limnocylindria; order Limnocylindrales; family CSP1-4; genus JAFMJV01. Next base: position 45,944 of record CAVQRP010000013.1, read on the forward strand.
TGCGCCGATGTGCCCGCAGAGCGGACGATCTGCCCACCCTTGCCCGGGATGAGCTCGATGTTATGGAGCTGCGTGCCCAGGGGGATGGCCTTCAGCGGGAGGGCATTGCCCACACGCGCCTCGGCCTTGTTGCCGGCGAGGACGGTGTCACCGACCTGCAAGCCGTTGGGTACGAGGATGTAGCGCTTCTCGCCGTCCGCATAGTGCAGCAGCCCGATGCGCGCGGAGCGATTGGGGTCGTACTCGATCGTGGCGAGCTTGGCCGGAACGTCCCACTTGTCACGCCGGAAGTCGATACGTCGGTAGTTGCGCTTGGCCCCGCCACCACGGTGACGCACCGTCATGCGGCCCTGCGAGTTGCGACCGGAGCCGCGCTTCTTGGACTCGACGAGCGGCTTGTGCGGCTTGTCGGTGGTGATCTCTTCGAAGGTCGACCGCGTCATGAAGCGGCGACCCGGGGACGTCGGCTTGTAACCTCTGATCGGCATCGTCTAGACCCCTTCGAAGAATTCGATCGAGTCGCCGGCCTTGACGGTCACGACGGCCTTCTTCCAGGGGGTGGTGTAGCCGACCTGGCGCCCGCGGCGGCGATTGCGGGACTTCTCCTTGCGCTTGGACGTCGAGACGTTGACGTTGAGCACGGTGACCTTGAAGAGCTCTTCCACGGCCGCCTTGATCTGCAGCTTGTTGGCCTCGTCGGCGACGGCGAAGGTGTACTTGTGGAGGGTGGTCTGGTCCATCGACTTCTCGCTGATGACCGGCCGGAGGATGATCTGCGTGGCGATGAGCGTCATGCGTACACCTCCGACATGGTCGGGATCGACGGCTTGGTGATGACGATGGCGTCGGCATCGAGGACGTCGACGATGTTGAGCGAGTCAGCGCGGATGACGACCAGGTTGGGCACGTTTCGAGCGGACAGCTCCAGCGCCTCGTTCTTGCCATCCTCGACCACGAGCACCTTGCCGGCCGCCTCCAGCGCACCAAGATGGCTCAGCAGCTGCTTCGTCTTGATCTCATCGAGCGCGAGATCGTTGACGACCTTGATGACGCCGTCGTCGAACTTGCTGGTGAGCGCACCCACCAGGGCGAGGCGACGCATGCGCTTGGGCAAGCGCTTGTCGTACTTGCGCGGGGAGGGACCGAAGACCACACCGCCGCCGGCGTAGTGCGGCGCCGAGCGCGTGCCCTGGCGAGCACGGCCGGTGCCCTTCTGGCGGTACGGCTTGCGACCGCCGCCACGCACCTCGGCGCGGGTCTTGGTCTTGGCCGTACCGGTGCGGCGGCCGGCCAGCTGGGCGATCACGGCCTGGTGCATGACGGCCATGTTGACGGTCGCCGCGAACAGGGCGTCCGGCAGGTCGATGGTGCCGGCCTCGGACCCGGACTTGTCGAAGAGTGGTGTCGTTGGCATCGGTCTATGCCTTCCTGACCACGACGAGCGCATTGCGGGGACCGGGAACCGGACCCTTGACCAGCAGCAGGTTGCGCTCGCTGTCAGTGCGCAGGATGGTGGCGTTCTTGACGGTCACCCGTTCGTGGCCCATGTGGCCCGCCATGGGGGTGCCACGGAAGACCTTGCCGGGGTAGGTGCCGCCGCCGATGGAGCCGGGAGCTCGGTGCGAGTCCGAGCCATGCGTTTCGGGGCCACGGCGGAAGTGGTGGCGCTTGATGGTGCCGGCGAAGCCCTTGCCCTTGGAGGTACCGGTGATGTTCACCGACTCGCCATCGGCGAAGATGCCGACATCGATGGTCTGGCCGATGCTGTAGTCGGCCACGTCATCGACGCGGAACTCGCGCACGTCACGCACGCGCGGCAGATCCTTGAGCTGGCCCGCACGGGGCTTGGTGGTACGGCGAGCCGTGCCGGCGCCGACCTGCACGGCGGTGTAGCCGTCGCGGTCGAGCGTGCGCAGCTCGGTCACCGTATTGGGTTCGACGGCCACCACGGAAACCGGCACCATCGTGCCGTCCTCCGCGAAGACCTGTGTCATTCCGACCTTGCGGCCGATCACTCCGATTGACATTTACATCCTGATCTCGATGTCGACGCCCGCGGCCAGCGAGAGCCGCATCAGGGCGTCTACGGTCTTGGACGAGGGGTCCAGGATGTCGATGAGCCGCTTGTGTGTGCGGATCTCGAACTGCTCCCGGCTGTCCTTGTCGATGAACGGGGACCGCAGGACGGTGAACTTCTCGATGCGGGTCGGCAGCGGTACCGGGCCGACAACCTCGGCACCGGTGCGCTGGGCCGTCTCCACGATCTGGAGAGCGGACTGGTCCAGCAACCGATGATCGTATGCCTTGAGGCGGATCCGGATCCGCTGCCGTGCCATCGCTTAGTCCTCGACCGAGATGATGGCGCCGGCGCCGACGGTGCGGCCACCCTCACGGATGGCGAAACGCTGGCCGGGCTCGAGCGCGATGGGCGTGATGAGCTCGACGTCCATGTCGACATGGTCGCCGGGCATGATCATCTCGGCACCGCCCTGCAGGCTGATGGCGCCGGTGACGTCGGTGGTGCGCAGGTAGAACTGCGGGCGGTAGCCGTTGTAGAACGGGGTATGGCGGCCACCCTCCTCCTTGGTCAGGACGTAGACGCGGGCGGTGAACTTGGTGTGGGGCTTGATGGAGCCGGCCGCGGCCAGCACCTGGCCACGCTCGATCTCGTCACGCTCGATGCCGCGCAGCAGCGTGCCGATGTTGTCGCCGGCCTGGCCGGAGTCGAGCAGCTTGTTGAACATCTCGACGCCGGTCACGACCACCTTGCGGGTGGCCTTCATGCCGACCATCTCGACTTCCTGGTTGACGTTGACCACGCCACGCTCGACACGGCCGGTGGCGACGGTGCCGCGGCCCTTGATGGAGAAGACGTCCTCGACGGGCATGAGGAAGGGCTTGTCCACCGCGCGCTCGGGGGTGGGGATGTAGGAGTCGACCGCGTCCATCAGCTCCTGGATGGGCTTGTAGGCCTCGTCGTTGACATCGTCGGGGGCCTCGAGCGCCGCGAGCGCGGAGCCGCGGATCACGGGCAGGTCGTCGCCGGGGAACTCGTACTTGGAGAGCAGCTCGCGGACCTCGAGCTCGACGAGCTCGAGCAGCTCCTCGTCGTCGACCATGTCGACCTTGTTGAGGAAGACGACGATGTAGGGCACCTCCACCTGGCGTGCCAGCAGGATGTGCTCGCGCGTCTGGGGCATGGGGCCGTCGGTGGCCGCGACCACGAGGATGGCGCCGTCCATCTGGGCGGCACCGGTGATCATGTTCTTGATGTAGTCGGCGTGGCCGGGGCAGTCGACGTGGGCGTAGTGGCGGGCGTCGGTCTCGTACTCGACGTGGGCGATGGCGATGGTGATGCCGCGCTCACGCTCCTCGGGGGCGTTGTCGATCGTGTCAAAGGCACGGTACTTCGCCTCGCCCTTGAGGGACAGGTACTTGGTGATGGCCGCCGTCAGGCTGGTCTTGCCATGGTCGATGTGACCGATGGTGCCGATGTTGACGTGGGGCTTGGTGCGCTGGAACTTCTGCTTGGCCATTGCCGTCGTCCTCTACTACGTCCTTGAGTTGCTGCTGATCGTTGTCGGTTGCTCTGTTTCATGCGCCGTCTGGCGCTGGCTGTGGTGTCTAGGCCGTGGCCTTCTGGACCAGTTCCGCGGCGAGGGTCCTGGGGACCTCGGCGTAGTGCGAGAACTCCATCGAGGAGGTCGCCCGACCCTGGGTCATGCTACGAAGGTCGGTCACATAGCCGAACATCGAGGCCAGCGGCACGAAGGCGCTGACCACCTGGGTACCGTTGCGGTTGTCCATCCCCTCGATGTGACCGCGGCGGCTGTTGAGATCGCCGATGACGTCGCCCATGAACTCCTCGGGCATGACGACTTCGACGCGCATGACCGGTTCCAGGATGGCCGGGTTCGCCTTCTCGACGGCGAGCTTGGTGGCCATGGAACCGGCGATCTTGAAGGCCATCTCCGATGAGTCCACGTCGTGGAACGAACCATCGAAGAGGGTGGCCTTGACGTCCACCATGGGGTAGCCGGCATAGACACCGGTCGCGAGCGCCTCGCGGATGCCGGCATCGACGGACTTGATGTACTCGCGCGGGATGACACCGCCGACGATCTTGTCCACGAACTCGTAGCCGCTGCCCTTCTCACCCGGCTCCAGCTTGATGATGGCGTGACCGTACTGACCACGACCACCGGTCTGGCGCACGAAGCGGCCGTTGCCCTCCGCCTCACGACGGATGGTCTCGCGGTAGGACACCTGGGGCTTGCCCACGTTGGCGGCGACCTTGAACTCGCGCACCATGCGGTCCACGAGCACGTCGAGGTGCAGCTCGCCCATGCCCGCGATCAGGGTCTGACCTGATTCGTCGTCGGTGTGGACGCGGAAGGTCGGGTCCTCCTCTGCCAGCCGTTGCAGAGCCACCGCCAGCTTGTCCTGGTCGGCCTTGGTCTTGGGCTCGATGGCGACCTCGATGACCGGTTCCGGGAAGACCATCGACTCCAGGATCACGGGGTGATCGGGATCGGTCAGGGTGTCGCCCGTGTAGGTCTCCTTGAGCCCGACGGCGGCGGCGATATCGCCGGCGTTGACCTCCTCGATCTCCTCGCGCGAGTTGGCGTGCATCTCGACGATGCGGCCGATGCGCTCCTTCTTGCCCTTGCTGGCGTTGTAGACGTAGGAGCCGGTCTTGAGCTTGCCGCTGTAGACACGGAAGAAGGCCAGCTTGCCCACGAAGGGGTCGGCCGCGATCTTGAAGGCCAGCGCGGAGAAGGGCTCGTTGTCATCGACCACGCGCACGACCTCATTGCCGTCGGGATCGAGCCCCGTGATGGGTGGCACGTCGAGCGGCGAGGGCAGGTAGTGCACGACCGCGTCAAGCATGGGCTGGACGCCCTTGTTCTTGAGGGCTGTGCCGGTGAGCACGGGCACGATACGGTTCTGCAGCGTGCCCAGGCGCAGGCCGTGGCGGATCTCGACCGCGCTCAGCTCCTCGCCTTCGAGGAACTTCATGGTCAGGTCGTCATCGATCTCGGCCACGGCCTCGATCATGGCCGCGCGGTGCCGCTCGGCCTCGACGCGCATGTCCTCGGGGATAGGCCGGATCTCCGGCTTGTTGCCGAGATCGTCGGTGTAGATGATGGAGTTCATCTCGACGAGGTCGATGACGCCCTGGAAGCCGGCCTCCTGGCCGATGGGGATCTGCACCGGGATGGCGTTGGCGCCGAGGCGCTCCCGGATCGACTCGACGCAGCGCCAGAAATCGGCGCCGGTGCGGTCGAGCTTGTTGATGAAGCAGAAACGCGGCACGCCGTAGCGGTCGGCCTGGCGCCAGACCGTCTCGGACTGCGGCTCGACACCGGCTACGCCGTCGAAGACGACGACCGCCCCGTCGAGAACGCGCAGGCTGCGCTCGACCTCCATGGTGAAGTCCACGTGCCCGGGCGTATCGATGATGTTGATACGCGTGTTGTTCCAGAAGCAGGTCGTCGCCGCGGCGGTGATGGTGATACCGCGTTCCTGCTCCTGCGGCATCCAGTCCATCGTGGCCGCGCCCTCGTGGACCTCGCCGATCTTGTAGATCTTGTCCGTGTAGAACAGGATCCGCTCGGTCACGGTCGTCTTGCCGGCGTCGATATGCGCGATGATGCCGATGTTCCGCGTACGTGCGAGCGGGAACTTCCGTGCCATCGGTCTACAAGGTCCTCGTGGTGGGGGCTACGGCCGGAGTTACCAGCGGAAGTGACTGAACGCCTTGTTGGCGTCGGCCATCTTGTGCGTGTCTTCGCGGCGCTTGACGGCGGAACCCAGGCCATTCATGGCATCGACCAGCTCGAAGGCCAGCTTCTCGCTCATGGACTTGCCGCTGCGCTTGCGGGCAGCCTGGACCAGCCAGCGCACCCCCAGCGAGGTGCGACGATCGCCGCGGATCTCGACGGGCACCTGGTACGTGGCGCCACCGACGCGGCGGGGCTTGACCTCGATGATGGGCGTGGCGTTGCGCAGGGCGGCGTCAAGGACCTCCAGCCCGGGGCGACCGGCCGAGGCCTCGGCGCGGGCCAGCGCCTGTCGCAGGATCTTCTCGGCCAGGCCCTTCTTGCCATCCTTCATCAGCTTCACCACGAAGCGGTCGGTGGTACGAGAAAGAGGCGGCGAGTACTTGACCTTGCGGGGGATCTGCGCTCGACGGGGCATTACTTGGGCCTCTTGGTGCCGTAGTGGGAACGGCCCTGCTTGCGGTCGCTGACACCGGAGGCGTCGAGCGTGCCGCGGATGATGTGGTACTTCACCGAAGGCAGGTCCTTCACGCGGCCACCGCGGACCAGGACCACCGAGTGCTCCTGCAGGTTGTGGCCGATGCCCGGGATGTAGGCGGTGACCTCCATCTGATTGGTGAGACGCACACGAGCGATCTTGCGCAGCGCCGAGTTGGGCTTCTTCGGCGTCATGGTGCGCACTTGCAGGCAGACACCACGCTTCTGCGGGGCGCCCCGAGTGGGCACCTGGCGCTGGCGCAGACTGTTCCAGTTCTTGCGCATCGCCGGGGCCTTGATCTTCGCCTGCTTGGGCTTGCGGCCCTTGCGCACGAGCTGGCTGATGGTCGGCACGGAGCTGTCGTCTCCCCTATCCATGGGCGTCATCGTGACGCGCTTGCAGAAGGCGCGCGGAGCGCACGCTTTCCCTGTTCATTCAGTGTCTGATCCGATGTGGCGGCTTCTGGGGGTCCCGGGGTGCGGGCCCGATCGACGAGCCCCCTCGCGGGACTGCCGCCCGGTGTGCCAGCCGACCTGCGGTCGACGCGCACGAAACCGACGCAGCCATTCCAGCCGCGACCGCGAAGTCTAGCAGCGGGCCGTCAGGTCGTCAACGACGCCCGGCGGCCCGGCGCCATCAGTCCTCGGTGACCCCTTCAACCTCGTCGTCGAGGAGGGCGTCGGTGGCTGTCTCGTCGGTGCTGGAGGGATCGGCCGCCGGCTCACCGTCAAGGAAGGGATTGGCTTCGGGCTCGGCTTCAGCCTGCGCCTCGGCCTGGGCCTTCTGCTCAGCCTCCTCCAGGAAGGGATTGTCGCCATCGGCTGCGGCGGGAGCCGCGGTCTCGCTGAGGAAGACGTTGTACTCCTCGCCGAAGCCCTCCGGCAACTCGCCACCGGCGAGTGCCTCCGCGGCGGCGATGCGGGCCTCTTCGCGGCGGCGCGCGATGTTGGCCGGAGCACCGGTGCCGGCGGGGATGAGCTTGCCGATGATGACGTTTTCCTTGAGTCCCACGAGGCCGTCCTTGGCGCCGTTGATGGCCGCCTCGGTCAGCACCCGCGTGGTCTCCTGGAACGAGGCCGCCGCGAGGAAGCTGCTCGTGTTCAGGGAGGCCTTGGTCACGCCCAGCAGGACGGTCTCAGCGGTCGTGGGCTCGCCACCCTCGGCGAGCACATGCTCGTTGATGTCCTCGAAGTCGAAGCGATCGACGAGCTCGAACGGCAGCTGCTCGCTGTCCCCGGGCTGGTCGATGCGGACCTTGCGAAGCATCTGGCGCACGATGATCTCGATGTGCTTGTCATTGATGGTCACGCCCTGGCTGCGGTAGACCTTCTGGACCTCCTTGACCAGGTAACGCTGGACTGCGTCACGACCGCGCGTCTCGAGGTACTCCTGCGGATTGATGGGGCCCTCGGTGATGGCGTCGCCGGCACGGATCTGCTGGCCGTCCTCGACCATCAGCTTGGCGTTGTGGGGGATGGCGTACTCGCGCTCCACCACGTCCTCACCGGCGATCTTGATGCCTTCCTCGGTGATCGTGACGAGACCGCTGTCGGGGGCGCGGACCTCCGCCACCTCCTCGCCCTTCTCGAGCCGAGCGACGATCTGGTCGACTTCGACGGCATCACCTTCGACGACCAGGCGCTCGTGCTTCTTGGTGAGCTTGATGGGAACATCGAAGGCCTCGCGGCTGGTCACCTTGACCCTGCGGATGCTGTCTTCGCCCTCCAGGATCTCGACCACGCCGTCGATGTGGCTGATCTCGGCCTTGCCCTTCGGCATGCGCGCCTCGAACAGCTCCTCCACGCGCGGCAAGCCGGCTGTGATATCCAGGCCGGCGACACCACCGGTGTGGAACGTTCGCATGGTCAGCTGTGTGCCAGGCTCACCGATCGACTGGGCGGCGATGATGCCCACGGCCTCACCGGCCTCGACCAGCTCGCGGGTGGCCAGATTAACGCCGTAGCAGGTGCGACAGACGCCGAGTCGGGACTGGCAGGTGAGCGCCGAGCGGACGACCGCCGCATCGACACCGGCAGCGTCGATGGCGCGGGCGATGTCTTCGCTGATCATCTCACCGGCTTCGACGATGGGCTTGTCCTTCTTCCTGGCCCCCGGCTTGCTCACGGGGCCGGCCGCGAAGCGACCCGCCAGGCGACGCCAGAAGGCATCCGGCTCGGAGCCGGCGAACTCCTCGGTCTCTTCCCGGGTGATCCAGGTGCCCTCGAGGGTGCCGCAGTCGTCATCACGGGTGATGACATCCTGCGCGACATCCACCAGGCGACGCGTGAGGTAGCCGGAGTCGGCGGTTCGGAGGGCCGTGTCAGCCAGACCCTTGCGGGCACCGTGGGTGGAGATGAAGTACTCCAGCACGGTCATGCCTTCGCGGAAGTTGGAGCGCACGGGCACGTCGATGATGCGGCCGGACGGGTCGGCCATGAGGCCGCGCATGCCGCCCAGCTGGCCGATGTTGCCCTTGTTGCCGCGGGCGCCCGACGCGGCCATCATGGTGACGGAGCCCTCGGGATCGAGGTTGTCCATCATCTTCTGGCTGACCTGGTCGGTGGTGTCCTTCCAGACGTCCACGACACGGGCATAGCGCTCGTCCTCGGTGATGAGGCCACGCTGGTACTGCCCGTCGATGTCGACGACGCGCTGGTCTGCCTTTTCCAGCAGGCCGCGCTTCTCGGGGGGAACACGGATGTCGTCGATGCCGATGGTCATGCCACCCTGGGTGGCATAGCGGAAGCCGACGCGCTTGATGCCGTCGACCAGGTGGGCGGTCTCGTTGCGGCCCAGCAGGCGATAGCAGTCGGAGACGACTTCGCGCAGCTGGGCGCGGGCCATGGCCCGGTTGGTCCGCTCGGTGTAGCGCAGCTGCGGCGGCAGGATCTGGTTGAAGATCAACCGGCCCACGGTCGCCTCGATGGGCTGCTCGACGAGCTCTTCGCGCTCGACATCCCAGACTCCCACCCGAGCGATGCGGACGGGCGTGTGCAGCTTCATGCGGCGCACGCGGTGAGCGGCGAGATCGTCGACCTCATCGCGCGTATCGATACCGCCCAGCTCGTAGGCCAGGAGCGCTTCGGCATCGGTCTCGAAGGTCGGCATGACGCCCTTGATGGGGGTGGCCGCATCCATCGTCAGGTAGTAACAGCCCAGGATCATGTCCTGGGTCGGCGCCACCACCGGGGCGCCGTCGGACGGGCTCAGCAGGTTCTCGGTCGAGAGCATCATGCGCCGCGCCTCGTCCTGGGCATCCCGGCTCAGGGGGACGTGGACCGCCATCTGGTCGCCGTCGAAGTCGGCATTGAAGGCGAAGCAGACGAGCGGGTGGATCTGGATGGCCGAGCCCTCGACGAGCTTGGGCATGAACGCCTGGATACCCAGGCGGTGCAGCGTGGGCGCGCGGTTCAGCAACACAGGGTGGTCCTGGATGACGTCTTCGAGGACATCCCAGACCACGTCTTCCACGCGTTCGACGAGGCGCTTGGCGCTCTTGATGTTGTGGGCGTAGTTCTTCTCGACGAGCTGGCGCATGACGAAGGGCTTGAACAGCTCCAGGGCCATCTTCTTGGGCAGGCCGCACTGGTGCAGCTGCAGGTCAGGGCCGACGACGATGACCGAGCGTCCGGAGTAGTCGACGCGCTTGCCCAGCAGGTTCTGGCGGAAGCGGCCCTGCTTGCCCTTGAGCATGTCGGAGAGGGACTTCAGGCGATGGTTGCCCGTGCCGGCGATCGCGCGACCCCGGCGGCCGTTGTCGATGAGCGCGTCACAGGCCTCCTGGAGCATCCGCTTCTCGTTGCGGATGATGATCTCCGGGGCGCCCAGCTCCAGCAGTCGCTTGAGCCGGTTGTTGCGGTTGATGACGCGGCGATAGAGGTCATTGAGGTCGGAGGTCGCGAAGCGGCCGCCGTCGAGCTGCACCATGGGACGCAGGTCCGGCGGGATGACCGGTAGCACCGAGAGGATCATCCACTCCGGCCGTGCGCCGGAACGACGGAAGGCCTCGATGAGCCGCAGCCGCTTGATGGCCTTCTTGCGGCGCATGCCACTGCTGGTGCGGACCTCTGAGTGGAGCGTGGCGCTGAGCTCCTCGAGATCGAGGCGGGTGATGCGCTCACGCACGGCTTCCGCGCCCATGCCGGCGGCGAAGAGCCGCTGACCACCACGGATGCCGCTGCCGTACTTGCGGTCCAGGTCGCGGAAGTTCCAGCCGTCCATGGAGATCTCCGGCAGCAGGTCCCCGCCCTTCAGCTTGGTGATCTCGTCCTTGGCCTTGCGGATCTCCTCCTTCAGGCCTTCGGCCTCGACCTTGAGCCGCTCCTGCTCGGCCTCCAGGGCCGCGCTCATCTCCAGCTTGACGTCCTCGATGCGCTGGGCGACGGCGGCCTCTTCCTGGGCCTCCTTCTCCTTGATGTCGTCGTTGATCTTCTCGACCAGCTCCGCGGTCAGCTTGCGCAGCTGCGTGGAGACAGCCTTGGTGGCCTTCTCGCCGGCGGCCACGAGGACCTCACCGGTCTCCTCGAAGACGATGGGGTCCTCGGCGACACTGTTACCCAGCGCCTTCAGGGCGGCCTCTGTGGCCTGCTGGGATTCGACCAGCTGGGCGGTGCGCGTCTCGCGCTCCTGCTCCCGCTCCTTCTTGAACTGGTCGAGCTCAGCGTTCAGCTCGTCGGCAAGCTTGTTGATGTCCGCCCGCAGGCGGTCTTCGAGATCGGCCAGCGCCTGGCCGCCGCTACCGCGCCCCGCGGCCTCGTCCTCCAGCTGCTGGAGCAGCTTGGCGCGCGCGTCCTCGTCGACCCAGGTGACGATGTACTTGGCGAAGTAGAGCACGCCCTCGAGATTGCGAGGGCTGATGTCGAGCAGGATGCCGAGGCGGCTGGGCGTGCCCTTGAAGTACCAGATGTGGCTGACCGGACTGGCCAGCTGGATGTGGCCCATGCGCTCACGGCGGACCTTGGCGCGCGTGACCTCCACGCCACACTTGTCGCAGATGATGCCCTTGTACCGGATGCGCTTGTACTTGCCGCAGTAGCACTCCCAGTCGCGGGAAGGTCCGAAGATGCGCTCGTCGAAGAGCCCGTCCTTCTCCGGCCGCAGCGTGCGGTAGTTGATGGTCTCCGGCTTGGTGACCTCGCCCTTGGACCAGTCACGAACCTGGTCAGGCGAAGCCAGCGAGATGCGGATGGCGTTGAAGTTGTTGACCTCGAGCATCGTTCTCCTTCAGCCACACCGTCGTCAGTCGGTGCGGGATGCGCGGGTGGGTCCGGAGCGGGCTCCGGACCGGTAGCCCAGGGATAGTGGTCTAGTCTTCGAATCCGGCGAGATTGATGCCGCCAAGGTCCGGCAGCGGATACGCCGAGGGGTCCTCGGCGAAGTGGATCTCTTCTTCGTTCTCGTTGAGGATCTCCACGTTGAGCCCAAGGCTCTGGAGCTCCTTGATGAGGACCTTGAACGACTCCGGCACGCCCGGCGCCTGGATGTCCTCACCCTTGACGATGGCCTCGTACGTCTGGACACGGCCCATGACGTCGTCCGACTTCACCGTCAGCAGCTCCTGGAGGATGTTGGCAGCGCCGTACGCCTCCAGGGCCCAGACCTCCATCTCGCCGAAGCGCTGGCCACCGAACTGGGCCTTGCCACCCAGCGGCTGCTGGGTGATGAGGCTGTATGGGCCCGTGGAGCGAGCGTGGATCTTGTCCTCCACCAGGTGGTGGAGCTTGAGCATGTAGATGTAGCCGACGGTGACCTCGCGATCGAAGGGCTCGCCGTTGCGCCCGTCGCGAAGGGTGGTCTTGCCCGTGACGGGCAGGCCTGCGGCGAGCAGCTCCTGCTCGATCTGCTCCTCGCTGGCGCCATCGAACACGGCCGTGGCCGCCTTGATGGTGCGACCCTCCTTGCGGCCACGTTCGTGGAGCGCCCAGCCCAGGTGGGTCTCGAGGATCTGGCCGATGTTCATACGGCTGGGCACGCCCAACGGGTTGAGGATGATGTCGACGGGGGTGCCATCGGGCAGGAACGGCATGTCTTCCTGCGGCAGGATCTTGGCCACGACACCCTTGTTGCCGTGCCGCCCGGCCATCTTGTCGCCGACGCTGATCTTGCGCTTGGCGGCGACACTGACGCGGATAAGGCGGTTGACCCCCGGGGGCAGCTCATCGCCGTTGTCTCGATTGAACTCGCGGATGTCCACGACCTTGCCGCGCTCGCCGTGAGGCAGACGCAGGCTGGAGTCCTTCACCTCACGCGCCTTCTCGCCGAAGATGGCACGCAGCAATCGTTCCTCCGCCGTCAGCTCGGTCTCACCCTTGGGTGTGATCTTGCCGACCAGGATGTCACCGGGCTGCACTTCGGCGCCGACGTAGACGACACCGTCCTCGTCGAGGTCCTTGAGCGAGTCCTCACCCACGTTGGGGATGTCTCGCGTGATCTCCTCGGGGCCGAGCTTGGTGTCACGCGACTCCAGCTCGTGCTTCTCGATGTGGATGCTGGTGAAGAGGTCCTCGCGCACCAGGCGGTCGCTGACGACGATGGCGTCCTCATAGTTGCCGCCCTCCCAGCTCATGAAGGCGACGAGGATGTTGCGGCCCAGTGCCAGCTCCCCGCCATCCGTGGAGGAGGAGTCGGCCAGCACCGCGCTCTCGGCCACGCGCATGCCCACCTCCACCATGGGGCGATGGTTGATGCAGGTGCCCTGGTTGGAACGCACGAACTTCTCAAGGGGGTACTGGCGCAGCTCGCCGTCGTCCTCCTCGATCGTGATGAGGTCTGCAGTCACCGACGTGACCACGCCGGCGGCTCGGGCGACGACGACCTGGCCCGAGTCCTTGGCGGCACGCGCCTCCATGCCCGTACCCACGATGGGTGACTCGGGCTCAAGCAGTGGCACGGCCTGCCGCTGCATGTTGGAGCCCATGAGGGCACGGTTGGCATCGTCGTGCTCCAGGAATGGGATGAGGGCCGTAGCCACGGACACGACCTGCTTGGGGCTGACGTCCATGTAGTCGATCTGGCTGGGCCGCGCCTCGGGGAACTGGTCGAGGTGCCGAGCCGGCACCTTCTCGTCCACGAAGTAGCCCTTCTCGTCGAGCCTGGTATTGGCCTGTGCGACGTAGCGCTCTTCCTCGTCGTAGGCCGCCAGGTACTCGATCTCCTGGGTCACACGCGGCTTGATCCTGAAGGCCTTGCGCTTCTGTGCCTTCAGCTCGTCCACGGCCTCCGGCGTCATGGGCAGGCCCTTCTCGAGGACCACCACACCGTCGGCGGTGACGACATCCTCGCCGGCGATCTCGTCGATGAGGGCCTTGTCCTTGTAGTCAGCGAGGCGCTTGACCTTGCGGTAGGGCGTCTCGATGAAGCCGTATTCGTTGATGCGGCCGTACGTGGCGAGGGAGCCGATGAGGCCGATGTTCGGGCCCTCCGGCGTCTCGATGGGGCAGATGCGACCGTAGTGGCTGTGGTGGACGTCGCGGACGTCGAAGCCGGCGCGCTCGCGCGACAAGCCACCCGGGCCCAGCGCGGAGAGGCGACGCTTGCTGGTGAGCTCGGCCAGCGGGTTGGTCTGGTCCATGAACTGGGAGAGCTGGCTGCCGCCGAAGAACTCCTTCATGGCGGCCACGACCGGCCGGATGTTGACGAGCACGTTAGGCGTCGCCTTCTCCGGCTCCTGGATGGTCATGCGCTCCTTGACCACGCGCTCCATGCGCAAGAGGCCCACGCGGAAGGCGTTCTGGATCAGCTCGCCGTTGGCGCGGATGCGACGGTTGCCGAGGTGGTCGATGTCGTCGGCGGTACCCAGCCCGTTATCGAGCTCGATGAGGTGGCCGACGATGACGGCGATGTCCTCCTTGGTGATGGTGCGCTCGACCTCGGGCAGCTTGATGCCCATGCGGTCCGCCACCGGACCCAGCTTCTTGTTGAACTTGTAGCGGCCGACACGACCCAGGTCGTAGCGGCGGAAGTTGAAGAAGAGGCTCTCGACGAGCTTCTCGGCGTTGTCGCCGGTGGGCGGGTCGCCCGGGCGCAGCTTCTTGTAGACCTCGATGAGCGCTTCCATGCGCGTGGTCGTGGTGTCCTTGTCAAGGGTCTCGCTGACGAAGCTGGTCTCGCCGGTGTCGACGCGCTTGAAGAGACCGACGATCTCGTCATTGGTCTCGTAGCCCACGGCGCGGAGGAGCTTGGTGGCTTCCAGCTTGCGCTTGCGGTCGACCTTGACGTAGAGCACGTTCTTGGCTGACGTCTCGAACTCCAGCCAGGCTCCGCGGTTGGGGATGACCTTGGCGCTGAACAGCTGGCGGCCGGTGTTGGCGTCCTCGGTGCTGGTGTAGTAGACGCCGGGGCTGCGCACCAGCTGACTCACGACCACGCGCTCGGCGCCGTTGATGATGAACGTGCCGCGCTCGGTCATGCTGGGGAAGTCACCCATGTAGACACGCTGGGCGATGTGCTCGCCGGTCTCGTGGATGACGAGCTCCACCTCGACGTACAGCGGACGGCTATAGGTCAGGTCCCGGGCACGGCACTCGAGCTGGTCGTACTTGGGCTCGCCGAATTCGTAGCCGTTGAAGTGCAGCTCCATGGACTTGCCGGTGAAGTCGGCGATAGGGCTGATCTCGTCGAGGAGGTCACGCAGGCCACGTTCGATGAACCAGTCGTACGACTTGCGCTGAAGTTCGATCAGGTCGGGGATAGGCAGGACTTCAGGGATCCGGGAGTATCGTTCGCGCTCCAACGTCACGGGCGCACGCCGACGATCGACTTCAGACAAGGTCATGGGGCACTCCTGGCCTCAGGGAGAGGCGATCAAGGCACGGGAATCCGACCACATGGGTCGTTGAAAAGTAAAGGGCCGCGCTCACCGACCGTGTATGGTACCGCGTCATCGACGAACCGTCAAACGGGCGCATGCATCGCGGAGGGCGTGCGACGTCACGCGCACATGTACGAGGAACGGGTTCACGTGAGCTCCCGGGGCGGACCAGCGCGGGGCGTGGTCCGGGGGCCGGGCACGAATGACAAGAGGGGAGCCGGGACGGGCTCCCCTCTCGAACAGGAATGAGCGAGGGCTACTTGATCTCGACCTTGGCGCCCTGCTCCTCGAGCGCAGCCTTGATCTTCTCGGCCTCGTCCTTGTCCACGCCCTCCTTGACAGCCTTGGGGGCAGCGTCGACGAGGTCCTTGGCCTCCTTGAGGCCGAGGCCGGTCAGCTCGCGCACGACCTTGATGACGGGGATCTTGTTGGGGCCGACCTCGGTCAGCACAGCCTCGAACTCGGTCTGCTCCTCAGCCGCCTCGGCGGCTTCGCCGGCGGCGGGAGCGGCAGCGACAGCAGCCGCGGCCGGAGCTGCAGCGGTGACGCCGTAGCGCTCTTCGAAGGCCTTGATGAACTCGGAAAGCTCGAGCACGGTCATGCCGTCGATAGCGGTGAGGATGTCTTCCTGGGATAGCTTGGCCATTGGGATCTGGTTCCTTTCGTGATGTCGTGTCGGGTACAGGAGTCGGTGGTGGAGCTAGGCGGCTTCAGCCGCTTCGCGCTGCTCATGCAGCTGCGCGAGGCCGTAGCCGAGATTTCGCAGCGGAGCAGCGAAGAGGCTCGCCATCGTGCTCAAGGGCGAGGCCATGCCGCCGGCCAGTTGGGCCAGCAGCACGTCGCGGCTGGGTAGCTTGGCGAGCGCAGCTACTGCAGCCGCATCGACCGTCTCGCCGTTCATGGCGGCGCCACGGATCTCGACCTGGAAGGGCTTGGTGGCATCCAGCAGGCCCTTGGCGAGCGAAGACTCGTCGGCCGCACCGATGGCGATCGCGCTGGGCCCGGTGAGGAGCGGGATGAGCTCCGTACGCCCGGCCTGTTCAGCCGCGATCTTGGCCAGTCGGTTCTTGATGACTCGGTACTGGATGTCCTTCGCGCGCAACTCCCGGCGCACCTTGAGCAGCTCAGCCACCGACAGACCCCGATGGTCGGAGACGATCGTCGTGTTCGCCTCCTTGAGGAGCTCGACGAGCTCCGCCACGGCTGCCTGCTTGGCTTCTGTGGGCATGTGACCTCCTTTCCATGGGTGCGACGCTTCTGCGACGACCCCTGTGAGTCCCGCACAGGAGTATCGGTCGCTGCGACGCGCAGCCCCGGACGGAGGTCCGGTTCGACACCTGCCTTGGCGTGCCCGTCGGCGTCCCCGCTATGCGGCGGTCCGGTCGACGATTTCGGTCCGGTCCGGCCGACCCAGGAGGGCCGGCGGCGCGGGAGCCTGCTGGCTCCCTCGGACGCATCGCTGTCTCTGGCGGAACGATCTTCGTTTCGACGGGAAGCGTCCCGTCAACGCTGTGGTGCGGGCCAGGTGCCCGTCGCCTTGCTAGGCCGCAGCTCGCGCCAGCAGGCCGGGTACATCCACGCGGATGCCGGGGCCCATGGTCGAGGCGACGGTCAGGCTCTTGAAATACTGGCCCTTGACTTCCTTGGGCCGGGCACGGTTGATGGCATCGGTCAGGGCGGCGAGGTTGTCGACCAGCTGCGCCGGCTCGAAGCCGGACTTGCCGAAGGGCACGTGGATGATGCCGCCCTTGTCGACCTTGAACTCGATACGGCCACCCTTGAGCTCGTTGACCACCTGCTCGATGTCGAAGGTGACGGTGCCGGCCTTGGGGTTGGGCATGAGGCCGCGGCGTCCAAGGATGCGGCCGAGCTTGCCCACGCGGCCCATCATGTCGGGCGTGGCCACGGCCACGTCGAAGTCCAGCCAGCCGCCCTCGATCTTCTCGGCGAGGTCATCGGCTCCGACGATGTCGGCGCCGGCAGCGGTGGCCTCGGCGGCCTTGTCGCCCTGGGCGAAGACGGCGACGCGCACGACCTTGCCGCTGCCGTGCGGCAGGGAGACAGTGCCGCGCACCATCTGCTCGGCGTGACGCGGGTCGACGCCGAGGCGGATGTGGGCCTCGACGGAGCCGTCGAACTTGGTCGTGGAGGTCTCCTTCAGGAGTGCCATGGCCTCGTCAGGCTCGTAGGTCTTGCCGTGCTCGACGAGCTTGGCGGCGTCCTGGTATCGCTTTCCGTGCTTGCCCATGTGGCTGGTTCCTTTCACTGCGGCCGTTGGCGGCCTCCCCCTGGCGACGCGGGGTGGACGTGCCGGTTGCTGCGGCCTCGAGCCGCGCTGGCGCTCCGTCCGGCCCGGCCGGCGGACGAAGCAGCGGCTGAGTGCTAGTCGACGATCTCGATGCCCATCGAGCGGGCGGTGCCGGCGATGACGCGGGCTGCCATCTCGGGATCATCGGCGTTGAGGTCGGCCTTCTTGATCTCGGCGATCTCAAGCAGCTGGGCCTGGGTGACCTTGCCCACGTCGGGGTCGCGATCGGGAGCACCGGAGCCCTTCTCCACGCCCGCCGCCTTGCGCAGCAGGTCTGCCGCGGGCGGGGTCTTGAGGATGAAGGTGAAGCTGCGGTCCTCGAAGATGGTGATGCGGGCGGGGATGATCTGGCCGACTCTGGGCCGCCGTCCGCTCGTTGTAGGTCTTGGTGAACTCGACGATGTTGATGCCGTGCGGACCCAGCGCGGTGCCCACGGGCGGGGCCGGCGTGGCCTTTCCGGCGGGCAGCTGCAGGGTCAGGACGGTGCGGATCTTCTTGGCCATCGGTTCGTCTCGTTCTACCTCGTTGTCGTCAGGGTGCCGGTCGCGTGACTAGAGCTTCTCGACCTGCAGGAAGTCCAGCTCGACGGGCGTCTCACGCCCGAAGATGCTGACCAGGACCTTGAGCTTGTTGCGCTCGGGGTTGACCTCGTCGACGGTGCCGATGAACTCGGCGAAGGGGCCGTCGGTGACGCGCACGGACTGACCCTTGGTGAAGGCGACGCGGTACTTGGGAGTCTCCACGCCCATCTGGCGCAGGATCTGCTTGACCTCGTGCTCCTCGAGCGGCATCGGCTCGTTGCGCGAGCCGGGGATGTTGCCGCCGCCGACGAAGCTGGTGACGCCGGGCGTGTTGCGCACGACGAACCACGATTCGGGGTCGAGGATCATCTCCACCAGCACGTAGCCGGGGAAGACCTTCTTCTGGACGGTGACGCGCTGGCCACCGCGGATCTCGATCTCGTCCTCCTCGGGCACCAGGACCTGGTAGATCTTGTCCTCCATGCCCATCGTCTCGATGCGGTGCTCGAGGTTGGTCTTGACCTTCTTCTCGTAGCCCGAGTAGGTGTGGATGACGTACCAGCGCTTCTCCGGCTGCGCCGACTCGGTCAGGTGGTCGAGGAAGCTGGTCATCTAGAAGGTATCCGTGATGAAGCGCAGGACGCTGGTCCAGAGCAGGTCCCAGAACCCGATGTAGAGCCCGAAGATGCCGCTGATCACGAAGACGAGGACCGTCAGGTTGCGGACATGCTCCCGCGTGGGCCAGGTCACCTTCTTCAGTTCTGACCAGGATTCGGTCAGGTAGTGGCGGATCCGACCGATCACGGTTCTCTTCGTGTCATCTGGGGCTGTTTGCAGGAGTGGCAGGCGCGGCGGGACTCGAACCCACAACCCCTGGTTTTGGAGACCAGTGCTCTGCCAAATTGAGCTACGCGCCTATGGTATCGAGCTGCCGGCCCTACTTCGTCTCCCGGTGAAGTGTATGCCGTCGACAGCGAGGGCAGTAGCGGCGTAGCTCGATACGACCGGGATCGTTCTTCTTGTTCTTCTCCGTCGTGTAGGTCCGCTCCTTGCACTCGGTGCAGGCGAGCGTGATGACGGGGCGGTTCTCGGCCTTTGCCACGCAGTCTAGTCCTCGACCGAGATGATGGCGCCGGCGCCGACGGTGCGGCCACCCTCACGGATGGCGAAGCGCTGGCCGGGCTCGAGGGCGATGGGGGTGATGAGCTCGACGTCCATGTCGACGTGGTCGCCGGGCATGACGATCTCGGCACCGCCCTGGAGGCCGATGGCCCCGGTGACGTCGGTGGTGCGCAGGTAGAACTGGGGCCGGTAGCCGTTGTAGAAGGGGGTATGGCGGCCGCCCTCCTCCTTGGTCAGGACGTAGACGCGGGCGGTGAACTTGGTGTGGGGCTTGATGGAGCCGGCCGCGGCGAGCACCTGGCCGCGCTCGATCTCGTCGCGCTCGATGCCGCGCAGCAGGGTGCCGATGTTGTCGCCGGCCTGGCCCTAGTCGAGCAGCTTGTTGAACATCTCGACGCCGGTCACGACGACCTTGCGGGTGGGCTTGATGCCGACCATCTCGACTTCCTGGTGGACCTTGACCACGCCACGCTCGACGCGGCCGGTGGCGACGGTGCCGCGGCCCTTGATGGAGAAGACGTCCTCGACGGGCATGAGGAAGGGCTTGTCGACGGCGCGCTCGGGGGTGGGGATGTAGGAGTCGACCGCGTCCATCAGCTCCTGGATGGGCGCGTAGGCCTGCGTCGTGACGTCGTCGGGGGCCTCGAGGGCCTTGAGCGCGGAGCCGCGCACGACCGGCAGGTCGTCGCCGGGGAACTCGTACTTGGAGAGCAGCTCGCGGACCTCGAGCTCGACGAGCTCGAGCAGCTCCTCGTCGTCGACCATGTCGACCTTGTTGAGGAAGACGACGATGTAGGGCACCTCCACCTGGCGCGCCAGGAGGATGTGCTCGCGCGTCTGGGGCATGGGGCCGTCGGTGGCCGCGACCACGAGGATGGCGCCGTCCATCTGGGCGGCACCGGTGATCATGTTCTTGATGTAGTCGGCGTGGCCGGGGCAGTCGACGTGGGCGTAGTGGCGGGCGTCGGTCTCGTACTCGACGTGGGCGATGGCGATGGTGATGCCGCGCTCGCGCTCCTCGGGGGCGTTGTCGATCGTGTCGAAGGCACGGTACTTCGCCTCGCCCTTGAGGGCCAGGTACTTGGTGATGGCCGCCGTCAGGCTGGTCTTGCCATGGTCGATGTGACCGATGGTGCCGATGTTGACGTGGGGCTTGGTGCGCTCGAACTTCTGCTTGGCCATCCTCGTAGTCCGCTTGGCCCCCGGAACGCGCACCGCTACCGGTGGGCGGATCGGAGGAGATCAGGTGGAGCCCACATTGGGACTTGAACCCAAGACCTCTTCCTTACCAAGGAAGTGCTCTGCCGCTGAGCTATGTGGGCGCGCTGGGCGATTGTGGGCTCTACAAGAGGACGCCGTTGGTGATGGTGGGCAGGGAGGGAATCGAACCCCCACAGTCGAAGACGGCTGATCTACAGTCAGCGGAGCTCACCACCTGCTCAACCTACCCGTGTTTCCGTGCGCCCCTCGAAGCCGAAGCCCCTGTGGTGAGGGAGGACACAGCATCCTCTTCAGTTGGAGCCGACGACGGGACTCGAACCCGGAACCGGTGGTTTACAAAACCACTGCTCTACCAATTGAGCTACGTCGGCGGCGACGCCGAATGGTACCGCACGAACCGCAAGATCCGCAAGCGACGCCCGCCGCACGCGGTCAGGCCGGCTCGTCCGGCTGCGGCGGGGCGGCGGTGCTTCGGGCACGAGGTCATCGCCGTCAGGTACCGACAGCGTGTCCGTCGCGGCCTGGCCGGCCGGGCCGGCAGATGCTGCGGGCATTGCCGGCGGCGCGACGTCGTCGAGATCGGCGGCGGGAGCTGGCGTGTTGCGCCGTCGGCGGCAGGCCGGTCACCGCACGGGGCGCTCGGCCTCGGGCAGGTCGCGCTGGGCAGCCGCCTCGAAGAGGAACACCGAGCCGGCCACCGAGGCGTTGAGCGAGGCCACCTTGCCGCGCATCGGGATGCGTGCCATGAGGTCGACGCGCTTGCGCACCTTGGCGTTGAGGCCGCGCCCCTCCGAGCCGGTGACGATGACGACCGGACCGCGCAGATCGACCTCGCGCACGGTCATCGAGGCATCCCGTCGGCGCCGATGACGCGTACGCCTCGCGTGTGCAGGTCCACCAGGCCGGCGGCCAGGTCGGGCATGGGCACCAGCAGCAGGTGCTCCACGGCACCGGCCGAGGTCTTGATGGCGGCCGGGCTGATGGGCGCCGCTCCGCGCGTAGGGAAGATGACGCCGTGGACGCCGCAGGCTTCGGCGGAGCGCAGCAGCGTGCCCACGTTCTGCGGATCCTCGAGGTGGTCGAGCGCCAGCAGGAACGGCGGCTCGTGGCGCGACTTGGCCAGCGCCAGCACCTCGTCGAGCGTGGCCCAGCGGCGCGGTGCCACCACCAGCGCGACACCCTGGTGGCCGTCGAAGCCGGTGACGGCGGTGATGGTGCCACCCTCGACCTCGACCACCGGGATGCGCAGGGTGGTCGCGTGCAGCACGAGCTGGTCGAGCGCGGCACGGCGCTCCGGCACGACCAGCAGACGCTGGGCCTCGCGGCGTGCGGCGAAGGCCTCCTCGACCGGCCGACGACCGGCCACGATCTCCTCGTCCTCGGCGAGCACCGTCCGCGGGCGCCAGGCCCATGCGTGGGCGAGGCCCGCCGGTGCGAGTCGACGGCGATCCCAATCACCCCGAGGACCGCGCGGGCCGCATCACGGCCCCACGAGCTCCGCGCCGGGCGGAGGCCCGGGCCGGCGATCGCTGCCGGCCGTACTCGACGCGCGCTCCGGCGCCTCGTCCTGCTGACGTCGCTGCGGAGGTGGCACGTCACGGCGCGGGCCACTCCGTAGCCGATCGGCGGCCGATCGTCGCGTGGTAGCGGGTCGGCCCGCCAGGGCGTCCGGCGGGCGCGCGATCCGTAGGGGCGACCAGCCGGCTTGGCGCCGTAGGCCCGGCCACGGCAGGCGAGCGCGTACGGCCATGGGGGCGGTTGCTGCCGTCGGCCCGCCTGGCGGCTTGTTGCCATAGGGCCGGTCGGCCGGGCGGCGGACCGCGGCGGGCCCGTGCCGGGCGTCCGACCGCCCGGGACCCTCGGCGAGCGGGCGGCAGGCGGTGGGTCTGAGACCGGGCGACGTCCCCGGCTGGGCTGTTCGCGGGCCGGTCGCCGGCGCGGTCGCGCTCGCCGGCCTGCGCGGGGGATCGGCTGGTGCTGTCGCGAGGCCCGTCGGTCATGTCAACTCCTTCGCCAGCGCTGGCCGTCGGGTGTGTCCTCGACCACGACGCCGGCCGCGGCGAGCGCATCGCGCAGCTCATCGCTGCGCGCCCAGTCGCGCGCGGCGCGAGCGGCCGATGCGGGCGTCCAGCAGCGCCACGAGCTCGGGCGTCGAGCTCGTCGTCGGCCTCGTCGAGGACCGCCAGCACACGAGTCCAGCTCACGGATGGCCGCGGCGCCACGGCGCGCATCGGCCGTCGAGATGGAGCGGGCCGCGACGCGGCTGTTGAGCTCGCGCACGAGGTCGAACGACGGCGGCCAGCGCCTCGGAGATGTTGAGGTCATCGTCCAGGCCTGCGGCGAAGGCGGCGCGAGCGCGTGCAGCACGCTCCGGCAGCGAGTCGTCATCGGCCGCTCCTCGGTGTAGGCATCTAGCGCGGCCACGGCGGTGCCGATGCCGCTCGACGGCGGCCGTGGCCGCCAGCAGCGAGTCGCTCGCTGAAGTCGAGCGGCGAGCGGTAGTGCGCTGGCCATCAGCGCGTAGCGCAGCGCCCTTGGGCTGGTACCGGACGCGTAGACATCGGCCGGGCGACTGAAGTTGCCGCTGCGCTTGGCCATCTTGTCGCCGCTCATCCGCAGGTGTGCGCAGTGCAGCCAGGTGCGGACGAACGGCTGGCCGGTGGCCGCCTCCGACTGCGCGATCTCGTCCTCGTGATGCGGGAAGACGAGGTCGACGCCACCGGTGTGGATGTCGAAGGTCGGCGCCCAGGTAGCGCATGCTCATGGCCGAGCACTCGATGTGCCAGCCGGGCCGACCTTCGCCCAGCGGCGTCGACCAGCTCGGCTCGCCCGGCTTGGCCGCCTTCCACAGTGCGAAGTCGCGGACGTCGTCCTTGTCGTACTCGTCGGCCTCCACCCGCTCGCCGCTACGCTGCTGCTCGGGATCGAGGTGCGAGCCAGCTCGTCCGTAGGCAGGCCAGGAGGCGATCCGGAAGAAGACCGAGCCGTCCTCGCCTGGTAGGCGTGACCCTTCTCGATGAGCGTCTCGATGAGCGCGACCATCTCGTCGATGTGCTCGGTCGCGCGGGGCATGACATCGGGCTCGCGGGATGCCCAGGTGCTCGAGGTCCTCGAGGAAGCGCCGTGGTGTAGCGCGCGGTCAGCTCGCCGATGGGGATGCCGGCCGCGGCGGCATCTCGGATGATCTTGTCGTCGACGTCGGTGATGTTCATCACCCAGGTCACGCGGTAGCCGCAGGAAGAGCAGCGTACGGCGCACGAGGTCGGCGAAGACGAACGAGCGGAAGTTGCCGACGTGGGCCGGGGCGTACACGGTGGGGCCGCAGGTGTACATGCGCACGTGGCCGGGCTCGAGGGGCTCGAACGGCTCGACGGCACCACCGAGCGTGTTGCGGAACCGCAGGCTCATCGGGACACCACGCAGACGAGGCAGGACGCGCTGATGACGCGGCCGGCACCCTCGTCACCACTGAGGTTAGCGGTCGCGGCCTTGACCGAGACGCGTCCGCGCTGCGACGCGCAGCAGGCTCGCCGATGAGCTCCGCCATGGCGTCAAGGCGCGGCCGCCCAGCCGCGGACGCGAGCCCAGGATGGTGACGTCGACGCTTTCGACCGCGAGACCGGCGCTGTCGACGCGCCGCATCACCTCGCGCACCAGCTCACGGCTGTCGATGCCGCGGGTGTGCCGGTCGTCCCGATGGGAACAGGCGGCCCAGGTCGCCCGCCGCCAGCTCGCCGCCAGCAGGGCGTCACACAGGGCATGCAGCACGACGTCTCCGTCCGAGTGGCCCTGCAGCCGGGGAGCAGCGTCGATGCGTCAGGCCCCCAGGCGCAGTCCGTCGTCGGGGCCGAACGGATGGCTGTCGCTGCCGTGGGCGACACGTCGGGCGGCACCCTCCCCGCCAGGCGCCGGGCCAGATCCAGGTCCTCGGGCAGCGTCACCTTGATGTTGTCGGCGTCGCCGGCCACGATGGCCACGGCCACGCCGTCGCGGGCCAGCAGATCGGCCTCATCGGGGATGTCCTCCTGCGCCGTGCGCGTGGCCATCGGCTGCGGCCCGCAGCAGCTCCCGCCGGGCGCCCTGCGGTGTCTGGGCACGATAGAGCCCGGCACGCTCGGCGGAGCCGCTGATGTGGACGCCCTCCACGCGCTTGAGGGCGTCCACGACCGGCAGCGCCGGGATCGCCGCGCCGTGCGTCGCGCACGCCCGCCACCACCCGTGCGACCAGCGCGGCCGAGACGAAGGGGCGAGCGGCGTCGTGCACCAGCACGATGTCGGCGCTGGCAGCGCGCACGCCCAGCGGCGACCGAGTCCTGGCGCCGCCGGCCGCCGGGCACGACGATCGCGTCCAGCGCTGACCAGCCACGACGCCGCGCGCAGCTCGTCGACGCGGTCGGCGGCCGTGACGACGATGACACGAGCGATGTCGGGAGCAGGACGCCAGGGCCTCGACCGACCAGCGCAGGATCGAGACGACCCGGCGATGGCCAGCCGAGCTTGTCCTGCCCGCCCATGCGGCGGCTGCTGCCAGCGGCCACGATGACTGCGTCAGCGAGTTGCTGATGGATCACCCTGCAGTGTGCCCCGCCCAGCCGCTTCGTGCCGGGCGCTGGCGCTGCCGCTAGTCAGGCTCCGCTCCGGGCTCTGGTGCCCCCATCGCGAGCTCAGGCGTCGGGCGCCCGCTCGGCGAAGATCATGCGGCCCGCGACCGTCTGGAGGATGCGCGTGACGGTGACGTCGAGCTCGCCCTCGATGTGCTCGCTGCCGCCCTCGACCACGACCATGGTGCCGTCGTCGAGGAAGGCCACGCCCTGACCGGGCTCCTTGCCCTCCTGGATGACCCTGACGCGCAGCTCCTCGCCCGGCAGGAAGGCCGGCTTCAGCGCGTTGGCCAGCTGGTTGAGGTTCATCACGCGCACACCCTGCAGCTGCGCGACGCGGTTGAGGTTGTAGTCGGTGGTGAGGATGGCTGCATCGCGCGCCTGGGCCAGGGCCACCAGCTTGGCATCCACGGTCGCTGGCGCTGGGATCGTCCTCGGCGCTCATCTCGACCTCGATACGATGGTCCTTCTGCAGCACTGCCAGCACGTCCATGCCGCGGCGTCCACGGTTGCGACGGCCGGGGTGGGCGTCGTCGGCGATGTGCTGCAGCTCACCCAGCACGAAGCGAGGGACGACCAGCAGTCCGGAGAGGAACCCGGAGGCCACGACGTCGACGATGCGCCCGTCGATGATGGCGCTGGTGTCGAGGTAGGTGACCTGGTCGAACTGCTCCGGGGCCTTGGCCTCGACCGCCTCGCGGCGGAACATCCCCAGCTCGCGGATGGCATCGCGCAGGTCGCGACGCTTGGCCACGGTCAGCCCCATCATGCCCAGCGCCAGCACGATCGAGACACCGATCGGCAGCAGCAGACCGGCCGGACCGGGCAGCGTGGTAAGCGGCAGGCCCAGCAGGAAGCCCATCAGCAGGCCCAGGATCAGGCCCACGATGGCCGCCACGAACTCGTCGGTGGACATGTCGGTCACCGCCCGCATGAGCCAGCGCGCGGGGGCGACGGTGATGTACGGCGCGATGGCGAAGCCGATCATGCCCCAGGCCACGACCCAGGCGACCAGCAGGAGACGACCCTCGGTCGAGTCCTCGAGCAGGGTTGCAGACGTGCCGTCGAAGCCCGTCAGGGCTATGGCCAGGATGACTCCCAGCGCACCCCCCAGCAGGCGGATGAACTTCAACATGGCCATGGCACGCTACCAGAAGCAGCGTACTCCCGGGCTCTACCCAGAGGTACCAGCGGAGATGTCGAAGGCCGTCGCCAGCGCATCCCGCAAGGTTTCCACGCGAACCAGCTCCAGACCCTTGGGGATGGGGGCTCCGGAGGCTGCACCGGCAGCGGCCGGGACGAGCGCCCGACGGAAGCCCAGGCGCGCCGCCTCGCGCAGCCGCCGGTCGAGTCCGCGCACGGGCCGCACCTCGCCCAGCAGCGAGACCTCACCGCACACGAGCATGTCCGCGGGCAAGGCCTGATCACGCGCTGAGGCGGCGACAGCGAGCGCCAGCGCCAGGTCCAGCGCGGGTTCGCTGACGGTGAGACCACCGGCCAGGCTGGCGTAGACGTCGCGGCCGCTGACGTCGACGCCGCCGCGACGCGCCAGCACCGCGATGAGCAGCGCCAGTCGGTTGGCGTCAAGACCGGCGACGGTGCGCCGGGGCAAGCCCATACCGCCAGCCGGCGCCACCAGGGCCTGCACCTCCACCAGCAGCGGCCGGCTGCCCTCCAGGACGGCCGCCACGGCGACGCCGGGTGCCTCCCGGTGACCACTGCCGAGGAAGGCGGCGGCGCTGTCGCGGACCTCGTGCAGTCCGTCGGCCGTCATCTCCATGACCCCGACCTCCTCGGTCGAGCCGTGGCGGTTCTTGAGCGCTCGCAGCAGTCGGAGCGAGCCGTAGCGGTCGCCCTCGAGCATGAGGACGGCATCGACGAGGTGCTCCAGCGTGCGTGGTCCGGCAAGCGTGCCGTCCTTGGTGACATGACCGACGAGCAGCACGGGCACGCCCAGCTCGCGTGCGAAGGCGCCCAACTGGATGGCCGACTCACGGACCTGCCCCACCGAGCCCGGCGGTCCATCAAGGCCATCGACCTGCACAGTCTGGATGGAATCGACGACGAGCAGTCCGGGCTGCGCCGCCGCGGCCGCACTGACGATGGCGGCCACGTCTGTGCTGGCGAGGACGCTGAGCGCCTCATCGGCGCGACTGCCGGTGAGTCCCAGGCGAGCCGCCCGCAGGTGCAGCTGCGCCGCCGACTCCTCGGCGCTGGCGTAGAGGACCGCGGTTTCCGCCCCGACCGAAGCGCTGGCCGCGATGGCCCCGGCCATCTGCAGGACGAGCGTGGACTTGCCGATGCCCGGCTCACCGCCCAGCAGCAGGAGCGAGCCCGGCACCAGCCCACCGCCCAGCAGCCGGTCGACCTCGCCCAGACCGGTCGGACGGCGCGCGGCGGCGGAGGCCGCCAACGAGCCCAACGGTCGTGGTTCCGCGCCGCCGGGATAGCGCGCGGCCGCTGCGTCCAGCCGAACGGCGCTCGGACGGCCGCAGGAGCGTCTCGACCAGCGAGTTCCAGGCGCCGCACGCGCGGCACTGACCTTCCCACCGCGGGAAGGTCGCGGCGCAGGACTGGCAGACGTACTCGCTGCCGCCCCGGGAGCGCGCCACGGCCTAGACGGCCTCGACGGGAGTCTTCTCCGTGACGGACTCGATGGACAGGCCGGATTCCTCCGAGCGGTCGACCCGGACCGTGTCGCCGGCCTTGAAGCGACCCACCAGCAGCGCTTCGGCGAGCGGGTCCTCGATCATGTTCTGGATGACGCGACGCAGCGGACGCGCACCGTAGTCCACGTCGTAGCCGAGCTTGATGACGTGGTCCTTGGCCTCCTCGGTGACCTCGAAGCCGATCTGCTGAGCTCGCAGCTGCTGCCGCACACGGGCCAAGAGCAGGTCCACGATCTGCCGGATCTCAGTCGACCGTGAGCGAGCGGAACACGACCTGCGAGTCGATCCGGTTCAGGAACTCGGGCCGGAAGCTCGACTTGAGCTGCTCGAGCACCTTGTCCTTCATGCGGTCGTACTGCGCTTCGCGCTCCTTGTCCTCGTCGGGCGAGACCGGTCGGAAGCCGAGCGAGGTGTCCTTCAGCAGATCGCTGGCGCCGACGTTGCTGGTCATGATGATGATGGTGTTGCGGAAGTCGACACGCCGCCCCTTGGCAGTCGGACAGGTGCCCGTCCTCGAGGATCTGCAGCAGCATGTTGAAGACCTCGGGGTGCGCCTTCTCGATCTCGTCGAGCAGCACCACGGAGTAGGACTTGCGGCGCACGGCCTCGGTCAGCTGGCCGCCCTCCTCGAAGCCGACGTAGCCTGGCGGCGCGCCGACCAGGCGGCTCACGTTGTGGCGCTCCATGAACTCGCTCATGTCGATCTTGATGAGCGAATCCTCGCTGCCGAACATGAACTCGGCGAGCGTCTTGGCCAGCTCCGTCTTGCCCACGCCGGTGGGGCCGAGGAAGATGAACGAGCCGATGGGGCGCTTGGGGTCCTTGAGGCCGGCGCGGGCGCGGCGAACGGCCTTGGAGACGGTGTCGATGGCCTCGTTCTGGCCGATGACACGCTTGTGCAGCGCGTCCTCCATCTGCAGCAGCCGCTCGGACTCCTCCTGGGCGATGCGCGTGACCGGGATGCCGGTCCACAGCGCCACGACCTGGGCGATGTCCTCGTCGGTCACCTCTGGCGTCTCGGCGGCCAGCGCGGCCTGCCAGTCGCTGCGCAGCTGGTCGGCGCTGGCCTTGGCGCGCGGACTCCGCGTCACGCAGGTCCTGCGCGCGCTCGTAGTCCTGGTCGTTGACCGCGGCCTCCTTCTCCTTGGCGATGCGCTCCAGCTCCTTCTGGCTGGCCTTCAGCTCCGGCGGGCGTGGAGCTGTGGCGCAGGCGCACGCGGCTGGCGGCCTCGTCGATGAGGTCGATGGCCTTGTCCGGCAGGTGGCGGTCGGTGATGTAGCGGATCGGACAGGTCGGCCGCGGCTCGGCAGGCCTCGTCGGTGATCTTGACGCGGTGGTGCTGCTCGAAGCCCTCGCGGATGCCGAAGAGGATGTCGATCGTCTGCTCGAGCGTGGGCTCCTCGACCATGCACCGGCTGGAAGCGACGCTCGAGGGCGGCGTCCTTCTCGATGTACTTGCGGAACTCGTCGAGCGTGGTCGCGCCGATGCACTGCAGCTCGCCGCGCGCCAGCGGCGGCTTGAGGATGTTGGCCGCGTCGATGGCGCCCTCGGCCGCGCCGGCACCGACGAGCGTGTGCAGCTCGTCGATGAAGAGGATGGCGTCGTTGGTGCTGCGCAGCTCCTCGATGATCTTCTTGAGGCGCTCCTCGAACTCGCCGCGGTACTTGGTGCCGGCCACCAGCGAGCCGATGTCCAGCGTCAGCACGCGCTTGTCGGCCAGCGTCTCCGGGATGTCACCGGAGACGATGCGCTGGGCGAGGCCCTCGGCGATGGCGGTCTTGCCGACGCCGGGCTCGCCGATGAGGGCCGGGTTGTTCTTGCGTTCGCCGGGACAGGATCTGGACGACCCGCTCGATCTCCTTCTCGCGGCCGATGACGGGGTCGAGCTTGCCGCGCGGGCAGCCTCGGTGAGGTTGATGCCGAGCTGGTCGAGGTGGGCGTCTTGCTGCCGCCGCCTCGCTTGGCGTCACCGCTGCTGCTGCTGGGGCCGGACGCGCTCGACTGGCTGAGCACGCGGATGACCTCGTGGCGGACCTTGTCGAGGTTGACGCCGAGCGATCTCGAGCACGCCGGCGGCGATGCCCTCGCCCTCGCGCACGAGGCCGAGGAGCAGGTGCTCGGTGCCGATGTAGTTGTGCCCCAGGCGGCGCGCCTCGTCGATGGCCAGCTCGATGACGCGCTTGGCGCGCGGCGTCAGGCCGACCTCGCCGACGACGGGCCGGTCGCCGCGGCCGATGATGAACTCGACGGCGGTGCGGACCTTGGGCAGCTCGACGTTCATGTTCTCGAGCACGCGCGCAGCGACACCCTCGCCCTCCCGGACGAGGCCGAGGAGCAGGTGCTCGGTGCCGATGTAGTTGTGGTTGAAGCGCTGCGCCTCGTCCTGCGCGAGCGTCAGGACCTTGCGAGCGCGGTCGGTGAACTTGTCGAACCGATCCATAGGGTGCTGGCGACGACTCCTTGCAGGCGACCCCTTGACGGCCGCTGCGTCATGCTACCACCGCACCCGGCCGAACAGGCCGCGACGCCGGCGCCGGGCGCAAAGCCGTCGTCACCGCATCGTCATGCGACGCGCCATCGCGCGGCAGCCGTGGCGGGGCATCGCCGGCAGCACAGCTGGGAGCGTGGTGGCCGCCGGCGACGGTGGCGGCCATCCGGAAGCCGAAGCGGCTACTCCTTGGCCGCTCCTCCTGAGCTCTTCGATCACGGCCTCCGCGTCTGCCTCCGCCTCGGCGGCGGCTTCAGCTACCACCTCGGCTTCGACGGCGGTCTCGGGTCAGCAGCGACCTCGGCCTCGGCGGCTTCCTCGACTCCTCGGCCGCCTCGGCGACGGCTTCGGCCTCGACGGCCTCGCTCGATGTCCACCACCTCTTCGGCGAGGCCTCGGCCTCGACCGCTTCGGCTGCCTCGGCCACGACCTCGGCCTCGACGGCCTCGTCGAGCGCTCCGGCAGCCGCTTCAGGGGTCCTGGCGTCGGCGCCGTCTCGACCTCGGCGAGCACGCTCCGCCTCGGCCGGCTTCCTCGACTGTCCTCGACGGCCTCGACGACGGCTTCGACGACCTCAAGGGCCTGCTCGACGCTCCACCAGCCTCGTTCGGCGACGGCCTCGGCCTCTGCCGCTTCGGCTGGCTCGGGTCCGACGACCTCGGCCTGCGACCGCCTCGGCCACAGCCTCGGCCTCGACCGCCTCGGCCGCAGCCTCGCTCACCAGCCTGGGCCGCATCCTGCTCGGCGATCTGCTGACGCACCTGTGCGAAGGCAGCGGCGAGGGTGTTGTCGATGCCGCCCTCGGGCTCCTGGATGGCCTGCGACACGGTCATAGCCGCCACGCTCACCACGCGGCCGACGCTCTCGCGCGGGGCGCGCCGGCGCCTCCTCGGCCTGCTTGAGGCTGAGACCCAGGCGATGGCGCTCGGAGTCGAGCGAGATGACCTTCAGCTTCGATGCGTCTGGCCCTCGTGGACGACATCGCCTGGATGGGCGACGCGCTGATGCGAGAGCTCGCTGATGTGGATGAGGCCCTCGAGGCCGTCCTTGACGCGGACGAAGGCGCCGAAGTTGACGATCTTGGTGACCGTGCCATCGACCACGTCGCCGACCTTGAGGTCCGCCACCGTCGACTGCCACGGGTCGGGCAGCAGGCGGCGGATCGAGAGGCTGATGCGACCACGCTCGTGGTTGATGTCGATGACCTCGGCCTCGACCTCGTCGCCGACCTCGTAGGCACCCTCGGGATTGTTGACCTTGTTCCAGGACAGCTCGCTCTTGTGGACCAGGCCGTCGATGCCACCGAGGTCGACGAAGACGCCGAACGGGGCGATGGAGCGAACGGTGCCCTTGACCTGCTGGCCGGTCTCGAGGCTGCTGAAGAGCTCGTCGCGCTTCTCGCGGCGCTCCTCGTAGCAGCGCCACCTTCTCCGAGAGGATGAGGCGGTTGGCCTTGCGGTTGACCTCCAGGATCTTCAGGCGCAGCTTGCGGCCGACGTAGGGCTGCAGCTTCTCGGCGATCTCCTGGGCGGCGTCGCGCGGCTGATCGTTCTGCGGGCGGCGCGGGAAGTCCACGATCTGGCTGATGGGCACGAAGCCGCGGATGCCGCAGTCGACGATCAGGCCGCCCTTGTTGTGGTCGATGACCGGCGCCTCGATGATCTCGCCCTCGTCGAACTGCTCCTGCATCGAGCGCCACTTGCGCTCGAGGCCGGCGCGGCGCAGCGAGAGGACGGCGTGGCCGTCGGCGGATTCGGGCTGCAGGACGTAGACCAGGACCACGTCGCCGACGTTCAGATCGGGCTGCGACTCGGCGTTGCGGCCGTAGAGCTCGCGATTGCTGACGACACCCTCGGACTTGGCGCCGACGTCGACCAGCATCTCGTCCTTGTCGATGCGGACGATGGTGCCCTCGACCACGTCGCCGTGCTTGAGGCTGGGGATGTCACCTGACTGCTCGGCGAGGAGCTCCTCCATGGTGGTCGGCTCGGGCCGCAGGTCGACCGGTGCCGGTGCCGGTCGCGGCGGGTAGCCTCGATCCGGGGTCGCTCGGGCTCAGCTCGGGGACCTCATCGGGAGCGGCCTCGGCCGCGGCGGGCCTCATCCAGCCGGCGCGGCCTCGGGGCGGCTGCGTCAGGCGCTGCCGCGCCTTCTGCCTGGGGCTCAGCGTCGGGCGCTGCCACGGCTTCGGCCTGGGGCTCTGCGTCGGGCGCTGGGATCGTCGCCTCTTCGGCGGCGGCCTCTGGGCGCTGCCGCGCCTTCGCCAGGGGCTCTGCGTCGGGCGCTGGGGTCGTCAGCCTCTTCGACGGCGGGCTCGGGCGCGGAGGTCTCTGCCTCTTCGGCAGCGGCCGTCTCACCGGACTCCGATTCGGCTGCGGCCTCGACAGGTGCCTCCGGGCGCGGTGGCCTTCGGGGGCTTCGTTCACTGTCTGCGGACTCGATCGCGGCTTCCTCGGTGTCAGGGGTCTTCGGCTCTTCTACGGTCAACTGTCTGCTCTCCTTGGTGGATAGGCTCCCGCCTCGCCGAGCATGCAGGAAGCCCGGGCAAGATCCCGGGCCTCCTCGAGCGGCGGTGTGTCTTCCGTGTCCAGATGGGCGGGATGACTCCTCCGTGTCCGGGTCTGCAGGGTCTGCGTATTCTCATTCGGTGGGGCCCGCGAATGCTATCACGCGCCGGAGCGCGCAACAATGGGGCCATGCCCGAACTGCCGGATCTGCGCATCCTGGCCGACGCGTTCACTGCTTCGCCTGGCGGGACGCTCGCTCGACTCGACAACGGTCACACAGCCACTGGTCTGCGAGGAACCGGGGCAGAGCTCCGTGGCTACGAAGGCCTCGACCTTGACGACATCTAGCAACGGGGCAAGTTCCTGACCTTGCACTTCGGATCCCACCGCATCGTCGTCAACGCCATGCTGACCGGTCGCATGGGCCTGGCCGAGCCGCGGAGCGAAAGCGTGGAGCTGCGACGGCGCTGGTCCTGGCGCTTCGGGCCCGAGCTAGGCGGGACTCGCCCCAGGGCCGCCGACTGGACACACGAGCGCCGACTGGCTGCCGCCGACGAGGACGCAGGTCGAGCTGCGCTATCGCGACCCCAAGAGGATGGGCAAGGTGTACCTGCTACCCGCCGACGTGCAGCGAGAGGTCGCCGGCTGGGAGGCGCAGGGTCCCGATGTCGACGACCCGGCGCTGGACCTCGAGACCTGGCAGCAGCGTATCAGGCACCATCACGGTGAGCTGGGCAATCTGCTCAAGAACCAGTCGTTCGCCGCCGGCATCGGCAATGCCTACAGCGACGAGATCCTGTGGCAGGCGCGCCTCGCGCCCTTCCGAAGACGGGCGACGCTGGCGCGGACGAGGAGTCCGAGGCCCTCTTCCGTGCCTCCCGCGACGTCGTCGACTGGGCCGTCGGCGGAGTTGCGCAGGCGTGTGCCACCGACCTTCGAGAAGCAGGCGCGCGACTTCCTGCGGGTGCACCTTCATGGCGGTGAGCCATGCCCACGCTGCGGCAACAGCCTCAGCCAGGTGTCCCCCGGCGGCTTCACCACGACGTGGTGTCGCGCCTGCCAGTCCTGATCCTGGTAACGACGCGACCTGGTGACGACGCCGGCCGTCTAGGACGCCGGACCTTGGTAGCCAGGGATCGACTCTACCTCTTCGATCGACAAGTCCGCCGACACGGGCACGATGATGAGGTCTCCCGCCTGCACGTATGGCTTGCTGCTCGGCCATGCCCTCATTGGCCTTCAGGATGGCGCGCCGATTGACCCCGAACTTCTCGGCGATCCGCAGCAGCGCCTCACCCTCCTGGACCTCATAGCGGACAAGCCAGTCGTCGGCGCCAGGTGCCCGGGTCGCGTCGCTCGTGCCTCCCTCCCCGGTCTCCGCCGCCGGCGTCGACCCAGCCACGGGCGTGCCGGGGTCGGCCCAGGCTCGGGCGTGGCCCCGGCTCCGGCTCCGGCGGAAGACCGTGGCGCCGGCGAGACCGCATCCGTTGACACGGGCGCGGCGCCATCACCCGCGCAGCTGCCCATGAGGAGCGCGAACAGGACGATGAGCGAGGATCCCGCCGATACCGGCGGCTGCGATGAGCGCAGGTCGACGACCCTTGCCGGCTGCCGACCCGAGCGCGATCGATACCTGTTTGCCACTCGGCGCGGACACGACACCGGGAAGGTCAGCGGCCGGCACTCCGCCCGCCGCGGCGACCTCCTGGGCGTACTTGTACATCTCGCAGCGGGGGTGCCGTTCCGTCAGGCAGAAGCGCTCCTGGAATGCCAGTGGCAGCGATCCGGGCGGATCCTGGGCGGCGCAGCGGTGGCTGGCATCAGCCTCACTCGAGCGGTAGGCGCCATCCTCCGATCGCAAGTACGGACATACGCTCGACAGCCAATCCTCCTGCGTGGGCGTCACCGACGAGGACGGGAATGGCTGGCCCGTTGGTTCATGCTCGACGGCCTCGGCAGATGGCGATCCGTCGCCGTCAGATACGCCGACGGGCTCCTGGGGCGTGTCAACCTCGGGCGCCGCCTGGCTCTCGACAGGAAGAGTCTCCTTGCGCGCCTCCTGCGGGACCACGGGCTGCGATCCCTCGGCAGGCTGGGACTGCGGCATGGGTGGCTCGCCGGCCGGCGCGGCACTGCCCGGGGCTGGAGCACCCGTCCAGGGTACAGGACCCGCGGGGCCCGGCATCCGGGGCGGCGGCGGCGTCGGCCGGCATCGTCCGAGGCGGGACCGAAGGTGGGGCTGGCATCCGGGGCGGCAGACCGCGCCGGGATCACCGGGTCCAGTGGGGCCGGGACCGCTGGCTGCCGGGTGGGGTGGGACCGATGGTGACGGGCCTGCAGGCGGCGTCACACCGTTCCCGGGATCAGGCTGGACAGGACCACCCTCGGAGGTGCCGTCGGGCGGCCGCGCCTCCTCGCGAGGATCAGACTGCACGTGGCGATGATACGGCTTCGCTGCCGATCAGGCCGTCGGGACGGCGGACGGCCGCGACCCTCGCGGTTCCGGGCTGATTTCGTGGCCCCACGCAAAAGACCCTGGCGACGACCTATTTTCCCGAGGGGCTGCCCCCTCAGTATCTTCGGCGCTGGAGAGCTTTACTTCCGTGTTCGAGATGGGAACGGGTGTGGCCTCTCCGCTAGAGTCACCAGGATCCTGTGCGTATGTTCTCGTGACGACGTGATCGGAGGCACCGGCCGAGCCGGCGCCGATTGAGCCTGAACTTCGATCCTGCCGCGGCGCGACCATGTGTCGCACTGACGCGGTGAAATCTTCCGGACCTCCTCGCAGCTGCCCTTGGTTGGGCTGCTGAAAAGGTCAAGCCCTCGACCATTAGTACGGCTCAGCTGCACTTGTTACCAAGCTTCCACATGCCGCCTATCAAACAGGTGATCTCCCTGCGGTCTTACCCGGTTAACCCGGTGGGAAACCTCATCTCGAGACTGGCTTCGCACTTAGATGCTTTCAGCGCTTATCCAAACCGAACATAGCTACCCAGCGACGCCCTTGGCAGGACGACTGGCACACCAGCGGTTCGTCCACTCCGGTCCTCTCGTACTAGGAGCAGCTTCTCTCAAGTTTCCTACGCCCACGATGGATAGAGACCGAACTGTCTCACGACGTTCTGAACCCAGCTCACGTACCGCTTTAATTGGCGAACAGCCAAACCCTTGGGACGTACTACCGCCCCAGGATGCGACGAGCCGACATCGAGGTGCCAAACAGGGCCGTCGATGTGAACTCTTGGGCCCTATAAGCCTGTTATCCCCGGGGTAGCTTTTATCCGTTGAGTGATAACCCTTCCACTCGGAGTTACCAGATCACTAAGCCCGACTTTCGTCTCTGCTCGACTTGTAGGTCTCGCAGTCAAGCTCCCTTATGCCTTTGCAC
>CAVQRP010000014.1:0-107226 GCA_963715295.1 uncultured Chloroflexia bacterium
CCCTGCTGCTCGACTCGAGTACGTATTGTTGTTGCTGGCAGCACACCGCACCTTGCCCACGCGGAAGGTGGGGTAGCGTGAAGGCCGGCAGGATGGCAGCGAGCCAGTCGCCG
Organism: uncultured Chloroflexia bacterium; assembly: GCA_963715295.1. Lineage (GTDB taxonomy): Bacteria > Chloroflexota > Limnocylindria > Limnocylindrales > CSP1-4 > JAFMJV01. The sequence continues at coordinate 114 of CAVQRP010000014.1, forward strand.
TCAGGCGCCAATCCGCGCACCATCGCCAGCAGCGTCGGTCACGACGATGGTCAGGTCGGCGAAGACAGAGCTGGCGGTGTCGGTGACGACCAACTGCACGCCGACATGGTCGGGATACAGCTCTCGATCTCGCCGGTGCGGGTCTTCGAGTTGAAGAAGCCACGGCGTCGGTCTGCCGATGTCGTAGACGGCGTTGCGCAGGTCCTCATGACCGCCTGGCCGACACGGTTGTTGACGTCGGTGTGCCCCCACCCCGATGAGTCCGCTGATGATCGGGACGACGATCATGGCCGCGACGGCCAGCGTTGAGCAGGAAGGGTACCTCTCCGGGATGGCGACGTCGAGCAGGAACTTCAGCGGTGCAGGTTGACCACGCCCAGGAGGCTGGTGGCGACGATCGACACCATGACCACCGGCACCTGCCAGCGGTACGGGCGGAAGAAGCCGGCGATGCGGCGGGCGGTCTCGCCGCAGCGTCTCGCGGGCGGTGTGAAGTCGTTGCGGTCGGAAGGAGCTGCCGCGCCCGTGGAAGCCCATCGGCGGCCGCCGCTGGACTCGGACGGCAGTGGAACAACGCACCGACCCGACCCGCTCGATGGCGAGCCAGAGGCCATCTTCATCGTCGGCGTCAGCCGCAGCGGCGCCACGCTGACACGACGCATCCTCGACAGCACAGTCGTATCGGCATCGCCACCGAGAATCACTACCTGGGCCACTTGCTGGCGTGGGAGGGTGCGTCGCTACTACTTCCGCCGCGTGGCGACCTCCGCGTGGACGCCGACGTGCGTGCGCTGGTCGATCTCATCTACTCGGGCGAGCTGCAGCAGCAGTCGCGCCTGCGTGAGTTGAGCCCCTGCTGGCGTTGGCTCAGCGAGAGGTGCCGCGGGCCGATATCGAGGCCTACCTGCTGATGTCCGATCGCACCAGCGCGGCGTCTTCGAGGCCTTCATGCGCGTCTATGCCGACCGCCGTGGCAAGGCCATCATGGGCGAGAAGACGCCGGCCACCTGGCCTACGTCGAGACGTTGCTCGACTCGGTTCCCCGAGGCCGTGTGGTGCATTGCCTGCGTGACCCGCGCGCCGTCTACGTGTCCGAGCTGCGGCGCCAACGGGAGCGCGCGGTGCGTATCCCGTACCAGCAGCTGGCAGCGATGCCGGCGCTGCTCGATCGCTTCGTGCTGCTGCAGGTGGTGTGGGCCTGGGCCGCGGCCGTGGGGCGTCACCGGGTACTGCGAGGCCGCTATCCCACGCGCTATCGCGTGCTGCGCTTCGAGGACCTGGTGGCCACACCGGAGGCGACGCTGGCGGGGCTCTGCGACTTCCTGGGGGTGGCGGCCGAACCGCGCATGCTGCGAGCAGAGGGTGACCTCGCGTGGGGCTCGAGTCGGCCAGCCAGGGTTCGACGCGGGGGCTGTCGATCGCTGGCGCGACGGCATCGACGGCAAGGCCAAGTCGGCCATCGAGCGGATGCTGGGCCGCCGGCTCCCTCAGATGGGCTACCCGGAGACGTGAGCGGCTAGACGAGGGGAGCCGCCTTGCTCGCCCCGGATGTCTCGGTGGACGCGTCCACCGCCTCGGACTGCTCCTCCAGCCAGCGTTCGGCATCGAGGGCGGCGCGGCAGCCGTCGCCGGCAGCGGTGATGGCCTGGCGGTAGCGATGATCGTGCACGTCGCCGGCCACGAAGACACCTTCGACACCCGACCGGGTGTGGTCCTCCACCACGAGGTAACCCTTCTCGTCGGTCTCGAGGTAGGGCCTGAAGACCGCGGTGTTGGGCTTGTGGCCGATGGCGACGAAGAGGCCCTCGATGGGCATCTCGCGCACGTTGCCGCTGACGGTGTCGGTGAGCTGCAGGCCCTCGATCTTGTCTCCGCCCAGCACATCGGTGACCTGGCTGTTCCACTCGATGCTGATCTTGGGTGTGTGTCATGGCACGGTTCTGCATGATGCGGCTGCCGCGGAACTCGTCGCGCCGGTGGATGAGCACCACCTCGCGGGCGAACTTGGTCAGGAAGAGCGCTTCCTCGAGAGCGCTATCGCCTCCACCCACGACCGCTACCTTGCGGTCGCGGAAGAAGAAGCCGTCGCAGGTGGCGCAGGCGGACACACCGCGTCCGCGCAGGCGCGTCTCGTTCTCCAGGTCGAGCCAGATGGCCGAGGCGCCGGTGGCCACGATGACCGAGTCGGCGGTGTACTCGGTTCCGCCGGCGGTGACACGGAACGGACGCCGGCTGAAGTCGACCCGCTCGACGTCCACGTCGTGGATACGCGTCCCGAAGCGCTCCGCCTGCGCGCGCATGTTGGCCATCAGGGCCGGTCCGTCGATGCCCTCGGGGAAGCCCGGGAAGTTCTCGACCTCCGAGGTGATCATGAGCTGCCCACCGGGCACGAAGCCGGCGATGACGATCGGTTCCAGGTCGGCACGCGCAGCGTAGATGGCGGCCGTCAATCCGGCCGGACCGCTGCCGATGATGAGCACGCGTGCGTGCGCTCCGTCGCCGCTGCCGGCACTGACGGGCGAGGTCGCGCCGGCTTGCTCCATCGCGATCGGGGCGAGGGGCGTGATGGGCGCCGCGTCGGCGTCGTCCTCGAGGATCTGCAGGCCCCCGAAGCCTGCGTCGTTGTCGTTCATCCCGCTCATCCTAGCATGACTGGTTGATACTCCCGGGGAGTATCGCCACACACCGTCTCGGTCGTGTGACAGGGGCTCAGGGCAGGGGGGAAGGCGTGCCCACGTCGCGCAGTTGGGGGATCGACAGCCCGGCCGATCAGCTCCAGCTTGGAGAGGTCGGTGACGTCGCGGAGGCTGAAGATGGCGTGCTGGGCCCCGGCGTCGGCGCTGCGGCCCAGGCGTTCCACCATGGCAGCGGGCGTCAGCGAGCGACGCGCGCCATCGGGGGTCAGTGAGACCTGGGTCAGGAACGTCTTCTCGATCTCGGCATAGTCGCGCCCGACACCCTCGCAGTGGCGTCGCAGGACGGCGTACTTGTGACCCAGCTGCTCGGGGTCGGTGCCAAAGACGTTGCAGGCGTCGGCGTAGCGCGCCACCAGCTTGAGCGTGCGTCGCTCGCCGCCGCCCCCGATGAGGATGGGCGGGTGCGGCTTCGTCAGCGCCTGCGGCGAGTTGAGCGGGTCGGCCGCCTGGTAGTGGCTGCCGCGGAACGCCTCGTGGGTCCCATCCTTGCCCTGCCAGGCCGCGCGTGCCAGCTGCAGCGTCTCCTCCAGCATCTCGAAGCGTTGGCCCAGCGGCGGCATGGGGAAGCCCCAGGCGCGCGACTCCTGCTCGTTCCATGCGGCGCCGATGCCGAACCAGGCGCGTCCGCCGGAGAGCACGTCGAGGGTGCTGACGGCCTTGATCCACAAGCCGGCCTGGCGGTAGTGGATGCCGCCGACCATCAGGCCGAGGCGAGCGCGGCGCGAGTGGGCGGCCATGAAGCCGAGTGTGGTCAGGCCCTCCAGCATCGGCTCCTCGGGCTTGCCGACCGAGCCGATCTGCAGGAAGTGGTCCATCACCCAGATGGAGTCGAAGCCAGCGTCGTCGGCAGCGCGCACGATGCCCGCCAGCGTCTCGCCGATGCGTGCGTCCCCGCCGGGCCAGGTGAAGGAGCTGATCTGGAGACCGATCTTCATGTCCGGAGTGTACCCAGCCCCGCTAGCGGAAGAGAGTCCTGGGTGGCCGGCATCAGCGCATCCGCCACCACGGTGCCTGCGCCGGCCGGCAGCCGCGCACCGCGGATGAGCACGACCGGACGGCGGCTGGTCTTGCCCGACGCCAGCTCGGCCGTCGAGGCCAGCTGGTCGGCGACCGCCACGACCGTGGCCTGCATCTCGCGACCTTCGGTGTCGGCCCGGCCGCGCAGGTCGTCGAGCGGGTGGAAGCCGGAGACGCCCAGGGCGACGTCGGTGATGCCCAGGCGCCAGGGTCGGCCGAATGAATCGCTCACGACCACGGCCACGTCCACCCCCAGCTCCTCGAGGATAGCGTGGCGCAGGCCGGTGGCCGAGCCATCGGGGTCGAGCGGCAGCAGCGTGACCACGTCCTCCTCGCCCACGTTGGAGGCGTCCACGCCGGCGTTGGCGCAGACGAACCCATGGTGCGTGCGGCTGATGATGAGCCCGCGCTCCATGCGCACCACCTCGGCCGACTCGCGCAGCACGACCTCGACCTGGCGGGCGTCCTTGCCCCATGCCTCGGCCCAGGCCACGGCCTCCGCGCGCGGCTCGACGTCGGCTAGCCGCACGATGCGCCCTTCGGCCTTGGAGACGACCTTCTGCGTGACGACCAGCGCGTCTCCCCGCGCTGGCGCCAGCTCCGGCTCCTCGGTCATCAGCTGCCACCAGGCCTCCGCGATGAGCCGGCCAAGCTCGTCGCCGGGGTGGACCTCCGGCAGCTCCGGCAGTGCCACCGCCAACAGTCGGCCGCTCACCTGAACGTCGGGCTCACGCGATCACCCCGTCGATGGCACGTCGTCCCAGCTCCATCAGCTCACGCAGGCGGCCAGGGTCCAGCCGCTCCAGGTCGTCGGGGGTGTCGAGGTCGAACCCCAGGACGCTCCGGCTCACGACCTGCACCGCCGCGCCAGCGGATTCCGCCGCCCGCAGGTGCGCCTCGAAGCTGCCGTCACCGAAGGTCGGCGGGATGATCCCGGGTGGTCGCAGCAGCAGTGCGTTGGTGCCGCTGCGTGCATCCGACGGCACGAGGGTCACCAGGGGCCCACCACGAGCGGCGGTCATGCCCGCGTCGGCCGCCATCATCAACTCGTCCAGCCCTGCCACGGACAGCTCAGGCAGGTCACCGGGCAACACCAGCACGCTGGGTGCCCCTTCGACCCGGGCGGCAGCGATGCCCAGCTCGATGCCGGCGTTGAGGCCCTCGCCGTCCTGCCGGTGCACGCTCACCTCCACCCCGGCCTGGAGCGTGGCGGCGTCGAGCACCGGGTCCGGGCTGACGAGGTGGATGCGCCGTGAGACATGCCAGGCGCCCAGCACCGCGAGCGTATGCAGCAACATGCCCAGCACCAGCTCCTCGCGCTCCTCCGCATCCAGCGCACCGCCGAGGCGCGCCTTGCCGCCCGATACCGTACGCATCGGAAGCACGACGTGGACGGGCTCGAGGTCGGACCGCGGGTCGGGCTGATCGGTGCTCATGGCTGCACCGGCATGGTAGCGGCCACGGGCGGCACGTCAGTGGCCGAGGTGTGCGGCCAGGATGGCCTCCGCCAGGTGTCGTCGGTCGGCGTGGGTGCGCATCACGGTCTGCTGCAGCTCGATCGAGGCGCGTGCGGCGATGGCCGAGACCTCCCCCGCATCGGTTCGGTCCAGCACGAACACGTCCACAAGACCGGGGTAGTGACGCTCGTAGTGCTCGACCACGCCAGCGGCCGTAGCCCGCCCACCCAGGGACTCGAGCATGCGGTCGGCGGGACCGCGCAAGGCCTTGCCGCCCACCACCGGGCTGATGGCCACGATCGTCGCCCGAGCCGTCGTCAGGGCCTGGAGCAGGCCGGGCAGCGCCAGGATGGTCCCGACCGACACGAAGGGGTTGGAGGGCGCGATGAGGATGAGCTCGGCGGAGGCGATGGCCGCGAGGGACTCCGCGCTGGGGCGTGCCGACTCGATGCCACGGCGGCGGATCTCCAGCACGCGGTCCTGCTGGCCGCGGCGGACGAAGTAGTCCTGGAACTCCAGCCAGCCGTCGGGCGTGCGGATCTCCGTGCGCACGACGTCGTCGCTCATCGGCAACAGGTGCGCGGGCACGTGGAGGCGCGCGGCCAGCTCAGCGGTGACGTCGGTCAGGCGCGCACCCTCGCGCAGCAGCTGCGTCCGCCGGATGTGGGTGGCCATGTCGCGGTCGCCCAGGCTGAACCAGGTGTCGGCGCCATACTCGGCCAGCAGCGACGATGTCGACCACGTCTCGTCACGCACGCCCCAGCCGGTGTCGTCGTTGGCCAGGCCCGCGAGCGTGTACATGACCGTGTCCAGATCGGGCGAGACCGACAGGCCGTGCAGCTCCAGGTCATCCCCGGTGTTGACGATGACCGTCAGGCTCAGGCCGGCGTCACCGCGCGCGACCCTGGCGGCTGCCGCCAGCGCGACACCATGGCTCAGCTTGGCTCCACCGTAGCCGCCGGCAAGGACCACGACCGATGGCGTCGCCGATCCGCTCACCTGTCGGGGTGCTCGGTGACGCGTTCGGCGTGGATGGCGAAGCTGATGCGCTGCTGCCGCTGGAAGGTGCCTGCGATCAGCGCCTCGGCTCGGGCCAGGTCGGACGCGTGGTAGCGGCGCGCCATCTCGGCGATGTCGGCCTGCGCGGTGGCCTGATCGGTGATGGCCTCGGCGCGGCCACGAACGCCCACCCAGTCGTAGGCGTCCTCGACCAGCAGGCTGCAGCGCGGGTCGCGGAGCAGGTTCGTGGGCCAGGCCCGCCCGACCCTGGAGTTGACCACGATGGTGTCGCCGCGGACGAGGAACCAGATCACGGCCTGGTGGGGCGCGCCGTCGGGAGAGATCGAGGCCAGCGTCCCGAAGACGCCCTGGCGCTCAAGCATCGTGCGCGCCCATCCCATGATCCCACTCGTCACTCGTAGCTCCTCCAGTTGTCGTTCGGCAAGGCTCAATTCTACGGGCCATGGCGGGCTAGACTCGTGGCCTACCGAGTTGCCACGTCCGACGCCGGGGGAGTGCCCATCATGACCCAGATCCACCTTCGCGCCGAGGTCGGCGACTACGCGCCGCTGGTGTTGCTGCCCGGCGACCCCAACCGTGCCACGCGCATCGCCGAACTCTTCGACGGCGGCCTCGAGCAGAGCCGCCTGGTCAACGACCATCGCGGCATGCTCGGCTACACCGGCACCTACAAGGGCAAGCCGGTCAGCGTGCAGACTTCGGGCATGGGCACGCCCTCGATCTCCATCATCATCGAGGAGCTGCTCAACCTTGGCGCCACGCGCCTTGTTCGCGTCGGCACCACCGGTGGCATCGGTCGCGGTGTGCGCGCCGCCGACCTGGTCATCGCCACGGCGGCAGCGCCCGTCGACGGCTCCACGGCTACCTACCTGCACGGTGAACCCTACGCGCCGGCCGCGGACTTCGAGCTGACGCGTGCTCTCGTGGACGCGGCGCGCGCCAAGGGCGTGGAGCCCCACATCGGCCAGGTGGCCACGGTGGACGTCTTCTATAACCCCGACGAGGACTACGTCACCAAGTGGCGGGCGCGCAACATCCTCGGCTTCGAGATGGAGGCTGCGGCGCTCTTCTACCTGGCCTCACGCGCCGCCGGCGCCGGTGAGGACGTCCGCGCCGCCTGCATCCTCACCGTCAGTGACACCCTCTCGGAGGAGGAATCGTCCGAGGACACCTACCTGCCGCTGGATGCCCTGGAGAGGGCCACCGACCGCATGATCGAGGTGGCCCTGGAGGCCGGCCTCTCCATCTGAAGCGCCCGTCGCGCAGCGGAGCCGGTGATGAGCGTGCAGTTGCCCGTGGGGATCAACCCCACCGCCATCGGGGTGACGGCCTCATGGTGGCTGGAGGCAACTCGGCGAGCCGAGGAGGCCGGCTTCGGTACGGCCTGGATCTGGGATCACTTCGTCAGTCGTGGCGACCTCACCGATCCGCTGCTCGAGTGCTGGACGACGCTGACGGCGGCAGCGGTCTCCACCCGTCGGATCCATGTCGGCTCCTTCGTGGCCAACGTCATGAACCGCCACCCCGCACTGCTGGCCAATAGCGTGGCCACGCTTGCGGACCTGGCACCCGGACGCGTCGAGCTGGGCATCGGCATCGGCGGGCACCCGGCGGAGCACCAGGCGTACGGCATGGCGTTCCCGCCTGCTCCCGAGCGAGCCGCGCGCCTGGAGGAAGCCATCACCGTGCTGCGCCTGCTGTTCCGCGGCGGTCCGGCTGATCTCGAGGGCCGTTACTACCGACTCGAGGCTGCCTACTCGTTCCCGGTACCGCAGCCGCCTCCGCGCATCACGGTCGCCGGCATGACGCCGGCAGGCGCTCGCCTGGCGGCGCGCACGGGTGACGCCTGGACCTGTTTCGCGGCCGCCTACGACGACCTGCGGCCCGTCTTCCTTGCCGAGCTGGATGCTGCCGGACGTGACCGTGAGGATGTCGCGGTCATCGTCGGGATCGAGCACGCCGACGTGGTGGAGGGCATCGATGAGCTCACCGCTCGCTGGCGTGACAAGGGCGCGTCCGAGCTGGTCATCCATGATGTCGGTCCGGCCGATCTGGATCGCATCCTCGGTCTTCTCTGAGCGCGCCGCTGACAGTTCTCGACGGTGGCGGTACATTGACGCGCGATGACTGGATCGGTGAACCCCAACCAAGCCCAGGGCCAGCATGGCTTCCTCGCGCCCAGGCCCGACGGCCACCCAGTCGATCATTGCTTCCGTTGCGGGGTGGAGACGCCGCCCGGCGTGGGACTGTGCGAGCAGCACAATCGCGGTCACATCTCCGGACCCAGCGCCACCCAGATGCACGCCACCATCTTCGGCGGCATCGTGCTGGGTGTGGTCGCCTTCCTCATCATCGCCAACCTGGCCGTGACCTCCGGCGGTCCCTTCGACTCCGCCGTTACCTCCACCAGCCAGGGGCCGGACGGAACGTTGATGCTCTCGTTCACGCTCACCAACGAGGGTGACAGCGACGGCGTGGCCGATTGCCGCGTGACCCGCGATGGCGTGCCCCGTCCCGATGACTACGCTTTCCGTACCCCGGCCCTGGCCGGGGGCGAGACGCTGGCGGTGGAGCGGCAGCTGGCGGCACCACCTGAAGGCAGCATGGGCTACGACATCGGCTCCGTCACGGTCCTTTGCAGCTAGCCCTTCCCACTCGCGGCGGCTCGACCCAGTAGCATCAGGGCGTGCCCGACCTCGACCTCACCCATGAGCTAGCCATCGCCTCCGACGCTGCCCGTGCCGCTGGAGCCATCCAGATGCAGCTCTATGAACGCCTCGAATCGATCGACTTCAAGAGTGAGAAGGACGTGGTCACCGAAGCGGACCACATGAGCGAGGAGGCCATCCTCGAGATCGTCGGCCGGGCCTTCCCCGACGACGGCTTCCTGGCCGAGGAATCCGGCGAGTCGGGCATCGACGGCGCGGAGGCCGACCGGCTGTGGGTCATCGACCCGCTTGACGGCACCGTCAACTACGCCAACGGCATCCCGTTCTTCGCTGTCAGCATCGGCCTCGTCATCGAGGGCGCGCCGGTCCTCGGAGTCGTGCTCGACCCGACCCGGGACGAGCTCTTCACCGCCGTCCGCGGCGGCGGCGCCCACCTCGACGGACGACCCATCCACTGTGCCGACAAGCCGCGAGTCAGCGACACCGTCGTGCACCTGGGCCTGCCGCGCTCGGGCTTCGCGCAGCAGAACACGGACTTCCGCCGAGCGGTCCGTATCGTGCGCGCCATGGGCAGCGCCACGCTGGCGATGACGTACCTGGCCAACGGTCGCTTCGACGGCTACGTGCAGTACCAGGGCCTGTCCACGTGGGACATCTGTGCGGCCGGCGTGATCGCCATCGAGGGCGGCGCCACGGTCACCTCACGCCTGGGAAACCGCTGGTTCGACGTGGGCATGCTGCCCAAGTCCATCGGCATCGTCGGCGCGGCACCGCGCCACCACCAGACGTTCCTGCACCTGCTGAACGGCTGAGGCTGCTGCCGCGCCTCCATCAGCGACGTGCCGGCAGGCGCTCCAGGAGGCGAGGGGAGCGCAGCCGCGCCGCCAGCGCCGCGAAGGCTTCGCCATCGACACCGCGCCAGCGCAGCTCCTCGGGGTCGGTCTGGGGGACGGGCGCGTCCGTGCGCAGGGTGGCCAGCTCACGGAACAACATCGCCTCGGTCCGCTGCGCCTTGAGCGTCTGCGCCAGGCTCGCTGCCCCGCGCACCTTGAGGTCCCAGGCGCCGACCGGATCGGGGATGTCTTCCAGGTGCGGGTAGCGTTGCAGCACCGTGGCCGCGGATCGTGCGCCCCAACCTGGCAAGCCCGGGAAACCATCGGCGGCGTCACCCACCAGGGCCAGGTAGTCGGGGATGGAGGCGGGCGCCACGCCGAACTTCTCCTCGACGCCGGCGGCATCGAAGAAGCGGCCCTCACGCCGGTTGAAGGTCACCACCCGCCCGTCGGACCGGACGCACTGGGCCATGTCCTTGTCGGGCGAGAGGATGACGACGCGCTCGACATCGGGATGGTCGGCGAAGCGCGCCGCGGCCGCGGCCAGGCCGTCGTCGGCCTCGAACTCGATCATCGGCCAGACCACCACGCCGAGCGCCCGCAGCGCCTCCTCCAGCAGCTCGAACTGGTCCATCAGCTCCGGCGGCATACCGGCCTCGGTCTTGTAGCCGGGGTAGCGATCGTTGCGCCAGGAGCGGATGACGTGATCGGTGGCGCAGCCGAGGTGCGTGACGCCGTCCTCGCGCAGCAGGGACAACACCGACTCCACGACTCCCAGCGTGGCTCCCACGGGCTGGCCGTCCGACGCGGCACGTGGTGGTCGCCCGAAATGCGCTCGGAAAAGCTCGTAGGTGGCGTCCAGCAGGTGGATCTGCACGCTCGTTGACGCGGCTCTGCTGCCGGGCTCTCAGCCGCGCGTCTTGGTCGCGGTGGTCTTGCGTGCCGGGCGGCGGGCGGGCTTCGTCGCCGCGGCTTCCTCGTGCGCCGCGAGACCGGCGGCATAGGCGGCGCCGATGATGCCGGACGTGTTGAGGTACTTGGCCTTGAGCAGGTCGGCGTTGGTCTGCAGGTACTGCCAGTACTTGTCGGAGCGTTTGCTGACACCGCCACCGAGGATGATCCGGTCGGGCCAGAGGAAGAACTCGAGCATGGCCAGGTACTCGTTGAACTCCAGTGCCCACTCGTTCCACTTCAGCCCGCGGCGCTCCCGCGCCACGCCGCTGACGAGCGTCTCCGAGGCCTGGTCGTGCATGAGCAGGTGGCCGAACTCGGTATTGGGCACCAGGCGTCCTTCGCTGATGAGCGCGCTCCCGATGCCGGTCCCGATCGTCAGCAGGATGGTCGTGCCCTGGTGACCCTTGGCCTCGCCATAGGCGAGCTCGGCCATGCCAGCCGCGTCGGCGTCGTTGATGACGTGGACGTCGACGCCCAGCTCCTGGCTGATGGCCGTGGTCGCGTCGAAGTCGACCCAGCCCTTGTCCAGGTTGGCGGCGGTCTTCATGTAGCCGTACTTGATGGCACCGGGCAGGCCACAACCGATGGCGAGATCCTTGACCGGCCCGTACTCAGCCAGCACGGCGGCGACAACGGCGGCGACGGTCTCGATCACCGCCTCGGGCTTGGACGGCTGCGGCGTCTTCTCGCGGACACGCGTGCTGACCAGTTCCGCGGTCGCCAGGTCGACCATGGCCGCCTTCACGCCGGTGCCGCCGACGTCGATGCCGAGAGCGACACCCGTCAGCGGGATGGCCTTGGACGTGGCGGCGGCCGGCGCCGCGGTGGTCCTGCTGCTGGCTGGGCGAGCGCCGGCCTCACCCGCGGTGGTGGCCGGAGCGGCCTTGTCGGTCTTGCTCATGTCGGGGGCAGGATACGCCGGTCACGCCCACGCTCGCCCGGCGCCTCGCACACGCATCGAGTCGGATATCGCCTACGATGCGCTCGACATGTTCGACCCCTACGGTGACTTCAAGCTCCTGCCGCCCGATCCGGATCCCGACGAGACGACCGGACTGGATCGCCTCGCTCGACGCCCTCGCCGAGGATGTCGGTCGCGAGCGCGCCCAGTTCGTGCTCTACAAGCTGCTCAAGCGCGCCCGGCAGCTGCACATCGGGCTGCCGCCGCTGACGCAGACCCGCTACATCAACACCATCAGCCCGGAGCAGGAGGCGGCCTTCCCCGGCGACGAGGACATGGAGCGGCGCATCCGCCGCCTGGTGCGCTGGAACGCGGTCGCCATGGTGCTGCGCGCCAACAAGGCCTCGCCCGGCATCGGTGGCCACCTGGCCACGTACGCCTCCGCCACCAGCCTCTACGAGGTCGGGCTTCAACCACTTCTTCCGCGGCAAGGACGCCGATGGCATGGGCGACCAGGTCTACTACCAGGGTCACGCCGCGCCCGGCATGTACGCGCGCGCCTTCCTCGAGGGCCGCCTGACGCGAGTCGCAGCTCGACCACTTCCGCCGCGAGGTCGTGCCTGGCCAGGGCCTGTCGTCCTACCCGCACCCGCGCCTGATGCCCGACTTCTGGGAGTTCCCCACGGTGTCGATGGGCCTCTCGCCCGCTCGCGGCGATCTACCAGGCGCGCTTCAACCGCTACCTGCTCAACCGCGGCATCAAGGACACGTCGACCAGCCGCGTCTGGGCCTTCCTCGGCGACGGCGAGACCGACGAGCCGGAGTCGCTCGGATCACTCAGCATCGCCGCCCGCGAGGGCCTCGACAACCTCATCTTCGTGGTCAACTGCAACCTGCAGCGCCTCGACGGGCCGGTGCGCGGCAACGGCAAGATCGTCCAGGAGCTGGAGGCGGTCTTCCGCGGCGCCGGCTGGAACGTCATCAAGGTCATCTGGGGCCGCGAGTGGGACGAGCTGCTGGCGCGTGACAATGACGGCGTGCTGGTCAGCCGCATGGCCGAGGTGCGTCGACGGCGAGTGGCAGAAGTACTCGGTCGAGCCGGGGTCCTACATGCGCGAGCACTTCTTCGGTGCCGACCCGCGCCTGACGGAGCTGGTGGCCGACAAGACCGACGATGACCTCAAGGCACTGCGGCGCGGCGGCCACGACTACCGCAAGCTGTACGCGGCCTACAGCAAGGCCGTCGAGCCCAACGGCGCGCCAACGGTGATCCTGGCCAAGACCGTCAAGGGCTGGACGCTGGGCTCGTCAGTGGAGGCACGCAACATCACCCACCAGGCCAAGAAGATGAACGACGAGGAGGTGCGCGTCTTCCGGGACCGCCTGGAGCTGCCCATCCCCGACGAGCAGCTGAAGGACGTGCCCTACTACCACCCGGGCCCCGACTCGCCGGAGATCAGGTACCTGCAGGAGCGTCGTGCCGCCCTGGGCGGCCCCTCGCCCCGCCGCGTGGTCATCAGCAAGCCGCTCGAGACGCCCGGCGCCGACGTCTTCGGCGAGTTCGACGCGGGTTCCGGCGGCCAGGAGGTCTCGACCACGATGGCCTTCGCCAAGCTGCTTGCGCAACCTGCTGCGCGACAAGGGCCTGGGCGAGCGTATCGTGCCCATCATCCCCGACGAGGCCCGCACCTTCGGCATGGACTCGCTGTTCCAGGAGGTCGGCATCTACTCCGCGCTCGGCCAGCTGTACGACCCGGTCGACTCCAACCTGATGTTCACGTACCGCGAGGACAAGGCCGGCCAGGTCCTCGAGGAGGGCATGACCGAGGCCGGCTCGACGGCCTCCATGCAGGCAGCCGGCACGTCCTACGCCACCCACGCCGAGCCGATGATCCCCTTCTACATCTTCTACTCGATGTTCGGGTTCCAGCGCACCGGCGACGAGATCTGGGCCTTCGGCGACGCGCGCGGCCGCGGCTTCATGCTCGGCGCCACCGCCGGCCGCACCACGCTCAACGGCGAGGGCCTGCAGCACGAGGACGGCCACAGCCTGGTGCTCGCCTCCGCCTACCCCTCCTGCCGCGTCTACGACCCGGCCTTCGCCTACGAGACGGCGGCCATCGTCCAGGACGGCCTGCGGCGCATGTACGGCCCCGAGCCGCAGGACGTCTTCTACTACCTGACGCTGTACAACGAGAACCACGTCATGCCCGCCCGGCCCGACGGGGTCAGCGACGAGGACATCGTCAGCGGCCTCTACCGGTTCGCGGCGGCGCCGCGAGCTGGCCGCGGATGCGCCCCGGGCCACCATCCTGGCCTCTGGCGTGATCATGCAGCAGGCGCTCGCGGGCCCAGGCCATGCTGGCCGAGCAGTACGGCGTCGCGGCGGAGGTCTGCAGCGCCCCGTCCTTCCAGCTGCTGCGCAACGAGGCGCTGGAGGTCGAGCACTGGAACCTGCACAACCCCGGCTCGCGAGCGCACTCCGCACGTCACCGAGGTGCTGGCCGAGCCGGCCGCGGCCGGCCCGGTCGTCGCGGTCTCCGACTGGATCACGCGCCTGGCCGGACATGGTCAGCCGCTGGGTGCCGACGAAGGCCTGGCGCAGCATGGGCACGGATGGCTACGGTCGCAGCGACACGCGTGAGGCGCTGCGCCGCTTCTTCGACGTCGACGCGCAGCACATCAGCGCTGCCGTCCTCGTCGAGCTGGCGCGCACCGGTGCCATGGACCAGCAGGCCGTGGCCGAGGCCGTGGCGCAGCTCGACCTGGAGCCGCGAGGCGCCGTTCGCCATCGACCGCTGAGACGGCAGTACGAACGGCGCGGCGTGCAGCCACCGTCCGGAGGCTGCCGCTACCATCGTGCCGACATGACCGGGACGACCTACGCTCCGGCCGAGCCTGCCGACGCCGCGCTGGTCGAGGCTGCCCGCCGGGGAGACCTGCACGCCTGGGAGCGCCTCGTGCGCCGCTACCAGGAGCCGGTCTATCGGGTCGCCTGGCTCATCGTGCGCGACTCCGAGCTGGCCGAGGCGGCCACGCTGTCCACCTTCGTGCGCGCCTTTCGCGCCCTGCCTTCCTACGAGCCACGAGATCTGGGCCTGCTGCCGTGGCTCATCCGCATCGCCGCCGGCGAGTCCCGCCAGCAGCGCCGGGAGTCGGGCCGGCCCACACGCTCCTCCCGGCCGGTGGAGAAGATGCAGCGGCCCGCATCTCCCGGCCACCGCCGTGCCCGGCCTGGCCGAGGCCGCCGGACCTGACGCCGTGTCGAGCAGGGGGCCATCGCCGAGGCCTTCGACCGACTGGGCGAGGACGACCGACTCGTCATCGCCGCGCGCTACCTCTTCGGCCTCAGCCGTGATGACGCTGCCAGCGCGCTGTCGATCGCCTCGGGACTCGTGGATGAGCGCCTCGCGGCTGCGCCTGAAGCGACTGCGTGCACGGATGGTGGCGGCCTGATGGCCGGCGAGAGCCGTCCCGCCTCGCCTGAGCGGCATGCCGGACGACCGGCTGGGCACGGTGGCGGTGTCGCTGGTCGTGGCGGAGCTGCACTGGACGCCCGGACGTGGCGCCGGCGGTGATGGACCGCATCTCGCGGGACGCGGTGGCCTACCCCGAGCACTTCGACCGCCGTCCGGCCGCGACGCAGCCACCGCCTGCCGCAGCCCCCCAGCGAGCGCTCCGCGAAGCGCACCATCGGGCGCTCGCCGTCTTCGCTGTCATCCTCGCCGTCGTCGTCGGCACTGATCGTCTTCGCTGCCACCGCCAGCGGCGCCGAGGCCAGCGCCGCGGCCGACCGGTTCCTCACCCTCGTCACGGAGGTCGCATGATCCAGTCCCGCTCCCGCTGGCACAGCCTCGTCGCCGCGTCGCTCGGCGCCGCCTTGGTCATCGCCGCCGCTGGCTCGGCAGTGACGCTCGGCGCAGACGCCTCGCCGGAGCCCACCGCGGTCCAGGCGCTGCCGGACGCCGTCAGCCGAACCCGACGCTGGACCGCCGTGCCCGCCTTCGACCCCTCGACGGTCGACCTCCGCACCGACCTCTTCGTCGACGGCCTGGATGCCCCGGTCTACCTCACCGACGACGGCGACGCCGGCCAAGTGCGTCTATGTCGTCGAGCGTGGCGGCACGTGCGCATGGTCGACCAGGACGGGCACCCTGCGCCCGCAAGCCGTTCCTCGACATCAGCGACCGTGTCGCGACCAGCGGACCCGAGCAGGGGCTCCACTCCATCGCCTTCCACCCGCAGTTCCAGAAGAACGGTCGCTTCTTCGTCCACTACAACTCGCTGCCCGACGGTCAGTCGGTCATCGCCGAGTTCAAGGGCAGCGGCCTGCAAGCCCGCCAGCAACAAGGCGACCAAGGCCTCGATCCTGACCGTCGACCAGCCCTTCCCCAACAACAACGCCGGCTGGATCGGCTTCGGTCCCGACGATGGCTTCCTCTACATCCCGCTCGGCGACGGCGGTGGCACGGCGCCGGGCGATCCGCTGGGCGTCGGTCAGCTGCCCGGCCCGCGCCTGGCCAAGGTGCTCCGCATCAACGTCGACAAGGGCAAGCTCTACGCCATCCCCAGCGACAATCCCTACGCCAGGAAGGGCAAGACCAAGGGCTTCCCGCGCGAGACCTGGGCCCGGGGCCTGCGCGACCCGCGTCGGTCCAGCTTCGACCGCCAGACCGGTGACCTCTGGATCGGCGATGTCGGCCAGCGCATCGAGGAGGTGAACCGCATCCCTGCCGGGGTCGCCGACCTGAACTTCGGCTGGTCAGACGTGGAGGGTGACTCGCACCTGTCACCCCAACGTGCCCGACTGCGACCCCTCGCAGTACGAGCCGCCGGTGTACTTCTACGACAAGGCGCCACCGCAGCGCGCCATCACCGGCGGCTATGTCTACCGCGGCACCGTCGATCCCGGAGCTTGACGGCATCTACCTCTTCAGCGACTTCGCCAGCGGCTTCATCTGGGGCCTCGACGCCGACGCGGTGGCCGCCGGTGAGCCGGCCGTGGCCTACCAGCTGCTGGATGCGCCGCAGGGCTTCGTCTCCTTCGGCGAGGACGACCAGGGCGAGCTGTACGTCGTGTCGCTCGACGGCAGCGTCTACCGCCTCGGCGCCGAGGAGGCCTGACCACGGCGGTCCGCGCCACTGCCCGACGGAGCCAGGATGCCGCGACCGCTCGATCCTGACGGTCTGCGCTATGCGCGCTACTGGGAGCCGGTGCTGGCCGGTCCTGCCCGCCGGGCCCTGGCCCGGATCGACGGCACACCGGAGGTCTTCCTCGACGTCGGCGCCGGCACCGGCGGGCTGGCGCTGGCCGCGGCTGAGCGCTGGGAGGATGCACGCATCATCGCCCTCGACGCCTCGCCGGGATGCTCTCGGTGGGGCGTCGGCGCGTGGCCGAGGAACGGCCGCCGACGCCGATCGCTTCGAGTGGCTGATGGCCGACGCGCTCGCCATGCCGCTCGCGGACGGCTCGGTCGACGTCGGCCGCCTCGTCCTTCGTGCTCCAGCTGGTGGACGACCGCCGGGCGGTGCTGCGCGAGGTCCTGCGCGTGCTGCGGCCTGGCGGTGTGGTGACGCTGGTGACCTGGCTCGCCGACGAGCTGGCCGCGCGGCCGACGACGCCTTCGACGAGCTCGTCGTCGAGCTGGGACTGGCACCACCGCTCGACACCTCGCAGTCGCCCACGACGACCGACTATCGGACACCCGACGAGCTCCTCGACGGAGCTGGCAGCCGCCGGCTTCGGCGACATCGATGTCCGCGCCGACGAGCTACGCCACGCCTGGACGCGCTAGGCCTACCTCGACTTCAAGGAGCACTACGACGAGCGCGACCTGTTCGAGTCGCTCAGCAGCGGGGCGCGCGAGCGCCTGCTGGCAGCGCTCGTCCACGCTGGGCGGAGCTGCCCGACTCCGCGTTCGTGGTGCGGGGCCGCTCGTCTCCGCCATCGCGCGCCGCCCCTGGGCCTGAGCGCCAGCGTCACTCAGGCGGCGAAGGGCGTGCCCTCCAGCGGTCGGCACACCTTGCAGGGCCGGTAGCCGGCGTCGCGCGCCTCCTCCGCGGTGTGGAAGCGCACCTCGTGTCGTGCGCTGGTCCGCCGCGCGTGCCGGCACGACGGGTAGCAGTAGATGTTGGTGCTGTCGGAGCCGGTGTAGCGCACGCCGCTGCCGGCGAGCCGCTCCAGCTCGGCGGTGTCGATGCCCTCGCGTGTCAGCACCTGGCGCTTGGCCTCCGGGCCGCCGGCGCCGTAGTTGCCGATGTGGCCGTCGGCCCGCACCACGCGGTGGCAGGGGATGACGAAGGTGATCGGGTTGCCGGCCAGCGCCGAGCCCACTGCTCGCACCGCCCGGGGCCGGCCGATCTCGCGTGCCACCCACGAGTACGGCCGCACCTCGCCGTAGGGGATCTCCATGGTCTTGCGCAGCACGGCCTGCTCGAACTCGGTCAGCGTCTCCAGGTCGATGTCCGGGCCCGCTGTGCGCTGGCCCGCGAAGCGATGGCGCACCTGCGCCGACATCCGCGTCGGCATCGCCGGCACCCGCCGCAGCGAGCGGCCGTGGCGCAGCTCGTACTCGGTCTCGAAGCCGACCGGGTCACCCGCCGGCTCGGCGGCCGTGATGCCCCTGGCGCCCCAGGCCACGAAGAGCGGCCCGATCGGTCCGTCGACCTCCGTCCAGGAGTCCATCAGCCCGACGCCCGCCATGACCGCGTCGGCCAGGCCGTCGGGTGCGGCGCTCTGCGGTGGATCGTAGTGCCTTGACCATCGATCGTGCCTCCCGCATGTTCATCTCGCCACCTCGTGGCTGCCGTCTTCCTCTTCTCGCATGAGCGCCTCTCGCAGCAGTCGTACGCCGCGGTGGACGTCCGACTTCACCGTGCCCACCGGCCGGTCCAGGGCTTCGGCCAGCTCCGGGTAGGAGAGGCCGCTGACGTGTCGCAGCTCCACCGCCCGCCGGTAGCGGGCCGGGAGGGCATCGAGCCGGTCGCGCCAGGCACGTGCGGCTTCCCGCCGCTCCGCCACGTTCTCCGGTCCGGCTGCGCCCGTATCGGGCTCGCTCGTGCGATCGCTTCCAGCCCGATCGTCGCCGGCGGCTTCCGTCGCGCCCGGTTGCGGCCGAGGTTGCCCACGATGGCCGCCAGCCAGCCGCGCGGCCGTAGCTCGCGGATGCGTTCGGCGTCGTAGCCGCCCAGCGCCCGGTAGGCACGGATGAAGGCCTCCTGGGCGAGGTCCTCGGCGTCGGCAGGGTCGTTTCGTCGAGCGCAGGGCGATGCCGTAGACGAGGTCCTGGTGGTGGGCCAGGAACTCGGGGAACGCTCCGTCCAGGTCGTCGGCCAGCCGGGCGGGGCAATCAGCACACACGCAGACAGGAACACGCAGTGTCGTCATCGGTTGCAGTGTGCCCGTCAGGACCGCCGCGACAGGTGAAGCCGGCCGATCGAGGCCCTCCAGCCCCGGGGCAAGCCCTGCGCTCCAGCTCAGCCTGGACGTCGAGTCGATCAGTCGACGTAGTCGTCGTCGGCGTAGCACCAGCGGAAACCACGGGCGACGGGCATGGCGACCATCACCTCATGGCCGGTCTCGCGGTAGTGCCGCCGGGCATCGCCGGCCTGGGAGTCGCAGCATCCGACGTGGCCGCAGCTGGCGCACATGCGCAGGTTGAAGGTGCTGCCGCATTCCTCGCAGCGCTGCCCTGAGGGCGTTGCCATCTCGGCCGGTACGTGTCCGCAGGTGGGAGCGGTGGAGGGGAGCAGCGTTCGAAGGATGTCCATGTCACCAGCCTGGCGTGTCCATGCTCGAGCTCCGCCGTAAGCCGGCACACGTCGACGACTGCGATCAGCGCAGCAGGAAGCCCCCGCCGAGGCGGTCGCGCTCGTCGAGCACGAAGCGCTGGTGCCCGGTCGACGTAGCCGTTGCCTTCCACGCTGGTGATGACGGCCTCGTGCGGACCGAGCGTCGGTGACGCCCTCGACGCGACCACGAAGGCCTCGCCGGTGATGCCGGCATTGACGATCGTGTCGCCGACGTCGGAGGCGCCCAGGGCGTGGCGCGCCGCCAGCAGCGCGGAGGTGCCGGAGCCGCAGGGCGAGCGGTCGACCTCGGCATCGGCGAAGACGGTGACGTTGCGCATGGTGGCGTCGGTGGCCAGCCCGTCGGGCGAGGTGGCGGGGTCGCTGTCGACGAGGATGGTGCCGTAGACGAAGCCCAGCGACTCGTCGGTCGGATGCGTGGGCGTGTGGTCGCGGCGCAGCGCGTCGGTGATGGCGGCACCGGCGCGGGTGAGCTGCTCGATCTGCTCGGGCACCACGCGCATGCCCAGCTCGGCCACATCGACGATGCCGTAGTAGGCGCCGCCGAAGGCGAGCTGGACGCTGAGGCCCTTGCGCTCGGCGGCCGCGCCGAAGAGGCGCACGCCGCGCGGCCGCATCACCAGCCGCTCGGCGTGCAGGTACGCGGGCACGTTGACGAAGCGCACCGAGCGCACGACCGGCTCGGCGCCGACGCCGACGCTGACCTCGGCGCGTCGCCGTGCACCAGCCCGGCTGGCGTCTCCCAGCGGATCTCCGTGGTCGGCGTCGTGGCCGGATAGAGGCCCTCTTCGATGAGGCCCTGGGTGAGCGCGATGATGCCGTGGCCGCACATCGTGCTGTAGCCCTCGTTGTGCATGAAGAGCACGGCGATGTCGGCGTCCTCGCGATACGGCGCCAGCAGCACGGCGCCGTACATGTCGCGGTGGCCGCGCGGCTCGTACATCAGCAGGCGACGGAAGTCGTCGGCGTGCTCGCGGACCCAGGCGCGACGCTCTTGATGGGCAGCTGCGGGACGCCGCGGGTAGCCACTGCGGATGAGGCGCAGGGGCTCGCCGGCGCAGTGCAGGTCGAGTGTCTCCACGACGACTCGCGAGGCGTCACGCTCCTGTGCCTGTCGAGGGCTCCACGGCAGCGGCCGGCGGGTGATGGCGGCGATGCGTGAGCGCACCTCGGGGTCGTCACCGAAGCCGCTCCCGACCTCGATGATCGACTCGTAGACGACCGTCAGCACATGCTCGTTGCCCTCCGAGCGCCAGCGCCGGGACTTGGGCTCCCAGCCGCGCGCGGCGGCCTGCTGACGCTCACGCAGGAACGAACGTTCGGCTGAAGCGCGATCGGTGGCCGCGTACGTACGGATGACCGTGCTCGTGGGACCCTTCGCGCTCGTCTTCGCCATCGCCTGGGTAACGTCCTCCTCGTCTCATCATAGCCAGCCCCTCCGCTGCGCCGCGGGCGATATGGCGATGACGCTCGCTCGGCTGCATGAACGGGAGGTGGCCGAGCGCGAGTTGATCTACCGTCGGCCCATGAGCGAGCACGCATCCCACGACCTCGACCAGCTGCGGCGCCGCATCGGCGACGTGTCGCAGCTCGTCTCCACCCGCGCCGCGCGTCTGGCCGATGGCAACGAGGATGGCGTACGCGTCATCGATGCCCGCGCCGCGGGCGGACTGTCGGCGCTGATCCTGGCCGATCGCGGTCTTGATCTGGGCCCCCTCTGGGCTGCCGGCCACCAGGTCAGCTGGCAGTCGACGACCGGCGTCGTGCACCCGGCCTATTTCGCGGAAGCCAACTGGCTGCGCTCCTTCCACGGCGGCATGCTTACCACCTGTGGGTTGCAGAACGTGGGCCTGCCCTCGACGGAGGGCGACACCTCCTACGGGTTGCATGGCCGCATCTCCAACATCGCTGCGCGCAATGTCACGCATCGCGTCCTCGAGGAGGAGGGCCGCCTGGTCGCGGAGGTCGGTGGCGAGATGCGCGAGACCGATGTCTTCGGCGCCGACCTGTTGCTGCGTCGTCGCATCACCCTGCCCATGGGTGAGACCGTCGTGCGCGTGCAGGACGAGGTCACCAACCAGGGCCATGCTCCGGCCGCCGTGATGCTGCTCTATCACGTCAACCTGGGGTATCCGGTGGTGGCCGATGGCGCACGACTCATCACGCCCCCGGCGGAGGTCGTCCCGCGTGACGATGGCGCCCGTGCCGCGCTCCAGGACCGCACCAGCTTCCCGCCACCGGCCGCCGGGTTCAGCGAGCACGTCTTCCGTCACGAGCTGGCGCCCACTGACGCCGAGCAGGTCAGTGCCTCCATCGTCAACCCTGCTTTCGAGCCCACCGGCGGTATCGGTCTGACGGTCAGCTGGGACCCGCGTCAGCTGCCTCGCATGTGGCAGTGGCGCATGCTCGGGCCGGGTATGTACCTGACCGGCCTGGAGCCGGCCAACTGCGGACTTGCCGGTCGAGCGGCGGAGCGTGATGCCGGGACCATCACGGAGCTGGAGCCGGGTGAGTCGCGGCCGTTCGGCATCACCCTCCGCGTCTCGCTGGGGTCGGACGCACAGGCGCTCGTCGCGGACTGAGCCGGCCCGCGACCGGCAGGGGTCGCGAAGTCGACCCATCGGCAAGCCGGCCGGGACGCCCACAGCCTTCCAGGCCGTCTCCACGGAGCGCGTGCTACGGTCGCCCTCAACCACACACGCGGGAGGCTCACAAGGCATGCCTGGAACGGGGCTCGATCTGGTCGGCGAGGATGCGCTCGCCGAGCTGGCCGATGTGATCGCGAGTGGCCGGGTGTCGCGCTGCGGACCCGACGACCAGACGGCGGACCGTCTCATCGATGCCGATCGGGGGGTCGTCGCCTGAAGCGCTCGCTCACCCACACTCGCTGGGCATCGATCCGTTCGCACCGCTACGCGCTGGCCGTCGTAGCCGCGCTCGCGCTCGTCGCGAGCGCCTGCGTGACGGTGCCGCGCGACCCCGATGCCGCGTCACCGACAGCACCGACAGCACCGACATCCGCTCCTTCGTCGGCGCTGGCCGAACCGTCCACGCCGAGCGCAAGTGCGCAGCCCGCAGCTGACATCAGTCAGCTGCCGTCCGCTTCGACCGCGCCGATCCGTTCTGACGAGCCCAGCATCGGCTACATCGCGCTGGACGCATCGCAGGCCTTCGTGCAGGCCGTCGGCGACGGGATCCGTTCGTCGGCTGCGGCCGCCGGCATCGATCTCGTCGAGTGCGACGCGGGCTGGACACGGGCCGGTGTGCAGGCCTGTGCGGCGCAGCTGGCACGGGCCGGGGTCCACGGCGTCATCAGCTTCCAGCCCTTCGCCGACCTGGCTGCCGAAGTCTGTGCCGCGACCGGGGACGTTCCCACCATCGGCATCGTCTACGACCAGGGTCCCTGCCAGGTATCGCTCCTGCAGATCGACCAGGCGGAGTCGGGACGCCTTGCCGGGGAGGCCCTCGGCCGCTTCGCATCCGAGCGCTGGGACTGTGATGTCAAGGCCTATCTCTCGCTCGAATCCGATGCCGGCGACCCCATCGGCAGCGCCCGCATGGAGGGCTATCGCAACGGCTACCAGGAGCACTGCGAGCTGCCCCCGGCCATGCGCGTTCTCAGCGGTGCCCAGCACCTGGTGACGGCGAGAACGCAGGTCGCCGCGGCCCTGCAGAAGCTCAAGGGCCGACCCATCCTTGTCGCCGGTGTCAGTGACATCGCCATCATCGGAGCGATGGAAGCGGCCGCGACTGCTGGTCGTGATGGCGATCTCTGGTACAGCGGCCAGCTGGCCGACCCCGGCATCCGGGCCGAGATCGCCTGCAACGGCCACTACATCGCCTCGGTGGCTCAGTTCCCGGAACGCTTCGGCGGTGCCCTCGTCCCGGCATTGGTCGAGGCCATCGAGGGCCGCGCGGTGCCACCATCGATCGAGGCGGAGCTCGAGGTCGTCACGGCGGCCAACGTCAGGCAGCAGTTCCCCGACACGCCGGTGTGCGACGAGTAGGTTCACGCTCGGGTAATGTAGCGCCACCTTACCGTCACCAGGCACGCCGAGAGGGGGCTGCGGGTGACGGCTGATACGGCATGGGCAGGAGGGATCGCACCTTGGACAGGAACCGGACTCGCATCGCACGCATGGCCCAGTGGTCGGCCCTCATCGCCGTCGGCGCGCTGGTCGTGATGGCGTGCCGTCCCGACGAGCCCACGCCCGAGCCCACGGCTGCGGCCTCGACTGCCCCCGTCGCTGCGACGATCGAGCCCACCCCTGAGCCGACCCCCGAGCCGACCGCGGAGCCCACGCCTGAGCCGACCCCCGAGCCGACCGCGGAGCCCACGCCCGAGCCGACGCCCGAGCCGACCGCTGAGCCCACGCCCGAGCCGACTGCGGAGCCCACGCCCGAGCCGACCCCCGAGCCGACTGCGGAGCCCACGCCCGAGCCCACGCCCGAGCCGACTGCGGAGCCCACCCCTGAGCCGACCCCCGAGCCGACTGCGGAGCCCACGCCCGAGCCGACCCCCGAGCCGACCGAAGCTCCGGTCGCGACGGACATGCCCGTGGCCAGCGAGGCACCGGTTGCCAGCGAGGGACCCCTGGCGAGTGGTGACCCCGGCCTGATCGAAGGCCCAGCGGTCAGCGGCGCCATCACCTTGCCCGAGGACGCCGTCCTGCCCGCAGGTGCGACCTGGACCGTCGAGCTCCAGGACGCGTCCAGGCAGGATGTGGAGGCTGAGACCATCGGCGCAGCGTCAGGAGATGTCGAGGACGTCGCCGCCACCGAGATCCCGTTCGCCATCGGCTACGACGACGCCCTCATCGACGACCTGTTCTCCTACACACTGATCGCCCGGATCTACGACGCTGATGGCAACCTGCTGTACATCAACGACACCGTGACTGACGGTATCGTCGAAGGCGAGCCGGTCGAGGGGGTCGTCGTGCAGGTCCAGGAGGCGACGGCAGAACAGGTCGCCATCGAGGGTGACGAGACCATGGCCGAACCGATGGAGAGCCCGGCCGCCTAGGGACCGCCACAACCGCCCGAACGACGGTTCGGGCGCCTGTCTCGCACAGGTAGACTGGTCCCCGGCACCGGGGGCCGGATGGTGCGCGCGCGCGGGAAACATGGCACGCGCCTCATCGGTGTCGTGAACCGTATCGTGGCGTGGACACACCCCTGTGTGCTACTGCCCGTAGACGAACCGAGAGGGAGGCAAACGCCCGTGCTCGCAAATAGGTACCCCCGCTGATGGCTGGGACACCTGCATTCATCCTCGCCGGTGGCTCCGCCATCGCCGGCCTCGTCGCCGCGTTCATGCTGGCCCGCTGGGTCGTTGCGCAGGACGCCGGCCCCGAGATCATCCAGAAGGTCGGACGGCTCATCCAGCAGGGCTCCATGGCGTTCCTGCGCCGTGAGTACACGATCCTTGCCGTATTCGTCGTCGTCGTGGCCGTCCTCATCGGGGCACTGATCGACTTCAACGTCACCGACAACGCGACCATCGCCCAGACCAACGCGGCCATCGACGATCGCTTCGGCATGGGCCCCTGGACGGCCATCGCCTATGTGCTCGGTGCCATCGGCTCCGCCACTGCCGGCTTCGTTGGCATGACCATCGCCACGCGCGGCAACACCCGCACCGCGACGGCTGCCATGAAGGGCCTCAACCCAGCACTGCGGGTAGCCTTCAATACCGGCACCGTGATGGGTCTGACCGTCGTCGGCATCGGCCTGCTCGGGCTTACCGTGCTGTGGGTCATCTTCCAGGACGCCGCCGTCGTGGCCGGCTTCGCCTTCGGTGCCTCCTCCATCGCCCTGTTCGCTCGCGTCGGCGGCGGCATCTACACCAAGGCGGCAGACGTCGGCGCCGACCTCGTCGGCAAGGTCGAGGCGGGCATCCCCGAGGATGACCCGCGCAACCCGGCCACGATCGCTGACAACGTCGGCGACAACGTGGGTGATGTCGCCGGCATGGGCGCCGATCTCTTCGAGTCATACGTCGGCGGCATGGTCGCCGCGCTCACCCTGGTCGCCGTCGGCGCCGGGTTCTTCGCCATCTCCGATGTCGCCTGGGACAGCGCCCTGGCGGTCCTGCCGCTGGTGATCGCCGGTGTCGGCATCCTCTGCTCCATCGCCGGCACGTTCCTGGTCCGCACCAAGGACGACGCCAAGATGTCGCAGCTTCTGTGGGCGCTGCGCTACGGCGTGTTCGGGGCAGCCGCGCTCGTGCTGGTCGCGACCGCCCTGGTCCTCGTTGTCCTCGACCTCCCGTTCGAGCTCTTCTGGGTCGTCCTGACCGGCCTCATCGTGGGCCAGGTCATCGGCAACACCACCGAGTTCTTCACCTCCTACGAGTACCGCCCCACCCAGTGGATCGCCAAGCAGGCGGCGACAGGCCCGGCCTCGGTCGTCATCGGTGGCATCGCGGTCGGCCTCGTCAGCGTGGTCATCCCGACCGTCGCCGTCGCTGCCGGCATCTTCGCGGCCAATCACTTCGCCGGGCTCTACGGCGTCGCCCTGGCAGCCGTCGGCATGCTCTCCACGCTCGGCATCACGCTCGCCACCGACGCTTACGGTCCCGTCGCGGACAACGCCGGCGGCCTGGCCGAGCAGGGACATCTGCCGCCCGAGGTTCGCGAGCGCACCGACGCCCTCGACTCCCTCGGCAACACCACGGCCGCCACTGGCAAGGGCTTTGCCATCGGCTCCGCGGTCCTGACGGCGCTGGCGCTGCTCGTCGCCTACGTCGAGGTCACCGGTATCACCGATCTGCAGCTGACCGACAGCAACGTGCTCATCGGCATCCTGCTGGGTGCGATGCTGCCGTTCCTCTTCGCGGGCCTGACGATGTATGCCGTCGGCGAGGCCGCGGGCGCCATGATCGAAGAGGTCCGGCGTCAGTTCCGGGAGATCCCCGGCCTGCGTGAAGGCGCAGAAGGCGTAGAGCCGGATGCGGCCCGGGCGGTCGACATCTCGACGCGGGGTGCCCTGCGCTCGATGATGCTCCCGGGAGCCATCGCGGTGCTGTCTCCCATCGTGGTCGGTGTCGTACTGGGCGCTGAATCGCTCGGCGGCATGCTGGCTGGTTCGATCGCGGCAGGCTTCATCCTGGCGCTCTTCATGGCCAACACCGGTGGTGCCTGGGACAACGCCAAGAAGTGGGTCGAGTCGGGCCAGCTCGGCGGCAAGGGCTCCGATGCCCACGCTGCCACCGTCGTCGGCGACACCATCGGTGATCCGTTCAAGGACACGTCCGGCCCCTCCATCAACATCCTGCTGAAGCTGATGGCCATCGTGTCGCTCATCTTCGGCCCGCTCTTCATCTAGGCCGAGCGGTCACTCCGTACCTGCAACGGGCGCCGGGAAACCGGCGCCCGTTCTCGTTGTCCCTGGGGCCACTAGGATGAGCGCACGATGGAACGCACGCTGTACTACGTCCGCCTGTTCCCCGGCACGGAGGAGCGCTACGACCGGATCCACCGGGACGTGCCCGGCGCCGTCGCCCGTGGCATGAACGACTCCGGCCTGAGCGATGTCACGGGCTTCCGACGAGGCACCGACGTGTGGTGGTATGCCGAGGCGGAGCCCGATCGCGCCACGGCCTTCGCCCGCAACGGCAAGGGCGTCGTCAACCGGCGCTGGGGTCACCAGTTCCGCGACATCATCGCCGAGATCGAGGCACCCGGCGGCGGGCTCATCTGGTTCGACGAGATCTTCCACACTGACGCCCCGGCGCCCGACGGACCCTCGGAGCGTGGCTGCTTCAGTCTCGTCATCGACCCGCACCAGGCCGACCGCTACGACCGGCTCCACGCGGAGCCGTGGCCGGAGATGCTGACGGCCATCGCCGAGGCCGGCTACCGCAACTACAGCGGCTTCCGGCGCGGTGCCCACGTGGTCTACGTGGGCGACTACTACCCCGATCTGCGGACGGTCGTTGACCGCATCAACGCGACCGCTGTGGCCGCTCGCTGGGGCGAGGCACTGGCTGGTGTCATCACGACGTTCACCGATGCCGATGGCCACAACTTCACGGCTACGGAGATCTACCACCAGGACTAGGCCCGATCGGCCACAGGACAGCCGGCGGGGGAGATGCACCTCTGTCCGCCTCGCGGGTCAGGCCGATGGGGTTTCCTCCGCGGTCCAGACGTCGACGGCCCGTCGACGCATGCGTTCGGCCAAGGTCGAAACCGTCGGCTGCCCCGGCGGAGCCCCCTACGGTGCGGCTCGCCTGGTGCCATGGTGCTCTTCACGCTGGTTCGCTCGCGGACCAGCGGCGGCCGCTGGCGTGCACGCGCGGCGCCTGCCAGCGCGGCCCTCGCGGTGGTGCTCTCGAACGCACCGGCGGCTGCCGGGCCTGGTCGGCACCGCCGCGGCATCGAGCAGGGCTCGCCGCTGGGCTCGAGATGCTCCGTGCCTACGTCACCGTCGTTGCGCGGGTCGCGCAGGCGATCCGTCGAGTGCCGCCTTCCCAGCTTCGGAGGATTCGCAGGCTGATCGCTCCGCCCGCGACCCAAGCCGGGTCCGTTCTCGATGAACCTGTACTCGGAGGGCGATTTCGTTCACCAGAAGACGAGTCTACTGGTGCGTGGCGGCGTCGGTACAGACGATGATCAACATCATCGAGGATGACGAACCGGACCGGAGCGGCGCTACCAGCGGCGGCTCCACCTCGATGGCCGCAGCATCGACCCCGGTCACGCCGAGTACTGGCGGCAGCTGGCCGATGACTCGGCCATCGAAGAAGGGCCTGCACGGACTGGGGCTGTTCGACTGGGCCGACATGCTCAACACCAATGGCCACGGTCCGTATGAGATCGACCGGGCGCCGACCCGCAAGCAGGCCATCCGGATGGCCGCCAGAGCCATCCGCATGACCGGGCAAGCCCGTTCGGGCTGGTGGTCTGGCGGGGGCCCACGCCTGGGTCATGTCCGGGTTCAGCGCCACGGCGGACCCCGCCTACAGCAACGACTTCAAGGTCACGCGGGTCTTCGTCCGGATCCCTGGTACCCCAGCGTCAGCTCCATCTGGGGCGCATCGCGACCGCCCAACGCTGCCGTCGCCGTGTCGTCACTGGCGCGAGGATTACCTGCGCGTACGACCGACCGGGCCGCGTCCATCCCAAGCGTGACGGTCAGCTACATGCTCATCCTGCCGACGCTGCCGTCGGGCACCCCGGTGGAGTAGCCGAAGGGACCTATTCCTCGTCGGGGTCGAGCTGCAGTGACGCCGAGTTGATGCAGTAGCGCTGCCCGGTGGGGTTGGGGCCGTCGTCGAAGACATGGCCCAGGTGTCCGCCGCAGGTGGCGCACATGACCTCCGTGCGCACCATGCCGAACGAGCTATCGGTCTCGTAGGCGATGGCGCCGGCTTGCGCTGGCTGCCAGAAGCTGGGCCAGCCGGACCCCGAGTCATACTTGGTTTCCGAGGCGAAGAGCGCCGCCTCGCACCCGGCACATCGATACGTGCCGCTGCGCTTCTCGTCGACATACTCGCCGCTGAAGGCGCGTTCGGTGCCCTTCTCGCGCAGCACGCGGTACCGCTCGGGCGTGAGTCGTTGCCGCCACTCCTGCTCGGATGTCGGCGCCGTGGGGGTGGTCTTCTCGTCGGTCATGGGCGAAGGATAGGCGTGCGCCGTGACGAGGTGATGACCGCACTCACGCGTCCGGCCAGGGGCGCTCATCACTCGATGGGTCCCGGTCGTGCCGTGGCCGGAGACGCCACAGGTGATGTCGATGATGTGGCCCCGATAGCCGCAGCCTGGCGCTCGGTCGGGTCGGCGGGCCGTGCTGCGTGACTGCGTGCGTGGACGTCATGGCTCCCTCCCCAGCCGACCGCAACGCCCGGTGCAGAGGTGGGACACTGCTGGGGTTCAGCGCGTCCAGACGGGGAAGCACGCATGCACCTCACCAGACTGACGACGTACCGCACTCCGCTCCAGCCCAACGTCTGCATCGTCGCCCTCACGAGCGACAGCGGGCAGACGGGGCTGGGGGAGTCGTTCTGGGGCGCCCCGGCGGTGGAGGCCTACCTGCACGAGACGGCCGCATCGGTCCTGGCCGGCCTCGACGAGCCGTCGCCGGCGGCAGCGGCAGCGGCGTTGCGTCCCTACGCCGGCTTCGATGGATCCGGGGCTGAGGTCCGCGGCAACGGCGCCATCGACATCGCGCTCTGGGACCTGCTGGGCCAGGCCAGCGGTCAACCCCTGGGCCGGCTCCTGGGTGGTCCGATCTCGAGCTCCATGCGTGTCTACAACACCTGCGCCGGCTACGACTACGTCAAGGCCGAGGGCCAGCAGGCCTCGACGAACTGGGGCCTGCCCGGCGCAACGTCCGCAACCGGTCCGTATGAGGACCTCGAGGGCTTCCTCTCGCGGCCTGCCGAGCTGACGCGCTCGCTGCTCGACGAGGGCTACACGGCCATGAAGGTGTGGCCCTTCGACGCTGCCGCCGAGCGCTCGCGTGGCCAGGACATCGCACCTGGCGATCTGCGAGACGCCATGCGGATCCTGGAGGCGATCCGCGCCGAGGCCGCCGGGGCCATGGACATCCTCGTCGAGATGCACAGCCTCTGGTCGCTCAAGGCGGCCACCAGCATCCTGACGGCGCTCCGCGATATCGAGCCCTTCTGGGTCGAGGACCCCATGCGGACCGACTCGGTCGACGCCTACCGTCGCCTGCGCGAGCGCGTCGCTGTCCCCATCGCTGCCGGCGAGACCCTCGCTGGCGTGCGCCGCTTCAAGCCGCTGCTCGACGCCGGGGCGCTCGACGTCGCCATCGTCGACCTGGGTTGGGCGGGCGGCATCGGTGAAGCGGTCAGGATCGCTTCGCTCGCGGACACCTGCGGTGTCTCCTTCGCGCCTCACGACTGCACCGGCCCCATCTCGTTCGCCGCCACCACGCAGGTCGTGGGCAGCCAGCCCAACGGCCTCATCGCTGAAACGGTCAGGGCGTCGCAGGCCAGCTGGTACCCGCAGATCGTGGATGGCCTCCCCATCGTGCGCGATGGTCGGGTCGAGCTCTCGTCGGCGCCCGGCCTCGGGTTGACCTTGCGCGACGAGTTCATCGCCCGCCCCGACACGAGCACCCGCACAAGCGAGCTCGCCCAGGTCGGGCCGCCTGTCCGTCCCGGTCATCGACACGTTCGAGGCACCTGATGGGCGAGGGTGCGACGATAGGCACATGACACTCGTCTTCATCGCCGTCGGTGGTGCGGCCGGTGCCGTCTCGCGCTATCTCATCGGGGGCTGGGTGCAGGAGCTCAGCGGCGGCCGCTTCCCGTGGGGCACCTTCGCGGTCAACATCTCCGGCTCGTTCCTGCTTGGCCTCGTGTTCGCCCTGGCCATGGACCGCGCCATCCTGGCGCCGGAGGTCCGCGTGCCACTGATGATCGGCTTCATCGGCTCATACACCACGTTCTCCACGCTGATGCTGGAGTCCTGGCGGCTGGTCGAGGAGGGCGACTACCTGTTCGTGTTCGGCAACCTCGTCGGCAGCGTCGCCATCGGCATGCTGGCCGTCGTGGCCGGACTGGCATTCGGGAGGCTCCTGCCATGAGGATCGATGGACCCGCCCTGCTGGCGCGCATCTACATCGGCGAATCCGACCACCACGACGGCAAGCCGTTGTATGAGGCCATCGTGGCGCTCCTGCGTGAGCGCGGCGTTGCCGGAGCGACGGTCTTGCGTGGTATCGAGGGCTACGGTCGTGCGGCACGGCTCCATACCAGCCGCATCCTGCGCTTGTCGGAGGACCTGCCCATCCTCATCGAGGTCGTCGACCGGGAGGATCGTCTGCGTGCCGTGCTGCCGGAGATCGATGCCATGGTGGGGGAGGGCCTCATCACGCTCGAGCATGTCGAAGTCATCGCCTACCGCTCACCCGAGAAGGAGGACCCATCGTGACCCCGCGCCGAACGCTCGCCGTCATCCTGTCCGTCTGCCTGGCGTTGGTGGCAACGACTGCCGGCGCCCTCGCCCAGGACATCGAGCGGCGGCCCGTGGAGGACCCGCTGTTCGGCGTGTCGGCGGTGGTCCCGGCCGACTGGCAGGAGCTCGGTGGTGGCGTCTATGCCCGCGGCACGCCGCCCGACGATCTCGCGCTCATCGCCATCCAGGCGGCTCCTGCCACCATCGACCAGCTCTGGGCCAGCCTGCTGCCCCAGTTCGCCCTGACCGAGGTCCCCGAGCTCACGGGCGAGTACAGCTCTGAGCTCTTCGACTGGAGGCTGTACCGCTTCGACGTGCAGCTGGGCGGCATGGTCATCGCCGTCGAGCTCGCCCTGGCCGAGGAGGACGGCACGACCCAGCTGCTCCTGCTGCAATCCGACCCAGGGGAGTTCGACATCCTGCGCGAGGAGGTGCTGCTGCCGGCCATCGATGCCTTCGCGCCGCTCGCACCCGAGCCCACGCCCGACCCGTCCACCTTCGACTACCAGATCGAGGAGGTGGCGTTCCCCGGTGGTGCGGCGGACGTCCAGCTGGCGGGCACGCTGACGCTGCCTGACGGTCCTGGCCCACATCCGGTCGTGGTCACGATGAGCGGCAGCGGCGCCCAGGATCGCGACGAGTCGCTGCGCCCGCTGACCGCGCTCAAGCCGTTCGCCATCCTTGCCGACGCACTCACCTCCGCCGGTATCGGTGTGCTGCGCTACGACGACCGCGGTGTCGGTGGCTCCTCGGGAGACTACGAATCAGCCACCATCGCCGAGCTGGCTGAAGACGCCCGTGCAGCCATCGACTACCTCGGCACACGTGACGATGTCGATCCCGACCGCATCGGCCTCTTCGGCCACAGCGAGGGCGGCCTCTACTCGGCCATGCTCGGCGCCAGCGACCCGCGTGTCGCCTGGATCGGCATGATGGCTCCTGCCGTCATCGACGGCGTCTCGCTCATCGTCGAGCAGAACCAGGCCCTGGTGCGCTCTTCGGGTTCCGACGAGGAGCTGGTCGAGGCATACGGCCGCTACTCCGAGGAGGCGATGCCGTTGGCTCGCGACGGTGACTTCGAGGCTCTCGAGGCCGTCGTGCGCGACTTCTACGGACAGGTGTGGGACGACCTGGACCCTGACGACCAGGTCATCGCCGGAGAGCGCGAGGCCTTCATCGGGCGCCAGGTCGATACCGAGCTGCCCCTGTACGAATCCGACTGGTTCCGTTCCTTCCTGGCCTACGACCCCAGCGCCGACTGGCAGCAGGTGGACGTGCCGGTGCTGGCGGTCTTCGGCGGCAAGGACGTGCAGGTGATCGCCGAGTCGAACGCCGCTGCGCTGCGCGACGCGCTAGCTGCCGGTGGCAACGAGGACGTGGAGATCATCACCTTCCCCGATGCCAACCATCTCTTCCAGGCGGCCGACAGCGGGGCGGTGGCCGAGTACGGAGAGCTGGAGCCGGAGTTCCTCGACGGCTTCGTCGAGGCCGTCGTGGACTGGACCAGCGTCCAGGCCGGCGTGGCCGGGTAGGCATGTCCGGAGACCGGGCCGACCCCAGCCCCAGGTCCGGCGAGGGCTGGCACCCCGAGCCGGAGCTGCTCGACATCCGTGACGAAGCCCGCTCGCGGCCGGCCCTCGAGCGGCTGGGCGAGGGGGCCTGGTCGGCAGCGCTCGACTATGTCTACGACCACGGCATGGAGCGGGCTGTCGGCCATCCGGCCGACTACGCGGAGCTGCGGCGCGTGTTCTTCGGACCGTCCGGCCGCCCCGGCCCTGCGCCCACCGAGCCGACCACCTCCGACGCGCTCATCGCGGAGTTCAGCACGCGCCTGGCCCCGCACCAGACGAACGCCTGGCACCCCCGTGCCTTCGCCTACTTCACGCCTGTGCCGCTGTGGTCGTCGATCGTGGGCGAGGTCTTCAGCCAGGTCGTGCACCAGGGTGTGGATGTCTGGCACTGCAGCCCCTCGGCCACGCTGGTGGAGGAGGAGGTGGTGCGATGGCTGTGCGACCTCGTGGGCTACGACGAGGCCGGCTTCGGCCTGTTCACCTCCGGCGGCGTGATGGCCAACATCATGGCGCTGAACGTGGTGCGCGACATCGCGCTGCGACGGGCTCGTGGGCTTGACCACCCGCCCCGCGGCGGCGACCTGGAGGGTGTCCGTGTCTACGGCAGCGACCAGGGTCACTTCTCCATCCGGCGCAGCCTGGACACGCTGGGCTTCCCGGCCGCCACGCTGGTGCTGCTGCCCGCGGACGAGGACTTCCGCCTTCGGGCCGCAGCGGTGGCGGCAGCCGTCGCTCGCGATCGTGCCGCGGGGCACACCCCGCTGGCCATCGCCGCCACGGCCGGCACCACCAACACCGGTGCCGTGGACGCGCTGCCGGAGCTGGCCGATCTGGCCGCGGCTGAGGGGCTGTGGTTCCACGTCGACGCCGCCTACGGCGGTGCGGCCAGGCTGTCGGAGCGGCTGGCCGGCCAGGTGGAGGGCCTGGAGCGTGCCGACTCCATCACCATCGATCCGCATAAGTGGTTCTTCCAGGCCTACGACATCGGCGGACTGCTGCTGCGCGACGGCTCCCTGCTGGAGGCCACGTTCTCATACCGGCCCGAGTACTACCGCGGGTCCGGCGATCCCGGGCGTGCCCCCGATGCTCACGGCTCCGACGAGCTCGACTTCTACCGCCTCAGCCTGGAAGGCACGCGGCGGCAGCGCGCGCTGAAGCTGTGGCTGTCGTGGAAGCACCTGGGCACGCGTGGCCTGGGCCGGCTGGTGGAGACGACCGTCGACCTGGCCGAGCATCTCGCGGCCAGGGTCCGGGCGGCTGACGACTTCGAGCTGGCTCCCGGGACCAACTTCTCGGTGGTCTGCTTCCGCCACCTGCCCGACGGCAGCGACGGCGAGGACGACGCGGCGCGCGACGCGGTCGATGTCCACCAGGACGCGCTCCAGGTTTCACTGCAGCACAGCGGTCGTGGCTTCCTCACCACGACCCGTCTGCGCGGACGTACCTGGCTGCGGGCCGGGATCCTGAACCACACCACCACCCCAGCCGACCTCGACTCGATGCTCGGGGACATCCGCGACTTGGCGGCTGATCTCGGACGCCACGCGGACGACCGGCCCTCGTTCGCACCTCCGCCGCAAGCATGACCGCGCGACCGGGCGGCTCACCCTCCGGCGCACCACCCGGCGCACCCGGCATCTCCCCCACCTGGTCCAGCAGTGCCAAGGATGCAGTCGGCACGTCGCACTTCGCCAGTCGGGTCTGGTTCACCGTCGGCCGCGGCATCCTCAACGAGATCTACTGGCCGCGCGTCGACCGGCCCCAGATCCGCGACCTGGGCTTCATCGTGGCCGACGATGACGGCTTCTGGAGTGAGGTCAAGCGAGGCGATGTCCGAACCGAGGTGAGATCCGTGCGGCCCGGGATCCCGGCGATCGTGGTCAGCCACCGACACGCTCGCTACGAGCTCGGCCTTCGGATCTGCGTTGACGACCATGCCGACGTGGTCCGCATCGAGGCGCAGCTCGACGACCTCCGGGACGTGGGCGATCAGGCTCGGCAGACGCATCCGCTTCGCCTGTACGTGCTGCTTGCCCCACACCTGGGTTTCAGCGGTTGGCACAATCGTGCCTGGGTCGATGACTACAAGGGTCGGGCGATGCTGTCTGCCCAGTCGGGCTCGGCCTCACTCGCCCTTGCCAGCGATCCACCCCCTGCACGCCAGAGCGTCGGCTATGTCGGGGTCTCCGACGGCTGGCAGGACTTCGCGCACAACGGGCGCATGACGTGGACCTACCCGGGCGCAGGCGCCGGCAACATCGCCGGCATGAGCGAGATCGTCCCCGCGGATGCGCCCGTCCACATCGCACTTGGCTTCGGCGACCACCCCGCGGCGGCTGCCCTCAGCGCCTCTGCCGCGCTGGTCGGGCACTTCCGCGTGGCCTGGGACGAGTATGTCGCGAATTGGGAGCGGTTCCAGGCGACCTGCAGCCCGCCCCCGGCCGACCTCGACGGCGACCTTGCTGCGCTCTACCTGGACTCCGCCGCTGTGATCAGAGCGCACCAGGATCGCGCCACCGCCGGTGCCATCGTGGCCAGCCTCTCCATCCCCTGGGGCAACACCCGCAACGATCGCGGCGGCTACCACCTCGTGTGGTCCCGGGACCTCGTCGAGTCGGCAGGCGCCCTGATCGCTCTCGGAGCGCGTGCGTCCGCCCAGCGCGTGATGGCGTATCTCGTCGCGACCCAGGAGCCCGACGGCCACTGGCCGCAGAACCAGTGGATCGACGGTGTCGCCTACTGGCGCGGCATCCAGCTCGATGAGGCGGCCTATCCCGTCCTCCTCGCCGGCGCCCTGCGCGATGCGGGGGCGACCCACATGCACGGTCGTCACGACCAGCGGGGAGACTTCGAGCACCTCGTGGATGAGGCTTCGCTCGACCGCATGATCCAGGCCGCTGCCGGCTTCATCGCGCGGAGCGGTCCGGCCACGCAGCAGGATCGCTGGGAGGAGAACGCCGGACTCACGCCATCGACGCTCGCGCCGGTCGTGGCGGCGCTCGTGGTCGCGGCCGATCACCTGGCCGAACCCGCGGCCACCTACTGCCGCGAGCTCGCGGATGACTGGAATGCGTCCATCGAGGAGTGGACGTACGCCACCGGGACGCGCCTGGCGCAGGAGCATGGCGTGGACGGTCACTACGTGCGGATCGCGTCGCCGGACGTGCTGGCCGGTGCTCCGCTCTCGACTCCCGTACCCGTGCGCAACCGACCGGCGCTCGACTCGATGATCCCCGGCGACGAACTGGTGGGGACGGACTTCCTCGCGCTCGTGCGTTTCGGCTTGCGGCGCCCGGACGACGAACGGATCCTGGCGTCGCTGGCTGTAGCCGATGCGCTGTTGCGCAGCGAGACGCCCCACGGGCCCGTGTGGCACCGCTACAGCGGAGATGGCTACGGTGAGCACGACGACGGCTCCCCCTTCGACGGCACCGGGACCGGGCGTGGCTGGCCGTTGCTGACAGGGGAGCGCGGCCACTACGAGCTCGAGGCCGGCCGGGACCCGCGACCCTACCTGGCAGCCATGCGTCGCTTCGCCGCGCGCGGGCTGATGCTCCCAGAGCAGGTCTGGGACGCGCCCGCTGTGCCTGAGCGCGGCCTCTTCCCGGGACGGCCCACCGGGTCGGCGATGCCGCTGGTGTGGGCCCATGCGGAGTACATCAAGCTCGTGCGCTCGCTTGCCCTGGGACACGCGATCGATCGCCCCGAGGCAGCCTGGCAACGCTACCGTGGTCGCCGTCCGCCCGCGACGCGGGCGACGTGGCGGTTCACTGCGCCTCGCCCCACGATGATCTCGGGGCGCCTGCTCAGGTTCGAGCTGTTGGCGCCCTGCCGGGTCCGCTACTCGCTCGACGGCTGGCGCTCGAGCCGTGACCTGGAAGCGCGGGAGACCGGCCTCGGGGTCTGGCTGGCGGACATACCGGGGTCTGACATCTTGCCCTCCGGGTCTGTCGTGGAAGCCACCTTCTTCTGGCCTGATGTGGATCGCTGGGAGGGCCGCAACGTCAGCCTCCGGGTCACCGGAGAGTAGTCAGCGTTCGTGCGGTCCCTTGAGCTCCCGGAGGCGTGCATCGCTGATACCGAGGTGGTGGGCGACCTCATGGTCGAGCGTCTCACGCACACCTTCCATCAGGGCGTCGTCCGTGCGATAGGCACGCATCAGGGGCCCGCGGAACAGCGTGATCTTGCTGGCGATGGGCGCGCGGTCGGCCCCGTAAGCCGTGCGTGGCACGCCCTGGTACAGGCCGAACAGGCCGCGTGCGTGCACGCTCTCCAGCTGTGCGGCATCGGGTTCGTCCTCGATGACGATGGCGACGCTCGCCAGCGCTTGCCGGTAGGGCTCGGGCAGGGCCGCGATGGCCGCGTCGAGCGCCGCCTCGAATCGGTCAGGTCCGATCGTCTGCGTCCTCCCGGCAATCGCGGCAGACGCCCACGACGCTGAGGTGGCCCAGGTCGACGCGAAAGCCGCGCGTGCGATCGAAGTCCGCCAGCAGCTCCGCAACGTCGTCGGCCCCGACCTCCCAGGCGCGCTGGCAGGCCGAGCAGTGCATGTGGCCGTGTTCGCGCGCCGGGCGCACATGGAACTCCTCGCGTCCATCCAACCCGTGCGCGTGGCGGATGAGGCCGATGTCCTCCAGCACGTCCAGCGTGCGGTACACCGTCGATGGTGTGGTCTCGGCATCCTGCTCGCGGCAGCGCTCGACCAGCTCGGCGCCGGTGATGTGACCATCGGTCTGAGACAACACGTCGACCAGCAGCCGTCGCTGTGGGGTCCAGCGCAGCCCACGCTCGCGGAGGCGTTCGCGGACCTCGTCCCAGGTCACGCGCGGGGTCGCGGAGCGGCTGATCGTCGGCATCGCCGACAGGATAGCCCCAATGGCCTCTGGCGGCATTATCACAACGACTCGTAATAACGACCGATAGCGAATAGGGTCCGCCCGATGTCACTCGCGATCATCGCCCCACCCCTGCTTGACGCTGCCGCCGGCTAGGGCCGCGGACCGCTGAGCTTGACGCGATAGATGGCGCCGGCCGCCAGGTCGGTGGCGAAGATGCGGCCATCGGCGTCCTCGCCGAAGGTGGCGATGCGCCGGTCGGTGTTGCGCGCGTACTTGACCTTGCCCTTGCCGTTGAGCACGAACAGGCGCCCGCAGAAATCGCCGGCCACGTAGAGCCCACGCCAGGCGGGTGCGCTGGGCCCGCGGTGGACGTAGCCGCCGCTGACCGAGCAACGGCCGCTGCCGTGGGCGTAGTCGTGGACCGGGCGTACGCCGAAGGTGCAGCGCCTGCTGGTGTCGGGGTAGCGACGCGTGCCTTCGCAGCGGTTCCAGCCGTAGTTGCTGCCCTTGCCGGCGCCGCTGCCGGAAGCGTTGGAGCGGGCCCGGTCCACCTCTTCGCGCTGGCCCTGGCCGACGTCGCCGATCCAGAGGTCGCCGTTGGCGCGATCGAACGAGAAGCGCCAGGGATTGCGCAGGCCCCAGGCCCAGATGTCGTCGATGCCGCTCTTGCCCACGCGTGGGTTGGCGCCAGGCGTGCGATAGCGGCGGGGGCCGTCACCATCGGGATCGAGGGGGTCGATGCGCAGCAGCTTGCCCAGGCGCGTGTTCAGCTTCTGTGCGTTGCCCGACGGATCCCCGGCTCCGCCACCATCCCCGGTCCCGATGTAGAGCAGGCCGTCGGGCCCGAAGGCCAGATGCCCGCCGTTGTGGTTCGCCGCGGGCTGGTTCACCACCAGCAGCACGCGGCCCGAGCCGGGGTCGGCCGCACCGGCGCTCTGGCGCCGGTACTCAGCCACGACGGTGTCGCCCCGGCGCGCGCCGCTGCCGGCGCGCGTGTAGTTGACATAGAGCAGGCCGTTGGACTCGTAGTCCGGGTGGAAGGCGAGACCAAGCAGGCCGCGCTCACCGCCGGCCCGGTTGGGGTCATTGACCACCCGGCTCAGGTCCAGGAAGGTGCCCAGCCGCTTCCAGCGACCGTCCTCGTACGTGGCACGCTTGATCTTGCCGGTCTGCTCCACGATGAAGATGACGCGGCCGCCGCCAGGCGCATGCGTCACCAGCACCGGGCGGGTGTAGCCGGCCAGCACCTGCGCCAGGGAGACCTTGCTGCGCGCCGCGCCCACCGGGACGGCCAGCACGCTCACCGCCAGGGCGGCGACGAGGAGGACGGCGAAGGCTCGGTTCAGCGGGCGCATGTGGATCTCCTGACCTGTCTGTGACCTGGCTCGCTAGTGCACGAGGTCGTCGAAATCGCGATGACAGAAATGGCCCGTCCGCTCCAGCACCCGGCCACAGAATGGGCACACCGGCTTGCCACCAGCGACGACGCTGTTGGCGCGACGCGCGAACTGCTGGGCCATGAACGGCGTGAGGTGTACGCGCAGGACATCGGGCCCGATGGGGGCGTCGTCGGGGATATCGTCCTCGTCGACCTCGTCACCCTCGCGCAGGGCCGACTCGCCGGCACCGGCATCGAACGTCATCGAGCGTGCCTCCACGATGAGCCGGTCGACATCGTCGTCCCAGGCGATGACCAGGGTGCCCACCCGGAACTCCTCGTGGAGTGGCTGTGCCAGGGGTCGATCGTCGAGGATGCCGGCGGGGCCTGCGTCCATGGCGGCAAGGCCGCGTCGCTCGACTTCGTCCACGATGGCCAGCACGCGGTCGGCCAGGACGGACACCTGCTCCTTCTCCAGCATCACCGAAGCGACGCGTCGGCCCTGACTGGCCTGCAGGAAGAAGGTGCGGTCACCGGGCTCGCCCACCGTGCCGGTGGCGAACCGGTCGGGCAGGTCGAAGTCCAGGATGCGCCGAGCCATGGCCCGGAATCTAGCGGAGCGGCTCCGTATCGGCTGAGACGGCCACGGTGCCCGAACCGACGATGGCCTCGGCCTCCATCTCCACCTTCCAGCGTGGGTCGAGGAACGCGCTGACCACGAGCATGGTGGAGGCGGGACGAGCCTGCGCGAACGTGCGACCGTGTGAGCGGCCCGCGGCCTCCCAGTCGGCCGCGTCGGTGAGGTAGGTGCGGGTGCGCACGACATCGTCGGCAGCGGCGCCGGCTTCGCCGAGTGCCGCGAGCATGATCTCGATGCAACGGTCGGTCTGTCGCTCCACGTCGGGGTCGACGTGACCGTCGGGCCAGGTGGGTGCGGTGCCGGCGACGACCACCCGGTCGCCCACCCGGACGGCGCGGCTGAAGCCGATGGGCTCCTCGTACGGCGAGCCTGACGAGATGAGCTGCCGTTGGCGGTTGGTCATGGTCTCCTCCGGCCCAGCGGGCGTCTCAGCCATCCGGGATCAGGACGTTCAACCCGGCCGAGATGGCGCTGATGATGAACGAACCCACGGCCGCCGTGATGAACGCTTCGGGACCCAGGTCGGGCGGATAGCCGCCGATGACGATGAGCGGCCCCCAGGCGAGGTCGACCAGGAAGGCCACGCTGAGCAGCAGTGCGCCGTTCAGCACGACCGAGAACATGCCCAGGGTGGCAACGTTCAAGGGCAGACTGACGAGGCCGGCGATGGGACGGATGAAGGCGTTGACGAGCCCGAAGACGAGCGCCAGGGCCAGCAGGGAAAGGCCGATGCCCGGGGCGTCATCGGCCCAGTCGATGTCGATGTCCGGTACCAGCAGTGCCGCCGCCAGCAGCGCCACAGCGATGACGGCGGTGCGGATGATGCGCGCTGTCATGGGCGTGAGCTACAGCAGCTCCGTCAGCGACCCGACCACGTAGTCGGCCTCAGGCAGGGGGTGATCCATGTCGCTGGGAACGCCGATGCACGTCAGCCCCGCGGCGCGTGCGGCCTTGATGCCGGTGGGAGAGTCCTCGATGGCGACCGCGCGGCTCGGATCGATGCCGAGCCGCTGGCATGCCAGCCGGTAGACGTCGGGCGCGGGCTTGGGCGCGACTTCGTCGCCGGTGGCGATGGCGCCGAAGGAGCCGCCGAAGGGTGTCTGTGCCAGGACCCGGTCCACCAGCGAACGGCGCGTGTTGGAGGCCAGGCCCAGGGGCAGCTTGGTGTGCAGCCGAGCGATCAGCTCAGAGGCCCCGTCGGTGACCTCGACGCCGGTGTCGATGAGCTCGCCGATGATCTCGATGTACTCTGCCTGCAGGGCCGGGATGTGCTCGGGCGCCAGGCCGAAGCGGCCCGCGAAGTAGGTCACCGACCAGAGGTCGGCGGCGCCGAACACAGCCGCCTTGTCCGCCCCCGTCAGCGTGGCGCCATGCCGCTCGAAGAGCACGATCTTGGCCTGCAGCCATTGCCGCTCGGTGTGCACAAGCAACCCGTCCATGTCGAAGACCACGGCTGCGAACGGGCCGGGCAGCGTCGGGGGCCACGGGACAAGGCTGCTCAAGGAGGTGCTCCAGATGCGGGTGGCTCTCCATCCTATCGGTTCACGCGCTGCCCCCACGCGTCAGGCGCCTCCAGCCGCGATCCATCGTTCACCTAGACTGGCGTCCAATGAACCAACGAGTCGCCCACGAACCCTTCAGCGACGCCACGCTCATCTGGGACGGTGAACCCATGCGCGGAGTGGAGGTGCCGCCGTCGGCTGACCACGACGCTCCGGACGACGAGCCCTTCGACGCAGGCCGTGTCACGATGCGCTTCCGCGACGGCAACCAGGCCTTCGTGGCCATGCCGTGGGACCAGCCGCTGGCGCGATGGTCGGGCCGCGAGCTCGAGTTCGTGGACCTGCCCGTGGGTGCCAGTCGGCACACCGTGCGCTTCGTCGTGGTCGACGGCAGCATCGTCGCCCTCAAGGAGCTGCCTTTCGAGGTGGGCCAGGCGGAGTACGACATCCTGAGGGAGCTGGAGGCGCGCGGTGCACCTTCGGTCAGGGCGTGCGGGCTGGTGACGCGTACGGGTGACTCCAGCTCCATCATCCTGACTCGCTACCTGGCGCGCTCGTTCCAGTTCCGCCGCCTCTTCATGCGTCTGCCGGAGGGTGAGAAACGCTATCGCGATCAGCTCCTGGACTCGATGACCGGACTGCTGGTCGACCTCCACCGCATGGGCTTCTTCTGGGGCGATTGCTCGCTGGCGAACACGCTGCTGATGCGCGACGGGCAGCGTCTGCAGGCATACCTCGTCGACGGCGAGACGAGCGAGATGCACCCGCAGCTGTCGGACGGCCAGCGCGAGGCCGATCTTGAGATCGCCATCGAGAACGTCGCCGGCGACCTGGCAGACATGGCTGTGCTCAACGGCAAGAGCATCGAGGAGATCGACGACGACTTCGAGGCGGCACTGAGCCTGCGCGACCGGTACGAGCGCCTTTGGGAGGTGCTCCACGAGGATGTCACCATCCACCCCGACAAGCGCTATCGCGTCGACAGGCGGCTCAAGGCGCTGCACGAGCTGGGCTACGTCGTCGACGAGGTCATCCTGGAACCGGGCGAGGACGGTTCCGAGGACCTTCGCCTGCGTGTCGCGGTCGCCGGCCGTGACTACCACTCTCGCCGCCTGCGGGAGCTGACCGGCATCACCGCGGGGGAGGGGCAGTCGGCCATCCTGCTCAACGACCTCACCGCCTGGGCCGGCCTGGGCTGGGCCGGCGACTGGGACTGGAAGGAGGGCGAGAGCGGCCGCTCCCTCACGCGCCACGACGGCGCTCGCTGGACCCTGGAGATCCTGGAGCCGGCCGTCGCGGCGCTCATCGACGTCCTTGGCGATGACATCGACCACGTGCAGGCCTACTGCGACCTGCTGGAGGTCCGCTGGCTGCTCTCGGAGCGGGCCGGCCACGACGTTGGCAATGCCGTCGCCCTGCGCTCCATCGCCAAGGCGGAGACGCCCGCCGGTTCGTCGGCCCAGATGGCGACCGTGGAGACGCCGTCGCAGCCCCGTCGACTAGGCTGGAAGCGTCCATGAGCCGTCGCCTCAGCGTCACTCGACTCGCCCGCAAGGCCGCGGCCGCAGTGCCCGGGGGCGCGCCGCTCGGGGGTGGTGCCGTCCATTCCCGCTATGACCAGCTGCAGCCGCTGCCGCAGCAGCCGCCCGATTGGCGGACCGGCCCCCCCGATTTCGTCATCATCGGCGCCCAGAAGTCGGGGACGACGTGGTGGCAGGGCCTCGTCGAGGGCCATCTCGAGGTGGTGCGGCCCCCGGGTCAGCGCCGCGAGCTGCACTTCTTCGACCACTTCTGGGATCGCTGGCCGACTGCTGCGCAGTTCGAGCACTACCAGCGCTACTTCCCGCGACCGGCCGGGAGCCTGGTCGGCGAGAAGACGCCGGGCTACCTCTACCAGCCGTGGGTGGCCCCGATGCTGGCCCATGTGGCGCCGGCGGCGAAGCTCATCGTGGTCATGCGCGATCCGGTCGAGCGCTTCATCTCCGGCCTGGGTCTGCTGCAGCGGTCGGGCTCGCTCAAGGGTGAGGTGGGCGCCGGCGAGGTGGGCATGCGCGAGCACCGCATCGTGGAGGCCATCGATCGCGGTCGCTATGCCGATCAGCTCGAATGGTGGCTCAAGTACTTCCCGCGTGAGC
The DNA here is from genome assembly GCA_963715295.1 of uncultured Chloroflexia bacterium. Lineage (GTDB taxonomy): Bacteria > Chloroflexota > Limnocylindria > Limnocylindrales > CSP1-4 > JAFMJV01. The sequence continues at coordinate 43,467 of CAVQRP010000014.1, forward strand.
AGTTCCTGCTGCTGCAGTACGAGCAGTGCGTGGCCGATACGCAGGGCCAGCTCACGCGCACGTTCGAGTTCCTCGGCTTGCGTGATCAGCGGGCGTCGGTGTCGCAGATCGCACAGACCCGCAAGAAGGCGCCCGGGCACGTGGAGCTGCCGGACGAGATGCGGACACTGCTGGCCGCGCGGTTCGCCGACGACGTGGAGCGGCTGGCTGGGCTGATGCCGGGACTGGATCTCTCGCTGTGGAAGAGCGTGACTCTCGACTGAGAGCTCTGCGGACCGCCTGACGCGCCGACTCGGCCGCTCATGGCATCCTGTCACGTATTGGGCTTCATGCCACGCCAGACGAGGGTCCGGCGACAACCCCGAAGGGGCCGCAGCTCGATCGGCGGACGAATAGCAGAAGGGTAGGGCGCATGCGGATCGGCGTGGGAGCGGATATCAACGGCTTCGAGCTCAAGGAGCACGTCAAAGCGCACCTCCAGGATGCCGGCCATGAGGTCATCGACTACGGAGTCGAAAGCGGCCAGGACATCGACTACCCGGACGTTGGCGAACCGGTGGCTCGGGCTGTCGCCGCTGGCGAGGTGGAACGGGCGGTGCTCATCTGCGGTACCGGCCTGGGCATGGCCATCGTGGCCAACAAGGTGCACGGCGTGCGCGCGGCATCGGTCAGTGATCCCTACTCGGCCGAGCGAGCCATCAAATCCAACAACGCCCGGGTGCTCTGCATGGGTGCGTTGGTGGTGGGCAAGAGCGTGGCTCCACTGCTGGTCGATCACTGGCTTGACGGTGAGTTTGCCGGTGGTGGGTCGGGACGCAAGGTGGCCAAGATCGAGGATCTGGACCGTCGCGAACGCGGGACCTGAGGGCGGGACCGCTCCTCGCCAGCTGGTGCCCGTCAGTCGCGGGCGCTACCGTCCCAATACCGCTGCGCGAGAGCCCAGGCGTCACGGCCGCAGGCTGCGCCCATGACACGGCCCCGGAGGTCGTCGGCACTGATGTGGATGCCGCCGTACAGACGGCTCAAGCCGGCCTGGTCGGCCGCGTCGAAATAGGTCGCCCACTGCAGCACCACGTCCCGCTCGGGGCCACGCTCGAACTTCAACGAGCCGGCCGGGATCGTCCAGGTGCTGAGTCCGCCGGGGAAGTACTCGGATCCGGTCATGGCCGCCAGCACCTCGGCTGCAGCGCGACTGAACGTCGAGTGGCCGGAGACATAGCCGGCGAACGCCGGCGTCACGAATGACGCCTTCTGGTAAGGCACCCATTCGACTGCGCGGATCCAGTCCACGCCGCCCACGTCGTTGACCGGATCTGCGGGGCCACCGGCCCAGGCGCGGATAGCGATCCCACCGACATGCCCGGCCAGATGCGCGTGGCGTTCACCCGCTGACGCTGAGGCTTCCGTGATGAGCTCGACGCTGCCGTCGATGAGTGGCAGGCCATCAGGGTGGTAGGAGGGCAGCGACGGATCGCTTGATTGCCCCAGGCCGCCCATGTAGCGGACCATCGCGATCGGCCGCGTGAAGTCGTAGTGGCCCTTCGCGCCCCACGCCGCGACGGCAGCATCGTGGACGGCGCCGTTGAGTGCCAGGTACATCTTCACGTCCCACTCCAGCGGATCGAGTTCCTCGCCCACGCCTCCGATGCGCCGCTCGAAGCCGGGCTCGTCGGTGACCGCGTTGGCGAGTGTGTTCCAGTGACCCGGCGGCGTTTCCGAATCGGGGCCATCAGCCCAGAACTCAGCCACCGCACGGCCGAGATCGGCGCGGAGCGCGAGTTCGGGCGCGTACGGCTCGCCGGTGACGGGATTGAGCGCGTGACCGGTCCCATCGTTGGTGCCGAGGGTGTTGCCGCCCAGCGACGCGGGTGAGATGTCGATGACGACGCCGTCTCGAGGATCGAGCAGGCTGCTGAAGGCGATGACCTCCTCTGCCTGGGCCTTGAACGTGGCGTCGGTGGCAGGGTCGTGCAGCAGGGGTGGCGGGCCGGGATCGATGGGCACTCCAGCGTCTGAGGGCGGCAGCGCAAAGGAGGTGACCTGGCCCCAGTGCTGGCCCACGAAGTGCTGCGGTCCGACTGCGAGCAACTGGCCGTTCTGCGTGATGGATGTCTCGAGTGCCAGCGGTTGCCAGCGGTTGGGATCGGTCATCACGGTGCCCGGCCGGGCCACGATCATGGGTTCGTTGACCGGTCGGTAGCCCTTCTTGGGGTATTCGTAGCCGCGGGCCTCGCGAGAGCCGTCCGTGAGGGTCGTCTCGATGATGCGCGCCGCGACACGGTTGCCCAGCGCGGCGGCCGAGTCACCCTTGGTGGTGGCGCGCTTGATCGGGTAGCACAGGTCAGCCATGAGCTGGTCGAACTCGTGCAGGCTTTCGGCGCCGCCCTCGGCGTTCTCGTAGCGGTGCCTGAGGACGCGATAGGCAGCGAAGCTGATGGCTTCGTCACGCGCCGCGGAAGGGTCGTCGCGCGTGATCTTGTCGCGTACGAAGACACCGTCGGCGACGGGGTCGTAGGCCGCCCAGGCGTCCCACATCGCCGCCGACGCGTGGTAGAGGTTGCGCGCGTGCACCGTCGGCGCGGGGAAGTCGCGGCGAATGGCGTCCAGCAGCGCCTCGTCCCACAGGCGTGCCACCGACTTGCTCGGGTCCGTGCTGCGCACGCAGCTGGCCGGGTCGATAGATGTGACGGGTGGCACATCGCTGGCCTCGTCGGTGGGCGCCACGGGCGTCACGACGGATCGCGGACTCCTGGCGATCTCGGCCGCCGGATCGAACGCCAGCGGTTCGGTATCTCGGCCGATGCGAACCAACCCGTCCGCCGCCACGCGTTGCCACGGGCCCCATACGCCATCGGGCCACTGCACCCGCACCTGGGCTCTCTTCGCCGCCCCAAGCCCGAAGTGGTGGGGGACCAGCTGGCCGCTGCCGTGGCCGCCGCCGATCGTGACCTCGCGCCGCTGTGTCTGGCCTCGGCTCCTGACCTCGATCCAGGCACCGACGGCATCGTGGTTGCCGCCCTTCTGCTCGAGGTCGACGGCCAGCCAGTGACCCATCGGCTCTGGCCTCGTGGACGTCCCCGTTCCCACGTTGCGCCAGGCTTCAGCCGGCTCGCCCAGGTTCACCTCGACGATATCGAGCAGGCCATCGAGGTTGAGGTCGACCACGGCCGCACCCCGTCCGCGTGCGAAGTCGACAAGGCCGGCCTCCTGCGTGCGTTCGACGAAGCGGCCGTTGGGTGCGCCCAGCAGCAGGCTGCTGGGATCGGCGTTGGCGCGATCGGGCATCGCGTCCAGATTGCCCTTGGAGACGAACAGGTCGACGCGACCGTCGTTGTTGACGTCCTTGAACTCGGGGTGCCATGACGTGGACGGACGTTCATCATCGCCCGCGACCGGTCGACCAGAGTCGACCCCGCGCTCCCCGGCGATGTTCCTGAACAGCGGCTGTGTCGGTCCATCTGCAAGGGTCTCGAGCCGGTTCCCGAACATGCTGGTGAGGTATGTCTCCGGGTAGCCGTCATCGCCGAGGTCCTGGCTGGCGATGCCCATGCCCCAGATGTTGACCCGCTGCCAGCCGTCTTCCTCCGAGTAGAGCGCCGGCGGCTCGGAATCGCCCATGCGCCACAGCTGTTCCTGGCCGTCGCGGATGTAGAACTCGCGGTCGTTGCTGATGCGCAGATCGCGCCGGCCCGACCGGTCCCAGTCGCTGAACAGCATCGAGAGGGTGCACCAGCCGGGGGAAAGGGCGAGTGCCGGGCCGTAGGAGGTTGCCCCCGGCTCAGGGCGGAAGAGCCGATTGTCAGAGCAACCGGCCGTGAGCCCGCCGGACTCGTCGACTGCCTGGTAGTTGCCGAACGCCAGCGTGGGGAGGTCGGCACCGACCTCCCATGTGGCGCTGAATGCCGTGGTCCAGTCCGCGCCGGGATCGAGGCCCAGTGATTCGTTCGCGCGCTCGAAGCGGCACGAGCCAAGGCCGCGGAGCAGGACGTTCTCACCTCGCCGCAGCGCGACGAGGTCATCGACATCGTCGCCATCGATGTCGATGGGGTAGGCGCCGGAGACTTGCGCGAGGTCCGTCGCATCATCGGTGATGCGCGTGAAGCGCAGCTGGCCGCCGGGCTCGCTCTCGTTGCGGTAGAGCGAGGCCCTGCCGCTGCCGCCGGCGAGGTACAGGTCCGGCCGACCATCATCGTCGCAGTCGAACACGGCCAGCCCACCGCCCACGGCGAACTCGTAGCCGCCCTCGGGTACCTCGTCGGTGGAGCCATAGCGGTAGACATGCTGCAATCCGGAGCTCGCGGTCTCGTCGATGAAGCGGGGCGCCTGGACCGCGTCCCTGGCGGCCACGGCCGGGGGGATCGCGCCGGCCAGGGCCATGCTCGCAAGCGCCACGGCCAGGGCCATGGGTCGGAGGCGCCTCATGGTCGGCGGCCGCCTGCCCGCACGGGGAGCTCCCGGACGCAGCGGAACAGCGGCTTCTCGTCCTGCCACTCCACCGCCTCGGTCATGAGCTCCAAGCCTGGCATACGTTCGAGGATAGCCCGCATCGCTGTCTTGGCCTCGAGCCGCGCGAGAGGGGCGCCGATGCAGAAGTGCACGCCGCTGCCGAAGGCGATGTGACGGTTGGGCCTGCGGCCGACATCGAAGTCGTCGGGACGGTCGAAGTGGTCGGGGTCGCGGTTGGCAGCCCCCAGGAGCTGGATGACGATCTGGTCGGTCTCCATCTCGCGCCCCTCGAAGACCGTCGGCTCGGTGACGCGTCGGAAGGTGCGCTGGATGGGGCTGTCGAAGCGCAGGCTCTCCTCGATCGCGCCGCTCAGCGCATCGTCATCCGACCGCACGCGCGCGAGCTGTGCCGGGTCAGTGAGCAGGCGGAAGAGGCAGTTGGCGATGAGGCTGGTCGTGGTCTCGTGGCCACCGATGAGGAAGGTCACGCAGGTCGAGTAGATCTCGTCGACGCTGAGCTGGTCCCCCGCCTGCTCGACGCTGACGAGCTGGCCCAGGAGGTCATCCTGCGGTCGGTCTCGCCGCTCCGCGATGAGCTCGGCGATATAGGCGCGCATGCCTGCGACGGCCTCGGCGGAGGTGGGCACCGCATCCGGGATGGCGCGGCCCTCACCCTGGAAGGCCACGATGCCGTCGGACCAGCCCTTGAAGCGATCCCGATCCTCCGCATGCGCCCCCAGGAGCTCGGCGATGACGATGGCGGGGAGCGGATAGGCCAGGTCGGCGACGACGTCGAAGCCGCCGGCAGGGTCGACCTGGTCGAGCAGCTGCTCCACGATGCCCACGATGCGCGGCTCCATCGCTGCGACGACGCGCGGCGAGAAGCCCTGCTTGATGAGTCCGCGCAAGCGGGTGTGGTCGGGCGGGTCGGTGTGGATGAGGCCTGAGGTGGAGAAGTGCTCCCGCAGCGGCCCCGCCTCTGCCCGGGCATCCTCCGGGAGGTTGTCGATGAGCTCAAGCAGCCGTCCCTTGCTGGAGAAGCGTTCGTGCTCGCGCAACGTGGCGATCACGTCGTCGTATCGAGTCACCAGCCAGGCACCCCAGGCCTTGCTCCAGTAGACCGGCTCCTGCTCCGACAGGGCGCGATAGGCGGGATACGGATCCTGCGCGAAAGCGGGATCGGTGAGCAGCTCGTCAAGGTTGGGTGGGGCCATCGATCAGCGCCTCTGCCAGGGAGGGAAGTCTCGCCGTGCCGTCATTCGTCGATTGTGTGAATGCTAATATACAGGCCTTGTCCCCCGCTACTGGCACCGGTACGGCTGGCCGATCCTCCGGTGTGATCCGCACCACCGGACTGGTCGTCCGTGCGCCTGGCGTTGCGCCGCGCATGGAGACGCTGCACGTCGACGCTCCGAAGGCCGGCGAGGTGAGGGTGCGGGTGCTGGCATCGGGGATCTGCCATACCGACCTGCTGGTGGTCCGTGGTCGATCATGGTGGCGCGACTATCCCTACGTGCTCGGCCACGAGGGCGCCGGCATCATCGAGAGCGTGGGCGCCGGCGTCGACGCCGGTCGGATCGGGCAGCTGGTGCTACTGGCCTGGAAAGCGCCCTGCGGCCGCTGCCGGTTCTGCGCGGGCGATCGCGCCTGGCTCTGCGCAGACCCACCGCGGGCAGACGGCCGCCTCCACCTGTCCGATGGCACCATCGCGACCCCATCCTTGCGTGTCGGAAGCCACGCCGGCGCGGCGGTCGTGCCGGCAGCAGCCGCCATCACGCTGCCGCCCACGCTGCCGCCCGAGCTGGCCTGCCTGCTCGGCTGTGCCGTCCTTACGGGCATCGGCGCCGTGCGACATACCGCCCGCGTCCAGCCCGGCCAGCACGTGGTCGTCTTCGGTTGCGGCGGCGTCGGCCTGAGCGTCGTCAGTGGCGCCCGCCTGGCCGGAGCCGCCAGCATCGTGGCCGTGGATGTCCTGCCTGAGCGGCTGGAGCTGGCCCGGCGGCTCGGTGCTCATCACGCCCTCGCCGCGGACGAACCGGACCTCGTGGAGCGTATCCGCGACCTGACGGGTGGGTTCGGGGTCGACCACGCCTTCGACGCCGTGGGCCACAGCTCCGTGATCTCACAGGCGCTCCAGTGTCTCGACAGCGGCGGCGTATGCACGCTCGTGGGCACCCCTGACGTGGAGGACGTGGCGCACCTCCCGCTCGAGCTGGCCTACCTCAAACGGCTGGGCTTGCGGGTGAGCCAGTACGGCGACGTCATCCCCGCTCGCGATGCGCCCGAGCTGGCGGCCCTGCAGCTTGCGGGCGAGCTCGACCTGGCGGCGCTGCTCAGCGAGGAGCTGACGCCGAGCGAGGCGCCACGCGGCCTGGAACGGCTGGAGCGAGGCCAGGGGCTCCGGTCGGTCATCCGCTTCGACGCGGCCTGATCAGCCGAGGGGATAGGAGCCCATCTCCAGCGCCGCCTCGAACAAGGCCACCACGTTCTCCGGCGGGACCTCGGACTGGATGTTGTGGCCCGGGGCCAGTACGTAGCCGCCGCCCGGACCGAGCGTCTCGATACGACGCTTGACCTCGTCCTTCACGTCCTGGGGCGAGCCGAAGGGCAACACGTGCTGTGTGTCGATGGCACCCCAGAACACGAGGTCGTCACCGAACTCCGCCTTGAGCGCGGCCGTGTCGCCCATGCCGTCGGCGGAGACCTGCACCGGGTTCAGCGCCTGGACGCCGATGTCGATGTAGTCGCCCAGCATCTCGTGGATGGCGCCGTCGTTGTGCATCATGATGACCGCATCGGTCTTGGCGCGGACTCGCTCGAGGAAGCGGGCGTGGTAGGGCTTGACCAGCTCCCGATACATCTCCGGCTTCATGTAGGGCCGGTCCTGGAAGCCCATGTCGTCGGCGAACCAGAACACGTCGATCTCGTCGCCCACCTGGTCGAGCGCATGCTCGGCGATGGCAGAGATCGTGTCCACGACCTTGGTCATGATGGCTTCGGCGCGCTCGGGGTCAGCGATGAGGTCCATCAGCCAGGGGGCGAAGCCACGCAGACGCTGGCACTCACGCACGACCCCGTAGTGGAAGTCGAAGACGATGGCGTAGTCCGTCTCGGCACGGATCCTCGCCACGCGCTCGGCCATGCCGGGGTAGCGGCGCGGGTCGTCGGCCAGCGGGTAGCCGTCCCAGTCGAGGATGTCCCTGGCGGTGATGTCATCGCGCTCCAGGGGCCCGGCGAGGGCCGCCGGTTCGCCGTCGCCCGAGCGCATCCAGGTGACGCCCCATTCATCGAGGAATGAGCCATCGTCCAGGCGCTCCCACGCCTCCAGCGACACCAGGCCGATGTCGACGAAATCGGCTCCGACGCGCTGGCGGAAGCGCTCGCCGGGAACGATGAGCCCGGAGGCGGTGAAGGTGCCGGCATCGTCCTCTTCGGCCAGGCCCCAGAGTGCCCGGGCGCCGTCGTAGGGCTCATGCCGGATGAGGCTGGCGCCGTGTGAGCCGAGGTCGATCGGGATGCGATCCGGCTCCTTGTGGTTCAGCGCCGCGAGCGCTCGCTCCCGAGAGGTCATTGCCCCCATCGGTCCATCCTCCTTGGATTCCCTGCCTGTTCATGCCGCCGTGGCTCGGTCACTGCGACCTGCGATCGGCTTGAGTTGCCACGCCGACTACGCCGCATGTATTGTACCCATGATGCGCGCATACACACCGTACGCGCGCACCGTCTGCGCTCGCTGGGATGAACCCGGTCGAGAGCTCGTGGACGATGTAGGAGGTGCAGGTATGCGGAACTTGAGATCTGGCTTGGGAGCAACCGCACTGGTATTGGCGCTGAGCGTGCCCGCCGTCGCCCAGGACGAGGCCACGACGCCTCAGGTCGATCCTGGCGACAAGATCGGCATCAGCCTGATCGCCACCACGGACACCAATACCGTGAACGCGATGACGGCCTTCAAGGCTCGCGCCGAGGCCGATGGCTGGGAGATCATCGAGGTCGATACCCAGGGCGTCCAGGACAACGCCAACACCGCTATCGAGTCCTTCGTCAACCAGGGCGTCAAGGGCATCATGAGCACGATCTATCCACCGGACGCTCTGCAGGCAGGCATCACGGCTGCCAACGAGGCCGGCATCCCGGTGGTCGGCCACTTCAGCGGCGACGGCCCCGGCGTTGCTGCCTACTCCAGCTCCGGCGGCGACGAGCAGATGACCCAGCTCATGGTCGACACGATGGGCGGAACCGGCCAGGTGCTGGCCTTCACCTATCGGCCCGGCAAGCCCTGCCTGGAGCGCGAGGATGTCTTCGACGCGGTCATGGCCAACTACCCCGATATCCAGGTCACCAAGCAGGAAGGGGAGTTCCCCGAGTACGTGCAGTCGACTGCGGATGCCGCTCGCGGCTGGATCATCTCCCGTCCCAAGGGCGAAGACAACTACGCGATCTGGGCTTGCTGGGAGGGCTTCGCCCTGGCGGCAATCCCGGTCATGAAGGAGTCCGAGCGCGACGACGTCCTGACCTACGGCTACAACGCTGACTTCGACGGTCAGGCTGCCGTCCGCGAGGGCTGGCTGACCGCGACCACGTGGTTCGACAACCTCAAGGCCGGCAACGACGAGTACGACGTCCTCATGGAGGCCATCGCGGCAGGCGACGCCTGGGAGCTGAACCAGGAGATCCCGGCTGAGACGGTCGTGGTCACCGCAGAGAACATCGACGCGTGGCTGGCCGAGCATCCGGAAGCTGCTCCGCCCGAACTAGTCGATCGTTTGCGCGGGTGGACTGAGCAGATGACTCCGTTCGCAGAGGTCGTCGGCGTCTCCAAGGCGTTCGGTGGCGTCCAGGCGCTCCAGTCGGTCTCATTGGCGTTCGCGCCAGGCGAGATCCATGGGCTGGTCGGTGCCAACGGGGCAGGCAAGTCCACCCTCGTCCGCATCCTCGCCGGTGTCCATCAACCGGACGCCGGCGAGATCATCATCGAAGGCAAGCCCGTGGCCATCCCCAACACCATGGCTGCCCGCGGGCTGGGGATGAGCTTCATCCACCAGGAGCTGAACCTGGTGCCCAAGTTCACGGTCCTGCAGAGCCTCGGACTGGGGCTAGACAAGCCCGGTCGGATGGGGCTGACGGACTGGCGCGCCTTCCGCGCCGAGGTCGAACCGATCGCGCAGCGGCTGCGGCTTCCGCTTCGGGCTCGATGAGCCGATCGAGGACCTCAGCGTGGCCGACCGCTGGATGGTCTCCATCGGCCATGCCCTGATCCACCGCTCACGGCTGGTGGCCATGGACGAGCCCACCGCATCGCTCTCTCCCGATGAGGTCGAGCAGCTCTTCGATATCGTCACGGAGCTGCGCGACGACGGCGTGGCCATCCTGTACATCTCCCATCGGCTCGACGAGATCGAGCGGCTGTGCGACCAGGTCTCGGTGTTCCGCGACGGCCAACACGTGGGCACCATGCCGCGTGGCGAGATCAGCCGGCAGTCGCTGATCGAGGCCATCATCGGTGGCGCCGCGCCCGCGGCCCCGAAGACGGTCGCGCCCGCACCCGACTCTCGCGATGCGGTCCTCGAGGTCGAGGACCTGTTCCTGCCGCCGAACGTCAACGGCGTGTCCTTCTCGGTGGGTCGAGGCGAGGTCGTCGGGCTGGCCGGCCTGGTCGGTGCTGGCCGCACCGAAACGGTGCGCGTCGTATTCGGCGCCGACCAGGCGACGTCCGGCCGTATCAAGCTCGAGGGTCGCGAGATCAGGCCGCGCTCGCCGCGGGAGGCCTCACGGATGGGCATCGCGCTCGTCCCCGAGGAGCGACGCTCACAGGGGCTCCTGCTGGACGAGTCGGTCCGCTTCAACCTGACGCTGGCCTCGCTCGACCTCTTCCGGCGCGTCCCGAGGCTCCCTTTCATGGACCTGCGTCGCGCCCGGGCAAGCTCCGGCGAGATGGTCGATCGACTACAGATCCGAGCGCCGGGCGTAGAGACGGAGACCGGCAAGCTGAGCGGCGGCAACCAGCAGAAGGTGGTGGTGGGCAAGTGGCTGATGCGGCAGCCAAAGCTGCTCATCCTCGACGAGCCGACCCGGGGCGTCGACGTCGGTGCTCGTGCGGAGATCCACCGCGTCATCCGTCGCCAGGCCGAAGAGGGTGTGCCCATCCTGATGATCGCCTCGGAGCTGGAGGAGCTCCTGGCCTGCGATCGTGTCCTGGTGATGCGCGAAGGCAAGGTGGCCGGGGCGCTCTCAGGCCCATCCATCAGTGTGCCCGCGATGCTCGGGCTTGCCTACGGAGACATGGCCGAAGCGCCATAGCCAGGGAGGATGCCGATGACCACACAAGCCGCCCCGCCGCCGGGATCGACAGCCCCGACCAGCGATACCACGCGCGCGATCCTGCGGTTCATCGGCAAGTACGGGACGCTGCTCTTCCTGCTAGGCATGATCATCGTCTTCTCCGCCCTGCGGCCCAACGTCTTCCCGACTGCGAACAATCTTCTGTTGGTGCTCAACAGCATCGCCCTCGTGGCCATCATCTCGGGCGGCCTGACGCTGGTCCTGGTGGTCGGCGAGTTCGACCTGAGCATCGGCAGCCTGGCCAGCCTGGCCGGCATCATCGGGGTCTCGTTCGATCGTCTCGCAGGGCCTGCCGGTGCCCCTTGCGCTGCCTGGTTGCCGTGGGCTTCGGGGCACTGGTCGGCCTCTTCAACGCCACCATCGTGACCAAGGCCGGCGTGAACGCGCTGGTGGCGACGCTGGGGACTGGTTCGGTGCTCATCGGCATGAACTACATCATCACCAGCGGCCGGCCCCTGGCCATCACCGATTCCTTCTTCTCGTCGATCGCGCTCGGCAAGGTCGTCTTCGGCATCCCCAACCTGGTGGTCATCATGGCCATCGTCTACGCCATCCTGTGGGTCATCCTCAACCGCACGGACGTGGGTTTCCAGATGCAGGCGGTGGGTGGCAATCCCGAGGCAGCGCGCATGTCCGGCATCCTCAACGACCGCGTCAAGATGCTGGCCTATGCCATCTCGGGGATGTGTGCCGCGCTGGCCGGCATGCTGCTCTCCTCGCGGCTGGGGAGTGGTCAGGTCGCTGCCGGTGATGGCTACCTGCTCGACGCGTTCGCGGCCTGCTTCCTGGGCTCCGCCGTGCTGCGCGACGGGCAGTTCCACATCGTGGGCACGTTCTTCGGTGCGCTGACCGTGGGCGTCGGCTTCGCTGGCATCCTGATGTTCGGCTTGCCGACCTACGTACAGCTGCTGTTCCGCGGCGGCCTCCTCATCGGGGCCGTGGCGCTGGCGACGATCGCCCGGCGGTACGCGCGGGCCTGAGGACTTCGGCAGGGCGATCCGCTCAACGGCCGATCCAGTCTCTGCGCGCCTCTCGACTAGCCAGTCTCGTCGATGTCGAGACGGGCGTACGCATAACGACCCAGTCGGATCGTCGCGTAGCCGTCGTCGAGGCGGACGCGCCGGCCGGACGCCCGAAACCGCAACGGGTCGCGCCGTGCCGACGCCAGCGAGCGCCTGTCTAGGATGCGTGCGTGGGCGTGTCGACCGGCCATGGGGCCCACGCGAACGTCGACCGGCCTCGGCCCCAGGTTGGCCAGCAGCAGCGTCGATGCTGTCCCCCTTCCGAAAGCCAGGCCCGCCAACGGCCCCTGCGCGCAGGTCGGCATGAGGGGCGCGTGGCGCAGCTCGCCGAGATCGGCGAAGAGGTGCAGGACGGGAAAGGCCTCCAGTGGCGTTGACGGGAACCGAGCGGGCAGGCTGCTACCCGACTCCCGCTCGAGAAGGCCGCGCCAGCCGACCGTCTCGAAGTAGGTCACCAAGGCCGCGCCGCTCTGTGTCAGCTCTGCCACGCTTCCGAGCGTCCACGCCGCGGCCAGCAGGTCCCGTTGACGAACGTCGACCTGGAGGGGGAGGGCAGGCCGATCGAATCGTCGCCGGGGCCATGAACCGAAGCGTGTCTGCAAGGTGACCGGTCCAGCGTAGATCGGCGTGCTGCCCAGGTGCTCCCGGAGCGTAAGCACGGCATCACGCTGCGCCGGGAGGCTGTCCACGATGGCCCAATCCTCGTCGGTGTGCCCACCCGGGCTGATGCCGAAGGCGATGGCGTCGGCGCCGTTGGTGCTTGGCCTCGTACGGATCACCTCCGACAGGAAGCGGTCCGATCCAACGGCGATGGGAACACCAGGCAGCGACGAGCGCAGGGTCGGCAGGACGGCTCGGACGACGCGTGTGGGTGTCCCTTCCCGCAGAGCCGATGCTGCCGAACGTGCGAACACGATCACCGCCTGCAGCGTCAGCTGGTTCGACGTGGTCCAGTGGGTGAAGCGTCCCAGCTCGCTCTCGAGGTCATCTCCCAGGTAGAGCGAGGCCAGGAGCGGTCGGTCCAGCGCCTTCACACTCGCGGCGACCCTGGCGAGGTGCTGCTCATCGGTGTCGTCGAAGCGGAGGTCTGCCTGCATGAAGGCCGGACGCGTGAGGCGCAGCAGCTTCCCCTCCGCCTCGCTTGGCGGCGGTCCAGCGTCTGGAACGGCGTGACCGAGCAGCGGCAGCCTCCTGGCGCTCCCCTCGCAGGCGGTGAAGGACGGCGCCGAGTCGCCAACGGGCGTGGCGGCACCGTGATACTCGAGGGTGATCGCCTTGGCGGATGGTCATGCCGCGTTCGGCCACCAGCGGCCACGGCCGACTCAGCGGGCCCGAATAGCTCTTGAACCCGGTCTCGGTCCAGTTACGCTCATCCTCCATCTCGAAGTCGTCACCGTCGAAGACGAGGTCGAGGAGACCGTCATCGAGATAGATGGAGATGGCACGGAAGGGCGGGACGATGCCACGGATGTGGCCATCTCGGACCGCCTGGGGACCGACCAGTCTCGGAAGTGTCGCCCTGAACGGACCGTCCGGGCCGCCGGCCGCCTCGACCCGGGCTCCGGCGTGGGTCGTCGTCGGATGGATGACATTGAGGCCGATCTTGTTGTACTCGAAGGACCGGCCCGCCTTCCCGTCGAAGCGGTAGCTGATGCGACCCTCCACCGAGCCGCTGATGAAGCCGCTCCAGGTGAATTCGATGTCCCGGTCACGATGTCTTGCCAGGATCTCGATGTCGAAGTGGTCATCGCCGATCGACCCATCGACGACGCGGACACGGGGCAGCACCGTGTTGAAGGCCGTGTCGCGCACGGCGACATAGATTCGCTGCACCAGATCCGTTCGACCCGCGCGCACCCACCGCAGGTTGCCATCGAGCAGCTCTGCCGTCAGCGGGCCAGCGCGAAGCGTCAGGCCCCCGTGGGACGTGGTGTCAGCCCTACGGCCGGCCGTGATGCTGTCGCCGCCTCGTGCCACCGTCGGTACCCGTTGCTCCCGCTACCCCTGCTCGCGCCGCGCACATCTCCGGCCGCGCTGGCCGCAGCCTGCAGTGTATCGTACCGAGAATGCGAACATACACACCCAGCACGGTGTGCTGCCTGTGCGGCGACTGCCCATGGCTGACGCGCCTGCTCGCTCGCTTCGCCTGTGCGTCGTCGGTGACTCGATCGCCACCGGGACGGGGGACCGTCAGGCGCTGGGGTGGCACGGGCGCCTCGCGGCCCGGGCGTACGCGGACGGGGCTGACCTCACCATCTACGACCTGGGCGTGCGAGGTGACACGTCGCTCGATGTGGCCGGTCGCTGGCGCGACGAGACCGCGGCACGCCTGCCAGAGCTCTTCGATAGCGGGGTCATCTTCCAGTTCGGACTCAACGACTGCACCGTGCGGACGTGGGCGGACGGCCGCTCGGAGCGGCGTGTCGCCGTCGAGACCTCGCTGGCCACGACACGCGCCGTGCTCGTCCAGGCGATCGCGCTCCACCCCACCCTGATGATCGGTCCGGCGCCCATCGACGACTCGCGGCCCGGACCGCAACTTGTGCCCGGCTTGCTCCAGGCGACCGCCAACGAGGATATCCGCGCGCTCGACCGGCAGCTTGAGGCCGTTGCGCACGACGTCGGCGTCCCGTACCTGGCGACCTTCGACCGCGCTGAGCACCGATGAGCGCTGGTCGCGTGCGACGCGGGACGGGGATGGCATCCACCCGACCGACGAGGGCTACGACGCATTGGCAGACCTGGTAGCCCGCTGGCCGGCCTGGCAGGCCTTGACGACGGCTGCATGATGCGGGCACGGCCAGCGTGACCTGCACTTGAGAAGGAGGGCCTCGTGACGATGCAAGTCTCCGCCGCCGTGCTCAGGGGAGTGGATCAGCCGCTCAGCGTGGAACGTCTTGAGCTGGCTGAGCCGGGTCCGCGGGACGTCCTCGTCCGGATGGGCGCAGCGGGGCTCTGCCACACCGACCTGGAGGTCATGCGCGGCGCCATCGCCATGCCCCTGCCCATGGTCCTGGGCCACGAGGGCGCTGGGGTCGTGGTCGCCGTGGGGGAGGCCGTGGCGAGTGTCGCCCCCGGAGACCACATCGTCTGCTCCTGGAACCCTGCCTGCGGCCTTTGCTTCTACTGCAGCCGCGGCCAGCCGCTGCTGTGTGAGACCTGCGGGCGCGCTGCCGGCGCCGGCACGCTCCCGGATGGCCGCTCGCCGCTCCGTGATACCACCGGGCCCGTCAAGCAGTTCATGTTCATGGGTTCCCATGCCGACCATGCGGTCATCACGGAGGCAGCTGCCGTGCGCGTTCCTCGCGAGCTGCCCTTCGGCATCGGTGCTGCCATCGGCTGTGGTATCACCACAGGCCTGGTCCCGGCGCTGCGATCGCCGGCAGCGTCCATCCCGGGGTCGGTCGTGGCCGTCGTGGGCTGCGGTATCGTGGGCCTGTCGGTGATCATCGGTTCGCGAATGGCGGGCGCGTCCACGATCGTGGCCGTCGACCGCTCGCCAGCGCGGCTGGAACTGGCCGGACGCCTTGGGGCGGATGTGGTCGTGGACGTCAACCACGACGACCCGCTGGCCAAGGTTGGCGACCTGACGGCGGGCCGCGGGGCTGACCACGTCTTCGAGGCGGCCGGGAACGCAGCCGCCATGCGCACCGCCTTCGAGCTGGTGCGACCCGGCGGCGAGTTCACCATGCTCGGCAAGATCACCCTCGATGACGATCTGCCCGTCCGTTTCGGGACCATGATGGGCAACAAGACCATTCGCCGATTGGCGTACGGTGGCGCCCATCCCCAGCGGGACTTCCCGGCCATCGCTCGCGCCTACCTTGAGGGCCGGCTGCCGTTGGACGTCCTCGTCGATCGCGAGGTCTCACTCCGCGACATCGATGCGACCTTCGCCGACGTCGAGCGAGGGGACGTCATCCGCGCCGTGGTGGCGTTCTAGCCGCGGCGCGGATCGCCCGGACCATCGAGGGGATCAGTCGACGTGCGAGACCACCTGCAGGAAGGGGAAATGGCCGCCATCGGTCAGGCGTTCGCTGACGATGCCCTCGAAGTGCTCGGACCAGCGCTGGTTCACGTCCATCGGCTCCAGCCGGCCGTAGCAGGTCACCGGGTCCGGGTCGCACTCGGCGTAGTAGAAGACCTCCGTCCCGCGGCGGAACCCGGTCGAGTTGGTGATGCCGCAGGCGTGCATGGCCTCCACCATCTCAGGCCACACTTGCGCGTGCCGACGGTCGTACTCCTGCTTCGCTGCCCGGCACCAGCCGGATCGAGAACAGGGAGTGCTGCATGCCCTGGTACCTCCGCCTCCAGACCCAGGATGCCGGCCCGGACAGCGAGTGCCGATGAGCGGCTGGATGGCACGATCGGCTTGTACGGGCGGCTCAAGGCCGGTATGGTAGCACGCATGCATACAGGCTCCCCTGAGGAGACGGCTGCTGCTGCGGCCGGGGGATCCTCCACCGCCACCATGACCACGCCACCGGTCCTTGAGATGCAGGGCATCAGCAAGGGCTTTCCTGGCGTGCAGGCGCTCGATGACGTCCACCTGACCTGCCTGGCCGGCGAGATCCACGCCATCGTCGGTGAGAACGGTGCCGGCAAGTCGACGCTGATGAAGATCCTTGCCGGTGCCTATCACGCTGACAGCGGGACCATCCGCATGGATGGGCAGGAGGTTCGGTTCGCTTCCCCGCAGGATTCCCAGTCGCGGGGCATCGGTATGGTCTACCAGGAGCTGAACCTCGTACCGGATCTCTCGGTCGCGGAGAACATCTACCTCGGGCGCCAGCCGGTGCGTCGCTTCGGCATCGTCGATCGGCGCCAGCTGCGCTCGCAGGCGGCCGACCTGCTGGAGGCACTGGGCACGCCGATCGACACGGGCACGCTGATCCGTGATCTCTCGGTCGGCCAGCAGCAGATGGTGGAGATCGCCAAGGTCTACAGCCAGGACCCGCGCGTCCTCGTCCTTGATGAGCCGACCTCGGCGTTGACGGAACATGAGACGGCGATCCTCTTCGCGACGCTGGGTCGCCTTCGAGACGAGGGCATCGCCATCATCTTCATCTCCCATCGCCTCAAGGAGGTCATGGAGGTCGCGGCGCGGGTGACCGTGTTGAGGGACGGCAAGTTCGTCGGTTCCAAGCCCATCGCCGAGCTCACACCAGGCGAGATCGTCAACATGATGGTCGGGCGCGACGTCACCGAGCTCTTCCCCAAGCGCAAGGTGGCCGTCGGCGAGGTCGTGCTCCAGATCAGCGGCTTCGCCCGCAGTGGCGTCTTCCGCGACGTCTCCTTCGAGGTCCGTGAGGGCGAGATCCTGGGGCTGGCAGGCCTGGTGGGGGCCGGTCGTACCGAGGTGGCCCGCTCGATCTTCGGGCTCGATCCGCACGACGCGGGCGAGATCCGCATCGACGGCCAGAGGGTTCGGATCCGGAGTCCCCGTGACGCCGTCAAGGCACACATCGGCTACGTACCGGAGGACCGCAAGCGGGACGGGCTGGTGCTGGGCTTGTCGGTACGAAGCAACACCGTGATGAGCGTCCTCTCCGACCTCGCTCGTATCGGCTGGATCACCGAACGGATGGAGATCCCCACCGTCAGCAGCATGATCGAGCGCTTCGCCCTGCGTCCGCCGGACCCGGAGCGGACCGTGGCCACGCTATCGGGCGGAAACCAGCAGAAGGTGGTCATCGGTCGCTGGACAGCGGCGACACCGAGGGTCCTCTTCCTGGATGAGCCGACGCGCGGTGTGGACGTGGGTGCCAAGGCGGAGATCCACTCCCTGATGGGCGAGCTTGCCGCCCAGGGAGTGGCCATCGTCATGATCTCGTCCGAGCTGCCCGAGATCCTGTCGGCGAGCGACCGCATCCTCGTCATCCACGAGGGTCGCATCACCGCCGAGCTGTCGCGCGATGAAGCGACCGAGGAAACCATCATGCTGGCAGCCACCGGGCAGACCACGGCGGGGCGTTCCAGGTGAGCCCGTTGCTGGCCACGCAGCCCGGTGTGGAGCCGACCTCCACGGTCCCGCTGAGCGGCTCTGCTCGAGCGCGCGTCCTCGTCCAGAACTACGCCATCTTCTTCGTCTTCATCGCCCTGCTCCTTGTTGGCTCGCTCCTCTCCGACCGCTTCCTGTCCAGCCAGAACCTGCTCAACATCGGCCAGTCGGTCGCCTTCACCGGCTTCGCTGCGCTGGGCATGCTGTTCGTGACCACGAGCGGCGGCTTCGTCGACCTCTCCATCCCGGCCAGCATGGCCGCGTCGGGCATCATCGCGCTGGCCCTCATGCCCACGCTGGGTGTGGCGGGCGGCATCATCGTCGGCATCGTCGTCGGGCGTGGTGATCGGCGCCGTCAATGGCGTGCTCATCGGCATCTTCCGGACCAACCCTGTGCTCACCACGCTGGGCACGAACGTCGCCGCGATCGGCATATCCCTGATCTTCACGCAAGGCGACATCGTCTACAGCGAGAACGAGTGGTTCTCCCAGTTCGCGCAGGACCGCACACTGGGCATCCCCCACACGCTCTGGATCCTTGCCGCGGTGGCCGTCTTCGCGCACCTCTTGCTCTCCAACACCGTGCTGGGGCGCTGGGTCTATCCGACCGGTGGTAATTACTCCGCCGCTCGTGCCGCAGGCGTCCCGGTCCGGCGCGTGATGGTCTCGGTCTTCGTCATCTGTGCCACCTTCTCGGCCATCGGCGGCATCCTGCTGGCATCGATCAACGAGAGCGCCCGCTCGAACGCCGGCCTGGGCCAGGAGTTCAACGCCATCTCCGCGGTGGCCATCGGCGGCAACAGCATCTTCGGCGGCGCCGGAACCGTCCCGCGGACCATCATCGGTGTGCTCATCGTGGGCGTCCTCAACAACCTCATGATCCTCGTCGGCATCCCTCCCGAATCGCAGAACATCGTCAAGGGTGCCCTCATCGTGGGTGCGGTCCTGCTCGACCTGCGGTTGCGCCGATGATGTCGATCAACCCGCGGACCCTGCGATTCATCGCAGAGAACCGCATCTACATCTTCCTTGCCGTCGCCTTCGTGGTCGCGCTTGTCTTCATCCCCGACATCCGCAGCGTGCCGGCGCTCAAGAACGTGCTGGCCCGCGCCTCCATCGAGGGCATCATGGCCGTGGGGGTCACCATCGTCATCCTCTCCGGCCAGCTGGACCTGTCGCTGGGGTCGGTGCTGGCCCTGAGCGGCGTCGTGGCGCTGGGCCTGCAGGGCGACATCGGGCCGGTCCCGGCCGCCGGCGTCGGGATCCTGGCGGGCGGGCTGGTGGGCGTCATCAACGGCGTGCTCGTGGTCAGGTTCGGGGTCAACTCGTTCATCGTCACCCTGGCTGCGATGATCGCGGTGCGCGGCGTCGCCATGACCCTCTCCAACGCCGCGCCCATCCGGGGTGCCGACGCCTCCTTTGGCCCCAGCGTCGACCGTGCCCTCTTCGGCCCACTGTGGGAGAACCTGGGGACGTTCCTCACGCCACGCATCCTCATCTTCCTGGCGCTCCTGCTCATCGCGCACGTGTTCCTGCTGCGAGTCCGGCAGGGTCGCAACATCTACGCCGTGGGCGGCAATCCGGAGGCGGCGCGCCTCTCAGGCATCCCGGCCTCGTCGTACGTCTTCGGTGCGTTCGTCTTCAGCGGCCTGTGCGGCGGCCTCGCCGGGACCGTGCTCGGCCTCAGCCTGAACACCGGTTCGCCGGTCGTGGGCGCGGACAGCATCCTGCGCGTGATCGCAGCCGTCGTCATCGGTGGCACCGCCCTCACGGGTGGGTCGGGCTCCATGCTCAAGACGCTCATGGGCGTGCTGCTCCTGGCCCTCGTGAACACCGCCATGAACCAGGCTCGCGTGGAGGTCTATGTCCAGGGCATCGTGCTCGGGATCATCCTCATCATCGTGGTACTCATCGACGCTCTCTACAGCGCGTGGCGTACGCGCCTCGTGATCGCCGGCCAGCTCGGATCGACGCGAGCTGCCGATTGACGGCGTAATCCCGGTCGCAGATAGGAGGAGGACACCGCGAGATATGTTGCACGTCTCGTGATGGAGAGGAGTCACGGGGCAGCCATGCGTACCCCCAAGCCATGACAAGGAGCATTCGACCCGTATGAAGAGAACCAGCATGAAGTTCGTGATCGCCCTGGCCACGATGGCCCTGGCTGCCACCACCTTCGCCGTCCCGGTCGCTGCCCAGGACGAGGAGATGGGCAAGACCGCCTGCCTTCTCGCCCCGGCATCCACCACCCCGTACTCCGCGCGCATCAACGCCAAGATCGAGGAAGCCGGCGCCGAGCAGGGCATCGCAGTGACGGTCCTCTCCGCCGAGCAGGACCCGGCCGTCCAGGTCGACCAGATGCGCGACTGCATCGCCCAGGGCGTTGACGGGATGATCCTCATCTCGGCTGACCTTGAGGCCATCTGCCCGGTCCTCCAGGAGGCCAATGACGCGGGCATCCCCGTCCTGACCTCCAACGCCGGTGTCAGCTGCACCGACCTGGTAGAAGGCTTCACCGGCCCCAACTACACCCTCCAGGCCAACATCATGGGCCAGTACACCTGCGACACGCTGCTGCCGGATGGTGGCAACGTGGCCATCGTATCGGGTGCCCTCGGCTACTCGGCCACGGTCGAGCGGACCGATGGCTTCGTCAACACGATCGCCGAGAACTGCCCCGACGTCACCATCATCGATACCCAGCCGACCGACTGGTCCCGCCAGAGCGCGCTCCAGATCGCGCGTGACTACGTCACCAAGTACGGCGCTGACGGCATCGACATGATCTATGCCCAGGACGACACCCTGGCCGCCGGCGTTGCCGAGGGCCTGGAGCAGTCCGGCGTGGCCCCAGGCGACATCCTGCTCGTTGGCATCGGCGGCAACGTCGACGGCTTCGACCTGATGGAGAACGGCTGGATGCAGGCCACCATCTACCAGTCTCCCTTCTTCGATGGTCAGCTGGCCGTCGACACGCTCACCCGCATCTTCGCGGGCGAAGATGTCGAGGACTTCATCCCCATCGATTCCCCGGTCATCACCCCGGACAACATGTCCGAGTACGAGCCGGCCTACTAGCGATCCGAGCACCGCGAGGGTCCCGCTTCCGGCGGAACCCTCGCGGCATCCGATGAACACCAGGGGGCGAGTCGGTGCCATCCTCCAAGCCGACTCGCCCTCGCACCTGCTCGCTCCCCGGGAGGAGATCCGATCCATGCACCAGCGACTGGCTGTCATCACCGGTTCATCCAAGGGCATCGGAGAGGCCTGCGCCAGGCGTTTCCTCGCTGAGGGCGTCACCGTCGTCGGTATCTCCACATCAGCGCCGGATGAGCCCCTCGCGTCACATCCCGGGTTCCACCAGGTCGTCGGGAACGTCGCCGATCCGGACGCCTGGGACCGCGTCACGGGCATCTACCGCGAGCTCGGCCTGCCGCCCTCGATGCTGGTCCTGAACGCCGCACGAGCGCGTATCGGCACCGTCCTGACGCTGGAGCTCGATGACTGGCGCCAGCAGTTCGAGGACAACTTCTTCGGTGCCGTGCTCGGCACCAAGACGTGTCTGCCGGACATGATCGCTGGCGGCGGCGGCGCCATCGTGGTCGTCTCCTCGGTGAACGGCTGGCTGGCCGAGCAGGGCCTCATCGCCTACTCGTCGACCAAGGCCACACTCATCGAGTTCGCCAGGAGCCTGGCCGTCGACCATGCGCGCCAGGGCGTCCGCGTCAACGTGGTGGCGCCGGGCACGACCGACACACCGGCCTTCCGACGCGCCATGGGCACCGCAGACGATCCCGATGCCTGGATCGCCGCGCGCGCTGAGCGCAACCCACTCGGCCGTATCCTCAGTGTCGACGAGGTCGCCAGCGTGGTCCGGTTCCTCGCCATGGACGAATCATCCGGAATGACCGGGGCGGTCGTGCCGGTGGACGCTGGCTTGTCGGTGTCCTTTGACTTCCGCCCCGCCGAAGGCCATGGCTATCGAGGCGAGCAGGCAACCTCTCCGCCCGGAAGACCTGGCGAAGCCGAAGACGAGGGCACCTGAGAGCATGCGTGCCGGCTTCCCGTACGAGGTGAACATGATCGTCCCTGAGCCCGGTTCGTTCGACTCTCTGCTGGCAGATCCGGCCTACTTCCAGGATCCCTATCCGGCCCTCGCGACCATCCGCGAGGCAACGCCCCTCTACTGGAGCGAAGCCTGGGGCGTCTGGATCGCGACGCGCTACGAGGACATCGTTGCCATCCTCAAGGAGCCACAGCGTTTCTCCAACGTCGGACGCTTCAGCGCCTACCTCGATCAGTTGCCCGCGGAAGCGGCGCCGTATGTCCAGCCGCTCCGGCGCCACTACGCGTCGGGCATGCTCCAGTCCGACCCACCCGCCCACACCCGCCTGCGTCCGCTGATCAACAAGGCCTTCACGCCACGTGTCGTGGAGGGATCGCGCGACCGCATCGTGGCCATCATCGATGACCTCATCGCCCAGTTCCGGGGGCGCGGCAGCGCCGACTTGCAGCGTGAGTTCGCCTATCCGCTGCCGGCGATCGTCATCGCCGAGCTGATGGGAGTCCCGGTGAGCGACCGCGATCTGCTCATCGACCTCTCCGACGGTGTCGTCGGCATCCAGCGCTCGGGCAAGGCTGCGGTGGACGCGCACCTGGTGCGGTCGGCAGAGTCGATCTCGGCCATGGAGGAGTACTTCCGCGACCTGTGCCGCGAGCGCAAGGCGCACCCCGGCGTCGACCTCATCACCGCGCTCGTGGAAGCCGAGGAGGCAGGCGACCGACTGGACGAGGCCGAGCTCATCTCGATGTGCACCACCCTGATGATCGCCGGGCACGAGACCACCCGCAACCTCATCGCCAACGGCATGCTGACACTGCTGCGGCGCCCCGACGAGCTGCGCCGCCTGCAGCAGGGCGACGAGGCACTGTTGACGTCCGCGATCGAGGAGATGCTGCGCTACGAGAGCCCCATCCAGCGCGGTTGGCGGCGGATCGCGGAGGACACCGAGCTCCACGGCCAGCGCCTGCGCGAGGGCGATCTGCTGTATCTCATGCTCGGTGCCGCCAATCGCGATCCGCGTCTCTTCGAGCGGCCCGAGGATTTCCGCGTGGAGCGCAAGCCCAACCGCCACGTGGCGTTCGGGCTGGGGGTCCACTTCTGCGTTGGCGCTCCGCTCTCGCGTCTCGAAGCCAGGATCGCCTTCCCGGCCCTGCTGGCACTGCCGGGCCTGGAGCTGGCCGCCGCCGAGGTGGAGTGGACGGCCAGCGTCACGCACCGCGGGCTGGAGTCGCTACCGGTGGCCTTCGATGCCTGATCAGGTGCGCTGCTCCCTGAATGTCTCGTTCCACTTCCCGGGACGACCCCTTGGGGAAGCCCTCGATGGCGCGGCTGCAGCCGGTTTCCACACCGTCGAGCTGCTGAACCCGTATAGCCTGGAAACGGACGAGCTCGTCGCAGCCCTCGATCGTCGCGACCTCACGGTCGACCTGTTCAATCTGCCCATGGGTGATTTCGCGGCCGGGGACCGTGGCTTCGCAGGCGATCCGCGACGACGCGCCGAGTTCCGCGACGGCGTCGAGGCGGCTGCGCGGATCGCAGACCGGCTCGGCGCGAGGAAGGTGAACGCGCTGGCCGGCCGTCGTATCGAGGGCGAGAGCGAGTCCGCGCAATACGACTGCCTCGTCGAGCAGCTCGCGTTCGCTGCGGACCGTCTCGCGGAGCATGGTGTCCGCCTCATGACCGAGATGCTGAACCCCGTGGAGACCCCCGGGTTCCTGCTCTCGTCGCTCGACCGCACCAGGTCGATCCTGTCCCAGCTCGAAGGCCGCGTCGCGTTCCAGCTGGACGTCTACCACCTGCAGCGTACGCACGGCGAGCTGATCCCGACGATCCGCGAGACGGCCACGTGGACCGGTCACTACCAGATCGCGGATGCCCCCGGCCGCAATGAGCCGGGCAGCGGAGAGATCAACTACGCCAATGTCCTCGAGGTGATCGCAGCGACCGGATACGAGGGGCTGGTGGGCTGCGAATACGGACCCAGTGCGCCAGATGCCGATGCATTCGCCTGGATGGATGCCATGGGCGTCCAGAAGGCGTAGGGGCCGCGGCGGTGGCGACCCAGGGTGGAGCGCGATCCGATGCCACGGGCTCTGTCGCGTCGGCAGCGCAGCCCACCGGTATGCTTGCGGGCGTGACACGATCTCGCCGAGGTGCCAGCGCCTACGTCCCGCAGTACGTTCGCATCCGCGACGAGATCACGCGGCGCATCGAGGCTGGAGAGCTCGCGCAGGGCGACCGGATCCCATCCTTGCGCGAGATGTGTGACGAGTTCGGTGTCTCGTCGATCACGGCGCGGCGCGCGCTGCTCGATCTGCTCAACGAGGGCATCGTGGAGCGACGCGGTGGGCTGGGGGCCTTCGTCACCGGCATGCGTCGCCGGGCTCGCATCGCGGTCGTCATCATCGGTTACAGCGAGAGCGCCTGGCGCCAGAACAGCGGTTCCTTCGGGCAGCTCGTGGGCGGGATCGCGTCCTCGATGTGGGAGCACGAAGCGCTGTTGACGGTGCTGCCCGTGAATGACCCCATGACGGCGGCGACGGCGCTGCGGCAGCTGCTGCATGACCAACCCGTGGATGGGCTGCTGTTCCGCGTGGCCGGCGATGTCGACTGGCGTGTCGTGGACATCCCTGCCGAGCAGGAGATCGGCGCGGTCCTGATCAAGCGCACTCCCCCCGCGACCGGCGTACCCGCCATCCTCTCCGACGCCCGCACCGCCGGCTCGGTGGCGGTCGAGCACCTCCTCGCCCTGGGCCATCGCCGCATCGGGCTGCTCTCGGCCACCGCGTCGACCGACACGTACCGCGACCACAAAGCCGGCTTCATCGAGGCTCTCGACCGGCACGGCATCCGCGTCGGGCGCGAGCTGGTGTCGGCCGTGACCAGCGTCTTCGACGAGGACCGCAAGGTCGCCGCTGAGCGGCTCCTCGAGCTGGACGAGCGCCCCACCGCCATCGTCTGCAATGCCGACTTCCTGGCGCTCGACGTCTACGAGGTGGCGGCCGCCCATGGTCTGCGAATCCCCGAAGACCTCTCGGTGGTCAGCTTCGACGACATGGAGTTCGCCCAGCACCTGAAGCCCCCGCTGACCACCGTGCGGCTCTCCTACTACGACCTTGGGCGTGCCGCTGCGGCCACGCTCTTCCGCGTGCTCGAAGGGGACGAGGTGCCCACCGTGCAGGAGATCCCCGTCGAGCTCATCGTGCGCGAGTCGACCGCCCCGGTCGCGTAGTCTCGGCTGCTGCCGCACGGCGAGTCGGGCTCGGCGAGGCAGCGTATACTGGGCGTGTGTATACACGCATACCAGCTCCCGGACCGGGCGGCATGAGCTCGCGTGAGCGCGTCCTGTCCGCACTGGATCATCGCGAGCCCGACCGGGTGCCCTACGACTTCGGCGGTACCTTCGTCACCAGCAGTCACCACGTGGCGTACCGGCGGCTGCGTGAATACCTCGGCCTTCCGGCGGACGTCAACCTCGCCGATATCCGGCTCGGCCTCGCTTGGACCGATCGCGACGTGCAGGACCTGCTGGGGGCCGACGTCGGTATCGTGGCTACCGGTCCGCCCGACCCAGCCAGGTGGCAGCTCGAGGTCAGGGACGCCGGAGAGTATCGTGAGCTCACCGACGAGTACGGCATGGGCTGGCGCCAGCCCAAGCACGGGCGGCCTCTACTTCGACCTCTTCCACAGCCCGCTTGCCGACGTGGAGACGCCGGCGGAGGTGGCGGCCTATCCCTGGCCCGACCCTGCCGATCCCCACCGTTTCCGCCACATCAGGGCCGATTGCGAGCGCGTCGTCTTCGAGGAAGGTCGAGCCTCTGCCTGCAAGGGCATCATCCCCGGGCACGCTGGAGGTCTCCCTGTGGATGCGCGGGTTCGAGCGGTTCTTCATGGACCTGGTCCAGGACCAGGCGCTCGCCGGAGCCATCCTGGACAAGGCGCTCGAGATCAAGCTGCGCTTCTGGGAGACCGTCTTCGGGCAGATCGGAGACATCCTTGACGTCATCTACGACGCGGACGACTACGGCAGCCAGATGGCACCGCTCATCGCGCCGGACCTGTGGCGCAAGATGATCAAGCCGCGCATCTCCGAGCTCTACGCCTTCGTGCACGCCAACAGCCGGGCCAAGGTCTTCCTGCACTCGGACGGCGCCATCAAGTCCCTCATCCCCGACCTCATCGAGGCCGGCGTGGACGGGCTCAATCCGGTGCAGTTCACGGCAGAGGGCATGGACCTGCCGGAGCTCAAGCGTGAGTTCGGTCGCGAGATCGCTTTCTGGGGCGGGGGCGTGGACACGCAGAAGGTGCTGCCACGGGGTACGCCGGAGGAGGTGCGTGCGCAGGTGCTCCGCAACGTGGAGACGCTGATGCCCGGCGGTGGCTACATCTTCGCCACGGTCCACAACATCCAGGCGGACGTGCCTCCGGAGAACATCGTGGCCATGGTGGAGGCGCTGCGCGAGGCTGGGCGTCTACCGCTAGACTGCAGCCCAGGGTCATGCCTCCGCGGAAACGGCCTCGCGAACCGCGTTCCAGCCGGCGATGAAGGCATCGCGGAAGTGCTGCACGGGCCCGAACTCCTCGAAGTCGGCGACGCTCAGCGGCATCGATGTCCATGGCCCGCCGGAAGTCGTCGAATGCGCTGAGCAGTCGCTCCTCGATGTCCGTGGGGCTGCGATCATCCACGGTCTCGCGGCGCTCCGGATCGGCCGCCAGGACCTCGGCGAAGGTCGACCAGTTGACGGTGGCCGCATGCGGCCCGCCCGACCAACCCGG
This sequence comes from uncultured Chloroflexia bacterium, assembly GCA_963715295.1. Taxonomy (GTDB): domain Bacteria; phylum Chloroflexota; class Limnocylindria; order Limnocylindrales; family CSP1-4; genus JAFMJV01. Next base: position 70,117 of record CAVQRP010000014.1, read on the forward strand.
TCAGGTCGGCGATGGTGCGGGCGCCGCCGTACAGCAGCTGGACCGGATAGCCGCGCTCATCGACCAGTCGCTTCGCGGCACGAGCCCAGATCACGCCGGCCCAGGTCACGGCCTCGGGTGCGATGTCGATACCATCACGCGCGGCGACCTTCTTCAGGTGATCACCGAAGATGCCGGTGATGGGGGCCATGATGAATACCGGCGTGTTGCCGCTCTCGGTCGACGCGCGCTGATAGCGCTCGCAGGTCTCGGCCACTTGGGCGAGGCTGAAGACCTCTGTCATCAGCACGGGCTCGTCCTCCCGGACCAGATGCCTCGAGTGCGACCAGGCCGGGCGCTGTCGCCGGGATCTTGGGGATGCAGTTGTCGGCCATCGAGCGGGCTACGCGGGCCGACGCGAGGATGGGCTCGACCGAGGTGTCCAGCTCCGGCGCGCCCTGCATCGACACCCAGCCCTCGCGGCCGCCGCTGCGCTCGTGGAGGCTCGCGAAATGAGGCAGGATGCGGCGTACGAGCCGCTGCTGGACGAGCGCCACGGCCTCGTCGCCGCGAGCGCCCGTGGCGACGACCTCGACGATGTCGGGCAGGATCTCGTCCGGCTGCTCGGCCCAGCAGGTTGCCGCCGAAGGCGGGGTTGGTGGTGCAGGCCACCGCGCCCTGCGCCAGGGAGAGCTCGATCTCGGCGCCGGTGGGGTTGTTGATCCAGACGCGGCTGGCTGTCTGCTGGCTGAGCCAGTCGAAGTAGGTTTCGCTCATGGGGCTCCTGCTCGGCTTCGCTGCGGTGGTCCGTTGATTTGCGTCGTCGACCCTGATATGCTTGCATGCACACGTCCCGCAGGCAAGTCCGATTACCGCTGCAAGACTGCGGCACAGCCGGGGCTCGAGGGAGATTGGATATGACCACTCCGACACCACGCGACCAACGCCACAGGCGATGGCGCTCCGGTCAGGCCGTCGGCACCCCGCTCCGCTGCGCTTGAGGCCCTGCTGGCGGTGCCGCCACCGATCGTGCAGGTGTCGATCGACGTGCCCACCGTCGAGCAGGCCATCGAGATCGGGCACATGGCCAAGCGTGCGGGTGTCGATCTGCTCGAGTTCGGGACACCGCTGGTGCTGTACCAGGGGCTGTCCGTGATGGAGCCGTTCAAGGCAGGCCTTCCCTGACGATCCCAGTCCTGGCAGACGTCAAGATCGTCGACGGTGCCAAGAAGTACGTCGTCTCCGCCGCCGAGGGGGGCGCCGACTTCGTGACCATCTGCGGTGTCGCTCACGACGCCAGCATCCGCCAGGCCCTGCGAGGGTCAGGCCGAGACTGGCATCACCGTCATGGTCGACCTGTATGCCGCGCCCGATCCGGTCGCACCGGGCCCGTGAGGTCGTGGCCATGGGCGCGCAGGTGGTGCTCGTCCACTATGGCGGCGACGCCCGCTTCGGAGAGCCCGACGCCGACGACACGATCGACATGCTCACAGCGCACCAAGGCGGCCGTCGACGTCCCGGTGGGGGTCGTGACGTTCGACCCCGCGGGCGGCGAGGCGGCCGTGGCGGCGGGAGCGGATATCGTGCTCATCGGGCATCCCTACCTGCTCGGCCCGGACGCTGAGCCGATGCTGACCGAGTACGTGCAGCGAGTGAAGGCCGTTCGCGCCTGAGCCGGCACGTGCGGCCCGCGCCAGGCACGGGCGAAGTAGGGACCGTGACATGAGAGCGATGCTGCTCAGCGCGCCACTGACGCTGGAGATCGTGGAGCGACCCGATCCGGTCATCGAGCGCGAGGACGATGTGCTCGTGCGCGTCAGGGCGGCCAGTGTCTGCGGCTCCGATACGCACGGCTACGACGGCAAGAACGGCCGCCGGGTGCCGCCCCTGGTGATGGGCCACGAGGCCAGTGGTGAGGTCGTCGCCGTCGGCTCCGGCGGTCACCGCGGTCGCGCCGGGTGACCGGGTCTTCGTCATGCCCATGCACTGGTGTGGCAGCTGCCATGCTTGCCGCAACGGCCAGTTCGACCTCTGCCCCAACCGCAAGGTCTACGGTGGCGATCTGCCGGGGGCCTTCGCGGAGCTGTTCCTGGTGAGCGAGCGGACCGCCATCCCCATCCCCGATGAGGTCAGCTTCCAGCAGGCCGCGCTCATCGAGCCCCTGGCCGTGGTCGTCAAGGGCCTGTCGCGGGCCAAGGTCGACGCTGGCGACAGCGCGGCGGTCGTCGGCGGCGGCCCCATCGGGCTGCATCGCCACCGCCGTCCTGGCGCTGCACCGCCCGCGCCAGCTGATCGTCCTCGAGCCGCTGGCTGCCCGCCGCGAGATCGCCCGCCAGATGGGCGCCACGATGGTCCTCGACCCTACGGCCGAAGGCGCCATGGACGCGCTCCGCGGACGCCACCGGCCGGCCTCGGCGCCGACCTGACCGTGGAGGCCGTCGGGATCCACCGCCTCGGTCGCATCGGCGGTCGACTGCGACCCGGTCCGGCGGTCAGCTGGTCTGGCTGGGCAACGTCGGCCGGGTCGTCGAGATCGACGAGTTCAAGGTCGTCTGGAACCAGCTGACGATCCACGCCAGCGTCGGGGTCAGCCGCCAGGCGGTGGAGCGAGCCATCCAGCTCATCGCCGACGGCTCGGTGCCGGTCGAGAACATCCTGACGCTGGACGTATCGCTCGATGAGGCCGTCGACGCGTTCCACCGCACGGCCCACGACCCCGACGTCGTCAAGACCATCATCCGTCCCTGACCGGCCCCGAGCCCCGCCCGAGGCCTGGCGCTCGCCTAGGGTTGACTCGTCCAGCAGCCCCTGCATCGATGGGCGCCATGGCGCCGAGCAAGCAGCCAGCACGACGTGGCGCCGGCGTCGAGCACGCCGCGGGAGCGCTCGCCCAGGCGGCTGGCCCGGCCCACCTTGGCGACCAGGTCGCGCGTCGAGTCCTTGCCCTGCTCAGCGGCGTCGGCCATGGCGCCGAGGGCGCCTGCGAAGGTCTGCCCGCGTTCGACTGCGGCGTTGAAGGCCTCGACCGCCGGCACGAGCGTGTCGAGCAGCGTCTTGTCGCCGACATGTGCTTCACCGAGGTCCTCGACCGCCTCGCGCCCGGCCTTCAGCATGGCGCCGAAGGTCTCGGCATCGATGTCCTCCACGCCCTCGCCGGCTGCGCCCATCTCGTCGAAGAAGCTGCCGTAGAGGGGGCCCATGGCGCCGCCGATGCGCGTGAGGAGCGTGTCGCCGATGAGGCTGAGGCCCGCGGTGAGCGTGATGGGTCCGTCGAGCTGCGTCGCGCACCAGCAGGAAGCCCTTGCGCATGTTGATGCCGTGGTCGCCATCACCGATGGCGCCGTCGATCTCGCTCAGCAGCTGGGCGTTCTCGTCGATGGTGTCGATGAGCGCATCGATGACGACCCGGCTCCCTGACGCCGGAAAGGTCGCTGCGGCGCTCATGCGGACAACTGACGGAGGCCCACGCTGTCGGCCTCCAGGTCGAGACATGCCTTGAGCTCGTCGTCGAGGCGCATGATCGTCACGGTCGCGCCCATCATCTCCAGCGAGGTGAAGTAGTTACCGACATAGGGTCGGTAGATCGAGAGGCCGGCGTCCTCGGCGAGGCGCGCGATGTGGTCATAGAGGATGTAGAGCTCCATGACCGGCGTCGCGCCCAGGCCCGAGATGAGGATGCACACCTCGTCGCCGCGCGCGAAGGGCAGGTCCGGCAGGATGACGTCCATCATCTGGGCCGCGATGTCCCGGGCCGGCTTGAGCGGCTCCACCGACACACCCGGTTCACCGTGATGGCCGATGCCGACTTCCATCATCCCCGGCTCGATGCTGAAGTTGGGCTTGCCCAGGGCGGGGATGGTGCAGGGCGTCAGGCCGACACCGATGCTGCGCGTGTTGTCGATGGCCTTCTGGCTGGTGGCGACCACCTCGTCGAGCGTGCCACCGAGGGCAGCCTTCGCGCCGCCGACCTTCCACAGCAGCACCTCGCCGGCGACGCCGCGGCGCTTGTCGCGCTCGTCGGCCGGCGCGGAGGGCACGTCATCGTTGGCGATGACGGTCTCGACGCGGATGCCTGCCTTCTCCGCCTGGCGACGGGCCAGCTTGACGTTCATGTTGTCGCCAGCGTAGTTGCCGTACAGGCAGGCCACACCGGCGCCAGCATCGGCTGCCTTGAAGGCGTTGAGGAACGCCGAGGCCGATGGCGAGCTGAAGATCTCGCCCACGGCCACCGCATCGGCCATGTTGCGCCCGAGGTAGCCGATGAAGGCGGGCTTGTGACCGGAGCCACCGCCGGTGACGATGCCGACCTTGCCCGCCACCGGGGCTGCGGCATAGCGCAGCACCCGGGGGTCGTCCGTGGCCGCCACGAGGTCGGGATGGGCGCGCAGGAACCCGCGCAGCATGTCTTCCACCACGAGCGTGGGGTCATCGATGATCCGCTGCATGCGGTTCCCTCCCTGGTCCGATGGCGCTGCCGGGTCGTAGGTATGCATACACGCCTTCCTCAAGCCTAGCGCCAGGCGTCCGGCTGGGCAAGTGCGACGACCTCGGGCGCGAGGAGTCAGATGCGGAAGTAGCGCTCCGCGTTTCGGCTGAACATGGCGGTCTGCTCGTCGTGTGAGAAGCCACGGATGAGCGTCGCCCAGGTGTTGACCACATCGGGGTACGAGGCGAAGAGCCGCCCGAAGGGCCAGTTCGAGGCGAAGATCACACGTTCGGGCCCGAACCCCTCGATGCACGCCATCACCCACGGGCGCACCGAATCGATGGTCCAGCGCGGGTCGCAGATGTCGAGTCCGGAGATCTTCACGATGACGTTGGGGGCCTCTGCGAGGTCGAGGAGCTGTCGCCGCCAGAGGTCGAAGTAGGCGTCGTCGCGCTGGCGTGGGAAGCCTGCGTGGTCCAGGCACACGCGCATGTTCGGGTGGTCGTTCGCCAGTCGCTTGACGTCGGGATAGGTCTCCGGCTTGGCGTGGACGCAGCTGACGAGATCATGCTTCCCGAGGAGTGCGAAGCCCCGCTGCCAGGCTGGGTCGCGCAGGTAGTCATCGTCTCGATACTCGCGCACCCCCCGTACATTCGGGAACGCCATGTGACGCTCGATCACGGCCTCGGCGTCTGGCTGTGCGAGGTGGACCTCGGCCACGATGCCGTGCGGGTGGCCCAGGCGGTCAGCGAATGCCTGGATCCAGCGAGTCTCTTCGACGGGATCGGGGATCCCTCCCGCGCACTGGACGTGGATGGACTTCGTGACATTGGCGAAACGCGTCTCAGCCAGCCAGTCGTCGGCCCAGTAGCGCGAGGCCTTGATGGCGCGGATGTCCTCGATGATCTCGTGCTGCACGCCCGGCTTGAGCAGGTCGTAGCGGAGCAGGGGATCCTCGAGGTCGTAGAAGTGGACGTGTGTGTCGACGAAGGGCAACTCAGCCATGCGGACGTTCCTCGCGTAGCCAGGCTCGGATCGGGTTCATGCCGGGATCGGGGCGCCGCCGGTCGGCTCGCCGGACCGCCACTTGAATCGAACGGCGCCCCACCCGTGCGAGTGAGGCGCCCTCCGGTCTGGTGACGGCCTCCCGGCCGGACGGCTGCTAGACGGAAGCCGGAGTGGCGTCTGCCTTGGCGGCAGCTTCGGCCTTGCGCGCAGCGCCACCCTTGCGGATCTCCGACTCGTCGTGCTCCTTGTCGAGCGCGAGCGTGGACTCGGGGTCGAAGAGGTGGACCTTGTCCAGCGAGACATTCAGCGTCAGGTCATTGCCGGGCTTGACGTTATGCTCGCTGCCGATGAGCGCGACGATGTCATGCCCGCCCACGGTCAGGTGGATGAGCTCCTCGTTGCCGAGGTACTCGACGACGTCGGCGTTGCCGCTCAGCTTGCCGCTGGGAGGTGCCACCTCGACATCGAGGTGTTCAGGTCGGACGCCGACCGTGAGCTTGTTCCCGGAGAACTGCTGGAAGCCCGCCATGTATCGGTCGGGCAGCGGGATATCGATGCCGTCGCCCTTGAGCTGGACGGCATCGCCGGTGCGGGTCACGTCGACCTCGAGGAAGTTCATCGAGGGGCTGCCGATGAAGCCGGCCACGAAACGGTTGTCGGGGTGGTCGTAGAGCGCCTGGGGAGAGCCGACCTGCTGCAGGCGCGCTTCGCTCATGACGGCGATGCGCTGGCCCATGGTCATGGCCTCGACCTGGTCGTGGGTGACGTACACGGTGGTGGTGCCCAGGCGCTGGTGCAGGCGGGCGATCTCGGCACGCGTCTGCACGCGCAGCTTGGCGTCAAGGTTGGACAGCGGCTCATCCATCAGGAACACGGCCGGCTCGCGCACGATGGCGCGACCAAGGGCGACGCGCTGGCGCTGGCCACCGGACAGCTCCCTCGGCTTGCGATCGAGCAGGTTCTCACATGACAGCATCGCCGCCGCCTCGTTGACGCGGCGCTCGATCTCGTCCTTGGGCGTCTTGCGCAGCTTCAGGCCGAAGGCCATGTTGTCGCGCACGGTCATGTGCGGATACAGCGCGTAGGACTGGAAGACCATGGCGATGTCGCGGTCCTTGGGCGCGACGTGGTTGACCACGCGGTCGCCGATCGAGAGCGTGCCCTCGCTGATCTCCTCGAGCCCCGCGATCATGCGCAGCGAGGTGGTCTTGCCGCAGCCCGACGGGCCGACGAGCACCATGAACTCACCATCGTTGATCTCGAGATTGAGGTCGTTCACGGCGACCACTTCGCCGAACTTCTTCCAGACCCCATCGAACGTGACAGTTGCCATAGCGGCGCACCTCCTCCGCCGCCAGGTCGCGGGTCCTTGCATCTACCGGCCACTTGGCCGGCTGGACGGACCCCGTACGCCTCACGGTGGACCACGCCATCCTAGCAAACGAATGCATGGCGACGAGCGCCGGCGCACGGAGATCGAGCCACCGCATCGTCATGACGTGTCGCCGACGCGACGGCCATGAGGTCGCGGGTGGCGGGAAGGCAGCGCCAACCTGGGTCATGATGTCGCCGAGGAAGGCGACCGTGATCAGGCGCGGCCGCATCAGGGCTGCACGACCGCCGCCGACGCCGTCGGTCCGCGGCGTCACCGACGGAGTGAGCGGGCATGACCGAGAACGGCACCATCACCTTTCCAGCGGGTTTCCTTTGGGGTGCCGCGACCAGTGCGTACCAGATCGAAGGCGCCGTCCACGAGGACGGTCGTGGCCCCAGCATCTGGGACACACAGTGCCACCAGACGAGCCTGGTTCGTGACGGTCACAGCGGTGACGTGGCAGTTGACCACTACCACCGCTGGAAGGACGACGTGGCGCTGATGGCCCGGCTGGGCTTGAAGGCCTACCGCTTCAGCGTGGCCTGGCCACGGGTCCAGCCGTCGGGCTCCGGCCCGGTCAATCAGCCGGGACTCGACTTCTACTCACGGCTCGTCGACCGGCTGCTGGAGAACGACATCACGCCGATGCTGACGCTCTACCACTGGGACCTGCCGCAGGCGCTGCAGGACGCCGGCGGCTGGCCGGCGCGAGACACCGCCTACCGCTTCGCCGACTACGCGGCGGTCGTCTTCGAGGCACTGCACGACCGCGTGCCCCTGTGGGCCACGCTGAACGAACCGTGGTGCTCCTCGTTGCAGGGCTACGCCGATCCGTCGCATGCGCCCGGCCACACGGACCCGGTCGAGGCGACCCGGGCCATCCACCACCTGAACCTGGGCCACGGACTGGCCGTCGAGGCCATGCGCGCGATCGATCCCCGGCCGCAGCACGGCATCGTGCTGAACCTCACACCCATCTACGTCGTCGACGACGACCCCGACGGGGCGGCGGCAGACGCCGCGCGTCGCTACGACGCGTTGCGCAATCGCGTCTGGACCGAACCGATGCTACGCGGGCGATACCCTGAGGATGCCGTCGCCGACCTGCAGGCCTTCGGCGGGCTACCCGTGGAGGAGGGGGACCTCGCGGTCATCGCCCAGCCCCTCGACTGGCTCGGTGTCAACTACTACAACGACAACTTCGTGCGTGCCGAGCCGGGTGCTACCTGGGCAGCGACACCGGGGATGCACGACGCGGTCGGGTTCGCGCCGGGCGACGAGCATACCGACATGGGCTGGCCGATCACGCCCGATGGGCTGCGCGCGCTGTTGGTGGAGCTGCGGGAGACGTACCCGGACCTGCCGCCGCTCTACATCACCGAGAACGGTTGTGCCTACGACGACCCGCTCGTCGATGGGACCTGCCACGACCCGCGTCGGATCAGCTATCTCGACGCCCACCTGCGCGCGCTCCATGCCGCCATCGAGGCCGGCGTCGACGTGCGCGGCTACTTCGAGTGGTCGCTGCTGGACAACTTCGAGTGGTCGCACGGCTACCACAAGCGCTTCGGCCTGGTGCACATCGACTACGACACGCAGGTGCGCACTCCCAGGGACAGTGCCTGGTGGTACCGCGACGTCATCGCCCGCAACGGCCTGGAGGCACGGCGCGGCTAGCCGATCTCCACCGCGGTGAAGAAATGCGTCCTTGCCCGCAGCTCCCGGACGTCCCCCACGACCTCGAACTCGGCACTCAGCGGCAGGTCGACCGCGGATGTCCCGACCATCACGCGATGGCGCCCCGGTTCCACGCGGAGCCCCCCGTCGATGCCCGTGAACGCCAGTTGCTCAGCCGCGAGCGAGAACCGGACCACACGTCGTTCGCCCGGTCCAAGATGGACGCGAGCGAAGCCGCGCAGCTCCTTGACCGGTCGCGTGACGCTGGCTGCAAGGTCACGCACGTACAACTGCACCACCTCGTCGGCGGTCCGGTCCCCGACGTTCGCCAGCTCGAGGCTGATCGCGACCTCCCCGTCGGTCGGCACCCGTTCCTTGTCCAGGTGCAACCCGCCCAGCTCGAAGCGCGAGTAGGAGCGTCCGAAGCCGAACGGCCAAAGCGGCCGGTGCGAGCCATCGACATAGTCCTCGTGCCATTGCGACCGGCCACCCGACGGCTTGTGGCCGTAGTAGAGCGGGACCTGGCCGACGTGCCTGGGCACGGTGATGGGGAGCTTCCCGCCCGGGCTCACGTCGCCGAACAGGACCTCTGCGATGGCCCTGGGCCCGGCCTCGCCCGGGACCCAGGTGTGCAGGATCGCGGCCGTTGACGGGACCTCCTCGGGGATGGCCAGCGGCCGGCCGGCGACGAGCACGAGGACCACAGGCGTGCCCGTGGCCGCGACAGCGTGAAGGAGCTCGGCCTGCCGCCCCGGCAGGCCGAGCTCCATCCGGTCACGGGTCTCGCCGCAGGTGCATTCCGCGGTCAGGCCCGACCGCTCACCGAGCACCAGGATGCACACCTCGGCGGCACGCGCGGCCTCGACAGCGTCCTCGATCTCGCTGTCCTCGCCATCGAGGATGCCGCATCCACGGGCGTAGTGGATCGGGGTGGACTCCGGTACGCGGTCCCGGATGCCGTCGAGGATGGTCGGCCACGAATCCAGCTCATCGGCAAGCTGCAGGTGCAGCGGCGCCGCGTTCCCGGCGACGCCTTCGCGTCCCCGGTTCTCCAGCAGCGTCTCGATGTGGACCAGGTGAGCGTAGTCGCCCACGAGCCCTCGGGCGCTGTCGGCATTGGGACCGATGACCGCGATCGAGCGCAGGTCCTCGCGCAGGGGCAGCGTCCCGTCGTTCTCGAGCAGCACGATCGAGCGCCTTGCGATGTCGAGCGCGACGATGCCGTCCTCGGCTGCGTGGCCGGCCACGGCGGCCAGGTCCACGTACGGTCGTTCGAAAAGCCCCAGGCGGAACTTCATCCGCAGCACACGCTCCACGGCCACGTCGACCAGTCCGGCGTCCACGCGACCGTCCTCGACCGCACGACGGAGCGGTTCTCCATAAGCGGCCGTGGCCGGCAGCTCCATGTCCAGGCCTGCCTGGAGCGTCATCGCCGCCGCGGACGACAGGTCGTCGACCAGCTGATGCAGCGTCAGCAGGTGCTCGATGCCCAGGTAGTCCGCGACGACGATCCCGTCGAAGCCCCAGCGATCTCGCAGGATCGACGTCAGCAGCTCCCGCGACGCCGCGCAGGGCACACCGTCCACGTCGTCGTAGGCATGCATCATCGAGCCGAGGCCCGCGTCGCGCACCGCTGCCTCAAAGGGCAGGAGGAAGGTATCGAGGAGCTCACGCGTGCCGATGTGGGCGGGCGCCTGGTTCAGCCCACCTTCGGGCAAGCCGTGGCCCACCATGTGCTTGCCGGTGGCGATCAGCGGGCGCTCCCCGGCAGGGGTCGCCTGGATGCCCCGGACGTAGGCACAGCCGAACTCGGCGGCGAGGTAGGCGTCTTCGCCGTACGTCTCTTCGAGCCTTCCCCAGCGTGGGTCACGGGTGATGTCGAGGACCGGCGCCAGCGCCTGGCTGGCCCCGGTCGCCCGAAGCTGATGGCCGATACGTCGGGCCATCTGCTCAGCCAGTGCCGGCTCCCACGTCGCGGCCAGACCGATGGCCTGGGGGAAGCAGGTGGCATCACGGGCCATGACGCCGTGCAGGGATTCCTCGTGGATGATCGCCGGGATCCCCAGCCTCGTCTCCTCGACCAGGAAGCGCTGGATGGCGTTTCCCAGCTCTGCCACCTTGATCGGGGGCAGGTTCGTAGCACCGGCCACGCGGGTGACCTGGCCCAGCCCGTCCGACATGCGCTCGCGGGCGCTCGCCTCGTCCAGGCCCTTGCCGTCGAAGACCTCGAAGGCCCACAGGGAACCCAGTTGCGCCAGCTTCTCGTCGAGTGTCATCTGGGCCATGAGGTCGCGTGTCCGCTCCTCGATGGGCAACGAGGCATCCCGGTATGGCAGGCTCGTAACCTCGGTCTCAGCCCGACCGCCTGAAGCGTCGGTGGAATGGTCAGGCATGGCATCCCCCTGTGGTGTCGTCATCCCTTGACCGCCCCGGCCGTGAGTCCACCCACGATCTGGCGTTCGGCGATGACGTAGAAGATGAGTGCGGGAACCATCGAGAGTGTGGTGAACGCCAGGACCCGGGCGGTGTCCGAGGTGTACTGCGTCGAGAAGTTCATGACGCCCAGCGGCAGCGTCCACTGGTCGGCGCTGCTGAAGACGACGAGCGGAAGCAGGAACGCGTTCCAGCTCCCAACGATGGCGAGAACGGCCACGGTCGCCAGGGCCGGTCGTGACAGCGGCAGGACCACGCGCCAGAAGAAGCCGAAGGCGCTGCAGCCGTCGATGCGGGCCGCGTCCTCGAGCTCGACCGGGATGGCCCGAAAGAACGGCCGCAGGATGACGATGGTCAGCGGCAGCCCGAAGGCCGCCTGGGGCAGGGCGACGCCGAGCGGGTCGTCGAACAGCCCCAGCTGGCGGATGAGCACGAACAACGGCAGGATGGCGATGGCGAGTGGGAAGAGCAGGCCCAGCACGAAGAGCGTGTACAGCTTCTCCCTGCCCGGGAAGCTCAGTCGTGCGAAGGCGAAGGCTGCCATGGCCGCAAGCCCGACCACCACCAACGTGGTGATGGTGGCCACCACGATGCTGTTGAGCAACTCTCGCCAGTACATCTCCCCTGTCAGGATCTCGATGTACTTGTGCGGAAACCAGTCCGACGGCAGGTCCACCGGTCGGTTCCGGATCTCGCCGGTGTCCCGGAAGCCGCTGATGGCCGCGTAGGCCAGCGGGATGACGATGGCCGCGGCCACGCCGAACATGACCAGCACGCGCGTGGCGCTCCACGTGCCGTGGCGGACCCGTTGCGCCATGGTCGGGCGGGGGGCGCGTCCTCTCGATCCGCTCATGGCTCAGCCAGGCCCTCCGGTGGTCGCACCCTCGACGTCCTGGCGCATGACGAAACGCTGGTACAGGAGGGCGACGATGAAGGCGAGGACGAAGAGGATGACAGCGGTAGCGCTGCCGTAGCCAAGCTGGCTCCGCCGCAGGCCCCAGTCGATCATGTACGTGGCCATGGTGTTGGAGGCGTTGATCGGACCGCCCTTGGTCGTGGCCCAGACCAGGTCGAAGAGTTGCAGGGCGCCGATGATCGACAGGAAGACCGAGACGCGGATCGTCGGGCCGAGCAGGGGGATGGTGACATGGCGAACCGACTGGTTGCGACTGGCGCCGTCGACCAGCGCTGCCTCCTCGACCTCGCGCGGGATCTCCTGCAATCCGGCCAGCATGATGATCATGTGGAAGCCGAAGTACTTCCAGCTGATGATGAAGAACATCGTGTACATCACGAAGTCCGGGTCGGCCAGCCAGAGCTGCGTCAGGAAGCCGAGCCCGGCCGTTTCGAGTGACTGGTCGACCAGCCCGTCGGGCGTGAGCATGAGCTTGAAGACGATCCCGGCGATGACCTCGGCGATCACGTAGGGCGCGAAGAACAGCAATCGCAGCACCGCACGGCCGGGGAAGTCACGGTTGAGCAGCAGCGCCAGCCCCAGCGCGAACGGGATCTGGATCGCGAGGGACAGCACGATGATGAAGAAGTTGTGCGAGATCGCCCCCAGGAAGACCGGATCGGACAGCGCTCGCTCGTAGTTGGCCAGGCCGATGAAGTCGGTCAGTGGCTTGAGGCCGTTCCAGCGGAAGAGGCTGTAGAACGCCGCCTGCGCGATGGGCAGCAGCACGAACAGCGCATACAGCGCGAGCGCAGGCAGGACGAACAGCGCGACGGTGGACCAGCGGGTCCATCGGCGCCTTCGGGTCTGGCGCTGAACGCTCGGGGTGGCCGCCACGGTGCCTCCGGGAACGAGTCGGGCCGGCCTTGCGGCCGGCCCGAGCCTACGAGACGATGCCGATAGGGCCTATTCCATCGCAGCGGCGTCGGTGATCGCAGCCGCGACGTCCTCGGGTGATGCCTGGCCAGCCACGAGCAACTGGATGGCATCGTTGATGGCCGCTCCCAGGGCCGGCGAGGTGGCCTGGTCGAGGTACAGCTGGGCGAAGGTCGCCTCGGCCCGCTTCTGCAACAGCGTCTGCAGGGTGGGATCGGTGACCGAGTCCACGGCCGCCTCGGTGGGCGGCAGGATGCCCGTGTTGGTGGCCCCGAAGCGTTCCGCGATCGGCTCGCTGCTCAGGAAGCGGATGAAGTCCACCGCCTCGGGGGGCGCATCCTTGCCCACGGCGTAGCCGTCGCCACCGCCGAAGATATCGGTGGGCAGGCCGGAGCCGCCCTCCACCGCGGGGAAGGGGAACCAACCAAGCGCGTCGCCGATGCCCTCGCCCGATTCACTCTCCGCCACTTCCACGCCCGGTGCCCACTGGCCCATGAGCTCCATGGCCGCCTTGCCGTTGCCCATCGTGGATGCCTGGTCGGCGTTGTAGGCGGCCGCCAGGTAGCCATCCTGGAAGGGCTCCAGGTCGATGAGTCGCTTGTACTGTTCGCCGGCCTCGATGAAGGCTGGGCCGGTCCAGTCGCCCGTGTTGATGGCCTCTTCCAGGGCGACCTGCCCGCCAGAGCGCAGGGCCAGATAGGCCCAGTAGAACATCGCCGGCCACTTGTCGCCAGCGGCCAAGGCGATGGGGGTGATACCGGCATCCTCGAGGGCCTGGACATCCTCGAGGAATTCGTCCCATGTCGCGGGCGGCTGCTCGATGCCAGCCTCGGCGAAGAGATCCTTGTTGTACCAGAAGCCCACCAGGCCGAAGTTGTAGGGGACACCGTACTGGACGCCATCGACCTGGTAGGGGCTCATGGCACCCGCGTTCATGGTGTCCTTCCACTCGGCGATCTCGTCCTCGATCGGCCTGGCCATGCCGGCCTCGGCCTGCTCGGCGAGGACGCCACCGCCCCAGGAGTTGAAGATGTCGGGCGCGCTCCCGGCCTGCATGTCGAGCGCGAGCTTCTGCTTGAAGGCCTCGTTCTCCAGGACCGTGATGTTGATATTGACGTTGGGATGCTCCGCCATGTACTCGTCGGCGACTTCCTGCCGCAGCGACAAGCCGGGGTCGTTCGTGTCGATGTGCCACCACTCGATCTCGACGGGGTCCTGGGCAACCGTCGCGGCTGTTCCGATGGCACTGGCCAGGATGGCGGTGGCCCCTGCCAGCGCCCCCATGCGTAGGTATCGCGACATCCGACTCCTCCTCCGTGTTGATCCACAGTCCGGAGCGCTCCCTCGCCTCCGGTCTTCCTCCGGATGGTTGTGTTCTACCACAGTCCTGTAAGCGCTTGCAAGAGCTTCGTGTCAGAGTATATTGCCGGCATGGAACCTGAAGGCGGGCGTCCGCCTGATCCCATGAGCGGCGGTGTCGTCGAGGCTGCGCCCGGGCTGGAGGCTCTGGGCGGCCCGAGGGCGCGTTCGACCCGCCCGACCATCTTCGACGTCGCCGACCGTGCCGGCGTCTCCTACGCCACCGTCTCGCGGGTGGTCAACGGCCATCCCAGCGTGCGTGAGTCGACCCGCCAACGGGTCCAGGCCGCCATGCTCGAGCTCGGCTACGTCGCGCATGTCACCGCCCGTGCACTTGCCAGCGGCAAGACCAACGCCATCGGCCTGCTCGCACAGGAGATCGACAATCCCTTCTTCTCGATCGTCATCAATGGCGTCGATCAGGAGGTATCGGGGGCGGGGTATGACCTGCTGCTGTGCACGACGCACAGCCGGCAGGGGAAGGAAGCCGAGTACGTGGCGCGGCTGTCGCATGGCATGGTGGACGGCCTGCTCATCGTGCTGCCGACGGGACTGCCCGAGTACGTGTCGCAGCTGCGCAACGAGCACTACCCATTCGTGCTCGTCGACCACGACAGCGAAGCGCCCGGCTGTACGACGGTGAATGCTGCCAATCGACCGGGAACGAGGGAGGGGATCGGCTATCTGATCGGATCGGGTCACCGTCGGATCGGGTTCATCACCGGACGTCAGGACGTGGGAGCGACGCACCAGCGCCTCGCCGGCTACCACGAAGCCCTCCGGGAGGCCGGGATCCCCGCCGCCGACTCGCTCGTCGCTGAGGGCGACTTCCTGGAACCGCGCGGCTACGCGGCGGCCGGCGAGCTGCTCTCCCTGGCCGACCCGCCCACAGCCATCTTCGCCTCCAGCGACGTGGCCGCGTTTGGTGTCCTCCGCGCGGCGCGCGACGCCGGTCTCAGGGTGCCCCGTGACTTGTCGGTGCTTGGGTTCGACGACATCGTGGAGGCGTCATACGCGAGCACGGCGCTCTCGACCGTACGCCAGCCTCTGCGCGAGATGGGACACATCGCGGTGCAGCGCCTGTTGAGCCTTGTGGCTGATCCGGCGCAGCCTCCCGCCCGCATCGTGATGGAGACCGAGCTCGTGATCCGCCAGACGACGGCGCCGCCAGCTCGTCTGCGCTCGGGCCAGCGCCATCGTGTCTGAGGCCCTGACCGCCACCGCGACGCTGGACACACGTGACATCGTCGCGCCGGTGGACCGGCACATCTTTGGGTCCTTCGTGGAGCACATGGGCCGCTGCGTCTACGGTGGCGTCTACGAGCCGGATCATCCGACTGCCGACGCCGATGGGTTCCGCGGCGACGTCCTTGCGCTCGTGCGCGAGCTGGGCGTCACCATCGTGCGCTATCCGGGAGGCAACTTCGCCTCGGGGTATCGCTGGGAGGACGGGGTCGGACCCGTCGACGATCGTCCTGCTCGCCTCGACCTTGCCTGGCACAGCCGTGAGCCCAATACCTTCGGGCTCGGCGAGTTCATGCGCTGGACCGGGAAGGCCGGGGTGGAACCGATGCTGACGCTGAACCTCGGGACACGCGGGGTGCGCGAGGCCGCCGACCTGCTCGAATACACCAACCATCCGTCCGGCACCGCGCTGTCCGACCGTCGCGTCGAACACGGGACCGTCGAGCCCTACGACATCCGCACGTGGTGCCTGGGCAACGAGCTCGATGGGCCGTGGCAGCTGGGCCACAAGAGCGCGCTCGAATATGCACGCCTCGCCACCGAGACCGCTCGGGCCATGCGCCAGTTCGACCCCTCGCTCCGGCTCGTAGCCGCCGGCAGCTCGGCAGCCTCGATGCCGACCTTCGGTGCCTGGGAGCGAACCGTCCTGGAAGAGGCCTTCGAGTTGGTCGATGACATCTCGCTACATGCGTACTACGAGGAGGGCGACGACCTCGCGAGCTTCATCGCCTCGAGTGTGGCGATGGACCGTCATCTTGACGATGTCATCGTCATCGCCGACGAGATCGCGCGACAGGCCGGGAGCGACAAGCGCATCGGACTCTCTGTCGACGAGTGGAACGTGTGGTACCTGCGTCGGCATCAGGACCGCTTCCATCCGACTGCCTGGCCCGAAGCACCGCCCATCAGCGAGGATGCCTACAGCGTTGCAGACGCCGTCGTGGTGGGCAGCCTCCTTGTCTCGTTCCTCAAGCACGCCGATCGGGTGACCTGCGCCTGTCTCGCCCAGCTGGTGAACACCATCGCGCCCATCAAGACCGAGCCGGGTGGATCGGCATGGCGGGAGGCCACCTTCTATCCCTTCGCGATCGCAGCTCAGCATGCCCGCGGCCGGGCCCTGCGCGTGCCGCTGTCGTCACCGCGACTCGAGACCCAGGCTCACGGCGACGTCCCCAGCCTGGATGCGGTGGCCGTTCTCTCCGAGGATGAGGCCGCGGTCGCGATGTTCCTGGTCAACCGCCATCCCGGGAAGACAGTGGAGCTCAAGGTCGATCTGGCGATGTCAGCCGACGTATCGATCGAGGCTGCGATCGTCCTGGCCGATCCCGACGTGCACGCGGCAAACAGCGTGGACCAGCCGCTCCGGGTGCGACCGCACGCACTGGCCACCGCGGTGCTCGAGCGTCGTTCGCTGCTGGCGCTGCTGCCGCCGGTGTCGTGGACGATGATCCGACTGGCTTCGAGGTAGGCGTCTATCGATGCGGCAGCGTCACTTCCCCTGGTCCGGCGAGCGCTAGCATCGGACGCGATCGATGCGAGGCAGAGGAGGCCCAGACTTGTCGACCACCACGACGCAGTTCGCTGGCCACGAGGCCATCCAGATCGAGGCCGGCCACGTCCGGCTGATGGTCACCACCTCGGTCGGTCCGCGACTGCTGGGCCTGCTCACCGAGGATGGTCGCAACCATTTCGCCGAGCTGCCCGACATGACGCTCGATTGCCCCGGATCGGATCCCATCCACCTGCGGGGCGGCAGCCGCCTGTGGGCTGCGCCGGAGGACCCGCGTGTCACCTATCGGCCGGATGACGACCCCGTAGGCGTGGAGGAGATCATCGACGGCGTGAAGCTGGTGACTCGCCCCGACCCGGTGGCAGAGACCAGCCGCGAGATCAGCATCAGCGTGACCGGCCCCGGGCGTTTCGCTCTCGACTACCGCGTCGTCAATCGGGCCGATCATCCACAGCGCCTGGCGGCGTGGGCCATCACCATGATGCAGCCGGGGGGTCGAGCCTGGCTGCCGGTGCTGACCGAGCCCTTCGACCCGGGCGGGTTCCAGGGCCAGCGCAACATCGTGCTCTGGCCGTACGCGGGCAATCATGATCCGCGTTTCGTCCTGAGCGAGCATGCCATCGAGGTGCACGCCAGCACCGATCCGGGCCTGGGTCGGTTCAAGGTCGGTACCAGCCTCCGCCGCGGCTGGGCTGCGCACTGGGCGAACGGGGTGATGCTGGTCAAGTACGCCGGCCACGACGAGTCCCGCGAGTACGCCGACATGGGCTCATCCGGCCAGGTCTATTCGCAGCACGACTTCACGGAGCTGGAGACGCTCGGTCCGCTGACCGACCTGGAACCTGGCGCGGCGGCCGAGCACCACGAAGACTGGCAGGTCCATCTCGTCGATCGTGCCGATGCCGATCGACTGGTCGCCTCCGGCGAGCTCGATCGATGACGGCTCCCGACCGCCTTGTCCTCGGCCTGGATATCTCCACCACCGCCACCAAGGCACTGCTCATGGATCGTGACGGCGAGGTCATCGGCGTCGCCGCTGCCGAGTACGACTTCCAGACGCCACGCCCGCTCTGGGCCGAACAGGACCCCGCGCTGTGGTGGACGGCCGCGCAGGAGACCATCGCCCGCGTCCTGCGTGACACGGGCACCCCGGGCGATGCCATCGCGGCGGTCGGCGCCTCCGGCCAGATGCACGGCATGGTGCTGCTCGACGAGAACGATGAGGTCATCCGACCGGCCATCCTCTGGAACGACGGCCGTACCCAGGCTGAGTGTGATGCGATGCGCGAGGCCGTTGGCCGGGAGCGACTCATCGCCATCACCGGCAACGATGCCCTGACCAGCTTCACCGGGACCAAGATGCTGTGGGTGCGTGAGCATGAGCCCGAGAACTGGGCCCGCGCTCGACATCTCCAGCTGCCCAAGGACTACGTGCGCTTCAGGCTCACGGGCGAATATGCGCTGGACGTCAACGACGGTGCCGGCACCGTCCTCTTCGACCTCAGGACGCGCACCTGGTCGAGCGAGGTCGTCGAGGCCCTCGGCCTCGACCCGGCGATGCTGCCGCGGACCGTCGAGGGCCCGGAGGTCGCAGGCCTCGTCAGCGAGGAGGCCGCCGCCGCCACGGGACTGCGAGCCGGCACCCCGGTCGTGGGTGGGTCCGGGGACCAGGCCTCCAACGCCATCGGCCTGGGCGCGGTCCAGCCCGGTATCGCTGCCATGTCCGTGGGCACATCGGGCGTCATCTTCGCGCCGACGGCCGCTCCAGCCATCGAGGCCGAGGGTCGTCTGGCGGCCTTCTGCCATGCCGTACCCGGCACGTGGCACCTGATGGGCGTGACCATGTCTGCGGCTGGCTCCCTCAAGTGGCTGCGCGATACGGTCGCACCGGGCATGGCCTGGGACGAGCTCACGGCCCTGGCCGAGCCGGTAGCGCCGGGGTCCGAGGGGCTCATCTTCCTGCCCTATCTGTCAGGTGAGCGTGTGCCGTACGCGGACCCGCTCGCCCGCGGTGCCTTCGTGGGCCTGACCGTGCGGCATGGCCTGGGTCACATGGTCCGTGCCGTCCTCGAGGGTGTCGCGTTCAGCCTGCGGGATGTCTTCGGGCTCATGAGCGAGACCGCACCCGACCCGCTGCGCGAGCTGCGGGCGTCGGGCGGCGGCACCAATTCGCTGCTGTGGCGGCAGATCATCGCGGACGTCCTGGGTACCCCCATCTCGCTGACACGTACGGCCGAGGGCGTGGCCACCGGTGCCGGCATCCTCGCCGCCGTGGCGGCGGGCTGGTATGCCAGCGTGGAGGCCGCCTGCGAGGCCATGGTGCAGGTCACCGACACCACGCTGCCGGGCCCCGACGCCGGGGCCTACGACAAGGCCTACGCTGTCTATCGGTCGCTCTACCCAGCCTTGAAGGACTCGTTCGCCGCGCTCGCCGAGGTGTGATCCGGCGGCGCTGCCCGGCGTGCTAGAGGCCCTCTTCCTCGGCGCGGTCGGCATGGGCGCGAACGAGGTTGGCCAGGCGCAGCGTGGTCGATCCGCCCGGCTCCAGGCCGATCGGCCACACCCACAGCAGCGCCCCACCCTGGTGATTGCCCTCGAAGCCGTTCTCCGAGAGTGACATCGTCTCGATCGACGACCACCAGGCGGCAGCGGCCGGCGTCGGGCGTGACTCCAGCTCGATGCCGATGTAGTCGTTGCCCATGCCCACGTGGTCGGTGCTGGCGACGGTCTTGCGGGCATCGAAGCCACCTGTCTCGGCGTTGACCTTGTACCAGGCCGAGGGGTTGCCGCCACCACCGAGCATGTTGAGGTCGAGCTCGATGCCGGCGAGGGCGTCGATGCGCTGCTCGCCGCTGTTGACGATCTCGACGGCCAGGTCGAGCGTGGGCGTACGCCGGTCCGTGCCGAAGACGAAGGTCTTGCGCACGCGCAGCTTCCCGCTGGAGCCATCAGCACGTCGAACGGACCCGTCGCGCACCAGCTCCACGGTGCTGTCGTCGGCGCGCGTCACCTCGAAGGGGCCGGAGACGAAGTCGCCCAGCTCCTCGAAGGAGGCCTGCTCGAAGGCCTCGGCAGTGGTGTCGGTCGGAAGCAGGTGCACGAGCGCGGAGCGGCGCTCGTAGTCGTCGTACCAGAGCCGCTGGCTCATGCCCGGCTCGCTGACCTTGACCAGGTCATGGATCGACACCGCACCCTCGCCCGCCTCCTGCTCGGCCACCTCGCCCGTGTCGGCGGCGCGCAGCGTGTCGTGATACGACTCGGGACGGCGGCGCATCACCGACGTGAGGGCGTGGCGCACGGCCCGGATGTCCCAGCTGCCGATGCCACCGCCTTCGTCCGGCTTCAACATCACTACCTGCCCGGGGGTGCTGACCAGCAGCTCGTCGAAGCCGTCCACGTCGAAGTCCGCGCTCTGGATCTGCACGCCCGCGAGGCCGGCGGCGCGGTCGGCGGCGTCTTCGGCCGCGATCAGGTGCTCCAGCGTCGCCAGGCGCATGTGCGAGAGGTAGATGCCGCCGAAGAGGCCGTGCCAGTAGCAGTCGTTGGACTGGCCCTGGTAGAGGTGGTCATGGATCGAGGACAGCTGCTCGGCACCGACCCGTCCGGGCTCGATGGCCCCGACCTTGCGTGATGTTCGCAGCATCTGCTTGTGCAGGTCGTTGATCTCGCGGTAGTTGATCTGGAAGGAGCGCCAGAAGCCGCCGCGCATCCAGCGCGCTTCCGGTTTGCCCTGCTCGACCGCGTCATGCAGCAGCTGGGTGAACTCGCGGCGCGCCTCCACGGGCAGGGACCACTCACCCATCTCCGCGTACGAGCCCGTCGGCAGGTAGACACGCCCGATGGGCGGATGCTGCCGCAGTGCCTCGCTCGGCCGCAGCACGCTGAGCCAGTCAGCGTTCTCTTCGAGGGCCGTGAAGAACCGCTCCACCCACTGCCCCTTGCCGTAGCAGAGATCCCAGGTGCCCGGCCAGGTGCCGAACTTCTCGCCGTCGTCGCCCATCATGCCGACCAGCCGGCCATCCTCGGTGGCATGCTCGCGCAGGTACTCGATGACCTCGGCAGCGGGGCGGAAGGGGATGCGGTAGCGCAGGCCCTGCTCTGAGCCGAAGACCAGCAGCCGGTAGCCCTGGTCGTCGGTGGAGTAGGGACCCCAGTGCAGCTCCGGCGGGATGGCTGCCGCGCGGAAGTGGGCGTCGTCGACGATGGTGAAGCCGTAGCCGGCCTTGACGAGGGCCTTGGGCACGTCCGGCTCCCACACACGCTCGGCCAGCCAGGCGCCGTTGGGACGGTGCCCGACCAGTGACTCGATCTCGTCGGCCATGCGCGTCAGCTGGCCCACGCGGTCGTCCTCGCGCAGCGATGCCAGCACCGGCTCGTAGTAGCCGCCTCCGAGCACCTCCACCTGTGCGCCATCGACCAGCGCTCGCAGGCGCCCGATGAACTCGGGTCGCTCGGCCTTGAGCCAGTCGAGCAGGGGGCCGGTGTAGTGCAGGCCCAGGCGTACGCCGGGGTGGCGCTCGAGGGCCTCGAGCATGGGCGCATAGGCCTTCTCGTACGCGTCCTCGAAGACGAACCCGAAGTTCCCGACGGGCTGGTGGTTGTGCAGGACGAGGGTGAGTGAGATGCGTCGTTCGGTCATGGCGGCGCCCATGCTAGACGGGCCGGCTGGCTCGCGCTCCCGACACCTGTATAGGACGGGTAGCCGACTTGCTGAAGGCGGCGTATCCTCCGATAGCCAGCCGAGGCGGAGCACCTCCGCTGCTGGCAACCTGTAGGAGCCACCACCTGCGTCGGTGGCCACAATGGAGGAGGCACATCTAACGATGTCCAACCAATTCAAGGTACTGGCCCTGGCCGGGTCGCTCGCGATGATCGCTGGAGCCGCAGCTCCGGCCGCCGCGCAGACCGACCTCACCCTGTGGACGAAGGAAGGCGAGGCTGACGGCAGCCTGCAGTTCGTTCAGCAGCTGGCCGACGACTACATGGCCGCCAATCCGGACGTGAGCATCACCGTCGTCAACAAGGACGTGGAAGCGCTGCGCGAGGACTTCCTGACATCCAGTCTTGCCGGCAACGCCCCTGAGCTGCTGTGGACCGTGGCCGACCACGTCGGTCCGTTCACGGCCTCGGGCACGATCATGCCGCTCGACGACCTCATCGACGCCGATGCCTACCTGCCCAACGCCCTCGCTGCCGTTCAGGCCGAGGACGCGACGTGGGGCGTGCCCATCTCGTACGGCAACCACCTCATGCTGTTCTACAACAAGGAGCTGGTGCCCGAGTATCCGGCTGACAGCGACGCCATGATCGCGGCCGCTCAGGCCATCACCGACGCTTCCGCCGGTGACTACGGTCTCGTCTTCAACCAGACCGAGTCGTTCTGGCTGGTCCCCTTCCTGGGTGGCTTTGGTGGTTCCGTGTTCGCCGAGGACGGCATCACCCCCACCCTCGACACCGAAGCCATGGTCAACGCCCTGACCTTCCTGCACGACCTCAAGTACGTCGACGGCATCATGCCGGCGGAGGCCGATTACAACGTCGCCGACGGCCTGTTCAAGGACGGCAAGGCGGGCATGATCGTCAACGGCGACTGGACAGTCGGCGCCTATGTCGATGAGTTCGGTGAGAACCTGGGCATCGGCCCCATCCCGCCGCTCGTCGGTGGTGACTACCCGCAGCCGTACGCGGCCGGCTCCTTCTTCATGGCGTCCGATGCGGTCGCCGATGACGAGGCCACGCAGGCTGCTGTCATCGACTTCATCGACTACGCTACGGCCCCCGAGCAGCAGCTCGCGATGGTCGAGGCACTTGGTCGCCTGCCGGCCAACGCAACTGCCATCGAGGATCCCCTCGTCACCGAGGACCCCTTCCTCGCGGGCAGCGCCGACGCCATCCAGCACGGCACGCCCCAGCCTACGAACCTGGAGATGCGCTGCGTCTTCGATTCGATGACGTCCGGCGTCCGGGACCTCTTCGCGTCCGAGGGGTCAGACCCCGCGGCTATCGCGGCAGCGATGCAGGCGTCGGCTGACTCCGGCGTGGCACCCGGCGGCGAGTGCGGCCCGGCCTAGTCCCTCTGAACCTGTAAGGTGAGCCCCGACCGTCATGGTCGGGGCTCACGTGCTTCTGGAGCCAGCTGACGAGCCAGGGAGGGCGCGACAGGAGAGATGTTCGATCTGGAGCAGGCCTGGACGGCCCTCACCGATGTCGGTCAGGCGTTGGTCATCATGGTCCTCGCCGTGGCCACGATGGAGGTCATCCTCTATCTCATCCTCGTACGCTGGCGCAAGTCGCCGCGGGCACTGCCCATCCTGCTGCTGGCGCCGGCAGTCGTGGGCATCCTCATCCTGTATGTCTACCCGCTCCTGTGGGAGCTGAACGTCTCATTCACCAAGATGGGCTTGCGGAACTTCATCCAGCCGGGCCTCCTGGGCCTGACGTGGGAGGGCACACCGCTCGCGCCGCTGGGGGCGGAGAAGGACATCTTCGTCGGCTTCCAGAACTACATCGACATCCTGTCCGGAAAGCCGGTGCTCAAGCAGACGGGCTTCTACCAGCTCTTCCTGCAGACCATCATCTGGACGGTCGTCTGCATCTTCTTCCACGTCACGCTGGGCGTGCTGCTGGCGTTGATGCTCAACCGACGCCTGCGGGGGCGGACCATCTACCGCGCGCTGCTGATCCTGCCGTGGGCCATCCCGGCCTTCATCTCGCTGCAGATCTGGCGCACCGAGTTCAACTTCCAGTACGGCGCCGTGAACCAGGTCCTGGGCATCTTCGGGCTCGGCCCGGTGCAGTGGTTATCCGATCCCATCTGGAACTTCGCAGCCATGATCATGACCAACGTGTGGCTGGGCGTGCCCTTCATGATGGTGATCACCCTCGGCGGCCTGCAGTCCATCTCGCAGGAATACTACGAGGCCGCTGAGCTCGACGGCGCCAGCTCCGTGCAGTCCTTCCGCAGCATCACCGTGCCGCTGTTGCGCCCGGTCCTGGTGCCGGCGGTCCTGTTGGGCGTCTTCCTGACCTTCAACAACATCCTGGTGCCGTTCTTCATCAACCAGAACGAGCTGGAGACGAGCGACATCCTGGTCACCGGCCTCTACCGTGCCGCCTTCCAGTACAGCCGCTACGGCTTTGCCGCGGCCTTCGCCTTCGTCGTCTTCGCCATCCTGCTGGTCTTCACCATCTTCTATGTGCGCCGCACGAACGCTCTGAAGGGAGCCTACGAATGAGCAGCATGCAAGTGCAGGAGATGCTCGATGTGCGGCGGGAGCGCAAGGAGATGGGGATGCGCGAGCGGCTGACGACGCCGCCGCGCCGGGGTGAGGATTCGCCGCTCAAGCGCGCGCTCATCCACCTCGTGCTCATCATCACCACGGTCATCATCGTGTTCCCCGTGGTCCGCGTCTTCAGCGTCGCCATCCGCCCGGGCGACAACCTGCTCAACCCGACACTGGAGATCATCCCCGAAGGCGCCACGCTGGACGCCTTCCACCACGTGCTGTTCGAGACCAACCTGCTCAACTGGATGGTCAACAGCCTGGTGGTGACGATGGGGACCGCAAGCGTCGGACTCATCATCGCCGCCACCTCTGCCTATGCCTTCTCGCGCTACAAGTTCCGCGCCCGGGGGCTCTCGCTGACCTTCCTGTTCGCGACGCAGCTGGTGCCGGCTGTCATGTTGCTGGTGCCGGTCTACCTGATCGCGGTGCAGCTGGGTCTGACGGGGACCTACCAGGGTCTGGTCATCGCCTACTCGGTGACCGCGGTGCCGTTCAGCATCTGGATCCTCAAGGGCTACTACGACACCGTCCCCATCGACCTGGAGGAAGCGGCGCGCATCGACGGTTGCACCGAGTTCCAGTCCTTCTACAAGGTACTGCTGCCGCTCTCGCTGCCGGCGCTGGCCATCGTCTTCCTGTTCGACTTCCTGGCCGCCTGGAGCGAGTACTTCTTCGCCCGCCAGCTCATCGGCGCCAGCGAAGAGCTGCTCACCTGGCCCCTGGGTATCCAGCGTTTCCAGCAGCAGTTCCAGACGCAGTGGGCAGACCTTTCGGCGGCCTCGATCATCGTCAGTGTCCCCATCGTCATCCTCTTCGTCTACGTCTCCAAGTACCTGGTGTCCGGCTTGACGCTGGGAGGCGTGAAGGGCTGACCCGGCGATGAGACCTGTGCGAGCGATCCTTGCGGCTGTGTTCCTGCTCCTGGGCCTGCTCCCGGCGGCAGCCACCGCCGCCGAAGCCGAGCACCCCACGGTCGATGGCAGCATCCGCGAGGCGGACTTGCTTCACGACAGCCGCGACGACCTGTATCGCGCTCCCACCGGTGCCGTGCCTGCCGGAACCCCCGTGCATGTGCGCCTGCGTGCTGCCGCCGGCGACCTGTCGGGCGCCCAGCTGCGCTTGACCGACAGGCTTAGCGGCGAGGCCACGGCCCAGCCGATGGCGCTGGTGGCGACGGATCCGGAGAGTGGCGACGTCGGCTTCGACTACTGGGAAGCGGTGGTCGAGACCGGCCCGCAGCCGGCCATCCTCGACTACTCCATCGTGGCGCAGGACGGCCAGTCGGCGCGGTTCCTCTCCGACGACCGCGCCGGCGATGGTGGCACCGGCCGTATCGGCCGTTCCGGCCTCGTCTCCGATCCCTGGCAGATCACAGCCTACGACCCCGGCTTCGAGACACCGGCCTGGGCACCCGGCTCGGTCGTCTACCAGGTGTTCCCCGATCGCTTCGCCAACGCCGACCCCTCCAACGATCCCTCGCCCGCGACGACCCCCGGGCCCACGGGCGCGGAGCAGTACCGCCACGGCGAGGTACACGGGTTCCCCATCCTCGACAAGGCCTGGGATGAGCTACCCGAGGCATATTGCCGCGACTATCGGCCGCAGCCCTGCGATGAGCAGGCCCACAACCGCGACTTCTTCGGCGGCGACCTCGCCGGTATCACCGCGGCCCTCGATGGGCTGGCCGACCTGGGTGTTACGGTGCTCTACCTCAACCCCATCTTCGCGGCGCCCTCCAACCACCGCTACGACACGTCCGACTACTTCTACGTCGATCCCGACCTGGGCACGGCAGAGGAGTTCGAGGCGCTGGTCGACGAGGCGGCGGCTCGTGGCATCCGGGTGGTTCTCGATGGGGTCTTCAACCACGTGTCTGCCGACTCCCCGTGGTTCGACCGGTTCCGCAACTACGAGACGGTGGGAGCCTGCGAAGCGGCCGACTCGATCTATCGCGATTGGTTCACGTTCCGCCCGCCCGGCCCCGGTCAGCCCGGCCCCTGCGCGCCCTCCGAGCGTGGTGGTGACGACACCTACTACGCGAGCTGGTGGAACTTCGATTCCATCCCGGAGCTCAACGAGATCCCCGAGGTGGTGGAGATGTTCACCGGCGAGGACGGCGTGGTCCCGACCTGGATCGAGCGCGGGACGGCCGGCTGGCGGCTGGACGTGGCCGACTCGATGAGCCATGAGTTCCAGGCGGCCATCCGTGATGCGGCCAAGGCGGCCGATCCCGAGGCCATCGTCATCGCCGAGCAATGGGGTGACTCGACGCCGTGGCTGCTGGGGGACCAGGCCGATTCGACGATGAACTACCGCTTCCGACGCGCCGCCATCGCCCTGGTCAACGGCGCCACCGCCGACCCGGATGGCTCGCTGGAGGCATTGACGCCGTCGGGGTTCGCCAGCGCCATGCTGGGAGTCAAGGAGGACTATCCCGCGCCTGCATACCAGGCCCTCATGAACCTCGTGGACAGCCACGACACCGCGCGCATCCTGTGGACGCTGACGCCGGGCCAGGACAACGATGCGGCCAAGACCGAGCCGACGGCACTGGCCGAAGGCAAGGCGCGGCAGCGGCTGGTGGCGGCCATCCAGCTGACCTTCCCGGGCATGGCCTCGATCTACTACGGCGACGAGGTAGGCCTGACCGGCTTCGACGATCCCGATGACCGGCGGCCGTACCCGTGGGGCCGCGAGGACCTGGAGTTGCGCGACTGGTACCGCACCCTGGCGCAGCTGCGCGCCACGAACGAGGCTCTGCGCGAGGGTGACCTGGAGTTCCTGCTCACCGATGACGGGGCGCGCACGCTGGCCTACCTGCGCCGCAGCCCGTCCGCGGCCGCGGTGATCGTCCTCAACCTTGGAGACCGTGAGCGCGAGATCGAGGTCCCTGTCGCGCATCGCATCCCCGACGACGTCGTGCTGCGCGACGCGCTCGGCGGACATGCTGCCGTCGCAGTCTCCGGCGGAGCGATCACGCTACCGATGTCGCCGGGCGCGGTGGCCGTGCTTGTCGCCGACGCCGAGGCTGACCTGACCGCTCCGGCGGCCCCCGCCGGCCTGGTCGCGGGTGCCGGACCGGGTCGCGTGGAGCTGAGCTGGGAAGCGGCGGCGGATGCCGTGAGCTATCGCGTGCTGCGATCGCTGGTGCTCGGCGGTGGCTACGAAGCGATCGGCGACAGCCGCGAGACCACGTTCGCCGATGAGGCCGTGCGCGATGGCGTGCCCTATCACTACGTGGTGGTCGCGCTCGACCAGGCAGGCAACGTCTCCACCCGCTCGGGCGAGGCCAGCGCCGTGCCCCAGCTGACCATCACGGAGTCGCGGGTGAGCGGTGTCGTCGATGATGGGGGTGCGGTCGTGGGCCATGTGCAGCGGCCGCTCTCAGCCGTCGATGGCGCGGTCGCGGTCGAGGTGCTTGTCGAGGCCAGTGTCGACGGCGCCCAGGTTGCCGACGGCGTGCTCGTGGAGGTCGGCATCGCGCCCGCCGAGATCAGTGCCATCCTCTGCCAGACCGCGAGCTCGACTCCGGCCGAAGTGGTCGAGGTGAGCGCATCGGGCGCCGTCTTCCGCGGCTTCGTCCAACCCGAGGCGATCGGCAGCTTCACCGCGTCCGCCTGCGTGTCGACCGATAGCGGCGAGACATGGCAGTCGGCGCTCGGCGTGGCGAGCATCGAGACCGTCCCAGGTGAGGACACCGTGGCCCCACCTGCGCCGGGCACACCGGAGCTGCTCGATGTCTCCGGTGAGCGCGTCCGCCTGCGCTGGACGGCGCCGGAGGAAGACGACGTCTATCGCTACCTGGTCGTACGCAGCGAGGACGGAGGCGATGCCCGGGTCATCGGCGAGACCGACGTCGAGGTCTACCTGGACGCCAGCGTGACTGCCGGGATGCCGTATCGCTACAGCATCGTGGCACTGGACACCGGCTACAACCGCTCGCCGCCGTCAGACCCGTTGGAGGTGACGGCGCAGGAGCGTGTCGTCGACGTGACCTTCACCGTCACCGTTCCCGAGCACACCACGCCCGACGACACCATCTATATCGCCGGCTCCTTCCAGGGCTGGAACCCGGGCGCCGATCCCATGACGCGGCTCGATGACAGCACGTGGTCCATCACGCTGCCCTTCGAGGACGCCACGAGCCTGGAGTACAAGTACGCGCGCGGCTCATGGGAGGCGGTGGAGAAGGACGCCGGCTGCGGCGAGATCGCCAACCGCACGTTGACCGTCGAATACGCCGCCGATGGGGGTCAGGAGGTCAGCGACGTCGTCGCCAAGTGGCGCGACCTCGATCAGTGCCCCTAGGCTCCCGTCCCGCTCGTTGCTGGCTACTCCTGGCTCAGGGCCTGATGTGCCGCGTAGAGCCCGTCCCGACGGACGGCCGCGCGCGAACGGATGTACGGCACGTACGCCGGCCACCACATGGCCTCGTCGACGGTCGCACCGAGGTCGCTGCCTGGGCGCTACGCCGGCGACGCCGGAGCGTACCGCCTCGGTCGCCACGGCCAGCGCGACATCGCGTGAGATCGCGGCCAGCGACTCCACCGGCGGGTAGAGGGCGCCGGTCTCGAGCCGCTCATCACTGACGTGCTCCGCGAGCGCTTGAGCCGCGACCAGGAACATCTCGTCGGTGATGCGGCTGGCCTCGGCCACCACCGCGCCCAGGCCGACGCCGGGGAAGATGAAGACGTTGTTGGCCTGGCCGACAGGGCGCGGTCCGCCCTTCCACGACACCGGCGCGAAGGGGCTGCCGGTGGCGATGAGGGCGCGGCCGTCACTCCAGGCGAGGATGTCGGCCGGCGTGGCCTCCACCCGGCTCGAGGGGTTCGACAAGGCGAATACGACCGGTTCATCCACGATCTCTGCATGCGTCCGGATGACCTCCTCGTCGAACGAGCCTGGCCGGCCGGTGGTGCCGATGAGCAGGTCCGGCTTCACGGTCCGGATGACCTCGCACAAGCGAGCATGATCGTCGCCTTCGAGCAGCAGGCCCAGGGCCTCCACGCGCTCGCTCGACATGGCCACTTCCTGCTTGAACTCGTCAAGGTCGGTACGCCCGGTGTGTACCAGCCCGCGCGAATCGAGCAGCACGAGGCGCTCGTCGATGTCGTCGTCAGACAGACCTCTGTGCGCGAGCGCGAGTCGCAGCAGGCGCGCGATGCCGATGCCGGCCGCACCGGCACCGGCGAGCACGAAGCGCAGGTCCGTGATATCGCCGACCAAGCTTGCGAGCAGCGGCATAGACGCCGGCCAGGGTCACTGCCGCCGTGCCCTGCACGTCGTCGTTGAAGCTGGGCACCGGTCGCGGAAGTGGCCCAGGATGCGCAGCGCGTTGGGGCCCTTGAAGTCTTCCCACTGGATGATGCAGCCGGGCCAGACCTCCTCCACGCCGGCCACGAACGCCTCCACCAGCTCGCGGTAGGCAGCGCCGCGGAGACGCCGCGCCCGGTAGCCCATGTAGAGCGGATCGCGCAGCAGCGTGTGGTTGTCGGTGCCCACGTCCAGCGAGACCGGCAGCGTCAACGACGGGTGCAGGCCGCCGCCAGCTGAGTACAGCGCCAGCTTGCCGATGGGGATGCCCATGCCGCCGGCGCCCTGGTCGCCCAGGCCCAGGATGCGCTCGTTGTCGGTGACCACGATGAGCCGGACGTCGGCGTAGGGGGAGTTGCGCAGCAGCCTGGGCACGCGGTCGATGTCGTCGGGCGTGATCCAGATGCCCCGCGTGCGTCGGATGATGTGGCTGAACTGCTGGCATGCCTGGCCCACGGTGGGGTGTAGACCACCGGCATGAGTTCCTCGAGGTGATCGGCCAGCAGCCGGTAGAAGAGCGTGGCGTTGCGGTCCTGGAGCGCCGCCAGGCCGATGTACTTCTCGAGCGCGTCCTCCTTGCGCGAGACGTGCTCCCATTCGAGCTGGACCTGCTCCTCGATGGTCTGCACGCGGTCAGGCAACATGCCCCCGCAGCCCGAAGGCCTCGCGCTCGTCGTCGCGGAAGGCCATGTCCTTGGTGAAGAGGCGCGCGCCCAGCAGCTTGAAGCCCCGCAGGTCGATCTCGGCCGGCCGGCCGGCCACGATGGAGGCGAATGGTTCCTCGAGCGGCTTCATCGGGACCTCACGCTGCAGGCGACACGTCGACGCCACCACGGTAGAGGACTGGCCTCGGCGCGGCTAGGGCTCGGCGGTCTCGTCGCCCCCGGCCGTTCGGCCTATCCCTGTCCGCCGCGGCCCCTGTCCGCCGCGGCTCGGTGCACCATCGACTGGCACGCACATAACTCTCCGCTTCGCGGCAGGTGCGCCAGAGGGTTGCCTGGCACTCCCGCTGGTGGAACCGTTGTGCGGCATTCTTGCGCCCCAGGCAAGCCCGGCGACACATCGGGCTCGGCGACGTCGGTTGTGTGACTCCCACGCAAACGTCGTTCGACCGCGCCTGCGAGGAGCTGCCCGCTCGCGCCCTCACCCTCCAGGCCGGCCTCGTCGCGCGTGACGATGTGGTCGGGTCGAAGGACGGCTGCCGAGCGTACCTGCGCGTATATGCTGGTGCTGTGAGTACCAAACAGCGTCTTCTCGTCGTCTCCAACCGCCTGCCCCTGACCGCCAAGCGTGTTTCCGGCCGTTGGCGTGGCGAGCGCTCGTCCGGAGGCCTCGTCGCGGCCATGGCGCCGCTCATGGAGCAGACCGACGGGCTATGGCTGGGCTGGCCCGGCGATTCCCTGCCCGGCGAGCCCGAGGGTCGCAAGCGCCTGATGCGCGAATGGGAGCAGGAGCACGGCTACGTGGCCGTGGAGATCCCGCCCAAGATCTCCCGCTCGTTCTACGAGGGCTACGCCAACGACACGCTGTGGCCGTTGCTGCACGGCTTCCCCACGCGGGTGGTCTTCGCGCCCGAGAGCTGGCACGCCTATCGCGACGCCAACGAGCGCTTCGCCGACGCGGTCGCGAGCCGGGTGCGCAAGGGCGACCTGGTGTGGGCCCACGACTACCAGCTGATGCTGGTGCCGCAGCTGATCCGCGAGCGATCGCCGGAGGCGCGCATCGGCTTCTTCCTGCACATCCCGTTCCCCTCGTCCGAGGTGTTCCGCATCCTGCCCGAGCGCGAAGACGTGTTGCTCGGCCTGTTGGGGGCGGACTCGATCGCCTTCCAGACCCACGGCCACCTGCACAATTTCCGCCGTTCGCTGCTGCAGGTGCTGGGCCTGGAGAGCAGCATGGACCAGGTGCAGTTCGACGGCCGGCGACGTGCACCTCTCGGCGCTGCCCATCGGCATCCAGTCCGAGGAATGGGAGCAGCTCACCAGCACCGACCGCAAGGTCGCACGTCGCAAAGCCGAGCTGAACGAGCGACACCGTGGGCGCAAGCTCATCATCTCGGTCGACCGTCTCGACTACACCAAGGGCATCCCCGAGCGCTTGCGCACGTTCCGTCGCCTGCTGCAGTCGTCGCCCATCGTGGCGCGGCAAGGTCACGCTGGTCCAGATCGCCGTGCCATCGCGTGAACGTGTGCCGGCCTATGCCGAGCTACGCCGCAAGGTCTCCGAGCTGGTGGGCGAGGTCAACGGCGACTTCGGCACGCCCGAATGGCAGCCCGTGGTCTACCTGCGTCGGTCGGTCAACAAGCAGGAGCTGGCGGCGCTCTACTCGGCCGCGGACGTGGCCTGGGTGGGGCCATTACGTGACGGCATGAACCTGGTGGCCAAGGAGTACGTGGCCTGCCAGCGCCAAAGGCGACGGCATCCTCGTGCTCAGCGAGTTCGCCGGCGCGGCCCAGGAGCTGGGCGAGGCTCTGCGCATCAACCCGTACGACCAGGTCGGCACGGCCAACACCATCGTGCGAGCACTCGAGATGGACGCGGAGTCGCGTGCCGAACGCATGGCAGCCCTGCACGAGCGGGTACGCCGGAACGATGCCGTGGCCTGGGCCGAGCGCTTCATCGGCGACCTGCGAGAAGCGACCGCACCGGCGCGGATGACCATGCACCGGGACCGGCCCACACCCGACCCGATGAAGCTGAAGCCGGCGTACGACGGAGGCCGAACGCCGGCTGATCCTGCTCGACTACGACGGTACCCTCGTGCCCATCGCGCAGCGTCCGCAGGACGCCACCCCGCCCAGGAGCCTCGTCAAGCTGCTGCAGGAGCTGGTGGACACTGCCCGAATACGACCGCGGCCATCGTCAGCGGCCGCGCCAGGGCTGACATCGAGCGCTGGTTCGGCGACATCCCGGGCTTGGGGCTCGCCGTGGAGCACGGAGCGCTGCTGCGCGCGCCGGGTTCCGACGAGTGGCAGATGCTGCGCGGCGGCATGGACCTCTACCTGGAAGGATCGCATTCGCCCGCTGCTGCGACAGTTCGCCGAGAGTGCACCCGGCTCGCTCGTCGAGAGCAAGGATTACGCGCTCGCCTGGCACTACCGCCTTGTCGATGCCGAGTTCGGCGCCTGGCTGGCCAATGAGCTGGTGACCACGCTGGAGAACCTCCTCAGCGGCACCGAGCTGGCGGTCATCCACGGCAACAAGGTCGTGGAGGTCCGCTACGCCTGGGCCAACAAGGGTGAGGTCGCGGCCCGCCTGGCTGCCGGCTTCCGGCGCAAGTCCTTCGTGCTGGCGATGGGGGACGACCGCACCGACGAGGACATGTTCGCGCGCCTGCCGCGCACAGCCTGGACCATTCGGGTCGGCAGCGGGTCGACCTCGGCGCGCTTCCGCGTGGCCGGCTCGGACGAAGCCAACGGCTCTGCTGGAGCTCATCACCTCGGGCGCCGATGGCACTGGCTGACGGCCGTCCGCTCGTCGGGATCCTGCTCTTCGACGATGTCGAAGTGCTCGACTTCGCCGGCCCATACGAGGTCTTCAGCGGCACACGCGATGCTGCCGGCAACGCCTACGTCGATGTCGTGACGATCGGGCCCGCGGCAGAGGTCGTGGCGCGCGGCGGCTTGCGTGTGCGTCCGGCCCACCACCTCGACGATTGCCCCTTGGTGGATGCCCTCGTCGTGCCAGGTGGTCCCGGCGCCGACGTGCGCACGCCTGTGCAGGATGCGCAGCTGCTGCCCTTCATCCGACGACGCGCAGCCACGAGCTCGATCGTCGCTTCCGTCTGCACCGGGGCCTTCCTGCTCGGTCGAGCCGGGCTCCTCGAGGGCCGCCCGGCCACGACGCATACGGCGGCCTTGGCGCGATTGCGCAGCGAGTTTCCCGCAGGCCGACGTGCGCGAGGCCAAGGTCGTCGACGACGGTGCCATCCTCACCGCCGCCGGCGTCAGCTCGGGCATCGACCTCGCGCTGCATCTGCTCGAGCGCTGGTTCGGCGGGGACGCGCGTGCAAGGGCCGTCCGCAACCTCGACGGTCCCTGGTCCTAGTCGATCGGGCCGCCGCCAACGTGTGAGGCTATGCCTGGACCTGGCCATCGCGTGTTCGACCTGGCGCACCGCCACCCGGCCATGCTCACGCGCGCTGCCGGAAGACGTTGAAGGTGAAGCTGTCATAGCGGTGGTAGTCATGTGACAGGATGACCACGCGTCCACGCTCGTCGATGTTGCGCTGGACGAGCAGGATCCAGGGGACGTCATCGGGCTGCTGATCGCACGCCGTGCCCGTCCTCGGGAGCGTCTCGACGCGGAGCTGCGCCATGGCGGAGGTGACGCGAGCGCCGTTCGCTCGAGCAGCTCCAGCAGCGAGCCCGACCAGTCCACGGTCGTCGATGGGCTCCGATGATGATGGCGCGAGGGATGACGTCGACCGAGTAGATCAGCGGCTCGTCTCCGTGGAGCGGACGCGCTCGAGCTCCACGACCGGCTCACCTGCATCGAGCCCGAGGGCTGCGGCCTCCTCGTCGCCGGCGCCACGCAGGGTCACCGAGACGACCCGGTTGGTGACCGCGTAGCCGAGGGCAGCCATCATCTCGGTGACGCTCTCGAGGCGCGTGATGGGCCGCTCGAGCGTGGCCACCTGCGAGAGGTAGCGGCCCGACCCATGCCGCACGTCGACGATGCCATCCCGCTCGAGGAGCTTGAGCGCTTCGCGGGCCGTCGTGCCGCCCGACACCGAAGCGCGATGGCCAGCTCGGCCTCGGTCGGCAGTCGGTCGCCGGGACGGAGGCCTTCCGTCGTCGATGATGGCGACGATCTCCTCTCGAAGCTGGACCGGCAGCGGCCGACGATCCTGTTGCACGGGCTACCCGGCGTGGCCGTGCCCGCACACCGAGGACGGCCGCGCCGCACAGCACGCTGGCATCGCCCAGCTCGGGCGGCCGCAGGCGTACGCCGCGCCCGATGCTGCGCGATGACCAGCGACCGGGCCTCGGCGAAGGCCGCACGCACGAAGGCCGGCTGCGCTCGCCCGATCGTGCCGCCGATGGTCACGACCGCAGGGTCGATGGCCGTCAGGACAGTGGCGAGAGCCGACCGCCAGCGCGTGCTGCGCCTGCCCCACGAGGTCGACCGCCTCGGGGTCGCCCGTTCCGCGCCAGGGCGAAGACGCAGCCGCATCGCGCGGGGCAGGGGAGCCATCGGCGAGCCGGCGCGCCGGCCAGCGCTCACGTGCGCGCCGGGCGAGGCCGGCGCCCGCACACCAGGCCTCCACGCAGTTGCGGCGACCACAACCGCAGCGCGGGCCCACGCCGATGAT
Source organism: uncultured Chloroflexia bacterium (assembly GCA_963715295.1). Lineage (GTDB taxonomy): Bacteria > Chloroflexota > Limnocylindria > Limnocylindrales > CSP1-4 > JAFMJV01. The sequence continues at coordinate 104,873 of CAVQRP010000014.1, forward strand.
CGACGGCGAGGTGGCCGACCTCGCCGGCGGCTCCATGGGCACCACGCACGACACGACCGTCGACGACGAGCCCTGACCCGAGCCCGGTGCCCAGCGGCAGATAGGCGAAGGGGTCGGCCCCGCGCCCGGCGCCGGCGAAGGCCTCGCCGAGCGCGCCGGCATTGGAGTCGTCGTCGATCGACACCGGCATGCCTCCGAACGCTCGGAGACCAGGGCCGCCAGCGGGAAGTCACTGCCAGCCGACGTTCGGAGATGTCTCCACGACACCGCGCTCGGCATCGAGCGGGCCCGGGACGCCGATGCCCACCGCGACCGGTCGCTGACCCGCGGGCACGACCTGCGCGGCTGCCCCGTCCAGTGCCGCCAGGAAGGCCTCCGGGTCGCGGATGGTGGCGAAGCGTCGTGGCGGAACCAGCGGCTCGAAACCGGCGCCCGGCATGCCCCGGACCGCAGCCACGGCGTCTTGGTGCCGCCGATGTCGACGGCGAGGACGAGCGGACGTCGAGCGGTCACCGTGGGTGGCGCTATGCGGGTGACGACTCGAGGATGCGGTCTCGTCCAGCCGGGCGGCAACCATCCTCGTCGGGCACCAGCGGGTTCGTCGCGAGGGCAGCCACCAGGTCATCGCGGCGCTCGCGCACGTCGTCGCGCGAGCGCGTTCCGGCGAGAGCTCGAGCGGCCACGTCTCGAAGGCCGGCATGCGATGCCAGCATGGCTGTGACCGGCGCCGGGAGGGCCGCGGCCGCGCGGCGTCGCAGCTGCCACCCGCCAGGACCTCGGTCGGCAGCTCGACCATGGCCCCATCGGGAGCCCAGTCGACCGCGCCGGCATTGCGCAGCCCCAGCACGGTCGTCTCGGCGGAGCCGTACACGAACGCGTCGATGAGAGGCACGATCGACAGCGCCGTACCAGACAGGCGCCACGTCGCTTGTGCATCGGCCGCGACTGGCATCGCCCGAGTACTGCAGCGAGCATCTCGGCCTCGAGCCGCTTGAGCACCTGGGCCCGGCTCTCGGTCGTCTCGCGCTGAGCAGGCCAGCTCGCGCTCGGGGTGGAGGTAGAAGCGCACGTACGGAGAGGGCACGGCGCCGAGCTCCTCGACGTCGGTGGCGTCCACGCCCTTGCGTGGCCGACGACGCCGAGCGCATCACCTCCTGTCGGCGTCGCTCCAGAAGCCCACATGGTTCAGCCCGCATACCCTGCCGCACGTCCTCGGCGCTCGTCCCGTGGTGGCTGCGATGCCGTCGACGAACGAGACCGGTCCGTCGCAGACCGAGAGGATGCGCAGGCCGGTGTGGGCGGTGGCGGCCTGCGAGACGATGCCCGATGGGTTGGTGAGGTTGATGATGAACGCGTCGCGTGCCGACGTGGCGAGGGCATCCCACAGCGACGCCAGGGCCGGGATCGTGCGCATGGCGTTGGCGAAGCCACCGGGCCCATGGTCTCCTCACCCGGGATGCCCTGCCTCGCGGGGGAACGTCTCGTCGAAGACGCGCGCATCGAGACCGCCGATGCGCACCTGGATGAGCACGATGTCGGCCCTTCGAGCGCGCTGCTCGAGGGAGGTCTCGGTGTGACACGGCGACGCCGTCGACGGTCGTCGGGCAGCCGGTCGACGACAGGCTCGGCGACGACCTCGAGCTTCTGACTGCGGATCCGACCCTGGAGCACGATCTCGAGCGGTGGTCGGCGACCTGCTCCCGCCCGGCCACGCGGCCACGGCGTCGATGAGTTCGGGTGTGCAGGCGCCACTGCCGCCGATGACGGCCACGCGTACGATGTCGCTCATCGGACGCCGTAGAAATCGCGGATGCCCGACCCGACCCGGTCGATCTCCTCGTCGGTCAGCTCGGCGAACATCGGCAGGCACAGGATGCGTGCCACCAGTCGAGCGGGCCACGGCCAGGTCGTCGGCGGCCCGCCAGGGGTTGGTCTGCGTAGGCACCCTGGTCCGGCACGAGCTTGGGGTAGACGACCTGTGTGGCGACGCCGCGCTCGCTCGAGGAACGCGCGCAGGTCATCGCGCTGGGGCACGTGGACGGTGTACATGTAGTTGGCATGCCGCCCCGCTCGGCTCGGGCGCCGGCAGCTCGACGGGGTGTCGGCCAGCATCTCCACGTAGCGGTCGGCGACGCGCTGGCGTCCGGCGAGCTGCGCGTCGAGGTAGCGGAGCTTGACACTGAGCAGGGCACCCTGGACCTCGTCGAGCCGCTCCTGGTAGCCGAGGATGAGGTGCTCGTGCTTGACGCCCCTCTGGCCCATGTAGCGCAGCTGGCGGAGCGTTGGCATCGAGCTCGGGATCGGAGGTCGTCACGAACCCGCCGTCGCCGAGGGCGCCCATCACCTTCGACGGA
>CAVQRP010000015.1:0-46699 GCA_963715295.1 uncultured Chloroflexia bacterium
TCAAATATTAAAACGGCAAACTTTATTGAATCCGAACCACTTAAAGCCGCTATTAGTACGACAATAGCGACAATGGAAAAAGGTGCTGAACAAGAAATTACTTTCGAAGTTCCTCATCGAATTGAAGCGGGCATTGATGTGCCTGAGTTTGTAAAAACAATGAAGGGCGTTGTGTATAAAGAAAATGATGGTTCTGCAAGGGTTGAAATTAATTGGGTTGATCAAAATGATATTATTGAAATTTCGACAGTTAATAAAATTAAATCAGCGGTTGGGTTAAATAAGAAAACTAAGAATTTACGTGAAAAACAATTATTTACATTAACGACAGATAAAGATGGCAATATTGAAAATGTAGGTGGATTTATATTCAATGGTGATAATAAATTAAAAGATCAAGGATATTTACATACGGTATTTGGTTATGCTCATCAAAGTCCAATCATGGATGCGATTAAAACTCAATTGAATATTGAACCAATCAATATTCAATCAGCATCAAATCCTTCTTTTGTAGGCGATTCATTTAAACGATTAAAACAAGATATTGATAAGGAAAGATATTATATCGTTACAGGTAATTCAGGTAGAAAATTATTGAAAGAATTAGAATTAGATGGGCTTGATGGAAAAGATAAAAAATATGTAAAAGAAGTAGATATTACTGAAACAGTATCGGTTAAGAATCAACAAGGAAAAATCGAAATCAGCAACGCACGCGTAAGGTTCAGGTTATTGATGCTGATTTAGTTGAAAAGAAAATTGCTTTTGATCGCGCGGCTGAATTAGTACTTAAAGACTCAAAAGATAATATTAAGAGTAAAAGACAAAAAGATAAGTTCCGAAATTTAGATGCAGCGGCTAGACGTTTGACAGCTAACTTTATTAAATTACTTCGCATGGATCCAACAGGTAAATGGAATATTAAATTTGATAAAGAAAATCCTCATATGATTCAAATCTATTCAAAAGATTCTGATCATTATTTTGCTAAAGAATTTTCGCAAGATTAAAAAGTTAATTAATAATGGACGTAATTCTACATTTAAATTCTTCATTGATCCAATGATGGAAGCAAATGATTATGCGGGTGAGGCGAGTAATAATACATATACGTTGGGTCTTAACGCAGCCATTATGATGTTAACGCCAAGAGTAACTCAAGAAGGTTCTGGTATCTTCCGTCATGAGCGACACCATCTTATTTTAGAACGTTTGGCAAAATTCACAGGTCGTGGTGGATTATTATCTGGTCGTTCTTACCGTATTGCGCGTTTACCAATTGGTAACTTAGATGGATATGAGAAAATGTTAGATAATGGTTTCACTTTTGGTGAGATGGTTACGCATTATCTCGAGGGTGTTGAAAAATTCCGTCACGCTGTTGATGCGAAAATGGGCGATTGGGAAGGTGCTCGTAAATTAATGTATGCATCGGCAGACATCCTTCGTCGTGGTCGTCAAGTATCCATTTCATCTGAATTACAACATCAATATGCGATTGAAGCATTAAGAAAACAAGATATCAATGGACACACGCTTAAGTTAGGAACCAAAGATCAATTTGAAATTATTGGTTATGTTGATGAAAGTGCATTTTCTAAAGATTTAGCGGCTCAATTAGATGAATGATTTACCAACCACTTAAAAGACAATGGAATCATTGATAGCTTAACGCAACATGTGATTGAAAAACCATTTAAAACTTGGAAATTATGATAAAAACAATGTATTAAATATTAAGTATGGAGAGAATGCTAAAGAAATTAGAAAGAATTTAAACAAGGCTTTAAGAAAATTAAAGAAAAATGAAAATGGCGCGATTGAAGCTAAGGTAACAGTTTTTGATAAAGAAAAAGGTGTTCATTATATGGTTTCACAGGCATTGCCAACTTCAGAGCATCGATCACCTGATGAAGCAGGTATTACAGATGTTCGTGAGTATGTGATTAGACGATTTGCTAAAACAGTTGAAATGTCCAAACAGTATTCAGCTAAATTAGATTTCTTATATCGTGCAGCCAAGATGGATTATGATGTTCATATTAATGATGAAAAATCAGGCATACAATTTGAATATTTACGTGATATTGCTTTAAATTTAGCTGATTTTGATTCTTGGGATGATGAAAGTTATACAGAAGAAAATGATAAATATGATGTATTTGCTAGTGAACAAGAAATGCACTGGTTGCCATCAACTACATTATGGAAAGAAAATGCAACGGCTGAGCTTATGCGTCAAAAGTTAAGTGACGTTTCAAATTTAAAATCATATAAAGGTATTGATGTTACACCTGAAAATGCACAACGCATTTTGGCTGAGATTTTCAGTCAAGGCAAAAAAGCTGAATCATATAAAAATGATAAGCAAAAAGCAGAATTTAAGAAAAATGGTCAAATAAGATTATTAAATAAAAAGACAGGTCGCGGGGCTATATTTGAAATTGTTAATCGAGGAACAGATGAAGAAACGACTAAATTTGTACGTTTTATTGGAGATAGATCTGAGGCTGACAATTGGGTTACAAAAATTAAAGGAAAATTAAAAGAACTTAACCGGACCAATTCGGGCCGGCCGGCCTGACCGCCGCCATCTACGCCGCGCGCGCGGACCTCGAGCCGCTGGTCATCGCCGGCTTCATCCCCGGCGGCCAACTGATGATCACCTCTGAGGTCGAGAACTTCCCCGGCTTCCCGGAGGGCATCGACGGCCCCGCCCTGATGGCCGACATGCGAGCCGCAGGCGGAGCGCTTCGGGGCCCAGATGCACGACATGACGTCGAGTCGGGTCGACTTCTCCGAGCGCCCCTTCAAGTGTCACCGCCGGCGGAACGCAGTACACGACCGACTCGATCATCGTGGCCACCGGCGCCTCGGCCATCTGGCTCGACCTGGAGAACGAGACGCGACTGCGCGGCCGGGGTGTGTCGGCCTGTGCCACATGCGACGGGTTCTTCTTCCGCGACAAGAAGATCGCGGTCGTGGGAGGGGGCGACAGCGCGCTCGAAGAAGCGCTGTTCCTGACCAAGTTCGCCAGCGAGGTGGTGCTCATCCACCGGCGTGACGAGTTCCGCGGCAGCCGCATCATGCAGAACCGCGCCATGACGCACCCCAAGATCAGCATCGAGTGGAACAGCCAGGTCACCGATGTGCTGGGTCGAGACAAGATCGAGGGCCTGCAGCTCACCGACACGCAGACCGGCGAGGTGCGCGAGATGCCCATCGAGGGCCTCTTCATCGCCATCGGCCACAAGCCCAACACCGCGGTCTTCAGGGACTACCTCGAGATCGACGAGAAGGGCTACCTCGTGGTCGAGGACCACACGCTCTCCAACGTCGAAGGCGTGTTCGTGGCCGGCGACGTGCACGACCATCGCTACCGCCAGGCCATCACCGCAGCCGGCGACGGCTGCCGTGCCGCCATCGATGCGGAGCGCTGGCTGGAGGAGCAGGCCGAGGCGGCCGCCGACGGACCGCCGAGCTGCCGGCGCGAGTGAGGCGGTCTCACTCGCCTAGTCGCTTCGGCCCTACTCCCGGTAGCCCATCTCGGCGGAGCCGCCGGCCCAGCAACAGCTCGATGGCCGACTTGGCCTGCCGGTCGATGCGCGTCGCGCCAGCGTTCGGCTGCGCCCGCGTCGAAGCCGGCCGCGCCCACCAGCGCGCCCCTCGAGGTCACCTTCTGCTGCAGCATGCGCGGCTCGGGCGCCACCCCCAGGAAGTCGCACAGCCCCGCCAGCGTGCGCCTCCGGCGCGGCGACGAGGTCCTCGAAGCGCAGCACGCGGTAGCGGTCGGGATAGCGGCCTCGCAGGACGCGGTGGCGCTCCACGGCCGCGGCCCAGGCCCACACCACCTGGAGCAGCACGAAGCGCTCCAGCAGCGCCGGCACCGCGTGCCAGCTGGCGGTACGGGACACCCACCGCGTGCTCGCGGCGGCGCCGCAGCTCGGACACGTAGACGGCGCGCGGATCACGCAGGCAATGGACCACACGGGCGTCCGGGAACCACTCGAGCAGCGTCTCCACGTAGGCCAGGTGGGCCGGCGTCTTCTCGCCGATGATGGCCTTGCCACGGCGGTCGGCGTAGATGCGCAGGAAGGCCTCGAAGACGCCGCGCTCGGTGCGGTCGGACGCCAGCAGGTAGGCCTCGATATCCGTCGCGCGGCACCCGCTCGGTGAGCCAGCGCCAGTACGGACTCAGCTCACGCAGGCGCGAGCGCCGCTGCAGCTCGCCCGAGTAGATGAACTCGACCAGCGCGCGCACCGCGGCGTCATCGCGCAGGTCGCCGACGCGCCGAAAGTAGACTCGCGCGCCCTCCCACGCCAGCAGATGGCCCAGGTAGTGGTTCTCGGTGGCGATGCCGATGCGGCTGTGCTTGTCGAGGATGCGGCGCATCAGCGTCGTGCCGCTGCGGCTGACGCCCACGATGAAGATGGCTTCTGGCTCGCCCTCGAGCCGTGGTCGGTCGTGTCCACTGCCGTCCGAGTCTAGCGGCGGACCGCGCTGATGAGCTTCCACGGTCGCGGCGCTGCTTCGACCGCACCGACTTCACACCGGTCCCCAGGGAGCGCCGCGGCGAGACCGCACGCCGCATCGCCGGCTTCTTCCGCCCCTATCGCTGGCAGGTGCTGGTGGTCATGGTTTCGATCGTCGCCACCAGCCTGCTCGGCGTGGTCAACCCGTACCTGCTGAAGTTCCTGCTCGACGTCGCCATCCCGGAGCAGGACTTCTTCCTGCTCAACGTGGCGGTCGCTGGCGATGATCGTCGTCCCGATCATCAGCGGGCTCATCGGGGTGGGCCAGACCTACGTCAACAACCGCGTCGGCCAGGCGGTCATGGAGGACCTGCGCAACGCGGTCTACGCCCACCTCCAGAAGATGCCGCTGCGCTTCTTCACCGAGACCCGCACCGGCGAGATCCAGAGCCGCATCTCCAACGACGTCGGCGGCGTGCAGTCGGTGGTGACCGACACCGCCAGCTCGGTCTTCGCCAACCTCACCATCGTCGTGACGACGCTGCTGGCCATGGTGCTGCTGGACTGGCGCCTGACGGCGATCTCGCTGATCATCCTGCCGTTCTTCATGTACCTCACCTTCCGCGTGGGCAAGATCCGGCGCGCGGCCAGCAAGGAGACCCAGAAGTCGCTGGCCGATGTCTCGGCGCTGACCGAGGAGACGCTCTCGGTGAGCGGCATCCTGCTGGCCAAGACCTTCGGGCAGCAGGAGGAGTCGGTCCGCCGCTTCGCGCGTCGCCAACGCGAGCTGGCCGCGCTGCAGCTGCGCCAGTCGCTGGTCGGTCGCTGGTTCTTCATGCTCGTGGGCACGGTCTTCAGCGTCATGCCGGCGTTCGTCTACTGGGTCGCCGGCGTGCTGGTCATCCGGCGGTGACCCGACCGCACCGACGGTCGGTGACATCGTGGCCTTCACCACGCTCCAGAGCCGCCTCTTCTTCCCGCTGGGGCAGCTGCTCAACGTGCAGGTGGAGGTGCAGGGCGCGCTGGCGCTCTTCGACCGCATCTTCGAGTACCTCGACATGGAGCCCGAGATCAGGGACGCGCCCGACGCGATGACGCTGCGGCCGGCGAGGTCGCGGGGCGGGTGCGCTTCCGGCATGTCTCCTTCGCCTACTGCCGACAGCACCGCCCCGCCGCTGGACATGGGCGATGCCGAGCTCGCGACCGATGCGTCGAGCCATGGCGACGAGGCGACGGACTCGATGCCGCGGCGATGCGAGGCGATGAGGTCGCCCGGCGCCGACGCGGCCGCCGGCGCCGATGCCGTCCCGTTCGCACTCAAGGACATCGACTTCGAGGCCGCAGCCGGGACAGCTGGTGGCGCTGGTGGGACCGTCGGGTTCGGGCAAGACGACCTCGACCTACCTGGTGCCGCGCCTCTACGACGTGGACACCGGCGCAGTCGAGATCGACGGCCACGACGTGCGCGACATCAAGCTGACCAGCCTCGGCTGACATCATCGGCTTCGTGACCCAGGAGGCCTACCTGTTCCATGCCTCGGTGCGGGAGAACCTCGCCTATGCCAAGCCCGGCGCGAGCGATCGCGAGCTGCAGACGGCCGCCCGCCTGGCCGCCATCCACGATCGCATCCGCGAGCTGCCCGAGGGCTATGACACGGTCGTCGGCGAGCGCGGCTACAAGCTGTCGGGCGGGGAGAAGCAGCGCCTCGCCCTGGCGCGCGTGCTGCTGAAGGACCCACGCATCCTCATCCTCGACGAAGCCACCAGCGCGCTCGACACCGTCAGTGAACGGCTCATCCAGCGCGCCATCGAGCGCACCATGCAGGGCCGCACCACGCTGGCCATCGCGCACCGGCTATCGACCATCCTGCGCGCCGACCTGATCCTGGTCTACGAGCGCGGCCGCATCGTGGAACGCGGCACCCACGCCGAGCTGCTGGCCCAGGGCGGCGCCTACGCCGGCTCTACCACGAGCAGTTCGAGACCGAGACGGGCACGCCGGATGAGACTGCCGGGGCGCGGCCCGCGCTAGGCGAAGTCAGCGGGGTCCAGCCGGGCAGTGCTATCGAGATAGCGGCCACCGGGGTGCACCGTGCAGCGGACGCCGACCATGCCCCTCGACCCCTCCTCGGTCTCGGCCGCAGGCGACTCGGTCGCTGTCCACACGCAGAACCGCGGCGCGCCATCGTTGAGGTGGCAGCGCGAGCCTGTCTCCGTGAGGCGGCGCGCATACATGGCCGCCGTCGCCAGCCACTCCGACCGTTCGTCGGCAGGGCGCGAACGGCGACGGGGGAGCAGTCTCACGCGCCCATTCTCGCCGATGCGGAGCGCGCTCCGGGCGTCGCCAGCAGGGCAAGCGCGACCAAGGCTTGTATCCTCCACAGGCCAGAGATCGGCCGCTCGAACCCGCTCCATCGAGACCAGGCCGCAAACCGGAGATGCCCACGTGGATGAAGATCGCTCCGTCGTCGCGCCCGTCCTCGTCGCCTTCGCGGTGGCTGGCGCGCTGGCCTACCTGCCGGTCGCGGTGGGGCGCGCGGGCAACTTCGCACCCGGTCCATGTCACCGTCGCCATCACGCTGCTGGCGGCCTGCTTCATCACGCCTGCCATCGCGGGCTACTTCATCGGCCGGTCGCGTGACGAGGCCCGCCAGCTGGCGCTGATCGTCCTGATCGTGGGCCTGCCCGCGATCGTGACGTTCGCCATGATCGCGTCTGGCGTGCTGATCCAATCGATATTGCCGTTGCTCATCGTCGTCTTCCTGATCATGTTCGCCGCGCTGCTTGGCTATGTCCGCGGCCGTGAGGGCCCGGTGCGATAGAGGCGTCCGCGGCTGCCGTTGAGTCGGACCGCTCGGCCTGCCGATCCCGTCCGACCGGCACGACCGTGTGGACCGGCGCTGCCGTACCCTCGGGGCATGACCAAGCACGTGACCGTTCGCTGGCACGGCGAACTGGAGTTCGAGGGCACCGACGAGGGCGGCGCAACCGTCGACGATGGCGCCGAGCGCCGGGAGCCTACGGCCCCTCAGCGCTGGTGCTGGCGGCGCTGGCCGGCTGCACCGGCATGGACGCCGCCACGATCATGGCCAAGAAGAAGGTCGCCTTGGCGAAGTATCACCGTCGACGTCCAGGCCGAGCAGCGCGAGGATCACCCGCGCGTGTTCACCCGCATCATCGTCGAGCACATCGTGGAAGGGCCGGCATCGACGACAAGGCCGTGGCCCGCGCGATCGAGCTGTCGGCACGCAAGTACTGCGTCGTCGGCGCCACGCTGGCGTCGGGTGACGCAGCCATCAACCACCGCATGCGCATCACCGACGAACGCGGCGAGCGGACCTGCGACTGCATCACCATCGGCCCGAGGGGCAAGGGCCTCTCCCACTACGAGAGACGCCTGAAGCGGCGACTCGGTGCGAGGCACCGTCGCGCGCTGGGCAGGGCGCGGCCATTGCGCCGCGACGGATCCGCGCGGTCGTCCGACTCGCTCGCGTGTCAGCAGAGCGGTTCGCGCCACGCAGAGCTCCACCTCGTCGCCGCGCGTGCCTTCTTGCGCGGCAGCTCCCACAGCTTGGCCGCGGTCAGGACCCGGTAGTAGGTGCGCGTGATGGCGACCGCCAGCCCCATGCGTGCCGTCGCGATAGCCGCGGCCCCTGACGTACTGGCGCCAGAAGTAGCGGATGGCCTCGGGGAAGAGCTCGCGAGGGTCGATTGACGCGCCGGCCGCCGGGCATACGCCTGGCGCGCCTCGATGTCGGTGTAGCGATCGACCTTGCGCACGAGGTCCGAGAGATTGCCGCCCGGGGAAATGCCAGATGGCCAGCCCGGCGTCGGCCGCCAGCTTGTGGCGGCGCGTGCCCGGAGCCGGCTCGATGGAGCTTGTGGATGCGGTCGGTCATCAGCAGCGAGCCGGGCCGGAAGAAGCGCGCGTGGCGGCTGGGCCAGTTGTTGCCGTGCCTGATCCAGCGGCCCAGGATGACGTTGGCGCGCGGCACCATCACCACATCGATCTCGGGCTCCGAGTCGGCCAACTCGCGCAGGTGCGTGGCCAGGGTCGGCGGCACCATCTCGTCGGCGTCGAGGATGAAGATCCAGTCGCCGCTGGCCTTGGAGACCGCGAAGCGGCGGGCCGGGTCGGCGATGCCACCGGTGCGGTCGTGCTGGTGGACGGTGGCACCCATGCGCTCGGCGATGACGGCCGTGTCGTCCTCGCTGTGCTGGTCGACGACGATGACCTCGTCGCACCAGGGCAGGCAGCGTCGAGAGGGCGTAGTGGAGCTGGTGGGCCTCGTTGAGCGCGATGACGACGCCGCTGATCTTGGCCATGGCTAGAACTGCACCTCGCCGACGGCCTCGGGCGCCTTCTCGAGGCGCTCCAGCTCAGAGTCGGTCGATGGGCGCCAGGTCGGGATCGTGCTCCAGGCCGAGCATCTGCTTCCTTCATGCGCTGGTACTCCTCGGCACGGCCCTGTGAGGCCAGCTCATCCCATTGTTTGGCCTGCACCAGGAAGCGGTCCATGATCCGAACGACCGAGACGGCGATGCCGGGGGCGCCATCCCGCCAGGCCCGGCCCTTGACGAACTCCTTCCAGGCCTGCCGCACGGCCACCCGGAACCAGCGGCGCGGACCGGGGCGACGACCCGAGCGCGAGCCGCTGCCAGGCCTGCACCGTGGTGTAGCGCTGCGACTTCCAGACCACGTCGGCGATGTTGTGATAGCTGTAGTGCCACAGGCAGCAGTCACGATCCATGGGCAGCATGATCTCGGTGGCACCCGCGGCGGCGTGGAAGCCGCCGTGCATCTCGACGCGGATGTCGATGTGGTCCTTGTGGAAGAAGCGCCGCTTGGCGTTGGGCCACCACTGGCCGTGTCGCATCTCCCGGCCGAGGATGATGTTGCGACGCGGGATGCGCACGACGTTGGCCTCGCCGGTCTCGGCGATCTGGCGCAGCCGCCGGCCCAGGGCTGGGATGCACCACCTCGTCGGAGTCGAGCACCATGACCCAGTCGTGCTCGGTCATCGCCACCGACATCTCGCGGATGATCTCGACGTAGCCGGTGGCCTCGACCTCGACGACCCTGGCCCCACAGGCGCGCCGCGATACGTTGCGTGTCGTCGCTCGACTGCTGGTCGACGACGAGCACCTCGTCGCACCAGGTCTTGAGCGATTCCACCGCGTAGCGGATGGTCTCGGCCTCGTTCCAGGTGTTGATGAGGCCGGAGATCTTGACGGCCATGGCTCAGGCCCTGCCGCTGCGCGAGCCCGCTCAGGAGCCGGGCAGGTGGCGCTCGGCGGGACCGGTGTAGATCACGTCGGGCCGGATGAGCTTGTCGGCAGCTGCCTGCTCGATGGCAGTGCGCGGTCCAGCCCGCGGTCCGCGCCATGGCGAAGGTGGCCGGGAACAGGTCGGGCGGCAGGCCCACACCCTGCAGCACGGCCGCGGTGTAGTACTCCACGTTCGTCTTCGAGCGGGCGATCCGGATAGCGCTCCTCGAGCACGCGCAGGGCCACGTCCTCGACGGCCACGGCGAGCTCGAGCCAGTCGGCGATGGAGCTCATCTGCTCGGCGACCTCGCGCAGCGCGGCGGCGCGCGGGATCGTAGGCACGATAGACGCGGTGGCCGAAGCCCATCAGCCGCTCGCCGCGGTCGATGGCGTCGTTGATCCACTCCTCGGCCGCTTCGGGCGATCCGATGGCGTTGAGCTGGCTGACCACCTCGGACGGGGCGCCTCCGTGGAGCGGGCCCTTGAGCGCACCGGTGGCACCGGCCACGGCGCTCGCGATGTCCGAGCGCGTCGAGGTGATGACGCGCGCGGTGAAGGTGGAGGCGTTGAAGCCATGATCGGCGCCGACGATGAAGTAGGCATCGAGCGCGCGCGCAGCGGCCTCGTCGGGCACCTCGCCGTTGAGCTGGTAGAGGAAGCCGGCGGTGGTGTCGAGCTCGGGGTCGGGCTCGATAGGCTCAAGGCCCTGGCGCAGACGCCCGAAGGCAGCCAGTGCGGAGGGCGCCATCGCGGTGATCTCGCGGGCCTGCTCCGCCGTCGGCGGCCAGACGGTCGCGATGACCGGCGCCCCAGACCGAGAAGGCCGTACGCAGCGCGTCCATGGGATGAGCGCCATCCGGCAGGTCGCGCAGGGCGGCCACGATGCGATCATCGAGCGGAGCGCAGGGCAGGTGGGTCTCCGGCAGCCACTCGTCGGCCCACAGCAGGTGGGCCACCTGGGCGAAGCTGCCCTCGCGCACCAGCTCGCCGATGGGGTAGCCGCGGTAGAGCAGGCGGCCGTTGGCGCCGTCGACGAGAGAAAGTGCGGTCTCCCCCGCGAGGACGCCTGCGAGACCTGGTGAGTAGGGTCGGTCGTCGTTCGTCGTCATGGCGGGCAGTCTAGTGCGCCGCGGCCACGCCCGTGGCGGCAGACGGTTGCTTCGAGGCACCCTCCACGATGGCCCCCGCCGTGCGCAACGCCGCCAGGGCACGCTCGCCGTCGCCCTCGGCAAGGTCGACCGCGCGGATGCCTGTCGCCAGCACGGTCGCCGCCAGACCGAGCGCGATGGCGTCGAGGCCGGTCGCCAGCACGCAATAGTCGGTGGCCAGACCGGCGATGACCACCCTCTCCACGCCGGCCGCCCGCAGCAGAGCCCCCAGCTCGGTCGGCTCCGTCTCACCGCTTCGCGGGTCGCGCTGGCTGAAGCCGCTGTAGCCGTCCTCGCCGTGGCTACCCTTGCGCACGACCGGGCCATCGACCTGCAGGTCCGGATGGAGCTCGGCACCCCAGGTGCCGGCCACGCAGTGGACCGGCCAGATGCCACCATCCTTCTCGAAGTGCGGCGTCACCGGCGGGTGCCAGTCCTGCGTGTAGAAGACCGGACCACCCGCCAGCGAGCGGCCTCGATCTGGGCGTTGATGAAGGGGACGACGTCCGCACCGCCGGTCACGGCCAGCGAGCCGGCCGGGTCGGCGAAGTCGTTCTGGACATCGACGATGAGGAGCGCGGTGGTGGGGTCGTAGGTGGCCATGCGCTGATGGTAGCGCGCCCACGGCGCCATCGCCGTCGGGACGCCGCGGGGCACCGCGCCGATGTCGGCTAGCATCGCAGACACGTGCCACCCGCCCGACCGACCACCCGCCCGACCAACGACGCCCAGACATGGGCGATGTTCCTGTTCCTGGCGGCGATCTGGGGCAGCTCGTTCCTGTTCATCAAGATCGGCCTGGACGAGGGCATCGCGCCCATGACCATCGTGAGCCAGCGGACGCTCTTCGCCAGCCTGCTGCTGGGCGTGGTGCTGCTGGCACGCGACGGGCGCCTGCCGCTGCAGCTGGATGTGTGGAAGCGCATGACGTTCCTGGCGCTGTCCAACATCGTGGTGCCGTTCGCCTTGATCGCCTGGGGCCAGCAGTACATCCCCACGGGCCTGGCCGTCCATCCTCAACGCCATGGTGCCCCTGTTCACCATCGTGATGGCGGCCGTCGCCCTCGCCGACGAGCACCTCTCGGTGGCCCGGCTGGCCGGCTTGGGCATCGGCTTCGGCGGCGTGGTGATGCTGGCGCTGCCCAGCGTGGATGCGGCGCGCGGCGGACGCCGACGCCTCGCTCGCGCTGGCCGGCATGCTGGCGGTGGCCCTGGCGGCCATCTTCTACGCGGTCGCCTCGGTCTACACGCGTCGGCGACTCACCGGACACGCCATCATCAGGCTGTCCGACGGCTCACAGCGTGCCCCTTCAGCCGGCTGAGATCGCCTTCGGCAGCGCCTTCAGTGCGTTCCTGATCATCACGGCCCTGGCGGTGATCTTCGAGCGTCCCGACGGTGGCCTGTACGCGCTTCCGGCGAGCGCCCTCGGCTGGCTGGCGATGATCTGGCTGGGTGCTGCTCGGCACGGGTGTGGCGTACCTGCTCTTCTTCCGCATCATCGAGCGCTGGGGCGCCACGCGCACGACCCTCGTCACCTACGTCATCCCGGTCGTGGCCATCGCGCTCGGCTTCGTCGTCCTGGGGGAGCGGTTGCGGCCGCTGGAGCTGGCCGGCGCAGCGCTGATCATCGCCGGCGTCGTGCTGGTCAACGGCAACGTCGGCCAGCGGCCGCTCTTCGGCCGCGCTGCCGCAGAAGCACGAGGGGACTCGGCAGCCGACTGACGGCGTGCCAGACTGCGGCCATGGAACGATACGGCGTCGCCACCAACGCGGGCACCCTGCGTGACGTCGCCATGCGGCGACCCGGCGCCATCCTCTCGGCCGACCCGGCCGACTGGCACTACGCCAAGGCCATCGATGCCGCGGCGCTGAGCCGCCAGTTCCAGGCCTTCGTCGAGCTGCTGGAGGCGCACGGTGTCCGCATCCACTGGCTGGACGCCGACGATGGTGACGGTCTCGCCGATTCGGTCTTCACCTACGACCCCTCCTTCGTCATCGCCGCGGGGGCGGTGATCCTGCGGCCGGGCAAGGCCTCACGGGCCCACGAGGCCGAGCTGCATCGGCGCTTCTACGCGGAGCGCATGCCCATCGTGGGCACCGTCGAGGCACCGGGCACCGTCGAGGGTGGTGACTGCTTCTGGCTCGACGAGACGACGCTGGCCGTGGGCCGCGGGTTCCGCACCAACGCCGCCGGCATCGAACAGCTGCGAGCCATCGTCGGCGGCTTCGGCATCAGCGTGGAGGACGTACGACCTGCCGTTCCACCGTGGGCCCGACGCCTGCCTGCACCTGCTCTCGGTGGTGAACCCGCTCGATACCGATCTGGCGCTCGTCCACGCGCCGCTGGTGCCCGCCGCCCTGTACCAGCGCATGCTCGACCTTGGCTATCACCTGCTGCAGGTCCCGCCCGCCGAGTTCGAGGCCAGCGGTGGGTTGAGCCTGAACGTGCTGGCCACGGCCCCGCGACGCTGCCTGGCGATCGCCGGCTTCCCCGACACCGTCGAGCTGATGCGCGCTGCCGGCTGCGAGGTCACGCTGTTCGAGGCCGACGAGCTGTGCCTGCCCTGTGAGGGCGGGCCGACCTGCCTGACCCGCCCCTTGTGGCGTGACTGAACGGCCCCGGCGCGTCGGACGCCTGTACGCCGGCACCAGCGGCTTCTCCTATCCGACGGCTGGGTGCCCGAAGTTCTACGCACCCCGGCAAGGCCAGCCGCAAGCTGCTCGTGGCCTACGCCGCCCGACTGCCGGCGGTCGAGCTGCACAACACCTTCTACCGCCGACCCAACGAGCAGCAGATCGCCAAGTGGCTGGGCGAGACCAGCGCGGAATTCCGCTTCTGCCCCAAGGCCCAGCGCTCCACGTCGTGGCGTGCCTGGTCGGAGGCCGACCCCAGCGCACTCGATCCGCTGGCTGACCGACGCGCTGGCAGGCTTCGGTGACCGACTCGGCTGCGTGCTGCTGTCGCTGCGCGGCTCGCTCGAGCGCGACGACGACGCACCTGGAGCGCCTGCTCGCGCGCCTGGCCGGCGGACGTCCCGCTGGCACTGGAGCTGCTGCATCCGAGCTGGCAGGCCGACGAGGTCTACGCGCGGCTCGGCGGCGCACGGCGTGACCCTGGTGGCGACCGACCTGGAGGGCCGGGACGAGCCCGACCTGCGACGCATCGGGCCCGTCGTCTACCTGCGCCTGCGCCGGATGGCGTACGAGCGATGGCGACATCGATCGATGGGCACGTCGGCTGGAGCCGTTCCTGCGCGCCGGTACGGATGCCTACGTGTTCTTCCGCCACGACGACGACGGCACAGATGGCGCTCAACGCGGAGGCGCTGCTGGCCCAGGTCAGCGAGGTCATGGGCTCGTGATGGGAACGGCGTAGCATGGAGGTCACTTCCCCGACCACATGAATCCCATCGCCCAGAGGAGGCACCATGACCAAACCCAAGAAGACCGTCGTCAAGGACCTGCAGGCCACGCTCGTCGAGCTGGTCGACCTGTCCCTGCTCGGCAAGCAGGCCCACTGGAACGTGGTCGGCTCGCAGTTCCGCTCCATCCACCTGGAGCTCGACGAGATCGTCGACATCGCCCGCCTGTCGTCTGACCGCGTGGCCGAGCGCCTCGCCACCATCGGTGCCGCGCCGGACGGTCGCGCCGAGACCGTCGCCACCAGCAGCGAGCTGGCGCCGTTCCCGGACGGGCTTCGTGCCCGCCACCGACGACCGTGCAAGCGCGTCACCGCCGCCATCGACACCATCGCGGTGCGCATGAAGGAGCGCATCCTGCGCATCGGCGACGATGATCCGGTCAGCCAGGACATCCTCATCGGCACCAGCGACGAGCTGGAGAAGGCCGCCTGGATGCTGCGCTCGCAGCTGGAGCTCTAGCGGCACTGGCGCGCGAGGCGCCGGG
This sequence comes from uncultured Chloroflexia bacterium, assembly GCA_963715295.1. Classification (GTDB taxonomy): domain Bacteria; phylum Chloroflexota; class Limnocylindria; order Limnocylindrales; family CSP1-4; genus JAFMJV01. The sequence continues at coordinate 14,800 of CAVQRP010000015.1, forward strand.
CATGAAGAAGCGGCGTCCCGCCAGGCGGGCGCCGCTTCGTCGTAGATGGCCGCCGGCTGTGCCCGCCGGACTGGGCCCTCAGCAGCTGTAGCGCCGCTCGATCTGGCGGCAGGTGTCGCTGCCGGGGCCACCCTTGCCCTCGTCGAAGCCGGGGCCGCCCCCCAGCACATCGCTCCCACGCTGGCCGTAGAGCTCGTCGTTGCCGTCGTCGCCGTAGACGCGGTCGTTGCCGTCCTGTCCTTCCAGGTCGTCATTGCCGCTGCCGCCGTAGACGCGGTCGTTGCCGGCACCTGCCTCGACGTCGTCCGCACCGGGTCCGGCACAGATCAGGTCGTTGCCACCGCGACCGTAGATCTCGTCGTTGCCGCCGCGGGCGACGATGACATCACGGCCGTTGGTGCCCTTGATCTCCTCGGAGGCGTTGGTTCCCACGATCGTGGCGGCCACACCCTTGCACTTGAACGTCGCACTTGGCTCGACATCTGCCGCGCCGGCGACCGACGCACCGGCCAACATGACGGCCAGCAGGCTGATGGTCGCGACCGATCCACGCATCGAGAGCTTTGTCACCTCAGGCATCCTCCAGTTCGCGAGCACCCGACTCTAGGGGCTCTGCGCCGATGATATGGCCGATCATCGCGGCGGCCTCAGGACTCGAGTCGCAGCAGGGAGCAGTAGTGATCGCTGCGCTCCTTGTCGGGAGCAAGACCGTCAGCCACCCGCGCGAGAATGCAGGCACCCCATCAGGCGAGCGCTTGCGCCAGGAGGCCCACGAGCGCGCCGCCCAGCAGCAGCGGCACCGGCCCCAGCCGGCCGGACGCGAGGGCGACGAAGGCGCCGACGCCGAGGACGGTCGCCAGGGGATCGAGCGCGCCATCGCTGAACAGCGCGTCTCGTCCGAGGATCACCGCCGAGGCGCCGATGAGGCCGACAGCGGCGGCGTTGAGGCCGTCGATGGCGGCCGTGAGACTGGCGCTGGCGCGGATCCGCGGCAGGAACGGGTGCGCGACACCCACCAGCACCAGCGCCGGCAGGAAGATCCCGACGGTGGCGACGACGGCGCCAGGCACACCCGCCATGAGGTAGCCCAGGAACGTGGCCGTAGTGAAGACGGGACCCGGTGTCAGCTGGCCGATGGCGATGGCGTCAAGCAGCTCCTGCTCGCTGATGTAGCCGGGCACGACCAGCTCCGAACCGAGGAACGCGACCAGCACGTAGCCGCTGCCGAAGACGACGAGGCCCATCTTCAGGAAGGTCCAGAAGACGCCGACCAGACCCAGGCTGGCAGCGACGGCGCTGGCCACGGCGGCCGCTTCCGGCGCCCCCAGGGGGAGGGCGACCAGCCCTGCCGCTCCCCGGTCCGGTCGCAGCAGCCCGGGACCGCGGCGCACGGCCAACGCGATGAGCGCCGCCCCGATGAGGATCGCCAGCGGCTGCAGCACGACCATCGACACCACGAAGGCACCGCCGCCGATGGCCCACGTGAGCACGTCGCTGCAGGCGGTCGGGGCCAGCTTGACCATGGCGTGGGCGATGACGGCGATGACCACCGGCGACATGCCATAGAGCAGGTGCTCGGCCCAGGCCAGTGAGCCGATCTGGGTGTAGACGATGGCGATGCCCAGCACGATGAGGCTGGCCGGCACGATGAAGCCGAAGGCGGCGATCAGCAGACCGGCCCAGCGGGCGCGCTCGAAGCCGATACCGAGGGCCACCTCTGTCGACGAGGGCCCAGGCAGCAAGCTCGATAGTCCGAGCAGGTCGACGAAGCGCTCGCGGGTGAGCCACTGCCTCCGCTCCACGAATTCGCGCTGCATGATGGCGATGTGGGCGGCCGGGCCGCCGAACGCCGTCAGGCCCAGGCGCGTGAACTCGCGCACCAGCTCACGCAGCCGCGGATCCACCCGCTTCAGGCGCCGACGATGACGCGTGCAGTCACGCCCTGAATTTAGCCCAGACACTTGACAGGCAGTGCGTCAGTGCTAGGCTCGCAGCATATGAGCAGCACTGTGCACAATCGAGCATGGCAGCCGACAGCACTGACCGCGGTCCAAACGGGCGCGGCAGATACGCGCCTGATGCTGCGTGCCGCGCAGCTCTACTACCACGGCGACCTGACCCAGGACGAGGTCGGCAAGCGCCTCGGCGTGAGCCGCTTCAAGGTCGGCCGGCTGCTCGACCGCGCGCTCGCGGGAGCAGGCCGTCCGGATCGAGATCGTCCATCCCGCCGCCCGGCTGGTCGCCCTCGAGGACGCACTCGTGCCAGCGCTTCGGCCTGGCGGACGCCGTCGTCATCGACGCGCCCTGCCACGGCATCACCAGGACGACGACGACCAGCTCAGCCGCGAGCGCGTCGCGGCTGCTGCAGCCGAGCACCTCGCGGCGCTGCAGCCGGGCGGCGCGATCGGCGTCTCGTGGGGCAAGACCATGCTCGAGCTGGCGGCCCAGCTGCACGCCCGGTTGGACCGAGGCCACGCGAGATCGTGCAGCTCAACGGCGCCATCTCGCGCTCGGCGCGACCCACCCGCTACCAGGAGGTCGTGGAGCGGTTCAGCACCACCACCGGCGCCGGCATGCGGCTGATGGCGGCCCCGGCCATCGTCGGCAGCGCCGAGCTGCGCAGGGCGCTGGAAGCCGACCCGTCGGTCGGCGAGACCCTCGAGGTCGCCCGCCGCGCACCCAGCGCGGTCTTCGGCATGGGCGCTGATGGGCACCGACAGTCGATCCACGTCGCGTCGGGCTACCTCGACGGCACGCGAGCTGAAGCGACTCGAGCGGGCGGGTGCCGTCGGCGACGTGCTGGGCCGCTTCCTGACCCTCGACGGCGAGATCGCCCTGCCCTCGCCTCGACGAGCGCACGGTGGGCCTGCCGCTCGCATGACTCTCCAGGCAAGCGGCTCACCGTCGGCCTCGCAGCCGGGCCCGGTCGTGGCCCCATCGCCCTCGCCGCCCTGCGCGCCGGCCTGCATCAAGATGCTCGTGCCGACGAAGCCGACAGCCGAGTGGGTGCTTGCCCATGACTGACACGAGCACCAGCCTCGCCGACGAGGTCCGGGTCCTGGTCGAACGGATCGTCGACGCCACGCTCGCGGCGCCGCCGCGCCTGCGACCGATGGGGCAGGTCGCGGTGGCCATCGCCGGTGACCACGGCGGCTGGCGCCTGAAGGACGCCATCGGTACCTGGCTGACCGAGAACGGCTACGCCGTCCGCGACTGCGGCACGCACAGCGACGACGCGGTCGACTACCCCGACCTCGCCGCTGCGGTCGCCGCGGCTCGTGGCCGACGGCAGCTGCCGCTGGGGCATCGTCGTCGACGGCGCCGGCATCGGCTCGGCCATGGCCGCCAACAAGGTGCCCGGCGTGCGCGCCGCCAACTGCCACGACCTCTCGTCGGCGCGCAACAGCCGCGAGCACAACTACGCCAACGTCCTGACGCTCGGCGCCGGCTTCATCGGACAGGCCCTGGCCCTCCAGATCGTGTCCAGCCTGGCTGGACACCGAGTGGGGCGCCGAGCGCCACGGCCGCCGCGTCGAGAAGATCACCGCCATCGAAGGCCACTACAGCAAGGGAGCGCCCGCAGGAACGAGCACGATGACCGACACCATCGACCAACGCAACGAACTCGTCGAGGCCATCACCCGGGAGGTGCTGGCCGCTCTCGGCGCGAGCACCTCGCCAGCAGACCGCGGCCGACGCCATCTGCGACAGCTGCTGCGAGCAGCTGTGCCGCTCACTGCTCCACCAAGGTCCGCCAGGTCGTGGCCGGCGGCGCGGAGCGCATCGAGTACCACGGCCCCGGCAGCGACGTGCCGCTGGACCTGGCCGGCTACATCGACCACACCCTGCTCAAGCCCGACGCCTCGGAGGCCGAGATCGACAAGCTCTGCGACGAGGCCGCCGAGCACCACTTCGCCTCGGTCTGCGTCAACCCCGTGTGGGTGCGTCACGCCGCACAGCGGCTGCGCGACACCGACGTGGCCGTGGCCTCCGTGGTGGGCTTCCCCTTCGGGGCCACGCCGGCCGACGTCAAGGCCTACGAGACCCGGCGCGCCATCCGTGACGGCGCCCGCGAGATCGACATGGTCATCAACATCGGCGCCCTCAAGAGCGGCCAGCACGACGTCGTGCGGGATGACATCGCGCGGGTCTCGGACGCCTGCCACGAGGCCGGGCGCCATCAACAAGGTCATCATCGAGGCAGCGCTGCTCAGCGACGCCGAGAAGATCATCGCCTCGCGCCTCGCGAAGGAGGCCAGGGCGGACATGGTCAAGACGTCCACCGGCTACGCCAAGGGCGGCGCCACCGTCTTCGACGTGGCGCTCATGCGCGAGGCGGTCGGACCCAAGATGGGCGTCAAGGCGGCCGGCGGCATCCGCACGGCCGAGGATGTACAGGACATGATCGCCGCCGGCGCCACCCGCATCGGTGCCTCGGCCGGCGTCAAGATCGTCAGCGGACAGGGAGGCGCCAGTGGCCAGTATTGATCTCCGGGCCTACTCGTTCATCGACAGCCTGCAGGCCCAGTACGCGGCCTTCCTGGGCACCGTGGCGCAGGGCTTCCTGCCCCTCGCCGGCGATGCCTCGCTGTCGATCGAGATCTCGCCCGGCATCGAGATCAACCGGCTCACCGACGTGGCCCTGAAGTCCACGCAGGTCAAGCCGGGCATGCAGATCATCGAGCGCTACTACGGCATGCTCGAGATCCACTCCCAGTCCCAGGCCGAGGTACGCGCTGCCGGCGCCGCCATCCTCGACGAGATCGGCCTCAAGGAGGTCGATCGCATCAAGCCGCGGGTGCTCTCGTCGCAGATCATCCGCCGCATCGACGACCACCAGGCGCAGCTCATCAATCGCACGCGCCACGGCCAGATGCTCATCCCCGGGCCAGACGCTCTACGTGCTGGAGATGGAGCCGGCGGCCTACGCCGCGCTGGCGGCCAACGAGGCTGAGAAGGCAGCCGACATCAACATCCTCGAGGTCCGCACGTTCGGCTCCATGGGCCGCATCTACCTCGGCGGCGAGGAGCGCGACATCGACGTCGGCTGGCGCGCCGCGCTGGCCGCGGTCGAAGGCCTGGAGGGTCGCGACGCGAAGTAGCAGCGGCCGCCACGGCCACCACCACACGACGACCACACACGAAGCACCACAGCGACAGGGAGAACGGACAGATGGCAGAAGCACTGGGAATGATCGAGGCCCGCGGGTTCACCGCCGTGGTCGAGGCCGCTGACGCGATGGTCAAGGCCGCCAAGGTCGAGCTGGTCAGCTACGAGAAGACCGGTGGCGGCTACGTCACCGCCGTCGTCCGTGGCGACGTGGCCGCGGTCAAGGCCGCTGTCGAGGCCGGCGTCCGCAACGCCGAGAAGGTCGGCGAGGTCGTCAGCAGCCACGTCATCGCGCGGCCGCACAGCAACGTCGACCTGGTCCTGCCGCTGGGTCGGCTCGGACGAGGCCGAGGCCGAGACCGGCACCAAGAAGAAGTAGAGCACGGGACCGGTGCGCCGGGCCGCCGGCTCGGCGCACCACTCCCCTAGCAGGCGGTAACAGCGAATGTTGCTCGGACGAGTGGCCGGCACGGTGGTGGCCAGCCGCAAGGAGCCGCTCACCGAGGGCTGGAAGCTCCTCGTGGTGCGTCAGCTCGACGCGGACGACAAGGAGACCGGCGGCTACGTGGTGGCCGCGGACGCGGTCGGTGCAGGCGTGGGCGAGGTCGTGCTGTACGCCACCGGCAGCTCCGCGCGCAACACCGAGACCACCAAGGACAAGCCCTGTGACGCGGTGATCATGGCCATCGTCGACACCTGGGAAGTCGGCGGGAAGGAGGTCTACCGCAAGTAGTCGCGCTCGAGCGACCACGAACGGGAGCAGCCCATGGACGAACGCGAGATCGCGCAGATCATCGAGCGCGTGCGCAGCCGCCTGGCGACGGCCGAGCGGCGCACCCGGGCCCCGGCCTCCAGGCCGGGACCGAGCTCGCGGCGGCGGCCGAGGCCGAGCTGGGTGACGGCATCCACGCCACCATCGATGACGCGGTGGCCGCCGCCGGCCGTGCCTTCCGCGCCTTCGGCGACCACGGCCTGGCGGCCCGCAAGACGGTCATCGAGGCGGTCCGCGCAGTCCATGCTCGAGCCACGCCGAGCAGCTGGCCCGCATGGCCCATCGCGAGACCGGCATCGGCCGCTACGACGACAAGGTCATCAAGAACCGCCTGGTCACGACCAAGGCGCCGGGACCCGAGGACCTCGAGGTCCAGGCCGTCAGCGGCGACGACGGCATGATGGTCACCGAGTGGGCGCCGTTCGGCGTGGTCGGCGCCATCACCCCGGTCACCAACCCGACCTCGACCATCATCAACAACACCATCAGCATCGTCACGGCCGGCAACGCGGTCGTCTTCAACGCGCACCCCAGCGCCAAGGCCTGCTCGGCGGAGACCATCCGGCTCATCAACCGCGCCATCGTCGGCGCCGGCGGCCCGCCCGACCTGGTGACGCGGCGTGGCGGTGCCCACCATCGACAGCGCACGGGCGCTGATGAACCATCCCGGTGTGCGGGTGCTGCTGGTGACCGGCGGCCCCGGCGTGGTGCGCGAAGCGCTCAAGACCGACAAGCGCGCCATCACCGCCGGTCCCGGCAACCCGCCGGCGGTCGTCGACCAGACGGCCGACATCGAGCGCGCGGCCGCAGACATCGTGCGCGGCGCCTCCTTCGACAACAACCTCGTCTGCATCGACGAGAAGGTCGTGCTGGCGGTCGATACCATCGCCGACCGGCTGCTACGCGCGATGGGCCAGAACGGCGCCTACCTGCTCAAGGAGCACGAGCTCAGGCGCCTGGAGCGGGTCATCTTCAAGGAGCTGGGCCCGCCCAACAAGCCCGGCGTCATGAACCCGGCCTGGATCGGCAAGGATGCCGCCGCGCATCCTGGCCGAGATCGGCGTGCAGGCCGAGCCGGAACCGCGCCTGCTGGTGGCCGATGTGCCCGCGCGAGCACAGCCTGGCCTGGACCGAGCAGATGATGCCGGTGCTGCCGGTCGTGCGCGTCCGCAACGTGGACAAGGCCATCGACCTGGCGGTGCGCATGGAGCACGGCTTCCGCCACACCGCTTCCATCCACTCCACCAACGTGGACACCATCACGCGCATGGCGCGCGCCATGAACTGCTGGATCTTCGTGGCCAACGGCCCCAACCTCGCGGGCCTCGGCGCCGACGGCGAGGGCTTCACCTCCTTCTCCATCGCCAGCCCCACCGGTGACGGCATGACGCGGCCGCGGACGTTCTCGCGCGAGCGACGCGTGACCGTGGTCGGCGCCCTGAGGATCGTCTAGGTGGCCACACCCGCCCATCGAGCCGGCGCTTGGGCTGCTCGAGCTTGAGAGTCGATCGCGGCCGGCATCGAAGTCGGCGACGCCATGGCCAAGCGCGCGCCCATCGAGGTCATCCGCGCCGGCACCGTGCACCCGGGCAAGTACCTGGTGCTGGTCGGCGGCGCCGTGGCCGACGTCGAGGAAGCGCTCGAGGCCGGCCGCGAGGTCGGCGGCCTGTCGGTCCGCGACGAGGTCTTCCTGCCCAACATCCATCCCGACGTGGTCGCCGCCGTGCGCGGTCGCGCAGGCCGAGCGCAGGGCGAGGCGCTCGGCGTCATCGAGACAGCCACCGTCGCCGCCACCATCAAGGCCGCCGACGCCGGCCTCAAGGGCGCCCGGGTCCGCCTGCTCGAGCTGCGCCTGGCCGACGACCTCGGCGGCAAGGGCTACCTGCTCTTCGATGGCCCGGTGTCCGAGGTCGAGGCCGCGGTCGAGATGGGTGGAGCCGCGGTGGGCGAGGCGCGCGGCCTCAGCTCACGCGTCATCGCCCAGCTCCACGACGAGATGGCCGCCGAACCTCGCCGCCGATGCCCGCTTCGCGGCGCGAGCGCGGGCGTAGCCGATGCAGCTCGCGCGCGTGACTGGCACCGTCGTGGCCAGCATCAAGGTCCCCGGGCTCGAGGGCGTCAAGCTGCTCCTGGTCCAGCCGCTCGATCGACAGCAGCGGCCGGGGCAAGCCAGCTGGTGGCCGCTGATGCCGTGCACATGGCCGGGCCCGGCGAGCTGGTCTACTTCGTGGCCTCGCGCGAGGCGGCCCAGGCGCTGCCGGAGACGTTCGTGCCCGTCGACCACGCCATCGTCGGCATCGTCGACGCGGTCACGACGCTGCCGGGTGCGGAGGATGCCTCGTGAAGCTGGCACGCGTCGTCGGCAACGTCGTCTCGACCATCAACACACCAGACTTCGACGATCGCACGCTGCTGCTGTTCGACCTCGTCGAACCGGATGGCCGACCGGCCGGCGGCTACCAGATCGCCGTCGACACCATCGGCGCCGGGGCCGGCGAGACCGTGCTGCTGCTCGACGAGGGCAACGGTGCGCGCCAGGTCCTGAACGCCCCTGGGGCGCCCATCCGGACCGTCGTCATCGGCATCGTCGACGAGGTCACCGACTCGAGCTACTGACGAATTGGTCGACCTTAGGCTCCGATGGGAGTTGCACCCGCTTCGTCCCTCGGCACCTCGTCCACCGGGATCTTCCAGACGAGCTTGCGAACCTCGGAGATGACCAGTAGCGACATGCCCACGAGCACGCAGATCAGCCACTGATCGAGCGCTCAAGCTGACGGTGCCCAGCAGGCGCTGCAGGATGCCCATCTCGACGGCCGCGATGGTGACCAGCACACCGGCCAGCGTGGCGAGCGTGAACGTGCGGTCGCCCAGCATCTCCATGCTCAGAGAGGAGCGGGTCTCGTCCTTGGTGCCGATGGCGAAGGCGATGTTGAAGAACGCGAAGGTCGCGAAGCCCATCGTGCGGCCGACGTCTTCGTTGAGTGGGCCTGAGCCCCAGTCGCCGAGCTCGCCTGAACCAAGCTGGATGACCATGAGGGTGCCGACGCCCATCACCAGCCCGACAACGCCAGCCACGTCATCATCTTCCGGCCCAGGATGGGCACCCCCGCGGGTCGCGGCTTGCGGTCCATGAGGCCTGCGGCGGCTGCGGCGAAGCCCAGCCCGAAGGCCATGGCCACCTGCACGGTGAAGTTGATGCAGATCGTCTGTGCCGGCAGGAACGGCACGCCATCGGCGATCCAGAAGATGCTGGCGCCGAGGAACGTGGCGATGAAGCCGAAGAGGCCGGCCATCTGGAAACGGATGTAGCTCTGCAGGTTGTCGTAGAGGCTGCGTCCCAGCCGCACGGCCCGCACGATGGTCGAGAAGTCGTCGTCGGTCAGGATCATCACCGCGGCCTCCTTGGAGACCTCGGTGCCGGTGATGCCCATGGCCACGCCGATGTCGGCCTTCTTGAGGGCTGGCGCGTCGTTGACGCCGTCGCCGGTCATGGCCACGATGCGCTTCTCACGTTGCAGCAGCTGCACCAGGCGGACCTTGTCCTCAGGCGTGACCCGGGCGATGATGCCGATCTCGTCGAGCTCCGTGAGCGCCTGCTCGTCCGACATGGCGCGGAACTCGGCGCCGCTGATGGCGCGGCCCGCGATGCCCAGCTCGCGGCCGATGGCCTCCGCGGTGACGACGTGGTCGCCGGTGATCATGCGGACCTGCGATGCCGGCGCGATGCGCCGTGGCGATGGAGTCCTTCACGTTCGGTCGCGGCGGATCGACGATGCCGACCAGCGCCATCAGGGTGAGGCCGTCGATCTGCTCCAGCAGATCGCCGTCGGCATCGAAGTCCGACGGCGCGATGTCCTTGCAGGCCGTGGCCAGCACGCGCAGGCCCTTGGACGCCAGGCCGTCGTTCTCGGCCATGTAGGCCCGGCGCGCCTCGTCGTTCACCGTGATGGGCTCGTCGGCCCGCGCGTAGAGCGCAGTGCCGCGGGCCAGGAGCTGGTCGGGCGCACCCTTGACGTAGGCGCGGATGACGTCGTTGCCGTCCGCATCGGTCATGGCGTGGAACGTGGCCATCAGCTTGTAGGCGGCATCGAATGGCAACGTGGCGAGCCGCGGATAGCGCTCACGCGTGACCTCAGGGCTGACGCCGCCCTTGGCCGCCAGCACCACCAGCGCGCCCTCGGTCGGGTCGCCCACGAGCTCGCCGTTGCGCGCGACCGCGTCGGAGGCCAGCACCATGGGCAGGAGGAAGGCCTCAAGGTCGCTCGTCGGTCTGGCCACCCTCGTGGAGGATCTGGCCGTTGGTGCCGTAGCCGGTGCCGCTGATGTCGTAGCGACGCCCAACGGTGGCCATCTCGATTGCCGTCATCTGGTTCAGCGTCAGGGTGCCGGTCTTGTCGGAGTTGATGGCAGAGGTGGAGCCCAGCGTCTCCACCGAGCGCAGGTTCTTGACGATGGCACCGGCCTCGGCGAGGGTGCGGGTGCCCAGCGAGAGGATGGTCGTGACGACGGCCGGAAGGCCGGTCGGGATGGCAGCGACGGCGAAGGCGATCGCCGCCACGAAGAGCTCGTCGAAGGCCTCGCCGCGGAGGAGCCCCAGCATCATCGAGGCGATGAGGGCGGCTCCGGCGATGAGGATGAGCTGGTGCGTCAGCGTGGCCAGCTGCAGCGTCAGCGGCGTGGTCGTGGCCTCGGCCGACTCGAGCATGTCCGAGATGTGACCGACCTCGGTCTGCATGCCGGTGGCGGTCACCACGAAGGTGGCAGAACCACGCGTGACGCTCGTGTTCATGAAGACCATGTCCAGGCGGTCACCGAGGGTGGTCTCCGGGTCATCGAGCGCGGCGAGTCCTTGGGCACCGGCAGCGATTCGCCGGTCAGCGGTGACTCGTCGACCTCGAGGGTGGAGGCCACGTGAGCCGGCCGTCGGCAGGGATGAGGTCGCCGGCTTCGACCGAGACGATGTCGCCGGGCACGAGGTCCTCGGCCGCCAGCTCCATCAGCTCGCCGACCGCGCAGCCCGCGTGCCTTGACGATCATCATCTCCTGCAGGGCGGACACCGCGGCCGCAGCCTTGCCTTCCTGGCTCAGCCCCATCAGCGCGTTGAAGACGGTCAGGCCTACCAGCATGAGCCCGGTGCTGTACTGCTCGACGGGCCAGATGCTGACGATGCCGGCCGACCAGCAGCACGATCTGCATGAGGTCCTGGTACTGGCGCAGGAAGCGCTGCCAGGTCGGCTCGTTCTTGGCTTCCGCGAACTGGTTGGGCCCGTACGTGCTGCGCCGGCTGACCACCTCCTCGGCGGACAGACCGTTGCTGGATCGACGCCGAGGTCTGCGACGGCTTCCTGGGCGGTCGGATGAAGGCGGGGCGGCGTCGTCGGGGCGGTGGTCATGGTCATCCCTGCTACATGGAGGTCGGGCGGCGCGTGGAGTCAGTCGCCGGTGACGAGTTCGATCAGCTCGTCGCGCCACGCGGCGCCAGCTTCGACCGGGCGATGAGGACACCCTCGCGCAGGCTGGCATCCGACGCCTCCAGGTGGTCGAGGTTGTAGCAGTCCAGCGTGGCCTCGATGAGGCTGGCACCGGCCGCCATCTGCAGGACGCGGCGTTCGCGCAGTCCGTACTCGTCGACCAGCTCGTGCGACGGACGGGCCATCACGATCTCGATGGCCTGGCCGTGCGCTCCCGGTCGATGAGGCCGGCGTCAGCCGCATCCTCGTCGTCGTCATCGGTGGTGAGACGGATGAGGTTGGTGCCGGAGCCGCCGACGACGATGCCGCGCCTGGGATGCCCCACCGGCATGCCCGAGAGCAGGTGGTGTGACTCGGCCCGCAGTGCCGCGACCTCCTCGGCCGTGGGTGGGTCGTCCTCGACGTGCTGCGCGGTCAAACGCGCCGAGCCGACCGGCATGACGCCGACGACCGGGTCGGCCCCGGCTCCAGCAGCACGATCTCGGACGAGCCGCCACCGATGTCCAGCACCAGCAGGGGCTCGTCGACCGGCTCGCCGTCGAGGACGCCGAGCACCGTGAGCATGGCCTCTTCCTCGTGGCTGAGGACATGCAGGCGCAGTCCGGTGGCTTCCTCGACGGCGTCGCAGAAGTGCGTGCGGTTGGAGGCGCGCCGCAGGGGCTCGGTCGCGAGCAGGGTGATCGACTCGGCGCCCTCGTCCTCGGCTGCCTCGACGTACCCGATGAGGGCCTCGATGGCGGCGGCTGCCCCATCGTCGGGGATGCAGCCCTCCAGGTCGACCATGGCACCGAGCCCCAGCAGCACCGATTCGTCGCGCAACACGGCCGGCGCGTCGCCGTCGAGCTCGGTCAGGAGCAGGTGGACGCTGTTGCTGCCGACATCGATGGCGGCAGCGATGCGAACCTGGTCGCTCATGTGAGATACCCCGCGCTACGTGCGTGGAAGCGTACGCGCTCCGTCGACCAGGTAGTGGACGAACCAGTCACGGATGCGCTCCGAGGTTCTCGATGCGCCGGAACGGCGTGCCGCTCCGGGTGAGCTCGTGGGTCTCGCCGGGGGTGCGCATCAGGCGCACCGGACGCCGCAACGAGCGCAGCACCGAGAACAGCTCCTCGGCCTGGGTGATGGGGCAGCGCAGGTCCTGCTCGGCGTGCTGGATGAGCAGCGGCGTGCGGATGTCGCGCGGCGTAGGTCAGCGGGCTCAGGCGCCGATACAGCTCGGGGTCCTCCCACGGCTGCGCGTCGAGCTCGAAGTGGCCGAAGAGCGGGCCGCCGAGGTCGCCGCTGAGCATCTCCGCGGTCATGTCGTAGACGCCCCGGCAGGCCACGGCGGCGGCGTAGCGGTCGCTGTGGCCGATCATCCAGGCGGTCAGATAGCCACCATACGAGCCGCCGGTCACGCCGAGGCGCGTCGGCGTCGGCCAGCCCTCGGCCGACGAGCGTGTCGACGCCGGCCTCGATGTCCGCCTGCGGCCCGGCGCCCCAGTCGCGGAAGTTGGCCTTGGCGAACGCCTGGCCGTAGCCGGTCGAGCCACGCGGGTTGCAGGCGTAGACGCTGATGCCCGAGGCCACCAGCGCCTGCCACTCCCACATCAGCGCGAAGCCGTAGAGCGTGGCGGGGCCACCGTGGATCTCGACGACCAGCGGGGCCGGCTTGCCACGCTTCGCCGGGGCCTCGTAGAACCAGCCCTGGATGCGCCGGCCGTCGACCTGGTGCCAGCGCGCCTGGGGCTCCACGAGCCTGACGCCCTTCCAGGCTTCGCCCATGAGGTCGGTGAGCTGGCGCATGACCTTGGGCTTGACCGGCCTTGGCCGGCGCCTTGCCCATGGGCCGGAGCTTGAAGCTGACCACGTCGGGTGGCGCGACAGCGGTGGCCGCGGACGGCGGCGACCACCAGCCCATCGCCCGCCGCAGCGAGGCGCGGGACAGCAGCATGTGCCGGCCATCGGTCAGCCGCTCCACGCGGGTGTCCTCGAGGCGGACGCGCCACAGCTCGTAGCGCCGTCGATCGGGGCGTTGAAGACGATCGAGTCGCCGTCGGGCGCCCACTGCGGGCCCGTCGGCCCGGGCTGTAGAGGTCGCTGTTCATGGCCGCGTCGACGAAGAGGTCGGCGTGGCCGGTCAGGTTCCTGCCCGGTCTGGTCGGCACGAGGGCGGAAGACGTGGACATCGTCGCGGCGTGGGGTTGCCCGACTCGAGGCGATGGCCGACGACCGCGATGAGCTTGCCATCGGGACTCCAGGCCGGCTGCTGGAAGAGGCGCTCTTCACCGGCGCTGACGCGGACCGGCTTGCCACCCTCGGCGTCGATGACGGTGAGGTCGGAACGCCACACCAGGTCGGGATCGGCGCCACGGTCGGTGACGTAGGCGATGCGCTTGCCGTCGGGGCTCCAGGCAGGCTGCTCGTCGGCGCTGCGACCCGAGGTCAGGCGCCGCGCCTCGCCGTCGCGACGTCGACGACCCACAGCTTGGGCGGGTGCTCATAGATGAAGCCGGCGCCGTTGAGCTGGTAGTTCAGCTCGTCGATGAGGCGCACGTCGCGACGAGGAGGTTCGCCGGCCTCCTGCTTCGACGCCCAGGGCTTCGGCCGAGGTCGCACCCGAGACGATGCACAGGCGTGTGCTGTCGGGGCTCCACGCCAGGGCGCCGACATCCTCGCGGCAGGTCGCGTCAGCTGCTGGGCCTCGCCTCCCGCGAGCGGCAGCAGCCAGACCTGGACGTTGCCCTGCGGGGATGTCGCGGCCGACGAGGTCCTTGAGGCCGGTGGGCGCGGCCTCGCCGCGCGATGTCGTCCTTGTCGCGGGGCGCACCACCCTTGCGCAGGACGGCTCCCCGATCGGACAGGAAGGCAAGCCAGCGTCCGTCGGGGCTCCAGCGCGGGGCGGCGTCGTGAGTCGGCGCCCAGGGTCAGCTGGCGGGCCGGCTCGGAGCCATCGGTCGGCACCAGCCACAGGGCGATGCGGTAGCCGGCCTGGTCGGGCGCGGAGGCCTTGACCACGAAACAGGTGAAGCGTCCGTCGGGAGAGAGGCGCACGTCGGTCGGGACGCGCAGCGATGCGAGGTCGGACGCGGAAGGCTGCTTGGGCATCGGCGGATTCTAGCCCTCGCGCCGCGCCGCACCCGGGTACGAACCGTCAGTCGAAGACCGGCTTCGCGCCACACCGGACAGGTCATGCAGTGGCCACCGCCACGACCCCGGCCCAGCTCGGAACCGTCGATCTCCAGGACCGCCACGCCGGCGCGTCGCAGCCGCGCGTTGGTCCACTCGTTGCGGTCGTAGGCCACCACCACGCCCGGCTCCAGCGCGACCACGTTGTTGCCGTCGTCCCACTGCTCGCGTTCCTGCTGGAACTCGTCGCCGCCGGTGGGGATGGTGCGCAGCTCCTTGAGGCCGAGCGCTTCCGCCACCGTCTCGGTCCAGCCTCCCCGCTCGACCGTGACCTCCAGGCCGTGCTCGCCGGGGCGGTAGCTGATGGGCTGGATGGCTGCCACTGCCGGCTCGTACACCGTGACGAGGTCGCGGTCGCAGAAGCTGAAGATGGTGTCGAGATGCATCGACGCTCGATCGGCCGGCATCTTGGCGGCGATGACCCGACCAGCGGCGTCTTGCTCGAACAGCGACAGCGCCACCTGGCTGACGGCCTGGTAGGTGGTGCGCTCGCCCATGCCCACCAGCACCACGCCCTTGCCTACGGGCATGATGTCGCCGCCCTCGAGCGTGGCGCTGCCGTAGTGGCGCTCATCAGGGTCGCCCCACCAGACGCGGAAGTCACCACCGCGGAACTCGGGATGGAAGCGGTAGATGGCGGCCATGTGCAGGGCTTCCTTGCGCCGGGCCGGGCGAGCCATGGGATTGATGGTCACGCCGCCGTAGATCCAGGCGGAGCTGTCGCGCGCGAAGAGCTGGTTGGGCAGGGGGGTGATGACGAAGTCGGAGGGCCGGTAGGCCTGCTGCAGCCAATGGCGGAAGTCCTCAGGCAGCTCGCTGACGGTGACACCGCCGATGAGGTGGCCCACCAGCTCCTTCGAGTCCAGCTCATCCATCCACGCGCGCAGCTCGGCGAGGCCAAGGACGCCGACCTCGTCGGCGATGATGGTGCGGTCGAGGACATAGGCACGCCCCTCGGGCTCGTCCACCACGTCCTTGAGCAGCTCGTGGATGCGGTAGACGGTGACGCCGAACTCCTCGCGCATCAGGTCGACGAAACCGTCGTGGTGCACCCGTGCCCGGCGTGCCCAGATGACGTCGTCGAAGAGCAGCTCCGCGGCATTGGTCGGGGTCAGCCGCCGCATCTCCAGGCCTGGGCGGTGGACGATGACCTTGCGCAGCTTGCCGACTTCGGAGTAGGCGCCGAACTCGGACATGTGGACCTTCGCCTAGCGCCCTACGAGCCCAGGGTGGCGACCATCACGGCCTTGATGGTGTGCATGCGGTTCTCGGCCTGGTCGAAGACGATGCTGGCCGGCGATTCGAAGACCTCGTGGCTGACCTCCAGGCCGTCGGACATGCCGGTGGCCGCCATGACCTCACCACCGACGGTGGTGTTGGCGTCATGGAAGGCCGGCAGGCAGTGCATGAACCTGACGTCAGCGTTACCGCTCTTCCTGAGCAGCCTGGCGTTGACCTGGTAGTCGCGCAGCAGCTTCACCCGGTCCTGCCAGACATCCTTGGCCTCGCCCATCGAGACCCACACGTCGGTGTGGATGAAGTCGACGCCCTTGACGCCCTTGGCCACGTCGTCGGTGATGGTGATGCTGGCGCCGGTGGCCTTGGCGATCTCGGTGGCGATCTTGACCACGTCCTTGGGCGGCGCCAGCTCCCTGGGTCCCAGCATGCGCACGTCGCTGCCCATGAGCGCACCCATCACCAGCAGCGAGCGGCCCATGTTGAAGCGCTGGTCGCCCACGAAGGCGAAGGACAGCTCGCGATACTCCTTGCCGCTGTGCTCGCCCATGGTCAGGAAGTCGGCCAGCATCTGGGTGGGGTGCCATTCGTCGGTGAGGCCGTTGTAGACCGGCACGTTGCTGTACTCGGCCAGGGTCTCCACCGTGGCCTGGCTCTTGCCGCGGTACTCCAACGCATCGTAGTAGCGACCCAGCACACGAGCGGTGTCCTCGGTCGACTCCTTGTGGCCCATCTGCGAGCCGGAGGGGTCCAGGTACGTCACGTGCGCGCCCTGGTCGAAAGCCGCCACCTCGAAGGCACAGCGCGTGCGCGTGGAGGTCTTCTCGAAGATCAGGCCGATGTTCCTGCCCACCAGGCGCGGCTGCTCGGTGCCGGTGTACTTGGCTTCCTTCAGGTCGGCCGACAGCTTCAGCAGGAAGCGCAGCTCGGCGGGGCTGAAGTCGATCTCCTTGACGAAGCTGCGGTTGCGCAGGTTGTAGGGCACGGGACGCTCCTGTGGCTGGTTTCGGGGGTGACGGCGGGCGGGGCCCGGGCTAACGGTAGGCGATGCCGTCCTGCTCGATGGTAACGATGGTGCCGGCAGCCCCGGTGAGCATCTTCTCGATGTCGTCCAGACCGCCGATGGCCGCCTTGTGGCCGGTGGACGTGGCGAACTCGCAGGCCGCCTGCACCTTGGGCAGCATGGAGCCGGGCGCGAAGTGCTCGGACAGCTCCAGCAGGGCATCGGGATGAGCGCGCGCGATCGCCTTCTGGGTGGGCTTGCCGAAGTCGATGTAGACCGCATCGGCGTCGGTGGCCATCACGAAGTAGTCGGCCTCGATGCCCGACGAGAGCAGGCTCGAAGCGAGATCCTTGTCGATGACCGCCTCGACGCCCACCAGCTGGCGATCGGGGCCGTCGTCGTCGGCGGGTCCCAGGTGGTCGGCGTACATCACCGGGATGCCGCCGCCACCGGCGCAGATGACCACGGCTCCCTTCTCCAGCAGCCAGCGGATCTGGCGCAGCTCGAAGATCCGTCGCGGCCGTGGTGAAGGCACCACGCGGCGGAAGTAGTCGCCATCGGGCTTGAAGGTCCACTCCTTGTCATCGCGCCATCGAATCGGCCGTCTCGCGGTCGTAGATGGGGCCGATCGGCTTGCTGGGATTGTCGAAGGCGGGGTCGTCATGGTCGACCTCGATCATCGTCAGGATCGTCGCGAGCGGCTTGTCGAACGGCACCAGGTTGCCCAGCTCCTGTTCGACCAGGTAGCCGATCATGCCCTGTGTCTCCGCGCCGAGGACGTCCAGCGGATAGATGGGGACCTCCGTGTAGGCGGCCCCCTGGAGCGCCAGCAGACCGACCTGCGGCCCGTTGCCGTGGGCGATGACCAGCTCGTGCGCCGCGGCGACGGGTGCCAGCTCGCGGCAGGCCGTCTTGACGTTCTCTCGCTGGTTCTCGCTGGTCATGGCCTGGCCACGACGCAGCAGGGCATTGCCGCCGAGGGCGACGACGACTCTCATGGATGCGTTCTCCCGTGTTCATGCTTTGGCCACGTGGGTCCCTGCCCGATCGAGTGGACGCGGGTGGCCAGCTCCAGTGTGACAGTCGCACATTTCCACGCCAGCGGGGAGATGGGAAGGCCACACCGCTTCGCCACGCTGGTGCCGGCGCTCGGCAGTGGGGTGAGGCGGCGATGACGTCGCCTGGGCTATCCCACCAGGGTGCTGGTCTTGCGCCCGGCAGGGGTGACGCTCCAGACTGGGCGCGAACGAGCAGCCCGACGGGGATCCCGAGGCACCCCTGCGCGATGCGCCACCAAGGAGACGACCGATGGCCAGGAGCAAGAAGACATCGCGCAAGGTCCGGGCGCGAGCCGCTGGATCGAAGCCGGTCGGCGCCGGCATCGCCCGACCGCGCTTCTGGGCCGGGCGTGATGCCAGGGAGATGTCGAAGAAGGACTACGAGGTGGAGCTGGAGCGACTCGAGATCGAGCTGGTCAAGCTGCAGGGGTGGATCAAGGAGAAGGGCCTGAAGGTGGCCGTCATCTTCGAAGGTCGCGACTCCGCCGGCAAGGGTGGCGTCATCAAGCGCATCACCTATCGCACCAGCCCACGCGTCGTCCACGTGGTGGCATTGCCGGCGCCGACCGAGCGCGAGAGGTCGGAGTGGTACTTCCAACGGTACGTGTCGCATCTGCCCGCCGCCGGTGAGATGGTGCTGTTCGACCGCAGCTGGTACAACCGGGCCGGCGTGGAGCGGGTCATGGGCTTCTGCACCGACGAGGAATACGACGAGTTCATGCAGACCGTCAATGGCTTCGAGGCGGCGCTGGTCAGATCGGGCACGATCCTCATCAAGTACTGGCTGGACATCGCCGACGAGACCCAGGAGGAACGCTTCCAGGAGCGTATCAACGACCCCCGCAAGCGGTGGAAGCTGAGCCCCATGGACCTCAAGGCGCGCTCGCGCTGGGTCGACTACTCCAGGGCCCGTGATGCCATGCTCGCCCACACCAGCACCGAGGTCGCACCCTGGTACATCGTCGACGGCAACATCAAGCGCCACGCACGCCTGAACACGATCACGCACCTGCTGAGCCAGATCCCCTACCGGGACCACACTCCCGATCCTCTCAAGCTGCCCGCCCGCCAGAAGGCCAAGGGGTACGTGACGCCCGACTTCAGCGGCTTCGACTTCGTCCCGTCGGTCTTCCCCAGGGACTGAGCAGCCGGCACACTCGAGGACCGGACGACCGCGAGCCCGACAGGGTCATGGGCACAGGCGCCGGGACATGACGCGCGAGGCGACGACGAAGCGGATCCACCGTCCCGGCCGTGTGGAACGCTGGGTGCCCGGTGTCCGGTCTGCCCGCACCTACGAGCGGCGCTGGCTGCGCCGCGACCTGGTGGCCGCGATCGTGCTGTCGGCCCTGTTGGTGCCGCAGGGTATGGCCTACGCCGAGCTCGCCGGGCTGCCCGCCATCACCGGCCTCTACACCACCGTCGTCTGCCTGCTGGCCTACGCCGCCTTCGGACCGTCGCCCTATCTCATGCTCGGTCCCGATTCGTCGCTGGGACCCATCATCGCGGCCCTCATCCTGCCGCTTGCGGCCGGCTCGGTGGAGCGGGCCGTGGGCCTTGCCGGGATGCTGGCGTTGCTGGTCGGCGCGATCGCCATCGGAGCTGGTCTGGCCCGGCTTGGCTTCGTCTCGGACCTGCTGTCGCAACCGGTCCGGCTGGGCTACATGGCGGGGCTGGCGGCCGTCATCATCGTGGGCCAGCTGCCCAAGCTCTTCGGCTTCAGCATCGACGGCGGCAACGTGCTCGCCGACCTGCAGCAGTTCTTCACCAACCTCGATCTGACCAACGTCTACGCGCTGGCTATCGGGCTGCTGGCTCTGGCCATCATCCTTGGCTTCAAGCGCTGGCGGCCCCGGGTGCCCGGCATCCTCGTCGCCGTCATCGCCACCATCGTGATCTCCGCTGTGCTCGATCTCGCGGCGAAGGGCGTGGCGGTCGTGGGAGTGCTGCCGCAAGGCTTCCCGATGCCTTCGATCCCTGCCGTCGAGCTGGACGATCTGCCGCTGTTGATCGGAGGTGCCGTCGGCATCACGCTCGTGGCAGTGGGAGACACCGTTTCGGTGTCGGCGGGGTTCGCGGCCAGGCGCGGCACCGAGGTCGACACCGACCAGGAGATCGTGGCCATCGGTACGGCCAACGTCGCGGCCGGCTTCTTCGGCGGCTTCCCCGTCAGCACCAGCAGCTCGCGCACGGCCGTCGCCGACCAGGCCGGGGCCAGATCGCAGCTGGCCGGGCTGGCCGCCGCGGCACTGGTGCTGGCCATGCTGCTATTCGTGCCGGGGTTGGTGCAGTCCCTGCCCATGTCGGTCCTGGCGGCGGTGATCATCGTCGCCGGCGCCGCGCTCATCGACGCCCTCGGCCTGGGGCGGCTGTGGCAGGTGCGGCAGAGCGAGTTCGCGGTGGCGGCCATCTGCTTCCTCGGTGTCGCACTCGTCGGCGTCCTCGAGGGCATCGTCATCGCCGTCGTCGTCTCCATGTTCCAGATCTTCATGCGCGCCTGGCAGCCCTACTCGGCCGTCCTGGGCAAACCGGAAGGCGTGCCCGGATACCACGACCTCTCTCGCTACCCGGAGGGTGCGCAGGAAACGGGCCTGGTCATCCTGCGCTGGGATGCTCCCCTGTTCTTCGCCAACTCCATCCTCTTCCGTGATCGCGTTCGCAGGCTGGTGACCGAGACCGACCCGACGCCGCGCTGGGTCCTGATCGCGGCCGAACCGATCACCGACGTGGACACCACCGCGGCCGACATGCTTGTCCAGCTCGACGAGGAGCTGAACGCCGACGGCATCCATCTCGCGTTCGCCGAGCTGAAGGATCCCGTGCGCGACAAGCTGGCGCGCTACAGCATCTACGACACCATCGATCCGCAGCACTTCTATCCGACCATCAAGGCCGCCATCAAGGCCTTCCGGGCGGAGGCGGCGGGGGAGCCCATGTCGGCCGGTCGATCCACCGATGCCGGCTAGGGGCGGCCCGGTTGTGGCACAGTCGATGCATGAGCAACGACCTCCGCGGTGACGCCATCAAGCCCCACAAGATCCACGCTGACAGGCCCGCGCGTGAACTCCAGATCGAGTGGGCCGACGGGCATCGCAGCGTGTACGACTTCGACGCCCTGCGCTGGCTCTGCCCGTGTGCCTTCTGCCGCGGCGAAGCCGGACAGCCAGGCTGGCTCGATTCCAGCCCCACCTTGACCGCCGATCAGACGGAGCTCAGCGACATCTCACTGGTCGGGCACTACGCCGTGCAACCGGTCTGGACCGACGGCCACAGCTCCGGCTTCTATACCTTCGTGCATCTGCGACGCAACTGCGCCTGCGGAGAGGAAGCGACGCCGGCGACCGGAACGCCGGGGACCCAGGCGTGAACGACGGCGCCCGGCGTGATCACATCCGGCGCGAGCGCCGGGCTCACGAGGGGGCCTGTTAGCATCTTCTGACCGTGCCGACGACTCGAGAACCATCCCGCGCCACACCCGGGCAGCACAAGCAGCGCCAGACGGGCTTCCCGTTCCTGACGCGGGAGCTCTCGTGGCTGGACTTCAACGAGCGGGTGCTGTACCAGGCAGAGGACACGCGCAACCCGCTGCTGGAGCGTGTGCGCTTCCTGAGCATCTTCACAAGCAACCTTGACGAGTTCTTCCAGGTGCGCGTCTCAGGCCTGATGCAGCAGGTAGCGGCCGGCCACTCCAAGCCCACGCCTGACGGCCTCTCCGCCAGCCAGAAGCTCGATCGCATCCGTGGCCGTGTGCTGCAGCTACAGGCGCATCACTCCGATCTCTGGGACGCCATCAGCGTCGAGCTGGCCACCGAGGGCATACGGGTGCTGCCGCTGGAGGACAGGCCGGAACGCCAGAACGAGCTGCGGCAGCGCTTCATGGACGAGATCTTTCCCGTCCTGACGCCGCTGGCGGTCGACCCCTCGCATCCCTTCCCCTACATCAGCGACCTTTCGCTCTCGCTGGCGGTGACGGTGCGCGACGCGGCCAACGGCGATCGTCGCTTCGCACGCGTCAAGGTGCCGCCCATCCTGCCACGCATGTGGGAAGTCGCCCCGCGCACCTACGTGCTGCTGGAGCGCGTCATCGCCGCCAACCTGGACGCGCTCTTCCCGGGCATGGAGGTGGAGTCGCATTTCCTCTTCCGCGTCACCCGCAACGCCGACCTCGACATCGAGGAAGACGAGGCCGATGACCTGCTGATGGCGATGGAGGAGGAGCTGCGCCGACGCCGCTTCGGCAAGGTCGTGCGCCTCGAGGTCGAACGCTCCATGCCACACGCGACGCGAGCCCTGCTGCAGCGCGGCCTGGGCCTGGACACGGCCAACATCTACGAGATCCGCGGCATGCTCGACCTGCGCGGGCTCGATTCCATCGCTGACCTGGATATCCCGGAGCTGCAGCCAGCGCCGTGGAACCCGGTGACGCCGCCGCGGCTTGCCCTGCGCGACGAGGAAGCGGATGAAGGCGTAGACATCTTCGCGCGTATCCGTGAAGGCGACGTCCTGGTCCACCACCCCTACGAGTCCTTCACCAACTCCGTGCAGCGGCTCATCCAGCAGGCCGCTGAGGACCCCGACGTCCTGACCATCAAGATGACGCTGTATCGCACCAGCGGTGATTCGCCCATCGTGCATTCGCTCATCCGGGCTGCCGAGAGCGGCAAGCAGGTGGTGGTCATGGTGGAGATCAAGGCACGTTTCGACGAGCGCGCCAACATCGTCTGGGCGCGAGCGCTGGAGCGCGCCGGCGCCCACGTGGCCTACGGCCTGCTGGGCCTGAAGACGCATTCCAAGTGCGCACTGATCATCCGCCGCGAGTCGGGCGGGCTGCGCCGCTACGCCCACATCGGGACGGGCAACTACAACCACAAGACCGCGCACATCTACACCGACCTCGGCCTGCTCACCGCCGACCGTGTGCTTACCGGCGACGTGACCGACCTCTTCAACGTCCTCACCGGCGTGGCCAAGAAGGACCGTTACCGCGAGCTGGCGGTAGCGCCCAAGTCCATGCGCCCCATGCTCGAAGACCTCATCGAGGGCGAGATGGAACGCCACCGTGAGCACGGCGACGGCCGCATCATCATCAAGTGCAACGCCTGCGTCGATCCCGAGATGATCCGACGGCTCTACCAGGCCAGCCAGGCCGGCGTGCCCATCGACCTCATCGTGCGCGGCATGTGCTCGCTCCAGCCCGGCGTTCCGGGCTTCTCCGAATCCATCCACGTGCGCTCGATCGTGGGCCGCTTCCTGGAGCACTCGCGCATCTTCTGCTTCGGACAGGGCGAGCGGGAGCGCTTCTACATCGGCTCCGCCGACCTCATGGAGCGCAACCTCGACCGGCGCGTGGAGGCGATGGCCCCGGTCAAGGACGAGGCCCTCGCCGAGCAGCTGCGCAGGGTCGTGGCCATCATGCGTCGCGACGACCGCCGCGCCTGGACGCTCGGCCAGGACGGTGAGTGGAGGCGGGTCGAGACGACCATCGACGGCGAACCCACCACCGATACCTTCCAGGCGCTGATGGACGATGCGCTGCAGCGCATCGAGGCATGACCGACACTCGCGACGAGGACGCCCGCGCGGGTGAGCTCCCCCAGCTCGACGATCGCGGCCGTAAGGAGCGCACGATCCCGCGCGAGGTCGAGCTCAAGTACCTCGTGCGCGACCTGGAGGCGTTGCGCGCGTGGCTGGCCCGGGACTGGGGCGGCGCTCTCGACGGGGTCGAGTGGGGCAACGAGCGCACGATCGAGGTCGAGGACCGTTACATCGACACCGCCTATGGCGCACTCGAGCACGCCGGCTTCGGGGCGCGCCTCCGACGTGAGGACAACGGACCCGTCACCGTGACCGTCAAGTCCTCCTCGCATGACCGGCCGGGCCACGACGACGATGACGACCACGAGCCGTCGGCGCTGTCACAGCGCGTCGAGGTGGAAGGCCCGGCCAACGAACGACTCAACCCCAACCTGTGGCCCGCCAGCGCGGCACGTGAACTCATCAACGAGATCCGGGACGGAGCCAGGCTGCGCACCCTCTTCACCATCAACCAGCGTCGGGAGCGACAGACACTGGCCCTGGACCAGGGCCCCGTGCTCGTAACACTGGACCGGGTCAACGTATTCCGCGGGGCGCGGCCACTCTCATCCTTCTCGGTGCTGGAGGTCGAGGCACCCAAGGTCAGCGGCGCCAACCTCAATCACCTGGCGGCGCTCATCGAGGCCACTGGCTTCGTCGTGCCCGAGCCGCGCTCCAAGGAGGAGATCGCCCGCCACTACGTGGTCAAGGCCGCGGAGGACCCCACGCACCGGTTGCCGCGAGTGCCGGCGTCACCGGGCGTCAAGCCGGACGACTCGCTGGGTGAGGCAGGCCGCAAGGTGCTGCGCATGCACCTGGCACGGATGCTGCATTTCGAGGCCGGGGCTCGCTCGGGTGAAGACGCCGAGGACCTCCACAAGATGCGCGTCGCGACACGGCGCATGCGCGCCGCCTGGCGGGTCTTCGAGGGCGCCTACCGACCCAGGTCGCAGCGACGCTACGTCAAGGAGTTGCGCGGCATCGCCCGCGACCTCGGCGAGGTGCGTGACATCGATGTGCTACTCGCGGACCTCGACGCCTACATCGCCAAGCTACCGGCCCCCGGCCGTGCCGGCGTCGACCCGCTGCGCAGCGCCTGGCGACAGCAGCGCGAACTGGCGCGCAAGCACCTCATCGACCGTCTCGACTCCAAGCAGTACCGGGAGTTCGTCGACGACTACCTCGAGTTCACCGAGTCACCCGGAGCGGCGGAGATCCTGACACCGCTGGGGCAGCCCGGCCTCGTGCGCGACACGGCCGGCTCGCGCATCCTCGCCGCGTACGAGCGCGTGCGTTCCTACGAGACCATCATCACCTGGGCGGATATCCGCACCCTGCACGCGCTGCGCATCGAGGGCAAGCGGCTGCGCTACACGCTGGAGTGCTTCAGCGAGGTACTGCCGGTGACATCCCGCCAGCTCATCTCGCAGGTCACGCAGATGCAGGACCACCTGGGCCTGCTGAACGACGCCGATGTCGCGGCGCGCGCCACGCGCGACTGGCTGAACGCGCATGCGCCGCTGCTGCCGGCGATCTCGCGGGAGGCAGTGGGCCTGTACCTGGACTCGCGCGAGGCAGACGTAGAGCAGTTGCGGCGCGGCTTCAAGCCGCTCTGGCGCCGCATCACGGGGCGGGCCTTCCGCAAGGCGCTGGGCAGCGCGATCACCCAGCTCGAGTAGCGCGAGTCAGGGCGTCGTGGACGCCTCGGTCGCTGGGGCTGCGGCGGGCGCCTCCTTCGCAGCGGATGCCCGGGGCTTGGTAGCCGGCTTGGGCTTGGCGACGGCCTTCGGACCCGCGCTCGCCCGGCGAGGCTTGGCAGCGACCTTGGGCTGGGCGTCCGCGGAGGCCTCGGGCTCGTCCGGCCCAGGCTTGGCATCCTTGCCGGCCTGCTCGATCTCGGCCAGCTGCGCGCGGATCTCGTCGGCGATGATGGAGAGTGCATCCACGCGCGCCTGCGCCCGGTCTCGCTTGGTCTGGGCGTCCTGGAGCTGGTCCTCCGCCTTGCGCAGCCGCTTGCGCAGCTGCTTGGGCTTGGCGCTCCCGGCATCGCGACGGGTGGCACGCTTCTTCGCCATCTGTGGTTGTCCCTTTCATCCCATCCCAGCGTTCGCCAGGCCCACTCCTCCCCGGACACCAACGCTGTGGCTCGGGACATTGTGGCAGGCCGCACAGGGTCCACGTAATGGTAGCGGAGGGGCAACCGCGCGCTAGTCAGGGGTGTGCAGCGTCGCGCCATGCCGAAGCGAGATGTGAGCAGTGCCGATCAGCGCGTCCTGGTCACCTTGCCCAGCCCAGAGCTCGAAGCACTCGAGGCGCTCACGGCCGACCGGGACCTGCATCACGTCGCTCCGGCCGACAACGTGCGTCGGGCGCTGGACCTGCAGCCGCGCGTGATCGTGGTGGCTGATCCCGACGCGGTGCGTGGGCTGCGTGCAGTGCAGCGACTGCGGAGCGCGAACGCCTGCTGGTCGGCGACCTCCTCGAACAGCGGCGATGCGCGCACGGTGGATGTCCGTGTGCGCTGGCTGCGATCGAAGATCGAGCCCGATCCGCACGATCCGGTCTGGCTTCTCACGGTTCGCGGTGCGGGCTATCGTCTGGAGACCGTTCCGTTAACCAAGCGTTAACCGACGTGCAATCCGGCGTTCACGCGGCCGCCCGAACCTGCACCCTGTCTCCGAGGGACCCTTCGGGGGAACCCTGACAACTACCACTAGGAGGATCGTTCGTCCGATGCGAACCACCACCCGCCTCAGCCTGGCCGCTGCCACGGCTGCACTGCTGACCACGACCGCGGTCGGGGGGGCACTCGCCCAGGATGTCGAGGGCACCGTTGACGTGCACGGCTCGTCCACCGTCGCCCCCATCTCCCTGGCCGTGTCCGAGGGCTTCGCCGCGACCAACCCCGGCTTCGGCTTCGCCGTGGGCGAGGAAGGCACCGGCGACGGCTTCGCCCAGTTCTTCTGCGTCGACAACAGCGACGTCTCCGACGCTTCTCGCCAGATCAAGGATGAGGAAGCCTCCCTCTGCGCGGAGTACGGCGTCGAGTGGGTCGAGCTCAAGATCGGCTACGACGGCATCGCCGTCCTGACCTCGCCGCAGAACCCGGTCGAATGTCTCAACCTGATCGATCTCTACGCCATCTTCGGCCCGGAATCGAGCGAGATCACGACGTGGCAGCAGGCCGGCGAGCTCGCCGCCGAGCTGGGCTCCACGACCGTGTTCCCGGAGGGTGACATCGCCATCACCGCGCCCGGCACCGAATCCGGCACCTACGACTCCTTCATCGAGCTGGCCCTCGAGGACATCGCCGATGAGCGCGGCGTCGACGCCGGCACCCGCGATCCCGTCCCGCCCTACTACGTCGGCGCGGCCAACGACCTGGTCATCATCCAGGGCGTCTCGCAGTTCCCCACCTCTGCCGGTTTCGTCGGCCTGGCCTACGCGCAGGAGGCCGGCGACGCGGTCAAGGTCCTGGGTGTCGACGGTGGCGACGGCTGCGTCGTGCCCACGCCTGAGACCGTCTCCGACGGCAGCTATCCCATCAGCCGCCCGCTCTT
Source organism: uncultured Chloroflexia bacterium (assembly GCA_963715295.1). Taxonomy (GTDB): domain Bacteria; phylum Chloroflexota; class Limnocylindria; order Limnocylindrales; family CSP1-4; genus JAFMJV01. Next base: position 41,759 of record CAVQRP010000015.1, read on the forward strand.
CGTCTACCCCGCCCTGAACCGGCTGGAGTCGAACCCCGCGCTCGGCCCCTGGGTCGACTTCTACCTCTCCGACGAGGGCATCGCCAACGTCACCGACGTGGGCTACGTCCAGCTTCCAGCCGCGGAGCTCGAGGAGACTCGAGCAGCCTGGGCTGCGGCCTCCGGCATGAGCACCGAGTAGCCCTGACAGCGCCTCTCTCCCAACGGCCGTCGAAGACCGGACCCTCGTCCCGGGGTCCGGTCTTGCGGCCGCTCTCACACGGCACGTACCACTAGCGAAGGAGCCTCAAGGCAGATGGCATCGCCCAGCCGGCCGCTGAGAGCGGAGGACCTGCATGTCTCGCCATCGCGCGCACGCACGCAGCGGGTCCTGCGGGGGCTGTTCTTCCTGGCCTCACTGCTGGCCGTCGTCATCTCGGTGGGCATCGTCCTGTCGCTGGCTACCGAAGCATTCGTCTTCATCACCAACGTCGACCTGCCATCCCTGGTCAACGGCATCTGGGAACCGCGCTCGCTGCGCTTCGACATCCCCACCCTCATCGCGGGCTCGGTCGTCATCTCAGCCATCGGCATGCTCATCGCCACACCCCTGGGGCTGGGTGCGGCGATCTACCTGTCGGAGTACGCCAGCCCCCGGCTGCGCGGCTGGCTCAAGCCCATCCTCGAGATGCTTGCCGCGATCCCCAGCGTCGTGCTGGGGTATTTCGCGCTCACCACCCTGAGCCCCGTCATCGCCGATCCCATCTGCCCGGGCCCGACCATCCCCTTCAACATGGTCTCCGCCGGCATCGCCGTGGGCGTCCTCATCACCCCGCTCGTGGCGAGCATCGCCGAGGACGCCATGTACGCGGTGCCCAGCTCGCTGCGCGAGGCCTCGTATGGCCTGGGCGCGCGGAAACGGACCACCACGCTGCGGGTGGTCTTCCCGGCCGCCGTCTCGGGCATCGTGGCGGCGCTCATCATCGGGCTCTCGCGAGCCATCGGCGAGACCATGATCGTCTCCATCGCCGCCGGCGGCACCGGTGGCGCGGCCTTCAACCTCAACCCCTGCCTGCCCGGCCAGACCATGACGGCGGCGATGGTCGGCCTCGCCGTCGGTTCCGACCAGTCACGGGCCGGCGAGGTGAACCTGCCCTACGAGAGCCTCTTCTTCGTGGGACTGCTTCTGTTCGCCATGACGTTGGCGCTGAACCTCATCAGCGAGAGCTATGTGCGTCGCATGCGTCGAAAGGGGTCCATCTGATGGCCGGTCGGCTGGCAGGACTGGGGCAGCAGCCCGAGGCGGCCGAGGTCGTCCGCCGCGCGCTCGAGGGCCGCAAGGCGGACTGGCGCAGCCGGTCCTTCGAAGGGTTCCTGCTGTTCTCGCTGGTGGTGGCCTTCTCATTCCTCGTCTGGCTGCTGCTGGCCACCTTCGTCCAATCGATCCCCGTGTGGACCGAGCGCGGCCTGCTGGACTTCCTCAACACGCCGCTGGCATCACGTCCGGAGAACGCGGGCATCTCCCAGGGCCTCTTCGGTTCGGTGGTGATGATGATGCTGGTCGCGATGCTGGCCCTGCCGGCAGGCATCGCCGCGGCCATCTACCTCGAGGAATATGCCCCCGACAACCTGCTGAGCCGGACGCTGAACACGATCATCCGCAACCTCGCCGGCGTGCCCGCGGTGGTCTACGGCATCCTCGGCCTGTCCTTCTTCGTGCTGACCATGGAAGGCGTCACCGGCGGACGCACGGTGATCTCCGGCGGGCTCACGCTGGCCGTGCTGGTGCTGCCCATCACCATCATCGTGAGCGCGGAGTCCCTGCGCGCGGTGCCGGCCAGCATCCGCGAGGCCGGCTTCGGGGTGGGCGCCACCCGCTGGGAGGTCATCCGCTCGCACGTGCTCCCCTACTCCGCCCCGGGCATCCTGACGGGTGTGATCCTGACGCTGGCACGGGCCTTCGGGGAGACCGCGCCATTGCTGCTGGTGGGCGCTGCCGCGACGGGCTTCGCGCAGCCGGCGAACGCCACCTTCCTGGACCAGCTTCATGGGCCCTATACCTCGCTCCCGACGATCATCTACGTCTGGGCGCGCAACCCCAATCCCGGCTTCCAGCCGCTGACCTCGGCCGCCATCCTCGTACTCGTCGTGGTCATCCTGCTGGTGAACGCCATTGCCATCATCCTGAGGAACCGATATGCAAGGAAGTGGTGAGACGATGACCGTAGAGGCACCCGGCACGAGCAGCGGCAGCGACGAGCAGGCCGCTCGCGCCGCCGGCATGCGGGCGATGAAGGTGGACGTCGGTGGCGGTGGCAAGCAGAAGGGCGCGGCTGTCGGCGAGAACGTCTTCGAAGTCTCCGACTTCAACGCCTACTACGGCGACTTCCGGGCCGTCCGCGACATCAGCATGGACATCTCCAAGAACCGTATCACGGCCTTCATCGGGCCCTCCGGTTGTGGCAAGTCGACGCTGCTGCGCTGCTTCAACCGCATGAACGACCTGGTCCCGGTGGCGCACAACACGGGCAAGATCCTGTACCACGGCGTGGACCTCTACGACCCGAAGGTCGATCCGGTCGAGGTACGGCGGCGCATCGGCATGGTCTTCCAGAAGCCCAATCCGTTCCCGAAGTCGATCTACGACAACGTCGCCTTCGGCCCGCGCATCGCGGGCTACAAGGGCAACATCGACGAGCTGGTGGAGCGCAGCCTGCGGCGTGCCGCCATCTGGGACGAGGTCAAGGACAAGCTGAAGCAGCCCGGCACGGCGCTGTCCGGCGGGCAGCAGCAGCGCCTGTGCATCGCGCGCGCGATCGCCGTGGAACCGGATGTGATCCTGATGGACGAACCCTGCTCGGCGCTGGACCCGGTGGCCACGCTCAAGATCGAGGAGCTCATGTTCGAGCTGCCGCAGCGAGTACACCATCGTCATCGTGACGCACAACATGCAGCAGGCGGCACGGGCGTCAGACGAGACGGTGTTCCTGACGATGGGCGAAGACCGCGCCGGGTACCTTGTCGAGAAGGCGCCGACCAGTGAGATCTTCACCAACCCCAAGAACCGACTGACCGAGGACTACGTCTCCGGTCGCTTCGGATGAGGAGCACGCGATGACCGATCCGACCGGACGACAGAATGAGGAGCAGCCGGCGGCAGCGCCCACCGGCGAGAGTCCCGAGGCGTTGCCGACCGATCTCGACGAGCATCCCCTCGCCGAGATCCCGCGGCCCTACACGCGTGAGGCCATGGACGCCCGCGAGCAGGAGATCAAGGACCTCATCCTGCGCATGGGCAGCCTCGTGGCAGAACGCATCCTGGCGGCCATCGTGGCACTCGAAACGCACGACGCCGAGGCGGCAGCGGCGATCATCGAGCATGACGAGGACATCAATGCCATGGAGCACAGGGTCTCCGACCTCATCACCCTGACCATCGCCACGCAGCAGCCGGTGGCGCGTGACCTGCGCTTCCTGCTGGCACTGGACCGGGTCGCCTACGACCTCGAGCGGATGGGTGACTACGCCGCGTCCGTTGCCAAGCAGGCGCGCAAACTGGCGCCGTTCGCTCCGCTCAGGGGCCATGTACACCTGCCGGAGATGGGACGCGTGGCGCGCAACCATGGTGCGTGGTGTGCTCGAAGCCGTGGTCGAGACCGACGCCGAGCGCGCCCGCATCGTCGCGCGTCAGGACGACGAACTCGACGAGCTCTACCACGCCATCTTCGCCGAGACCCTGGACCTCATGCGGGCCGACCCGGCCAACGTGGACCTCGGCGCCCGCATCATCTTCGCCGCCCACTACCTCGAGCGTGTCGGCGACCGTGTGACCAACATCGCCGAGGATGTCGTGTTCCTCGCCACCGGAGTGGTCACAGAGCTCAACGCGTGAGCAGCCGCGACGCCGCTCCGCGACGCGACAGGGGTGACGAGCCCATCCGCGTGCTCTTCGTGTGCACGCACAACTCGGCCCGCTCGATCATGGCGGAGGCGCTGCTGCGCGCGAAGGGTGGCGATGCCTTCGAGGTCTTCTCCGCCGGCACAGAGGCGGCCGAGGTGCGGCCGCTCACGCTCACGGTGCTGCGAGAGTCGGGGCTGCCGACCGAGGGCCTGCGCTCCAAGTCGGTGCAGGAGTTCATGGGCCAGGCGTTCGACTACGTCATCACCGTGTGCGACGCCGCGCGTCAGAACTGCCCCGTCTTCCCGGGCGAGGGTGAGCGCCTCCACTGGGGCTACCCCGACCCATCGCAGGCGGCGGGCAGCGAAGAGGAGCGCCTGGAGGCCTTCCGGCGCGTCGTCACCGCCATCAGCCAGCGCATCGACCTGTTCATGTCGGTGTCGGACAAGCGCCAGACGGACGACGGCTGACGGGGCAGCGCCGAGCACGGTGAACGGTGCGGAGATGCACCGTTCACGACCCTGCTGACGTGCGACCCTATCGGGCATGCCACAACGCTCTGCCGACCGAGACCGGGTGCGCGTGCACCTGTTGCGCCATGCCCATGCCGGCGACGCGTTCGAGTGGATCGGCGATGACGACCTGCGCCCACTCACGGCGAAGGGCCGCGGCCAGTGCCAGCGCCTTGGGGCATTCCTCCGCGAACGCGGCGTGCGGCCCGACGTCATCGTCAGCAGCCCCAGGACGCGGGCACACCAGACCGCCGAGATCGTGGCGTCCGCGCTGGACATGAGCGTCAAGCTCGACCAGCGCCTCGCAGACGGCTTCGGCAAGCAGGAGCTGTGGGCATTGCTCGACGAGCTGGGCGCTCGCGAACCGATGCTCGTGGGTCATGACCCCGACTTCTCCAGCCTGCTCGAGTACCTCATCGATGCAGCCGGCGTGAGCATGAAGAAGGGCGCGCTGGCCACCATCGATCTCAACACGCAGCTGAGCGATGGCGATGCCGAGCTTCGTTGGCTGGTGCCACCGGAGCTGCTGGCGGAGGCGTAGGCGAGGCTAGG
>CAVQRP010000016.1:0-94533 GCA_963715295.1 uncultured Chloroflexia bacterium
CGATCGTAAAGGTCTTGATATCCCCACACAGGCGTACTTCTCGCGCAACACGCTGCGATCGCCTCCCGGCTCGCACCGTGCTGCGCGTCTCGCAGATCATCCTCGGCACCAGTCGCCTTGCCATCGGCACGCATGCTCGACGCCCTGTTCGGCCGCGAGGCGACGACGTGCTTCCGCGAGATCGAGCTCAGGGCGCTCTTCCACCAGCACATGAACACCACCGACGCCACGAGGTCGACCGCGTCGAGGCGCTGGGCGCGCTCAACTTCTTCACGCTCGACGACGTGCTCGTGGCCGAGGAAGGCGGGCCCCTCGACGAGGGCAGCGTCTCGCTCTACCGGTGCGTGGCGATGGGGGCACGCTGCCAGCTGCCTCGGCTCGCGCTGGCGCGGAGGCACCCCTTCGTGCAGCGGGTCGACGCCTCCGGCCACCATCGGTCATCCTGACCGACCCTCGGCATGAGCCGCGCATCGCGCTCGACGCGATCGCTTCCTGCGTGATCTCCTGACGCACGGCAGCGACGCGGGTGGTGGCGCATCACTGCCACCGCGGTCATCGTCCTCGACCCGGCGCTGCCGCTCGGCCGCATCATCGGCCGACTGCGGCTGACGGGTTCGGTAACGAGGACGACGTCATCGACACGACGTCGTGTTCCTGTGGGGATCGGAGCGTCGGATCGTCACCGGCGCCGACATCCTGGGGCGTCTCCTGCGGGGCGTCTCGCGCGGGAGTGAGCCCTCGGGCACTGAGGCCGCCCGACGGCATCGTCCACGCGTGACTGCCCCATCGCCGACACGGCTACAGCACGGTTCGCCGCTCTCAGCGCCGATCCGGCGCTCCTCCTGCTCGTCGGCAGCGTCGCGCTGGTCCTGCGAGTCATCGGCCATCGTCGTGCCGGTCCTGCCTGGCGCGCCCTTCCTGCTCGTCGCGGCGGCGTGCTCTGCACGCACGCTCCCCACGCCTCTATCGCTGGCTCGCTCGGCCAGCCCGCGCTCGGTTCGATCGTTCGTAATCGCGGGCCACGCGTTCCCTGCCGCCCGGCGTGAAGACGCGAGCGCTGGTGGTACTCGCGGTCACGTTCGCCATCTCGATCGTGGTGGTCGATGCCTTGGCCCTCCGCCTCACGCTGGCTGGGGTGGGCCTCGTCGTGGGACTGTTCCTCTACCGCTTGCCGACCTCTCCGACAGCTGCGTCCAGCAGGCTGCCTGCGACGGCCCGCGAAGGGGAAGCTTCATGACCGAGACTCGCCGAAGCACTGACTTCTTCGACCCGCAGCGCGACCGCCGCATCCGCAGCGCGGGCATCCGCGCCTGGTCCATCGTGGGCATGCTGCTGCTGGCCCTGATGATCTACACCGGCTTCTCGGCCATCTCGGGTTCGTCCTGCCGCTCATCGTGGCCATCGTGCTGGGCATGGTCTTCGAACCGGTGGCCCGCCTGCTGGCTCGAGTCATGCCTCGGCAGGTGGCCTCGCTGCTGGTGCTGGTGGGCCTCTGCGTGCTGGCCGTCGTCGCCATCGGCGTGGTCGTCATCGGCATCATCGACCAGGGCCCTGAGATCATCGACCAGCCCCAGAACGCCATCGACCAGCGGCGCGACTGGCTCACGGAGCGCGGCGTCTCGGTCGTCATCGTGCGAGGACCTCCGCGCGCAGCTCACGACATTCCTCGACGACGTCCTGCCCGGCCTGCTCTCCTACGTGCCCGGCGCGTTCTCCGGCATCAGCAGCTTCCTGGTCAGCACCTTCATCGCGCTGTTCATCCTCTACTTCGTCATCGCCGAGTGGGAAACGCTGGCCGCCTGGGTCGGCTCCCACCTGGGCGTGCCGGCCGACCTGGGCGAGGGCATCGTCGCCGACGCGACGCGCTCGTTCCGCGACTACTTCTACGTGCTCACGCTCTCCAGCCTGCCGGTGGCCATGGTGGTCGGGCTGGCCGCCGGGTCATGAGCGTCCCATTGGCCTTCACCATCGGGCTGATCACCTTCATCACGTCGTACGTGCCCTATCTGGGCGCGCTGGTGTCGTCGGTGTTCGCACTGCTCATCGCGTTCGGCTCGGGTGGCATCGTGCCCGCCGTCATCATGCTCGTGGTCATCCTGGTCGCCCAGAACGTCGTCCAGCCCATCATCCAGCGACAGCTCGAGCGCAATGCGCTGGACCTCCACCCCATCGTGTCGTTCGGCTCGACCATCATCGGCTCGGTGTTCTTCGGCATCCTCGGGGCCACGCTGTCGGCGCCGACCGTGGCCATGGTGCGCCGCGTCCGCAGCGCATCAACGCATTCCAGACCGGGGGTCAGGCCTCGCGGCGCAGGCGGAGATGAGGCTCGCGGCGAGGGCCAGGAGCCAGCCGAGGACGACTAGGGCGCCGCAAGCGGCGGCCGCATCGTTGCGGGGCTGCCGTAGCGAGCCTGCGCGTAGCTGGCCAGGCCGTCGATGAGACGCACCGATGGCGGCGGCTGCGTAGTGGCTGTCGTCCCAGGCTCCGAATAGCGGCACCTGCAGCTCGGTTGGCGCGTCGGCCGGGCGGATGCGCACACCATGCAGGCCGTAGCGGGCATCGTCGGACACCACGGCCACGCCTCGGCCTGCGGCGGCCAGGGCCTGCGCCACCTGTGGCACGTTGGTTTCCGCCGCGACCGCATATGAGACGCCGGCATCTGACATCGCGGCGTCCAGCTGCCGGCGGGTGCCGTGCTCCTCGCCCAGCACCAGCAAGTGCTCAAGGGCCAACTCCCGGACCGTCACGACGTTTCGTCGAGCCCAGCGGTGCTCGGGCCGCACGTAGGCCCAGATGGGGAAGTGCACGATCAGTCGACTGGCCAGCTGGCGCGGTGGCGGCACCGATGAGATACCCAGGTCGGCGCTTCCGGACAGCACCTCGGCATGGACCTGCGCCGGCAGGGCCTCCTGCACGTTGACCATCGGCGCATCGGCGGACAGTGCCGCGAGGAATGGGGCGATGACGTCGGCCACCGTGGTCTCGGGAGCGGCCATGCGCAGTGAGACCCGATCGGGCTCCGCGAGACCCTGCATGATGGCTTCGGCGCGCTCGGCGCGACCCACCAGGTCCCGAGCGAGGGGCAGGAACACCTCTCCGGCCGCAGTCAGACGGGCACGCCCGCCACTGCGATCGAACAGCGTTTCACCGATCTCCTCTTCCAGCTGGCGCAGCTGTCGCGAGAGCGAGGGTTGGGCGACACGTACGGCATGGGCGCCGCGGGTGATCGAGCCGCCATCGGCGATAGCCACGAAGTAGCGAAGGTGTCTCAGTTCCACCCATGCCTCACAGGTATGGTTTGATGACACACCAAGTATTAGACGGAATGGGCAAGGTGGGCAAGACTGCCCGCCAACGGAGCGTCGGGGAGCCGGCCAACCGGCCATGCCCCCACGGAAACTCGAGGAGAGGTGAATGCAAGGAACCAATCCCCAGCCGCGACGTGTGCGTCGTGTGGTGTGCCGTTGCGGCGGCACTCAGCATCAGCGTGGTCGGGTTGTCCGTCGCGGTGATGGCGCAGGATGTCGATGTCCTCAAGGTCGGCCATACGGCCGACGATCTCGACCTGGGATCCGCTTCAGTCGTATTCCACCGAAGCCCAGTACATGGCCAACATCTATGAGCCGCTGGTCTATGCCACGCCCCTGGGCGCTGCGAACGATTTCGAGCCCGGCTTGGCGACCGACTGGTCCGTCAGCGAAGACGGCCTGACCTGGACCTTCTACCTCCAGGAAGGCGTGACCTTCCACGACGGTGAGCCATTCAACGCTGAAGCCGCCAAGGCCTCCATCGATGCCAACAAGGCAGCCGGGGCTGGCGCCTCCTGGATCTGGTGGCCGGTCGAGTCCGTCGACGTCGTCGACGAGTACACCATCGACGTGAATCTCTCCACCCCGGCCGCGCTCGACCTCGTTGCCGCCAGCACCTATTCCGCATGGATGGTCAGCCCGGCGGCCATCGCTGCTGCTGCCGAAGACCCGGAGTACTTCCAGACCGCTGGAGCCAACGGCCAGAGCTTCGGGACGGGTCCGTACATGCTCGAGTCGTGGACGCCCACGACCGAGGTGCTGCTGACCCAGTTCCCCGACTATCGCAACGGCTGGGACGACGCCAACCACTACGAGAAGGTCCTCGTGTCTATCCTCGATCCGCTCAACCAGCAGCAGGCCCTCGAAGGCGGCCAGATCGACGTGGCCAACCGCATCCCCACCGAGAGTGCTGATGAGGTTGATGCCCTCGATGGCTTCACCGTGCATCGCGATCCGTCGCTCTTCAACTACGTCGGCTTCCTCAACACCGAGCGCCCGCCGCTTGACGACGTCCGGGTCCGCCAGGCCCTTGCCTATGCGACCCCCTACGAGGACATCATCACGGTCGCAGCTGCCGGCAATGCGGTCCAGGACCGGGCCACCGTGCCACCGGGCGTCTTCCCGTACTCGGACGAGATCCCGCAGTACAGCTATGACCTCGACAAGGCCAAGGCGCTGATGGCCGAGGCCGGCGTTGACGGCTTCGCCCTGGAGATCACGTACTTCGCGGACAACCCCATCCACGCCGGCTACGCACCCTTGCTGCAGGCCGCCTACGCCGAGCTCGGCGTCGACGTGACGTTGACGCCCACGGCCACGTTCGGACAGCAGTGGGATGTCGGCAAGGGAGACCCCGAGGGTCGGCAGGACATGTTCCTGCTGCTGTGGTGGCCCACCTACAGCGATGCCGGCTCGGACAACCTGGCCTCGATGTTCAAGAGCAGCGAGACGCCCTCGTTCAACCTGAGCTACTGGGCCAACGAGGAGTTCGATAGCCTCATCGACGAGGCCATCGCACTGACCGGCACCGACCGGGATGCGGCCCAGGCCAAGTACCTCGAGGCCATGAACATCCTCGTGGAGGAGTCGCCGGCGGTGTTCTTCATCGACACCAAGGCGGTCGACCTCGACCGGGGACCACGTTGAAGGGTTCGAGTACAACATCAACTACCCCTTCACCCAGTTCTTCTTCTACGACCTGACACCTGCGGCCTAGGCCCCAGCGCGATCGGCGCGTGGACGGCGAAGGCCGTCCACGCGCCTCTTCATCTCCGTCACGAAGGACACCACATCCGTGATCAGGTTCCTGCTGCGCCGCCTCGCCTCATCGGCCGTGGTGCTGGCGGGCGTCTCGGTCATCACCTTCGCGCTCGCCCGCTCTTGCCCGGCGATGTCGCGGCCACCTACATCGGCCCGCGTGCCAGGCCCGAGACGATATCGCGCGCGTCCGCGACCAGCTGGGCCTGGACGAGGAGCTGCACGTCCAGTACCTGGTCTACATGCGCGACATGTTCGCAGGGCGATTGGGGTGCATCGATCGGCAGCAAACAGCCGGTCCTTCAGACCATCCTGCACCGGCTGCCGGCGACCCTGGAGCTCATCATCGCGGCCATGCTCATCGCCCTGCCGGTCGGCCTCGCACTGGGCATGCTGTCAGCGCGATGGCAGGGTCGTCCGGTCGACATCGGCGTCCGTATCGGGTCGATCATCGGCGTCTCGGTGCCGGCCTTCTTCCTGGGCCTGCTGCTGCAGATCGCTCTTCTTCCGATCGCTCGACATGCTGCCGCTGTCGGGTCGCGTCGACAGCGATCTGCGCTTCGTCAGCCCCGTCGCCGAGGTCACAGGCGTCTACATCGTCGACTGCCGCTCATCAGCGGCAACTGGATGGCCTTCGTGGATATCGACCTGGCATCTGATCCTGCCGGCCGTGACGCTGGCGGCGTTTCCCATCGGCCTCATCGCTCGCATGACGCGCTCGTCGATGCTGGAGACACTGGGTAGCGACTACGTCCGCACGGCCCGCGCCTACGGCTTGCGTGAGCGGCTCGATCGTCCGCCGCCTCGCGCTGCGCAATGCGCTGGTGCCGGTGCTGACCGTCATCGGCTTGACGCTGGCGTACATGCTGACCGGCACGTTCTTCGTCGAGTTCGTCTTCAACTGGCCCGGCCTGGGCACGTACACGGTCAGGGCCATCCACGCCACCGATTACCCGGTCATCATGGGCGTCACGCTGTTCGGGGCCGCAGCGTACGTCGTCATCAATCTCATCGTCGACCTCGCGCAGGCCTGGGTCGATCCACGTATCCGGCTGAGCTGATGGCGGCGACCTTCAATCGGCTACCGACGCATGTCGCCGAGCGACCCGGCTTCGCTCGCCGCGCGGCTCGCGCCATCCGGGCCGACCCGCTGGCGCTCTTCGGGTTGATGGTCATCGTGGTGCTCATCGTGGCGGCGGTACTCGGTCCCTGGCTGGCGCCCCACCCGGGCGACGGCGCCGGCGCCGTGGATGTGGACCAGCGCCTGCTGCCGCCGAGCGCGGCAGTATCTTCGGCACCGACCAGCTGGGTCGAGACGTGTTCAGCCGGGTCATCCTGGGTGCTCGCATCGCGCTCGAGGTCTCGCTCATGGTGGTCGGTCTGGCCATCCTCATCGGTGTCCCACTGGGCGCCATCGCAGGCTACCGGCGCGGCCGCATCGACGGCCTGATCATGCGCATCACGGACCTGTTCCTGGCCTTCCCGCCGCTGCTGCTGGCGATGGCCATCGTGGCCGCCCTCGGGCCGGGCCTGCACAACGCGACCTTGGCGCTGGTCGATCTCGTGGTGGCCGTGGTACGCCCGCATCTCGCGCGGGCTGGCCGTCTCACTGCGCGAATGGCCGTTCGTGGATGCGTCCCGCGCCATGGGCATCCGTGAGAGCACCATCATCTTCCGCCACATCGTGCCCAACTCGCTCGGACCGATCGTGGTGCAGGCCACCATCGACATCGGCACCGTCATCCTTGCCGCGGGCGGCCTCGCCTTCATCGGACTCGGCGCACCGGCCACCGGCACCCGATTGGGGCCTGATGGTGACCGAGGGCCGTCAGTACATCCTCGACCAGTGGTGGCTGTCGACGTTCCCGGGCTTGGCCATCTTCTTTACGGTGCTGGCCTTCAACCTCGTCGGTGACCTGTTGCTGCGCCTGCTCGACCCGCGGCAGGAAGACTGATGGCACGAGACGACGATCCCGCTCGACGAGCCGGTGCTGCGCATCCGCGACCTGCGCATCAGCTTCCGCACGCCGGGCCGCCGCACGACGGCCGTGTCCGGCATCGACCTCGACGTCGGCCACGGTGAGGTGCTGGGGGTCGTAGGCGAGACGGGCTGCGGCAAGACCGTGACCGGGCTGTCCGTGCTGGGGCTGCTGCCCGATACCGCCGAGGTCGAGGCCTCCGAGCTGCGCCTGCTGGGACGCGACCTGCTGCGGCTGTCCGATGCCGACTGGCGGAGCTTCCGCGGCACCGACGTGGCGATGGTGTTCCAGAACCCGACCAACAGCTTCAACCCCGTCTTCACCATCGGCTCGCAGATGCGTGACGTCCTGGCCGCGCACGAGGGGCTCAAGGGCAAGTCGGCCGACGCGCGCATCCGCGAGGTCCTGGGCTCGTGCGCCATGCCCGATCCCGATCGCGTCATGCGCAGCTACCCACACCAGCTGTCCGGCGGCATGCTGCAGCGCGCCATGCTGGGGCTGTCACTGCTGTCACGGCCCAAGCTGCTCATCGCCGACGAGCCCACGACGGCACTGGACGTGACCATCGCGGCGCAGATCCTCGAGCTCATCCTGCGGCTGCAGCGGGAGATGGGCTTCAGCGTCCTCTTCATCACCCACGACCTGGGCGTCGTCCGACGCGTCTGCAGCCGGGTCGCGGTGCTGTATGCCGGACGCGTCGTCGAGACAGCCGCCACCAGCGCGCTCTTCGCGCAGCCACGCCACCCCTACACGCGTGGGCTGATCGCGGCGGTGCCACGGACCCATCGAGCGGCCGGGACGCTGACCACCATCCCCGGGGCGGTGCCGCCCGACCCCGGCGCCATCGAGGGCTGCTCGTTCCGCGAACGCTGCCCGCTGGCCATCGACCGCTGCGCCACGGAGCGCCCGGAGTTGCTGCCGGTCACTGGCGGCCAACACGTCGCGTGCCACGTGGCCGCCCATGAAGCGGGCGCATGAGCGGCGGTTCGATGGCGCCGCTGGTGCAGGTCCGCGGGCTGGTCAAGGAGTTCGAGGTGAAGGGCCACCGTGGAGCCGGCCTGGTCAAGGCGGTGACGGACGTCGACCTCGATATCGAGGTCGGCGAGGCCCTCGGGCTGGTGGGCGAGTCCGGGTCGGGCAAGACCACGTTGGCCCGCTGCATCCTCCGGCTGCTGGAGCCGACAGCCGGCAGCGTCCGGCTCGACGGCCTGGATATCGCGCACCTGGGCGGCCGCGCATTACGCCGCATGCGACCGCAGATGCAGGTCGTCTTCCAGGACCCCGTCGGTTCGCTCGATCCACGCATGAGCGTCTTCGACCTCATCGCCGAGCCGCTGCGTGCCCATCGCGGCCTTTCGCGCAGCCAGCTCCGCGCCAGCGTCGAGCGGCTCATCGACGAGGTCGGCCTCGCGCAGAACCTGCGCGATCGTCGCCCTCACGAGCTCTCCGGCGGCCAGTGCCAGCGAGTGGCCATCGCCCGCGCCATCTCGCTGCAACCGCGACTGCTGATCCTCGACGAACCGACCTCCGCTCTGGATGTCTCGGTACAGGCACAGGTGCTGGAGCTGCTGGTACGCCTGCGCGCGGAGCATGACCTCACCTACCTGCTCATCTCGCACGACCTGGGTGTGGTGCGCTACCTGTGCGAGCGCGTGGCGGTGATGTACCTGGGGCGCATCGTGGAGCAGGGTCCGGCCCAGCAGATCTTCGAGGCGGCACAGCATCCCTACACGCGGGCGCTCATCCTGGCGCGCCCTGACGTCGACGCCGACGGCCCGCCACAGCTGCTGCTATCGGGGGAGATCCCCAGCGCCACGGCGCCGCCATCGGGCTGCGCCTTCCATCCCCGCTGCTGGCTGCGCGAGCGGCTGGGGCGACCACAGGAGTGCGAGAACAGCGTGCCCACCATCGAGACCAGGCAGGGCGGAGCAGCCGCCTGCCACTTCGCCGAACAGACGACAGGACGCTTCGAGCAGGAGGTGAACGGATGAGCCGGAACATCGGCATCGTGGCGGCCCAGGTCGCGCCCGTGCCCTACGACCGCGAGGCGACGTTCCGGTCGTTCGAGAACCACGTGCGCACGCTCGCTGCGGTCTTTCCCAATCTCGACCTCTACGTCTTCCCCGAGGTCTATCTGACCGCGCTCGGCAGCTGGGACGACGGCTATCCCAACGGCTATGTCGAATCGGTGGCAGAGCCCATCGGCGGCACGCTCACGCAGCGCATCTCCGACCTGGCCCGGAGCGTGGGCAAGTGGATCGTGCCCGGCTCCATCTACGAGGCGGCGGGCGGCGACCTGTACAACACAGCACTGGCCTTCGACCCCGATGGCGAGCTGGTGGCGCGATACCGCAAGATCATGCCCTGGATGCCCTACGAGACGACCAAGCCGGGCAACGAGCTGACCGTCTTCGATATCCCCGGGGTGGGCCGCTTCGGACTGATCATCTGCTTCGATGCGTGGGTCCCGGAGATCACGCGCAACCTCACCTGGATGGGTGCCGATGTGATCCTGCAGCCGACGTACACGCGCACCAACGACCGCGAGCTGGAGCTGGTTCTGACGCGAGCCAACGCCATCGCCAACCAGGTCTACGTCGTCAGCCCCAACTACGGCGGGCTGATGGGCACCGGCGGCTCCCTCATGGTCGACCCAGAGGGCCACGTGCTCACGAGCGGCGGCAGCGGCGAGCAGTACCTCAACCAGGTGCTGGACCTGTCTCGCGTGGAGACGGTCCGGCAACACGGCACCTACGGCATGATCCGTCTGTGGCAACAGCTGCGGGATGCGCCGCCACCACCGATGCCGGCCTACGAGCAGGGCTTTGCGGCCGGTGAGGTCATGCGCGGGCTGGGGCCGCTGACGGTCCGTGCCAAGTCCAGAGACGCGGGCTCCACCGACTGACGAGCCCGGCCGGCCCCACGCTACCTCGCGGCGGATGCGCCCTAGTTCCGGGCACCCCGACCGATGCCCATCCGCTCAAGCGTCCGGCCGTTCCGGCGCTGGTAGATCCAGACGCCGCCGACGTGGCCGATCAGCAAGATGAGCATGGCCATGGCGAACAGCCAGTGCGCGTTGCGGAACGGAAGTGAGCGGTCGACATCAGCGGCGATGACTTCCGGCGCGATGGGGACGATGCCACTGCCAGCGAGGAGCAGGATGCCGCTGATCGTGGCCAGGAACGCTCCCACGTAGAGCAACACGTGCGTCCCTCGATAGAGGATGCGCTCGGGATCCGGCATCGCCAGGGGCTCGGGTCGCCGATCACGCCTGGCCCAGGTCAGGCGGATGATCGTGAGGACGAGCACGAGATAGCCGAGCGTGACGTGGAGCCGATAGATGTTCGTCTTGAGCCCGTCATCCTCGAGCTTGGTCATCAGCAGGCCCTGCAACAGCAGGATGATGATGATGATCGCGCTGAGCCAGTGGATGCCGATCATGACTCGGCTGTATCGAGCCGGCTGGGGGCCCTGGGAAACCGCCATCGATCACCTCCACGACCCCCCGGGGCCACCGGCGCGATGCGATGGGCACGGTGCAGTGGCGGGCCGGAGGTGCGGTCACCCTAGCATCCGATGTCAACGCGCTCGCCGGGCACCTGCCGGCCCTGCTGGGCTAACGTCGGTGGCGGCCGAATCGTCAGGCGGCGACTTCTGCCAACACCGCGTCGAGGATGCTGAGCGCGAGGTCGACCTCCTCGGCAGTCGTGACCAGGGGCGGGATGATGCGCACGACGTTGCCATAGGGTCCCGCCGAGATGAGCAGCAGCCGACGCTCGAGCGCAGCGGCGAGGACGCGCCGGGTGGCGACGGGGTTGGGGACGCGACCGTCCCCCTCCCCCGGCCGCACCAGCTCCATGGCCACCATCAAGCCGAGGCCCCGAGCGTCGCCGATGACAGGGTGGCGAGCCCGCAGCTCGCGGACGCCGGCGAGCAGCTGGGCGCCCCGCTCCCGCGCATTGGCCACGAGGCCCTCTTCCTCGATGACGGCGATGGTGGCAAGGGCCGCAGCGCAGGCCACGACGTTGCCGCCATATGTCCCTCCGTGGGTGCCGGGGGGCCAACGCTCCATCAGCTCCCGCCGCGCCACGATGCCCGAGAGGGGCAGCCCTGAGGCGATGCCCTTGGCTACGATGACGATGTCGGGCTCGACCGGCGAGTGCTGCAAGGCGAACATCTCACCGGTACGGCCGAAGCCGGTCTGGACCTCATCCACCACCAGCAGCATGCCGTGCTGCCTGCTGATCTGGCGCAGGCGCGGCAGGAACGTCGGCGGGGGCACGATATAGCCGCCCTCCCCGACCACCGGCTCCACGACGATGGCGGCCACCTTGTCCGGGTCGACCAGCTGGTGGAACAGCAGCTCCAGGCTGGCCTCCCAGTCACAGGTACAGTCGGCGGGCGCGTGAGGGCTACCGGGAGCGCGATAGCAGTAGGGCAGGTCGGCGTGGTAGACCGAGCCGACGATGGGCTCGTTGGCCGAGCGGTAGGTGTGCTTGGCGCTGGTGAGCGCCATGGCCTGGGCTGTGCGTCCGTGGAAGCCGTAGCGGAACGCGATCACCGGCGTGCGGCCAGTGCTGACCCGGGCCAGCTTGACCGCCGCCTCCACCGCTTCCGCACCGGAGTTGGCAAGGAACGCCTGCCACGGGCCGCCGGGCAGCATCGTCGCGAGGCGCTCATAGAGGCGCAGGCCGGGCTCGTGGTAGACGATGTTCTGCTGACCGTGGAGCAGCTTGCCGGCCTGCTCGCGGATGGCCTCGACCACGCGCGGATGAGCGTGGCCGGTGTTGGTGACGCCGATCCCCGAGGTGTAGTCGAGGTAGCGCGTGCCATCACGGGCGACGAGCCACGAGCCCTCGCCGTGGTCAGCATCGATATCGGTGAAGCGGGCCCACACGCCGGGCACGACCGAATGGTCCGGCAGCGGCAGCAGGCCCGGGGCGTCGTCGTTCATGCGCGCATCCTACGTCTGCTGCAGGGGGTCGGTGCGACGCGTCGTGCTGAGGGTCGTTTGCCTCTTGCGAGAGATGGATCTCGCCTCCTACCCTGTTGGTGCGACGCGATCGGACGATGAAGGTGGAGCACGTCGTGGCCAACGTGACCCTCGCAGGCGTTTCGAAGTGCTATCGCAGCGTGGACGCGGTCGTTGACGTCGACCTGGAGATCGCCGACGGGGAGCTCCTGGTGCTCGTGGGCTCTTCGGGTTGTGGCAAGACGACGCTGCTGCGGCTCATCGCCGGACTGGAGGCGCCGGACCGCGGCGCCATCCTGTTCGACGGGCAGGACATGACGGCCGTCGCGCCCGCCCAGCGGAACATCGCCATGGTGTTCGAGGGATATGCCCTCTATCCGCACATGGCCGTGCGCGACAACCTCAGCTTCGCACTGCGCCTGCGGCGTGTACCGCCCGCGGAGGTGGACCATCGGGTCGCAGAGGTCGCGCATGCCATGGAGCTGAGTCGCCTCCTCGGCCGCCGGCCCGGTGGTCTGGCGACCGGTGAGGCGCAGCAGGTCGCCGTGGGCCGTGCCGTCGTCCGACAGACGCCATCCGTGCTGCTGCTCGATGACGCCCTCTCCCACCTCGACGCCCGTCAGCGACTCGAAGCGCGAGTCGAGGTCGAGCACCTACATCGCGACCTGGGATGCACGATCGTGTCGGTGACACACGACCAGACGGAGGCTCTCGCCATCGGGTCGCGCGTGGCGGTCATGGACGCGGGCAGGCTGATGCAGGTCGGTACACCGCACGAGCTCTATGAGCATCCGGCCCACCTCTTCGTGGCCGGTTTCGTCGGCAGCCCGGCGATAAATCTCCTCGAGATGCATCTGGTACAGGTGGACGGACAAGCGACCCTGCGCTGGGGTCCGTTCGCGATCACGCCTCCCGAGGAGGTACGTCAGGCGGGCGGATCAGCCATCACGGTCGGGATCCGACCCCACGACATCCGACTGGCGGCGTCGTCCTCGGCCGATGAGATCGGCCTCCGTGGTCGCTGCGAGCTGGTGGAGTTCCTCGGGCCGCGGCTGCTCGTCCACGTCCGCCTGGGCGACGACGAGATCCTCGCGGTGGGTGATCCGTCCGCCGGCATCCGACCCGGCGACCACGTCGACTGCAGCCTGCCATACCACCGTCTGCATCTCTTCGATACAGCGACAGGCCTGGCGCTCCGCCCGGCAGCGACCGATGTCGCGCTGCCTGGCTGGTAGCGTCCGGAACGTCCGACCAGCCGGTCGTCGGATGCTAGAACCCCATCTCCAGGACGATCGCCTCCTCACCCTCGAACGTGCTGATGGCCGCCGACGCCGGCACGATGGCGGTGGCCCCCCTCGAGAGCCGGAGGGTGCCGAGGGCGATGGAGCCGCGCACGATGTTCAGGACGACCGGCCCGGCGGTGTCGGCAAGGTGGCCGGCCCCGCCATCGACGCGGTGCTCGCGCAGCCAGTAATGCTGGTTGCGCACCAGCTCGCGCACACCGGGGACGGTCGACGGGTCGAGAGAGAACGCGTCGTCGGGGTGGAGGCGAATGCTGCCCATCGATTCGCTCGGATGCAGCTGACGGGGTGCACGTCCGTATTCGACCGCCCAGTCGTAGATGCGGAAGGTGGTGTCGCTGGGGGTCTGGACCTCGGCGACGAAGGTTCCTGCCCCGAGGGCATGGACGAGGCCGGCCGGCACGTGGTGGAACGCGCCCGGGACGGCCGGCAGCTCGCGCAATAGTGGAACGATGTCCGGCGTGCCCATGACCGCCTCCACGTCAGCCGCTGTCGCTCCTTCGACCACGTCCAGGTAGAGCGAGGAGCCGGGGTCAGCGTCGACGAGGTACCAGGACTCGGTCTTCAAGCGCGCACCGGGGTGCGTGGCCACGTAGTCGCGATGGGGATGGACCTGCACCGAGAGGTGCTCGTGCGCGTCCAGGAGCTTGAAGAGCAACGGGAACCGGCCCTCGGCCGTTGGCTGCACCGGTCCCAGCAGCGCCTCGGTCGCCTCGGCGACGACGGTGCGCAGTCGCGCTCCGGCGAAGGGCCCATCCAGCACGCTGCTGCTTGGATCGTCGATCGAGGGCACGACATGCTGGGGCAGGTCACACAGCTCCCAGCTCTCGCCGATCGACACGCCAGCGGGCAGAGACTTGCCGTACGCGGCGAGTCGCTGCCCACCCCAGGGGCGTTCGACGAGGATGGGATCAAGGCGGAAGGGCGCGAGTTTCGGCATGGACGCATCGTACGAAGTGCCGCCCGCGGACGCGAATCGGTTTCGGTCGCGGCACGTTCGGGCCGGGATGTGACGGTCGGCTCATCGCAGCAGCAGCCGCGTGGTCTACGATGCCCGCTTCCGGGACACGCGAGGAGATCCACATGGCCGACCTGTCGACCGAGTTCACCGGCATCCGCTTTCCCAATCCGTTCTTGCTCGCCTCGGCACCGCCGACCGAGTCTGAATCGAACATCCGCCGCGCCTATGACGCAGGCTGGGGAGGCGTCGTCACCAAGACCATCGGCCTGCACCCGGTCACCAACGTGCGCGGTCCCAAGACCAAGTTCTTGCGCCTCGAGGACGGCGGCACACGCAAGTCGATGTCCAAGCGCGAGGGCTCGACGGTGATGGCCTCGTGGAACTGGGAGCTCATCAGCGACAAGCCCATCGACTGGTGGATCGGCAAGCTGTCAGCGATCAAGCGCGACTATCCCGAACATGTGCTGGTGGCATCGATCATGGCCGGCTCGGGCTCCGATGAGGAGATGCGCAACTGGCAGCGGCTGGCGCAGGCGGTCCAGGACGAGGGCGTCGATGCCATCGAGCTGAACTACTCCTGCCCGCACATGGACCGCGACGACATGGGCTCCGGACTGGGCAAGGACGCGGGCCTGGTGTCGACCACCACGCAGGTCGTCAAGGAGGTGGCGCGAGTGCCGGTGTGGGCCAAGCTGACGCCGGCGACCGCGGACATCGTGCAGGAGGCCGCGGCCACTTTCCGCGGTGGTGCAGACGCCATCGTGTCGTCGAACACGTTCCCCTCGCTGCCGCCGATCGACCCGGAAACGCTCGAATTCGAAGTCAACGTCGATGGCCTTACCTCATCAGGCGGGCTGGGTGGACCGGCCATCCTGATGCAGTCGCTGGCCAAGATGGCGCAGATGACACAGGCCTTCCCCGACGGCTCCTTCTCCGGGGTCGGCGGGGTCAGCGGCTGGGCCGATGCGCTCTCCTACTTCATGCTCGGCTGCGGCACGGTGCAGGTGGCCACGGCCGCGATGCTCGACAAGGCCATCGGGCCCAACGTCATCGGTGACCTGACCGGCGGCATGACCGCATTCCTCGACAAGCACGCCGATCGTGGCTGGCACACGCTCGACGACTTCCGCGGCCTGCGCCGGGATGCGGTCGTGGCGCAGTCGAAGATCGCTCGTCCGGAGCGGACCGACGCCGATCCGGACGATCCCGCCGAGGGCTACGCGCGCTGAGGCTCAGCCGCCTCCGGCGCGGCCGGGTCGCGACCGGGTACCAGGCCAAGCTGGAGCATCAGCCCGAGCTGGTCGGCGATGCCCCAGTGCTCGACCAGCCGACCGTTCTCGAAGCGGCCGATATCGATGACGTCGACATCGACGGAGCGCCCGGTAGGGGCATGACCCATGAACGGACCGGTGTTGACCCCCCGGGCGCGGTTGCGCGACCAGACCATGTCGCCCTCGGCGATGAGGTCCTCGATCGTGAGCGTGAAGTCAGACATCCAGCGATGGAGTGTCTGGATGACCTCCTTGGCGCCGTCCGACCCCGAGTGATTGCCGCGCTGGTGCTCGACACAGTCGGGCGCCACGAGCTCGTCCACGATAGCCAGCTCGCCCCCCGAGAAGCCGACCTCGATGAGCCTTCGGAACCTTGCGACGTTGTCCTCGACCGACATGTGGCGGCCTCCTTCTTGACCGTTCTGCTGTTTGGTGTAGACGCTCACTCTATTCAAATAGAGTGTCACTCTATCTAGCAGTAGCGCTACTCTACCTACATGACGGATAGCGCGCAAGAGGGTCGCCTGACGCTGCGGGAGGAACGGGCGCAGGTGACACGCCGGCGCATCGCGGACGCAGCAGAGACCCTGTTCGCCAACGATGGCTACGGGGCCACGACGCTGCGGGCGATCGCATCCCGGGCAGGCGTCGCAGTGCAGACCGTGTATGCGGTCTTCGGGTCAAAGGCCGGGATCCTCGAGGCCTTGCGTGAACGAGTCGTCCACGACCCAGAGGCAGAGGCGCTGTTCAGCGCTGCGCTCGAAGAACCACGCGCACGACTGCGCATGGAGCTGTTCGCCCGCTCGATCCGAAGACGATGGGAGCACGGCGCGACGATCCTGATCATCCACCGCGACGCCGCTCTGACCGATCCGGCAGTTCGAACTGGCGTCGAGGGCGTGCTGCTGCGACGCCGTGCCGGACTGCGCGACCTGGCCTCGGCCTGGCTCCCGACCTGGTGGCCGGTGTGGACCCGACCCAAGCCATGGCCATCCTCGACGCCCTGACGCTGCCCGAGCTGTGGGCGGGCTGGTGGACGTCCACGGCTGGACGCCCGACGAGTACGAGACCTGGCTCGTTCGATCCCTGCGGCAGCAGCTGCTCGGTCAGCCGACCTAGTTGCCCAGCGCGCGCAGGGGTGGCGGCATGTGACCGGCACGTTGCACCACGCCGACGGTGGCGCGGTCGCGCACCTCCATCACCGGCGCACGGCCCAGCAGCCCGCCCCAGTCGACCCAGTCGCCCGGCACCGCGCCCGGCACCGGGAATCAGGCCGGCAGGCCGTGGTCTTGTCGTTGATGATGCCGATGGCGGCCTCGTCGGCGATGATGGCCGAGATGGTCTGGGCGGAGGTGTCGCCCGGCAGCGCGATCATGTCCAGGCCCGACCGAGCAGACCGCGGTCATCGCCTCGAGCTTCTCGAGCACCAGGTGGCCATCGGCCGCAGCGGAGGCGAAGTTGGCGTCCTCGCTCACGGGGATGAAGGCACCCGACAGGCCACCGGCGCGAGAGGTGGCCATGGCGCCGCCCTTCTTGACGGCGTCGTTGAGCATCGCCAGCGCCACCGTGGTGCCGGGCAGACCGACCCGCTCGACGCCGATGATCTCGAGGATCTCCGCCACGGAGTCGCCCGGGCGTGGAGGTCGGCGCCAGCGAGATGTCGACGACGCCGAAGGGCACGCCCAGCCGCCGCGAGACCTCGCGACCGACGTGCTCACCCACGCGCGTGATCTTGAAGACGGTGCGCTTGATCTCCTCGGCCAGATCCTGCATGCGGCGCACCCGACGGCAGGCGACGCAGGGCGTTGGCCACCACGCCCGGGCCCGAGATGCCCACCGAGATGGCAGCGTCACCCTCGCCGAAGCCGTGGAAGGCGCCGGCCATGAAGGGATTGTCGGGCACGGCGTTGGCGAAGACCACGAGCTTGGCGCAGCCGATGGCCGACTGGTCGGCGGTGCGCTCGGCCGTCTCCTTGATGACCTGGCCCATGAAGTTGACGGCGTCCATGTTGATGCCGGCACCGGTGGTCGCGACGTTGACCGAGCCACAGACACGGCGTGTCTCAGCCAGCGCGTGCGGCAGCGCGGCCATCAGCTCCTCGTCGATGCGTGAGGTGTTCTTCTCCACCATGCGCGCTGAAGCCACCGATGAAGTCGACCCCGACCTACGTCGGCCGCCGCGTCCAGCGCCCGTGCCAGGTCCAGCAGCAGCTCGCGATCGCCACGCTCCGCGACCCAGGCGATGGGCGTGACCGCGATGCGGCGGTTGACGATGGGGATGCCGGTCTCAGCCGCGATGGCATCGGTGATGGGGATGAGGTCGCCGGCCGTGGTGGTGATGCGCCGGACCACGTCGTCGGGCGTGCGGCAGCCGCGCAGGTTGATGCCCAGGGTGACGGTGCGGATATCGAGATGGTCGCGGCCGACCATGCCCACCGACTCGAGGATCTCGTCCATGCCCAGCGGGCCGCGTGCCATCGTGCTCGCTCCCCTGCCCCGCTAGATGCGGTGCATCGCCTCGTACACCGAGTACAGGCGCACCGAGATCTCCATGCCGATCTCGTGGCCGACCTTCTCGAGCCCGTCGACCAGGACGTCGTAGCCCTCGGTGCCGCTCATGTCCACCACCAGCACCATCACGAAGACGCCCGCCAGGATGGTCTGCGAAAGGTCGGTGATGTTGCCGTGCTGGCGCGCGACCTCGCCGGCGACGGTGGCGATGATGCCGGGCTTGTCGATGCCCTCGACGGTGATGACCACGAGGTCCTGAGCCGCAGCCGCGGCCGCTGCCCGTGACTCCTCGCCGGCGAAGCGGACGCGGTTGCGACGCAGGTACTCCAGCGCCGACGGGGCCAGCGTCCAGCCCTCTTCGACATCGCAGCACGCCGTCCTTGACGAAGCCCGCGACGTTCTCGGAGGTGATCAAGCGCATGCGTGAAGGGTGCCACGCCAGACGCTCGACCGGGAGGCAGAGTCGGGCATGATGGCGCCATGAGCGAATTCGACGACAAGGCTGCCGAGTGGGATACACCTGAACGGGTCGAGCGAGCCCACATCCTGGCCGACGCCATCCGTGAACACGTCCCGCTGACCCCAGAGATGCGCGTCATCGACATCGGGGCCGGCACCGGCTTGCTGGGCCTGGACCTGCTGCACGAGGTCGGCTCGGTCGTGCTGACCGATCCGTCGGCAGGGCATGATCGAGGTCGCCCGCAGCAAGATCGAGACCGAGGGCATCGTCGATGCGAGTGGCCTACGTCTTCGACTTACCCGCGCCCCAGCCGCCATCGGGCGCGCCGTTCGACCTGGCCGTCTCGTTGCTGGTGCTGCACCACGTGGAGGATACGGCGGGCGACACTCCGCTCGATCCACGACATGCTGGCGCCGGGTGGCCGCATCGCACTCATCGACCTCGATGAGGAGGACGGCAGCTTCCACGACCCGGACCAGCCGGGCATCCATCACCACGGCTTCGACCGCGACCGCCTCATCGAGACCGCCGTGGCGGCCGGGTTCGCGGTCGCCGAGACCCGCATCGTGCACGAGCTGGAGCGGGATGGACGCCGCTATCCGCTCTTCCTGCTGACCGCCCGACGGGACTGAGCCGCGCCCCCCAGCGGGCCAGTGCCTAGCCGCCAGTTGGCCGCTACCATGAAGGCCCGCAGTTGCGTGGAACGACGCCCCACCTCTGTCGCCGCACGGCGGCAGGATCAAATGGGGCCCCTAGGAGAGTCACATGACGCTTGGACCGCTTGAATACACGGTCATCGGCTTCGAAGGCAACAACTTCGACGGGACCATCGCGGACGAGATCCTCCGCGTCGTCGAATCGGGCACCATCGCCCTCGTCGACGTCCTCTTCATCACCAAGGACAGCGACGGCGACGTCGCGGTGATCGAGCTCGACAACACCGAGGACCCCCGCTTCGCCAGCTTCGGCTCGCTCATCGGCGACCTCGGAGGCCTGCTGACGCCAGAGGATATCGACCAGCTGTCAGAAAGCATGCCCGTTGACACGTCCGGCCTGGTGCTCCTGTTCGAGCATCGGTGGGCGGTGCGCATCAAGGAGGCCATCGGTGCCGCCGGCGGCTTCCTCATCAGCCGCGAGACGATCGCGCCAGAGATCCTGGAGATCGTCAACGCGGAACTCGAGAGCGGCGAGCTCTCGGCCTAGCCACACGAACACGAAAGGATCGACACGATGATGCGAAGACGACGAGGACCTGGACTGCTCGCGACTGCGGTAGTCGTTGGTGGCGCTGCGCATGTCGGCGCCTCGAGCGCCAACAAGAAGGCTGCGGCAGAGGCCGACGCGGCGGCCCAGCAGGCACAGATGCAGGCCCAGAGCCAGCAGATCGCCGAGCTCCAGGCACAGCAGGCCGCGGCAGCCGCCCCGGCTCCGGCACCGGTAGCGCCGGCCGCCCGGCTCCGGCTGCCGCCCCGGCTCCGGCTGAGGCCGTTGACCCCCAGATGGCCGAGCTGCAGAAGCTGGCGACGCTGCACGCCCAGGGCATCCTCACCGATGAGGAGTTCGCCGCGGCCAAGGCCAAGGCACTCGGGATCTAGTCCGACTCCCCGGCCCGGCCCGGCCGGGCCCATCGTCCCCGTCTCAGTCGGCGGGGACGATGAGGCGTCGATGGGCGTGCTCGATGACGTCGACGTCCACGCCATATGCCTCGGCCACGTTGGCCGGGGTCAGGACGTCGGAGGGCGACCCGGTCGCGATCATGCTCGTCGACTCGTCCTGCGCGGTCGTCACCGCCTCCGGGTCGGTGCCCTCCAGGGCCGCCAGCTTGCGCAGCAGCACGGCGCGATCGCCATAGGCGAAGGCCTGGTTGGGGTCGTGGATCGTCATCAGCACCGTGAGGTCCTGCGCACGGGCCTGCTGGTAGATGGTATCGAGCACCTTGACCTGGTTGCGCAGGTCAAGGTAGGTGGTGGGTTCATCGAGGAGGAGCACGCGCGGCTCCTGTGCCAGCGCACGCGCGATCATCACCAGCTGCCGCTCGCCGCCGCTGAGCTTGCTGATGGGCTTCTTCTCGAGGTGGCGGATGCCGAACCAGTCGAGGACCTCCTGGCAGAAGCGGATGTCGTCGGACGCCCGGCGACGAGAACACCGAGATATACGGCATGCGCCCCGTCAGCAGGATGTCGAGCGCCGTGAAGGGGAACGTCGTGCGGTGGACCTGCGAGACGCTGGCCACGATCTTGGACAGCTCGGACGGGCTGGTGCTCGCGATGTCGCGACCGCTCACCCGCACCGTGCCCGAGGTGGGCAGGATGGAGCTTGCCGATCACGCGCAGCAGCGTCGTCTTGCCGCAGCCGTTGGGGCCCAGCAGCGCCACGATCTCTCCCTCGGCGCACGTCGAACGAGACCTCGCGCAGCACCTGCAGCTTCTCGTAGCCGGCGCTGACGCGGTCGATGTGGAGCATCGTCTCGGCTGCCCCGCGATCTGCCCGCGGGGCAGGCGTCCTCGCGCGCGTGGACATCGTCGGCAGCTCGCTCATTCCCATCCGCTCGCCCTGGTGGTGCGCAGCAGCAGCCAGAAGAAGGGCGCGCCGATGAGCGTGGTGATGATGCTCAGCGGCAGCTCCACGCCGAAGGCGGCGCGCGCGAGGTCGTCGACGAGCACCAGGTAGGTCGCCCCCAGGGCCGCCGAGAGCGGCAGCAGGATGCGATGGTCAGGTCCCGGCGATCATGCGCACCATGTGCGGCACGATGAGGCCGACCAGGGCGACGATGCCGGCCATGGCCACCGCCACCGCAGAGACCAGCGCAGCCGCGATGATGAAGACGGCCTTGTAGCGCTCGACGTTCATGCCGGCCGAGCGGGCCTCGTCGTCGCCGAGCGCGAGCACGTTCAGGCGCCAGCGCAGCAGGATCATGACGACGGTGCCGACGACGATGAGCAGCCAGCCCTGTGAGAGCACAGGCCAGGTCACCGCGTTGAAGCTGCCCATGATCCAGCGCACGATCGTCTGCAGCGAGCGTTCGTGGGCGGTGATCTGGACGATCGACAGCAGCGCCGTGAAGATGGCGGAGGTGATGACGCCCGAGAGGATGAGCGAGACGATGGGCACGCGGCCACCGGTCCGCGCCATCGAGTAGGCCAGCCCCATGGCCACGAGGCCGAAGACGAAGGCCGTGAGCTGGACCGGCAGCCACGTCGCCACCGCGATGGCAAGCGCGGCACCGAATGCCGCGCCCGCCGAGAGCCCCAGGATGTAGGGATCGACGAGAGGGTTGCGCAGCACACCCTGCAGCACGGCGCCGGAGACGGACACCCCCATGCCCACGAGCATGGCGGCGATCACACGCGGCAGCCGGATGTCGAGGAGCACGGTGTAGGTCATGGACTCGTACGCCTCGGTGCCTGTCAGCCGCGACCAGATGACCCCGAAGACGTCCCCGGCGGAGATACCGAAGCTGCCCACCATCATCGAAAAGATGAACGCTGGGACGGGTGAGATCGCGACGAGGCCGATGGCGATGGTCCGCCAGGGACCCTGCAGGCCGAGACCGGCCCGGATGGTGGCAGGGAGCTGGCGGACCGTCTGCCGTCGCGCGGGGCTAGCCACGCAGCATCAGCCGGCCGGCTGGTAATCCGGGTAGCCGACTCCGTACATGGCCTGGAAGAACTCGTCGTACTCGACGTTGAGGTCCACGTCCGCGAATGCCTCAGGGTTGATGTCCTTGGCGATCCTGAGCGTGGCGATGGGCTGGCGGCCGGTCATGAAGTCGTACAGGAAGGGGTCGTCCAACTCGAAGACACGGCCGTTCTGCACGGCCGAGATACCACTCCAGCTGCTGAAGTCGTAGCCCGCGACCTGGGCGCCGTTGATGACGTCGTCGGGATCGATCTCGGGATTGAACCAGAGGTAGATGACCTCGGGGTCGAGCGCCGCGATCGTCTCCATCGGCAGCACCACACGCTCGTCGGTCTTGGCGGGGTCGTCCCACGTTTCGATGACGTTGATGCCGCCGGCGGCGGTGATGAGGTCGTTGGCGGTGGAGACGGTACCGGCGGTGCCGAAGACGTCGCCCCACATCCAGTAGACGGTAGGCCGCTCGTCCTCGGGGATGGCCGAGGAGATGGCGGTGATGTCGGCCATCTCGGACGCGATCTGGGCCACGACCTCTTCGCCGCGCGCGGGATCGCCCACGATGGCGGCCATGTCCTCGGTCAGCTTGGTGAGATCGTCGAACGCGGTCAGGAAGACGCCGTAGACGGGGATGCCAAGGCTGCTCTCGATGGCCGTGGTGTCCTTGTCGTCGATGTCGGCCGACCAGAGCACGACGAGATCAGGGTCGGTCGCCGCCAGCGCTTCCAGGTCGACCGCGCCGTCGGTCGTAGCGATGATGGGCGTGTCGGCGTACTCGACGTCGACGCCGTTGAAGAAGGCTTCCTTGTAGGCGGGCTGCCAGAGGGTGCCGATACCGGAGATGTTGCCTGCGCCACCGACCGCGTAGAACGTGTTCATCGCGTTCTCGACGAGGAAGACGACGCTGTCGGCACCCACCGGAACGTCCATCGTCTTGCCGCGGAAGTCGGTCAGGGTGACGGTATCTCCTGCGGCGTCCTGGGCGACGACGGCCTGTGAGCCGCCTGCGAGCAGGCCCAGAGCCAGGCCACTGACGACCAGGCGCTTCCACGTGGCCGCTCGGTGAGCATTGAGGTTGGTCATACGTCGGAACTCCTGTCTGGGCGGGACGGCGCGACGGCTGCCCGTCCCGGTGTGGGTCGACCGCGGGTCGCGGTCATCGCGACAGGCGACAACTGCAGCCCGTTGCGATTATCCCTGAATCCTCGATCAGTCACCTCCGGGCGTCAGGGGACGCTGACCACCACCTTGCCACGCGGACTCCCCTCCTCCACCAGGCGCACCGCCTCGCCGGCTTGCTGCAGCGGGTAGCTGCGGTCGATGACGCCCCGGAGCGAGCCGGCCTCGAGGAGCCCGCGGATCTCTTCGAGCGTCGCTGTGTCCTCGGCCGTGTTGACCAGGCACAGGCTCTGGCTCACAAAGCGGTCGCTCAGCTTCGCGCTGATGATGCTCCACAGCGGGCCGATGACCCTCTTGCCGTCACCGCCACACTGCACGAGCCGCCCGTGCCCGGACATCAGAGCACGGCGGCGAGCGTACCGACCGGCTGTGGTGGGACAGGGAAGCCGCCCCGGCCGAGGCCAGGGCGGCTGTGGGAGGCGCGGAGCCCGAGCGTAACGCTCAGCCTTCGCTGTCCATCTCCTCTTCGCCCATACCGTCGCCCATGGCATCCGTGTCATCCATGCCGTTGACCTCGTCCATGGCGTCCATGCTGCCCATGGCGGTGGCACCGGAAGCAGTGATGGCGACTCGCACCTCGGTGGAGCCGTCGCCCTGGTCGGTCAGCCAGGCGATACCGGAGAAGCCCGAGGCGCCGACCGGTCCCAGGCCGATCACGAACGACCCTTCGACCGGGTGGCCCCCGATGTTGCCGCAGGCGATGTAGGTGCCCATGTCGTCGGCACTCTGATGCACGTTGATGGAGTGGTCGGCGGCGAGGATGGCCTCAAGCGGAAGCTCGACGTTGCTGACGCTGACGTCGACGTGGATCTGTTCGGCGACGCCCTGCTGAATCGTTGCCCGCCACGGTCACGTCGTTGAGCGGCGCCACCACACCACCCGGTTCTGGACACAGACCTTCGTGGATGTGCGCCGGGTGCGGCACCATCGTGCCCATCATGTCGTCCTGGGCGAAGACGCCTGCAGGCGCCAGGGCCAGGGCCAGGACGGCGGTTGCGCCGATCGTTCTCGTTCGCATCGATGTCTCTCCTCACTTCACACGCGGCCGTCGGGGTGCGGCCACCGAGCATGAGGATGGGAGACCCCTGTGACACCGACATGACGACAGCGACGCTCACAGCCGCGGCAGGCGAACGGCTACGCTCGGACGGTGACGCCACCCCAGCACACCGACCCGACGCTGGCGCTGCTGGCGCTGCCCGAGTTCCGCGCCCTGCTGACCGCGCGGGGGCTGTCGGCGCTGGGCATGACGGCCATCGCGACCGTGGTCGCGTTCCAGACCTACGAGGTCACCGGCGAGCCCCTGGCGCTGGGCCTGCTGGGCCTCGTGGAGGCCATCCCCGCGCTGGCGCTGATGCTGCTCGGCGGGCACGTCGCCGACCGG
Organism: uncultured Chloroflexia bacterium; assembly: GCA_963715295.1. Taxonomy (GTDB): domain Bacteria; phylum Chloroflexota; class Limnocylindria; order Limnocylindrales; family CSP1-4; genus JAFMJV01. The sequence continues at coordinate 24,718 of CAVQRP010000016.1, forward strand.
AGCGACCGGCGCTCCATCATCCTGCTGACCGGCTCGCTGCTGGCGGTGGGTTCGCTGGCGTTGGCGCTGATGTCGCTCGATCCGGCGGGCATCAGCTTCCTGGGCATCCTGGCGGTCGTGTTCCTCATCGGCGTGGCGGCAGGATTCGAGCGCCCTGCGCTGGTGGCCTTCGAGGCCCAGGTGATACCCATCGAGCATGCCTCGCGCGGCGCGTCGCTCACGAGCGCCACGTGGACGGCCTCAGCCATCATCGGCCCGGCGGTGGGCGGCCTGGCCATCGCGCTGATCGGCATCCCTGTCACCTACCTGGCCCTGACGCTGTTGATGGTCGTTTCGGTGCTGGCAGTCACGCGGATCGGGCGCAAGCCGATGCCAGAGCCCGACCGGAGCGAAGGCATCGCCCGCAGCCTCGCGGGCGGCGTTCGCTACGTCGTGGGCCACAGGGTCCTGCTGGGGTCGATGGCGCTCGACCTGTTCGCGGTCTTCTTCGGCGGTGCCATCGCACTGCTGCCGGTGTTCGCCGCGGACATCCTCGGCGTCGGCCCTATCGGCCTGGGTTTGCTACGCACAGCTCCGGCGGTGGGTGCGCTGCTCTCGATGCTGGCCACCACCCGCGTGCCACCGCGCCGCCATGCGGGCCAGCTGCTGCTGGGGTTCGTGGCCCTCTTCGGCGTATCGATGGTGGTGTTCGGCCTGTCGACCAGCTTCCTGCTGTCGCTGGTCGCGCTCTTCGTGGCCGGCCTCGCCGACGGCGTGAGCGTCGTCATCCGGCTGGTGATCCTGCGTGTCGAGTCGCCGGAGGCCCTGCGCGGCCGCATCGCATCGGTCAACCACCTCTTCATCGGGGCCTCCAATGAGCTGGGAGCGTTCGAGAGCGGCGTCGCGGCCACGCTCATCGGCGTCGTCCCCAGCGTCGTGATCGGCGGGGTCGTGACGATGGCCGTCGTCGGACTGGTGGCGGTGTTCGTGCCCGACCTGCGGCACCTGGACCTGGGCCGGCGGTTGGTGGAAGGACCGGGAGCCCAGCCGACCAGGCCCGCGGGGTCAGACCAGACACTGGTCCTGGGCGAGGTGGAGCGGCTCGCGTCGGCCACGTGGGGCCCGACCGGAGAGCCCGAGGCTGGCGAGGGCTCGGACGCGGCCGGCTGACGAGCGTACTCGTCGGTGGCGTCGGTGGCGTCGGTGGCGTCGGTATGGAGGAGAATGCACGTAGCTGCCGTTGAGCATCAGCGGTGCGGCAGGCGAAGCATGCACGAGGGGCAAGACCACGATGAACCGGATCCGACCCGCCTCCACCGCCATGGTGGCGCTCATCAGCGTGCTGCTGACGATGCTCCTCGCCAGTGGCTCCCTGGCCCAGTCGCCTGCCCCGGCAGACCCCGACGCCCCCGGGCTGGAAGCGACCGAATGGTTGCTCGACAGCATCGACATCGACGGTGAGGCCGTCCCCGTTCCCGCCGGCCTGGCGGCGACGCTCCTGCTCGTCGACGGAGAGGCCAGCGGGTCTGCCGGCTGCAATGCCTACTTCTCCAGCTACAGCCTCGACGGCGATGCACTCAGCTTCGGGCCCATCGGCAGCACGTTGATGGCCTGTCCTGAACCGGCCGCGACGCTCGAGGCCGCCTACCTGTCAAGTCTCGGCCTGGTCGCCACCTACGCCCTCGACGCGACCTCGCTGACCCTGCTCGACTGGGACGGGACGGTGCTGCTGACGTTCAGCGCGGCCGATCAGTCGGCCGTGCTCGGCACGTGGCTGGTGACCAGCTACGCCGATCCCGATGGGGCCCTGACCGAGGTGGTCGGAGATGCCGACCTGACGGCGGCCTTCGGCCCCGAAGGCGTCCTTGCCGGCAGCACCGGATGCAACCAGTTCGCCGGCCGCTACGTCGCCAGCGGACCGGACCTCGCGATCGACCGACTCATCACCACCCTGGCCGCCTGCGGCGACGAGGCACTCGACGCCCAGGCCGCCGCCTACCTCGACGCGCTGGAGGCGTCAACGCAAGCCGCACTGACCGACGACGGGCTGCAGCTCAGCGACGCTGACGGTGGCGTCAGGCTGACCTTCACCGAAGCCATCATCCCCGGCTTCCTCGGGCAGTGGCTCGTCACCGGCTACAACAACGGCGCGGAGGCGGTGGTATCACCCATCGCCGGCTCGACCCTGACCGTCACCTTCGAGCTGGACGAAACGGTCAACGGCTTGACCGGCTGCAACCGCTACTTCGGCCCATACGTGGCCACCGATGAGGCGATGTCGATCGGCCCGATCGCGACGACCAGGGCCGCCTGCGTGACACCGGAGCTCGCGGAGCAGGAAAGCCGGTTCCTCATCGCCCTTGAGGCAGTCGCCACGTACGGCATGGAAGCGGATGCCCTGGTGCTGCGTGACGCCAGTGGCGCGATGCAGGTGACCCTGGCCATGGCGGCCGAGGCGGTGACTCCCACGCCCGAGCCGACCGAGACGGCGACCGCCGAGCCCACCCAGAAGCCGACGCCCAAGCCGACACCGAAGCCGACGGCCACGCCGACGCCCAAGCCGACGCCCAAGCCGACACCGAAGCCGACACCGAAGCCGACGGCCACGCCGACGGCCACGCCCGAGCCGACACCGATCCCGACCGCGACCCCTGACCCGGGCAACCCGCTCGCGGGGACGGCCTGGAACCTGCACTCGCTCAAGAGCGCCAACGGCAGCAACGTCCCCATCCCTTCGGAGACGGCACCCACGGCCGACTTCAGCGCGGACAGCGTCAGCGGCTCCACGGGGTGCAACGACTACAGCGCGACCTACAGCGTGTCGGGGCAGGACATCGAGATCGGCGAGATCACCTTGACCAGCAAGGCTTGCGCCGACGACCTCATGGCCGTGGAGGCGGCGTACCTGGCTGGGCTGGCCAAGGTAGACAGCTGGAAGAACAAGGATGATCCCAACAACGGCCTGCAGCTCATCCTGAGGAACTCCAAAGACGAGTCCAGGCTCGCCTACGTGCTCCCCAAGCAACCGCGCTAGTCGGTCGTGCTGGACCTGGCTATCCGCCGCGTCGAGGGCGAGTCGTCCGATGACGCGACGAGAGCTGCTCGATCGCTGCCGGTCCGACTTCGAGCACCTGCGGATGACGGTCGTACGGATGGGGCTGGAGCGATGACTGCGCTGGTCGCGCCAGGCCTGCACGTCCGGTTCGCGTACCCTCGTTGCTGAGGAGGTTGCGATGACACAGGTAGTCCGGATCGCCGATGTGCTCAGCGGGACACACGCCGGTGGCGAGCAGGTGATCATCCAGGGCTGGGTGCGGACACGGCGCGATTCGAAGGCCGGGCTCTCATTCGTCCAGGTGCACGACGGCTCCAGCTTCGCTCCGCTGCAGGTGGTGGCGCAGTCGGCGCTCGACAACTACGCCGACGAGGTCCAACACCTCACCGCCGGCTGCGCCGTGCGCGCCACCGGAACGCTGGCCGAGTCGCAGGGCAAGGGCCAGTCGGTCGAGCTGCAGGCGGAGTCCATCGAGGTCGTGGGCTGGGTCGATGACCCGGATAGCTACCCTGTCGCAGCCAAGCGACACACCTTCGAGTACCTGCGCGAGGTGCCACACCTGCGCGTGCGCACCAACACCATCGGCGCCGTCGCCCGCGTGCGGCACGTCCTGGCCCAGGCCATCCATCGCTACTTCCATGAGCACGGCTTCTATTGGATCCACACGCCCATCGTCACCGCCTCCGATGCGGAAGGCGCCGGTGAGATGTTCCGCGTCTCCACGCTTGACCTGGCCAACCTGCCGCGAACGGCCGAGGGGGCCATCGACTTCAGCCAGGATTTCTTCGGCCGGCCCACCTTCCTCACGGTGTCGGGCCAGCTCAACGTCGAGTCCTACTGCCTGGCGATGACGCGGGTGTACACCTTCGGGCCCACGTTTCGCGCCGAGAACTCCAACACCAGCCGCCACCTCTCCGAGTTCTGGATGGTGGAGCCGGAGATCGCATTCGCGGATCTGTCGGACAACGCCGATCTCGCCGAGGACCTCCTCAAGTACGCCTTCCGTGCGGTGCTCGCGGAGCGCGAGGACGATATGGCCTTCTTCGCCGAGCGCATCGACCCCGAAGCGGTCTCGCGGCTGGAGGCCTTCGTCGAGTCCGACTTCGAGCGCATGACGTACACCGACGCGGTGTCGATCCTGGAGCGGGCCGGACGCGACTGGGAGTTCCCGGTCTCATGGGGCGCGAACCTCCAGGCCGAGCACGAGCGCTACCTGTGCGAGGAGGTCGCCAAGCGCCCGGTGGTGGTCGTCGATTACCCCAAGGACATCAAGGCCTTCTATATGCGGCTCAACGACGATGGGCGCACCGTTGCCGCGATGGACGTGCTGGCGCCGGGCATGGGCGAGATCGTGGGTGGTTCGCAGCGAGAGGAACGCCTCGACGTGCTCGACCGGCGCATCGAGGAGATGGGCCTCGCTATCGGCTCCTACGGCTGGTATCGCGACCTCCGTCGCTACGGCACGGTGCCACACGCGGGCTTCGGCCTCGGCTTCGACCGGGCGCTGGCCTATGCCACCGGCATGGCCAACATCCGCGACGTCATCCCCTTCCCGCGCACACCGGGCAGCGCCGAGTTCTAGCCCACAGGCAAGATCATGGCCCGGTGGCTTCCGCTAGGCTGTCTCACGAGCGGGCAGGCGGCCTCATGCCACGACCTGACCCGCAGAAGGAGGACCCGTTGACCACCACCACGATGACGCCGAACGAGATCGGTGAGCGCCTCCTTGGCGGTGTCTCCTCGACCTTCCGCATCAATCCCTACACGGGCACGCACATCGAGGTCGCGGACGCACATGGTGCGCTCCTGCAGACTACCGATGGCCGCACGTTCATCGACATGTTCATGGCCCACGGGAGCACGGTGCTCGGCCACGCGCACCCGGCGGTCATGGCCGCGGTGCGCGAGGCCCTTGAGGCTGGCGTCGTCATCGGTTATGAGACCGGTGCAGGTGAGCAGGTGGCTCGGCAGATCGGCGAGTTCGTGCCCTCGGCCAAGGCGGTGCGGTTCGTCGCCTCCGGCAGCGAGGCCGTGTCGACGGCCCTCCGCGTCGCGCGCGCCTACACCGGGCGAGAGCTGGTCATCAAGATCGACGGCCACTACAACGGGGCCAGCGACTACGCCCTGGTCAACTCGCTGGCGGCGAACACCGATGCCGCCAATCCGGGTGGCCACGTCTCGCGTCGCATCCCCTCCTGTGCCGGCATCCCGCAAGCGACGCTGGATACTGTCGTGCCGGTGCCGTGGAACGATGTCGACGCGCTCGATGAGGCGTTGACGACCTACGCCGACCGCATCGCTGCCGTGCTCATGGTGCCCCTCGACTTCAACAACGGCTGCATCACGCCCTCCGACGGCTACCTCCAGACTGCCGTTGATCGTGCCCACGCGGCGGGTGCGCTGATGGTCTTCGACGAGGTGCTCTCCGGGCTCAAGGTCGCCGGCGGCAGCGCGCAGGCCCTGTACGGGGTGACGCCTGACCTGACGACCATCTCCAAGGCCATCAGCAGTGGCGTCCCGCTCGCCGCCGTCGTCGGGTTGCGGGAGCCGATGGAGACGATCCTTCGACCCCTCCCCGAGCGGCGCCATCCAGGGTGGGACATTCGCCGGCAGTGCCCTCGGCCTGGCGGCGGCCTCGGCAACGCTCGGCCTCCTGGCCGACGGGTGGACGCATCAAGACCTGCTGACGCGGGCCGGTAGCTTCTTCGAGGAGCTGCAGAACGTCTTCGACCGCTCACCGCTACCGGCGCGCGTCCAGAGCGTCGGCTCGATGTTCACCATCTACACGGGCACGCGCGAGCCGGTGCGAAGCTATGGCGACATGAACCGGCTCGACCGTGATCTGGCGGGACGGTTCTTCCGACGCTGCATCGACGAGGGCATGTACTTCCATACCGACTTCTGCGTCTCGGCCGCCCACAGCCGGGAGATCCTCGATGAGGTGCTCGAGCGGATGGAGCGAATCGTCAGTGAGCCTGGCTGGTCGCGAGCCTAGCGCCTCCCGCGCACTCGCAGCGCGAGGTCGGCGGCACCAGCGAGCACGCTCTCGTGCCCCAGCGCCGCCGCTTCGATGCGCAGGGATGCGGCGTTCTCGCGCATCACGCGCTGACGCGCGAGGGCGGCTGCGCGGCGGATCGAGCGGCGCTGACCAAGCCCGATGGAGCCGCCTACGACGATGACGGCAGGGTCGACCACCGCAGCCATGGCCGCGATGGCGATGGCCAGCGCCGAAGTCGCGTCGTCGACCAGTCGGGTCGCCTGCGCGTCGCCTGAGAGCGCTGCCTGGAACACCTCTGACGCGGTCCGCGGTGATGGTCGGCCGTCCGTCATCGTCTTGCGCGGCCAGACCCGGCGGGCGCGGCGAGCCAGCGCGGCCCCGCCGGCGAACGATTCCACGTCGCCGCGCCGCCCGCAGGCGCAGCGTGGCCCGCTCGGATCGACGCTGAGGTGGCCGATCTCACCCGCGTTGCCGCGAGCACCACGAACGATGGCACCGCCGGCAACGATGCCGCCGCCGATGCCGCTGCTCACGGTGATGTAGCCGAGCGGGTCGGCACCGATACCCGCGCCGAAGCGCCACTCCCCCAACGCCGCCGTATTGGCGTCATCCTCGAGCGCAGTGGGCACCCCCAGCCGCTGGCCCAGCATCGTGGCGATGGGCACGTCTTCCCAGCCCAGGTTGGATGAGCGTGTGATGACACCACGGCCAGCATCGAGGGGACCTGGGGCCGCTACCCCGACCGCCACGACCCGACCACCCACCGCGGCGCGCAGCAGGTCGACCTCCGCCACGATCCACTCCACGAGGCCAAGGGGGTCCAGATCGCTTTCCGTACGCACGACGGGACCAGGATGTCGCCAGCCTGACATCAGCTCATCGACACTCCGGACGGCCAGCAGCGTCTTGGAGGCACCGATATCGACGGCTGCGACGAGGTCTGCGCTCATGCGACCTACGCCGGCGACCCGGACTCGATGTCTCTCACGAGCCCGTCCGCCATGTCGTAGCTCGTGAGCATGGGGTTGGCGAGCATCGCGCGGACCCGGTCGACTCGCGTGGCACCGGGCTGTGTCGCCGCGACAGCGAGGGCCTCGAAGGCGGCGTGCTCCGCCAGCATCGACCGCGGCAGTGGCGGCAGCTCGGGCGTGCCCAGGAACTCCAGCATGCCCGGGCGCGGGATACACACCGGCCCCTCGGTGACGGCAGCGTCGGGGAGACCGGTGATGCGACCGTTATTGGGCAGGCCCAGGATGAGGACCTCCTGCGAGCCGTGGAACCAGGCGTCCACCAATGGCAAGACGGCCTTGCCGTACCAGACGGCACCCCGCTGCGGCAGGTCTGCCGTGCCGGCGGTGTAGCCCGCCAGCAGCTCAGCCTCAAGTCGCTGCAGCTGTTGAGCACGGGTCTCAGCAGCCGCCCGCTGCGACTCCAGGATGCGGTCCGGATGCACGTAGTAGCGCACGTAGGGCGCACCGATGGCGCCCTGGACACGGGCGGCATCGGGATCCTGGCCGGTGGCCAGATCGAGCGTCGCCTCCAGCTCGGACTCGGCGGCGGGAAGCCACCAGCCCATGTGGTTCATACCCTGATAGCGCAGCCGTACATCCACCACGGGCAGGCCCAGGCGCGCAGCGATCTTGTCGCAGAACACGACCGGCAAATCGCAGACGGAGAAGACGCGACCGCCGAACTCGTGCTCGAGTGCCGCCACCACGATACCGGACGGGTTCGTGAGGTTGATGTGCAGCGCCTCCGGCGCGACCTCCATCACGGTGGACCAGTAGGATCGCACGACCGGCACCGTCCGCAGCGCGTTGGCGAGTCCGCCGGGGCCCATCGTCTCCTCGCCCGGACAACCATGCGCTTGCGGATACGACTCGTCGAAGACGCGTGCGGCCAGCCCTCCGACGCGCACAGCGTTGAGCACGACATCGGCAGCCTCGAGGGCGTGGCGCAGGTCCGTCTCGGTTCGCACCTCGATAGCGGCGCCTTCCGCCGACACGACCCGCCGTCGCATCTCGGTGGCCACGACCTCGAGGCGCTCCGCGGAACGCCCGTGCAGCACGATCTCGAGGGCCGGCCGACGCTCGACCCCGCCGGGCCACTCGGCGAGGGCACCGACGAGCTCCGGGGTCGCCGATGCCGATCCGCCCAGGACGACGATGCGCATCATCAGCCCTCAGCGTAGAAGTCGACGATGGCCGCGCCGACCCGTTCGACCTCGTCGTCGGTCAGCTCGGCAAACATCGGCAGGCACAGCACCTGCGGCACGAGCGACCGCGCGATGGCCAGATCATCAGCAGCCCGCCACGGATTCGTCTGGTAGGCGCCCTGGTCGGGCACGAGCTTGGGGTACATGATCTGGGTGCGCACTCCACGTTGCTCCAGGAACGCCATCAGCTCCTCGCGTCGAGGTGCGAGCACCGTGTACTGGTAGTACGCGTGTCGTCCCGTGGCGTCGCGAGGCGGCAGCCCCAGCGGAGTCTGGGCGAGCATCCCGTCGTAGCGCGCAGCGACCCGCCGCCGACCCGCCAGCTGCTCTTCCATCTGGCGCAACTTGACCCGAAGGAAGGCGGCCTGCATCTCATCGAGACGCTCCTGGAAGCCGAGCACGAGATGCTCATGCTTGGTGCCGGCCTGGCCCATGTAGCGGAGCTGCCGCACCAGGGCGGCCAGGCGGTCGTCGGAAGTGGTGAGGCAGCCGCCATCGCCCAGGGCGCCCAGCAGCTTGGCCGGGTAGAAGCTGAAAGCCGCGATGTCGCCAAGGCTGCCGGCCTTTCGCCCCCTGAGCGTGGCACCGTGGGCGTGGGCGGCGTCCTCGAGGATGGGAACGCCCGGGGCCACGTCGCGGATCGCATCCACGTCCACGCAGCTGCCGTACATGTGGACTGGCACGATGGCCTTGGTCCGTTCGCTGAGCGCCGCCGCGACCCGTGCGGGGTCCATGTTGGCCGTGTCGGGGAGCACATCCACGAAGACCGGCGTGGCGCCGGTGTAGGTGATGGCGAAGACGGTGGCGATGTAGGTATTGGGTACCGTGATGACCTCGTCGCCAGGGCCAACGCCGAGCGCACGCAGTCCCACGTGCAGCGCGGCCGTCCCGCTGCTGATGCCGATGCCGTGGCTGCTGTCGCAATAGGCAGCGAACTCCTCCTCGAAGGCCGCCAGCTGCCTGCCCAGCGTGTACTTGCCGACCGGGAGCACCTCCTCGAAGGCCGCTCGCAGCTCATCCGCGATCGCGGCATGCCAGCGCGTGAGGTTCTCGGGCGGGATCACCGGCAGCTCAGCTGCGGAGTCAGAAGGCTTGGTGGCGGTGGTCATGGTTCCTCCAGTCAGCTTCGTGATCCCGGGTCGTGGGGTCGTGGCGAGATCGAGGCCAGCAGGTGGGCGACCGACGCCTGGTCGATGACGGCCTCGTCGATGATCGAATGGGCCAGGCCGGCACGCCGCACGAAGTCGGGCAGACCCAGCAGGATCTCCTCGAGCGTGGCCGGATCGAGGTCCAGCTGCTCGGGGCGCCACTCGACCCCGCAGCGATCGAGGAAGCCCGCCGCCCCGGCCTGGTCGTTGTGCTGGAGTCCGCTCATGAGCACGGTGCCCAGCCCGATGAGCTCACCGTGCACGAATGAACGGCCGGTCAGCGCCTCCGCGGCATAGCCGAAGTAGTGCTCGGAACCTTCTTCGGGTCCGCTGTGTCCGACGTGCAGCAGGAGAGCGTTGACTTCCACGTAGGCGCGGATGATGTGCTCCAGCGCCACGTCACTCACGGCCGCGACCTCGTCGGCGACGAGGTACAGCGACTCCAGCACCCGGCGGGCGGCTGCATCGACGTCCTCATCGAACTCGATCTTGCCGGCCTTCGCGCCGAGCGCCCAGTCGAAGCGGCCCGTCTGGATGGAGAGGAGGTCACCGACCCCGGCTCGATTGAGCCGTGCCGGTGCTCGCGAGATCAGGTCGAGGTCCGCGATGATGGGATCGGCTACGACGAAGCCGTCGTACTCGACCGTGCCGTTGCGGCGGATGGCGACCGTGTTGGTGACTGACGCATCAACGCTCACGATGCTGGGCGCGAGGACGAGCGGCGTGCCCGTCTTCCAGGCGATGTACTTGTCGGGTCACATCCATGGTCACGCCGCCGCCGATGCCGACGAGGCAGGTGACGTCGGGGAGTGATGCGGCGGTGCGGACCAGGAACGCCTCATCGAGGGCGGTGGCCATGATCGTGGTCGCAGCGCGGCGCTTCACCGTATCGCTCACGTGCACGAGGGGCTCCGGCTGGCTGATCAACGCGTACGAGCCGGGGAGCCCGAGGACGATGTCGTCGATGAGGGCGTGTCCGACACGCAGATCAGGGTGCTTGGCGAGTTCAAGCAACGTGGGGTCCATATGCGACTAGCATACCAGTTCGGTTACGTCTGTTGTTCGAAACAGACGCAAATACCAACAGGATGCGCGAACTGAACATCCTGCAGTTGACAGTTCGAACTCCGCGGTCCACAATCGGCGGATGACACCCGCGTCTCGCGACGAGGTCATCATGGACGTCCTGCGCGCATCCAAGACCGCGTCTGTCGCCGATCTGGCCACGTCACTCGATGTGACCGAGGCGACCGTGCGGCGAACGCTGCAGCGCATGGCCGAGGACGGCCGCGTCATCCGCACCTACGGCGGCGCGACCCTGGCCCATGGGCGGGTCGTCGCGGCACCCGGGGAGGCTGATCCGGAAAGCGCGGCCAAACGACGTGTCGGGGCGGCCGCCAGCCGACTGGTGAACGATGGTTCCACCATCGCGCTCTCGAGTGGAAGCACCGTGCTCGAGATGGCACGGAGACTGCGCGGGCGGCGTCTGACGGTCATCACCAATGCACTCGATGTCGCCAACGTGCTGCTGGACGCGCCGGAAGTCGAGTTGGTGGTGCTGGGCGGTATCGTCCTGCGGGGCGTGCATAGCATGCGCGGGCATCTTGCCGAGGATGCTCTGCGCGACCTGCGTGCCGACACCGTCTTCATGGGCGCGTCCGCCATCGACCTCGACAACGGCTTCATGACCGAGCAGATCCGTGAGATCGCGGTCGACCGGGCGTTGCGCGCCATCGCACGCGAGGCCGTCATCCTGGCCGACGCCAGCAAACTCGACCGCGTGGCCCCCGGCTTCATGTTCGGCTTCGACCACGTGGGCACGCTCGTCACCGACGACCGCATCGACGAAGCCACCAAGGCGGCGCTTGAGCAGCGTGGCGTCCGCGTTATCGTGGGTCGCGATGTCGACTGATCGCGCCGCCTCGACCCCACCGATCGACCTGGAACTGAGATGCATGCGTCTCGACGGAGTCTGGAGGTGAGCCCATAGCCCACGTTCCCTGAACCTTGAGATCCAGTCGCCGGACGCGAACGAGCATCCCCGGCCTGAGTGACTCGGCGCATGGCAGTGCGCACCCGCCGCGTCACTTGCGAGCGCACCGATGCAGGTCCATCGAACTCACCAGGAACCCTTCGAGGAGGTACACGATCCATGACCAGATCGGGACACCGACACATCAAGTACACCGCGGCCGCAGTCACGATGGCTGTCGCCGTATCGGCCGTGCCGGCAGGCTCCGTCTTCGCACAGGACGGTGAGTTCGACTGGCGGGCGAACGAGGGCGCAACCATCACGTTCCTCGCCAACCAGCATCCCTGGACCGACGGGATGACCCCTCTGCTGGAGCAGTTCACCGCGGACACCGGCATCAACGTCGATGTGCAGGCCTTCCCCGAAGACCTCTACTTCGACAAGATGGAGCAGACCGTTCGAGCAGCCGACGGCAGCGCGGACGTGTATTACCTGCCCATGGACTCCACCGCGTTCACGCAGTACAGCGCGGATGCGATCGAGCCGCTCTCGCCATACCTCAACGACCCCGCCAAGACCTCGGCTGACTACGACTTCGCCGACATCCCGGCCGGCTTCGTCGGCGGCGTGATGTATCCACCCGGCGATCCGGCCGCTGAGGTCTACGGGATCCCCATCTCGTTCGAGGCCTACACCCTCTTCTACAACAAGGACCTCGTCGACAAGTATCTCGACGGCGTCGTGCCCGCGACCATGGCGGAGCTGACGGCCGCGGCCGCCAAGATCAACGAGGAAGGTGCAGCCGACGGTGTCGTGGGCGCCGTGATGCGCGGCATCCGTTCGGACACCATCATGGACACGCTCGCGGGTGTCGTCCTCAACTCCTTCGGCGAGCAGGACGCGCCGCTGCCGTACAACCTCTGGTTCGACGGCGGCTGGGACAGCCCGCGGCTGGACGACCCGGCCATCTGCCAGGGCCTCACTGACTACGCCCTGATGCTGGCCGCCGGCCCGGCCAACAAGTTCGCCGTCGACTGGCCTGATGCCAACACCCTCTTCCAGCAGGGCCGGGCAGCGTTCTTCATCGATGCCAGCCTCTTTGGCCCCGGTTATGAGGATCCGGACGTGTCCATCGTCGCCGGCAAGACCGGCTATTCCGCCCTTCCGCCCCAGGAAGTCGGCGGCAACTCCATGACCGGCCACTGGCTGTGGGGTCTGGGTATCCCCAAGAACGCGGCCAACAAGGACGCTGCGTGGACCTTCATCCAGTACATGACCAACAAGCCCAACACCGCCATCATCGGCGCCGCCACCGGCGGGGCTCCGCGGCTCTCGTCGTACCAGGATCCTGCATTCACCGATGCGCTGGTGCCCGAGTACGTCGCGGCGGTCAACGATGCGATGGCCGATTCGCGCACGACCGTGGTCCTCAAGGAGGGCTGGAAGGACGGCGCGCTCGCCATCGCTGACACGATGCTGGCTATCGCCAATGGCGCTGACCCGGCCACTGCCTGTGCCGAAGGCAACGCGGCACTGCTGGCGGCGGTCAACTAGCTTCCCACGCAATCAAGCTCACGCACCGACGTTGGATCGGTGAGTGGCTCCGACGCCCTGCCGACGCTCTGCTGCGGCAGGGCGTCGGCCTAGAGGGGACGGACTGCTGCCTCGAGTCGCTCCACTCCGACACGCCTCATGAACGGGGACCACGCACGCTCTCGCGCTGATCGCGGCACGCGCTTCCTGATCCCGCTGGTCATCGTGCTGGGGCTGACCTCGCTCTACCCCACGCTCTACTCGATCTACATGAGCTTCTTCGACTGGAACTGGGGCCAGCGCTTCAATTTCGTCGGGCTGGACAACTACATCGAGCTGTTCACCAGCGAGCGCTTCCAGATCTCGCTCTGGAATACCTTCGTCTTCACGTTCGGCGCAGTCACGATCGAGCTCGTCCTGGGCCTTGGCCTCGCCCTGGTGGTCAACCGCCTTGGGCGTGGCGCAGCGGTCGTGCGCACGCTACTGCTCATCCCGCTCATGGTCTCGGGGATCATCGTCGCGCTCATCTGGAAGATCATCCTGGACCCGACCATCGGCCCGGTGAACCTGGTTCTGCGGCAGATGGGCATCCCGGCGCTGGGCTTCCTTGGGGATCCCGCGATGGGCATGGCATCGATCATCCTCATCGACACGTGGTGGCAGACGGCGTTCGTCTTCATCGTCTTCTCGGCCGGGCTGCAGGCCCTGCCGCGAGAGCCCCTTGAGGCGGCTGAGGTCGATGGTGCCGGGGTGCTCGCGCGGCTGCGCTACGTCATCCTGCCCATGCTCAAACCCATCATCCTTGTCATCCTGCTGTTCCGCACGATCGACTGCATGAAGGTGTTCGCCATCATCTTCGGCACGACCGGCGGCGGGCCCCTGACGACGACGGAGTCGGTCCAGGTCCTGGCCTATCGCATCGCCTTCAAACAGCAGGGCATGAGCATGTCGATGGCCGCGATGGTGGTCTTCGCCGTCGTCGTCCTGACCCTCGTCATGGTCATCAGGCGCGCCGGGCGTGAACAGAGCCCCAGCGAATGAGCGCATCCCCGCGATTTGGCCGCAAGACCCGCAAGCGCCTGGAGCTGTCGACCGCCTGGGGCATCTCCATCATCGCCATCGGCCTGACCCTGTTCCCGCTCTACTGGCTCTTCGTCATCTCGACCAAGAAGCCGGTGGACGCCTTCAAGTCCCCACCTGACCTGATCTACATCCCCGACTTCAGCAAGTACGCCGAGATCTGGCAACAGGGCGATTTCGCGGCTGCCTTCTTCAACAGCATCATCGTGGTGGGCATCGGCGTCTTTCTCGCCCTGGCCATCGCGGCACCAGCCGCCTACGCCATCGTTCGCTTCAGGATCCGCGCGGGACGCTGGCTTGCGCTGTGGTTGCTGCTGGCGTATGCGCTGCCTGAATTCCTGTTCGTCATCCCGATGTACGTGCTCTACCAGCAAATCGGCCTGTTCGACACGCAGATCGGACTGGCGCTGATCTATCAGGTCTTTGCGGTGCCTTTCGCGGTCTGGCTCATCCAGGCCTTCTTCTCCGAGGTCCCGCGCGACCTCGGAGACGCGGCGCGGGTGGACGGCTGCACGGAGCTGCAGTCCCTGCTGCGCGTCTATCTGCCACTGGCGGCGCCCGGCATCGCGGCCACCGGCATCCTCGTCGGTATCGTCATGTGGAACGAGGTCACGATCGCCCTGTCGTTGACCTTCGATGAATTAAGGACGGTGACCATCGCCGTCGCTGGCTATCGCGGCTATGCGGCATTGCGCTGGCAGGAGATGGCGGCGGCCTCGGTGACCGCGATCATCCCCATGCTCGTCTTCGCGCTGGTGGCACAGCGCTATCTCGTCAAGGGCCTCACATTTGGAGCGGTGAAATGAATGACATGGATGGACTGACTGGCCGGCGGGCGCTCGTCACGGGTGCTGGTCGTGGTATCGGCCGGGCGATCGCGCTGCGCCTGGCTGCCGATGGGGCGGTCATCGCGGTCAACGACCGTGACGCGCAGACCGCGAAGGCCACGGTCGAGCGCATCCGCTCCACGGGCGGGCAGGCCGAAGCCGTCGTGGGCGACCTGGCCGCGACGTCCGGCGTGCACGCCGTCTGCGATGCGGCTGTCGATCGGCTCGGTGGCGTGGACATCCTCGTCAACAACGCCGGCATCTCCCTGTACCGCGCCATCGTCGATTGCAGCGAGGAGGATTGGGACGGGCACCTTGACATCATGGCCAAGGCGACCTTCCTGACGATGCGACGGCTGGCGCCGGCGATGATGGAACGGGGCTGGGGTCGGATCGTCAATCTCGGCTCCTACGTGGCCCAGTTCAACTGCACGACCAAGTACTTCGGCCCCTACTGTGCGGCCAAGTTCGCCGTCGTCGGCTTGACGCAAGTGGCCGCGCAGGAGTTCGCCCCCGCGGTAACGGTCAATGCCGTCGGCCCGGGTGACGTGGAGACGGAGATGATGGAGGCCGAATGGGTTCTCGAAGGCAAGCGGCGCGACATCCCGCCGGCCATGGTCAAGGAGGAGTATCGCCAGCGCCTCATCCTGGAGCGACTCGAGCGACCCGAAGATATCGCGGGCGCGGTCGCCTTCCTGTGTTCGCCCGCGGCCGATCAGATCACCGCCAGTCACCTGATCGTGAGCGGCGGTCTGCCGTATCACCACTAGGACTGGCGTCTCACCACCGGGGCTGGTCGGAACCCTCCAGGACCGACTTCAGGGCGGGGTAGAGAGCTCGATACCGGGCGTATCCGGCCGCATAGGCTTCGTGGTCCCTGGGCTCGACGACGTCGCCCGGCTCCACGAAACGCTCGATGTCCGACCAATCATCGAATACGCCCGCCCCCATGCCCGCCGCGAACGCCACGCCGAGCGCGGACCCTGGGTGCGAGCGCAGCTTCTCCAGCGGCAGTCCGATGACATCAGCCGTGACCTGGGGCCAGAGCCATGAGTCGGCGCCACCGTTGGTGACCCTGACGCGGCGCGGCCTCAGACCCAGCTCCGCGAAGACCTCGAGATGGTGCCTGAAACCGAAGGCGATGGACTCGAGCAAGGCACGAAAGAGGTCGCCGCGCCGGTGCGACAGGCTCATGCCCACGAAGGCTCCCGTCGCCAGCGGATCGTTGAGGGGCGTCTTCTCGCCCAGCATGTAGGGCAGCGCCATCACACCGCCGGCGAGAGGGCCCGCCTCCTCGGCCTCGGCATCGAGGACAGCGAGCGCTGCACCTCCGGCCAGCTCGCGCTGGAACCAGCGGATGAAGCTGCCGGACGACGCCATGCAGCCATTGGGCAGAAAGAGCCCTGGCGCCAGGTGCATGTCGAGATACAGACGCGCATCGGTCACCGACCTGGTGGTCACCAGAAGGATGTCACCGGCGCCTCCCAGCTTGACCAGGAGGTCGCCCTCTTGCACGAGACCGGCAGCGAACGCGGAGGCCACGTGGTCGGCGCTGCCGGCGATCACCGGCGTGCCGGCTCGAAGGCCGGTCTCGTGCGCCGCGGAGACGGTGACCTCGCCGACGACCTCGGCCGGCTTCCGCACCGGCGGCAGGAGTGAGGCATCAAGCCCCACCGCAGCCAGGACATCGAGGGCCCATCCCTGGGTCTCGAGGTCGAACAGGCCGCTCTCAACGGCCCAGTTGAGCTCGACCGAGCGCTGCCCGGTCAAGCGCGAGACCATCGCGTCATACGAGCCCACGATCGCCGCCGTCGCCGCCATTGCTTCAGGCTCGTGGCGAGCCAGCCATCGGATGGTGGGGCCGACCGACTGCTGCGTGATCGGTGAGCCCGTGCGGCGCAGGATGCCCGCATCAGCGAGCTCGTGCTGCAATTCCGTGATCTCCGACGTCGCGCGCGCATCGTTCTGCTGGATAGAGCGTCGGAGCGGGCGGCCGGCGGCATCCAGCAGCACGACGCACGGGACCATGCCACTGACACCAACGGCTGCCGGTTGCCCAGCGACAAGGAGCTCCCTCGTGAGCGTCGCGAGGTTCGCCCACCACTCGTCGACGTCCTCCTCGGCCCAGCCCGGATGGTCGGAGTGGAGCGTCACGGGGCGTTGGGCCTCAGCCACCAACCCGCGTTCGGTATCGAGCATCACGGCCTTGGTGGCTGTCGTGCCGATGTCGATCCCGAGCAGCAAGGTCAACGGGTCACACCGCTGCGACATGGGTTCACGTCGTCGAGGAGCTGGTGGAACGACCGGGGCCATGAGCGCTGGCCAGCGAGATCGTCTGGTCGGTGAGACGAAGCCATGTCACCTACTCGGAGCAAGACCGCCAGCCGTCAGGAGTGACGCGGTCGTGAGGTCACTCGACACGAACGCCCGCCTGGGGCGAACGCGCCGAACCCCAAGGATACCTATCGGCTGGGTGCTGGTGGCGGCCCGAACTCCGGTTCGGAGATGGTCAGCGACGCGATGCCGATGATCACCGGGATCGCCATCAGCACCAGGGCCCCTGGTCCGTAGCCATCGATGGTATCGCTCGCGAGCGAGAGGGCCACGGGGCCCGCGGCAGAGGCGGCGACCGCGATGAGCGCCGAGACGCCCTGGATGGAGCCGATGTGCGCGAGGCCGTACCAGCGCGGCAGCAGCGTCGCCACCAGCGGTCGGCCGGCGCCGGCAGCCGCGCCCAGCACGACGGCATAGACCAGGATCATCCAGCCTGGCTGGAGGATCGCGGCCAACGCCAGGCTCAGGGTGAGCAGCACCATCGAGCTCAGCAGCAGCAGGCGGGCCGGTACCCGATCCGCGAGCGCGCCCATGAGCAGGCCGGCGACGAGCGTCCCCACGACTTGCGGCAGGAACATGGCTGCCGCCTCGGTGACCGTCAGGCCCTGCTCGCCGAGGATCGAGATCTGATGGAAGTTGAGCGCTGTCACCAGCATCGAGGTCGCGGCGATGACGAAGCTGAGGACCCAGAAGCGCCCCTGCGCCAGGGCCTCGCGCCGGGTGTGTGAAACGATCAGCGGTGGCGGCCCCGCAGACGGATGGGGTGCCGGGTCGCCGTCGGGGTATTGGCCCACGTCCGAGGGGCGATCGATGATCCCGAAGCGGGCGATGGGCACCACGATCAGCCAGATGGCGACCGCTGCGATGAGCCACGCGACACGCCAGTCGAAGCGTCCGATGGCAGCGCCCAGCAGGATCGGCGTGAGTGACATCAGCACCGCCATGGCGGTCGTGCTGAGCCCGAACACGAGGCCTCGCCGGCGCGCGAACCAGGGCGTGATCGCCAGCATGCTCACCAACTGCAGCGCTCCCTGTCCCAGCCAGCGGATGAGCGTGAACCCGATGGCCAGCGTGAGGAATCCCTGCACGCCGCTCATCGCGACCAGGCCGACCCCGAAGGCGAGCGCGATCCAGGTCATGGCCGTTCGAGCACCCACGCGGTCGATCCAGCGACCGACGCGGACCAATGCCACGGCGCCGAGCAGCGTGCCGATGAGGTAGGCCGTCGACAGCTCTGAGCGCGTGAGGTCGAGGGCCCCGATCATGGGATCGACGAAGACCGAGACACCGACGGTCTGACCCGGGCCGGTCAGCGCTCCGGTGATGGTCGCGAGCAGCGCGATGCGCCAGCCCACGAAGTCGCGCCAGTGCGTCGCGCTGGCCGCCACGGCCGTCATCGAGCTCTAATGCAAGTGTAAGTCAGGCGCTCTCCATTCTGAAGACCTGGCGTCGTTCGAATGCGGAGCACCGATCTAGCACGTCTACGGTCTGACTGTAGCCCATGCGCGAGGCTCTGCAGCCCATGCGCGAGGCTCTGCAGCCCATGCGCGAGGCTCTGCCGGAGCTGCCTCTGCCGGTGAGGGCACACCGAGTGACCCCGCGCGGTGCTCGTGGAGCGCGCCGGGTCCGATCGGCACGGATCAGGGAGGCGACGAGGTCAGCGCCTCATGCCTGCGACTCGCTGGCTCCACCCATGGTCGGGAGGGGCTCGCGTTCCGACTCCAACGAACTGCGCTCGGAGCGACGAGCGTAGATCACCAGCATCGACGGCAGCACGAGCACCGACACCAGACCGGAGCCGATGACCGCGACCAGGATGAGGGATCCCAGCTGCTGGAACGGGATCAGCGACGACTGCGTCAGCAGGGCGAAGCCAAGGCTGGTCGTCACCGCGGATGCGACGAGCGCTGATCCGGTCGTACCCAGCGTCCGCGTGATGGCCGCGTCGATGTCAAGCCCTTCACGCCTGAACTCAACGAAGCGATGGGTCACGTGGATGGTGTAGTCGACGCCGACACCGATGACGACGGCCGCGAGGGTCGCAGTGACGGGCCCGAACTCGATGCCGGTGAGCGCCATGAACGCATACAGCATGATCACGACGCCGCCAACCGGTAGCACGGTGAGCAGACCCAGCAGGGGCCGACGGTCAGAAGCGAAGTAGTTGATCATCAACAGGATGGCTGCGCCGACCAGGGCCAGCACCAGGCTTTGGACCTGCGTCGTGGAGATGCTCTCCACGACCGCAGCACTGATGATCTCCTGGGAGGTGGCGATAGCATCGGCACCGAAGGCCGCCTCCAGGCCGGCGGCGAGCTCGAGTGCACCGTCGGTTCCCGCCTGCGACGTGAAGCTGTAGAGCGCGGCCTCAGGCGTCACGACTCCTGCGAGGGCGTCGGGCGCCACTGCCTGCACCGTGGCGAGCAGTCCTGCGATGTCGACATCAGCCGAAGCCAGCAGCGACTCGTCGAGGCCCGCTGCAGCCACTGCCTCGGCCACGGAGGCGTCGTATGCAGGCGACGCCGGATCAGACAGCGAGGCGATGAGCTGCTGAGGTGACTCCACGAGGGCTGCGCCGCCGACCGTAACGATGCCGGGAAGCGAGGCAGCAGCAGTGGTGGCGCTCGCGGTCGCGTTCCACACGGCCGGGTCGGTGATGTCGGCGCTGACGAGGACCTGCGTGGTCTCGCCGAGGCCGCCATCGAAACGGTCGGTCAGCTCGACGGCCGCGGCGCGAACCGGCGAGCCCTCGGGCACGAAGTCGAGGAAGCTGAAGCCGGAGCGCAGGTTGGTCGCGGTGACGACACCGGCCAGGAGGATCGACGCCGGCCATGCCGACAGCGGCCCACGGGGCACGCCGGGGGATGACGGCGGTGGCACCGACGATGCGGTCGATCCAGCTGCTATCAGACGTGGCGAAGGCCTCGGCTGGCAGGCGCTCCTTGCGGGCCGCGCGGCGGTCGAGCAGCACGCGCGAGGCTGGGAACAACAGGTTGGCGAAGACGAACGCGGTGAGGATGCCGACGGTCGCCAGGATGCCGAAGGTGACGAGGGAGGGTGTCCCGGAGAAGAGGTTGGTGAGGAAGCCGAAGGAGGTGGTGATGGCCGACAGCACGAGTGCGCCGCCGACGATACGAACGCTGCGACCCATGGCAGCCTCGACGGCGTTGCGCTCGCCAAGGCCATTGCGGTACGCCGCGTTGAGGTGGATGACGTAGTCGACGCCAAGGCCCACGATGAGGATGGGCACGATCGAGCCGGCACCGGACACGCTGCCGATGAGCCCGAGTCCGTCGGGGCCCAGGAGGACCGCCACACCGTCGGTGGCGGTGATGGCAAAGACGACGACCAACAGCGTCACCAGCGTGTCGGCGAACGTGCGCCGAACGCGCTGCAGGCGACGCATGCCCTGACCGGGCCAGTAGACCAGCAGCAGCGCCAGGCCGATGATGCCGATGGCGCCGAAGATGAGAAGCGGGATCTCGATGGCTGACTCCTCACCGGTGGCGGCGATGAGCTGAGTCGAGAAGGGCAGCGCCGTGACGTCGCCACTGGCGGTCTGGCGGAGCGTCGCTGCGAGCTCGGCCTGCAGGTCGGTCAGCAGAGCGGCCTCGTCGGCATCGGCAGGAGCCTCGAAGAAGGTCACCATCAGGCCGCTGGGAGAGGATACGGAGCCGGAGCTGACGTCACCCTCGAGGAGCTGCGCCAGGAGCTGCGATCGGTCGACGGGAGCCTGGGACAGGGCCGTGCTGAAGAGGGCCTTGACCTCGGCGTCGGTGGTGGGAACGGGTGCCCCGTTGGCGACGGCCAGTTGGACCGGCGTCATGAAGGAGGTGATGGGGCCGCTGCCGGGCTGCGTCACGAGATAGTCGGCCAGTCGGACGCCGTCGAGCTCAGTGGCCTCGATGGCGGCGGCCACGCTGGTGGCGGCCTCGAGACCGGCGGCGGTGATGACGTCACCGGACTGTCGGCAACGAAGACGAACTGCAGCGGTGTCACTGCGGCGTCGCTGCCGAAGAGCGACTCGATACGCTCGGACGCGGTGATGGCCGGGTCGTCAGGGGCGAACTCGGCGTTGTCGTTGGACATCTCCGGGCGACCCATGGCACTGAGGCCGACAGCGATGGCGATGACGGCGATGATCGCTAGCCACGGCCGTCGCGTCGTGAAGCGAGCGAAGCCGCTCGCGATCCATTCGAACAATTGACGTCTCCTTCTGACTGGCCGGGCCCTCTGCCGACCCGGGCGCGTGTTGGTCCGCTGGTCTGTCTGCGTTTGTCTAGTGTTTGTTTATGTTCTGTCCATAGCTTAGATGGCGAGGCAGAGTTGTCAACCCATGTCCAGCAGCGCCCGGCCGAGGGGCACGACACTCCTGGCGCATCCGTGCCCGCGGGGCGGGTGAAGTCGCGGACCGACGCGCCGTCTCGAGCGCCTGCGACGTCGGCTCACCCCTGCCCGGAGTGAGGCGACCGAGCCGCCGACGAACCAGTCGGGGCGCGGGTGGATCGCCGGATCGCGGAGTGCTCCTCCGTCGCGTCACCCGCCCGCGGGGTACCTCACCTCGTGCCGGGCCTCGCGACCCCGTGGCTAGCCTTCGGGGAACTCGTTCTCGGCGGTCCTCTGGACGCTGGCGATCTGGGCGAAGGACTGGCGCAGGAGCTCCTGGCGGCCATGGCTGAGCGAGGAGAGCTCGACGCTGTTGGTGGGCGCGCGACCGTCGCGGATAGCCGCCAGCTTGCAGCTGCAGCCGCAGGCCCATCGAGGAAGTCGTAGGCGTCGCCGATCTCCTCACGGCTGCCCTGCGGCAGCAGCTCGCGCTCGGTCAGCGCCGCGATGCGCTCGAGCGTGTGCGTCTGGTCGACTCGATGGCGCGCGGCGTAGACGCGCGCGAAGGCCACCATCGGCTGGAGCGCGTCCTTGAGGTCGATGTGGCCGGCCTGCTCCGCCGCCACCGCCGAGGTAGATGTTGCCGGGCAAGCGCACGGGCGGCCGGAATGTCAGCGCGTTGCGCGCCAGCTGGTACTGCACGCCGCGCTCGCTCGGGCAGGGTCTCGTGGACGTGGCGCCGCAGCTCGTCGACGAGCGCCGCCTCGCCGTGCACGAGGCGGAAGTCGAGGAAGACGCTGAGGTCGGT
This sequence comes from uncultured Chloroflexia bacterium, assembly GCA_963715295.1. Lineage (GTDB taxonomy): Bacteria > Chloroflexota > Limnocylindria > Limnocylindrales > CSP1-4 > JAFMJV01. The sequence continues at coordinate 46,993 of CAVQRP010000016.1, forward strand.
GATGTCCTGCGGCTCGGCCCGGCGCAGCCAGGCATCGTAGGTGGCGAGCCAGTCGGGCAGCGAGCGGCACCAGCGCGGGTCGCTCGGCCATGACCTGCCCGCGGCAGTACGGATAGCCGGCGGCCTGCAGCCCCTCGCTGACGCGCGCGCCCAGCCGCAGGAAGTAGTCGCCGCTGACGATCGGCATCGGCGCCTCGGCGTCAGCGCGTAGACGAGCCCGTTGTCCTGGTCGGACAGCAGATGGACCTCGCCACGGCCCTGGCTCCCGAGGGCGATGAAGGCGAATGGCGCAGGAGCCGGTCCCAGCTCCGCGACGGCGAGCCTCGATCAAGCGCGCGCGTGGCGGCGTCGAAGATCGAGGTCAGGGTGCTGTTGACGTGGCGGGGGCGGGCGCTGCTGTCCAGGAGGTCGGCCGCGATGGACAGCGTTCGCCTCGCAGTGTCGGGCCACCTCCTCGGGTGTCCTGGCGGCGGCGATCTCGCGCAACAGCACCAGCGGCGCGTAGCGCGGCGGGCGGAGAGCGTCGTCTCTGTCGACCACGCCGACGATCTGCGCCGGCGGCATCTTCAAGCGCAAGGTGGCGCACGTCGTGCTCCTCCATGCGCAGCAGCGCCTCGATACACCGGAGCGCTGTCGCGGATGCGGATGAGGGGCGCGGTCATGACGGTCTCGACGGGCTCGGTCGAGCGCCCTGCCGGCAGCGGCGACGCGGGCGCGCATGTCATGGTCGGTGACGATGCCGATGACGGCGCCCGAATCGCTCGCCACCAGCGCGGCAGACGCATCGTCTCCGGTCATGCGCTCGGCCACCTCGCCCAGGCTGCTCGTCCATGCCGACCACGATGGCCTCGTGGCGCAGGCGTGCGACCGACTCGTGCAGGAAGAGCATGCGAGGCCCGCAGCTGCTGGACCTCTCGACCGGCTGCGTCGTCGCGAGCGGCGGTGACGTCCACCAGCAGTCCGTCGATGTAGGCCGGCTCGCCCTCCTCGTCGCGGACCAGGGCCGCCGAGAGCAACACCGAGCGGGCACCGGCGGGCGCGTCGATGGTGAGGATGTGGTCGCGCACCTCTCCCTCGTCAAGCAGGCGCCGGTAGACACGCCCGAAGTCGGCGGCCTCGGCGAAGCAGTCGGCGAGGGCCAGCTGCTCCTCGTCGTCGATGCCGAGCTCGGCCAGCAGCTCGCGCCCAGCCGGCGCTCAGCTCGATGAAGACGGCACGGCGCGCGGCGAGAGCGCGGAAGAGCCGACCGGACGCAGCCCAGGGCAATCGGCACTCCGCACGGCGAGGCAGCGACGGCTGATGTCGCGCGCCAGCAGGATGTGGCCCGCGCTGGCCACCGAAGACCACCGGGTCGAGCGTGAGCAGGCATTCGAGGGCGCTGCCGTCGCTGCGGGTGAGGACGCCCTCGCGGCCCACGCCCAGGACCGGTGACTCGGCGGCGCCCGAGCTCCAGCGCCTGCCCACAGCGGCGTCGTTGTCGGATGCCCGCGGCAGCACGTCGGCCAGCTCCAGGAACTCCAGCTGGCGCGAGCGCTGTAGCCAAGCAGCTCCAGGAAGGTCGGGTTGGCGTAGCGCAGCCGGCCGTCGATGATCAGCAGCGTGCCCTCGGTGGTGGCCTCGACCAGCGCGTGGTAGCGCGCGTTGGAGTCGCGCAGACGCTCCACGCCCTCCTCGCGGCGCCGCTCGATGCGCAGGCTCTGCTGCAGCACGAACAGCAGCAGCACGCCGATGACGCCGGTGATCGCCAGGGCCGGCGACGATGAGGTCGCGCTCGATGCGGTCGATCTCCGCGCGCACGTCATCGGTGTAGAGGCCGGTGCCGATGACCCAGTCCCAGGGCTCGAAGCCCTTGACGTAGGACTCCTTGGGCTCCAGGCGCTCGGGGTCGTCGAACCACTGCCAGACATAGTCGACGTAGCCCTCCTCCTCGCGCGTCCACGAGGTCGGCGAACTCGACGAAGATGGGCACGCCGCGCGGGTCGGTGAAGCCGCTGAGGTCCTGCCCGTCGAGATCGCTGCCGATACGGGTGCATGACCATCGTCGGCGCCGTGTCCTGGATCCAGAAGTAGTCGAGGCCGTCCTCGCCGTAGCGCAGCTCGCGAGACGACGTCGGCGGCAGCGGCCTGCGCCTCCTCGCGACTGAGCAGCCCGGCTTGCTCATCCGCCTCGTAGGCCGCCAGCACGCTCCAGGCGGAGTTGGTGAGCTCGCGGATCATCTCGCGCTTGCGCTCCACGAGCGTCTGCTCGAACGAGGGCAGGATGAGGCCCCACAGGGCGATGAGGAAGAGCCCCATGGCCGCGATCGTCGGCAGCACGACGCGCAGGACGAAGGGGCGACGCCGAGTGCGGACCGCCCGCGACGCTGGTCGCGCTCGACGGCGGCGGGGTCGCTGACGTCGCTGGCAGTGGGTCGCTGGGCCAGCGTGGGGCTGTCGAGCACGGCGGCCCGGAAGCGGAGCCACTCGTCGCTGCGGCATGCTCGATGCCGAGCGCGCGGCTTCCCAGGCCCTCGATGCCGTGGTAGTCGGTGCCGGCGCACGTCAGCAGGTCGTGCTTGCGGGCCAGGGCGATCAGCGCCGCCCGCTGCGCGGTGCTGAACTCGTCGTAGGTCGGCCTCGATGCCGTCCAGGCCGAGCGCCTTCAGGCGCGGCAGCAGCGTCTCGAGCGCGCCCAGGTCGGGCTCCAGCACCAGCGGATGCGCCAGGAAGGCGCGGCCGCCGGCCCGGTGGATCAAGGCGATGGCATCGGCGATGGCGGGCTGACCGTTCTCGGACACCGGCCACGGCCGGCGTGCCGTCGGCGGGGCCGGCCTCTCGCCGCGCCCCGCAGCCCGCAGGGAGGCGGCGATGCTGTGGTAGTCGACGTCGCGACCGTAGCGCATCGCGCGCCAGCGTGGCCACGAGCTCCGGGATGCGACGGGCTCGAAGCCGTAGGCCAGCAGGTGGGCCAGGCGCCCGTCGAGCTCGGTCGTCAGCTCCAGGCCCGGCAGCGTCGGGATGCCGCGGGCCTCCATGGCCTCGCGGAAGCGGGCCTGGCCCTCCACCGTGTCGTGGTCGGTCAGCGCGGCATAGCGGACTCCGGCATCGGCGAGTCGGTCGGCGAGCATCTCGGGTGTGGGCGCGCCGTCGCTGAAGAGCGGTGTGCGTGTGCAGGTTGACGTAGGATGGTGTCGCCCATGGTCCCGCTGAGTCAGGCTCACGAGCGGAGCGACCGAGCGCCTAGGTCCAGACGGCCCCAAGTCGATGGGGCCGAGGGTGTCGTGCCGGCCGCCGGGTGCCGCCACGGCGATCTGACAGCGAATCGCGGATGATCACTCCTGTGACCTGTCCCTCTGCCCGCAGCTGACCGCGATGCTCGCGCTCCTGGCCGTCCTCACCGGCCTGGCGGTGCTGGTCGTCGGCGGCGAGCTGGTGGTGCGCGGCTCGTCACGCCTGGCGCTCAGCTTCGGCATCAGCCCTGTCGTCGTCGGACTCACCGTGCTGGCCTTCGGCACCAGCTCGCCCGAGCTGGCCGTGTCCCTCGGGGCGGCGTTGGGCGGCAGCCCCGACGTGGCCGTCGGCAACGTCATCGGCAGCAACATCTACAACATCCTGCTGGTGCTGGGCCTGGCCACGCTGGTGCGGACGCTCGTGGTGCAGCAACAGCTGGTCCGCTTCGACGTGCCACTGGTCATCGGAGTCTCGCTGCTGCTATGGGTGCTGTCGCTCGACGGGACGGTCAGCGCGTTGGACGGTGTCGCGCTGGTGTTGCTGCTGGTGGCCTACACCGCTATCTCTGTTCGCAGCGGCCGGCGGCAGCCGGCGCCGATCGAGGAGGAGTACCAGGCGGCGTTCGAGGTCGAGGCGGCGCCCGGCGCAGGTGCGCGAACGCGTGACCTGCTGGTGTTCCTGGCCGGTCTGGTGGCCCTGGTGATCGGCGCGCAGGCCCTCGTCGGCGGAGCCAGCGAGCTCGGCTCGCTCGCTGGGGCATCCCGGAGCTCGTGATCGGGCTGACGATCGTGGCCATCGGCACGTCGATGCCGGAAGTGGTGACGTCGGTCGTGGCCGCGTTTCGCGGCCAGCGCGACCTCGCCGTGGGCAACGTCGTCGGCTCCAACCTCTTCAACATCCTGGGCGTGCTGGGGCTCACCGCCATCGTGGCGCGGAGGCATCCCCGTCGCCCCGCAGGCGGTGGCCTTCGACATGCCGGTCATGATCGTGGTGGCCGTGGCCTGTCTGCCGCTGCTCTTCACCGGCCACATGCTGCGACGCTGGGAGGGAGCCCTGTTCCTCGGCTACGGCGTGGCCTACACCGGCGTTCGTCGTGCTGGAGGCGACGAAGAGCCCCATCCGCGAGCCCTTCGCCCAGGCGATGATCTGGTTCGTCTTGCCGCTGACGGCGGTGACACTGGCCTCGGTGGTGCTGAACGAGGTGCGAGCGCGGCGCTCGAGGCCAGCCTAGCCCGGCACCTGCTCCCACGACTGGCTCCGGCGCGCGACACGGCCAGATGGCCCCAACGCGACCCGGCCACGTGGCCCCCAATGGCACGACCGGATGGCGCGAGAGCGGTCCGCTTGGCCCTGTGGACCCGAGCCGAAGGACCGTAGGTTGCAGACAGCACCTCGCGTCACCATGCCGCATTCCTGTGGCCGGCCCACGAACGCAGGGTGTGTTCATAGGGGGCTCGATGGCGACCGTACGGGAGACGGCGCCCCGAGAGACCGTGCTCGGGGGCGTGGCAGACCAGGACCTGATCGACCGGCATCATCACGGACCGGTGGGGGCGTCCGGGCGCCCTGCTGGGCATCCTGCAGCGGCTGCAGGAGGAGAGTCCGCAGCAAGTACCTGGCCATGCCGACGCTCGAGTACGTGGCCGCGCGCACTGGCATCCCCCAGTCGCAGGTGTTCGCGTGGCCTCGTTCTATGCGCTCTTCAACCTGGAGCCGCAGGGCGTGCATACCGTGGCCATCTGTCGCGGCACGGCTTGCCACACCCGCGGCTCGCGGCCGTTGCTGGAGCGCGTCAAGCTGCAGCTCGGCCTGCGCCAGGTGGGCGACGACGCCGACAAGGTCTCGCTGACGACGCCGGACCGCGAGTTCACGATCCGCACCGTGGCCTGCTTCGGCCAGTGTGCGTTGGCGCCGGTGATCGAGGTCGACCACGCCATCCGTGGACACGTCACCGAGCAGGCCCTCATCCGCGAGGTCGAGTCGCTGCGCCGGGAGGGCGCCCGGTGAGGATCGCCGACCTGGCCGGGTTCTCCGCGGCCCGCGAGGCCGGCCTGGCCAAGCTGACCCCTGATCGCCCGCGCATCGGCGTGGGCATGGGCACGTGCGGCAGCGGCAACGGTGCCGAGGGCGTCCTGGCCGCCTTCAAGGCCGCCATCGATGCGCGCGGTCTGGACGTGCAGCTGGCGCCGGTCGGCTGCTTCGGCTTCTGCGCGGAGGAGCCACTGGTCAACGTGCGCGTCCCCGGCCGGCCACTGCTGATCCTGCGCCGCGTCCAGCCCGACCACGTCGACGACATCCTCGATGCCATCAGCCACGACCGCCTGCCGCCACGGGAGCTGCTGCTGTGCAAGATCGAGGAGTGGGACCACCTCACCGGCAACGTGCGCTACGGCAGCGGGCTACGCCGATGTGCCGCACTGGGATGAGGTCCCGTTCTTCGCCGGGCAGGTCAAGATCGTGCTGCGCAACTGCGGCCTCATCAGCCCCGACGACATCGAGGAGTACATCGCCGTCGGCGGCTACCAGGCGCTCTACAAGGTGCTCATCGACCAGAACCCGGACGATGGTCATCGAGCAGGTCAAGGCCGCCAAGCTGCGTGGTCGCGGCGGCGCCGGCTTCCTGACCGGCAACAAGTGGGAGTTCCTGCGCGCAGGCACCCGGTGACCAGAAGTACCTCGTCTGCAACGCCGACGAGGGCGACCCGGGCGCCTACATGAACCGCAACGAGATCGAGTCCGATCCGCACGCGCTGCTCGAGGGCATGCTCATCGCGGCCTTCGCCACCGGCGCGTCCGACGGCATCGTCTACGTGCGCGCGGAGTACCCCATCGCGGTGATGCGTTTGGAACGGCCATCGAGCAGGCTCGAGCGTATGGCCTGCTGGGCGAGCGACATCCTGGGCCGGGGCTTCGACTTCGACATCCAGACCGGTGGAGGGGGCGGGCGCCTTCGTGTGCGGAGAGGAGACCGCCCTCATCGCCTCGCTCGAGGGCAAGGCCGGCCGGCCGCGTCCGCGACCGCCGTTCCCGGCCCAGAGCGGCCTCTACGGCAAGCCCACCAACATCAACAACGTCGAGACCTGGTACAACGTGGCGCCCATCGTGGCCCGCGGACCGGCCTGGTTCAGCGATATCGGCAGCCCCAAGAGCGCCGGCACCAAGGTCTTCTCGCTGGTGGGCAAGGTGGCCAGCACCGGCCTGGTGGAGATGCCCCTGGGCACACCGCTCTCGAAGTTCATCTACGACATCGGCGGCGGCGGCACCAACGGCCGCGAGATCAAGGCCGTGCAGACCGGCGGCCCGTCGGGCGGTTGCATCCCCGCCGACATGTTCGACACGCCGGTCGACTACGAGACGCTGGCGCAGCTGGGTTCGATCATGGGCTCCGGCGGCATGGTGGTGATGGACGAAGACAACTGCATGGTCGACGTGGCCCGCTACTTCGTCGAGTTCACTCGCTCCGAGTCGTGCGGCAAGTGCGTGCCCTGCCGCGTGGGGCTGGACAAGGCCCTCGAGATGCTGGACGGCTTCACCCACGGCACAGCCACGCTCGCAGGACCTCGACGAGCTGCGAGGAGCTCTGCCGCATGGTCCGCGACATGTCGCTGTGCGGCCTGGGCCAGAGCGCGCCGAACCCGGTGCTCACCAGCCTGCGGCACTTCCGCCACGAGTTCGAGGACCACATCCGCGCCAAGCGCTGCCGCGCCGGTGTGTGCGAGGACCTCGCGCTCAGCCCCTGCGAGAACTCGCTGCCCGCTGCACATGAACATCCCGCGCTTCCTGCAGCTGTACAAGGAGGACCGGCTCGAGGACGCCTTCATCTCGGTCATGCTCGACAATCCGCTGCCCGCCTCCACCGGCCGGGTCTGCCAGCACCCCTGCGACGACCGCTGCCGCCGCGAGGCGCTCGACGAGGCCGTCAACATGCGCGAGGTGCACCGCTCCATCGCCGACCAGGTGCTGCTTGGCGACCGCTTCGAGACGATGGTGGACAAGGTCCTCGAGCGGCGCCTGGAACCCAGCGGCCATCGGGTCGCCGTCGTCGGTGCCGGACCCACCGGCCTCACCTGCGCCTACTACCTCGCACTCCGCGGACATGCCGTGACCTGCTACGACTCGCGGCCGGCCGCCGGCGGCATGCTCCGCTACGCGCTGCCCGAGTACCGCCTGCCGCAGGCGGTGCTGGACAAGGAGATCGAGCTCATCGAGCGCGTCGGCGTCGAGTTCAGGTTCAACGTGGAGGTCGGCGAGGACGTACGGCTCAACGACCTCGCCGAGGAATACGACGCCGTCTTCCTCTCCATCGGCACATGGAAGGAGGCGTGGGTCCACCTCTCCGGCACGGAGCTGACCGGCGTCATCCCGGCCCTCCCCTTCCTTGAAGCGATGGCGCGCGAGGAGCCGGTCCCGGTCGGCCGCAACGTGGTCGTCATCGGTGGCGGCAACGCCGCCGTGGACTCGGCGCGTACGGCCCGCCGCATGGGTGCCGAGGTGACCATCGTGTACCGGCGCGAGCGCAAGGACATGCCGGCCATCGCCGAGGAGGTCGAGGCGGCGGAGCACGAGGGTGCCCGCATCGCCTATCTGGCCGCCCCGGAGCGCATCATCGGCGATGGACAGGGCAAGGTCCGCGCCATCGAGGTGGTGCGCACACGACCCGGTGAGTTCGACGAGTCGGGCCGTCGCCGACCCGTCCCCACCGACGAGGTCATGCGCATCGAGTGCGACAGCGTCATCCTCGCGGTGGGTGAGCGCGTGGACCCCGACTTCAGCAACGCCTCCGGGTCTGCGTGTGAACGAGGACGACGGCACGTTGGAGGTCGACCGCTACTCGCTCGAGACCAGCCGCGACCGCTTCTACGCCGGCGGCGACCTCATCACCGGCGCCTCCAACGTGTCCAACGCCATGGGTATCGGCAAGAAGGCCGCCCGCAACATCGACCGCCGGCTGATGGACCGCCTTACACCCAGCGTCCTGCCCGAGTTCGTCTACCAGATGGAACCACCCGATCCGCCCAGCGAGCTGGGGCGCCATACCCCCGCCGAGCTGCCGGCAGCCGAGCGCGTGGGCACGTACGCGGAGGTGTCGGTGGGTCTGACAGCCGACGCGGCGCTGGCGGAGGCGCACCGCTGCCTGCGCTGCGACATCCGCAGTCGTCGAGAAGTAGGAGGGCTGCTGTGACCGACAAGGTGATGGTCCGTATCGACGGTGAGGTGATCGACCGCGAAGGCCGGCCAGAGCGTCCTCCAGGTCGCCCGCGAGCAACGACAAGTACATCCCCGCGCTGTGCTACATGGAAGGGCTGTCGGCACAGGGGTCGTGCCGCCTGTGCATGATCGAGGTCTCCGGCGTCAAGCGTCTGCTGCCGGCGTGCACCACGCCGGTACAGGAGAGCCTGGCCGTGTCGACCAGCTCGACACAGCTGCGGTCCTACCGCAGGATGGCCCTGGAGCTGCTGTTCGCGGAGCGCAACCACGTGTGCGCGGTGTGCGTCTCGTCGGGCCACTGCGAGCTGCAGAGCCTGGCGCAGGAGCACGGCATGACCAACGTGCGCTACGCCTACAACTACCCCCGACCTCAGCGCCCGATACCTCTCACCCGCGCTTCGTCTTCGACCCCAACCGCTGCGTGCTGTGCTCGCGCTGCGTGCGCACCTGCGCCGAGATCGAGGGCGCCCACGTCTGGGAGATCGCCGGCCGCGGCATCGCCTCGGGCCCGTGAGCGAGCTGCAGCGGCCGTGGGGCGAGGCCACCAGCTGCACCAGCTGCGGCAAGTGCGTGCAGGCCTGTCCCACCGGTGCCCTGGCCGAGAAGGGCTGGGCCGTCGAGGAGATGACCAAGCAGCGCACCGTCGTGAGCACGCTGAACACGATGCGTGAGGGCCAGTGATGGAGCAGGCCGTGCAGAAGGCCAAGATCGGGACCTGCTGGCTCGACGGCTGCTCGGGTTGCCACATGTCGCTGCTGGACATGGACGAGGCCATCGTCGACGTGCTGGCGCAAGGCCGACATCGTCTTCGGGCCCCTGGTCGATGCACAGGAGTGGCCAGAAGGCGTGGACGTGGCCGTCATCGAAGGCGCCGTCAGCAGCCAGGACGACCTGGAGCTGCTCACGACGGCCCGCGAGCGCAGCGGCATCGTCGTCGCCCTGGGCGACTGCGCGGTGACCGGCAACGTGCCCACGATGCGCAACGGCATCCCGACCCGCGAACTGCTCGAGCGCGTCTACGTCGAGGGCGCCGACGAACAGCAGCAGATCCCGACCGACGGCGTGCCGGCACTGCTCAAGCAGGCCGAGCCGCTCCAGGCCCACGTCAAGGTCGACGTCCACGTGCCCGGGTGCCCGCCCAGCCCGACGACCATCCTCTACGTCATCGGCGAGCTGCTCGAGGGCCGCGTGCCCGATGTCGGCTCCCGGCAGCGCTTCGGCTGAGGAGACCACGATGCCGACCATCAACATCGACCACGTCACGCGCATCGAGGGCCACGCCTCGATCACCATCCAGCTCGACGACGACGGCAAGGTCGCCGACACGCAGTTCCACGTGACCCAGATCCGCGGCTTCGAGAAGTTCGTCGAGGGCCGGCCCTACTACGAGATGCCGTCGATCACGGCTCGCATCTGCGGCATCTGTCCGGTGAGCCACCTGCTGGCCTCGTCCAAGGCCTGCGACGCCATCATGGCCGTGCGCATCCCGCGCGACCGCGGCCAAGCTGCGCGAGCTGCTCCACATGGCCCAGATCGTGCAGTCGCACGCGCTCTCGTTCTTCCACCTCTCCGCGCCCGACCTGCTGCTGGGCATGGACTACGACCCGGCCAAGCGCAACGTGGCGGGGCTGCTCGCGGAGCACCCGGCCGTCGTGCAGCGACGGTGTGCGCCTGCGCAAGTTCGGCCAGCAGGTCATCGAGCGCCTGGGCAAGGAGCGCGTCCATCCATCGTGGACGGTGCCCGGTGGCGTCAACGCCGGGCTCGACCCGCAGGCTCGCGAGAAGACGCTCGCAGGAGTGGCCGGAGGCGCTGGCCATCGTGCAGCGCACGCTGGAGCTGTGGAAGGGCACCATCGACGCCTTCCCCGACGAGGTGGCCTCGTTCTCCAACTTCCCCACCATGTACGCGGGCTGGTCGGGCCCGACGGCTCGCTGCGAGCTGTACGACGGCAACCTGCGCTTCGCGACGCCGACGGGTGAGATCGTGGCCGACCAGGTCGCGCCGGCCGAGTACCAGGCGTACATCGGCGAAGCGACGCATGCCCGACTCCTACCTCAAGGCGCCGTACTTCAAGCCGCGCGGGCTGGCCGACGGCATCTACCGGGTGGGCCCGCTGGCGCGACTCAACGTCTGCGACCACATCTCGACGCCGCTGGCGAACGCCGAGCTGCAGGAGATGCGCCAGCGGCTGGGCCGAGTCGTGCAGAGCAGCTTCCACAACCACTACGCCCGGCTCATCGAGGCCCTGTACGGGCTGGAACGCATGAAGGAGCTGCTCGAGGACCCCAGCATCCTCGACACCAAGGTGCGCGCCCACGCCGGCGTCAACGACCTTGAGGGCGTGGGCATCATCGAGGCCCCACGCGGCACGCTCATCCACCACTACAAGGTCAACGACAACGGGGCCATGACCTGGGCCAACCTCATCGTGGCCACCGGGTCACAACAACCTGGCCATCCGCCGGGGCGTGCACGATGTGGCCAGCAGGTTCATCGACGGCAACAACATCGAGGAGGGTGCGGTCAACCGCGTCTCGGCCCTGGTGCGGGCCTTCGACCCGTGCCTCAGCTGCTCGACCCACCAGCTGGGCATGGCCGCGGTACGGCTGGAGCTACGTGGCCCCGACGGCGAGCTGCTCGACGAGAAGGGCACGGTCTAGCGACAGCACCATCCCACGACCGACAGCGGGAGGCAGGTATGACCGGTGACGCGTGACCGCCAGCAGTCCGTCCGCGGCCGACCGCGAGACGATCCGGGCCTGGCCTCGCGCTGGGCGGAGATCGCGGCGCTGCCGGTCATGGCCGAACGCAAGCGTGGCTGGCGTGCCCTCCACGACCTGCGGCCCGAGCGGCCCATGATCCTCTTCGAGGTGGGCACCGTCGACGCCTACGTGCCCGAGGACGAGCTGCGCTGCGAGCATCCCGTGCTGCGCGCGGTCGAGGCCACGATGCAGGAGCACCTCCACCACTTCGACGAGGTCGGCGACGACATCGTCTTCGAGCCCTACTACCGGCTGGGCTGGGACATCGTCGACACCGGCTGGGGCGTGGACGTCATCCAGATCCCCGGGCCCAGGGCGGCCGACGGCTCATCCATCGGTTACACCTTCAACTTCCCCATCAAGACGCCGGCCGACGCGGCACGGCTCAAGCCGCGCCAGTTCAGCCTCGACCGCCAGGGCACGACTGGCCAAGCTGCACCTGCTCGAGGACGTCTTCGGCGACATCCTGCCCATCAAGGTCGGCAACTACGACCACTTCATGACCGACGAGGGTGCCGAGAGCTGGGCCGGCAACTACTTCATCGGTCTGACCTGGCAGATCTACCGCTTCATCGGCAACGACGGCCTGCTGGCTGGGTCTACGAGTCGCCGGAGACCATCCACGCGCTGATGGAGTACATGGCCGCCGACCGCGAACGCCAGTTCGGGTTCCTCGAGCAGGAGGGGCTCGATCGTGCCCAACACCGACAACCAGCTGGCGGGCCCACGGGCCTACGGCTACGTCTCGGACCTGCCCTCCCCGGACGAGGCACCGGGCAAGCTCAGCGACCTGTGGTGCTGGGCCGAGTCACAGGAGTCGGCGCCCATCAGCCCGGCCATGTACGCGGAGTTCGTGCTGCCCTACCTCAAGCGCGTGACCGATCGCTTCGGCCTCGTCTACTACGGCTGCTGCGAGCCGCTCCACGACCGACTCGAGCTGATCATGGAGGCCATGCCCAACCTGCGCTCGGTCTCTGTCACGCCCTGGGCCGACTTCGCCAGCGCTGGCCGAGATGCTGGGCGACCGCTACGTCTTCAGCCGCAAGCCCGATCCGGTGCCCATCAGCGGCCCCACGCCGCACTGGGACCGCGCGGAGGCCGACCTGCGCGAGCACCCGACGCGGCCGGCGCGCACGCTGCAACGTGGAGCTGCTCTTCCGCGACGTCTACGACATCGGCGGCGACCGATCACGGCTCGCCACGTGGGTCAAGCTGGCACGGTCCGTCTTCGAGGCCTGAGCCACCACATCAGCCGGTCCCGCCGGATCGAGGCAGCCGCTCGAGAGCTCCAGCCAGCGGCGCAGCGTGGCCGGCCTCGGCGAAGCGGTGGCCGAACTCCGCCAGCCGCGGCTGGGAGCGGAGGGCGGCCGCGCGGATGGGCTGGGCCTCTTCCGCTCGCCCGCTCGCTTCGAGGGCCAGGGCATGCCAGAACGCGAGCTGCGCGTCCTCCGGTGCCAGTCGATGGGCCAGCGTAGTGCCGGCGAGGACAAGCTCGAGCTCACCGGCGGCCATGGCGCCCATCGCGGTATCGAGCGCCTCGTAGGCGCGAGCGAAGCGAAGCAGCCGCGCGAGCTCATGCAGCGGCCTGCTCGAGGCATCGACGCGCAGATCGTAGCGACGTGCCCACGGCTGGGCGTCGGCCGAGCCTGGCGCGACCAGCAACGCCGCCGACTGACTGCCGCGGATGTCCCCACCGGCACGTTGGGCGGCACGAAGTGCGTCGAGCATCCGCTCTGCGAGGTCACCCTCGCTGCGGTCGAACGCGTCCAGCATCGCGAGCCAGACATCGGCCCGCGCCATCATGTTGGCCTGGACGCTGACGCCCGGCGCACAGACGTGCCCTGCCTCGGCCACGCAGGCACTGCCGGTGTAGGCGGCGGCGTTTCCTGACGCATCGACCATCCCGACCTGGCGCACATCGCGGCCCGCGTCTCGCGCCACGATCTCACGCAGGGCGGCAGGTGCGTGGTCGCCCACGCGGAGCCGCGCCAGGCCCTCGTAGCCGAGGTTCACGTTGGTGAAGGACTGCGTCGCGACCGCACCCACCCCCGGCTCCACCCACGGCACAGCCGCACCGACCCCCGGTCCGCACGGTCTGCACCGCGACGCCAAGCTCTCCGGTATCAGCATCGCGAGCAACGATGGAGTACGTCATCTCGTTCCCGGCCGTGACATCATTGGACCTTCAGCATAGTGAAGGCGGAGCCGATTGAACGAGCCGAGAGCACACGAAGACGAGCTCAGCATCGACAGCGACGCAGCCATCGTGATCGGCCTGGGCGCTGCCATCCGGTCGGCGCGACGAGAGCAGGGCATGACGGTCGAGCGACTCGGTCGCGTCGCCGGCGTCAGCACCGGTCTCATCAGCCAGCTCGAGCGCGGTCGGGGCAATCCCTCGTTCCTCACCCTGCGGCGGCTGGCTGAGGCCCTCGAGCTGCCGTTCGGCCACTTCATGCAGGGGCCACAGCCCCAGGGCGGCATGGTCGTGCGTGCCGACCAGCGCAAGCGGCTGGTCCAGCCGCAACCGACCGAGATCGTCCACGAGCTCCTGACGCCCGACCTGCGGCGCTCGCTGGAAGTGCTGCGTACGACGGTGCCCCCGGGCTGGTCCAACGAGGACCGACCCTTCAAGCACGGCGGTGAGGAATGCGTCCACGTGCTCAGCGGCACGCTGCGGGTCACGGTGGGCACCTCGACCTGGGAGCTTGGTGAAGGCGACTCGATCACGTACGACTCGGCCACGCCCCACTGGTATGCCAACCACACCCGGACGCCGGTCATCGTCATCGGTGCGGTGACGCCGCCGTCCTTCTAGCGGCACGCACCAGGGCCAGGGAACACACCGGATCTGTTGACGACCGCACCCCAACCTCGTCACTATGTTGAAGGTCCGTCATATCCATGATGGACGCTCGAGCCCTGAGGTCCCCAAGCCCTGAGGAGGAATACTGGTGGATATTCGAATGCGGCTGATGATGTCGGCCGTGGCACTACTGCTCGCGATCGGCCTGCCGGCCGCGACCGTGGCTCAGTCCGAAGACGCAGGCGGCACGCTCGTAGCCGCCATCGGCGCCGAGCCAGACCAGCTGGACCCGCATGTGACGTCCGCGTACGTCAGCTTCCAGGTCCTCGAGAACGTCTTCGACACCCTGGTCGAGCCCGACGAGAACCTGGAGATGGTCCCATCGCTGGCGGAGTCCTGGGAGGTCAGCGAGGACGGCCTGACGTACACCTTCACCCTTCGCGACGGCGTGACATGGCACGACGGCACTCCGCTTACCGCCGACGATGTGGTCTACAGCTATGGGCGGATCCGCGAGTCGGCCAACAATGGCTGGCGGTTCGGGACCGTGACCGACGTATCGGCACCCGACGACACGACGGTCGTCTTCACGCGTCAGCGCGCCCACCCCCAACCTGCTGTCGCATCTCGGCGCCTTCAAGGGCATGGCCATCGTGCAGCAGGCCAACGTCGAGTCGGGTGACATCACCACGGCTCCGATCGGCAGCGGTCCCTTCGCGCTCGAAGCGTGGACGTCCGGTGACTCGATCGAGCTGGTACGACACGACGACTACTGGGGTGGCGCACCGAGTCTCGCTGGCGTGACCTATCGCGTTCATCCCCGACTCGACGGTCGCGCTGACCAACCTCCAGTCCGGTGACGTCCGACTGGACGGACAACCTGCCGGCGCAGCAGGTGAACAGCCTCAAGGACAGCCACCGAGGTCGTGGTCGAGGCCGCGCCGAGCAACGACTACTGGTACTTCGCCACCAACGAGGCGCGTGAGCCGTTCAACGATGCCCGCGTCCGCCAGGCCCTCGCCTGGGCCATCGACCGCGACGCTATCGACGCAGGCTGCCACGTTCGGCAACGCCGACCGTCAACCAGACCGCCATCCCCGCGACCAGCGCGTGGTATCTCGACTATGCGCCGTACTCGCGCGACCTCGACAAGGCCAAGGTCGCTTCTCGAGGAGGCCGGCGTCAGCGATCTGCAGATGGACCTCATGGTCGCCAGCACCGACACGGAGGCGGTGACGGATGCGCAGGTCGTCGCGGCGAACCTCGCCGATATCGGCGTCACCGTCAACATCCGTCAGCTCGACGTCAGCCACCTGGCTCGCCGATCAGGCCGATGGCAACTTCGACGCCTACCTCTGGAGCTGGATCGGCAACCTCGATCCCGGCGACTTCTACTACGCCCAGCACCACAGCAGCGGCGGCTTCAACGCCCAGGGCTACTCCAACCCCGATGTCGACGCGCTGCTCGATGCCAGGCTGCCGCAGAGACCGATTTCGACCGCACGGAAGGCGCTGTACGACGACGCTGCCAAGCTGATCGTGGATGACGCCAGCTACGTCTATCTGTACAACCCCGACGATCGTCCAAGGCTGGTCAGCCCGGACGTCGAGGGCTACACCGTCCGCGGTGACCGCGGCCATCCGCTTCCGGGACGTCAGCCTGACCCAGTAGTCGCAGGCGGCCCTGGAGCACAGATGCTCCGGTACCTGCTCCGGCGAGCCGTCCAGGCACTGGTCGTGCTCGTCGGAGCGGCGGTCCTCGTGTTCGCGCTGCTCCAGATCGTGCCGGGCGACCCGATCCGCTCGGCCATGGGGACGCGGTTCGACCCTGAGATCGTACGCCGACGCTCAAGGCAGCGGCCGGACTCGATCTGCCGCTGCACGAGCAGTTGTTCCGCTACCTCAGCCACGCCGCTGTCGGCGACTTCGGCGTCAGCTTCCGCATGGAGAGAGCGTCTTCGAGCTCGCTGATGTCGCGGATGCCGGCGACGATCTCGCTCGGTCTGGCGGCGCTCGTCGTCGCCCTGCTCATCGCCTTCCCGCTGGGCATCCTGTCGGCAGTGCGACGGGGTTCGCCCATCGACCACTTCGCCCGCATCGGCAGCCAGATCGGCATCTCCGTCCCGGACTTCTGGCTCGGCATCCTGCTGCATCCTGCTCTTCACCTCGACCCTGCACCTGCTGCCGCCATCGGGATACGTGCCCCTGACCGAGGACCCCGTCGAGTGGCTGCGTCACGTGATCATGCCCGCACTCACGGTCGGGCTCATCTCGGGGTCGATCATGACGCGGTTCATCCGCTCCGCCACGCTGGAGGCGAACAGCCAGGACTTCGCCCGGACTGCCCGGGCCAAGGGTCTGCATGAGTCGACCGTCATGCGTGACCACGTCCTGCGCAACGCGATGGTGCCCATCGTCACGGTCGCCGGCATCCAGCTGGCCTCGCTCCTGGCCGGGGTCATCGTGGTGGAGGTGGTGTTCGCCTGGCCAGGTCTCGGCCGCCTGACCTATGACGCCGTCCTGGCGCGGGACTACACGGTGGTGCAGGGTGCCGTGCTGCTGGTGGCCGCCATGTTCCTGGTCGCCAACCTCGTGGTGGACGCGCTCTACGCACTCATCGACCCGCGGATCCGCGTCCGATGACGGCAGCCCACGGCCCGGTCGAGTCCGACCGATCGTGCGGCCGAAGCCCAGGAGCCGCTCGAGGAAGGCACCCGCTGGGCCCTGCTGCGGGTCCTCTTCGACAGCCCCGTCACGATCTTCGCCGTCGCGATCATCGTGGTCGTGCTGCTCATGGCCGTCTTCGGCGAGATCATCGCGCCCTACGGCGCCAACGAGATCAACGTCATGAACCAGCTGCAGCCGCCCAGCGTGGACGCACTGGTTCGGCACCGACGAGCTGGGCCGCGACGTCTTCAGCCGCGTCATCATCGCCGCGCGTGTGTCGGTCGAGGTCAGCCTGGTGAGCGTTACCCTGGCGCTCCTGATGGGTGTGACCATCGGTCTGCACGTCGGGTTTCTTCGGAAACTGGGTCGACGTCGTCGGGATGCGCTCGATGGACGTCATCTTCTCGTTCCCGGTCGTGTTGCTGGCCCTGGCCATCGTGGCCATGCTGGGTCCGGGCATCGTGCCGGCCATGATCGCCATCGGCGTCGTCTACACGCCCTACTTCGCCCGCATCACGCGCGCCAGCGTCCTGTCGGTGCGCGAGGAGACGTACATCCGCGCCGCTCGCTCGATCGGAGCCAGCGACGCGCGCATCCTGCGGTTGCACGTGCTGCCCAACGTGATGGCACCCATCATCGTCCAGACCTCGCTCAGCCTGGCCTTCGCCATCCTGACGGAGGCGGCGCTGTCGTTCCTCGGGCCTCGGCGTCCAGCCACCGCAGCCGTCGTGGGGCCGGATGCTCTTCGACGGTCGTGGGTTCCTGACGCGACGCCTGGTGGATGGCCGTGTTCCCCGGCGTGCCATCTTCCTGACAGTGCTGGCGCTTGAACCTCATCGGTGACGCCATGCGCGACGCGCTCGACCCACGCCAGCGGTCCGCCATCGAAGCGCGGACAGGGCAACCTGTGAGCGCGCTCTTCGAGCTGGTGGACTTCCAGTGTTCGCATCGGGACGCGGCAGGGACCGCCATGATCGTCAACGGGGTCGACTGGAGCGTGCAGGCAGGCGAGACCCTCGCCATCGTCGGCGAATCCGGCTCGGGCAAGTCGATGAGCGTGCTGGCTGCCACCGGGCTGGTGCCCTCGCCGCCAGCCCGCTTCGGCGGTCAGGCGCTGCTTCGCGAGCGGGACCTGCTCGCGATGGAGGCCGACGAGCGCCGGCGCGTTCGGGGCCGGCACGTGGGCGTTCGTGTTCCAGGAGCCGATGACGTCGCTGAACCCGCTGCTGACCATCGGGCGCCAGATGAGCGAGGCACCGCAGCAGCACCTGGAGATGTCGTCGCGCGAGGCGCGGCACCAAGGCGGCCGAGCTCCTGAACCTGGTCGGCATCCCGGAGGCCACCAATCGACTGGATGCGTATCCGCACCAGCTCTCGGGCGGCATGCGTCAGCGCGTGATGATCGCTATGGCCCTGATGTGCGATCCGGAGGTCCTCATCGCCGACGAACCCACGACCGCCCTCGATGTGACCGACGCAAGCCCAGATCCTGGACCTCGTCAAGCGGCTGCAGTCCAGGTTCGGCATGGCGGTGGTCTGGATCACGCACGACCTGGGAGTGGTTGCCGACTTCGCCGACCGGGTCGCGGTGATGTATGCGGGCCGCATCGTGGAGCTGGCTCCGACGTCGGAGCTGTACCGGTCACGCCGGGTCACCCCTATACCCGTGGATTGCTGGATGCTCGCCCACGCCTTGGCGAGACGGAGCTGGAGCTGGCGACCATCCCGGGAGTACCGCCGGATCCGCGCCGCCTCCCCCCGGGCTGTTCGTTCTGGCCACGCTGCTCGTATCGGGCCGATGCGCGCTGCGAGACCGAGGTTCCGCCGCTGGCGGAGATCGCCCCCGGCCACCTGGCGCGCACGTTCTACTCGACTGCCGGCAGCCACATGACGAGGCGAGTGAGGCATGACAGGCACGCTGGTGGAGGCGACCGACCTGCAGGTCTACTTCCCGGTCAGCGGTGGCTCGCTGGGACGGAGCGGGGCCCATGTCCGTGCCGTAGACGGCGTCTCATTCCGCATCGAGCGAGGCCAGACGCTTGGCCTCGTCGGAGAGTCGGGCAGCGGGAAATCCACGATCGGGCTCTCGCTGTTGGGTCTGGAACGGCCGACCGGCGGACAGATCCGAGTCGCGGGTGAGGCTATCGACTTCAGCCGCGCCAGCCTGCAAGCGGCTGCGGACCAAGGCCACGATGGTGTTCCAGGATCCCGAGCTCATCGCTCAACCCTCGTCGTTCGGTCGGTGCGAGCGTCCGCGAGCCGCTCGAGATCCACGGCCTGCACAAGGGTCGGGACGCCCGACGAAGACGCGTCGGGGATCTCCTGGACCTGGTCGGCCTCAGCGAACGCTTCGCCGATCGCTACCCGCACGAGCTGTCCGGTGGGCAGCGCCAACGCATCGGCATCGCGAGGGCGTTGGCATGCGAGCCGGAGCTGATCATCCTCGACGAGCCGGTCTCGTCGCTCGACGTGTCGGTGCAGTCGCAGATCATGAACCTGCTGCGTCGCCTGCAACGGGAGCTGGGCCTGACCTACCTGTTCATCGCCCACGACCTCGCGGCCGTCGAGTACATGAGCCATCGGGTGCTGGTGATGTATCTCGGGCGCATCGTCGAGACGGCCACGCGGGAGTCGCTGTACCGATCGCCGAGGCATCCCTATACCCGGGCGCTGCTGTCGGCCATCCCGTCGGCGGAACCGGGCCAACAAGCTCGCGAACGGTTGCTGCTCGAGGGCGACATCCCCGAGTCCCATCTCGCCACCCTCAGGCTGCCGCTTCCGAACGCGCTGCCCATGGGCCATCGCCGACTGTGCTGAGGTTGACCCGCAACTGACACCGGTGGACGCCGGCGGCGAGGTCGCGTGCATCCGGGCGGACGATATCGCTGCTGGAGCGCCCACCACGGCGTCCGGGACGCTGGTCCCAACGGGCTAGGTGAAGACGGGCGCGTCGCGGCAGCTCCGGCGTGGCCACGGCGCAGGCGGCCATCGCCGGTCCGCCGTCCCGGGATGCTGGGCGTGCAGGTTCATACTGTGAACCACTTGGGGGCTATGCACGACGTCAAGGAGAACGACGATGAGCATGACCAAGGCACTCGTCGACACCGACTTCATCGCTGCCCACCTGGGTGACCCGTCGGTCGTCCTCGTCGAGGTGGATGTCAGCCCAGCGGCCTACCAGTCGGGGCATATCCCCGGCGCGGTCCTGTGGGACGCCTACACCGATCTTCGTCAGCCTGACTATCAGACGGTCAGCCCGGAGGAACGGGGCGAACTCGTCGGGCGTTCGGGGATCGGACCCGACACGCTGGTCGTCACCTACGGCTACGCCGCTCACCTTGGGTACTGGCTGCTGCGCTCCTGTGGGCACGATCGAGTCCGCTTGATGGATGGCTCGCGCGACCGCTGGACCGAGGCCGGACATGCATGGTCCACGGATGTGCCGCCGCCGGCTGCATCGCACGATGAGCTGTCGCCGCAGGACAGGTTCGTCGCATCCAGGCAGGACGTGCTGGAGACGGTCGCCAGGCCGTCCGGCATCGTCCTCGATGTGCGGGCCGAGGGCGAGTTCTCGGGGGCGCAGTTCTGGCCCTCAGGAGCGCCCGAACCTGTCGGTCGCGCAGGACATGTCCCAGGCGCTGTGCACCTGGCGATCGACTCGCTGCGCACCAGCGACGGCACGTTCCGGAGCGTAGACGAGATGCGTCGGCTCCTGGCTGATCGGGGCATCACGCCCTCCAGCGAGATCATCACCTATTGCACCATCGGCAACCGGGCCAGCCAGGCGTGGTTCGCTTTGACCACCTTGCTCGGCTACGAGAAGGTGCGCGTGTACTACGGATCCTGGGTCGAGTGGGGCATGGATCCCGACGCGCCGATCGAGCCGTGACACGGCTCGGCACGTGGGTCGAGCTGGCACCGTCGGCGTTCGAGGCATGAGCGCCGGGGAGACCGTGGACGCCACGCTCGACCTGGACGACATCATGCTGCGGCCGTGGCGCGAGAGCGACGTGCCGGCCCTGGTGACTGCGTGCCAGGACCCGGAGATCGCCCGCTGGGTCTCCATCCCGCAACCCTACGAGCGCGCCGATGCGGTCGCCTTCCTGGCCGAAGCGGAGGCCATGTGGCGCGATGGCAGCGGGGCCGCGTTCGCCGTCGTCGATGCCGTCACCGACGAGCTGCTGGGTGCCGTATCACGCTTCGGGCCGGACGGCCACGGGGCCACGCTGGGCTGCTGGGTCGTGCGGAAGGCGCGCGGACGAGGCGTCGGCACCCGCTCCCTGCGGGCCGTGGCCGACTGGACCCTGGCCACCACGGACGTCATCCGGCTGGATGCCTACATCATGGTCGGCAACGAGGCCTCGGAGCGCATGACCCAGCGGGCCGGCTTCGAGCGGGAGGGCGTGCTGCGCGCATGGGACCTGCTGCGCGGGGTGCCCGTCGACTGCGTGGCCTACTCGCGACTCCGCGGCGATCCGGAACGCACGCCGACCTGATCCAGCGGCGGTTCCGGAGGTGAGCCTCCGCAGGTAGAGACCGGCGCACGATCATGGGTCATCCGCCCAGGGACAGCCGGGTAGCCAGCATCTGCGATGGCTGATACCGTTCCCCGTCTGCCCCGGCTATCACGCGAGCAACGTGCCCTGCGAATCAGGAAGCTGCTCGTCAGCAAGGAAACGAGGAACGACGTGCCTTCCCCCACCGCAGCGTCGACCGATCGCCAACAGACTGCGCGCGGCTCCCTGGCCTGCCCTCTCCGATGACCGCTCACGTAGCGACGCCGACCTGACACCGACTCCCGAGGAGATCGAGCCCCCACGGCGGCCCGACCGTCAGGTCAAACCCTATGACGCGGAGCAGCTGCTCATCGACCTCGAGCCCGAGGCCGGACGCCTGCTCGACCGTCACCTCAAGATCGCGGAACCCTGGTACCCGCACGAGTACATCCCCTACAGCCAGGGCCGCGACTTCGACAAGGAGCCGTGGACGCCCGACCAGCCGCGCCTCAGCGGCGTGGCCCGCACGGCGTTCGAGGTCAACCTCCTGACCGAGGACAACCTGCCCTCCTATCACCGGCTGATCCACGGCATGTTCGGCAGCGGCGACGGCGCCTGGATCAACTGGGTCGGCCGCTGGACGGCTGAAGAAGGTCGTCATGCCATCGTGCTGCGCGACTACCTCACCGTCACACGCAACCTCGACCCCACTGCGCTCGAGGATTCGCGCATGTTCCAGCTGGAGCAGGGCTACGATCGACCCACGCTCGACCCACTGCGTGGGCTCGCCTACGTCGCCCTGCAGGAGGTGGCGACCCGCGCCGCCCACCGCAATACCGGGCGCTACTCCGACGACCCGGTGGCCGACCGCATCATGGCGCGGATCTCAGCCGACGAGAACCTGCACGCCACGTTCTATCGCGACATCCTCGCCGCAGCCGCCCAGGACTACCCGTCGGCGACGGTCGAGGCGGTCGTGGCAGAGATCATGGCCTTCGAGATGCCCGGCGCCGGCATCAGGGGATTCCGTCGCAAGGCCGCGGAGATGGCGTTGGCAGGCATCTATGACCTGCGCATCCATCACGACGAGGTCGTGATGCCGCTCGTGCGCAAGCTGCGCATCTTCGAGCTCGAGGCTCTGAGCCCGGCAGCAGAGACAGCACGGTCGGACCTCTCCGCGTTTCTGGCCGAGATGGTGGCATCGGCTGCGCGACTGGAGGAACGTCGCGCTCGCGCGGCCGAACGAGCCCTGCGCAGGGGCTAGCGGGCACAGTCACCGGCCCGGACGGGCAGCGGCAGGTCTATCGCCGTCGAGCGTGGCGACTCCGCTCTCAGCTCACCGTGGGAAGGCCGTCGAGTCGGACCCTGAAGCTGTCGTCACCGTGGTCGTCCTGCCAGCCGCCGACGATCCAGGCTCGCACCCAGGCCGGGCGCCCAGCCTGCTCCAGCTTCTGCAGCAGCGGCTGGATCTCCTTGGCATTCCATTTCTCGATGTAGCCGACCGTTTCGTTGCCCACGTCGACGCGGACCGCGTTCTTCTCGTGAGGGTGATCGGGCTCGCGTGAGAGGAGCGCGACCACCATCGTCGTGGCACCGTAGGTTGAGCGCCCGCCGGCCAGCCGCGCCAGCACGTCCTGATAGTCGGACTCCGCGACCACGTCCACCTGCTGATCGCCGGTGAGGAAGCCGGCCTCGAGCAGTGCCTCCTCGTCGGCCTTGTAGGCCTCGACGCGGATCCGCTCCTGCTCGTCCTCGAACGCCCTGACGTCGGCCTCACGCAGGAGATGCCATTGGCCGTCTTCGCCGCTCTTGACGACGATCGGCTCGCCGCAGGCGTCGCAGGTGACCGAGGTGACGGGTAGCTCCTCGACGGGCGCCTGACACGAAGGGCAGACGGTGGAGGCGTAGGTCCGCTCATGGTCCGCCAGGGGGTCGTGGTTGGCCAGGTGCGGAAGCACCGGAGGCACCAGGTGAGCGGGGTTCGGCGTGGCCGCCGCCGTCCCGGACTCGGACTCACCGTCCGACTCGCCCTTGAGCAACTTGTGCAGCCAACCCATCGCGTTCTCTCCTCTTTTGGTCTTCATCGGTCGGTACTTCGACGGCTCAGCGAGAGCGGCCAAGGGGATGTTCCCGCGGCATCATCGCATGGTAGGCGACACGCTCAGGTGGCAGGCTGTCTGGCGTGTGGTCAGGCCGCGGCCTCGGCCCATCTGGACACCCGCCGGGCCACGCGCTTGGGTCCATTCGGCCCTGACGCGGGACCGGGGTGGTTGGCAGAGTCCCAGTCGTGAGCGACGTACGGTGGTCAGACCTGGGCCCGGGAGCCCGTGCGTTCAGGATCGCGCACGCGGCCTTTTCGATCGTCCAGCTGGCGGGGCTGGCCTATGTCTGGACCTGCGCCGCCGCGCGGCGGCGAGATCGCCTCCTGGCCCTGGTCATCGGCCTCCAGATCAGCGAGGCCCTGGCCCTCGCGGTAGGACGGGGAGATTGTCCCTTCGCGCCCCTACAGGCACGCCTCGGAGACCCGGTCCCGCTCTTTGAGCTGGTCTTGCCGAAGCGCGCCGCGAAGGCGGCCATCCCGGTGCTCTTCGTTGTCGCGGTCGCAGGCATGATCGCCGTTGCCCTCCGTCCGCCCGACTCGGCCGCCCGCTAGAACGCCAGTCCCTTCGGCGGTGGGCCGAGCGGCGGCACGGTTTCGTCGGCCAGCCGGAAGCCGTTGGCCTTGTAGGCCTCGTAGTCGAAGTGCTCCGTCTGCTCGTACCCGACGACGTGATACTCGTCGAATCCTTCCCACTCCTCGTAGCCCTCACCGAAGGAGTGGTCCAGGAACGCGTCCGCCATGGCCATGCCGAGCCTGGGCCCGATGAAGAAGGCGCCCATGGCCAGCACGTTGCAGTTGTTGCCGGTCGCGCAGCGCTTGGCTGCCGGCACGCTCTCGCAGACCGCCGCATGCACGTGCGGGCACTTGCCGGCGGCGACATGGATGCCCATGCCGGTGCCGCAGAACGCCAGTCCCTTCTCGAACTCGCGCTCCGCGATCCGGGCGCCGAGCAGGAACCCGGCACGGTGGTACATCGGAGTCTCGTCGAGCACCGGGGTCAGGTCCTCGACCGTCCAGCCCCGCTCGATCAGGTGCTTCTTGACGGCCTCCTTCAGCGGGAACCCCGCGAAGTCGGCGCTGACGACGACGTGCTTGTCCTTGGTTGTCTTCATTCGGACCGTCCTTTCCACCAGCTGGGCACGACTCGCGTCCCCCTCGGATGCCACATCGGGACCGGCCCTCGTCGCCGACAGGCAGATGCGCCGTTCGACCGGGCCACATCAACCATACAGAAGGTCGTGATCCCTGAGGGCTGGAGCGCGGCAGGTCGTACCGGGACGTCGTCGGCCGAAGATCGGGACGGCGGTGCCGTCGAGTCCTACCTCGACGCTGCGACCGGGGACGGACCGGAGCAGAGCCAGTGGCTGATGCCGGCGGACAAGATGAAGCCCGCCCCTGACGGGACGGGCTTCATCGTCCTGGTCGCTGGCCGACCTGTGCCGACCGCGATGTGGACCTAGTTCGTCAGCGCCAGCTCAGGCGTGAGGTCGTCGGCGAGCCGGCGATCCCAGACGTATTCCCGGGTGAGGTTACTGGCCAGTCGGCCATCCCAGACGTATTCCAGTCCCGGGGTCAAATCCCCGGCCAGTCGACCGTCGAAGACGTAGTCAGGCACCTGGGCGGCGAAGCTGGTCGGTTCCTGTGCCTCGATCGTCTGTGCGGCAGCCACCCCCGGCAGCATCGCTGCCATCAGTCCGCCGGCGGCCAGGCTCAACATCTGTCGCTTCTTCAAGAAGAACTCTCCTCGTCCCCCCTGACGGTCGCACGGTGTTGGAGCGGATACCGCTACTCGGCGCGACCGCGACTCGGTAATGTACAGCACGGCGGTGTACATTGTCGCCGAAAATCACGTCGAGCCCGAGTTGTCAATAGGCACAATGGGCTATCCAGCCATTGCATTAGTCCCAACATCAGCACATGATCAGGGTGAATGTTGCCTGAACGCACCAGCTACCTGGGGGCAGGGGTCACACCAAGGAGTGAGCGGCGATGCCTTCCTACTTCACCTATGAGACCCATCAGGCCATTGACGCAGAGAGGTCCCGCCACCGAGAGCGGGATTTCAGCCACATCCGTGCACTCAAGGGCGATGAACGAGCCGAGGGCATCGTGAGCCGGATGGTCGGCAGCCTCGGACGACTGCGAGCGGCAGCCCCGCGAGGATCCGCGACCGTCCTGGAAGCGCGCGAGTCGGCCGACAAGGCCTGTCGGCTGCCCGACGGCTCGATGGGTCGATGGGTCGCCGTCCGCGAGTCCGGCGACTCGTTGACCGAGGTCTGCATCCCGACCTGACAGGCGCTCCACCGCTCTTTCAGGCGCGTGGCGGACGCCGATGCCGGCGTCGAGCGGCAACGCTTCCCGGTAGTGCTCGATGATCCCCCTGCCCTTGCCGCTGAGCTGACGCCGCGTTGCGGCTGGCACGCGGCATGGCGGACGACCACCACGCCCCCTATCATGGCTCACCTCAGGTATCCACTCGGAGGTTTCCCGTGCCCATCGTCGAGTACCCGCAGGGTTCGAAGTTCCCGGGGCGTATCGGACTGACGACGGCCGATTCCTCGCCGGCGTGGCCGGAGCCGGTGCGCGCCGCGGAAGGCTCCCCCAACGTCCTCTTCTTCATCATCGATGATGTCGGCTACGGGCAGCTGTCGACCTTCGGCGGGATGGTGGAGACACCGAACATCGATCGTGTCGCGGCCATGGGCCTGCGATACGCCAACATGCACACGACGGCCCTGTGCTCTCCCACGCGATCCTGCGTGCTGACCGGACGGAACCACCACTCCAACGGTGTGGCCTCGATCATGGAGACGGCCACGGGCTACCCCGGCTACGACGCCCGCATGCCCTTCTCCAACGGCATGATCTCCGAGGTGCTGCGCGCCCGCGGCTACAACACCTTCGCCGTCGGCAAGTGGCACCTGAGCCCGTCGGAGGAGAACACCGCCGCCGGCCCCTTCCATCGCTGGCCGGTGGGGCGCGGGTTCGAGCGCTACTACGGGTTCCTCGGGGGTGAGACCAACCAGTGGTATCCGGACCTGACCGAGGACAATCGCGCAGTCGATGCGCCCAGGACCCCCGAAGAGGGCTACCACCTATCCGAGGACCTCGCCGACCAGGCCATCAGGATGATCCTGGATGCGCACGTCAACGCGCCCCAGAAGCCCTTCTTCCTCTACTACGCGACCGGAGCCGGACATGCTCCGCACCACGTCTCGAAGGAATGGGCCGACAAGTACGCAGGCAAGTTCGACGATGGCTGGGACGTCTACCGTGAGAAGACGTTCGCACGCCAGAAGGAGCTCGGCATCCTGCCGCCGCACGCCGTGCTGCCGGCGCGCGACCCGGACGTGCCCGAGTGGGACTCGCTCTCGGTTGACGAAAAGCGGCTGTATGCACGGTTCATGGAGGTCTACGCCGGCTTCATCTCCTTCACCGATCATCACTTCGGGCGCATCCTCGATGCGCTCGAGAAGATCGGCGAGCTCGACAACACCCTCGTCATGATCCTCTCGGACAATGGCGCCTCGGCCGAGGGCGGCCCGCAGGGCTCGGTCAACGAGATGCTCTTCTTCAACAACGCGCCCGAGTCACTCGAAGCCAACCTCGCCCAGATCGACAGCCTCGGCGGCACCCGCTCCTACAACCACTATCCGTGGGGCTGGGCCTGGGCCGGCGACTCGCCCTTCCGACGCTGGAAGCGCGAGACCTATCGGGGCGGTTCCACCGATCCCTTCATCGTCGCCTGGCCGAAGGGCATCGAGGCGCGAGACGAGGTTCGCCTGCAGTACGCGCACGCCATCGACATGATGCCTACGGTGCTGGACGTCCTCGGCATCGATGCACCCGACCAGATCCGGGGTGTCTCCCAGACACCGCTCGAGGGTGTCTCGTTCAGCCAGACCTTTGACGACCCCGACGCACCATCGCAGCACACGACCCAGTACTTCGAGATGTTCGGACATCGCGCCATCGACCACGATGGCTGGCGCGCGGTCTGCCCCTGGCCGGGGCCGAACTTCACGTCTGCCGCTGCCAAGGGCCGGAGGTTCGGTTCGCCCATCGGACCAGACGAGCTTGTCGAGCTGGAGACCGAGGGCTGGGAGCTCTTCGACATCGGCCAGGATCCCACCGAGTCGACGAACGTGGCCGACGCGCATCCCGACAAGCTGCGAGAGCTCGTCGCACTCTGGTGGGTCGAGGCGGGCAAGCACCAGGTGCTGCCGCTCGATGGCGATGTCATCAGTCGGCTCTCGGCTGAACGCCCGCAGACATCGCGACCTCGCACCCGCTTCTCCTACTACCCCGGTCTGTCCGTCATCCCCGCAGCGGCGGCACCGGCGACCTTCAACCGGCCCCACAGCATCGAGGCCGATGTGACCATCCCCCCCGCTGGCGCGGAAGGCATCCTCATCTGCCAGGGTGGCTCCGCTGGTGGCTTCGCCTTCTACATCAAGGCCGGCAAGCTGCACTACGGCCTCAACTACGTGGCACGGGACTTCTTCACGGTCTCCTCCGCCGACACCATCCCGGAGGGGCGCCACAAGCTGCGCTTCGAGTTCGAGCCCACGGGCAAGCCGGATATCGCCGTCGGCAAGGGATCGCCGGGACGGTTCCAGCTCTACATCGACGGGACCCTCGTCGGAAACGTCGACGTCCCGCATACGACACCGCTGATGTACGAGCTGGAGGGGCTCTCATGCGGCTACGACGCATCGGCTCCGGTCCTTGCCGATGAGTACTCTGCCCCATTCACCTTCACGGGAACGATCCACGAGGTCGTCATCGACGTCAGTGGCGAACTCGTGCAGGATGACGAGGCGACCATCCGCAGGATCATGGCCCAGCAGTAGGACTGAGGCGCACGGGACACCGGTCCCGTCAACGTGGCGACGCCGGCCATGATGGCCTGATGGACCGCCGATGAAGGCGCCTGGCCACGCCAGCGGCTGGCGGCGAGTCGTGCCCATCGCGGCCTGGCTGGCCAGCTACGAGAAGGGCAACCTCGCGGTCGACCTCATCGCCGCGCTGACGGTCTGGGCACTCGTCGTGCCCGAGGCGATGGCCTACGCCTCACTGGCCGGGATGCCCCCGGAGACCGGCCTCTACGCGGCGCTCGTGGCCCCGCTCGCCTATGCCATCTTCGGCACCTCGCGGCAGCTCAACGTCGGGCCCAGCTCGACCGTTGCGGTGCTCTCCGCATCGATCATCCTGCCCCTGGCTGCCGGCGACCCCGGCCTCTTCATCTCGCTCACCACGGCGCTAGCGGTCCTCACCGGCGCCCTCTTCATCGTGGCCGGCCTGGTGAAGCTGGGCTTCCTGGCCGACTTCATGTCGAGGCCGGTGCTCGATGGCTTCATCGTGGGGTTGGCGATGACGATCGCCGCCGGCCAGCTGCACAAGCTCTTCGGCATCGAGGAGACGGGCGACAACTTCTTCTGGGACATCTGGCTCGTCATCTCCAACCTGGGTGAGACGGTCGTGCCTACGCTGGTCATCGGCGCCGGCAGCCTGGCACTGCTGTTCATCCTGGAGCGCTTCATGCCGCGCATCCCGGGAGCGCTGCTGGTGACGGGCCTGGCCATCGCCGTCGTGTCCGTCTTCGATCTGGCTGCCCAGGGCGTCCTCGTCATCGGCGAGATCCCGGGCGAGCTCCCCACGTTCGGCTTCCCGAGCATCGGCCTGGGCGACTGGATCAGCCTCATCCCGGGTGCCATGGCCATCGTCGTGGTCGGCTTCGCCGAGTCCGTGGCAGCGGCACGCTCCTATGCGCGCAAGCATGGCTACGAGGTCGATGCCAACCAGGAGATGATCGCCCTGGGTGCAGCCAACGCGGCGTCGGGCCTGGTGGGGGCGTTCACCGTCGATGGCAGCCTCTCGAAGTCGGCCGCAGCCGACCAGGCCGGCCAGAAGACGCAGTTCGCCTCGGTCGCCCTCTCCGCCGCGGTCTTCGTCACCATCATCCTCCTGACCGGGCTGTTCAAGAACCTGCCCGAAGCGACGCTGGGCGCCATCGTCATCCATGCCGTCTGGCATCTCATCGACTTCGAGCAGGTGCGCCGCTACTGGACGATCCGACGAGACGACTTCTGGGCCGGTCTCGTGGCGGTCCTGGGCGTGCTTCTCTTCGATATCCTCACGGGCTTGCTCATCGCGGTCGCGGTCTCCTTCCTGCTGCTGCTGGCGCGGGTGAGCCGACCGCCATGGAGCGTCCTCGGACGCTCCATGGATGAAAGAACCGGTGACGTCGGTTTCCAGAGCCTCAAGAGCCACCCGGACGCGGAGACGTTCCCTGGCCTGGTCATCATCCGCTTCGATGCCGACCTCTTCTTCGCCAACGCCACGGTGTTCGCGGAGGCTGTCCGCGAGGCCGTCTCGAAGGCGGACCCGAAGCCGAGCGTCGTGCTCCTCGACGCGGAGTCCATCAACGACATCGACTCGACAGCGATGATGACGTTCCGCGACCTGCGCACCGAGCTGGAGGCGCAGGACATCGAGCTCTGGATCGCCCGCGTCAAGACCCGGGTGCACGACCAGGTCGATCGTCTGGACGGCCTGGATCCCGGCCGGGTCTTCCCGAGTGTGCGCACGGCGCTCGACGCCTTCCAGGCGCGTGCGGCGAATGACGCCGGGTCGCCCCCGCCTGCCCCTGAGGCATCAGCTGACGACGACGTGGCCTCCTCGTAGGTCCACTCGGGGCCTCAGTAGCGTCCGGGACGGCCGCAGCTTCGATCACAAGGCGGACGACCAGGGCCACATCACGTTCTTCGCGCTGGCGGGGCCCAGCCGGCGGCAGAGGGCACCCCTCAAGGGACCGACCTTCGATGCTGGAGACGCGAGTCGGCTACTCGCTCGTTGTTGACGGTGGTCCGACCTGCTGCTGGAGGTCGAGGAGCGGCTGGTCACTCACCTCCAGGAACCCGTCTCGCGGCCGGTCGAGATCGACCACGAGGGTGATGACTGCACCGAGGACGACGATCATGGCGACAGCCGTGAGCGGGCTGCGCCTCCCGGTCAGGCCCGCGCCGTAGCCGACCATGCCCAGCGTCAGCGCGGAGCCGACGATGAGGAGGAACAGGATCGTCTCGGGCACCCGCGCATAGAGGCCGGCGATGATGCGTGTCTCGTTCAGGTCGATGGTCTCGTTGAGCGAGTCGATGTAGAGGGCCAGGACGTCTGAGTCGGGCGTGGCACGAGCCAGATCCTCGGCCATCGACCAGAGCTCGTTCTGGATCTCGGCCGAGCGGACGAGCTGCGCCCGGACCGCTTCGAGGTCATTGCTCGCGAGGCGCAGTGGCACGTACTCGCGCAACAGCTCCTGGCTCTGGCTCGAGACCGGCTCGGGCAGGTAGCCCGCCCGCAGGTACGTGGTCCCGATCGAGTTGGCCTCGGTCAGGATGAGCCCTCGACGCGTGTCGAAGCGATCGGAGGCCATGCCCATGGTGATGGCGAGCAGGAAAGCCATGAGCGCCAGGAGCGAACCCACGAGCATGCCGGTCGGGCCCTCCACCTCCTCGGGCGTGCGCTTCTGCCACCAGCGACCGAAGCGGAAGCCGAGCTCGTACAGGATCAGGGCCACGATCGCGAAGGCGAGGAACACACCGCCGATGGGAAGGGAGTCGAGCGCGTCCTGCATGGCGGTGGTCCTCAGAGGTCAGGTTGGCGGGTCGGTCAGCTCGATCGATGCGAGTGCGAGCCTCGCGTCGCGAGAGTAGCGGAGGATGACGGGGTTTGCGAGGCGTTTGGCGGGGGACCGCCACAGCCTCAGGGTCGACGGTGCGGGAGTTGGTCCCTCACGAGACTTCGCCCGATCCCCCTGTCGATGCGGACCGGCCCGGGTCCGTGGCTTGCGTGCCCTGCAGCGCCGATGACCCGGCGATCCTGGCGAGGGCCGCCGCCAGCACGGATGACTCGTCGCTGCCGATCTGGTGAGCCAGGTACCGAGCCGCCACGGCTTCGATGGCCTCACGACCCTGCGGCACGACAGCGCGCCCTGCCGAAGTGATCTCGGCGAGCACGGTGCGCCGGTCCTGAGGGTGTGCGACTCGTGACACGAACCCGAGCGATTCGAGACGATCGACCGATCGTATGCCTTGGGCGCAGGCAAGGTGATCCTGGTCGTCGGCAGTCAGAAGATCGTGCCCGACGTCGAAGCGGGCATCCGTCGCGTACGTGACGTGGTGATGCTGGTCACGGGCCTGGTCTTCACGGCCCTGGCGTCATCACGCAGTACGACCGACTCGTCGCGGAAGAGCGCAGCGCATCGTTGGTTGTCGTCGGCCGCCAACGCCGGGCGCTCCTCGGCGTCCTGGAGATCCTCGGGGCCATCGGCTGGTCGTCCAGGCCGTTACGAGCATCCTGCCGTGGCTCACACCGGCGTCCTGGGTCTGAGACGAGGAAGGCGCCAGGACGGGGCGACAGCGGCCGACACGCCGCCAGCTCGAAGAACCCGGCGCTGGACTCGAGGGTCACATCGCTCGGATCGCAGGCAGGGTGACCTACATGCTGTCGTGCGCCCTCCGGAGCCGGAGCGCTGACACCGCAAGCTGAGCAGTGATGATGGCGAGCCCCATCGGTGCCACCGACGCGATGCCCAGCCCCACGGTGCCGACGCCCAGGATGATGAAGGTCACGGGTGCACCGATGATCGCTCCGGGCACCGCCGCGATCATGACCCCTACCGCCAGCGAGGCCGGGACCTCGGGCACGACGGCGCTGACCAGGGCTCCGACCGTGCCGCCGATGAAGAGCATCGGGAACACCTGCCCGCCCAGGAAGCCGGCCTTGTTGCTGAGGCTGACCGCGGCCATCTTCGCGAGCAGCACGACGACGAGCAGGCCGACCCCGAGGGCCCCCAGGTTCTCGGTGACGTACACGAGCTGGGAGCTGCCGCCGGAGGCGGCGAGGGGTACCGCGAAGGCGATGAACCCGATGAGCGCCCCGAACAGGAGCGCCGTCAGATACGGGTTCGCGATGCGCCCAGCGGCCATGCCGATGACCTGGTCGATGACGGCGAACACCACCAGCGTGGCAGCAGCGAGCAGGCCGAGGATCGGCGCATAGAGGATGTGGACCCACTCGAAGGTGTACTCAGGGATGGCGTACGAACCGAGCATCACCTGGCTCGTCACCCCAAAGAAGATGATGTACCCGACCACGGAGGAGAGGAACCGCGGCACGAACGAGGAGACGTAGTCGCGCTTCGGGCGCGGGGACAGCTCGGTGTCCATCACGCTGGCGAAGAGCGGGCCGGAGAAGACCGCACCGAGGCCCCCAGCCATGCCTGCCAGCGAGTTCTCCTGCCGCTCGGCCTCGTCAGCTTCTGGGCGACGCGATACCAGCCAGGCCCCCAAGCCACCCCCGAAGACGATGATGCCGAGCGAGGGACCCAGGCTCGCGCCGAAGATCAGCGACACCATCGAGACCGCGATCACCGGCATGGCGGTGGATGGATCGACCCATCCGACCCGCACGAGCGCGATGCCTCCAGGGACCTTTCCGCTCAGCCCGGTGCGCTCACGTATGGCCACGACGATCAGGGCGCCGACCGCCACCAGAGGGATCCACCACCACTGTCCCGAGAACGACTCCGAGGTCGGCTCACCGAAGAAGAAGGTGATGCCGGTTGTCGTCAGCCCGGAGTAGAACAGCGCGAACAGGCCACCGGCCGCGCCCAACGCCAGGGCCAAGGTGAGCAGCCTGCGATACCACTGGTCCGCGATCGGTAGCACTGGCACGGTCTCCGTCTACGTCAGGCCGGTGACATCGTGGCACGCCACGACGGACGCCGGGAGTTGCGACCATCCTCCGCATCGCGGTCGGCGGGTCAAGGGCCGGCCGGCCCTGGCGGTGCGACACAACAGCCTGGTCACGGAGCGAGATGAGTGATCCCGTCGCCTCGCTCCCCATCCCATGGCGCCTTCGGTCGAGAGCATCACGGACCCCCTGCTCGTCGGGTGTCGCGGCCGGTGATGGCGCCTGAGCGACTGAGGCATGGATCAGCTCGCGAGAAGTCCCGGAGCGGCACTGCGGGTCCTGGCCCTTCAGCGTCGATCCTCACGTCACCCTCGTGACCGCACATGGTCACTCGCTCGGTGGACGCTCCCTGAACTCCGCACACTCGTCGCCCGATGCATCGCGGAGCGTGAAGCCGTCCGTCGTCCAGCGGACGTAGACACAGCGGTAGGCTCCGAAGAATTGCGCGGTGTAGCGGCCTTCGAACTCGTTGGTCTCGCCGACCCTGCCGAGGTACGTCGGCCAGGTCGTCACCGCTGCCCAGAGCCCGGATAAGCCATCGTCTGTCGCGAGCCGCGTTGCCAGGTCCGTCGACGTCGTGCCAGCGAACGCGGTCTGCAGTTCGGCTCGCAACGCTTCCTGGCGCATGTCCGCGCCGACCTGCACCCCGAGCCATCCGAGCCCGACCAGCAGGACGATGGCCGCCATCCCCGCGAGCAGCGCGCGCCTCGATGGTGGCGCACTGGCGTCACTCGGTCGTCGGCGAGCGGCCAGTGCGAGGTAGCCGGCAGCGACGAGCACACCGATCGCAGCACCCAGGGAATTGGCCAGCAGGTCGGCGGGATCGGGTGCGCCCAGATAGGACACATCCTGGACGACCTCGATCAGCAATGAGAGGCCGACCAGCATCAAGAGGACCCGCCACGGGCGATGTGTCGCGAGCGTGATGAAGAGGCCCGCCGGTACGAAGAGCGCCGCGTTCAGCAACCATGCCGTCTCGACCTGCGATGCCCGAGACCACAGGTCAGCGTCGGTCAGCCAGCCCAGATGGGGAGGGCATTCGGAGCAGGAGATCACGGCGCCGAGGTCCGACAACCACATGAGCAGGTCCCGCTCTCGGAACGTGGACGCCACGATGCCGGCGATCGAGAGGAGGCTCAGGGCCGCCAGTACACGACTCGTACGCAGGCGCCGTGCCAGGGGCCCGGACAACATGACCCCTACGACCGCCAGGGGCACGAAGACGGACAGTGCCCCGGCGTTGATCAGATTGGAGACGACGCGACTCGCACCCTCGATATCCACATGCGCGACGATGTCACAAGTGGCTTGGTGACGCGTCGATCAAGAGGCGTGCGAGGCCAAGTCGTCGCTCTCGCGCGAAGCCGAACACGTCGACGACTGCCTGGTGGCCGACGTCGCACCGGTGTACCGACGCCGGCTACGAGCCTGGAGACGCGGTCGGCTCGTAGTCGAGACCCGGCGCGGCGATCTCGACGGCCGAGAGTCCGTCCCGCCCGCTATCGAGCAGGAAGCGCTCGACCGACCGTCCGGGATCGGCCAGATACGAGAGATGGCTCGAGAGCGGGTCGGAGACGGTGCCCTTGAAGGCCACCAACAGGCGCGGCATGCCCTCTGGGGTCAGCCGCTGGATCCAGAAGCCGTGATAGCCGAGACCTCCCGTGGGCGCTGAGCCTTCCACGCGGGGCAGGCTCTCGAGGAGCGCGGTGAGTGCTGTCGCTTCCGCCTCGGACAGCTCCCAGGACGGATCGGGCAAGCCCGAGTAGAGGCCGAGCGAGACGGTCGTGATGGGACTGTCGGCGAAGACGTCGAACCCCCCGGCCGAGGGCGCGTCGACCACAGGGTTCGGGGATCTCGCGGCCGGTGCGAGCGAGGCGGGCGGAGCGTTGCTGGGCGTCGGCTCGGCCGTTGAGAACGGCCCGGCCGCCGCCAGTCAGCACGGTGATTCCGATGAGTAGCGAACGGAGCATCGGACACGCCCTTCGAGACACCGCGAGGGACGGATCGCGGATGGAATCTGACGATGCTCGTCCTCACTGTGACCGTCAAGCCCCTCGGCCAGGGCGTGTCGACACTGGCGCCGACGTCGCGGATGCCGTCGGTGCCCGGATCGGCGGTGATCTGCCACTCGGCGGTGATCAAGGGCCTGATCCACACGCGTGTCATAGGGCTCGTCAGGCGGGGATCGCTGGTGGTCCAGGCGAGCCGATACGCGGCAGGAAGCCAGGAGATGGTCAGGGCGACAGGATTCGCGCCCGCGCGTCCCAGCTGACGCTCCACGTCGCCATCGTCCGAAGCGACAAGGGGCCAACGGTTTGCGTCGCGTGACCGCACCATGGTGACCCGCTTGCAGCGGCGCCTACCCTTGGGCGATGGCAAGCGAGACGATGAGCCGGGCCATCTCAGCCCCGGTCGATACGGTGTTCAGCGCCGTATCCGAGATCGAGGCCTACCCGGAGACCTTTCCCTCGGTGACCAGTGTCCAATTCCTGACCGAGCAGCGGGACGGCGTCGGCACACGCTTCAAGGAGACGCGCCTCGGGAGCGGGCGTGATGGGACGTCCGAGGTCAGGGTGACCGACTTCGTTGCTGGTGAGCGTATCCGACTCGAGGACGAGTCGCTGGGTTCGTCCTGGTCCACGACCTACACGGTCGCCGACGATGGCGGGACGACCCGTTTGACGATGGCCGTCGAGGCGGAGCCACGGAAACTGATGGCGAGGCTGACCATGGGCCTGAGCATGGGCGGCTACCGCAAGAACATGGAGAAGCATCTCGACGCCATCAAGGCGCACTGCGAAGCCGCCGCGTAGCTCTATCGAGTAGCGACCGGCAGCCGTAGCTCGGCCGCGATCGTCTCGCCGAGCACCAAGAAGCTCGCCTCTGATGCTATGATGCCCGTATGAGGACGACGATCCGCATCGATGACGAGGTGTATCGGCGGGTGAAGCAGGTCGCCGACCGCTCGGACCGGACGATCGGCCAGGTCATCGAAGACGCCATCCAGCTCGCGTTCCGGCCCACGCGGAACGACATGTCGATCACGGCACTCCCCGTGTACGGGGGAAGCGGGGTCATGCCCGGGGTCGACCTGACCTCGAACCGATCGATCGCTGAGGCCATGGACGAAGGCGTCTCGCTCGATGCGATGCGTTGATGTCAACGTCCTCGTCTACGCCCACCGGCTCGAGAGCCCGGACCACGAGCGGTACCGGGACTGGCTGGAGCAGGTCCGACGCGACGACGAGCCGCTCGCACTCTCCAGTCTCGTCCTGTCCGGGTTCCTGAGGGTCGTGACCCACCACCGGATCTTCCGGGAGCCGACGCCCCTGGCGACGGCGGTCGACTTCGTCGAGGCGCTGCGGTCGTCGCCAAACGCCGTGTCATTCAGCCCGGGAGAGCGCCACTGGGACATCTTCATGGAGCTGTGCCGTGAGGTCGGTGCCCATGGCAATGACGTACCCGACGCGTATCACGCGGCCATCGCGGTGGAGAACGGTGCGACCTGGTACAGCGCCGATCGGGGCTTCGCCCGGTTTCGGAGCCTCCGCTGGGTCCACCCGCTCGATGCCGGTGCGTAGGGTCTGACCAACCCGAGAACTCACGGATGGGACATCGGATGTAGCGGCCCCGGAGTGAGGCCGTTCCCGACAGCGACCATCTCCGGACGTCGGGGATCGGGCCGCTGGTCCCGTGCCCGTCGAGGGCACTCCGATAGCGACGTGACGCGACGAGATGCAAGAAGGCTATTGACATTACCCATGAAGGCTATACAGTGTAGCTATCGGGGGACGGAACCAGCCGCAGGAGAGACGCCATGACCGCCATCCAGGCACCGTTCGAGCAGGTCACCGTTGGGGTCGACCAAGTCACCAAGAGGGGGATGGTCGAGGGCCAGGTCCGCTCGTGGCTCCGCCTGGAGGGCTTCGCCGCGTTCGGTGCAGGGCTCGTCCTGTTCTGGCTCAGCGGCGGGAACTGGCTGTTCTTCGTTCCGCTGCTGCTCCTGCCGGACCTCTCGATGCTCGGCTATCTGGCCGGGCCCCGCGTCGGTGCGGTTGCGTACAACCTCGTCCACAACTGGGCGCTCGGCTTCGGCGCGCTCCTCATCGGGATGTGGCTGGACTCCCCGGCCGTCCTGCTCGTCGCCGGGGTGCTCATCGCCCACGTCGGCATGGATCGGGCCCTTGGCTACGGCCTCAAGCTGCCCAGCGCCTTCGGCGACACCCATCTCGGTCACGTCGGCAAGAGCAGGCCGTGAGCCCCGCGCCGGCTCGCACTTCCAACGCCGAGATCGTCGCCGCCGGCCGAGAGCTGCTCGAGGCTGGCGGCCTCGACGCGGTCACGATGCAGGCGGTGGCGGCACAGGTCGGCGTCCGGGCGCCCTCGCTCTACAAGCGGTTCCACAGCCGTGGCGCGCTGATCGCCGCGATCGCGACGGCGACACTGGAGGATCTCGGCAAGCAGCTCGTACCACTGAGCCACGAACCCGACGCGGCAGCCGGGCTCCGCGAGCTGGCACTGGCCTATCGAGCCTTCGCCTGGGCCAATCCGCGCGCCTTCGAGCTGCTGTCGATGAACCTGCCGCTGGACTGGCGTCCATCGGTCGAGGACACGGCGCGGGCCACCGCCCCGGTCCTGACCCTGGCCGAGCGGCTCGTCGGTCGGGAGCAGGCGCTGCAGGCCGCTCGCCTGATCGCGGCCTTCGCCAACGGCTTCATCGCGATGGAGCTTGCGGGTGCCTTCCGGCTCGGTGGCGACCTTGACGGGTCCTATCGCTACGGGGTCGACGCACTAGTCGATGCGCTCACCCGCGAGAAGACGCCAGGTGTCGCCGGTGATGCTTCCCGATCGACGTAGGGTCCGCCGAGTCCGTCCGTGCACCACACCCCTGATGCTGTCAAGCGGACTGCTGGATGGGTGGGCCAACGACAGCTCTCGTTCGCCAGGAGATGACCCTCTCCGTCGACGACAGCATCCTGATACGTCGAGCCGCTGCCGAGGTGTTCGCGTACGTCTCGGACTACGCACGGGACCCGACGTGGCGGACCGGTGTGTCCGAGATGCTCCATGACCCGCCCGGTCAGATCCACCTCGGCGCGAAGACGCGCGAACGGCTGACGTTCGCTGGCATGCGTACAGGCCTGCGGTGTCGTGCTGGACCGAGGAGCACCCGCTGTGCGACAACCTGGACGTGTCGAGCCTTGCAGTGTCCGCCGCTCCTGCCAGGCGCTCACGGATCACGGGCTCCGGCACCGAGGCGCCCGACCAACTCCTCGCCAGTCCTGCCAACTGATGATCGCGTCCGAAGACCCAGGGTGAGGCCCTTCGCGAGGTGTTGGACACCGTCGGGTACGTCGCCCAGGTCATCGTCAACCAGCGCACGGGGCACAGCGGCGACGGCCATCTGCGCGTCGCCATCGCCATCAGCCGGGGCGAGCTATCGGTCCCCGTCCTCTACGTCGATCTCTCGCCCGAAGAGGAGCGCCCGACGATGCCGCGATCCGGAGGTCGAGCTACCGCCCGGCGTGGTTCGGCCCGACGATGCGGACGTCCACCCCAGTCTCGGGCCAGCCGGCGTCGGTCGTGAGGACGCGGTCGGCCCCGAGGACTTCCGCGGTCGCGAGCACGAGGGCGTCAAGCAAGCGAGGGATCGGCCGTGGCGCGCTCGCAATGCTGCGGCTGCGCGGGCGATGTCGCGCGTGGCGGGCTCCACGGCTGCAGGCAGCGCTGTCGTCGGACTGGACGCAGTAGTACCAGGCGTGTCGCCAGGCACAGTGCTTGCAGCCACTCCTCCCTCGCCGGCTTGTCGGGTGACAGCGGTCACGGCTGCCGCGAACCCTCCCCGACACGAGCTGTGGCCCGCCCCTCGGGGGACGGGCCACAGGCAGCCGAGGTGGCGCCGACGCGGCGCGCGCGGGATCTACTCGGCTGGCGGCTCCGGGGCGTCGAGGGTGATCTCGCCGGTGTAGTCGAGCACGATGTCACCCGGGATGTCTGCGGCGCCGAAGATCGTGCCGGTCCCGGCGGCGTGCATGAACCGTCCGGTACCGCCGACGGCCTCCCAGGTCCCATCCAGGGTGAAGCCAGTGGGCTCGCCATCGTCACCGACGAAGACCTCGGTGGTCGGGATGTCATGGACGACAGAAAGCATGTCGCCATCGGCCGTCTCGAACGTGGTCATCTCCTCGTAGTAGGTCGGGGGCGCGCCGCTCTCGGGGTCGTAGATCGTGCAGTGGGTCATGTACGCCTCGACCTCGCCGGGGCCCGAGAGCTCCCCCGAGGCAACGATCTTGAAGCGCCAGGCGGTGCCCGGAAGACCACAAGCCGGCGCCGTCACGTCGGGCCACTGCGCGCCGACCAGCGTCCCTTCCATCGATACCGTCTCCGGCGCCGGCTCTGTCTCCTGCGCGGCCGCTGGAGCGGCCAGCGCCAAGAGCAGCGCGACGGCCACGCCACCAGTACAGATCATCCGCAAGGTACGCATGAGGGTCCCCCCATTCATGCGCGGGCCGGGTCCGCCAGTGGCTCGGCACGGTCCCGGCGGCCAGAGTATGGGCCGCGCGTCTTCGCCTCCCGCTCTGTCGGGTATGAGGCCACAGGGGTAGCGCCGTGTTCAAGAGGCGGAGGTCATGAACGCGGCGGGGTTCGCGGCAGTCGGTGCCGGCGTTTCAGCGCAGACCCGCTCTTCAGAGAGCACCGCCGTGGGGTCGATGTCGGTGTGGCTCGAGCAGGGGCAGACGACCTTTGTGTCGGTGCCTATCACGGTAGTGGACTGGCTCGCGGCGCTGAGCGTGGAGGGTGGTCGGGACGTGGTCGGGTCGTGATCTGGCTAGCGGCTGCCGCGAACCCTCTCCGACACGATGAGGCCCGCCCCTCACGGGACGAGCCAGTACGGGTTGTCGGGCGCAGAAGCGCCCTCAGCGTTGGTCCTTCGGATCGGCGACCCCGCCGGGCCGTCCGTCACTTGACCCGCTGGCGCGGGCGTGCGCGATATGGGGATCCGCATGGGGATGGATGGTGCGACCGCTCGCTATCGCTTCGGTGGTCATCTCACTCTCGCTGACGGCCAGTGTCGCCCTTGGGGCCGAGAAGGAGCCGTCCGGAGGCGGCACGTTCCGGCCGACTGGCTCACTCGCACTCGGCCGCAACGGTCACACGGCCACGCTCCTACCCGATGGCCGCGTCCTCGTCATTGGCGGCAGGAGAAGGCCCGCTTCTCCGCGGAGGTCTGGGACCCGCGACAGGGTCGTTCAGCCCGGCAGGCACGCTCGCCCAGGCACGCTCGGGCACCGGCCACGCTCCTGCCCGCCGGCCGTGTCCTCGTCG
The DNA here is from genome assembly GCA_963715295.1 of uncultured Chloroflexia bacterium. Taxonomy (GTDB): domain Bacteria; phylum Chloroflexota; class Limnocylindria; order Limnocylindrales; family CSP1-4; genus JAFMJV01. The sequence continues at coordinate 87,323 of CAVQRP010000016.1, forward strand.
TCGGTGGTCCGGGCAGTGATGGAACGCTCGCCACGGCGGAAGTCTGGGAGCCCAGCGAAGGGCAGTCCGCCGACGGCTGACGCCACGTCACTGAGACGTCGCATGGCCATTCATCTGGTCAATCACCCTGGACGTGCCGAGGCCTTGGCCCGGCCCCTACTCGGGCAGGCTCTCAGGTGCGGGGGGTTCTGGCCCCTCTTCCGGCGTGTCGAAGGCGCCGCGGAAGTGCTCCTTGGCCAACTCGTGGTTGGCGATGGCCATGACCATGATGGACAGGCCGGTGAGCAACTCCCGGTCGTCCGGCTCCAGCGGACTGCCGATCTCGATGCTGAACTTCACGCCCATGGGGTGGCCTCCTTCGACCATCGCACTCGGCGGTAGCACCGTGCCGGCTGAGGGGGCCGACTGGTTGCTGCGGAGTCATGGGGCCGAGTCCCTCGTCCGCTCTGGATGTGTGACGCCATCGCGGCGTCGACGGGATGGTAGCGGTCCATCGTGCCACCTGTATGGCATGCCCGAGGATCACCAGCCGCGAACATGATGAACGGGCCTGGCCCGTCGGCCAGACCCGTCCATCGGGGTCGTGAAGAGGAGCGGCTACTCCGACGCCGCCTCCTCGTCCTCGGGCGCCATCGCGTCAGCCGCAGCCTCCGGCAGCGGGCCGACCTCGGTTCCTTCGGCGGTGACGACGAACTCCTGGATCATGCCGAGTGCCATGTGCGGCGGGTTGGCCATGATCGCCTGTACCTCGGGTGGCATGTCCGCTGGGTCCGTGTCGGGCCCAAGGGACTCGAGGACGCTCATGTCGGTCAGGCCCTGGGGGATGAAGCACATCACCACGTAGCGGCCCTCGCGATCAAGCGGTAGGGTCCCCTCGGCGGTCGCCCCAGGTGCCGCGAAGAGCGGCTCCCCACCGATGAACTCGACGAGGCCCGCCTCCACGGGATCACGACCTTCCGCGTCCATGGCCAGCAGTTCCTCGAGGGTCTCGGTCGTCTCATCGCCGATCCGCAACAGGATCATCTCATGGACCTCGGCGCCGTCGTTGCGGAAAGTCAGCTCAGTGCCGACGGGCAGGCTGGTGGGCAGGCCGGTGTAGGCGTACTCCACGCCGCCGACCGCGACGGTCAGACCCTCCGTGTCCATGGCGCTGTCGGTGGTGGCCTCGTCCTGGGCCACGACGGGCGCGGCAGACACGAGCAGCAGAGCTGCTGCGCCGACGAGGGCAAGAGAACGGGAGCGGAACATCCTTCCTCCTATCCCCCCGTCGCGTGGCGCGGTGATCACAGCGCCACCGAGTCTGGCGACCCCACCGGGTCGGGTGTTGAAGCGGCAGGCTAGCGCACCGACCCCTCGCTGTGCAGGACGAACGTGCACCACGATAGTGTCAGTTTATCCGCGCAGCCCAATCGCCTCGAGAACGTGGGACGGGCAGCGATGTCGAGGTCATAGAGCGGGTTCGCCGCGCGACGCTGGCGCATCAACGCCGCGCTCGTATCCACGACTGCGGAGCCGGCCACCTCACCGAGAAGCCGGTCGAGCTGGCACGCCGGGCCATCGAGTCCTCCTCGCCCCCGGGGGAAGCCGTCCTCGACCCCTTCGCGGGCTCGGGCTCGATATCGACCCCAGGCTACTCAGCCGGGCTCCTCGCGGCGGATGGTGACGGCGCCATCGATACCACGATCGAACGAGGCGACGACTCCGATCCCCGTCCGTTCGGCGCTCGCGACGAGATAGGCATCCGCGAAGTCGAGTCGGAGGAGGTCATAGACCTCGATGGCACGCTGCAGGAGATCCGAATCGATGACCCGGATAGCCGGGAACGCCAGCACCGCTCGCAGCGTGGACGCCACCTGCGCCCGAGGCGTCCCGTAGAACGACTCGAGGACATAGGCGACCTCGGCGAGGATGAGATCGGGCAGCAGAAGCTCGTCGGCGGCACGCAGGTAGCGCGTCGCGCGCTCGGCCTGCTCGGGTGGGTCACCGGTCAGGTGGCGGATCAGGATGTTGGCATCGACGAAGGCCGTCACCGTCGCGCGGCTGCGCGGGCTCGGCGCGTCTGCCGCAGGACCTCATCCCACGGCGTGCCTCGCTTCGCGGCCGGCACGCTCACCGATCCTGCGAGCGCCAGGAGGTCCGGCGTCCGGGCCAGCACGGCATGGTCGCCTTCCACCCGGAACACGAGGCGGTCCCCTTCCTCCAGGGAGAGCGCGTCGCGGACCGCGCGGGGGACCGTGACCTGGCCTTTCGAGCTGAGCCGTGCGGTGACTTCCATGAGTGGTGTCCTTACTGTGCGAGAAAGGTAAGGATACCAGTGCCGCAGGAGGACCCGCTCCACCAGGTCGTGCGCGACAACGCCGATCACATCCGGCTCTTCGCGCGTGAGCTCGGCCACTCGCCTGCGGCCCGGGCGAGCCTGCAGCTCATGCCGGGGGCGGAGCTCCCCGACATCGACGCCGAGCTCGGTCCCCCTCCACGCCTCCGGTTGGTGGGTGATGGCTAGCACCGCGATCATCGATCCACGGTGCGAGCCGGATGACCGCGCGATCCAGGACGTGGGCCGCACCGGTTTCGCGGCCGATCGCCGGCTCCGACGGCACATTGCCCGAGCGCTGGTGGACGGCAGGGCACCTACGAGGTGGTTGGCGGCTCCGATGGCTGACCCGTCGTCTCCGGTGCGGGTCGCCGTCGAAGGCTCAGGCGTCGATCTCGATCTCGGTCGGCACGGCCCGGCGCAGCGCATCGCCGACCGGACTATGTTCGACGCCCCACTCCACGATCGCTCGGACCGTCGCAGCATCGGCCCCGGGCGCGCGGACCGAGACCGCGACGCGGGCACTGAGTGGACCCGCGGGCGGCGAGGGCTCGATGCCGAGGAGGCCCCGGTCGTCCGACTCGCTGTCGACGGTCACAGCGAGGGAGTCGAGGTCCACGTCCAGAGTCGCGGCGCGCATCGCGATGAGGGTCGCGACGCAGCTCGCCATGGCCGCCCTGAGCAGCCACCCGGGCGACGGGGCGCTGCCGGTGCCGCCGACCGAGGTGGCCATGTCCGTCGTGGCCGCCTCGTCGCCCGGCCCCGCGACGTCGACGACAAGTCCCGACCGAAGGACGGCGCGGGCGGGTCTGTCCCGATAGCGCGCCTCCGCTGGGTTGGCGCTCAGGTACGCCGCTGCGCCTGCAAGCGCCTCCTTGATCGTCTCGCTGCTCATCCCATCCTCCCACTCGCTAGCCCGGTCGCGTCCGTGTCCGGAACATCGTGACTGTCGTGTCAATCGTGGCCGGCCCGCCACCGCGCCTCCAGGTGGTGGGTGATGGCTGAGCGATGGTGTGGTCGGGGCGAGAGGGGTCGCGCCTACGCTTTCCAGATATCCGTGACCATCGTGGATGGGGACGTCCTGAGCGACGTCCACCGCACCTCGAAGAGCGCGTAGGGGCGCTCACGGCCAAGGCGAGGGCCGCGCCGACTGGGTCGTGGACGGCAGTTGGTGGACTGTCCATTTGACATGTCCACCTTGTCCACCAGCGCCTGCCGGCTCAGTCGTCCGACCGGCGCGGTGATCGCGGTGTCGGTGATGCCGGCGAAGCTGGCTCGACCTTGCCACGGGTCAACTCCACGAACTGCTTGAGCATTGGAGTGCGGGACCGCAACATTGGGCAGGATGTCTGCTCCAAGCGGCCTCCACAGGAGCCAGGAGGACTTCAGGTGACCTCGATCACGACCGTGCCCCCGAGCGTACGGTCTCGGGCCACCTCGACCCTGACGCTCGCATTTGCGCAGGACCCTGTGGTGCGCTGGGTGCTTGCGGACCCACACGCCTACGTCACCATCTGGCCGAGGTTCATCGAAGCCTTCGCCGGGGCCGCATTCGAGAGCGGGACCGCCGACGCAAGCGAGGGCTGTCTGGCCGTCGCCCTGTGGCTCTCTCCCGGTGCGGCATCCGATGAGGCCGAGATGGTGCGGTTGATGTATGAGGATAGCGACGAGAGCCTCCGGCCCGACATCGATGGGCTCTTCGAGCAGATGGACGAGATGCATCCGTCGTTCGAGCATCGCTATCTCCCCCTCATGGGTGTCGATCCGACGGCCCAGGGGCGCGGCCTGGGCACCGCGCTGCTGCGCCACGGGCTGGACGAGTGCGACCGAGCGGGACTGCCGGCGTACCTTGAGGCGACCAGTCCCAGGAGCCGGGACCTCTACGCTCGCAACGGCTTCGAGGAGATCGGCGTCATCCAGCAGCGTGCATCTCCGCCGATGTGGTCGATGCTGCGGCAGCCGATCTAGCATTCCGGCGCCGGCGCCGGACGGCCATGGAAGCGGTGGAGCGGGAACGTTCATCGGGCCTCCTCCGGCCCTTCCTCGCCGCGACGGGGGGCGGAGGTACCGTCTGACTCCATCGCAGCCCTGCATGCAACCGGACACATGCACGCGGGGTGGCGGCGTCGTTTCCCCAGGATCAGGCTGCTACGCAGGTTTGGCTCCACGCCGTTGACGGCACGCAACGGAATCTCCCCGGCCGCGTACCATGCGAACGTATGCCGTATCGTCCCAAGCCTCGTCGTCCCTCGGTCGGCCGGAGCGGGTACGGGAGCCCTCGCCTCGGATCGTATGCGGCCAGGCTCGCCGTGGCGCGTACGCTCAAGCGGAGGCGAGCCTCCAGCGGCCCGAGCGCACTGCTGGTCGCCCTGCTGGTCACCGTCGTCCTGGCTGCGACGATCCCCATCGTCTCGGGCATCGTGGCCGGCGGTGCCGCCGGCGTGGTCATCGCCTCGCTCGATCAGGGCCTTCCCGACATCCGATCCTTCGCGGATCTCGGGTTCTCGCAACCCACCCGCATCCTCGACAGCAAGGGCAAGATCGAGCTGGCCCGCTTCTGGGACGAGCGCCGTGAGGTCATCGCCTTCGAGGACATCCCTGCGCTCGTGCTGGATGCCACCACCGCGACCGAGGACGCCACGTTCTGGTCCAACCCGGGCTTCGATCTCGGGGCCACCCTCAATGCCTTCGTCACCGAGGCCGCCGGCGGCGGCGACCGGGGTGGTGGATCGACCATCACCCAGCAGCTCGTGCGCGCCCGCCTGCTGCCGCCCGACGTCATCGCCAACGATGGCACCACCGAAGGGCTCTACGTGCGCAAGGCCAAGGAGATCCTGCAGGCCTACAAGCTGACGCAGGCCTTCCCCGGCGAGGAAGGCAAGAAGGCCATCATCACGGCCTACCTCAACGAGATCTCCTACGGCGCCGCGCTCGGCATCGCGGCCGCGGCGGACCTCTACTTCGGGAAGCCGCTCGAGAAGCTGACCGCCAGCGAAGCTGCCCTGCTGGCGGCCATCCCGCAGACGCCCTCCCAGCTCTACCCCTGGAAGCGCGACGCGCGCACGGGACGGTACCTCTACCTCGCCAAGGAGAAGGGCAAGAAGACCAAGGTCCGGCAAGCGGCACACGCGGCTCGTCCTCAAGACCTGTGTCGACAAGGGTCCGGCATGCCAGGACTCGGCGCTGGTCATCCGACGGGACTTCATCCTGCGGCGCCTCGCCGAGGGCAAAGGTCGCTGGACATCGCTGAGCGAGGAGCAGCTCAGGGCCGCGCTCGATGAGAAGATCGTCGTGAAGCCGCCCAAGGCACAGCGCTGGCAGGCACCGCACTTCGTCAACGCGCTGGTGCCGGAGCTCGAGCTCATCCTCGCCGACCGCGACCCCATCCGGCGCGGTGGATACACAGGTCATCACGACGCTGGACATGCGGGCCCAGCGCATCGGCGAGAAGGTCGTCAAGGCGGGTGCCGTCCTGCCCAACCTGCCGCTGTCGCAGTACGAGAGCCAGCTCGACAGGCTCAAGCTGCGTCGGGACGCCGGCTGGATCGCTCGCCTCCGCGGCTCCAACCTGCGCAACGGGGCCATGGTCGCACTGGACTATCGCACGGGCGACATCCTCGCCTACGTCGGCTCGGCCGGCTACTACCGCCGGGAGACGCCGCGGTTCGCCCCGAAGGTCGACCATGTCGGAGGATCCCATCGACAGCCGGGCTCGGCCTGGAAGCCCATCCTCTACGCCACCGGCATCGACACCGAGCGCCTGACGGCCGGCACGTACCTGCTCGACAAGCAGGAGCAGTTCGGCCCGGGCTGGACCCCACAGAACGCCGACAGGGTCTACCGCGGACTCATCCAGGTCCGCGAGGCAATCCAGCAGTCGCTCAACATCCCGGCCATCCGGGCCCTCCAGCGCGTGGGCATCGCCACCGTCCGCAAGTACGCAGTGAAGGCTGGCTTCACGTTCCTCGGCGGGAACAACAAGATGCTCGACGAGGCCAGCCTCGCGGGCGCGCTCGGCACGGTGGAGGTGCGACCGATCGACATGACCGCGGCCTTCGGCGCCTTCGGCAACGGCGGCAAGGTCACCAGGCCACGCTACATCCTGAAGGTCCTCGGGCCGCGCGGTGAGGTCATCTACGAGGCGGGCAAGCCCGTCACCACGCAGGTGTGGAAGCCGGCCACCGCCTACATCATGGCCGACATCCTCGCGGGCAACACGAACCGCGCGGTGAACCCCGCCTGGGGCGAGGTCTTCGAGCTGCGCAACACGCGCGATGGCTCGCGCCGCGTGGCGGCGGTCAAGACGGGCACGACCAACGAGCTCAAGGACTACTCGACCTACGGCATCCTGCCGATGCCCAGGAGCGAGAAGCGACCTGCGCTCGCGGTCGGCGTCTGGTACGGCAACAGCGACAGCTCGAGCGCCAACCTCGGCTTGCTGCGCTACTCGCTGGACAATGCCGGCCAGACCTGGGTGGCGTTCGTGCGCGAGTACATGAACGGCAAGCCGGCCCCGAAGTTCAAGCGACCGAAGGGTGTCATCCGAGCCCCCGGGTCGGGCGGGACGGAGCTCTACATCAAGGGCACGCAGCCCGGTGGCCCGCGGCAGGTCGACGTGCCGACGGTCACGCCGCCGCGCCTGACTCGAGCGGCTCGTCCGACACGGGGACCGCCGACACCACGGGCGGCGGCAGGGAGAGCACGACGAAGCCTCGCGGTGGCGGGCCAGGACCGGCGCCCACCTGCCAGCCCGGATGGACGGACCGCCCGAAGGGTTGTGTCATCCCCTCCTGAAGGGTGAGCGTGGCGCACAGGTCATCGGTGGGTCTCCCTCGCCCTCCGACGGGCGGAGTCCGAAGCCGGGCACTGACCCGCGCGACCCGGGTGGTGCTCGGGT
>CAVQRP010000017.1:0-96246 GCA_963715295.1 uncultured Chloroflexia bacterium
AGGGCTCACTCCCGCGCGAGATGCCCCGCAGGAGACGCCCCAGGATGTCGGCGCCGGTGATGATCCGACGCTCCGATCCCCACAGCAACACGACGTCGTTGTCGATGACGTCGTCCTCGTTACGGATCCCGCCAGCCTGCAGTCGGCCGATGATGCGGCCGAGCGGCAGCGCCGGGTCCAGGACGATGACCGGGCGGTGGCAGTGATGCGCCACCACCGCGTCGCTGCCGTGCGTCAGGACATCACGCAGGAAGCCATCGGCGTCGAGCGCCATGCGCGGCTCATGCTCAGGGTCGGTCAGGATGACCCACTTGTGGCCGGAGGCGTTGACCCGCTGCACGAAGGGGTCCTCCGCGCCAGCGCTGAGCTCAGGCAGCTGCAGCGTGCCCCCATCGCCACGCACCGGCAGAGCCAGCACGCTGCCCTCGTCGAGGGGCTCGCCTTCCTCGGCTACGAGCACGTCGTCGAGCGCGAAGAAGTTGAGCGCGCCCAGCGCCTCGACGCGGTCGACCTCGTGGGCGTCGGCGGCGTTCATGTGCTGGCGGATGAGCGCCCTGAGCTCGATCTCGCGGAAGTACGTCGTCGCCTCGCGGCCCAGCAGGGCGTCGAGCATGCGTGCCGATGGCAAGGCCACTGGTGCCAGGATGATCTGCCAGACGCGCAGCACAGGCGCCAGCCGGGAGGCCATCCGCAGCGCGTTGCGCGAGAAGTACGCCTGTGGCAGGATCTCGCCGCCGAAGGTGATGATGACCGTGCTGAAGACGAACGCCAGCAGCCCCAGCAACACGGACCCCACCAGCAGCGTCAGCAGCACGTTGATGGCGACATTGCCCCAGAGGATGGTGGCGAGCAGCCAGCTGGCATCCTCGCGCATCGCCAGGACGCGTTCGGCACGCTTGTCGCCCGCCTGCAGCGCGACCTGCAGCTCCAGGCGACTGAGGCTGAAGAATGCCAGGTTGAGGCCGGAGAACATGGCCGACTGGCTGACGCAGAACAGCACACCCAGCCAGACCAGGGCATTCGTCAAGGTGGCGTCCATACGCTGTCACGTTCCTTTGCTGGTGACCTGGCTGCAACCGTCGCAGCCCCCGTCTCTCCCGATGATAAGGTCGTGATGATGAGCGACAGCGAGACCGACGGCATACGCCGCATCACCAGCGAGCTCGATGCTCTGCCGCTCGATGCCCGCCGTTTCGTGTCGGTCTACGCCTATGTGCTGGCGCGCGTGGCGCGGACGGACCCCGGCTTCAGCGACGCTGAGCGCGAGCTCATGGAGGGAGCGGTCGTCGCGGTCGGGGGGCTCTCCGAGCCACAGGCCGCGATGGTGGTGCAGGGGGCGCTCAGCATGGGCTCGCTCTACGGGGCCACGGAGGACTACGTCGTCACGCGCGAGTTCGCCCGCGTCGCCACGCGTGAGCAGTGTGAGGCGCTGCTGCGAACCGGCATCGCCGTGAGCGCGGCCGACGATCACGTCACGCACTCGGAGGTGGCGGAGATCAACGAGATCGGCGCGGAACTGGGGTTCGACGCACAAGAGGTGGACGCCATCCGGCGTGACGCGATGGAGCAGCTTGGTCTCGCTGAGAGCGAGGGTTAGCCGGCACGGCTCAGGCCGCCGACAGGTCCGCCGGGGCGTGATCACGGGCATAGGCCACCAGCGCGAGCAGGTTCTCCGGCGGCGTCTCGGGCGGTAGCTCGCAACCGGTGCCCACGATGTGCCGTGGCCCACAGGTGCGGTGGCAGGTGGCCGCGGCAGCGTAGACCTCTTCGGGTGTGCCCCTGAGCATCTCCTCGACGGTGTTGACATTGCCCAGGATGACCTTGTCAGGCCCCAGCACCGCACGCGCGTGGGCCAGGTCCACCGGGAAGTCCAGCTCGTAGATGTCGACCGGAAGCCGCAGCATGGTCGGCAGCAGATCGTCGGTGCGGCCGCACATGTGCAGGCGGATGACGACGTCCGGCCGCTGCGCGCGGATGTCCTCGACGATGCGCAGCTGGGCGGGGAAGATGAAGCGTTCGTAGTGGAGCGGGCTCAGCATGGACGCCGCCGCGTCGCTCATGCCGATGGTGTCGGCGCCCGCCTCCACCTGCGGCTTCCAGTACGCCCGCGCGACGAGCGAGGTGAAGTCCAGCAGCTCATCGAGGAAGCCGGGGTCGGCATAGGTGTCCATCATCAGCGCCGACAGGCCGCGCATCTCAGCCGCCAGCGCCAGCGGGCCCTCGACCCAGCCCACGATCGACGCGCCCAGCCCGGCGGCCTCACGCATGATCTCGATCGATTCGATGCGGTCGCGCATGCGGCCGGGGGCGAGCGGGTCGGGCACGCGCAGCGCGCTGAGCCTGGCCTTGTCGAGCAGCAGTGCGCGTGACTCCACGATGGCGGGACCGGTGGCGGCCCATTCCACCGAGCTGTCGTCTCCGCCCGCGATGTCGATGAGCTCGCGAGCCGGGTCGGAGCACTGCATGAGGCAGTCGACGCCGTACGCCTGCGCCATCGACAGCTGGGCCTCGGCGAGGCGACGACCGTGGGTGACGTAGTCGTTATAGTCGATGCCCGCGTGTCGAGCCGCGAACTGCATGATCAGCGGCTGTGCCAGTAGTCGGTCGACAGGTTCGCCGGCGAGCGTCGCCCGCATGCGTTGCCGGGTGTCCATGCCGCCACCATGGCGCAACCACGCGGGCAGCGACAGGGCGGAATGGACCCTGCTGCGCCTGCTGTTCAGTCGCCGGGGCCCCAGGGGCTGACTGCTCAGGTCGACGTCGGGTCGGGTTTGAACGCGACGGGCGTGCCGGTCGTCTTCTCCGAGGTCCGGTCGTCCCTTCCCGGACGGCCGGGCCTCATCCATGTCCACGGCGGCCTTCTCGTTCCGACTAGCATGCGCCCGTGACCGCCCCGGTACCCGCTCCGCGTGCCACCCGCCCTGCCAGGGCTCTCGAACTCGCGCTGACACTGTTCGCCTCGGGCGTGTTCGTGGTCCTGTGGATCTATGTCGCGCTTGCCGCCTTCACCGATGCTGCGCTCCCGGCTGAAACGTGGGACTGGCTGACGAGTCTCGACCTCCTTCCCGCCATCGTCGTCTGGATCGCCGTCCTGCCGCTGGGAGTGTTCCTGTGGGCATGGCAGGCCGGTCTCGAGCCGCTTCCCATGGGTCTCCTGATGCTCGGGCTTGTCGTCTGGACGGGCATCGCCTGGTCCGGTCTCGCCCGGAAGGTCCTGCGTCGCCGATCCGCCACGACGTGACCGAGGTACCCACGGCTTGCGCACCGGCGCGGACCGCCCGGCGGCAGGCGGGTCGGGTGGGTCAGGTCGCGCGATGTTTTGCTGGCGGGATCCGCTAGCGGGGCTGCCGCCTCACCACCGCGGCGAACTCGGGCAGCGACGGCTCGAACGCCTCGCCCGCGACATCGCCGTAGACCGCGTCGACGATGAGGCCGGCGGCCTCCACCTCAGCGGTCAGGAGTCCAGGTCGTAGTGCTGGAACCAGTTGAAGTACTCGCTCCTGCGGTCGCGCTCGACGATGACGTACTTCTCCAGCACGACCTTCTCGTCGTCGTACTTGAAGGTGTTCTGGAAGCCGTAGTACGGCTGCGCCGACCAGAAGCCGTCCATCATCCCCGAGCCGTAGGCGACCATCTCCTCCCACGTCGCGTAGTAGGCCAGCGAGTAGACATCGAAGAGGAACGCGCCACCCGGCGCCAGCAGGTCGGCCACCCGGCGCAGCAGTCGCCCGCGCTGCTCTGGGCTCAGCGCGCAGTAGTCGCACATGATCATCGTGGCCAGGTCGTAGCCAGGCTCGATATCGAGCGCGAGGTAGTCGCCCAGCCGGTAGTCGATGGCGAGACCGTCGCGCGCCGCCTGCTCCGCGTGCGTAGTCGATGGAGCGAGGCGAGAAGTCGACGCCGGTGACCGCCGCGCCGGTCCGGGCCAGTCGGTTGGCATAGAGGCCCGGTCCGCAGCCGAGGTCGATGACGCGACGCCCTGGACCCAGCTCGAAGGTCTGCGTCGATCCAGGCGAAGGAGGCCTCGATGAACTCGGTCCGTCGTGAGGCCAGGTCGACCTCGCCGTCGAGGTGATAGCGCAGCATCATCTCCGAGATGTCGGGCGACGACCACAGCGCGTCGGCGGTGTAGCGCGAATAGACCTCCGGACGCTCGTTGATCCGCTCGAGGATCTCGAACAGATCGGCTGTCGTCGCTCATGTTGTCTCCAGCGTCTCGAAAGGTCGCTTCTGCTTGAAGCGGTGCTCGGGGATGGGCGCGCCACTACGCTCCAGCGCCACCCGCCAGCGTGGCGACGACGGCCAGCGCCCAGCGCATCGCCAGCATGGAGCCGCGGCCGACGGCGCTGTGCGCCCGGCCGCGGCTTGAGCGCCAGTGCCCGTCGGATGCGCGGCGGGATGGTGGTCACGGCCGCGCTGGCCAGCACCTGGTAGGCGAACGCGACGGCCGGGTCGAGGGGTGGCTCACGCAGGAAGGCGACCGCCTCGCGCATGCCCGGCGACGGCGCCACGGCGGGGTGCTCGGCCACCCAGGCGCGACAGCTCGGCCGCGGTCTCGGGAATCGGGTCGGCATCCAGCAACCGGCCGATGCGCGGCCTGCTCGGCGCACGAAGCGGTCGGCCTCGGCGGGGCTCAGGCGGCGGGCGCCGTATACCTGGGCATGCAGGCGAGGAAGGAGTCGGTCAGCGAGTTGTGGACCCATGCCGCCAGCGGCGGTTCGTCGGCCTGGTACGGGATGCCGCGATGGGAGACGCCCATGACGCGACGGTGCGCGCGCCCGCACGATGCGCACGGCCCGCTCCACCTCCGGCATGGCGCCATAGGAGGTAGCGGTGACGTAGGCCGAGGTGCGCGACAGCCGGCCCAGCGGGATCCTCGCGGTAGCGCGAGTGATCGGCGACGCCGGCCACGACCTCGGGATGGGCTGCCTGGATCAGCAGTGCACGGATGCCGCCGATGAAACCGGAGACGTCACCCATCACCTCCCAGGTGATCGAGTCGGGACCGAACAGGCCGGGGTCACCGGCGTAGTCGAGCGTGTGCTCCATGGGGTCGTCGGCATGCGCGAAGAGACTGACGGTGCGAGCTCACGATGGTGCGCCGAAACCGCTCGATCGGCGCCAGGAGGCCGTCACTCTCGCCGCCGCGCGGGGGCAGCCTCCAGCTGCGTCCAACTGCGCCAGCCACGGCCTGCCGAGTCAGCTGCGGCCGAGTCGCTGCGGCCGACGGACGGGGTGTGGTGCGCTGCGACATGCCCTCGTGGTGCTTGGCGTCGAACTCGGCCAGTGCTGCTTCGAGGTCGCCCTCGGCGCCGATACGGTCCCAGAACTGCGGGAACGTCGTCTTGGCCGTCTCGATGTCGATGGTCATGGTACTCGACTTGTCGCGCAGGTAGTGGTCGGATGTTGGCTTCGAGGGTGTCGACCAGGTCGGCGCGCCAGGACCAGTCGGTCGGTGTCGGGATCGACATCCCAGAGGATGCCCTTGCGGTAGGAGCGCATCGGCCGGCTTGCTCCAGCGCCGCGCCATGCTGGCTGCGGTCGCCTCCGGGTCGCGCCGCAGGTGCACGTAGAACGCGTCGTCCCCGTAGGCCGCCTCGAGGCGCCCGGGGAACCAGGCAAGGCGATTGTCGACCTCGATGTGGTCGGCCGGGATAGGCCAGGCGCTCGGCGCCGATCAGTCCCACGCGCGTCTCGTGACCGCTGCTGTAGTTGCTGATGTGGCGACAGGCCTCGGCGAAGGTCAGCGAGCCGCTGCGGCCGGTCGTCAGGACGAAGACGTTCATCGGCGCCAACTGTAGACGCCGCACGTGTGTTGTCGTGGTGAGCCATACTCAGGCCCATGCTCGTGGGCGTGGATTGGGGTGGCACCAAGATCGAGATCGTCGCGCTGACGCCTGACGGCGCGGAGCACGTCCGCCTGCGCGAGGACACGCCGCGCGGCGACTACGGGCCTGCCTGCGAGCTGATCGCCACCCTCGTCGAGCGGGCGCAATCGCAGGTCGGGCGCATCGACCGAGTCGGCGTCGGCATCCCCGGATCCATCGATCCGCGGACGGGCCTGGGCAAGGGTGCAAGCTCGACGTGGCTGATCGGCCAGCCGGTGGAGCGCGACCTGCGCGAGGTCGCTCGGTCGCGAGGTTCGGGCGGTGAACGATGCCGACCTGCTGGCAGCCTCCGAGGCTCGGGATGGGGCCGGGGCCGGATACCGTGTCGTCTTCGCCGCCAACTTCGCCAGCGGCGTCGGCGCTGGCATCGTCGTGGACGGCAAGTCCCACCACGGGCCCAACAACAACGCGGCCGACTGGGGCCACAACTCCTTGCCGTGGCCCAACGAGGATGAGCTGCCGGGCCCGTACTGCTGGTGCGGCCTGCGCAGCTGCATCGAGACCTGGGTCTCGGGTCGTGCGTTCGAGGCACAGTACGAGGCAGCCGCCGGGGAGTGGCGGCATGGCTCGGGTATCGTCGGCGCTGGCGCGTGCCGGGGATGCGCTCGCGAGCGCGCACCTGGAGCGCTACATCGACCGCGCCGCGCGTGGGCTCGCGACCGTGGTCAACACGCTGGACCCCGATGTCATCGTCCTCGGCGGGGGCATGTCCAACGTCGAAGAGCTGTACGAGCGACTCCCCGACGCCATCCTCGCCTACACCTTCACGACCGTCTTCCTGACGCCCATCGTCAAGGCGGTGCACGGGGACTCGAGCGGCGTCCGTGGTGCCGCCTGGTTGTGGGCCGAGGACTGACGCGATGAGTGATGGACTGGCCGAGCGCTACGCGTTCGGTGCGGCGTTGATCGAGGAGGCGGCCGCACTGGCGCTCGACTTCAACCGCCGACTGGGGTCGCTCACCATCAAGTCCAAGGGCACCCAGGATGTCGTCAGCGAGGCCGACGTGGAGGTGGAGCGACTCATCCGCGAGCGCATCGCCGAGCGCTTCCCCGGCGACGCCTTCTTCGGAGAGGAGTCCGGGCTCACCGACGTCGAGGGCACCCGCGATATCTGGGTGGTGGACCCGATCGATGGCACCCAGCCGTTCCTGTGCGACCTCAGCTCATGGTGCGTGTCCATCGGCCACGCTCGCGATGGCGTCCTGGACATGGGCTTCCTGGCGGCCCCGGGGCGTGACGAGATCTTCGTCGGCCGCGTCGGTCACGGGGCCACGCTCAACGGCCGGCCCATCAGCGTGAGCGCCAGCACCGGCCTCGATGACGGGTTGCTGAGCATCGGCATGTCGCCGCGCATCGGCGCCGACGAGATCCTGCCCATGTTCGAGCAGCTTCTGCGCCAGGGTGTCGTCTACTACCGCGAGGGCTCGGGTGCGCTGTCGCTGGCGTACGTCGCTGCCGGCCGGCTCATCGGCTACATCGAGGCGCACCTCAACTCCTGGGACGGGGCTGCCGGCGTGGCCATCGTGGAAGCGGCCGGCGGCCGCGTGAACGAGTGGTTCAGCCTTGACACGCTGCTCACCGGCGCGCCCATCGTGGCCGCCCCGCCGGCGCTCTATCCCGCCCTTGTGGCGGTCCTGCCCGAAGCGGACTGAGACAGCCGGTCCTGTCACAGCTCGGAGTGCCTGCCCAGGCGTCAGTCGACGAGGTACTCGTAGCTGATGACCATCTCGTCACCCGGCTCGACGGAGATCGGCCAGCGCATGACGTTGCCTGCCTCCAGTAGCGGCTGGATGGAGGCCTGCAGCTCCTCGGCCTGGGGTCGCAGGTAGTCGACCACATCCATGTGGACCGTCGTGGGCGTGAAGTTCTCGATGGTCAGCTCGACCTCGTACTTGTAGTCGAACCGCCCCATGTCCACCGCGCTCTGGGTCTCCTCGCGCTTGACGCGCACGTCCTGGAGGTGGCCCACCGTGATGCTGCCCTCGCTACCGACGGGCGTGAGCTCCACGAAGTCGCTGCCGATGAAGAGCTCGTCCTGGTAGCTGCGGACGACGCCCTCGGCGAACGGCTGGTCACTCTCGTTCCTGACCTTATAGATGACGGTGACCTGGTTGTCGGTGGGGGCGTTCCAGATGTGCAAGCGTCGGGCCGGCAGCGCTTCGCCTACGAGCTGCGTGTAGACGGTGTCGCCCGGCTCGGAGGTCACGCGGCCGATGTCGTAGACGTGCTGGATATCGACCTGGCCGGTCGGCGCTGCCAGTCCGCCGGCGTCATCGAAGCCGGCCAGCTGCTGGTTCACGCTCATCTCGGCTGCGGGAGCGATGGGGTTCCAGAGGTCGATCATGCCCGCCACCAGCTGCATCTCCACGTCATCGAGCCGCAGGGCGCTGTCGGTGATCTCGGCGAAGAAGTCGAGGTCGACCGTCTCGTCCGTGTCGGCGCCGAGCCACATGTCGTACGTCGGACGCCAGCTCATGCCGCCCAGCAGGTACTCCAGGCTGACGTTGCGCACCTCGCTGTCGGTCGCGCTCTGCCACTTGATGGCCGGCTGGCCACTCTGCTGGTCGAGGCGATAGTTGGAGACGCGCTCGCCGTTCTCGCGCAGCACGAGCGTGTCGGGGTAGACCGTGCTGGGCAGCACGATACGGACGTCGACACCGCCGGGGAGAGGCACCTCGTCGCGCGCGTAGGCGGCGTTGTTGAGGAAGACCGCGATACGGTCCGGAGCGCTGGTGTAGCTGATCTGGTCGTCGTTCTGGGCGGCCGTTGCTCCGGCCGCGGCACCGACGATGAGGCTAGTGGTCACCGCGACGGTGACTGGGGTTCGCAGGGCACGCATGAGTGGGCTCCTTCGTTGGGCGCGCCAGGTCGGCGGGCACGCATCCAAGCCAGAGACGAAGAGTCCCCGGCGTTGGTTCCGTGCCTGCTGCGCCCGAGCCGTGGTTCCAGGGACACGGGATGACCAACGGGGATCCCGCCTCAGGACGCGTGAGCCGGATGGGATCGCGGTTGAAGGCAGGTTCCCGAGGAGCGTCTCCCGGTATGGAGCATCGATCAGGGAGCGGCCCGCCTCGGTCGTGAAGGCCAACCCGGTCTGGTCATTCGATCGGGATCGAGAGGGGAGCACCTTCCGCGTACAGCGTGGCGGCGAGGATCACCACCTCGTCTTCGGTCGTGTTCGCCCCGAAGTGCTGAAGGTCTGGGTTCTCGATGATGCTGTCGCCGGTCTCGAGTGTGTACGAGCCCGGGCCGACGGGTTCGCTGGAGCCATCTGCGTGGATGATCGTGCCTTCACCCGAGATGATCGTGTAGTCGAGCGCTCCCCGGACGATCCGGGCGATCTGCCAGCCGGCGTGCGTGTGCGGAGCCAGCTCCGCACCGGCCGGGATGCGGTACTGCCACAGGCCCAGCTCGTCACCCGGGGCCGAGCCCGGTCGTGCCAGTCCCAGGTCGGTACGGGTGATCCCGACCTCCTCGATGGCGGGCCCATCGGTCTCCACGACGACCACGCCGGGATCGGCATCGGACCACTTGCTGCTCCTGGCCTTCGTGTCCTTCTTGTCGAGCTTGATCTTCTTGCCGTCCGCGAAGCTGAGCGTGTGGACCCAACTGTCATCTGCGAGATGCTCCGTCACAGCGGACCCCGCGGCGCCGGAGAACATGCCCGATCCGCCCAGGATGGGCCGAGTCGTGACGTTGCCGGTGGCGATGGTGGGGCCCTGGGCCGGGTACAGGGCACTGCCACCGACCACGACCTGGTCCACGTCGCCATCTCCGAACGAGAAGACGAGGGTGCTGATGCGGATCTCGTCGCCATCGGCCGGCACATCCACAGCGGTCGTCGTCAGTGTCGCCTCGAGGCGGCCGATCACCTGGCCGTCTGCATCGGTCAGCTCGGTCGAGGTGACGCGGAGGTCGCCCAACTGGTGACCATCAGACGAGGTTTTCGTGAGCGTGACGACGACCGGGTCGTGGTAGACGGAGAGCGATGCCTTCTCACGTGCCGCGCTGGCCGGGGCGGCCAGAACGACGATCAGCAGCAGACTGGTGAGGAGCGTGGTGACGGACAGAGGTCGGAAGCGGATGCTCACTCGGCGGTCTCCCTGGTTGGGTGGATGCGGGGCTGGCAATCATCGGGCAGCGGCGGCCGCGGGGCAAGCTGCCTGGATGGGCTCCCGACTTGCGTACGCTCTCTACTCCGCGCCCGCCCAGGCAGATAGGCTCCGTCCGGACCGGCGGCGTGCCTAGTCATGGCGACGACGACCAGACATCACCCGCTCTGCACGGCGGTTCGATAGTCAGCGCATCGAGCGACGGGGGCGGCGCCTACTCTTCGGCTGTCAGGAACTCGATGGATTCGGCGATAGAGCGCCAGCGGTCCTCTGGGGGTCGCTTGGAGGAACAGTGGAGCACGACCACGCGACCATGATCTCTGACGACCCAGGCGGTCGCCGACAGCTTCTTCCAGTCCGCGCGGATGGCGGGCCCCGACGGCAGGTCGAGCTCGACCGTGGTGAGCTCCCGCCCGCGGCGCCCCCCGGCAGCATCGATGAAGGCCGCCTGCCAGTCGTCGGCCGATGTCAGCCCCGAGAGCTCGGGAACATCGGTGTCATCCTCGATCCGGCACGTCGCGGCTCCATTGCCATCACCGGCGGCGACCGACGCTGAGAGCACGGTCGTGCCCCCGAGTTGCGCAGGCAGACGGCGCTCCGGGAAACGGACGTCGGGGGTCCCGACGCGCCACTAAACGCCGAAGTCCACGGCAACGCCGTGGGCGGCGACCTCCACCCGGGGATCGAAGGGCTCTGGCGAGAAGCCGGCCGTGAGGGGCGCGATGGTCCGCGCGACGTCCAGCCCATGATCGATGGGGGCGCTGCCACAGTAGATGCGCACCACGCTCTGGGGGGCATCGACGTAGACGAGGTGTTCGATGCGCCACGCTGGATCCCGCTCGGGCGAACCGAGGGTGACGCCGACCGCACTGCGAGTCGCGACCTCGAAGGGCCCGGTCACGCTGGCCTCATATGGCGCCATCGGGGGCTCGGGGATCTGGCTGAACGCATCGCCGGCGGCTTGGGCCGAGGCGGCCTCGTCGGTCGCACTGATCTGGCAGGTCCAGCCGGTGTCCACGTCGGTCGTCGAGACGCCCGGACCCGATTCGAGCAACTGAACCGACCAGGTGCGCCACGCACGCGGGAGCGTGACGGTGGCGCCGGCCCCAGGGACCTCGACGGTGCGGGTCGCCGCGTCGTCCGGCGGTGGCGACTGTGCCCCTGCCGTGGTCATCGACGCCTGAGCCTGCATGGTCCATGACGGCGCGGATGTCATCCATCGTGGATTCGACCGACGGCACCTCACGGGTACGGTCCGACAAGCCGGTACCGCGCCGGTCCAGCAGGAGCACGCGGCCGATGCCGGGGAGCCCCATGACGTGTCGCACCAGCAGTGGCTGTTCCCACGTCGACAGCAAGTCCCCGGCGAAGCCCCGCGCGAAGACGATGTCGAGCTCGCCATGGCCGATCTGCTGGTACGCGATCGCTACGTCGCCGCTTCTCGCATAGCTGACGTCCGGAGGTCGTGTCACTTCGGCGCTCTACTCCCATACGATCCGCTATCCATGGCGATCCCGGAGTGGCCTCCAGTGGCTCGCGGGCCGCCGACTCCTCGGCGGGCAGGAACCCGATGGTCTGGATGATCGAGGCCGGTCGTCCTCGGGCGGGTCAAGCGCCTCGCGCATCGTCGGGGCTCGCCCTGCCCCTACGACCTGGCGAGCTTCTTGTACCGGATCCGGTGCGGCTGATCGGCCGCCGTCCCCATCTCCTTCCGCCGGAACGCCTCGTAGTCGCTCACGTTCCCCTCGAAGTAGCGCACCTGGGAATCGCCCTCGAACGCCAGGATGTGGGTCGCGATCCGGTCGAGGAACCATCGATCGTGCGAGATGACCACGACGCAGCCCGGGAACGACTCCAGGCCGGCCTCGAGCGCTCGCAACGTGTCCACGTCGAGGTCGTTGGTCGGTTCGTCGAGCAGCAGCACGTTGCCACCCGTCTGCAGCAGCTTGGCGAGGTGCACCCGGTTGCGCTCGCCACCCGACAGCTGACCGACGAGCTTCTGCTGGTCTGTGCCACGGAAGTTGAACGATGAGACATAGGCCCGGGCCGGGACCTCGCGTGCCCCGGTCCTGATGAACTCGGCCCCCTGGGTGATCTCCGCGAACACGGTCTTGTCGGCGGCCAGGTCGTCGCGCTCCTGGTCGACATAGCTCAGCGCGACGGTGTCACCGATCGCGATCGACCCGGCGTCGGGTGCCTCCTGCCCGACGAGCATCCGGAACAGCGTCGTCTTGCCGGCGCCGTTGGGCCCGATGATGCCGACGATGCCGGCCCGCGGCAGCGAGAACGTCAGGTCCTCGATGAGCAGCTTCTCGCCGTAGCCCTTGCGCAGGCCGGCGACATCGATGACCTGGTCACCCAGCCGCGGCCCCGGGGGGATGGCGATCTCGAGCTCGCGGGCGCTGGCCTTGCTGTCGTTCGCCTCCGCCAGCAGTCGCTCGTAGGCTGACAGTCGAGCCTTGCCCTTGGCCTGACGCGCCTTCGCACCCATGCGCACCCACTCGAGCTCGCGCGCGAGCGTGCGTTGGCGGGCATCGACCTGCTTCTGCTCGCTCGCCAGGCGCTCGAGCTTCTGCTCGAGCCAGCTCGAGTAGTTGCCGCTGAACGGGATCCCGCGGCCGCGATCGAGCTCAAGGATCCACTTGGCCACGTTGTCGAGGAAGTATCGATCGTGGGTGATCGCGACGACGGTGCCGGCGTACTCTGAGAGGAAGCGCTCGAGCCATTCGACCGACTCGGCATCGAGGTGGTTCGTCGGTTCGTCGAGCAGCAGCAGGTCAGGGTGGCGCAGGAGCAGTCGCGCGAGCGCCACGCGGCGCTTCTCGCCGCCCGATAGCGTCCTGACGTCGGCGTCGTCGGGCGGGCAACGCAGCGCGTCCATCGCGATATCGACGTTGCGCTCGAGGTTCCAGGCGTCCGCGGCATCGATGCGGTCCTCGAGGACCGCCTGCTCGGCACCGATCGCGTCGTAGTCGGCTTCGGGATCCGACCAGCGGGCCATGACCGCGTTGTACTGATCGATGAGCGTCTGGACCTCGTGGACGCCGTCGAGCACGTTGCCCTTGACGTCCTTCGCGGGGTCGAGCTGGGGCTCCTGGTCGAGGTATCCGACGGTGAAGCCCGGGGTCAGCCGAGCCTCGCCGTTGTAGCCGTCGTCGAGCCCGGCCATGATCTTGAGCAGGCTGGACTTGCCGGCGCCGTTGGGCCCGATGACCCCGATCTTGGCGCCGGGATAGAAGGACAGCGAGATGTCCTCGAGCACGGTCCGGTCGGGCGGATAGTGCCGGGCGAGCTTGTACGCGGTGTAGATGAATTCGGCTGGCATGGAGCTAGGGTAGCGACCCTCCGCGGGGGAGCGTCTCGGGCTCGGTCCACACGGGCCGTCGCCGTAGCCATGGCGGCGGCGACCAGACGCCGTAGGCGTGGCGGTTGGGAACGTGTGCCACACGATCGATGCATGTCGCCACGCATCAAGACGCGGCACCCGTATGGGTGCCGCGTCTATGGTGGCGTATCGGTCAGGGCGAGCCCTCGCCCCATCGATGACTCAGCCCATGGTCAGGGCCATCACCGCCTTCTGGGCGTGGAGCCGGTTCTCGGCCTCGTCGAAGGCCGCCGACTTGGGACCGTCGATGACGGCGTCGGCCACTTCGACGTTGCGATCCGCGGGCAGCGGATGCATCCAGATGGCGTCGTCCTTGGTCAGCGCCATGCGCCGCTCGTCGGCGATCCAGTCGGTGTACTTGGCGGCGATCCTGGCGCCCTCCTCGTCGTCCTTGGCTGCCCAGCAGGGCACCCCACGACTTGGCGTAGACGATGTCCGCACCGTCGAAGCCGGCGTCGAAGTCGTCGAGCTTCTCGAGGGTGCCGCCTGCCGGGCCGCGTTGGCCTCGGCCTCGGCCACGATGTCCGGCATCAGCTCGAACTCGGGTGGATGGACCAGCTTGACGTTCATGCCGAAGCGGGTCGCTGCCAGGATCAACGACTGCGGCACCGAGATGGGCTTCTGGTAGCTGGACGCGTAGGCCCAGCTGACGGTGATCGACTGTCCCTTGAGGCGACCCTTCTTCTCGATGATGGTCATCAGGTCGGCCAGGATCTGGAAGGGGTGATAGATCTCGCACTGCATGTTGAGCACGGGCACCCGCGAAGCCGCGGCGACGTCGCGGATGTACTGGTTGCCTTCGCCGAAGGTGACGTGGCGGATGGCGATGCCATCGTTGTAGCGGCCCAGGATCTCGCCGATCTCCGTGGCGGTGTCACCGTGCGCGATCTGGGTGGTGCGGCTCTCCATGAACATGCCGTGACCACCGAGCTGGGCCATGCCCGCCTCGAACGAGGCACGCGTGCGCGTGCTGGAGAAGAAGAAGAGCATGGCCAGCGTCTTGTCGCGCAGGTACGCGTGGCGCTCACCGAGGGCGCGCTTGCGCTTGAGGTCGAAGGCCACGTCGAGCGCGGTCTCGATCTCCTCGTTGGTCCAGTCCGACAGCGCGATGAGGTCGCGGCCACGGAGTCCGGTCTGCATCGGCGGCCTCCTACTCGGCCTTGCCGAGGATCAGGGTCAGCAGCGACATGCGCATGACCACGCCGTTGAAGGCCTCCACCCAGTAGCGGCCGAAGCGCGTCTCGTCGACGTCGGTGGTGAGCTCGTCCATGCGCGGCAGGCTGTGCAGCACGAAGGCGTCTCGCTTGGCCTTCTCGTGCAGCAGCTCCAGGTCGACGCCGTACTCGGGCGGCGTCAGGCCCTTCTCGACGTCCTTCTCGTCGACGCGGCCCTTGGTGTAGTCGGCCTGGACGACCGGCTCCATGTAGATGACGTCGGCCTCACCGATGACGTCGCGGATGTCACCGACCTCGCGGTAGTAGGTGGAGCGCTCGTCGAGCTCGGCCTTGAACTCGGGCAGCAGGCTCATCTCCTCGGGGCCGATGATGATGGCCTCCATGTCGAAGCGGGACATGGCGTAGAGGATCGAGTGCATCGTGCGCATGCGCATGTCACCCACCAGGATGAGCTTGAGCCCGTCGAGCGTGCCCTTCTCCTTCCAGATGGTGTAGAGGTCGGTCAGCACCTGGGTGGGGTGCTCGCCCCAGCCGTCGCCGCAGTTGATGATGGGCACGGACGACCACTTGGCGGCCTCGTGCGGCGCACCCTGCTGGAAGTGGCGGATGGCGATGACGTCGCCGTAGTACTCCAGCATGTGGAAGGTGTCCTTGATCGACTCCATGTAGAAGTCGCCGGCGCGGGTCATCTTGGCGTCGCTGAAACCGAGCACGTGCCCGCCCAGGCGGTGCATCGCGGCCTCGGTCGAGAGGCGCGTTCGGGTGGACGGCTGGTAGAACGCGGTCAGCAGCGTCTTGTCGGCCAGCAGGTCGGTGTTGCGGCGGTCGCGCGCGATGGGAGCCAGGTCATCGGCGACCTGGAAGATGCGCAGGTACTCGTCGCGGGTCATGTCCTTGAGCGACAGGATGTCGCGGCCGCGGAAGCTTCTCATGGGAGCGTCTCTCCTCCTTCGGGTGGTGGCTGGGGGCGGCCGATGAGCGTCGGGCGCCGCTGAAGATCACTGCCACGGTCTCGTCTGGGCGGACGATACCGTCGCGGGTGAGCTGGATGAGGCCGGCGAGGCCGGCGGTGCCGGTGTGGTCGGCATCGATGCCGAGGTGCGGTCGGGCGAGGTCGTTGGCGGCTCGCAGCGTGGCCTCGTCGACCACGACCGAGCGACCGCCGGTCAGGAGCATGGCCCGCACCACGGCGAGCCAGTCGTACGTCTCGTCGTCGAGGATGCCGTGGGCGATGCTGACGGGCTCGGTCTCCCAGGCCCACATGTAGCTGGAGCGATGGCGCGCGATCTGGCGCAGGCCGACTTCGACGACGCCGCGTCGAGCGGCGTGCCGGCGGTCGCGCCGAGCTGTTCGAGCACGCGCTCGTGGGCACGCGCGAGCGGATAGCCACCCCGCGTCTGGACGGTGTCGATGACGGGCAGCTGCTCGAGCTGGCCCCGGGCCACGCTTCCTCGAAGGCCAGGGCCGCGGCCGAAGCGAAGGCACCACCGCCGACGTGGATGACGAGTCGGTCGAGCGCCGAGGCGTCGTCCGGCAGCTGGTCGATGAGCTCCCAGCCCAGCGTGGCGCCACCCTCGATGGCCAGCCCGTTGAGGTTGCCCTGCACCGTGAACGGCACCGCGCCGGCGTCGATGGCCTCCATCAGCCGATCCACGGTCGGGTCGCCGGCTGGTCGCTGGCGCTCGCAGACCTCGATCTCGGCGTGGAGCGAGCGCAGCCGCTCGATGACGGCCTCTTCGGCCGCTCGGCGGCACGAACACCAGGAGGCGGCGTCGAGCCGCTCGAGCGACGACCGCCGCGGCCAGCGCCGCGTTGCCGCAGGAGGCGATGGCCAGTGGTGCATCCGGGTCGGCCAGATCCAGGGCCTCGGCGACCCGCAAGCCCAGCATCACGCCCATCAGGTGGCGGGCCTTGTGTGAGCCCGACACGTTGCCGGTCTCGTCCTTGACCCAGACGCCCGCGCCCGGGTCGAAGCCGAGCGCCTGATCGAGGCTGCTGGAGCGCACGATCGGCGTGGCACGGAAGCCATCACCGTCGACGTCGGCGATGGCGTCATCCAGCTCGCGGACCAGATCGACGTAGCGATCGTCGCTCCAGCCGGCGGCCCGGGCCACGTGATAGCTGTGGAAGCGGGGGCGGTAGCGCAGGAAGGGGTTGTGCAGGCCTCTCGGCGCCGCTGGCATGCTGCGGGCTCGATGCGACGCGCCAGGACATGGTCGATGTCATCACCCGCGATCGCCGCCGGGCAGGCCCAGGGAAGGGTGCGTCGGCGGCCACCTCCGCGCCACAGCCCGCACAGACCAGCCGACTGGCGGGGCGGTGGTGTCACCGGGAGTAGCCGCCATGGTCACCCGGCCACCTGGGCGTTGAACTCGTCGATCATGTCGTCCCAGACGTGCACGATCTGGCGCGTCTCGACCCAGAACGTCCTGGCTCCGTCGCGCCTCGAACTCCTCGAGGGACACGCCTTGCTGCTCGACCCAGGTGTAGTAGCCGAGGTTGAACATGCGCGCCGATCGTCGGCGTCGCACTCGAGCATGTCGGCGGTGTCGACCCCGTCGAGGTAGGCAGCTCGCACCTCGCCGGCGGCCGCCGCGTCGAAGATGCCGCGGTGGTCGCGGGCGACGATGCGGTCGATCTCGGACGCGTACATGCTCGGCACCGTCGGTGGCGACCGTGGCCATGACGTCGTTGGGCCCGAGCCCCTGCTGCTTGGCCACCTTGATGGCGGCGAGCACGTTGCAGATCGAGGAGAAGCCGAAGGAGCACAGCGCCTCGATGACGGCCTCTGGCACGCCCATGCGCTCGCGCAGGTGCTCGCGGCCGGCGTCGGTGTTGAAGAGCACCAGCAGGTTGTCGGTGGCCCTGTCGCTGATGTCGACCACGAAGTCGGTGTTCATGGCGTTGTGGATGAGCGGCACGTGCTTGTCGCCGATGCCCTGGATGTTGTGCTCGCCGTAGCCGTTGCGCAGCAGCGTCGGGCACTCCAGCGCCTCCACCGCCGCGATGCGCGTGCCGTGACGCTCCTTGAGGTAGTCGCCCGCAGCGATGGCGCCTGCCGAGCCGGTGGCCGAGGTGAAGGCAGTCAGCCGCAGATCGGGGTCGGCCCCACGAGCGTCTCGAAGACGTGCTCGATGGCGCGCCCGGTCAGGTTGTAGTGGCCGATGTGGTTCCCGAACTCGCTGAACTGGTTGAAGATGACGGTGTCGGGATCGCGGTCGAGCTCGGCACACTTGTCGTAGATCTCCTTGACGTTGGACTCGGTACCGGGCGTGCGGATGATGTCGTCCGGTGAGGTGACCCACGCCGCCAGCCAGTCGAAGCGCTCCTGGCTCATGCCCTCGGGCAGGACCGCGACCCCGTGCGCCTGCATGATCCGGCTCACCGCCACGCCGCCGCGGCAGTAGTTGCCGGTGGAGGGCCACACGGCCCGCTGGCCGACGGGGTCGAACTGGCCGGTGACGATGCGCGGCGCCAGGCAGCCGTAGGCGGCGATGAGCTTGTGCGATCGGATCATGGGGAAGCGGTCGCCCAGCAGCACCACGATGGGGGAGGGCACACCGGTCAGCTCGGGCGGCAGCACCACGTGGACCGGCAGCGCGACCGGCCGCGCCTGGTCGCTGTCGTTGTACCAGTGGGCCCGGAAGAGGTTGAGCGGATGCGGTCCATCAGGATCGACCTGCGCCACGCGGGCCTGGGTCTCGGCCGGGATGGTGGACGGATCGGCCAGCTGCGCGAAGGTGGGCATCACGATGCCGGCCTCGCGGAAGCGCTCCACGGTGCTGTCGTAGACGCCCGGTCGACCACGTCGCGTTCCAGTCCCAGCCGTCGCATCGATACCTCCGTCCATCGTTCCTCGATATCCGTCGCCAAGGCAGGTCTTCCACCCGCTGAGCGACGGGTCCGAACGGGCCGTGCCAACGGGTCGTGCGGCACGAGCGCTGTCGTTTCGTCTAGCCTTACGCTGTCACTTGGAGGTACGGTGTCGCTAGGGCCAGATGGCCCCGCCTCACGCACGAATGGCAGGACAGGTGGATATCACCCTCAACGGGGCGACCCGATCGGTCGAGTTTACGCCCGGAACCTCCCTCCTCGAGCTGCTTCGCGGCGAACTTGGGCTGCGCTCGATGAAGGACGGCTGTGCACCGGAGGGCTCCTGCGGCGCCTGCACCGTCATCGTCGACGGCCGCGCCGTGGTCTCCTGCGCGCAGCCGGCCGAGCGCTTCGACGGTCGTGCGATCGAGACGCTCGAGGGGCTGCCCGAGGACTCACGCGACCTGTGGGCCGATGCCTTCAGCGCCCTGGCGCCTCGCAGTGCGGCTACTGCACGCCCGGCATCGTGATGAAGGCCGAGGCCCTGCTGCGGCGCGAGGCTGAACCTGATCGCGAGGTCATCACCAAGGCGCTCGCCGGCAACCTCTGCCGCTGTACCGGCTATCTCTCCATCATCGATGCCATCGAGCCGGTGGTGGCGGCACGTCACGGCGGCCCCCGCCCAGTGCCGCACCATGGGGCCGCGGTCGGCGACCCGGCGCCCAAGTACCGCTCGCGGGAGCAGGTGCTGGGCATGCAGGAGTACGTGGCCGACCACGTCGTGCCGGGCATGCTGCACGGCGCGCTGCGTTTCTCCGACCACCCGCGCGCGGTGGTCACGGCCATCGACACCGCGGCCGCCGAGGCGGCGCCCGGCGTGGTCGCCGTCGTCACTGCGGCCGACGTGCCGGGCAAGCGCAACCAGGGCCTCATCCGCGACGACTGGAACCAGTTGGTCGCGGTCGGCGAGACGACCCGCTACGTCGGTGACGTGCTCGCCGCGGTAGCCGCCGAGACTCGCGCGCAGGCACGGGCCGCCGCCGCCCTCATCGAGGTCGAGTACGAGGTGCTCGAGCCGGTCACCGACCCCTTCGAGGCCATGGCCGAGGGCGCGCCCCTCGTCAGCCACCGAGAGAGCAACGTCCTCTCGACCTCGGTCGTCCAGCGCGGCGATGTCGAGGCCGCCATCGCGGCCGCCGCGCACGTGGTCTCCGACAGCTTCAGGACCGCCTCGATCGAGCACGCCTACCTGGAGCCCGAGTCCAGCCTGGCGGTGCCGCAGACCGGCGATGGTCCGCGCCTGCAGGTACTCTCGCAGGGCCAGGGCGCCTGGGAGGACCGCCGCCAGATCGCCTCGCTGCTGGGCTGGGAGCCGACCGATGTGCTGGTCACCCAGGTGGCCACCGGTGGCGCGTTCGGTGGCAAGGAGGACCTCAACGTCCAGGGTCATGCCGCACTGCTGGCGCTCGTTGCCGAGCGGCCGGTGCTGCTGGCACTGTCGCGGGCGGACTCGCTGCGCTTCTCGGTGAAGCGTCACCGGTTCTGGATGGACTACACGGTGGCCTGCGACGCCGAGGGGCGACTCACCGCGGTCAAGGCGCGCATGGTCGGCGACAACGGCGCCTATGCCAGCGTCGGCGCCAAGGTGCTCGAGCGTGCTGCCGGCCACGCCTGCAGCGCCTACATCGTGCCCAACGTCGACGTCGAGGCCAACGCGGTCCTGACCAACAATCCGCCGTCGGGCGCGATGCGCGGCTTCGGCGCCAACCAGGCCAACTTCGGCATGGAGACGCTGCTCGACCGGCTCGCCGAGGCGGTCGGCATCGATGGCTGGGAGATCCGCTGGCGCAACGCGCTCGAGGAGGGCCAGCGCTTCGGCACCGGGCAGAAGCTCGGTCCCGGCGTGGGGCTCAAGGACACGTTGCTGGCGGTCAAGGACCAGTACCGGAGCGCGAGGTACGCCGGTATCGCCTGCGGCGCCAAGAACACCGGCATCGGCAACGGCATGACCGAGTACGGCCGTGCCGTGGTCCGACCCGACGGTCAGGGCAAGCTCACGGTGTACCACTCGTGGACCGAGATGGGGCAGGGGACCCACA
The DNA here is from genome assembly GCA_963715295.1 of uncultured Chloroflexia bacterium. Classification (GTDB taxonomy): domain Bacteria; phylum Chloroflexota; class Limnocylindria; order Limnocylindrales; family CSP1-4; genus JAFMJV01. The sequence goes on from CAVQRP010000017.1 coordinate 20,473, forward strand.
CCGTGATGCGCCAGATCGCCGCAGCCGAGCTGGGCCTGGAGCCGGAGGCGATCACGGTCGTGGTCGACACCAGCCACGAGCTCGACACCGGCATCACCACGGCCTCACGCGCCACGATGCTCGGGGGCCGGGCGGTGTTCCAGGCGTGCCAGTCGCTGCGCGCCGAGATGGTCAAACGGCGCTGTCGCCTCGACGATCTGGTCGGGGAAGAGTTCGCCGCCGAGGTCCTCGTCGACTGGACCACGCCCCTGGGAGCGGACGTCGAGGAACCGATCACCCACTTCGGCTATGGCTGGGCGACGCAGGTCTGCATCCTCGACGACGACGGTCGGATCGAGAAGTTCATCGCCGCTCACGACGTGGGCAAGGCACTCGACCCGCTGATGCTCGAGGGTCAGATCGTCGGTGGCGTGCACATGGGCCTGGGCCACACGCTCAGCGAAGCGTTCGAGACCGAGGGCGGCTTTCCGGTCACGGACACCGTCAAGTCGCTCAATATCATCCCCGCCTCTGGTATGCCCCCGGTCGAGACCATCCTCGTGGAGGAATACCAGCCCGAAGGCCCCTACGGCGCCAAGGGTATGGGCGAGGCCGTGCTGGTGCCGACGGCAGCTGCAGTAGCTGGCGCGCTGTACGCCTTCGACGGCATCAGGCGCACCGATCTGCCGATGCGCGACTCGTCGGCGGCCCTGGCGGCTGTGCCCAAGCTGCGACGACGCAAGGCCGGCTGAGCGCCACTCGGCCCCACCGCGCGCGCACCTCCGAGTGCCCTCTTGCGACGTTGGCGTTACCGTGTGGCGTGCGCAGCAGGAGTCCCAGGTCATGCGGGTCGGTCGCTCATCCATCAGTACGGTCGTCGCCGTCGCCATCGGCCTGATCGGCATCGGCGCTGCCGCGCCCTCGCTTGCCGCAGAAGATCCGTCGTACGAGCTGCCGGCGCTGGCCGGCACGGCCCTGACCGTGTGGCAGGGCACTGGCAGCGGCCTGTTCCGAGGCGACGGCGAGGATGATGCCTTCGACTTCGTCGCCGCCGAAGGCCCCACGCGCTTCACCGTCGCCGCGGCGCGTGGCGGCACCGTCATCGGTGCCCGCAGCGGTGTTCGCGGGGGCCGCTGTGACACGCCCGGCGACGCCGGCCGACCGGCCTGCTGGCGCGACGTCAACTATGTCCTTGTCGACCACGGAGACGGCACGTCCGGCCTCTATTCGCACCTTCGAGCGGGCCAGTCGCCCGTGCGCATCGGCGAGGTGGTCAGCGCCGGCCAGCCCATCGGCGTCGCCGGCAACAGCGGCTGGACCGATCGCACCAGCCTGCGCTTCCAGGTACAACGCACGCCGCCCTGGAACGAGCGTGGTCGTGGCGGCTGGTTCCTGACCGAGTCACTACCGGTCAGGTTCTCGGATGCCGAGGTCCTGGCCCTGCGGCCGGACGGTGTCCCGCAGCCCGAAGACGTCTTCGACTCTGACAACCCCGGGCCCGCGTTCGCGCCCTTCCGCTTCCGCGCCCGGCCGGCCGGGCTGCCTGCCAACGTGCCGCTGGAGCCCGGCGCCTCGGGCCAGATCAGTGCTGCCTACCAAGCCGATGCGGCGGTGGGCTACGGCCTCCGCATCGCTCCGCCGCTCGACGCTATCAGCGGCGACAGCGACCCGGGTGCCATCCCGGGGCCGGAGGCCCGGCCGCTGTTCGGTGGCGAGCTTGCCTTCGCCGGCTGCGCGACCGGCGCAGCGGCATCGCTCGGTCGGACCGTGGCGATCAGCCTGGAGGTCGATGGCACGCCCTACCTCGCGGTCCACGGCGGTCTGGGCTGGATCGAGCCGGCGCTCCTGGATCGAGACCCGGCGGCGCCGCTCATCGTGGGTCCCAACGACACCATCGGCCGATTCGGGTCCAGCCAGCCGCTGGCCGATGACCAGACGCTCGATTGCCCCCTGGCCGACCCCACGACGGGCGATCTCTTCGTGTCCATCCTGCGTGACGGCGCCATCAACCCCGACGGTGAGATCATCGGCGGCACGCCGGTCTCGCCCGAGCCGCTCGTGGGTGAGCTCGGCTACGAAGGCTTCGCCTGGTGGCAGGGTCCCGTGGTGGGCGTCGAGGTGGTCGCGGAACCCGGCCGCCCGCGCGCCCGCTGGAACGCCAGGACGCCCGCGGGCGGCAGCCATGTCACGTTCGGCGAAACCGTTCGCCTTGTTGCCCGCGTGCGCGACGTGACCGATGTCGCGCAGGTCCGCTTCCGTGCCTGGTACCCCCGCTGGCCGCAGGTCGCTGCCAGCCGCGAGCTGACCTCGTTCGACCCGGCGAGCGCGTGGCGGGAGCTGGCCCTGTGTGTCGCTCCGCTCGATGGACGCCTCCGCGGTGTCGGCAGCCTGTGCGACTGGAACGGCGACGCGCGCGACGCCAGGGTCACCTATGTGTGGGATCCGCAGACCGCGCGCCCCCAGCCAAGCGCACCGTGGCTACCGCCGGCCGAGCGCGCCATCACCCGCGCGAGCAGCGCGTGTGTGCCGGTGTCGCTGGCGGTCGAGGTCATCGATCGAGCCGGCCACGTCTACTCACAGGTCGAGCGGTTGCCGCTTCCGGGCGAGTGTGATGATCGCGCGGCCGAAGCCGTCGAGGGTGCGCGCGTGCTCTACCTCGACCCGCTGGTGCCACCGCGAGCGCCCGCGCCGCTGGGCAAGGTGCGCGATCGCGGGTGGCCACCCGTCTACGAGCCGGACCCACTCAAGGGCGCCATCGTCTGGCGCGACCGCTCCCGCAACGAAGATGGCTTCCGCATCTACGCGCGCCGCCACTGGTTCGAGGCCGATTGCTCCATCACCAAGGGCCCCTGGAAGGAGGTCGCGACGCTGGCGCCGAACAAGGAGCGCTACCGCCCCAACCATGGACGTGTGCAGCGCTCCCTGCCGGTCCCGGATCTGCCCGACGTTCCCGGCGCCATGAGCTACTGGGAGTACGCCGTCAGCGCCTACAACGAGGCCGGCGAGACGACCCGGGTTCGCGTCGGCGGCTTCCTGGGTGGCTCCGAGGCCTACTGCGACGCCGGTCTGGTGCCGCCGCCTGAGCTCGAGCCCTGAGCCTCAGCCGCCACTCACCCTTCGGCCGGTCGGCCCGCCGGGCGCGAGCGAGCAGGCCGGCCGGCCAGCCGCCGGCGCCGGAGGGCGACGACGCTCCCCGCGAGGGGGGCTTCACGCGCCTGACGGGCGTGCCCTGGGGCCGCCTGCTCGGCTACCTGCGGCCGCAACGGAAGCTGTTCGCGGTGGCGGTCGTGGCCCTGTTCATCTGCGACCGGCGCGGGCCTGCTGCTGCCGCTGCATCGTGGGCAACCTCGTGGGCGAGGTCGTCGGCGCTGGCGATACCGCCGGACTCGACCAGCTGTTGCTCGTGCTGGCGCTGATCACGCTGGTCCTGGCCGTCGCTGGCTTCGTGCAGACGTGGACCCTGGGCGTCATCGGTGAGCGCATCGTGGCCCGCATGCGTGCCCAGGTCTTCGATCGGCTGGTGACGCTGGAGCTTGACTTCTACGTCCGTCGCCGTGTGGGCGAGCTGATCTCCCGCCTGTCGAGCGATGTCACCCAGGTGCGCACGATGCTGACGCAGACGCTGACCTCGCTGCTCTCGTCGGTGCTCGGTCTCACCGGTTCCATCATCGTGCTCTTCATCCTCAGCCCCGACCTGCTGCTGGTCATCCTGGCGCTGGCGCCGACCATCGTCATCATCGCCGTCATCTTCGCCCGCCCGCTGCGAAAGCTGTCCACTCGCGTGCAGGACTGCCATCGCCGCCTCCACCACCACGGCGGAGGAGGCGCTGAGCGGCATCCGCGTCGTCAAGTCGTTCGGGCGCGAGGAGTGGGAGCGGCATCGCTATGGCGAGGATCTGCGCGGTGTCGTGGGCATGGCCACGCGACTGGTGACATGGCGCGGCCTCTTCGGCGCGATGATGACCGTGCTCGGTTTCGGCACGCTCATCATCCTGCTCTGGTTCACCGGTCACCAGGTCATCGAGGGCACCCTGACCATCAGGCTCGCTGACGGCCTTTCTGCTCTATGGCATCACCATCGGCACCAGCCTCTCGAGCATCGCCGGCATCTACGGCCAGTTCCAGGAGGGCGCCGGTGCCGTGGCACGCGTGTTCGAGATCATCGACGAGCGGCCCACCATCCGCGAGGAGCGCCGCTGCGGAGCCCGTAGGTGCGGTGGCGGGCCGCATCACCTTCGAGCAGCGTCACCTTCAGCTACGCCGATGATCGTGCGGTGCTGCGCGACATCGACCTCGACATCGCGCCCGGCGAGGTGCTGGCAGTGGTCGGTCCCTCGGGCGCGGGCAAGACCACGTTCTGCAACCTCATCCCGCGGCTGTGGGACGTCTCCGCAGGGCGCGTGCTCATCGATGGCCGCGACGTGCGCGAGCCTGCGCCTGCGCAGCCTGCGCGAGGCGGTCTCGCTGGTGCCGCAGGACGCCACCGTCTTCGGCGGCACCATCGAGGAGAACATCCGCTACGGCCGGCTCGATGCCAGGCCGAGGAGCTGGTGGCAGCGGCTCGCGCCGCCAACGCCCACGACTTCATCGAGGCCCTGCCGGACGGCTACGACACCGTCGTCGGCGACCGCGGCACGCGCCTGTCGGGCGGCCAGCGCCAGCGCGTCGCTATCGCCCGCGCCATCCTCAAGGACGCGCCCATCCTCATCCTCGACGAGGCCACCACCTCGCTCGACAACCAGTCCGAGCGGCTGGTGCAGGAGGCACTGACGCGGCTGATGGCCGGCCGGACGACGGTCGTGGTGGCGCACCGCCTCTCGACCATCCGCGCTGCCGACCGCATCGCCGTCCTGGACGACGGCTGGCTGCTGGAGCTGGGCACGCACGATGAGCTGCTCGCGCTGGACGGTCTCTATGCGCACCTGTGGCGGCTGCAGGCCTCGGAGCGCCCCCTGACCTCAGCGCCGGCGGTCGCTGCTCAGACGACGGCCTGAGGAGCCGTTCGCGCCCGTCAAACCCCGATAGGATGACGTCGTGACTTCCCCGACCACGAGGATGCGTTCGTCTCTGCCTGCCACCGCCAGCGGATCGAACGTGCATGCCTACACGCTGGGCGACTGGGCCCTGCTGGCCGCCATCGCCCTGATCTGGGGCTCATCGTTCCTGTTCGTCGAGATCGGCCTGCGTTCCTTCGCACCGGGTGTCATCACCCTCGCCCGCATCGGCCTCGGCGCCGGGACGCTGGCCTTCTTCTCCCGCGCCCGGGCCCCGGTCGAGCGGCAGGACTGGGGCCGCATCGCGCTGCTCGGGGTCGTCTGGATGGTGCTGCCGCTGACGCTGTTGCCGATCGCGCAGCAGTCGATCAACACGAGCGTCACCGGCATGATCAACGGGGCCATGCCCATCTTCACCGCGGCCTGGGCCACCTACCTGCTGCGTCGCGCGCCGGGCTGGCGCCAGCTGCTGGGCATCGGACTCGGCTTCGCCGGCATCGTGCTGGTGTTCCTGCCGGAGCTGCAGGCAGGGACCGACGAGTTCATCGGTGCTGCCATCGCGCTCTTCGCCATCTCGTTCTACGGCCTGGCCACCAACCTGGCGGTGCCGCTGCAGCAGAAGTACGGCTCGCTACCGGTCATCTTTCGGGTGCAGCTGGTGGCGCTGGCCATCGTGGCACCCATCGGCGTGGCCCAGCTCCCGGCCTCGTCGTGGTCGTGGGAGGCGGCGCTGGCGATGGTGCCGCTGGGCGTGCTGGGGACCGGCGTCGCCTTCGTGCTGATGGCCACGCTGACCGGCCGCGTGGGCGGCCCGAGGGCCTCGATCGCGATCTACTTCCTGCCCGTCGTCGCCATCGCCCTCGGCGTGCTCATCCTCGGCGAGAGCGTGGCGCCGATCGCCCTGGTCGGTGTCGCTCTCGTTATCGCCGGCGCCTGGTCCGCCTCCCGCCGCGAGTCGTAGTCCGAGCGACCCCCGCGGCCGACGACCCTCAGTGCAGCTTGGCTCGCTCCTCGCTCGTGACCTCTTCGAGCGGCTTGCCCATGATGATCATGCCCAACACGTCGTCGGGCGTGACGTCATCGCGGTTGACGATGCCCACGATCTGGCCGTGGTACATGACGGCGATGCGGTGCGAGAGGTCGAAGACGTCGTGGATGTCGTGGCTGATGAGGAAGATGCCGATGCCTTCCTTCTCCAGCTGCTTGATGAGGTCGCGCACCTGCGCCGTCTCGGCCGGGCCGAGCGCGGCGGTGGGCTCGTCCATGATCAGGATCCTGGCGTTGAAGTGCACGGCGCGCGCGATGGCCACGGCCTGACGCTGGCCGCCGGAGAGCGACTGCACCGGTGACTTGAAGTTCTGGAAGTTGGGGTTGAGGCGCGCGATGACCTCGCGCGTCGCTGCCTCCATGGAGGCGTCGTCGAGGTTGCCCATGCGCGTCTTGAGCTCGCGGCCCAGGAACATGTTGGCCGGCGCATCCTGGTTGTCGGCCAGGGCCAGCGTCTGGTAGATGGTCTCGATGTTGTACTTCTTGGCCTGGCGCGGGTTCTGGATGTCCGCCGTCTTGCCGTCGACCAGGATCTGGCCGCTGTCGGGTGGACGCGCGCCCGAGAGGCACTTCATCAGCGTCGACTTGCCGGCACCGTTGCCACCGACGAGGCCCACGACCTCGCCGGGATAGAGGTCGATGCTGACGTCGTCGACGGCGTGGACGCCGCCGAAGGAGACGCGGATATTGCGCATCTCCACGAGCGGCGTACCGCTGGTGTCGACGCGCGCACGGACCTCGGCCTCCGGCTCGGGGACGGGCTCTGACGCCGTGGCGATGTCTTCGGCGGTCATGAGGAGGCCCTCCTGCGATAGGCGGTATCGATGCCGACGGCGATCACCAGGACGATGCCGACGACGATGTTCTGCTGCGCGGTGTCGAAGCCGATGAGCACCATGCCCGACTGCAGCGTCTGCATGAAGAGCGCGCCCAGGATGGCGCCCGGGATGGTGCCGATGCCGCCGGCGAACGAGGTGCCGCCGATGACGGCTGCGGCGATGACGAAGAGCTCGTTCCACTGGCCCAGCGCGTTGGTGGCCGCGTCCAGGCGGCCCGAGGTGATGGCGGCACTGATGGCCACCAGCACACCCATGAGCGCGAAGGTCAGCATCAGCGTGCGGCGCACGTTGATGCCGGACAGCTCTGCCGCTTCAGGGTTGCCGCCGATGGCGTAGACGTAGCGGCCGAACTGGCGTCGGCGGGCGACCCAGGTCATGACCGCCGCGACCGCGATCATGATGAGCACCGGGTAGGCGATGCCGGTGGCGAGGAACAGGCCGCCATCGGGCACCTCGATGCCGCTCGTCTCGGCGTACCGCTGCTGCCACGCGCGATGGGCCAGCTGTAGTTGTTGACGACCCAGACCGCACCCAGCACGAGCACGCTGCCGACACCGACGATCATGACCTCTGCCCACATCGGGCGGGTCGGGAAGTCGAAGGCCTGGCGGCGTCGGCGAGCCATGACCACGAGCACGACGAGACCGCCGACCACGAGGATGCCCAGGATCCAGCTCAACGTGGCCGAGCCGATGCCAAGGTCCATGCCCGAGGCGGCCCAGTGAGCCCTCGGTGCCGCCGCCGATGCGGCTGAAGTTCTGGTCGAGCGGAGCGATGGTCCGGCCGCTGGCGAGCAGGAACGCTCCGCCGCGCCAGACGAGCATGCCGCCCAGCGTCACGATGAAGGCAGGGATGCCCAGGAAGGCGATGAGGAAACCCTGGCCGCCGCCGATGGCCGCGCCGAGCGCGATGCCGACGGCCAGCGCGATGATCCAGGTCATCGAGTTGTCGAACCCGATGAAGTCGGGCAGGATCTCCTTCTGCACGATGGCCATGACCATGGCCAGGAAGCCCGAGCAGCGAGCCGACCGAGAGGTCGATGTTGCGCGACACGATGATGAGCACCATGCCGGTGGCCATGACCGCGACCGAGGCGGTCTGCACCGACAGGTTGAAGAGGTTGCGCGGTGTCAGGAAGCTGCCGCCGAAGATGGAATCGCCACCCTGCCCGTAGATCCTCGAGAGGATGTCGAACATGATCCAGGCGATGGCCAGCGCGATCATCAGGCCCAGCAGCCGGCCGTCGACCTCGGTGGAGCGGTAGAGCGCCCCGCCGGCGCGCTTGAACTCGCTGAACGTGCCGCCGCCTGATCCACCGGCAGATGGCGACGAGCCCGGTGCCGGCGTCGGCTCGGCAGGGGTCGCCGGGGTGTCACTCATGCGCGTTCTCCCCAGCTCCATGGTGTGTGTCGTGTCATGGCCCGGATAAGGGTACGCGCCCTGCGAGGCTCGCTGCCTGCGCAGGGCGCGTATCGATTACAGACTGCGAGAGGCCTAGACCGCAGGCGGCGACCGTGCCGGCCTCGACGCCGGCGCAGAGCTCTTCCTGGGTGATCCAGCCACCGTCGACCACGTCCTGCAGGTTGTCCTGCTGGATCGGGGTCGGGGCGAGGAGGATGGAGTCCATGGCGATGCCGTTGGGTCCATCGGAGAAGACGGTCAGGCCCTCGGGCTCACCGTCGATGGCGGCCAGGGCCACCTCAGCGGCGGCCTTGCCCAGCTCGCGGGCGTCCTTCCAGACCGTGACGGTCTGGGTGCCGAGCGCGACACGGTTGAGGGCCGCGTTGTCTGCGTCCTGGCCGGAGACGGCGACGACGCCGTCGAGGCCCTGGGCCGCGAGTGCGGCGATGGCGCCACCGGCGGTGCCGTCGTTGGAGGCCACGACCGCATCGACCATGTTGTCGTTGTCGGTCAGGATCTGCTCCATGTTGCGCTGGGCCACGGCCGGATCCCAGTTGTCGGTGTACTGCTCGCCGACGTTGACGATGGCGCCGCTATCGATGGCGTCCTGCAGGACCTCCTGCTGGCCACCGCGCAGGAAGTCTGCGTTGGGGTCAGCCGAGTTGCCCTTGATGAAGACGTAGTTGCCCTCGGGCACGGCCTCGAGGATGGCGCGGGCCTGGATGCGACCGACCTCGACGTTGTCGAAGGTGACGTAGTAGAGGCCATCGGCGTCCATCTCGATGAGACGGTCGTAGGCGACGACCGGGATGCCCTGGTCCAGCGCGGCCTGGACGGCGGGCTGGATGGCGTCGGTGTCCTGGCCCAGGATGATGATGGCGTCAGCACCCTGGGTGATGAGCTGCTCGACGTCAGTCAGCTGCTTCTCGGCGGACGACGCGGCGTCGGTCGAGATGTACTGTGCGCCGGCAGCGTCAAGCACGGCCTTGATGGCCGGCTCGTCACGCAGCGCCCAGCGCTCTTCCTGGAAGTTGTTCCAGGAGACGCCGACGATGAGCTCGTCGTCCTGGGCGGCAACGGCGCCGATGCTGGCCATGCTGCCAGCGGCGGCGACGGTCAGGGCCATGAGCCCAACGACGCCCTTCTTCATGTTCCGCATTCGCGGTCCTCCTCCTGTGTGGAACGGGGGGATGCGTTCCCTCATCGAGGGGAACGTCTTCGTTCCGATCTCGGAACGGTTGCGTTCCGTCACACCAGATTACCGCACGCAGCGAGCGCGAATGTCAACCAGCTGTCCTATACCGGTCAGGTCATCGCCGTGTCATGGCGTATGGCCCGGTCGGACGAAGCAGGAACGGAACCAGGTAGGCCGCCAGATTGGAGAACGGCAGCACGTCCGGGTGCAGATCGATGCCGAGCTGCTCGCGCATGAACTCGCGCCGGGACTGGATGCGGGCCCACATCTCCGGGTAGCGCGCCGCCAGGTCTGTGCGCAGCCTCTCGTCGGCGAGCGCGAAGGGGCTCTCCAGGTTGGTGGTGAAGTACTCCGTCCCGGTCGCCGGGATGACGTCCGACTCCAGCACCATGCCCGATCGGAGCTCGGTCGCTGAGCCGGGCGCGATGGGGGAGTGCAGCCACTCCTCGAGGCTGATGAGGTGCCCCGGTGTCAGGAAGATGCCGAAGAACGGGTCGCGCCAGCTGCTCGTCGATGATGGCCTGCAGCGCGCCGCCGGTCTGGCCCACGTGGAGGGCCTCGAGCCACGTCGCCACGGCCTCGAAGTAGGGCGCCACCAGCTTCTCGACGTAGTCGCGGATCCCGCTGCGGCAGGTCGCCGGCGTCACTCGACGACGAAGCCCGCGCGACAGTCGAGCGCGCCCCACAGGCCATACGCCACGGTGAAGCGGTCGCCACGCTCGATGACCCGGTCGGTCGGGCTGAGCAGGCCCGAGCGTTGCACGCTCGCCGCTCGAGAGCATCAGGTGACACGACATGGGCGCGCCGGGCCACTGCAGGAGCCGCACCGCATCCTGCTCGGTCATGCCCGGCCGCAGGCCCCACAGCAGCCGCTTGATGCCCTCCGATGTCTGGCAGGCGGCGTACTCCATGGCGGCCAGCTGCTCCGGCTCGTTGACGGCGCGGAGGCCAGCCGCCGGATCGGTGAAGATGTCGCCGGCGTTCTCGACCAGGCCGCGCGCCCACGGCGGCGCGGAGCGCATCGACGATGAAGGCTGGCGTCTCCAGCCAGTCGCGATCGGCCTAGCGTCTTCCAGCCCGCGACACCGACACGGGTGCCGGCAACGATGCCTTCGGCGGCAGAGGACCTCCGCCAGCGAGCGGGCCGGCGGTCGCGGCATGCCCGCGAGGCTCAGGTCGGGAGCGAGCTCGACGCGCATCGGCAGCGGGGCGCGCCTGGCCATGCCCACGCACTCGATGCCGGTCAGCAGCAGCGGGTCGCCCGCGGTGCCGACGATGAGCAGCGGCTTCCTCGAAGCGTGGATCGAAACCGGAGAGCCAGGCCAGGTTGGCACTGTGCTCGCGGTCCGCGTAGACGACGAGGGCGTCGTAGCCACGCTCGCGGCAGCGGTCGCGCGTGCGCTCCAGTCGAGCACGGTACAGCTCCGGCGACAGCATGGGCATGCCCTCGGCAGCCCGAAGTCGGGCAGGTCGATGTTCTCCAGCCTGGCGCTTGACATGGTCACTCCTTGTGCCGGGTAAGACAAGCGCCCCGCCACCCTTCTCAAGGTGGCGGGGCGCCTGGGATGCTACGGGTCGTCGACTACGGGCAGGCTGCGATCGAGCCGGCCTCGACGCCTGCGCAGAGCTCTTCCTGGCTGATCCAGCCGGCCTCGACAAGGACGCCGAGGTTGTCCTGGGTGACCGAGACGGGATCCAGCAGCACAGCATTGGTGGGCACGCCGCTGGGGCCGTCGGCGAAGACCACTGAGTCCTCGATCTTCGTCGAGTGCGGCCCCCTGGGCCAGCGCCACCGCGATGTTGGCCGCGGCGGTCGCCTCAGTGCGGCCGTCGACCCAGACGGTCTGCGTCTGAGTGCCCTTGGCGATGCGATTCAGCGCAGCCCCCTCGGCATCCTGGCCGGAGACCGGGACCACGCCGGCGAGACCCTGCGCGTCGAGCGCCGCGATGGCGCCGCCGGCAGTGCCGTCGTTCTGGGCCACGACCGCATCGACCATGTTGTCGTTGTCGGTCAGGATCTGCTCCATGTTGCGCTGGGCAACGGCCGGATCCCAGTTGTCGGTGTACTGCTCACCGACGTTGACGATATCGCCGGCATCGATGGCGTCCTGCAGGATCTCCATCGTGCCGCTCGAAGAGGAAGTCGGCGTTGGGGTCGGCCGCGTTGCCCTTGATGAAGACGTAGTTGCCGGCCGGCACCTTCTCGAGCATGGCGCGGCCCTGCATGCGGCCGATCTCGACGTTGTTGAAGCTGACATAGAAGACGCCCGGGTCCTCGATGAGGCGGTCATAGGCCACGACCGGGATGCCCTCGTCGAGAGCCGCCCTCACGGCCGGCAGGATGGCCACGTCGTCCTGGGCCAGGATGATGAGCGCGTCGGCGCCCTGGTTGATGAGGGCCTCGACGTCGGTCAGCTGCTTCTCGATGGACGAGGCCGCGTCGGTGGAGATGTACTGCGCGCCGGCAGCCTCCAGAGCGGCCTTGAGGGCCGGCTCGTCCCACAGGCCCCAGCGCTCTTCCTGGAAGTTGTTCCAGGAGACGCCGACGACGAGCTCGTCGTCCTGGGCGGCAACGGCGCCTACCGTGCCGACGACGCCGGCCGCGGCGATGCTCAGGGCAGCCAGCCCGGCCACACCTCGCTTGAGGTTCTGCATGCGTGTTCCTCCTCTGGGACCTGGGGTCGGTCCGCACTGTCGGGAAAGGGTCCGTACCGGGTTCGGGGCTCGCGCTTTCCCGTAGCGCTCGATTACCGCACGTCGAGCAGGGTCGATGTCAACGTTTGCGGGCAGGTCCCTCCGCTACAGTGGAGTGCTGTTCCGAGTACCAGATTCCCAGCGGTCTCAGAGAGGGGCACCATGAGCACGTTCACGTACGACCTGGCCACGTTCATCGACTTCCGCGATACCGCGGAGCTCGCGCGCGTGCGCGCCATCACGCGTTCGCAGATCACGCAGCACGCCAACCCCGACTTCCGCATCCGCGTCGAGGACGACCACGACGCCTTCTACAGCGCCTTCGCCAACGACATCGTTTCCCGTATCGAGACCACCCGCGACGAGGGCCGCCCCTGCGTGCTCATCCTGCCCGTGGGCCCGGTACCGCAGTTCACCAAGGCCGTGGCCATGATCAACGACGCGGCGACTGACCATGCACCACGTCCACACCTTCAACATGGACGAGTACGCCGACGAGGACGGTCGCACCGCGCCGGTCGTCCTGGGAGGGGTCGTTCAAGCGCACCATGTTCGAGGTCTTCTTCGACCGCATCGACCCCGCGCTGCGGCCGCCGGCGGAGCAGATCCACTTCCCCTCGACCGAGAACATCGAGGGCTACGGCGAGCAGATCGCCCAGCTCGGTGGTGCCGACACCTGCTACGGCGGCATCGGCTGGTGCGGACACATCGCCTTCTGGGAATCCGACCTCGGCCACGAGTTCGCCGGCGACCTGGACGCCTACAAGCGCGGCCGGACCTCGCATCGTCGAGCTGACGCCGATGACCATCATGCAGAACGCGCTGCACTCCTTCGGCGGCGACTGGTCGGCGGTGCCGCCCAAGGCCGCCACCATCGGTCCGGCGGAGATCCTCGGGCGCGAAGCGGCGCAGCTTCTGGCTCGACGGCGACCTCGGTGGTGGCGTCTCCTGGCAGCGCTTCATCGCCCGCCTCGTGGCGCACGGCCCGGTGAGCGAGTTCGTGCCCGGCTCCCTGCTGCAGACCGCGCCCACCGACTACACCATGCTCGGCGGCGTGGCCGACGATGTCGCGCATCGACATGGCGTAGGACGCTGACGCATCGCCGCCATCGCTAGACTGGCCTGACCATGTCGCTTCCCGTGCGCGCCATCGTGCGTGCATCCTGGTCGCTCGTCCTGAGCGTGCCAGCGACGGCAGCGCTGGCTGGTGCGGCCGACACGACCGCCGCCGGCCAGCCGCCGATGGTGCCGCTGTACGTGGAGGAGGCGGGCACCGGCGTCGACCACAGCTACGACGGTTCCTGGCAGTTCTTCACCGGCGGCGGCGTGGCCGTCCTCGATTGCGACGACGACGAGCTGCCCGACCTCTACTTCGCGGGCGGCAGTGAGCCGGCCGGCCTCTATCGCAACCTCAGCGCGCTCGGCGGTCCGCTCGCCTTCGAGCGGCTCGAGAGCGCGACGACGGACCTGACCGCGGTCACCGGTGCCTATCCGATCGACATCGACAGCGATGGCCTGACCGACCTGGCCGTCCTGCGCGCGCGGGGAGAACGTGCTCCTGCGCGGACTCGGTGGTTGCGGATTCGAGCGCGCCAACGAGGCCTGGACCTTCGAGGGCGAGGACGATTGGAGCACCGCCTTCTCGGCCACGTGGCAGAACGGCGAGGCTTTCCCCACGCTGGCGGTGGGTGACTACCTCACCGTCGTGGGCGCCGGCGAGAGCCCCGTGTGTGACGACAGCGCCATCCACCGGCCGACCCTCGTGGGCTATCGGGCCCCTGAGGCGATCGCCGGCTACTGCACGCTGTCGATGCTCTTCAGCGATTGGGACCGCTCCGGCCGCCGCGACCTGCGCGTCACCAACGACCGCCAGTACTACCGACCGGGCGAGGGCGAGGAGCAGCTCTGGCGGGTGGGCCCGGAGCCTCCCGCGTACGCCTACACCCGCGAGGACGGCTGGGAGCATCTCTCGCGTCTTCGGCATGGGCATCGCCAGCGAGGACGTGACCGGCGATGGCTACCCCGAGTACTTCATCACCACCATGGCCGGCAACCGGCTGCGCATGCTCGCCGACGGGCCTGCGCAGCCGACCTTCAGTGACAGCGCCTTCGCTCGCGGCGTCGACGTGCCCCAGCCCTTCGCCGGCGATATCGACCTGCCTTCCACGGCCTGGCATGCCGAGTGGGACGATGTCAACAACGACGGCCGCTCCGACCTCTACGTCGCCAAGGGCAACGTCGAGCTCATGCCCGACCACGCCGCGGACGATCCCAGCAACCTGCTCATCGGACAGCCCGACGGCACCTGGAGCCGAGGGCGCCATCGAGGCCGGCATCGTCCACTACGACAAGACCCGCGGCGCGGCGCTGACCGATCTCAACAACGATGGCCTGCTCGACCTCGTCGAGGTCAACCGCGCCGCGCCGGTCCGCATCTGGCGCAACGCCGGTGCTGGCACGGCCACGGAGCCGGCGCCGATGGGCCACTGGCTGGCGGTCGAGCTGGCACAGGACGGACCCAACGCCGACGCCATCGGCGCCTGGATCGAGGTCGGAGGCGGAGACCGGCATCCAGACGCGCGAGGTCACCATCGGCGGCGGCCATGTCTCCGGTCAGCTCGGGCCTGCGCACTTCGGGCTCGGCAGCGTCGATCGCGCCAGCCTGCGCGTGACCTGGCCCGACGGCGAAGTCGGGGAGTGGACGGCGGTCGCGGCCGACCAGCGCATCCGCATCGCGCGAGAAGGCGGCGACCCGGTGGTGCTGCCGTCTGCCACGACCATGACCGGCGCGCTCCCCCTCGTGCGTGAGAGCCCGCAAGGCCCCGTGCTCGCGCCCGTCCCACCGGTCGATGTGGCGACCTGTGTGCGCACCGCGGACACGGACAAGTCGGTGGCCCGCCTCTGGGACGAGGCTCTGCTCGACGCCATCCGCCGCGATTTCCCGGCACCCACCGTGCACGCGCGCAACCTCTATCACACGTCCGCCGCGATGTGGGACGCCTGGGCCGCGTACGACGCCGTCGGCGACGGCGTCTTCGTGACCGAGAAGGCCTCCGCCCCCGACCTTGCCAGCGCACGCGAGGAGGCCATCAGCTACGCCGCCTATCGCGTGCTCAGCCACCGCTACCGCGACAGCGCCGGCGGACCGCAGAGCCTGCACCAGTTCGATGAGCTGATGGCGTCGCTGTGCTACCCGTGGGGGACGACGACGACGGTGGGCGACGCACCCGCCGCGCTGGGTAACCGCATCGCCGAGACCATCATCGAGACCACGCTCGACGACGGCTCGCTCGAGGCGCAAGGCTACAAGTCAGGCGACTACAGCCGCCGTCAACGAGCCCATGGTCGTGCAGCTGCCTGGCACCGAGATGAACGACCCCAACCGCTGGCAGCCGCTGGCGCTGGAGGTCTCCTATACGCAGAACGGACAGCTGCTGCCCATCGGCCCGCAGCAGTTCATCGGCCCGCACTGGGGCGAGGTGACCTCGTTCGCGCTGCCTGAACCGATCGTTCCCGGCCTGCCCATCGACCCGGGTGATCCGCCCTACCTGCACGACCCGGCAACTGATGCCGAGTTCAAGGCCGACGCCGTGGCCGTCGCCCGCTTCAGCAGCACCCTCGATCCGCGCGACGGCGTCATGGTCGACATCTCGCCCGCGTCCTGGGGCAATGCTCCGCTCGGCACCAACGACATGGCCGGCTACGAGATCAACCCCTACACCAGCCTGCCGTACCAGCCGGTGCAGGTCCCGCGCGCCGACTTCGGCCGCGTGCTGGCCGAGTTCTGGGCCGACGGACCCGATTCCGAGACGCCGCCGGGCCACTGGAACACCCTCGCCAACAGCGTCACCGACGCCCCCGGCTTCGTGCGTCGGATCGGTGGCCGGGGCCAGGCGGTCGACGCGCTCGAATGGGACGTGAAGATGTACCTGGCCCTCAATGGCGCCGTCCACGATGCTGCTGTCGCGGCCTGGGGCGCCAAGGGTCACTACGACTACGTGCGACCGATCAGCATGATCCGCTGGATGGGCGGGCTGGGCCAGTCGAGCGATCCATCGCTGCCGTCGTACCACCCCGACGGCCTGCCGCTCATCGAGGGTGAGGTCGAGCTCATCAGCGAGGCGTCGGCCGCGCCCGGTGAGCGCCACGCGCACCTGTCCCAGCACATCGGCGAGATCGCCATCCGTGCGTGGTCGGGCAACCCCAGGCGCGAGGATCGAGCTGGGCGGTGTCGGCTGGATCCGCGCCGTCGAGTGGGTGCCCTACCAGCTCTCGACGTTCGTGACGCCGTCGTTCGCCGGCTACGTCAGCGGCCACTCCACCTTCAGCCGGGCCGCCGCGGAGGTGCTCACCGCCATGACTGGTACGCCCTACTTCCCGGGCGGGCTGGGCAGCTGGACGGTGCCGGCAGGCTCGCTCGAGTTCGAAGCCGGCCCCAGCGTCGACGTGCCGTTGCAGTGGGCGACCTACTACGATGCCGCCGACCAGGCCGGCATCAGCCGGCTGTACGGCGGCATCCATGTCGAGGCCGACGACCTGCGGGGCCGCGTCATGGGTGCGCAGTGCGGCCAGGACGCCTGGACAGCCGCGCAGCGCTACTGGGACGGCAGCGCCCGCAGCTAACCCACCCTCAGCCGGCCCCGGGTCGGCCGCCCGCTTGACGTACCACGACGAGGCCGCTTGCGTGGCCAGTGCGATGCTCACGTGGCGGCCCGTCTCGCGGCACGGTAGCCTCCGGGCGTGGGAGTCCTGCGTTTCCTGCGCGCGCACATCGACACGCTCGTGGCGATCGTGCTCGCCATGGCGTTCCTGGCCGAGGTCTACCTGGCGGCCGGTGCCGTGGCGGGCGAGCCACTCATGGCCGGCGTGGAGCCAGACGAGAGCGTGGTGCTGGCCACCTGGCTGGCGTTCCTGCTGTCGCTGGCGATGCGCACCCGGCTGCCACTGGTGCCGCTCGGGCTCGGCCTCGGGGGCCTGGCCCTGGCCGGGCGCGCCGACGCGGAGCTGTACGTCAGCCTGATGGCAGGGCTCCTGCTGGCGGCCTACTCGGTCGGTGCGTGGGGTGGCGGCCGCGTGGGGCAGATCGGAGCGCTCGCGGTCGGCGTGATGGCGAGCCTGGTGGTCGTACGCTCGTTCGACGGCACGATCGATCCGGACGCCCATGCCGTGCCCGCCCTCTCGCTGGTCGTCGCCTGGCTGCTGGGCCTGGCTGTTCGCAGCATCCGCGCCGCACGTGGCGACGAGCGTGTCGCCGCAGAGCTGGATTGGGAAGCCGGGGTCGCAGCACCCGACTTCGGCCGGCCGTGACGAGCTCGTGCGGGAGCTGCGCGACGTCGTCGAACGCGCCATGAGCGCGGTCGTGCTCAACTCACGTGACGCCCGGCGCACTCTCGACGATGATCCCCGTTCGGCCCATCGCGCGCTGGTGGTGGTGGAGGCGGCCGGGACCGAGGCGCTGGAGGAGACGCAGCGCATCACCGGCTTGCTGCTCTCGCCCGATGGCACGCCCTTGCCGGAGCCGCAACCAGGGCTTGCCGACGTCGACTTCCTGGCCGAGCAGGTGACTGCCGCCGGCGTGCCCGTCGCCATCCGTGTCGAAGGCCGGCCGCTGCCGCTCACTCCTGACCTTGATGCCGTGGCCTACCGGGTGGTGCACGAGGCGCTCATGGCGACGCTGAACGGCACCACCCAGGCGCGGTCGGACGTGGTCATCCGCTACGAGCCCGACGAGCTGCAGGTCGAGGTCATCGACGATGGCATCAGCGCCGATGACGCGGCGGCCGAGACGTCCGGGCTGGTGGCGGCACGCGACGCGGTGGTGAGGCTCGGTGGCACGCTCGATGCCGGGCCCGGCGAGAAGCGCGGCTACTGGGTGCTGGCACGCCTGCCGTATGAGCCCGACTGGGGCTGAGGCTCCGACGTGGGCTGACGACTCGGGCTCACGCCTCGGTCACGGGCTGGAGAATCACGAAAGCCGCCCGGTGGACCCGGGCGGCCTTCCTGCGTTTGGCGGGATGCCTGCCTAGGCGGCTGGCGACTCGACGGCGTCCTCGACCTCTGCGGCGATGGACTCCTCAGCCTCGGCGGCCATGGACTCCACGGCCTCGGCGGTTGCCTCGACCTCTGCGGCCATGGACTCGACGGCTCCCTCGGCCTCCGCGGCGATGGACTCGACAGCGTCGGCGGCTGTCGTCGGCTCGGCCGTAGCGTCGCCGCCATTGTCACAGGCGACGACCGCCAGGCTCAGCACGAGCGCGGCGGCGATGATGGTCTTCTTCACGGACAGGATCCTCATGTACATGCTTTGTTCCGGAACGACACGTATCGTAGCCACTTCCCACGCTGGTGTCACGCAGCCCTCGTCTGGAGGCGTACCATCGGCCGTCCCGAGAGCGTCGATGCTGGTCGGCGCTGCGGGCAGGAGGAAGGAGTCAGCCGGACATGCCCATCGAATGGCGCCAGGACGGGCACCAGCTGCACTTGCACAACGGACACATCAGCTATGTCATGCAGGTGTTGAGGTCGGGCTCGCTGGCCCACCTCTACTTCGGTCCCCGGCTGGCCACGGGACGCGATTACTCGCATCTGTTGCGCCGCTCGTTCATCACTCGCTTCAATCAGGTCCTTGACCCCACGCCCACGGAGCTGCCTACTGCCGGCAGCGGCGACTTCCGCATCCCTGGCCTGACCGTCCGGCACGCCGACGGCAGCACCGTCCTCGACCTCGTCTACCGCGAGCACCACATCACGCCCGGCAAGCCGCCACTGGACGGGCTCCCCAGCACCTACACCGACTCGGACGACGAAGCCGACACCGTGGAGCTGTTGCTGGTCGACGGCAACTCCAACCTGCACGTGCGCCTGCTGACCACGATCTACGCCGATCGGCCCGTGGTCACCCGCAGCATGCGCGTCATCAACGACGGCAGCGCAGACGTCAAGCTGACCACGGCCATGAGCGCCACCCTCGATCTGCCCGATCCCGACTGGCACCTGCTCCAGCTCACCGGTGCCTGGGGGCGGGAGACGCACATCACCGACGCACCGCTGGTCACGGGCACACGGGCCGTGCACAGCCAACGCGGTTCCAGCGGCCATCAGCAGAACCCGTTCATCCTCCTGCGTCGCCCGGCCACCACCGAGGCGGCCGGGGAGGCCATCGGCCTGTCACTGGTGTACTCGGGCAACTTCCTCGCCCAGGTGGAGGTGGACCCCTACGACACGGTCCGCGCTCGTATCGGCTTCGACCCCGATACCGTCCGCTGGCAGATCTCTCCGGGCATGGACCTGCAGGTCCCGGAGGCGGTGCTGGTCTGGTCCGGCGAAGGCATCGGCGGCGTGTCGGACGCGTACCACCGCCTCTACCGCGAACGGCTCATCAGCGGTGCCTGGCGCGACAAGCCGCGCCCCGTCCTGCTGAACACCTGGGAAGGTGTCTACTACGACTTCGACGAGGACAGCCTGGTGGAGATGGCTGCCGCAGCCAAGGACCTGGGTGCCGAGCTGTTCGTGCTCGACGATGGCTGGTTCGGGCAACGCGACGACGACACCTCCTCGCTGGGTGACTGGATCGCCGACTTGCGCAAACTGCCTTCCGGCCTGCCCGCCCTCGTACGGCGCATCAACGACCTGGGACTGCTCTTCGGCCTCTGGATCGAGCCGGAGATGGTCAACCCGCGCAGCCGGCTCTTCGAGGAGCATCCCGAATGGGCCGTCGGCTTCCCCGGTCGTCCGCGCTCGGAGATCCGCAATCAGTACGTGCTCGACATGTCCAACAAGGACGTCGTCGACTATCTCGAGCGGGTCATCGGCGCCGTCCTCGACAGCGCTCCCATCGCCTACGTCAAGTGGGATATGAACCGGGTCATCACCGAGCCCTACGGCGCTTCGCTGCCCCCGGAGCGGCAGAACGAGTTCTTCCACCGCTACATGCTGGGCGTGTATGACTTGTATGCCCGCCTGACGGAACGCTTCGGCGACATCCTCTTCGAATCCTGCGCCGCTGGCGGGGGCCGCAATGACCCCGGCATGCTGGCGTTCGCGCCACAGGTCTGGCCCAGCGACGACACCGATCCCGTGGAGCGCCAGCGCATCCAGTTCGGCAGCTCCGTGGTGTACCCGCTGGTGGCGCTCGGTGCGCACGTGTCGGCGGTGCCCAACCATCAGGTCGGGCGCGTGACACCGCTCGACACACGGGCGGCCGTGGCGTTCTTCGGCAACCTTGGCTACGAGCTGGACCCGCGCAAGCTCGACGAGGTCGAGCATGAGCGAGTGCAGCAGCAGATCGCGTGGTACAAGGAACGGCGTGAGCTTCTGCATCGCGGTCGCTTCCACCGCCTGAGGAGCCCGTTCGAGGGCGAGCGCAACGAGACCGCCTGGATGGTGGTGGACGCAGAGGCGACGCAGGCGCTGGTGGGCTGGTATCGGACGCTCTCGCGGCCACTGCCCGGACCGTCGCTGCTGCCCCTGCGGGGGCTGGACCCATCCGCGCGTTACGCCGTTCGCGTCTGGCCCGAGTCGGACGACTGGATCAGCCGCGCCAACGTCATGGAACGTGGTGGCGATGAGCTCATGGCGACCGGTCTCTTCCTCGACGACCACGCCTGGGAATCGCAGGCACGAGGTGACTTCGGGGCGTGTGTCTTCGAGCTGCTGCGAGCAGCCCCGTGAGCCCGGGTGACCTGGCGGTCGGGCAGCCCTTCCCCGTCGGTGTCAACTACTGGCCGCGCCGCAAGGCCATGTATTGGTGGCGGGACTTCGATCGCGACGAGGTGGCCGCGGAGTTCGACGTCATCGCCAGCCTGGGCCTGTCGCTGGTGCGCATCTTCCTGCTCTGGGAGGACTTCCAGCCCACGCCCACGCTGGTCTCGCAGCGGGCGCTGGCCGACCTGGAGATCGTGGCCGACGTCGCGGCTGAGCGTGGACTGGGGCTGGACGTGACGTTCTTCACCGGCCACATGAGCGGTCCCAACTGGTCACCGGCGTGGCTGCTGGGCGGCTCGGAGGCGGTGCCCGAAGGCCGCCAGGTGATCAGTGGCGCCGACCTGGATGCGGGGCCCTATCGCAATCTCTTCGTAGACCCGGTGGCGCTCGATGCCGCTGAGCGGCTGTTGCGCGAGGTGGTGGGTCGATTACGCGATCACGCTGGTGTGTGGGCCTGGAACCTGGGCAACGAGCCGGACAACTTCGCGGTCCCGCCCGACGAGGCAGCCGGACCAGCCTGGGCAGAGCGGATGTTCGGGGTCATCCGCGACCTCGACCCGGAGCGCCATCGCACGGTGGGCCTCCATTCTCCCTCGCTCATGTCCAGCGCCAACCGCTTGCGTGCCGACCGCATGTTCAGGGAGGCTGATCTGGCGGTCATGCACACCTATCCCATCTATGCCAACTTCGGTGCCGGAGCGCTCGATGCGGATACCGTGCCCTTCGCCACGGCCCTGACCGCGGCGCTATCAGGCAAGCCCACGATGATGGAGGAGTTCGGTGCCTGCACTGCGCCTCCGGGTGTCGACACCAGCACCTGGGAGTGGCAGGTCGAGGGACAGCCGTGGCGTCAGATCATGCTCTCCGAGCGTGTCCTGGCCGACCATCTGGAGCAGGTCCTACCGCGGCTGGTCGAGGTCGGCTCACGCGGGGCGATGGTGTGGTGCTTTGCCGACTACCACGAGGAGCTGTGGGACCGGCCGCCCTGCGACACCAAGCTGCACGAACGCCATTTCGGCCTGCTGCGGCCCGACGGCAGCCTGAAGCCGCACGCCGAGGTCCTGCGCGACTTCATCGCCACGCGCCCGGTCATCAGCGAGCCATCGTCCCGGGCCCGCATCGACGTCGACGGCGACGAGTTCTACGCTGATCCGGCCGCGCTGCTGCCGCAGCTGTACGCCGCATTCACGCGGTCCGCATGAGCGAGCCACAGCCGTTCCCGTCGCCGCGACCGCCCCTGCACGTGCAACGCGACCCGGCGCGCGACCGCTACGTGGCCACGCTCGGCGATGCGCAGCGGATCGCGGCGCTCGTCGACTACGAGGACACGCGACGCGGGATCGTCCTGGTCCACACCGAGGTGCAGGAAGGTTTCGAAGGACAGGGCATCGGCAGCCGACTGGTCAAGGCCGTGTTCGACGACGTGCGCTCGCGCGGCGGCAAGGTCATCCCGCAGTGCCCCTTCATCCTGCGCTGGCTGGAGCGCCATCCCGAGCAACACGACCTCCTGGCGAGCCCGCTGGAGCCACCCGGTGCGCTACCGCCGGCAGGTCCGACCGAGCCAGCCTGACGCACGTGCCCGCGGCGGGCGCTCCGTCAGCGCGTCGTGTCGGCGAGATCGCGCACGTGCTGGGGGGTCTCCACGCCGGGTGCCAGGCGCGGGTCTGGCTGCGGCTGGCCGATGCTGGTGTTGACCGGTAGCACGCCGGCCCAGATGGGCAACCCATAGTCGCCTTCGTCATCCGCCGGCGGTCCGCTGCGGATCTTCGCCGATGCCTGTGCCAGCGAGATGCGCAGGACGGCCGTCTGCCTGATCTCGGCCACGCTGGTGGGTCGCAGGAGCGGACCCCGTCCCGGCACCAGTCGCTCCATGAGCACGTCCAGCGCGTGAGCGCGCTCGTCTTCGTCGGTGACGATCTCGGCGTCGGCATGGATGACGACGGATCGATAGTTGAGCGAGTGGTGGAAGGCCGAGCGCGCCAGCACCAGTCCGTCGAGCAGGGTCATCTCCACGCACACGGGCTGGCCGCGCCCGCGACGGACCGTTCCACTGGCCGGCGCACCGTGGAGCAGCAGCCAGTCGCCATCGCGCACTGCCAGCATGGGGATCACCACCGGACGCCCGTCACGGATCGTGCCCACGTGGGCCACGAGCGCGGCATCCACGATGGCGTTGATGGTGTCGCGGTCGTAGCTGGCGCGCTGCTCGGCGCGGCGGATGCGCAGGTCATCGTTGGGCATGAGATCGCACAGCCTACGCGACGTGCGAACATCGCTGCATGCCGACCATCCGGGCCAATGGGCTCGACATCGACTACACCACCGAGGGCGAGGGTCCGCCGCTCCTCCTGCTGCACGCAGCGACCTCGTCAGCGACCGAGGACTGGGCCGCGCAGCGGCCGTTGCTGCGGAACCACTTCAGGCTCTACCTGCCCGACGCGCGTGGGCACGCCGCCACGCGCTGGGATGCCGACGCCGGCTGGAGTCATGCGTTGCTGCTCGAGGACGCGCTCGCGTTCGTCGACGCCGTGGGCCTGGCGCGCTTCCACGTGGCCGGCCTTTCCATGGGCGCAGCGACGGCGCTGGCGCTGGCCATGACCGCCCAGCCTCGCGTCATCAGCGCGGTCCTGGCCGCGGTCGGAGTGGAGAAGGAGCCGCGTGTGAGCGTGGCGCGCGCCCTCATGGACCCGCAGAGGATCGAACGTGAAGACCCTGCGTGGGCGCGCCGGCTGGCACGGCGGCACGACCGTGTCCAGGGACCGGGCGCGTGGAAGCGCCTGATGCTGGCCATCCGCGATGACATCGTGGCCAGCCCGATGCCGACGCCCGAGGAGCTCCGGCGGGTGCGTGTGCCCGTGTTGCTGGCCTACGGGGATCGCGACCCGTGGGTGCCGCTGGAGCAGGCCGTCAAGCTGCGCCGGCAACTACCGGATGCGCGGCTCTTCGTGGCGCCGGGTGTCGGGCACGTGGTGGTGGCCGAGCGACCCTCGGCCTTCAACACGGTGATGCTGCAGTTCCTGCGGGCGACCGGCGGCGGCAGCAGCGGCGATCGGGTCGGCGAGCCAGGCGGCGAACCAGGCGGCGAACCAGCCGCCGGCGACGCACGCTAGCATCAGGGCCGTGATTCGCGACCTGCAACGTCCACTGCGTGAGGCCTGGATCGTGGAGGCCGTCCGAACCCCTATCGGCCGGCGCGATGGCGCCCTGCGCTCGATGCGTCCCGACGACCTGGCCGCGCTCGTGGTCCGCGAGGCCGTCGCACGCAGCGGGATCGAACCCGGCGCCATCGACGACGTCGTCCTGGGCAATGCCAACGGTGCCGGCGAGGACAATCGCAACGTGGCCCGCATGGCCGCCCTGCTGGCCGGCCTGCCCGTGGAGGTCGCCGGCCAGACCATCAATCGTCTCTGTGGATCGGGTCTGCAGGCGGTGAACTCGGCGGCCCACGCCATCATGGTCGGGGACGGCGAGATCATCCTCGCGGGCGGGGTGGAGTCGATGAGCCGCGCGCCCATCGTCGAGCTCAAGCCGGAGCCTGGCTCGGACGCGCCACCCGAGCGGGCCGACAGCACGCTCGGCTGGCGCTTCGTCAATCCCCGCATGGCGGCCGCCTACCCGGTGCTCCCGCTGGGCGAGACCGCCGAGGTCGTCGCCGATCAGTGGCACATCACGCGTGAGGAACAGGATGCCTTCGCCCTCCGCAGCCAGCAGCGTGCGGCCGCGGCCATCGCCAGCGGCCGCTTCGAGGCGCAGCTCGTCCCCGTCGAGGTGCTCCAGCCCGACGGCTCTCGCCTGCTGGTCGACCGCGATGAGCACCCTCGCCCGACCAGCACGGCGGAGGCACTGGCGGCCCTGAAGCCGGTCTTTCGTGAGGGCGGCACGGTCACGGCCGGGAATGCCTCCGGCATCAACGACGGCGCCGCTGCCTTGGTGGTGATCGAGGCTGCCCGAGCGCGCGAGCTTGGCCTGCGGCCGCTGGCCCGCATCATCAGCACCGCCGTGGCCGGCGTGCATCCGTCGGTCATGGGCATGGGCCCGGTGCCCGCAACGCACAAGGCGCTGGCGCGCGCCGGCCTGGACATCGATGACATCGGCCTGGTCGAGCTCAACGAAGCGTTCGCCAGCCAGTCGATCGCCTGCATGCGTGAGCTCCGGCTCGACCCCGAGCGAGTCAACGTCAACGGCGGCGCCATCGCGCTCGGTCACCCGCTGGGGATGAGCGGCGCCAGACTGCTCACCATGTTGGTCCACGAGCTACGTGTGCGCGGCGCACGCTATGGGCTGGCCAGCATGTGCATCGGCGTGGGGCAGGGCATCGCTACCATCGTGGAGAACCCGCAGGCCTGACCCCGCAGGGGCGGGGAGCATCTCGGAAGCATCGGGTCCCCCCCGCTGTTCCCCGGCCGCGCCAATTGTCCCGGCCGCGCCGCAGCACCGGCATTGGTACGCGCCAATGGAGCGTGGCCGCGCCAATTGTCCCGGCCGCGCCGCAGCACCGGCATTGGTACGCGCCAATGGAGCGTGGCCGCGCCAATTGTCCCGGCCGCGCCGACGGCCGACCGGAGTCGCGTACCCCAGAGCCGCACCCTACCGCCTGGATTTGCGTGTCAGTCACCTAACCGACGTGGGGCCGGCGTTTCTCGGCGCTCCGTTGCCAGAGATGCAAGCCAAGTGCACCTCCGGGCCAACATCGGGACTCCCACGCAAGCTATCGACCGGTCGCGCTGCGATCTTGTCGACTATGTGCATGGGACGCAAACGCGGACATGCGACGCAAACGTGGACTGGCGACGCAAACGCGGACTGGCGACGCAAACGCGGACTGGGGCGCAAACGCGGATTGGGACGCAAACGAGGACTGGCGATGCAAACGCGGATTGGGACGCAAACGAGGACTGGCCGCGCCAGTGGGTCTGCCCCGCGACTGCCTGGGAGCCCTTCGCTCGCCGGTCGGTGGAAACCCCCACGTTTCTGGGCGATGGCGACTCCCACGTTACGAACGGCGCACGTGCCGCAGCAGCGGCGTTGGTACGCGCCTGCGGTCGTCCTACCAGCGCTTGCCGTAGAAGTCGTAGACCACCATCGTCACGCCGTCGCGAGTGGCCACGCCGATGCCTACGCTCTTGTAGCCCGCGTTCTTGATGTTCTTCCAGTGGCCACCGCCGGACGACTTCTCCGCCTGCATGGCGCGGTGCGTCGCCAGGATCACGTCCTGCGTTTCGCCGTGCCCCCAGCCACAGCCGACGTTCTCGCCGAAGTACTGATAGCGGAAGCCCTTGCTGGCCAGACGCCGGCCCAGCTCCGGCTTGCCGGCGATGACGTGGCCGCAGACCTCGTGGTTGACCATCGCCCGTGCCCACGGCCAGGCGACCTGCTTGCTGATGCCGCGGTGGCGCGGCAGCGGCTTGCGGTAGGCCGAGTGCTTGCCGCTTCCGCGGTCGGCGCAGGTGCCATCGACCTGCACCCAGCCGCCCGTGCGCGTGCAGTTGAGCAGGCTCAGGGCGTACTTCTCGGCGCTGAAGGCGCGTGCGATGCTGATGTCGGCGGCGGCCGGTCCGAAGGCGGAGACCGACAGCGCCAGCGACAGCGCCAGCGCGAGGCTACCGATGCGAGCGCGTCCGCTGATCATGTCGGCAGCCTGCCCCCGGACGGAGTCGAAGCCCATCACCCGGCGGTACGGCTCGGGACCGCGGCAGACCACCCTTCCCGACACCGGTCACCGGTCGTGGCCTGGAGCGGCCACGTCGCTGACCGGACGCGCTTGCCCAATCCTTAGCGTGACGGTAGGATTTAAGCCCGCGGAGATGTCCGCACCGTCGTCTAGATCCCGGAGGTCCTCACTCGATGCTCGAGACGCAGCCCCAGACTCCCCAGACCGTCCCGGCCGCCGAGCCCGAGGTCGCGCCGCTCGTCACGTTGTCCGATGCCGCCGTGGCCAAGCTCACCGAGCTGACCAAGGATGAGGCCGACCCCAATGTGGGTCTGCGCGTCTATGTCTACAGCGGAGGCTGCAGCGGCTACCGCTACGGCATGATGCTGGAGGACCAGCCTGCCGAGGAGGACATCAAGGTCACCTCCAAGGGCATCAGCGTCTACGTCGACCCGCAGTCGACGCAGCTGCTGCAAGGCTCCGAGATCGACTATGTCGACACTCTCATGGGCGCCGGTTTCACCGTCAACAACCCCAATGCCGTCTCCGGCTGCGGCTGCGGCAGCAGCTTCCGCACCGAAGAGTCCGCCGGTTCGCCCGGCGGCTGCAGCCACTGAGACCCAGGCCGCAGCTCCGACACCGCAGGGGCGGGCCCGGCCGGGCCCGCCTTTCGGATTCTGTGTGACGATGCGTCTTGTGCCCGAGATCCCCATCTTCCCGCTGCGCTCCGTGCTCTGTCCTGGCGTGGCCTTGCCCTTGCACATCTTCGAGGAGCGGTACCGCCTGATGATCGCTCGCTGCATCGAACGCGGCGAGCCCTTCGGGGTCGTGCTGCTGCGCGATGGCACCGAGGTCGGGCCGCTACGCGGCCAGGTCGCGGCCGTGGGCACGACTGCCGCCATCAGGCGTGCGGGTGCCTATCCCGACGGTCGCCTGGACATCCTCACGGTCGGGCAGCAGCGCTTCCGCCTGGAGGATCTGGACCAGGTCTCCGAGCCGTACCTGTTGGGCCGCGTCAGCCTGCTCGACGAACCGACCGGCCCGCAGGCCGAGCTCCGCGACCTGGCTGGGCGAGTGGGGCAACGCTTCCTTGACTACCTCGAGCTGCTTCAGCCGGCCGGCGACGCCGACGGCCCCGAGATCGAGATCGAGATCGAGTTCGAGGACGAGGAGGACGAGGAGGACGAAGAGGTGCCTTCCGACGGCGAGTCCATCACCGCGGACACCGATGCTGCCGATCTGTCGCCGGAACGACGTCGGGAGATGCTCATGGCGGCGGCGCGCCGGCTCACCGCTACCGACGATCCCACGGCCCTCTCCTATGTCCTTACCGCGCTCATCCAGGTCGATCTCTCGGCTCGACAGGAGCTGCTGGAGGCGCCGGACACCGTCGAACGGCTGCGTCGGCTCGAGCGGTTGCTCGGTCGCGAGAACTGGTTCCTGCGGCAAGGCCTGCGGCCCATGATCATCGAAGCCCGTGGGCCTGGCAGCCGAGACGACTGACATCCGTAGCCGGGACGACTGACATGAGGAAGCCCCGCCGCTCGGTCCGGGGACCGATCGACGGGGCCGTTCTGTCGAAGCTTAGCCCTGCGGCCAGGCGCTGGGCGGTTGGCCGCCCTGTGGCGGCCACTGGCCCTGCGGTGGCGGCGGGGGAGCGTAGGGCGGAGGAGCGTAGGGCGGCGGTGCGTAGGGCGGCGGTGGCACCTGCATCGGCTGCCCATAGGGCTCGCCGTAGTAGCCCGGGGGCACGGGTGGGGTGCCTCCGCTGCGCAGGACGCGCCAGCCGGCGAGGGTGACGGCGCCGGTACCGAAGATGCCGGCCAGCAGCGGGACCACACCGGTCCACGACAGCAGGAGCAGGATCAGCATGCCCAGGAATGCCGCCCCGTAGGGTCGGTTGGCGCCGCGTGCGCGCGGCAGGATGCGCTCCCCGATCCAGACGCCCACCACGATCTGGCCCAGCGCCACGACCACGCCCCACAGCAGGAGCAGGACGATGGCCAGCGGGATGCCCACGATGGTGATGAAGAGCAGCCCGAAGACGATGCTGGGCAGGATCAGCATGAGCAGGCCCACGACGATGGTCTTGAGCACGTCGTTGCTGATGGTGGCCGCGGCGCGCCGCACCTGGGCGGTGCCGAAGGCGATGACCAGCAGCGTCATCGCCAGCCAGGCGATGAAGGCGCCGACCACCAGGAAGAAGATGGCCACGATCAGGAAGGCCGCCAATGCGGCGAGCGCGCCGGCTAGCTCTTCCTCGGCGTTGGTCGCCGTGCCCACGGTGGCGGTGGCGTCGATGGACGGCTCCGTCCCGGTGTACGTCAGCTCGGAGACGGTCGCGCCCGGCCCGATCTCGAGCGACCCGCCGATGGTGAAGAGTTTGTCCACGCTGGCGCCGGAGCCGCGCAGCACCACGTCGGCATCGACGGCGAACAGGCCCTCGACGGCACCTTCGATCAGCGCCGAGCCATTGATGATGACCACGCCGTCGGCGGTCTCGGTTGACGCGACGGTGATGTCGCGTCCAGCGGCGACGAGGACGTTATCGTCCTGGGATGAGAGTAGCCAGCCGTCTTCGGACTGGGCCATGGCCGGCAGGGCGCCGACGAGGATCACGGCCATCGCGAGCAGGAACGCCCGCCACAAGTTTCGTTGCATCTTGTCCTCCCTTGGGACGCCAGCGTAACCGCATGGCGCTCCGGCTGCCAGCCGGTCAGCCCCAGCCGGCTACTGGGGCCAGCCGGTGTGTTCGCAGGGAGGGCCGTGCGACATGTTGCAGACGTGACTGCTCACCCGCCCCACGGGGGGCCTATCGGCCCTGCCGCCGACCCCGCAACGCGGCGCACACTACTGACGACCCCGCGGCCTCCCCCTTGGCCGTGGGACGTACCCTCGAACCCGAGTCCACCTTCATGAGCCCGGGTGAACCAAGCCCACACACCAAGGAGGCCTGACACATGGCCCAGCAATGGGAGTGTCTCGACGGGAACGAGGCCGCCGCCCGTATCGCATACCAGCTGAGCGAGGTCATCTCGATCTACCCGATCACGCCGGCCTCGCCGATGGCGGAGCACACCGACGACTGGTCTGCGCAAGGCAGGCCCAACATGTGGGGCGTGGTGCCCGATGTCGTCGAGATGCAGTCGGAGGCCGGCGCCGCAGGCGCCCTGCATGGCGCACTGCAGAAGGGCGCACTGGCGACCACCTTCACGGCCTCGCAGGGCCTGCTGCTCATGATCCCCAACATGTTCAAGATCGCCGGCGAGCTGACCCCCTCGGTCATCCACGTCTCGGCACGCACCGTGGCCACGCACGCACTCTCGATCTTCGGCGATCACAGTGACGTGATGGCGGCGCGTTCCTGCGGCTGGGCCATGCTCTCGGCGGCCTCGGTGCAGGAGGTCCAGGACCTGGCGCTCGTGGCGCACGCGGCCACCCTGCGCTCGCGCATCCCGTTCCTCCACTTCTTCGACGGCTTCCGTACCTCTCACGAGGTGGACAAGATCGCCATGCTCGACCAGAGCGACCTGCGCGCGCTGGTGAAGGAGCAGGACGTGCTCGACTTCCGCGCTCGTGGCATGTCCCCGGAAACCCCGGTCGTGCGCGGCACGGCGCAGAACCCCGACGTCTTCTTCCAGGCACGCGAGGCTGCCAACCCCTACATGGATGCCGTCAAGGGCATCGTGGCTGAGGTCATGGCCGAGCTCAGCCAGCGCACCGGTCGCCAGTACGATCTGGTGACCTACACCGGTGCGCCCGACGCCGAGCGCGTCATCCTCGTCATGGGCTCCGGCACCGGCGCCGTCAAGGAGACGGTGGAGGTCATGGCCGGCGCTGGCGAGAAGGTCGGCATGGTGCAGGTGCGTCTCTTCCAGCCGTTCCCGTCGGAAGAGCTCATCGCCGCCCTGCCCAAGACCGTCAGGTCCATCGCCGTCCTGGACCGGACCAAGGAGCCCGGTTCCGTCGGCGAGCCCTTCTACCTGGAGACCGTGGCCGCCATCAGCGAGGCCATGGACAGCGTCGAGCCCCCTTCGGGACGGCACCGCACATCATCGGCGGCCGCTACGGGCTGTCTTCCAAGGAGTTCACGCCGCAGATGGTCAAGCCCATCTACGACGAGCTTGCCAAGGACGCGCCCAAGCGGCATTTCACCGTCGGCATCTACGACGACGTCACCAACCTGAGCCTGCCCATCGACAAGGAGTTCGTGCGGCCGCGGCCCGAAGGCCAGGTCCAGGCCATGTTCTTCGGCCTCGGCTCCGACGGCACCGTGGGTGCCAACAAGGCTTCGGTCAAGATCATCGGCGAGGGTACGGACCTGTACTCGCAGGGTCACTTCGTGTACGACTCCAAGAAGTCGGGCGCCGTGACCGTGTCGCATCTGCGCTTCGGACCGGAGGTCATCGAATCGACCTACGAGATCCAGGCTGCCGACTTCGTGGCCTGCCACCAGTTCGGCCTGCTCAGCAAGATGCCTGTGCTCGAGCGCGCCAAGCAGGGCGCGACCTTCCTCCTCAACAGCCCCTACGGGCCCGATGAGGTCTGGGAGCACCTTCCCACCAGGGTCCAGCAGCAGATCGTCGAGAAGGACATCGCGCTGTACGTCATCGACGCCTTCGCTGTGGCCGGCGAGGTCGGCATGGGTAACCGCATCAACACCGTGATGCAGCCCTGCTTCTTCAAGCTCTCCGGCGTGCTGCCGGAGGACGAGGCCATCACGGCCATCAAGAAGTTCGTGGAGAAGACCTACGGCAAGCGCGGCGAAAAGGTCGTGCAGCGTAACTATGCCGCCATCGATCTCTCGCTCGAGCGGTTGCACAAGGTCGAGAGCGGCCCTGCACCGGCTGCCGTCGAGCTGGCCGCCATCGTCGCCGACGATGCGCCCGAGTTCGTCAAGAACGTCACCGCCCGCATCATGGCCGGCGAGGGCGACCTGCTGCCGGTGAGCGCCTTCCCCGCGGACGGCACGTTCATCACCGGTACGACCAAGTTCGAGAAGCGCGCCATCGCCCAGGAGATCCCCATCTGGGACGAGGCCATCTGTATCGATTGCGGCAAGTGCGCCATGGTCTGCCCGCATGCGGCCATCCGCATGAAGGTCTACCCGGAGGCGCAGCTGAGCGAGCTGTCGGCCGACTTCAAGTCCAAGGACTTCCGTTCGCGCGAGCTGGAGAACCACAAGCTGACCATCCAGGTCACGCCGGACGATTGCACCGGCTGTGGCGTCTGTGTCGACATCTGCCCGGCCAAGTCCAAGACCGAGGTCAAGCACAAGGCCATCAACATGGAGCCGTACCGGGAGCATGCCGACGCCGAGCGCGTGCGCTGGGACGAGTTCCTCTCCATCCCCGAGCTCGATCGCAGCCTGCTGCCGCGTGACACCATCAAGGGCTCCCAGGTGCTGGAGCCGCTGTTCGAGTTCTCCGGTGCCTGTTCCGGCTGTGGCGAGACGCCCTACGTCAAGCTCGTGAGCCAGCTCTTCGGTGACCGCATGATCGTGGCCAACGCCACCGGCTGCTCCTCGATCTACGGCGGCAACCTGCCGACCACGCCGTGGGCGACCAACGCCGCGGGCCGTGGGCCGGCCTGGAACAACTCACTCTTCGAAGACAACGCCGAGTTCGGCCTGGGCATGCGCCTGGCGCTCGACGTCCAGACCAAGCAGGCCAAGGTCCTGCTCAGGAAGTTCGCCGCCGTCGTCGGCGAGGATCTCGCCACCGAGATCCTCGAGAACGAGCAGGGCGACGAGGCCGCCATCGCGCGACAGCGTGAAGCGGTCGAGAAGATGCGCGCGGCCCTCGCGGGCGTCAGTGGCGACCGCAAGGCCGACGCCGACACGCTCCTCTCGCTCTCGGGTGACCTCATCCGGACGGGCGTCTGGATCATGGGTGGCGACGGCTGGGCCTACGACATCGGCTTTGGCGGCGTCGACCAGGCGCTCAGCTCCGGTCGCGACGTCAACATCCTGGTGCTCGACACGCAGGTCTACTCCAACACCGGCGGTCAGGCCTCCAAGGCCACCCCGCGCGGTGCGGTTGCCAAGTTCGCAGCCGCCGGCAAGCCCAGTGGCCGCAAGGACCTCGGTGCCATCGCACGCGCCTACGGCAACGTCTACGTGGCGCAGATCGCGCTGGGTGCAAGCGATACCCAGACCAACAAGGCCATGCTCGAGGCCGAGGCCTGGCCCGGCCCCTCGATCATCATCGCCTACAGCACCTGCATCGCTCACGGCATCGACATGTCGACCTCGATGACGCATCAGAAGGACGCCGTCAAGTCCGGCTTCTGGCCGCTCTACCGCTACATGCCCAGCGAGGCCGCCGAGGGCCAGCCGTTCAAGCTCGACTCCAAGGCACCGTCCATGCCCATCAGCGAGTTCGTCTCCGCCGAGACACGTTTCGCCATCCTGCAGCGGACGCATCCTGAACGAGCCGCCGAGCTGGCGGTCTTGTCGCAGGCCGACGCCGATGAGCGGTGGCGCTACTACAGCCAGCTGGCTGACGTCCAGCGCAGCATCCCCAGCCTCGAGCACGAGCCGTCGACGGCTCCTGCTGACGGCCCGGCTGCCAGCAGCAATGGGAAGGGAGACTCCAAGTGAACGTCGATCTCAGCACCCGCTACCTGGGGCTCGAGCTTCGCTCACCGATCGTGGCCTCGGCCTCTCCGTTGACCCGCGAGCTGGCGTCCGTCGCACAGATCGAGGAGGCTGGCGCCGGCGCCATCGTCATGCCCTCCCTCTTCGAGGAGGAGATCGAGAACGAGGAGATCGAGCTGGCCGCGTCACTCGATCAGGGCACCAATCACTTCGCTGAGGCGCTCGACTACTTCCCCGAGGTCGACACCTTCATCGGCGAGGGCGATCGCTACCTGCGCGCGCTCGAGGCGATCAAGCGCCAGGCATCGGTGCCGGTCATCGCCAGCCTCAACGCCAACTCGGTCGGCGGCTGGGTCCGCTTCGCCAAGCTGATGGCCGATGCGGGCGCGGATGCGCTTGAGCTGAACCTCTACCGCATCAGTGTCGACCGCTCCCGCACTGCCGCCGACATCGAGGACGAGGACCTCGACCTCATCGCTTCCGTGCGGGCTGCGGTGGGTCTGCCGCTGGCGGTCAAGCTCAGCCCCTACTACTCGTCGCTGGCGAACTTCGCCGGCCGGGTCGTGGAGGCAGGGGCCAACGGGCTCGTGCTCTTCAACCGTTTCTACCAGCCTGACATCGATCTCGATGAGCTGGCGGTGGTACCGCGTGTGAGCCTCTCGCACCCGTCGGAGCTGCGTTTGCCGATGCGTTGGACCGCCATCCTGCGTCCGCAGCTGGGTCCGCAGGTGAGCATCGCCGCTACCTCCGGCATCCACAGCGGCACCGATGCCGTGAAGGCAGTGATGGTCGGTGCGGACGTGGCCATGGTCGCCTCGGTCATCCTGCGCGAAGGTCCCGGCAAGATCGCCGACATCGAGTCAGAGATGCGGTTGTGGCTGGAGGAGAACGAGTACAGCTCCGTCACCCAGCTACGCGGGTCTGCCAGCCAGGGCAGCGTCGAGGACCCGGGCACGTTCGAGCGCGCCCAGTACATCCGCACGTTGCACTCCTGGGCCGCCCCTGCCGACCGGGTCGCCCGCGCCTAGACACAGCCGACGAGCCAGCCGACGAGCGTCCGGCCTTGAGCCGGGCGCTCGTTCTGATTCGCCGAGTGGCCGCCCCGGCGTCGCTCGCGTCGCTGGCGTCGCTGGCGGAGGCGCAGCCTGTGTCGGTCCGGCCATCTCATGCGATCCCGCACCATCTCGCGCCGCCCACGGCCCCGCCGCTCACGTGGCCACACGCCACCCCACGCCGCCCAATCTATGCCGGCCGCGCCGCCCAATCTATGCCGCCCACGACTAGACGGGCCAAGCTGCTGCCGGTCTGGGCCTCTCGGTGCCATCGACGGCGCCACTAGTTGGTCGCTTCAGTCCAGCGCGACCACAGCTGACCAACGGAGTGGCTCTTCGATGCCCTGGGGCATGGAGCGAACAGGCTGGCTGCGGTGCCTGGTCGGACTAGGCACCCCGGGCATAGCCGGTCGGGGCAGGGGGCGTCGCAACGAGCCCTGGACCCTCGGCAGTGCTGGTCAAGCCCCGGGGCGCGCAGCGTCAGTGCACGGCCGCTCGGCAACGTGGGAGCTGGCCGCAAGGCCACGGTCCATATCTGCTGGCCGCAAGGCCACGGTCCATATCTGCTGGCCGCAAGGCCACGGTCCACATCCGATCGACGCGGCTAGCCCTCGGTGGCGAGACCGTCGATGGAGCGCAAGACGAACCGAGTCTCCGTCTCCGCGACCAGCCCGTGTGCCTTGAGCTCACCGATGACAGCATCGACCGAGCCGAGGTCCTCGAAGTGGCCCACCACGAGGTAGTCGAAGCGGCCGGTGACGTGGTGCGCCTCGGTGATGGCGTCGTGCAGCGCCAGCTCCGCCTCCAGCCGCCCCCCACGAACTCCCGCCGCGAGCTTGATGTCGATGTAGGCGTGGATGGGGCGACCCAGGGCCGTCCAGTCTCGACGCAGCGAGAAGCCGGTGATGACGCCGCTGCGCTGCAGCCGCCGCACACGCTCCGCCACCGCATTGGGGGAGAGGTGCACGGCGGCGGCCAGCTCACCCCAGCGCATCCGGCCATCGCGTCCTAGCACGGCGAGGATATCGCGGTCGATGCGGTCCATGACAGAGATTATGGCAGCCATACGAACGTCTATGCGTGGTAATCGTGGCCAATCGCTGGTGCGAAGCTGCGATGGTGGCAGCATGAGCCCCTCAGGCGTCCTGGGCTTCGCTGTGGTTTCGATCGCGGTCATCGCCGTGCCCGGTCCGAGCGTCCTCTTCGCCGTCAGTCGTGCCCTCATCGGCGGTCGCCGCTACGCGCTTCTGACGGTGCTGGGCAATGCCGCCGGCCTGTTCGCCCAGGTGCTGGTCGTGGCACTTGGCCTGGGCGCGATCGTGGCAGGCAGCGGGATCGTGGAGTCGCTGCTCGGCGTGGCCGGTGCGGTCTATCTCGCGTGGCTCGGGATGGCTGCGATGCGGCGACCAGCCCAGGTCGCGGAGAACCTTGGTGGCCTGCCCGCGGCCCCCTCGACAGCACCGCTGCGAGACGGGTTCCTCATCGGCGCCACCAATCCCAAGTCGCTGCTCTTCCTGGCAGCACTATTGCCCCAGCACGTGGCGCGCACGATGGGCCCCGCGGTCCTCCAGATGGTCGCCCTGGGCGGGTTGTTCTGTCTCATCGCGCTGGTGTCGGACGGTGCCTGGGCGGTGGCCGCCGCCCGCGCGCGGGACTCCCTTTCGCGCCATCCTCGCCGGCTACGCCTGGCTTCGGCCGTGGGTGGGGCGGTGATGATCGGCCTTGCACTGCTGCTCCTCGCCGGTGGCCTGGAGCGGCTCCAGTAGCGCACCCCGGCTACGGCGCCAGCCGAACCAGGCGCCAGTCATCTCCCTCACGCAGGTAGCAGAACCGGTCGTGCATGCGGTCGCGACGGCCTTGCCAGAACTCGAGCATCTCCGGCCACAGGCGATAGCCGCCCCAGAACGGTGGCAGCGGGACGTCCCCGGGGAAGCGCGAGTCGAGGAGCTCGGTCGCCGCCACCAACTCCTCGCGCTGGGACAACGGCTGGCCCTGGGGCGAGGCCCAGGCGGAGAGCTGGCTCTTTCGCGGGCGCTGGGCGAAGTACGCCGCCGACTCGGCGGTGTCGATGACCGCCACGGAGCCGCTCACGCGCACCTGTCGCTCCAGCACTTCCCAGTGGAAGACCAGCGCGGCGCGCGGGTTGGCGGCGAGGTCCCGTCCCTTGAGCGAGCGGCGGTTGGTGTACCAGGTGAAGCCGCGGGCATCGACGCCGCGCAGGAGGACCACCCGCGCGGACGGGGCACCGTCGGCGCCGGCGGTGGCGAGGGTCATGGCATTGGGCTCGCGGACGCCGGCCGCGGCCGCATGGGCCAGCCACGTGCCGAACTGCAGTATGGGATCGACCTCAAGGTCGGCCGCATCGAGGCTGCCGCGTTGGTACTGGAGGCGCCGTGAGACCGGGTCCGGCACTAGTCGCTCGCCTCCCTGCGTGCGCGCCACTCCGAGGCGAGGATGCCCATCGTCAACTCATCCCAGCGACCGCCGTCACGCACGATGGCCTCGCGGTGTCGCCCTTCCACGGAGAAGCCCGCCTTCTCGTAGCTGCGGATGGCGCGCGAGTTGAAGCTGAACACCGACAGCGCGACACGGTGCAGGCCGATGCGCTCGAACGCCAGCCAGAGCATCAGCTCGGTCGCTTCCGTGCCGTAACCCTCACCCCAGGCATCTGCCTCGCCGATGCTGATGTGGAAGAGCGCCGAGCTGTTGTCCGGGTCGAGGTTGCTGAAGGTGGTCGATCCGATGAGGCGGCCGCTCGCGTTGATGACGATGGCGTAGGCGACCTGCTCCGGCGACAGCAGGCGACCGTGGAAGAAGCGGTCGATCTCCTCGACGCTCATCGACCTCAGCGAATAGCGTGTCAGGCGCCCCAGCTCAGGATCCCGGTACCAGCGTCGGACGTCGGCAAGATCGTCCGGCTGGTGGTGGCGCAGCAGCACACGTGAGCCCCCGATGGTGGCCGGGTGCCAGACCTGACGTTGCTGCTCGACCGTGACCATGGCCAGCGATGCTAGCGCAACGGGCCGGCCACGAGGTCGGGCACCGCGCCAGTAGGATGCGCGCATGGGCGAGACAGGCAGCGCATCCATGCAGCGTTGGGCGGTGACGGCCGAACGGCTCCGGTCCACGCGCAAGACGTCGGAGAAGAGCGCCATCGTGGCCGACTACCTGCGATCGCTCGATCCGCCCGACCTGGCCACGGCGGCCGTGTTCCTGAGCGGCCGTGCCTTCGCCGAGCGCGAGCAGCGCAAGGTGGGCCTGGGCTGGGCGGCCATCTCGGCGGTGGTGGAGGCCGTGGCAGGCGTCGGCGATGGCGCCATGCGGCAGGCCTACGACCGCTCGTCCGACGTGGGCACGGCCGTGGGTGAGTTGCTGGCAGCGGCGGGTCACGCGCCGGACGGCCCGGCCCTCATGCTGTCCGACGTCGCCGCCGGCTACGGCTTGCTGGCCGAGGCGCGCGGCCGTGACGCCAAGGCAGCCGTCTTCGGTGGCCTCCTCCGTCGCGCGGATGCCCTCAGTGCCCGCTACCTGACCGCCATCCTCGGCGGTGAGTTGCGCATCGGCTTGCGCGAGGGGCACCTGGAGAAGGGCATCGCAGCCGCCTTCGAGCGGGACCTGGCTGCCGTGCAGTGGGCGGGCATGCTCACCGGCGATATCGGCCGCACTGCCGTGCTGGCGCGTGACGATGCCCTCGACCGCGCCCGTCTGTCCCTCTTCCACCCTCTCAAGTCCATGCTGGCAGCGCCAGTGGTCGATGAGGTCGAGGCGTTCGAGCGACTGACCCCTCCGGTGTGGGTGGAGGACAAGTACGACGGCATCCGCGCGCAGCTGCACAAGCGGGCCCGTCAGGTCCGCCTCTACAGCCGTGACCTCAACGAGATCAGCGGCCAGTTCCCCGAGGTCATCGAGGCCGCCGCCGACCTTCCCTGGGATGGCATCCTCGATGGTGAGATCCTGGCCTGGAAGGACGGCCTGGCACTGCCCTTCCTGGCGTTGCAGTCCCGTCTCGGCCGCAAGCAGCCGTCGCCGGCCATCCGCGCCGCGGTGCCGGTCATCTACGTCGGTTTCGATGTCCTGGCGCTGGCGGAGGATGGCTTGCCGCCCGAGCCACTGCTGCAGCACAGCCTGCGCCAGCGTCGTGGCCGCCTGGAGGCGCTCGACCTCCCGCACACGCCGGGTTTCGGGCTGGCCGCGCTGGTCGATGCGGCCGATGCGAACGAGCTCGAGCGCATCTTCGGTGAGGCCCAGGCACGCGGCAACGAGGGCCTGATGCTGAAGGATCCGGACTCGACCTACGTGCCCGGTCGCCGGGGCCATGCCTGGCTGAAGCTGAAGAAGGCGCTCACGACGCTGGACTGCGTGGTCGTCGGTGTGGAGGTCGGTCATGGTCGCCGGCACGGGGTCCTGTCCGACTACACCTTCGCCGTGCTCGACGATCGACCGTCGGCGGCCGAGGGCGCGCTCGTCACCATCGGCAAGGCCTACAGCGGCCTGACCGATGCCGAGATCGCGCAGATGACGCGTTGGTTCGAGGCGCACACGCTCAGCCGGCACGGTCGCTATCGGCTGGTGGAGCCGCGCATCGTGGTGGAGATCGCCTTCGACGTCGTGCACGCGTCCAAGCGGCACGCCTCCGGTTTCGCCCTGCGTTTCCCGCGCATCGTGCGGATCCGCGACGACAAGGAGCCCGCCGAGATCGATCGCCTGAGCACGGTCGAGGCACTCCATGAGCGCTTGCAGGTGGCCGGGCGCTACGGCGTGCTGACCGCCGAGCGCGCGGACGCGGCCGGCACCCGCTCGCCTGAGCGATGATGGGGACATGAGCCCCGACCGATCCCGCTCATGAGCGATCCGCCTCGCCGCTTCGATCGCGTGCGCGGTCTGCGCGACGTGCTCACCGCGGTCGGTGCCGGCATCAACCTCTCGACACACCTGGCCGGTCCCATCCCGGCCGAGACCATGACGGCCGTGCACGAGTCGGACGAGATGGAGCTGCGCATCGGCCGCGCTGGTCCCGACCGCGACGAGGATATCGCCCAGCGCGAACGCGAGGCCCGCGCCGTCGCCGCGGCCGTGCTGAAGGCGTCGCCGGAGCGGGTGCTGCTGACCCACGGCGCAGCGGAGGCCGCCCGCCTTGCTGCGCTCGAGGTGCTGGAGCGGCAGGACGCTGATCCGCAGCGCGTACTCCTGTGCGAGGGGCTGGACCGCATCGTCGCGGCCGCCATCCGCGACGTGGCCGACGTGGCCGGGGCCACCGTCGAGGTCGTGGCCGAAGCACCTGCCGTCCTGCCCGCTGACACGGCCCTGGTGGCCCTGGCCCACGTCGATCGCGACGGCCGGCTGGCCGACGTCGCGTCCCTGGCCACGGCGGCCCGACAGGCCGGTGCGCGCCTGCTGCTGGATGCCAGCCTCAGCGTCGGCGCCCTGCCGACCGATGTCGACGAGCTGGGAGCCGACATCGTCATCGCCGATGCTCATCGCTGGCTGCTGGGCCCGGACGCGATGGCCATCGTCTGGCTTGCGCCCGGGTTCGGGGTGGAGGTGCCCGAATGGTTGCGGCAGGCCAGTGCGCCGTTCGCCCGCGGCTCGCTGCTGTCGCTGGCCCGCAGCGTGGGCTGGCTGCTGATGTACGTGGAGCTGCCGTGGGCCATCGATCGCACGGTGGCGCTCGCGGAGCAGCTGTACCAGGATCTCGCCGCGATCGACGGGGTCGAGCTCAGCGCCGCCTCCGATGCGCATGGTGCGGTGGCCGCCTTCCGTGTGGCGGGCTGGGATGCGGAGGCTGTGGCCGACGAGCTCAGCCGCAGCATCTTCGCCATCGTCGAGGCCGATGTGGCCGCTGATGTCGTTCGTGCCAGCGTCGGTGCCTGGAACCGTGAGAGCGAGCTGCAGCGCTTCACCGAGCGCCTTGCCGAGATCGCTGCACACACACCGGAGACGCTGCCGCGGCGTCCGTCGCTCACCATCATCAGCGGCCCCATCGATCCCGAGGAGGGCGCGTGAGCACGACCCCCGAACAGCCGCACGACCCCGGCACAGGGGCGGAAGCCGCGGGGGCACCGCCGGTCCCGCCCAAGCGCGAGGTCAGGCACCGCTCGGAGTGGGAGATCCGTTGGCGCCAGGCTCGCAACGCCCCGCCACCGGTGGTACGAGCCGTGCTGGCCAACGTTGCGGTGGCCTTCTTCGGAGGCCTGCTGCTATTGCTGACCGACTGGCTGGCCAGCCGGGGCGTGTTGCCGGGCTACCTGCTGGACCTCGGTCCGGTGGTCTACGTCGCGGTCGTGATCATCGCCGGCAGTCTCTTCACCTACCTGTGGGTGGAGTTGCCCACCGGCGTGCCCGGCGAGAAGCGCCGCTCGGCCTGGGCCGGCGTGCTGGGCTTCTTCGCCAGCATCCCCATCGTCTACCTGGCCCTCGTCATCATCTTCGAGGTCCTGCGCCCGCTCCTGCCCTAGCGGCCCTGCTAGCATCGAGGTCACACGACGCACACCCGATGGGGGAGTAGCTCAACGGTTAGAGCGTCCGGCTTATATCCGGATGGTTCCAGGTTCGAATCCTGGCTCCCCTACCAGTCTCTTGGTCAGCAGACGCCGGCTGTCCACGCCACCTGGCGCGCGGAGGCGCCGCCGGCCGGGGCCGGGCGCACACTGGCTACGCGAAGGCCGCGCGGCCGACCCTTTGCGGGTCAGCGCACGCGGCCCGTGCTGGGAGCATCAGCCGACTAGTGAACCAGCCGGCCTCCGCTCACCTTCGGTACGGATCCAGCCTACTGGCAGTTCGGGCTCGTGCCGGCCTCGACCGGAGCGAACTGGTAGTAGTCACACGCGTTGTCCGGGGTCAGCAGGACCATGTCGATGGACTGCTTCTCATCCATCTCGGTCACGCCGCCGGCCTTGATATAGGCGTCAGCCTGGATCGCAGCCTGCAGCGCCATCTCGGCCACGGGCTGGAGGGACGTTGCCTTCAGCTCGCCAGCGTTGATGGAGATGATGGCGTCGTCACTACCGTCGAAACCGACGACGATGACGTCATCGAGCCCGGCGGCCATGATGGCAGCCTGTGCGCCCAGAGCCATGGTGTCGTTGCCGGCGATGATGCCCTTGACATCGGGGAACTGCTGCAGCAGTGCCTCGGCTACGGTGAAGCCCTCATCCTGGCTCCAGTTGGCGGTCTGCGTGGCGACCATCTCCATCCCGGGGATGTCGTCCAGTACGTCGTGGTAGCCCTGGCTGCGGACCTGTGCGTTGGTGTCGGTGTCACGACCGGTCAGTTCGATGTAGGTGCCCTCTTCGCCCATCAGCGAAGCGAACTCCTCGGCCAGGATCGTGGCGCCCTGGTAGTTGTTCGAAACGATCTGCGCGACAGCCACGCCGTCAGCGGTGATCTCGCGGTCAACGAGGAAGCTGGGGATGCCTGCGTCGGCGGCGGCCTGGACCGCAGCCACGGTGGCGTCAGCGCCCGCGTTGTCGAGGATGATGGCCACGGCGCCCTGCGAGATGCAGCTCTCGAAGAGCTCCAGCTGCGTGTTGGCGTCGTCGTTGTGGACGAGGCGGCTCGTGGTGTAGCCCAGCTCCTCGGCCTTGTCGGCAGCGATCTGCTGCATGGCGCCGAAGAAGGGGTTCTCCACCGGCGGCACGATCACGCACATCATGCCGCCCTCGTCCTGGGCCGACGCGATGGCGCCGGTCGAGGCGGTGAGCGCCATGGCTGCGGTGAGCGCCAGCGCGGCGTGCTTCTTGTTGAACATGCGTTCCTCCACTCTTCTCGCTTCACGCACCGGTATCTCCGGCGCGATGAGCTCACTCCGTAGCGTCACGTTGAGCTTCCCTGGCAGCCCCTCCTTTCAGTCCTGGTTCGATGTCGATGCGGGTGGATCGTCGGAGGCGCCGACCTGTGCCGCCTGCTGCTGCAGGGCCAGCCGCCGTTCGGCGCGCTGCTGGAGCTGATCGATGATGAGCGCCAGCACGATCACCACGCCGGTGATGATCAGCTTGGAGAACGAGGAGATGCCCAGCAGCGTCAGGCCGTTGTTGAGCGTGCCGATGACGAGGGCGCCGATGATGGTGCCGACGATGGTGCCGCGGCCACCGGCGAGCGAGGTGCCG
Organism: uncultured Chloroflexia bacterium; assembly: GCA_963715295.1. Lineage (GTDB taxonomy): Bacteria > Chloroflexota > Limnocylindria > Limnocylindrales > CSP1-4 > JAFMJV01. Next base: position 62,730 of record CAVQRP010000017.1, read on the forward strand.
CCAAGGACGACCGCGGCGATGGCGTAGAGCTCGAAGTACTGGCCCGTGGCGGGATGGGCCGCCACCAGCTGGCTGGCGATGATGAGGCCGACCGTGGCGGCGCAGAAGCCGCTGATCATGTAGACGACCATCTTGGTGCGGTCGACGCGCACGCCGGAGAGTTCGGCCGAGCGCTCGTTGCCACCGACCGCGTAGACCGCGCGGCCGAAGGGTGTCCTCGAGGTCACGAACCAGGCCACACCCGCGAACGCCACCAGGATGACGATGGCCCAGGGCACCACGCCCAGCATGGAGCCGGTGCCCAGCTCGCGGAAGCCGGTGTTGCCCAGCTCCTCCTTGCCCACCAGGTTGGGGAATGTCTTGCCGCTGTTGATGAGGCCGGCCAATCCGCGCGCCACCATGAGCATGCCCAACGTGGCGATGAACGGGGCCACGTTGAAGCGGGTGATGATGAAGCCGTTGACGGCGCCCAGCAAGGTGCCGGCGGCCAGCGAGATGACCAGGACCATCCAGGTGTGCGGGAAGACGATGACGTCGGCGAACGGGAGCCCGTCGGGGATCAGGCTGCCGACCACGATGCCCTCGTTGATGAGCAGGCCGGCGATGATGCCGGTGAAGCCCACGATCGAGCCGACCGAGAGGTCGATGCCGGCGGTCAGGATGACGAAGGTCATGCCGATGGCGAGGATGCCGTTGAGCGCCGTCTGCTTGACCAGGATCTCGATGTTGGCGCCGGTCAGGAAGGCGTTGGTCGAGGCCGCGAAGACGACCACCAGGATGGCCAGCGCGATGAAGGCCCGGCCCTTGAAGGCGAGCTGGATGTAGTCGGTCCGCGTCCTGCCGCGGCCCCGGGCGGCCGGTGCTGCTGCCGTCACTGGATCACCTCGACAGTTCCCCTCTCATGCGGTCGTGGTTTGGCGAGCGCGGGCCCGTGACCCACGGCTGAGGCATCGACGAGGTCCTTCTCGGTCGCCCGGTCGCCTTCGAACTCGGCCACGACCTCGCCCTTCGAGAGCACGAGGATGCGGTCGGACATGGCCATGACTTCCTTGAGCTCCGAGGAGACGAAGATGATCCCGAAGCCCTCCTGCGCGAGCCGGCTCATGATCTGGAAGATCTCTGACTTGGCGCCGACGTCGATGCCGCGCGTGGGCTCGTCGAGCAGCAGCACCTTGGGTTCGGTCAACAGGCCCTTGGCCACGACGACCTTCTGCTGGTTTCCGCCGCTCAGCGAACCGATGTTGTTGCTCGGGCTGGCCACCCGCACCGACAGGTCCTCGATCATCCTCGCCACAGCGTCGCGTTCCTTGGTGGGCGACAGGTAGATGCGGTTGAGGTACCGCTTGAGGCTGGCCAGGACCATGTTGTGCGCGACCGACAGCGTGGGCACCAGGCCCACGGTCTTGCGATCCTCTGGCACGAGCACGATGCCCGCGTCGATGCGGTCCGCGACGCTGGCCTGAGCCAGGTCTTGACCTTCGAGCAGCACTTCGCCGCTGGCCTCCGGGCGTACGCCTGCGAGTACCTCCATGAGCTCGGTGCGGCCGGCTCCCATGAGCCCATAGAGACCCAGGATCTCGCCGGCGCGGACGCTGAATGAGACGTGGTCGAGCAGGTAGCCGCCGCCGAGTCGCGGCAGCGTCACATCCCTCACCTCGAGCAACGTCTTGCCCACCTCGTGCTCCGTGCGCGAGAACAGCGAGGCCGGTGAGCGACCCACCATCTGTTCGATGATCCAGGCCACGTCGACCTCGCCTGCCTCGGCATGGGCCACGATCCTGCCGTCGCGCAACACCGTGATGTGGTCGCCGACCTGCAGCAGCTCCTCCAGCTTGTGGCTGATGTAGACGATGGCCACGCCCCGGCACTTGAGGTCGTTGATGATGCGGAAGAGGCCCTCGACCTCTGCCTGGCTCAGCGCCGAGGTCGGCTCGTCCATGATGAGCACGCGCACGTCGTGGGTCAGCGCCTTGGCGATCTCGACGATCTGCTGCTGTCCGATACGCAGGTTGGCGACCAGCTCGTCGGGGTCGATGTCCTGGCCCAGCCGCTCCATCAGCTCACGGGCCAGAGTCCGTTGGGCACCGCGGTCGATGGCCGGCCCGCGGGTGATCTCCTGCGCCAGGAAGAGGTTGTCCAGCACCGTCAGGTTGGTGCAGAGGTTGAGCTCCTGGAAGATGATGCCCACACCATGCGCGGCCGCGTCGGTGACGCTGGGGAGCACGATCGGAGCGCCGTCCATGAGGATGCGTCCTGCGGTCGGCTGTTCCACGCCGGCGAGGACCTTCATCAGCGTCGACTTGCCGGCTCCGTTCTCGCCCACGAGCACGTTGACTTGCCCCTCGTAGACATCGAAGGTGACGTCATCGAGCGCGGTGGTGCCGGGGAAGACCTTGGTGATGTGCTCGGCACGCATGGGCACGCGCAGCGACAGGGGCGGGGCGCCGGCCGGCTCGGCCACGGTCATCGCTCCACCACCGCGATGGGCACGATCTGCAATTCGCTGACATCGATGCTGGGCTGGTTGAACGTCCGCATCGTGAGTGCTCCGGTGAAGTCGACGGTCTTTCCGGCGAGGTTCGCGGTGTCAAGACCCTCGAGTCCAGCCACGACCTTCGAGTTGATCTCCTTGGCCACCTTGCCGAACTCGGTCTGCTCGCGGAAGTCACCGAACTCGATGAAGCCGGTGCCGTCGCGGATCGATGACTCGTCGCTGGGGATGCGCGTGCCGACGTACACGCGCACCGCGATCGGTCCGTCGTAGCCATCGACGGCGATCCCGATGGTGCCCTTGCTCGTCTCGGTGTCGACGTCGGTGACCGTGCCGCTGCCGGTGACGCGATAGACGTGGGCATCGCCCGTGGTGATGAGACCCAGCTCTTCAGCGACGGGCGTCAGGTCCTCGGTGGGAATGGTGCCTCCGGCATCAGGCTGGATGCGGTTCAACACGTCGGCGAGGGGCACGGCGTTGTCCGTGATGGCGGTGGTGATGGCCTCCCAGTTCTCCTCGACGAAGGCAGCGGGGTCGAACTCGACCGTGAGCGACGCCTCCTCCTCAGTGGACACGACCGTGAAGCCGAACAACAACGCCACGACGGCGAACACCGCGACGGCGCCGATGGCTACGGCCCTGCCGGGGCTGACTCTCTCCTTCATGCCACCTCTGCTCCTGTGGGGATCGCTTGCTCAGGTACGACGTCGGCGTCGGCGTCGTCGCCGGCGCCACTCTCCAGCAGCCGTTCGGCGGTGTAGGTGTCGGTGATGAGGCAGTTGATCCAGCCACCGACCAGTGCCGCGCGGATCGCGTCGGTCTTGCCCGGCCCGCCGGCGACGGCGATCGCGCGCGGCACGCGCTTGAGCTGTTCCAGCTCGATGCCGATGACGCGCTGGTCGAGTGGCGTCTGGACCGGCCGGCCGTCGGCGCAGAGGAAACGCAGTCCGATGTCACCCACGCCTCCGGCGTCGTACACGGTCTGCAGCTCCTGCGCCGAGAAGACATTGCCGCTGCTCGCGAGCAGCCCCGATGGCTCCTGCCCGCCGATGCCGACGAGGGCAACGTCGAGCGCGTCGAAGTAGGTCATGGCGCGCTGCACGAAGGGGTCCTCCAGCAGGATCGAGCGCGCTCCTGGCAGTGCCGACGCTGCTGGGTGCCGGAAGGAACGTGCCTTCACCGTGGAGCAGGTGCGCCAGGCGGCGCACCAGGTGCGTCGCATGGCCCTCCGCCGCCGGATCGCCGCCACCGCCGAGGATCTGCACCACGCGCGTGTCGCGCACGCCGCTGACCGGGTGCATGGCTTCGACCATGGCCAGCAGCGAGGCACTCCAGGAGCTGACGCCGATGACGTCGCCGGAGCGCACGGTGGTCTCAAGGTGGTACGCGGCAGCTGCCCCCAGCTCGCGCACCGCGGCCGCGTCGTCGTCGCGCGAGATCTCGACGATCTCGGCCTCGGTCAGCGCGAAGCGGGTCTCCAGGGCCTCCTCCAGCTCCGGCTGCGTGCCGCTCGGTCCGCGCACCGAGATGCGTACGATGCCCTCGTCCTGGGCGGCCTTGAGCAGACGTGAGACCTTGGGCTGGGAGAGTCGCAGGCGGGACGCGATCTGCGGCTGCTTCAGGCCCAGCTCGTAGTAGAGCCGGGCGACGCGGGTCATCAGGCGCAGCTCGTCGGCGCGGCCCATCTCAGCTGTCCAGGACCTCGCGCGCCGCGGTGACGATGCCCTGCGGCGTGAGGCCGGCCTGTTCCAGCAGGAAAGCCGGCGAACCGGTGGGGCAGAAGCCGGAGAAGCCGAGGATACGCATCGGCACGGGTCGGGTGGTGACCACCACCTCGGCGACCGCCCCACCGAGCCCGCCACGGATGATGTGCTCCTCCGCGGTCACGATGCCGCCGGTCTCACGGGCGGCGGCGAGGATGGCCTCGCGGTCGATGGGTGCAGCGGTGGCCATGTTCAGCACTCGCGCCTCGATGCCATCGGCCGCCAGGGCGGTGGCGGCCTCGAGGGCTCGTGTCACCATGACCCCGTTGGCGACGATGGTGACGTCGGACCCCTGGCGCAGGCAGGCGGCTGTGCCGATGCGGAACTGGTAGTCGTCAGCATGGATGACAGGCACGCCGATGCGGCTGGTGCGCACGAACACCGGGCCTTCGTACTCATAGGCGGCCCGTATCGCCAGCGCCGTCTCGATGGGGTCGGCCGGGACGATGACGACGAGCCGGTCGATGGCGCGCAGCCAGGCGATGTCCTCGATGGAATGGTGCGTGGGACCCAGCTCTCCGTAGGCCACGCCGCTGCTGACGCCGACGAGCTTGACGTTGGCGCCGCTGTAGGCGGCATCGACCTTGATCTGCTCCAGCGCTCGTGCGGTCAGGAAGGGCGTGGCGCCACAGATGAAGGGGATCTTCCCGCCGTTGGCCAGGCCGGCGCCCACGCCGACCATGTTCTGCTCGGCGATGCCGACGTTGACCACCTGGTCCGGCAGCACCTTGTCCAGCTTGGTCACCTTGGTCGACCCCAGCGAATCGTTGACCACCGCGACCACGCGGGGGTCGAGCTGGGCCAACTCCACCAGCGTGTCGGCGAACGCGTCTCGGCAGTCGTACAACGGGATAGCCGCAGGTGGGGTTGCGGCCGGGGTGTTCACGCCTGCGTCCCTTCCAGCTCCGCCACGGCCTGTGCGTATTCCTCGTCGGTGGGGACGCGGTGATGCCACTCCTTGCGGTCCTCGATGAAGGAGACACCGCTGCCCTTGGTGGTATTGGCGATGACGCAGTTGGGCTTGCCGGCCTCGAAGGGGAGGGCGGCGAACGTCTCCAGCAGTGCGGCTGGGTCATTGCCGTTGGTCTCGCGTACGGCCCAGCCGAAGGCCTCGAACTTGGCCGGCAGCGGATCCAGGCCCATGGTCGTCTCGGTACGGTCGCCCTGCTGCAGGCGGTTGCGGTCGACGATGCAGGTGAGCTGGTCCAGGCCGAAGTGGCCTGCCGCCATGGCTGCCTCCCACATCGAGCCCTCCTGTAGCTCGCCGTCTCCGGTGAGCACGAACGTTCGACGCTCGGCGCCATCCATCTGGCCCGAGAGCGCGATACCCACTGCCACCGGGAAGCCGTGACCGAGGGGGCCCGTGTTGGTCTCGACGCCGGGGACCTTGTTGCGGTCGGGGTGGCCGTTGAGTCGGGACATCGGCGCCACGAAGGTGTCCAACTCCGCGGGGTCGAAGTAGCCCGCCATGGCCAACATGGTGTACAAGGCCGCCGCGGAGTGGCCCTTGGAGAGGACGAAGCGGTCGCGGTCGGGATCGTTGGGGTTGGCCGGGTCGAAACGCAGGACGCCGCCGAAGAACAGCGTCACCAGGATGTCCATCGCCGAGAGCTCTCCGCCGACATGGCCCATGCCCGCCGCATGCACCATGCGGATATCGCGTAGCCGAGCCTCAGTGGCACGCGTGCGCAGAACCGTCGCTGGGCTGTTGGCCGTACTCCCGTCCGCCGGCATCTGTCCCCCTGAATGGCTATTCAGCTACGCATGGACACTAGAGAGCATAGCCATTCGCGCTTGCATATGTCAACAGTGCGAGAAGCGTCTGGGCACGGACACGATCAGGCACCGGTGAGCCGGCCTGGAGGATCGGTTGCGTCCTGGAGTGGAGTGCGAGGTTCGCTCGCGCAGTCGGGGAGGGCGGGACGCCTATGCCGGCCGGAGCGACGACTGCGCCGGCCGGAGCGTGGTTCGCGCGAGCGCATCCTTCCAGCCGACGAGGAGGCGCTCCCGCTGGTCGGCTGCCATCAGGGGATCGAAGCGGTCGACGGAGCGGGGGAGGGATGCGATCTCAGCGGTCGAGTTCCACACGCCGCTCGCCAGCCCGGCCAGGTAGGCCGCGCCCATGGCCGACAGCTCGGCGGTGTTGTTGCGCTGGACCGGCACACCCAGGATGTCAGCCTGGAACTGCATCAGCGTGGCGTTGCGGGTCACGCCGCCGTCGGCCATGAGGAGTCGCAGCGAGCCGCCGCTCGCTGCCTGCATGGCGGCGAAGACATCGCCTACCTGGTAGGCGATGGACTCGATGGCTGCGCGCGCCAGCTGTTCCAGCGTGGAGCCGCGAGTGAGTCCGCTGATGAGGCCACGCGCCTGGTCGTCCCAGTGGGGTGCGCCCAGACCGACGAAGGCGGGCACGAGGTAGACGCCCTCGGAGCTGGGCGTCCGCTCGGCGAGGCCGGCCACGGCGGCCGGGCCTTCCAGTCCGACGAAGTCCGCCAGCCACTGCACGGCAGCGCCGGTGACGTTGATGTTGCCTTCGAGTGCGTAGACGGTGCGCTCGAGGCCCCATGCCACCGTGGCCGCCAGACCGGAGATGGGATCCAGTCGCTTCAACGTGGGCATCATCAGCGAGCTGCCGGTGCCATAGGTGGCCTTGATGGAGCCCGGCTCGAAGCCGGCGTGGCCGAAGAGCGCCGCGTGCGAATCGCCCACCAGCGAGCCGATCGGCACGCCTGCCGACAGCCTGCCCAACGCCACCGTCCGGCCGTAGTGCGCGCTGGAGGGCCGGATCTCCGGCAGCGCAGCGAGGGGCACGCCGAAGACATCAGCCAGCCACGGGTCCCAGGCCACAGCCGCCAGGTCCATGAGCTGTGTGCGAGAGGCGTTGCTGGCATCGGTGGCGTGCTCGGCTCCGCCGGTCAGGTTCCACAGCAGCCAGCTGTCGACGGTCCCCAGGCGGATCTCTCCACGCGCCGCGCGCGCGGCGCCGTCCGCTGCTTCGTCCAGCAGCCAACGCCACTTGCCGCCCGTGAAGCCGGGGTCCAGCGGTAGCCCGCTGCGGGCCTGGATCTCCGGAGCGTGTCCGGCACCGCGCAGCCCCTCGCAGAGGTCGGCCGACCGCCGGCACTGCCACGTGACGACGGGACCGACTGGCGTGCCACTGCCGCGCTCCCAGGCCACGGCCGACTCGCGCTGGTTGGAGATGCCGACAGCAGCAAGGGGTGGGGAGCCCGCTCCCTGCAGGACCTCGTCGACACATTCGCGCACGCTCTGCCACAGCGCGCCCGCATCCTGCTGGACCCAACCTGGTCGCGGGTACTCGATCGCCATCGGCCGCGAGGCCTGGGCCACCACCAGCCCTCCCGCGTCGATGAGGATGGCCTTGGTGTTGGTGGTTCCCTGGTCGATGGCGAGGATGAGTCGTGGGTCCGGCATGATGGCTCGAGGATACGCGGCGGGCAACCGTTCGCGTGGCGGCTCCACGCCAGCCCGGCTGCGGTCGTAGTGTGTGGCGACCAGCCCGACACAGAGGAGACACGCGCATGAAGAAGTCCGGACTCCTGCACCCCGACCTGCTGGCGGCTATCGCCGAGCTGGGTCACACCGACGAGTTCGTCGTCTGCGATGGCGGCTTTCCCATCCCCGATGGCCTGCCGCGCATCGACCTTGCGTACCGGCCGGGGATGGCCCCGTTCCTCGATGTCCTCGAGGCGATCATGAGCGAGGTCGTGGCCGAGGGCGCGGTCATCGCCGAGGAGGCCAGCGACGAGGTCGCGGGCTCGATCGAGAAGCTGGTCGGTGACGCGGAGCGCATCCCGCACGATGAGCTGAAGGACCGCACCTACGGCGCCAAGTTCGTCGTCCGCAGCGGCGAGTTCACGCCCTACAGCAACGTCATCGTCGTCTGCGGCGTGCCCTTCTAGCATGGTTACCCGGTACGTCGCCGTCTTCGGCGACCCTGTCGAAGGCAACCCGACATCGATCATGCAGAACGCGGCCTTCGCGCACGCCGGTCTCGACTGGCACTACCTCGACATCACCGTGCCGGCCGCGGACCTGGCCGCCGCGGTCGAGGCCGCCCGCGTGCTCGGCTTCGGCGGGCTCAATCTCACGCTGCCACACAAGGTGGCGGTGATCCCGATGCTGGATGGCCTTGAGCCCTCGGCCCAGATCAGTGGTGCCTGCAACACCGTAGTGCGTCAGCCCGATGGCCGGCTCATCGGCTCCAACACCGATGGCTCCGGCTTCGTCTGGTCGCTTCGGGACGCCGGTATCGATCCGGCCGGCCTGGATGTCGTGCTGTTGGGTGCGGGAGGTGCCGCGCGGGCGGTCGCGGTGGAGCTGGCGCTGGCCGGCGCGAGGCGGGTGACGATCGCCGGTCGCACCGCGTCCAGGCGCGAAGAGCTGGTCGGCATCCTTGCTGCCCGGACCCCGGTCGAGGCTGTCTCCCTGCCCTGGGAGGGGCGGCTGAGCGTGCCCGCGTGCGATGTGCTCGTCGACTGCACGCCGGTCGGCATGGGTAGCGGCGCCGCGGCCGAGCAGTACGTGGACGTGGACCTTTCGGGCCTGGCGAGCGCTACGGTCGTCTGCGACCTCAACCCGGAGCGATCCGACACCGCCCTCCTGCGCCTGGCGCGGGCGCGCGGTCACCGCACCCTCGATGGCCTGGGGATGCTGGCGCGCCAGGGTGCCGCCGGCTTCAAGGCCTGGACCGGCGAGGACGCCCCGCTGGAGGTGATGATCGCCGCCCTCGGCGGCTAGGAACGACGACGTCCGCCCGACCCGGCTGGGTCTGCGGCGGACGTCGTTTCGTGCTTGCCGGGTCAGCCCGGCTCGTCGGTGCGCCTAGGAGGCGTCGGGCTTGCCCATGCCCGGAGCGGGCTTGGCGTTGGCAGCCACGTTGGCCGCTTCCAGCTGCTCGATGGCCGCGATCTGCTCGGGCGTCAGCCTGGACTTCTCGTTCTCGACGAACGCCTGCTGGACGCCTGGGTAGCTGAGGTACAGGTAGATGAAGCCTGCGAGGATCCAGGGGATCGTGGAAGCCTCGACCGAGTTGCCGAACAGCAGGGCGAAGAAGCCCCAGATCAGCGTGAACAGGCTGATGAACAGGCCGAACTGGACGGCATAGGCACGCAGGTTCCAGAAGCCCATGGCGACCCAGATCCAGATGGCCGCGATCAGCAGGGCCCACAGCGCGGCGCCCCACTGCGGATTCTGGAAGGACATATCCCCGAAGCGGTCGTTGTCGATGGGGAAGTTAACGATGCCCAGGTACACGATCATCATGTACAGCTGGTACAAGCCTGCCAGGCCCGCTCCCGCCGCCAGCAGGATCACTCCGATAGGTCGTTTCATCTTCTCTCCCTCTCATCGTTCGATCGTTCACCCCCGCTTCGCCATCGGACCGCGGGAAGGCGTCGGCCGGATGCGGCCGAATCGTTAGCGCGAGGGTAGCAGCCTGCAGGGCGGCTGGCACATCATCCAAGATGGATGATTCCTGCGATGGGCCTGCTCGACACACTCCCTGCCGGTCGCGGCACGGAGGCGGTGAGGGGTGCAACGGTGCGGTCCCGTGCACACAAGTGTGGCGTCGGCGCACCACAAGCCCGGCCAACCCCCGGATGCGAGCGTGGAATCCGCTTTCACCCCGCCTACACTGGCGGTCCTACTTCCAGGAGGAACCATGTTCAGTCAGTCCGCGGATGAGCCTGTGACCGATCAGTCCCCAGCTCCGGTCGGTATGCGCGAGCTGCCCCCGCAGCCGGCCAAGCCCGTGATGCCGGCCTACCCTTCGACCACTCCGGAGCCCGTCGCCGAAGCGATCGGCCCTGGCCCCGACGACTCGGTCATCGCCAGGGACGACCATCTCGAGGGCACCTTCACCTCGCGCGGCACCGTGGTCGTGATGGGTTCCGTGAAGGGCCGCATCGAGGCTGTGCAAGTCCGGATCGAGGACGGCGCCAGCGTCGATGCCGATGTCATCGTCGATGAGGCCATCATCGCCGGCGAGTTCACCGGCAACCTGACCTGTCGGCAGCGCCTGGAGGCACGCGCCAGTGGCCGCATCAACGGCCGCGTCGAGACCTTCAAGCTGATGCTCCACGAAGGTGCCTCGGTCGAGGGTGAGATGCACATGCTCAGCGAGTCGCCCAAGGACGGCTCGGGGACCATTCGCGGCAGTGCCCCGCTGCGAGGTGAGACCACGCCTGACGACAAGGCCGAGGCTGCGACCAGGCCCTCGTCGGCCGCTCCTGCGCCGGCCTCGGCCGCGACCAAGGCTGCGCCCGCCGTGACCCCAGCGTCGAGCACTCGACCCGTGCCCGCCGTCGGCGCCCCCACCACCGGGTCGACGGACGCGCCTTCAGCGACCTCGACCGCGTCTGTGGAAGCCACGCATGTGCGGTCATCGGTGGCTGAGACGTTGCGTGCGGAGACCTTGCAGATGCGCGTGGCGCCGCGCGCGACGACGGCCTCGCGTGGCTACGGCAGCCCGGTCCGCAGCACCCCCAACGGCAACCGCAACGTGAACGGCACGACCGGCTTCTAGTCGCCTCGGGCATGCCGCGAGGGTCCCATCGACGGGGGTAGACTCGGTCGATGACGACCGACGCACACGCTGCGGCGCGCGCCGCGCTCGAGGCTGCCTACCCCGAGCTGGTCGAGCTCTCGCACCGTATCTACCAGAACCCGGAGCTGGGATACGAGGAGGTGCAGGCGGCCGCCTGGCTCACCGACGCGCTTGAGGTGGCCGGGTTCGAGGTGCAGCGTGGCTATGGCGAGATGCCGACCGCGTTCGTGGCCACTGTCGGCCGTGGTCCGCTCCATATCGCCATCTGTGCCGAGTACGACGCGCTGCCGGCGGTCGGCCACGCCTGTGGTCACAACGTCATCTGCACCGCGGCGCTTGGCGCCGGCATGGCGCTGGCGCCGCTCGTCGACGAGCTGGGTCTCAGGGTCAGCGTCCTGGGCACGCCGGCCGAGGAGAGTGGCGGCGGCAAGATCGGCTTCATCGAAGGCGGCTTCTTCGACGACGTCCACGCCTCCATGATGGTGCACCCGTTCCCCAGCGACGTCGCGGAGCCGGCCATCATCGCGGTGCAGCAGCTGGCCGTCACCTACCACGGCCGGGCTGCGCATGCATCGGGCTTCCCGTGGCTGGGCATCAACGCCCTCGATGCCATGGTCATCGCCCAGACGGCCATCGGGCTGTTGCGCCAGCAGCTCCTTCCCAGCGATCGCGTCCACGGCATCGTGACCGGGGGTGGTGACGCCTCCAACATCATCCCCGAGCTGACGACAGCCGACTTCATGGTCCGCGCCGGCACGACCGAGCGCCTCGAGGAGCTCCTTCGCCTCGTGCGCAACTGCTTCGAGGCAGGCGCACTGGCGACCGGCGCCACGCTGCAGCTGGAGCTCGACGTGGCCTACAAGGACATGCGCCACGATCCCGAGCTGGCGGCGCTCTATGCCATGCACGCCGTGTCGCTGGGCCGGACGTTCGAGCCGGAATCGAACCCGGTCTCGACCGACATGGGAAACATCTCGCACGAAGTGCCGTCCATCCACCCGATGCTGGGCATCGAGACGCATGGTGCCGTGAACCACCAGGCTGAGTTCGCCGATGCCTGCGCGACGCCATCGGCCGACCAGGCCATCTTCGATGGTGCGTTGGCCATGGCCCAGGTCTGCATCGACGCCAGCCAGGATGAGACCCTGCGTGCGCGACTGTTGGCCAGGTAGGGCGCACACGACCGATGAGTCCGGTCCGCAACGCGTCGAAGGCGTTGGCCGACGTCATGCAGCGCTCCGAACAGCGCGGCGCCGACCGAGAGCGTCATCGCATCGAACGACGAGCCCAGGCTCGCCACGAAGCGGCCGGCCACGAGGCTGCCGATGTGGGTGACTGCCCGGACGTTGGCTGTCGCGCCTGTGCCGAGATCCTCGCTGCCGAGGAGTAGCGCAGGCTCGACGCTGCGTTCGGCCCTCGCGCAGAAGCCGTTACTCCGCGCGCAGCACCAGGATGTGCTGGTGGACGATGTTGGGCACGAACGCGTGCGGATAGCCGTACGGCCGTAGGCGTGTGCCGGCCTGGTACCAGATGAGGTCGCCCTTGGTGGTGAAGCCGTGAGGCTCGGCGCGCGCGGCCAGGTCGGAGGCCACGAAGCGGTACCGCCCCTGCTGGTAGGCATCACGCACGATGACGACGGCGTAGCGCCTGGGCCGCAGCACCCGTCGCAGCTCTCCGAAGAGGGCACCCATGCGCTCGAGGTACTCCGCGTACGAGGCGCTGTTGGCAAGGTCGGCCGGATCGTCGGTGATCATGGCGTAGTCGGTGCGGCGGTTGGCGAAGGTCTCGGCCAGCGGGCCGCCGGACATGGTCGGCTTCAGCTGCGGGTTGTAGGGCGGGTCGGTGGCCACCAGGTCCACGCTGGCGTCCTCGAGCCCGCGTACCAGCGACATGGCGTCGCCCACCTCCAGTCGGCAGCCGGCGGGGTCGAAGCGGCGCGGGCCACCGGGGTCGTTGTCGCCCAGGTCGGTCAGCTGGATGCCGCCGCCGTCCTCTTCCGAGGCTGCTGCCACGACGCTCTCGTAGACCGCTGCCCACCGAGGGTCGATCTCAAACCCCAGCGCCCGCCGCGGCCGGCGGCAGATGGCGGCGCCCAGGAGTGTGCCGCCGACCCCGGCGAAGGGGTCCAGCACCAGCTCGTCGCCCCGTGGTGAAGAACTCGATCAGCCGGGCCATCAGGCGTGGCGGCTTGTTGGCACCGTGCGCCTTGCGCGCCCCGTGGCCCAGCTCCGATGGGTAGGCCGTGGTGAGCAGCGACTTGGTGAAGTAGAGCCACTCGTCGCCGCTGAGCTCGTTGAGCGTGTTGTTCGGATGCACCGGCTTCGGCGTCGGGCGCGCCTCGCTGTCTGTCACGAGCGAAGTATGTGGCACATGGCGTCTATGCTTCGCAGCATGGCGTTCTTGGGCCGGGAGCGCGAGCTGGCCCAGCTGGCCGAAGCCGTGCGGCGAGTCGCGGAGGGAAGACTCGGCCGTGTCGTGCTGACCGGACCAGCCGGTATCGGCTGCACGCGCCTCCTGGATGAGCTATCGATGCGCGTCTCGCGCGTGCCGGGCGTGCTGGCGTGCCGTGGTCTCGCGTACGAGCCTGCCGCCGGCAAGCCCTACCAGGCCGTGGGCGATGCCCTGGCGTGTTCCTTCGCGCAGCTGCCCGACGAGCGCGTGGCCGAGGTCGTGGCCCACGCGGGCGACGATCTGTGTGCCCTCGTGCCGAGCCTCGTCGCCCGCCTGGATGCCCTTGGCATCGAGCATGGGCCGCCCTCGCTCTCGGCGCCCGAGCAGCTCGGCCGCCGTGTGCTGGAGTCGATCCTGGGCACGCTCGAGCGACTCGCCGGCGCCGGCGTCCTGCTACTGGTGCTGGAGGACGTGCACCATGCCGACCCGGCGACACGCAAGCTCATCGAGGCGCTGCAGGACGTGGGCCGGTCGCTGCCCATCTGCCTCGTGCTCACCTATCAGCCCGACGAGGTCCATCGCCGCCATCCCATGGCCAGCCTGGCGGACAGTCTCAGCGCCGACCCCGAGGTCGTGCACATCGAGCTGGGGCCGCTGCCTGCGGCCGACGTCGAGCGACTGGTGACCGATGCCCTCGGCGAGCGGCCCGCCCAGAACGTCCTCACTGCCGTCAGCGAAGGCGCGCGCGGCAACCCCCTCCTCGCCCTGGAGCTGGCACGCAGCGCCCGTGCGCTCGAAGGCGTACGCCTGTCCGACCCGTTCGATCAGCTCTACGGCGCCCGCGTGGAGGCACTGTCACGTGACGGCGCCAGGATCGTCCGCGTGCTGGCCGCGGCACGGGTACCGCTCGTGCGTTCGACCCTGCTGGGCGTGCACCCGCCCGATGGCCGGCTCACCGTGCAGGGGCTGGAGGAAGCCATCAGTGGCGGCTATGTCAGCGAGTCGGACGACCGCATCGCCATCAGCCACGAGCTCTGCGCCGAGGCCGTCGAGGCGATGGAGCTGACGCTGGAGCGGCAGGGGATCCACGCTGCTCTCGCCGAGCAGCTGCATGCTGAGCCCTCCCTGGCGGCGTGGCACTGGTCACGCGCCGCTCGACCGGCAGAGGCGCGCGCCGCGCATCTGCGAGCGGCGCAGCAGGCGGCCCGCCTCGATCCGGCCGAGACCGCGTTGCAGCACTACGAGGAGACGCTGGAGCTGCCCAGCCTGGAGCCGGTGAGCCCACAGGTGCAGTCGGAGCTGCTCGCCGGTGCCGCCCGCGCCTCCGCCTCGGCGGGCTCGTTCCGACGTGCGGCCGCCCTGATGCGTCGAGCCATCGACAGCCGCGCCACGCGCGAGGCATCCAGTCAACGTGGCCAGCGTGATGCCGCCACCCGGCTGTCACTGGGTGAGATGCACGAGGAGCTGGGGCGCTACCAGTGGCACGCGGGCGATCTCCCCGGGGCGATCGACAATATGGAGCGGGCGCTCGGCATCATGCCCGCCGCACCCAGCCGCAGCCGCGCCTGGGTGCAGGCGTCGCTGGCGCAGCACCTCATGATCGACGGCCGCTTCACCGACTCCCGCCTGATCGCGGAGCAGGCGCTGACCACGGCCGAGGCGGCTGCACGAGCCGGCGAGGACACCCTGCAGGAGCGCGCGCACGCCATCTGCACCCAGGGCGTCGACGTCGCCTACCTGGGTGACCCCGGCGCGGTCTCGAGCTGCTCGAGGAGGCAGCGGCACTGTCGCGCCAGGCGGGCCGGCTCGACCACCTCATGCGCGTCGCCGCCAATCGCACCACCTTGCTCGACCTTGACCTCCGTCGCGAGGAGGCGCTGGCGGTCGTGCAGGAGTTCCTGGCCGAGGCGGCGGCCGGTGGCCTGGAGGCCACCTACGGTGCCTTCCTGCGCGGCAACGCCGCCGACATCCTGTTCCAGCTGGGACGCTGGGAGGAGGCCGAACGTGAGTGCCGCAGCGATCTGCGCTGGCAGACCGGGCGCCGCGAGATCACCTGGCTGTCGTTGCTGGTGTTGGGCCTGCTGCTGACCGAATCGCGGGCCGATCGAAGAGGCCGCCAGCATCGTGGGCCGCACCTTGCTGGAGCTGCAGACCGTCTCGCCCGGGCACTGGACCGGCATGGTCATGCGCTCGGCGGTCAGCCTGGCGCTGTGGAACGATCGCGTCGACGAGGCCCTCAGCATCGCCGAACGCGAGTGGCCCCGGGCCCTCGAGAGCGACGAGCTCGGTGTCGTGGCCTACGCTGCCTCGACCTCACTGGAGGCGGCTGCGGCCGCCGCCGAGCATGGTCGCGCGACATCCTCGACCGGCCTCATCGCGCGAGCGCGCTCGCTTGCGGAGAGCGTGCTACCGGCGGCCGAGGCCTACGTCGCCGCTTCCTCGATCGGGCCCGAGCTGGGCGCCCGGAGAGAGGCGGAGCTGTTGCTTGACGTTGCCCGCGCACACGCACAACGCGTCCGCGGCACGCCTGAACCCGAGACCTGGGCGGCCCTGGCGGAGGCCTGGGGGCGCCACTCCATCCCGTATCGCCAAGCCAAGGCGCGCTGGTGGCAGGCGCTGGCGATCCTCGCCGCGGCCCCCGAGGAAGACCGCGAGTCGGCCCGACTGGAGGCGCGTGAGCCGCTCTCGGAGGCGTATCGGCTGGCGCGGGACCTGCCCGCCCTGCCGTTGCTGCGCGAGGTCGTCGATCTGGGCAAACGCGCTCGGGTGGCGTTGCCGGTCCCTGACGAGGTGGCTGCACGACTGGTGGCGGTCGGACCCGGCGCGACGGCACCCGTGGCGGTCGGTCCAGGGCTGCCTGACGCGCCGGCCACCGGCAGTCCCGGTATCGCCCAGGCCATCGAGGAGCGCGTCATCGCCTCGCTGCGCAAGGCCCCCGCTGACACCTACGGACTCAGCCCGCGCGAGCGGGAGGTGCTCCACATCCTGGCCGAGGGCCGCACCGACCGTGACATCGCCGCGCGCCTGTTCATCAGCGAGCGCACCGTCCACGTCCACGTTCGTCGCATCCTCGCCAAGCTGGGCGTCTCCAGTCGTACCGAAGCGGCCGGCGTCGCCATCCGCCAGGGGCTGGTGCCGACGGGCGCACCGGCGACCCGCGATCCAAAAGGGGCGGATGACGTAGCATCGCGCTCATGAACACATCGCTCCCCCGGGTCATCCTGGCCCTCTTCGCACTCACCTTCATCGTGGCCGCTTGTGCCAGCGACACCGGCGCCGAATGGACCTACGCGCCGGTGACCGCGTCGGAAAGCGAGGCCCAGGCACCCGCCGAGTCGGCGACCGCATCAGAGCCGACCGCGGCGCCGGCGCAGCCCGAGCAGCCGGCCGCGTCGGAGGCGGCGCAGGCCCCCGCGGAGTCCGCCGCACCCGAGCAGCCGGCCGTCGCCAGCGGCGAGCCGCGCGTCATCGCGCTCCAGGCCGACGCCGCCCTGCGTTTCACCGACGCCACGCGGGCAGCCGGTCACCGACATCCCGGTCACGCCCGGTGAGACGATCGTCTTCGAGATCGACAACACCGCCGGCTTCGAGCACAACTTCTGGATCGGCCGGACGCCGAGCTGATGGTCGCCGTACGCCACCACCGATGTCGGCATCCCCAACTGGACGACCGGCGTCCAGGACGGTCGAGTGGGTCGTGCCCGACGACGTCAGCGGCCTCAAGTTCGGCTGCACCGTGCCCGGCCACTACACCCTCATGCAGGGCACGTTCTCGGCCGCCGCCGGCGCCGGCGCAGCCCGAGCAGCCGGCCGCGTCGGAGGCGGCGCAGGCCCCCGCGGAGTCCGCCGCACCCGAGCAGCCGGCCGTGCGCCAGCGGCGAGCCGCGCGTCATCGCGCTCCAGGCCGACGCCGCCCTGCGTTTCACCGACGCCAACGGGCAGCCGGTCACCGACATCCCGGTCACGCCCGGTGAGACGATCGTCTTCGAGATCGACAACACCGCCGGCTTCGCGCACAACTTCTGGATCGGCACAGGACGCCGAGCTGATGGTGCCCGAACGCCACCACCGATGTCGGCATCCCCGACTGGACGACCGGCGTCCAGACGGTCGAGTGGGTGGTGCCCGACGACGTCAGCGGCCTCAAGTTCGGCTGCACCGTGCCCGGCCACTACACCACCATGCAGGGCACGTTCTCGGCAGCCGCGGCGCCGGCGCAGCCCGAGCAGCCGGCCGCGTCGGAGGCGGCGCAGGCCCCCGCGGAGTCCGCCGCACCCGAGCAGCCGGCCGTGGCCAGCGGCGAGCCGCGCGTCATCGAGCTCGAAGACGGACGCTGCCATCCGCTTCCTGCAGGACGGCGAGCAGATCCGCGAGCATCGCCGTGACGCCCGGCGAGACGGTGGTCTTCCGCATCAACAACACCGCCGGCTTCGAGCACAACTTCTACATCGGCCCCGACGCTGAGCTGCAGGTCCCCAACGGGCAGACCGACGTCGGCCTGCCCGACCTGGAACAGCGGCGTGCAGGAGCTGACATGGGTGGTGCCGGAGAACGTCGCAGACCTGCGCTTCGCCTGCACCGTGCCCGGCCACTACTTCACCATGCAGGGTGACTTCGTCGTCAGCCCGTAGCCCCCACCGATCGGATCGCCCAACGAAGCGCCCCGGCGGGTCTGACCTACCGGGGCGTCGTCGTGTCCTTGGGTCAGGGCGCCGCGCCTCGAGGCACTCCAACGCGGCCTGAGCGTGCCACTGCCCGCGTAGACTGCCTACCCATGCACGATGACCCTGCCGGCGCTGCCCGGCTCCGCGCGCAGTCCATGGGCGACGAAGCGCTCGTCGAGGCGCTCGCGGGTGATGCTTGCCCGCTGTGCGCGCACGTGGCCAGGATCGCACCGCAGTACCTGGAGTCGCTGCTCTACCAGCACACCACCGACCGCGCGTACCGCGATCGCTTCGTGGCCGGCGGTGGGTTCTGTGGGCGTCACGTGCGCGCGGCAGTGGTGGCCGACACGGCCGGCAACGGCGATGGCGTGGGTGGCGGCATCTTCCTGCGCTCGCAGCTGGCGGCACGGCGCCGAGCGCTCGAGGCCGCGGGTGGCTTCCGCGCTGCCAAGCGTCTGCGCGAGGCCACGCGCCCGGCTTGGGACTGCCCCGTCTGCGAACAGGAGACGACGCTTGCGGCCGCCGCCTCGAAACGTCTGCTTGACCTCGCGGAGAGTGAGCCGACGTGGCGCCAGGCCATCACCACGGCGCCATGGTGCCTGTCGCATCTGGGCGTGCTTCTCGCCGCCGCCGCCGACGCCGGACGCGGGACGCTGGAGGATCTGCGCGAGCGCCAGCTGGTGGCCATGCGCGACATCGAGCAGCGACTGGAAGCGTTGGCGCACGACTCCAGCCACGGGCGTCGGGACCGGCTCACCCCGGAGGTGCGCGCGTCGGTGCGCTGAGGCCGCTGCGCTGCTCGCCGGCGACGAGGCGGGGTAGCGGTTCAGTCGGTCGGAAGATCCGCCATGAACTCGCGCAGCGTGGGGTAGATGGCGTCGGCTCCGGTCTCGCTCAGCTCGGCCGCGGCCGTGGCTCCGGTGAGCACGGCGACCGCACGCATACCGGCCGCTCGCGACGCGAGCATGTCCCAGCGCGAGTCGCCCACGTACCAGGTGTCGCCAGGCTCGACCTCCAGCAGCCCGGCGGCCTTGAGCAGCAGGTCGGGTGCGGGCTTGGCGTGCTCCACGTCGGCGCCATCACAGATCAGCGGCATGCTTCGCAGCCCCAGTGACTCGACCGACTCGCGAGCGTCATCCGGCAGGCTCGACGTGGCCACGGCCCAGGGCAGGGCTCGGTCCGTGAGCGCTTCGAGGACCTCACGCGCCGCCGGCAGGGGGCGCGGGCTGGCGTTGAGGACGCGGAACTCGGCGCCGGCTTCGATGTCGATCTGGGCGTCGTCGCCGGGCCTCAGCTCGACGCCGTAGCGCTCGGCCACCATGCGTGCGAGCAGCTTGCCGTCGGAGCCCATCAGCGGCGCGAGGAAGGCAGGTTCCGGGTCGATGCCGAAGCGGGGAAAGACGGCCATCCACGAATCGACGCGGGTGCCGACGGTGTCGACGAGCGTGCCGTCAAGGTCGAAGATGATGGCGCGCGGGGCGCGCGGAGTCGTCATGAGGCGGTATCGGCGTGCATGGCTCTAGCCTACGATGCCGGCGCGTCCTCGAGTTGGCGCGCCAGCGTGGCGGGGTCGGCCGTGGGCTGCCGGCAAGCGAAGTCGCGGCAGAGGTAGGCGGTGGCGGCGCCCTCGATGGCGGCGCGGCCATGCAGCAGCGGCACGGCCGAGGCAACGGGATCGGCTGCCACGGCGATCACCCGGCCTGGGCGGTAGCGCGCACGCACGGCCGCCAGGAGCGCCTTGGTGTCGTCGGCGCCGGGGTCGCCCACGATGGCGATCTCCATGCTGGGCGCGCTGGCCAGCCCGTAGGCGAGCAGCCACTGGGCCATCCCGGTCGGGTACCTGGCGGCGATGCCCAGCATCGGTGCCAGCGCCTGCTCGGCGGCACTGCGATAGCGGCCCTCCCCGGTGAACGCGGCCAGCCGCAGCAGCACCAGCGTGGCCATGGCGCCACCCGACGGGATGGCGTTGTCGTAGAGGTTGCGAGGTCGCGCGAAGAGGGTCTCAGCGTCGTCGGCGGTGTCGTGGAAGCCGCCCCCGTCGGCACTGAAGTGGTCGAGGATGAGGTCGACCAGCGCACGCGCTGCCACGAAGAAGCGCTCGTCGAAGGTGGCCTCGTAGAGCGCCAGCAGACCGTGCGCCAGGTGAGCATGGTCTTCCAGCGTGCCCGCATGTTGGGCTCGACCGTCCTTCCACGAGCGCAGCAGGCGCCCGTCAGGGGTGCGAAGGTTGTCCAGCACGAACTCGGCAGCCTCGGCGCCGACCTCCACGAAAGGCAGCTCGCCGAGTGCCACCCCGGCATCGGCGAAGGCACCGATCATCAGGCCATTCCAGGACGTGAGGACCTTGTCGTCCCGCGCGGGTTGCGGGCGGTCGTCTCGCGCCCGCAGCAGCGTCACGCGGGCTCGTGCCAGCTTCTCGCGGATCTCGTCTCGCGGACGACCCACCTCGGCGGCGAGGTCGGTGTCGCTGCGGACCCGGTGGAGGATGGTGCGCCCCTCCCAGTTGCCCGTCGCGGTGACGCCGTAGGCGGCCTCGAAGAGGGCCGCGTCGGGGCCCAGCAGCTCGCGGACCTCGGCTGCATGCCAGGTGTAGGTGAGACCTTCCTGGCCGTCGGTGTCCGCGTCGAGGCTGGAGGCGAAGCCACCACCGGGCGGGTTGCGCAGCTCATGCACCACGAAGTCCAGCGTCTCGCGGGCGATGTAGGCGTAGTGATCCTCGCCGGTGACCTGCGCGGCGTGGCTGTAGAGGCGCGCCAGCTGGGCGTTGTCGTACAGCATCTTCTCGAAGTGGGGCACCAGCCACTGCTTGTCGGTCGAGTAGCGGGCGAAGCCACCTCCGAGATGGTCGTAGATGCCGCCGGCAGCCATGGCGTCAAGCGTCTTCTCGAGCATGAGGAGCGGGTCGCGGTTGCTCGTCCGAAGGTGCTCGCGCAACAGCAGCTCCAGCGTCATCGGCTGGGGGAACTTGGGAGCGCTACCGAAGCCGCCATCGACGGCGTCGAAGCTCTGGTGCAGGCTGTCGACGACGCCCTTCAGCAGCAGCGCAGGCTCCGGCGGTGGCTCGCCTTCGATCTGCTCGGCTAGTCGTGCTGGGGCAGCCTGCTCGGCGCGCACGTGCTCGGCCACGTTGGCGGCCGTCTTCTCGATGTCCTCCCGCTGGCTGACCCAGAGGTCGGCGATGCGGTCCAGCAACTGGCGGAACGAGGGCATCCCGTGGCGCGGCTCGTCGGGGAAGTAGGTGCCTCCGTAGAACGGCCGGCCCTCCGGGGTGAGGAAGACGCTCATGGGCCAGCCGCCCTGCCGCGTCATGGTCTGCACCGCGTCCATGTAGATGTTGTCGATATCAGGCCGCTCCTCGCGGTCCACCTTGATGGCCACGAAGTGCTCGTTGAGCGCCGCCGCCGTCTGCTCATCCTCGAACGACTCTCGCTCCATGACGTGGCACCAGTGGCAGGCGGCGTAGCCGACGCTGAGGAAGATGGGCCGGTCCAGCTCGCGGGCTCGCGTGAGCGCCTCCTCGCCCCAGGGGTACCAGTCCACGGGGTTGTGGGCATGCTGCAGCAGGTAGGGACTGGTCTCGCTGGCGAGGCGGTTGGAGTGCTCAGGGATCGTGCTCATCCTCGCCAATGGTAGGGGAGGCGCGTGACAGTGCCGTTTCGGAACCTTGCCGCTGGCGTGGCGCCACTAACGAGGTGGAGCACGAGTGTGCTCGTCGAAGCCTGCGTGATGGCGAGAGGAGTCTCCGATGTCGACGAGGAAACGATGTGCGAGCGGCAGCGTAGCCCTCGCGTGTGCTGCGCTGTTGGCACTGTCGCAGTTGGCGGGCGCCGCAGAGGCGCGGACGCTCGTGACGTTCGATCCCGCCGCCGGAGAGTTTCCTGAAGGTGTGGCTGCGGCCCGGATCGGTGATGTCTACGCGGGCCTGAGCAGCCTGGGTCGCGTGGTACGGATCTCGACCAACGGGGAAGCCGCCGACTTGGCCGACGTCGAGCTTGGCGAGGGTGACTTCGGGCTGACGGGGCTGGCGATCGATGACGCCGGCACCGTCTATGCCGCCGTCAACTCGGCCGACCCCGGGCTCCACGGCGTCCTCGGTTTCGAGCGTGCCGATGGCGAAGCCTTCCACGTCCCGGGTACCGAGGCCATCGCCATGCCCAATGCCATCGCGTTTGGCGATGACGGTGTGATGTACGTGACCGACTCCGTCAGCGGCTCCGTCTGGCGCTCCGAGTGGGTCGGCTTCGCTGGTTGGCAGCCGGCTGAGGCGTGGCTCGTCGATCCACTGCTGGCGGGCACCGGCGAGCTGCCGTTCCCGTTCCCGGTGGGCGCCAACGGCGTCGCGGTCGATGATGGAGTCGTGTACGTGGGCGTGACTGAACAGGGCCACATCGTCGGCATCCCCATCGGCCCGGAGGGCGAGGCGGGCGAGCCGTTCGTGCACCTCTCCCCGGCCGGTGTCGCCATCGATGGCATCGCCATCACCGACGACGGTGACTTCATCATCGCTGACCCGCCGGCCAACACGATCTGGCGCATCGGGGACGACGGAGTCCCGACGGTCCTCGCAGACGCGGGCGACGGGATCTCGGGGCCAACCAGCGTCTTCCTGGGGGTGGAGTCGGGAGCGCCGACGGTGTACGTCGCCAACATGGCACAGGCCGTTATCGGTGAGCTTGCCCCGCACCCACCGAGCATCGTGGCCGTCACGCTCGACTAGCGCTCCCGCCCATCGCGGTCAGTCGAGCGTGACCAGCGCGCCGCCGGCTGGCCCGCACCGCCGCGGGCTATGCCCTGGGCGGCGGGCCATGCCCTGGGCGGCGGGCCATGCCCTGGGCGGCGGGCCATGCCCTGGGCGGCGGGCCATGCCCTGGGCGGCGGGCTATGCCCTGGGCGCCTAGACGGACCAGGCGCCACCGGCGGCTTCGCCATCTCATGCTCCAAGGCATCGAGGGGCCACGCCATTGGTCGGCTCGGTCACCATGGACTGGAACGACCAACGCGGTGCCCCAGGAGGGGCCTGACAGGGCGTCGGGCACCACCGGCTTGGTCCGTCTAGGCGTCGGTGGCATGAGCCGGCGTGGGTGGCATGAGCCGGCGCGAGCGACGGAGCCGGCGCGGGTGACGGGGGCCACACGGGTGACGGGGGCCACGCGGGTGACGGGGGCCACGCGGGTGACGGGGGCCACGCGGGTGACGGGGGCCACGCGGGCGACAGGGGCCACGCGAACCGGAACGCGTCTCTGCTAGACGATGGCGATGCCGTTCGCTGGTGGCGCAACCCCTCGGCGCAGCGCACGCATGACCGCTGCGGTGTCCAGCGGCAAGGTGCTGGACAGGGCTGCGCGGTGCTCCCGTATCAATGCTCGGTTGTGTCTGGTACCGGCGATGACCAGGACGACCCTGGCGACCCCGCTGTCACGCCACTTCAATTCCGTGCGCCGCTGCAGAGCCTGCAGGTCGTAGAGCCTCGTCTCGGCATCGATGCCGGTGTCGTGGTCGCCTTCAAGGAGCACATCCCAGGCTCGCAGGTCGTCGACACCGCCGACGGGCACCTCCGTCCGCCATCGCAGCCCTGGCCCGATCTGTCGCCGCAGGCGTTCCAGCAGGCGCAGTTGCGCCGCGTCGCGGACCGGCAGCCCATCCGGGTAGGCCTTCAGCGAGAGACGGAGTCCGAGTGCGGCACAGTGCTGAGCCAGTTCGTCGAGCCTGGGTGGGAGACGTTGGCCACGCTCGGTGCGGCTGATACGTGACTGCGTCAGCCCTGCGACCCGCGCAACATGCAACTGGCTCACGCCGGCAGCGAGTCGCGCGTCTCGCAACTCGCCCCCGATCCCGAGCAGCGTCCGGCGGGCTTGCCGTCGTCCACGGTCGCGGGCCCGTTGAAGCACTGGCATCGGCCAAGGGTGATACGACCGGCTTCACCGGCGTTTAACTCGCGTGTACCTTCAGGGCATGCAGCACAGCCCTGTTCTGGCCGTTGTCGTCCTCGCAGCGGGCGCCGGCAGCCGCTACTCGACGACGCCGGGGGCCAAGCTCCTGGCGGAGGTCGAGGGTGAGCCCATGCTGGCCCGGGTGCTGGCTGCCGTGCGCGAGTTCGGACCAGCCGCCACGGTCGTGGTGCTGGGCCACGGGGCCGACCGCATCGAGCGGGCCATCGCATGGGGCGACGAGCTGCGCGTCCGCAACCACGAACCCGGGCGGGGCCTGGCGTCGTCGCTGCAGGTTGGCTTCGACACGCTGCGAGCCCTGCCCCGGAAGTTCGACGGCGCATTCGTCGCCCTTGCCGACCAGCCTCGGCTGAGTGCAGGGGTGATGCGCACCCTGGCCGTCGCTAGCCAGGACCCTGATGGGCGCGCCGCGGTCGTGCCTCGCTATTCGGGCGAGGCGGCGCGAAACCCGGTGCTACTGATGCGCTCGGCGTGGGCGTGGGTCGACGAATGCGACGGTGATATGGGCCTCGCTGCGCTCCTCACGGCGCGTTCGGACATGGTCCAAGTGGTACAGGTCAGAGGCTCCATGCCGGACGTGGATACACCCGCGGATCTCACACGCCTCCCGCAGGATTGACTACCAGCCGCCTTCCTCGCGCAACAGCCGATGGAGGACGCGGGCGCTGACCGAGCGTCGGTAGTCGGCCGTGGAACGCACGTCGTCGATGGGCGCGATCTCGGCCGCGAGCGCGGCCGCGGCGGCATCTGCCACTGACGCTCCGGGTCGCGTGCCCTCGAGCAGGGCCTCGGTCTGGTGTGCCCGGATCGTCGTCGGCGCCACTGAGCCCAGCGCCAGCCGCACGTCCCGCCAGGTGCCCTCATCGTCGCGATAGCTGAGCGCCAGCACGACCTTGGAGATGGCCTGGGCGGCTCGCGTGCCAACCTTGCGGAAGCGCGTCCGGCGCGCGCGTTCGACGGGGAAGCGCACCCGCACGAGCAATTCGTCCGCGCGCAGCGCCGTCTGTCGATAGCCCGTCCAGAACTCACGCGCCGGCACGGTGCGCACGCCCTCGACCGACCCCAGGTCGAACGCGGCGTCCACCGCCAGCAGGACCGGCAGCGAGTCGCCCGCCGGGGAGGCGTTGCAGATGTTGCCGCCGATGGTGCCGCGGTTCTGTATCTGGGCCGCACCGATGGTGGCGGCGGCCTCCGCCAACGCCGGCAGCCGGGCCGAGATCACCGGGGCGTGGCGCAGCTGCGTCCAGGTGGTCAGCGCCCCGATGCGAGACGTCGTAGCCGTCGGTGTTGACGCCACGCAGCTCATCGAGCGCGCCACAGGTCCAGCACGGCCGCGGGTGGCTCGGCGACGTCCGCTTCCAGCTGCACCATCAGATCGGTGCCTCCGGCCATGGGCCGATAGGCGCCCGTCGCCATGAGCTGAAACGCCTCAGACAAGGTAGCGGGGCTAACGACCGGCGGCTCGACTCCCATCAGGCGTTCTCGCGCGCCACGGCGGCTGCCTCGATGGCGTCGATGATCTTGGTGTAGCCGGTGCAGCGACAGAGGTTGCCGGCGATGGCCTCGCGGATCGCGTCCTCATCAGCGCTGCCGCCGTCGTCGAGATACACCTGCGCCGCCATCAGCATCCCGGGCGTGCAGATCCCGCACTGGGCGCCTCCGCGCTCCAGGAAGGCGGTCTGCAACGGGCTCAGCGCCGCCGGTCTCGGCATCGGAGAGCCCTTCGACCGTGCGGATCTCGGAGCCGTCCACCTGGCAGATCGGCACCAGGCAGCTGTCGACGACCATCCCGTCGACGATGACCGAGCAGGCACCGCACTCGCCCTCGCCGCAGCCTTCCTTGGTGCCGGTGAGACCGAGGTCCTCGCGCAGCACGTCGAGCAGCCGACGCATCCCGGGAACCGCTACTTCGCGCGGCTCACCATTGAGCCTGAAGCGATAGGCCGCGCCCGGCCCGGTCGGCTCTCGATCGTGAACAGCGGTCATGCCTTCGCCTCCAGTGCTCGCAGCACGCGTTCCGGTGTTGCCGGCAGCTCCGTGACCCACACGCCCGACGGCGTCATGGATGGCGTCGACGATGGCCGGCGCGACGACGTTCATCGGCAGCTCCCCGACGCCCTTGGCGCCGTGCGGCGCGCCGCTGAATGGCTTCTCCACCAGGATGGCGGTGATGCGTGGTGCGTCCATCGACGTGGGGATGAGGTAGGTGGAGAGTCGGTCGTTGAGGTAGCGGCCATCCTCGAGCTTGATCTCCTCGATGGTGGCGTAGCCGACCGCCTGCAGCGTGCCGCCCTCGACCTGGCCCTCCGCGAGCAGCGGGTGGATGACGCGGCCCACGTCATCGGCGCTGACGACGCTCGCGCACGCGCACCTCGCCGGTGTCGAGGTCGACCTCCACCTTGGCCACGGCGCAGGCCCAGCCGAAGGCGGGGTAGGCGTCGCCGGTATAGGTCTCCTCGTCGAAGTCGACGTCGGGTAGGGCTCGAACTGCTCGTCGATGCGGGTGGCGCCGTGCCGCCGCGGCGTCGTCACGATAGGCGTCGGCGAACGAGCCGCCGGAGCGCGCCTCCACCGTCTCGCGCAGCCTCGGGGCCGCCTTGCGACAGCAGGCCGCCCACGACCATGGCCGTGCGCGATGCCACGGTGGGGCCACTGTCGGGCACGATGGAGGTGTCGACCGGGGCCATCTGCACCTCCGCAGGCTCGATGCCGAGGGCGTCGGCGACCAGCATCGGGAAGATCGTGTTGGTGCCCTGGCCGATCTCGGTGTTGGCGATGAGCACGCGCACGACGCCGTCGTCGCCCAGCTCGACGCCGGCCACGCTGGCGAGATTGATCTCGCCGCGGCCGGTGAAGCCGGCGCCATGCCAGGCCATGGCGAGGCCGATGCCCGAAGCGCTATGGACGCGCGTCGAGTGCAGGCCCGTGCCGGCCTCGGCGGCCTGGCGCCAGCGCATGGCGCGCGTCTGGCGGCTGACCTCGCGGACGCGCTCGAAGTCGGCCACCTCCGTGGCTGCGTCCAGCACCTCCTCCGCGGCGACGCTCTCACGCAGCACCTGTCCGGTGGGCGTGATGCCGCCTTCGCGGTAGATCCAGCGCTCGCGCAGCTCCGCCGGCGAGATGCCCAGCTCCTCGGCGATGCGAGCGACCTGCAGCTCCGCGGCGAACTCCATCTGCGGCGCACCGAAGCCACGGAAGGCGCCGTTGGGCGGCGTGTTGGTGGCCATGGCGCGACCGCTGATGCGCACGTTGGGGCACTCGTACGGTCCACCCGCGTGGAGCACGCCGCGTGAGAGCACCACCGGTGTGAGCGTGCAGTAGGCGCCGCCATCCATGATCGACCTCGACGTCCTGAGCGATGCAGGTCGTCCGTCGGCGCCGACGCCCGTGCGGTAGCGGATCGATCGCCGGGATGCCGCTTGGTGGTGGCGGCGATGTCCTCGTGGCGGTCGTAGATCATGCGCACCGGCTTGCCGATTCGCTGCGCCAGCAGGGCCGCGTGGATGGCCACGACGGAAGGGAAGTCCTCCTTTCCGCCGAAGCCGCCGCCAGTCTCCGCCTGGGTGATGACAGCTTGTGTGTCACTCAGGTCGAGCGCGCGCTTGAGCGCCGAGTGGACGTAGTAGGGGCACTGCATGGAACCGGTGATGGTGATGCCGCCGTCCGGCCGTGGCTCGGCGATCATGGCCTGGTTCTCGATGTAGAGCTGCTCCTGGTGGCCGACGCGGTACTCGCCCGTGACGATGAGCGTGGCCTCCGCGAAGGCAGCCTCGGGGTCGCCGCGGCTGATCTCATAGGCGGCGAACTGCTGTGTCGAGTCGAGCGGGTCGAAGACCGGCGGCAGCGGCTCGGTGCGCGCCTGATGCGCCGCCTGGCCTCGCGCAGGGTGGCCTTGTCCGGCGCGGCCAGGAGCGCCACCGGCTCGGCATGGTGGCGGATGATGTCGGCCGCGAGGGCAGGCATGTCGTCCTGGATGGAGCTGACGATGTTCTCGCCGGGGATATCGGCGGCGGTCATGACGACGACCTTCGACCAGTCGAAGTCAGGGTCGAGCTCGAGCCCGAGCAGGCGCGCGTGCGCCTCGGTCGAGCGGATGGTCGCGCCGTACCAGGCACCGGGGAACACGAGGTCGTCGGTGTATCTGGCCTCACCGGTGAGCTTGCCCGGACCCTCTCGCCGGAGCGGCGCCGGCGTCGCCAGTCCGAGCACAGGCGCGGCGGTCTCACCGGGAGCGGGCGGGGACAGCACGATGGGCCCCTCCGCGGTGGCGCGCTGGTCGTGAACCTGTTCGCTCACGCGAGTACTCCCTCCTGGCTGGGTCTCTACCCCCGTATCGTATGCCGATGGACGTATCCATGGCTCGACCTGCGCTCCTGCGCCGCGGGTTGCGCCTGGAATACCTGACCGTCGGGTGGAACGTGCTCGAGGGTGTGATCGCGGTGGCGGCCGGGTTGGCCAGCGGCTCGGTGGCGCTGGTCGCCTTCGGCGCCGACAGCTTCGTCGAGACGATCTCCGGGCTGGTGCTCATCTGGCGCTTGCGCACCGAAGCGCGCGGCGGGCTGGACGAGGAGGCGATCGAAGGCGTCGAGCGCAAGGCAGAGCGGCTGGTCGGGGTGTCCTTCCTGGTGCTCGCGGGATACGTCGCGTTCGAGTCGATACGGACGCTGCTGGCGGCCGAGGCGCCCGCTGCGAGCCCCATCGGCATCGTGCTCACCGCTGTGTCGATCGGGGTGATGCTGTGGCTGGCACACGCCAAGCTCACGACCGGGCAGGCGCTCGGCAGCCGGGCACTCATCGCCGACTCCCGACAGACACGCGCGTGCTGGTACCTCTCGGCGGTGGCGCTGGCCGGCCTGGGCCTGAACGCGCTCCTGGGCTGGTGGTGGGCGGACCCGGTCGCCGCTCTGGCCATCGCCGTGCTCCTGATGCGCGAAGGGTGGGAGGCACTCAGGGGCGAGGACGACGACTGACCAGTCACTCGCCACGACCCCCGCGTCTGCGGCGAGGGCCGGACGAGGCTCGGCGGCGCGAGTACGCTACGCGCCATGTTCCAACTGTGGCTGTTCCTGCACATCCTCGGCGCCATCGCGGCCTTTGGTTTCGGCTTCTACGCGCCCATCTTCGGGATGGCGACCGCCAAGGAGCCACAGCATGGCAATTGGTACATGCGCGCCTCCAAGCGCGTCTCCAACGGCGTGATCGTGCCCGTGGCCATCTCCATGTTCATCACCGGCACCCTGCTCGTCATCGAGTCCGGTGGCATGCGCCGCTTCGAGGAGCTGTGGCTGTCGCTGGCGACTCGTCCTCTACGTCATCGCCCTGTTCGATCGTCTTCCTGCGCTGCAGCGCCCCGCCCTGAACAAGGTCATCGCCCTCACGGCGCAGCCGCCCGGACCGGAGGGGCCGCCCGCCGAGCTGGCCGAGAACGTCAGGAAGATGCAGCTCTACGGTATGATCCTGCTGCGTGCTGACCATCGCCATCGTGGCGCTGATGGTCTGGAAGCCGGTGCTCTAGGGACCGGACCCCGCTGTCCTGCGCCCGCCTCGAGCAGCAGCGTCGACAGTCGGGAGTAGCGCGCATAGACCTCGTCGTAGCTGGCTGCGCGCTCCGCGTCGGGCTCGCGTCACCTTCAGCGGCGGGCGGGCCGCCTCGCTCGCCTCGGCGTAGCCGGCGTAGACACCGGCGGCGATGCCGCCGATGAGCGCGGCACCGACGCCGGAGCGCTCGCGGGCGTCGACGTAGGCCAGCGGCTCGTCGAAGACGTCGGCCAGGATGCCGCGCCACAGCGGGCTGGCCAGGCCGTTGCCCGTCGCCAGCCAGGAGTCGCAGCTGACCGCCGGCATCGACGACGGCATCGCGTGTCGCCCGCAGGGAGAAGGCCACGCCCTCGAGCACGGCGCGGGCGAGGTGTGCCCGCCGATGGCCGTAGCGTCAGGCCGACGAAGGCGCCGGTCGCCTCGGGATCCATGATGGGCGAGCGCTCGCCGACGAGGTAGGGCAGGAAGATGAGGCCTTCGGTGCCGGGTGGCACGTCGGCCGCGAGCCGGTCGAGCTGCGCGTAGGGGTTGTCCGGCTGCAGCCGCAGGCGGTCACGCAGCCAGCGCAGCGAGAGGCCCGGCCGAGAGCGTCGCGCCGAGCTGGTACCAGCGGTCGGGTGCGGCGTGGCAGAAGGTGTGGATGCGTCCCTGCGGATCGGCCATGGGAGCGTCGGTGGCCACGACGATCTGCCCGCCCGTGCCCAGCGTGACCGAGCCGTTCCCGGGGTCGACGAGCCCGTTGGCGACCGCCTGCGCGCACTGGTCGGCAGCAGCCGGCGGCGACGGGGATGCCGGGCCGCAGCCCCAGCTCGCGCCGCCGCGACGCGTGCGTGAGATGAGCCGGCCACCTCGGCCGACTCGAGCAGCGGCGGCAGGATACTGGTCGGCGCTCCCAGGCGTTCGCAGAGCTCGGTCGACCAGGTGCGCGCGGCCACGTCGAACATGGCCGTGCCCGAGCGCGTCGCTGATGTCGGTGGCGGCCTCGCCGGTCAGGCGCAGGCGCAGGTAGTCCTTGGGCAGCACGAAGATGGCAGCGGCATCGAGGCGCTCAGGCTCGTGGCGGCGCAGCCACGCCAGCGTCGGACCCATGAAGCCGGCGGCCGGTCGCGTGCCCGCGATCGACGAGGAACGTCTCGATACCGATGTCGGCCTCGATCTCGGGGATGAGCTCGGCCGTGCGCTGGTCGGCCCAGGTGATGGCGCGGCCCAGCGGTGGTCGCTGCAGCGTCGAGCAGCACGCCGCCGTGCATGTGGCCGTCGAGGCCGATAGCGCTGATGTCGTCGGTGCCGGCCTCGTGGCGTGCCTGGCGCACCGCCATGACGGTGTTCGACCACCACGCCTCGGGGTCCTGCTCGGCGCGGTTCGGCTCCGGCACCTCCATGGGGATCTCGCGCGTGCCCGTGCCCAGCAGTCGGCCGTCCTCGTCGATGACGACGGCCTTGACGGCCGAGGTGCCCAGGTCGATGCCCAGCAGTGCCATGCGCGGATGCTAGACCGCCGGCGCTCCCTCCAGGCGGCGACCGCGCACCCAGGCGGCACGGACCATGCCCGCTCGCTCCCGGAAGATGAGACGGCTCACGACCTCCTCGACGTCGCGGCAGGCGTCGGCCTCGGGCGGGCGACCCAGCTCGGGGTCGACGGCGATGAGGTCGGCCTCCTTGCCCGCTTCGAGCGAGCCGATGACGTCGTCGAGGCCGAGCGCCCGCGCGCCCCCGAGCGTGCCCAGGCGCAGCCACTCGAGCGGTCCCGGCAGCGGCGCTTCGTCACCGGCGACCGTGGCGCGTGCGTTGTGCTGCGAAGAAGCCGAGGCGC
This sequence comes from uncultured Chloroflexia bacterium, assembly GCA_963715295.1. Lineage (GTDB taxonomy): Bacteria > Chloroflexota > Limnocylindria > Limnocylindrales > CSP1-4 > JAFMJV01. The sequence continues at coordinate 93,903 of CAVQRP010000017.1, forward strand.
ATCTGCGTGATGACCGACAGCTCCGGGGCGCCGGCCACGTCGGTGCCCAGGCCCACGCGGAGGCCCTCGTCGAGGTAGCGCGCGATGGGCATCACGCCGCTGCGGATGAACATGTTGCTGACCGGGCAGTGGGCGATGGCCGAATCGGTCTCGACCATGCGCGCGACCTCACGCTCGGAGAGGTGGATGGCGTGCGCGAAGAGCGCCCTGCGCCCCAGGCCACCGGCGCGGTCGTAGACGTCGAGGTAGTCGGCTGCCTCGGGGAAGTGCTCGCCGACCGTGGCGATCTCCAGCGCGTCCTCGGAGAGGTGCGTCTGCCAGGTGGCGTCATGGTGCGCCGGCCAGTGAGGCCGACTCGCGCAGCATGTCGGCAGTGCAGGAGACCGCGAAGCGCGGCGTGAAGGCATAGCGCAGGCGGCCATCGGCCGCCCCGTGCCAGCGCTCGCAGAGGTCCGCGGAGTCACGTAAGGCGTTCTCGAGGATGTCGTCGGGCGGGGTGTGGTCGTCGTAGGTGACGCGGTCCATGAGGACGTTGCCGATGATGGCGCGGATGCCGTGCTCCTCGGCTGCGCGGAAGCAGGCATCGGTCGAGTCGGGCCAGATGGCGGCGTAGGCGGAGAAGGTGGTGGTGCCGGCCGCGGCCATGGCGCGGTACACCTGCGGCGCCAGTCGCTCGGCCGCCGCCACGTCGAAGGCGCGCTCGAGCGGGAAGACGTAGCGCTCCAGCCAGGCCAGCAGATCCATGCCGGCGCCCAGGCCGGCGGCGGGCACCTGCGGGATGTGCACGTGCGTGTCGACCAGGCCGGGCATCAGCACCAGCGGGCGCAGGTCGATGGCAGCTTCGGCCTCACGTGGTGCTTCAGCCGCGGCACAGACGGAGCGGATGTGTCCGGACTCGTCCACCTCGATGACCCCATCGGGCTGCCACAGCGTCGAGCCATCGGGGAGAGGGCTCAGCAGTCGCGCACGCAGCGTGAAGGGCGGCTGTTGCGGCAAGTCGGCTGGCACGTGGCGAGCGTAGGTCTCAGCCTGCGCCCGCGTCAACGTCGGTCGTCACCCGTTGCAGCCGGATCCGTTGGTCGATGATGAGACCGAGCAACAGCACCTGCTGCACGATGGTCGCCAGCGCTCCCACCTGTGCGGCGTAGAAGCCGACCAGCCCACCCGCGACGAGCCCGAGCAGGGTGGCCGCAAGGGCCACGTCCATCGCTCGCAGCGCCCGTTTGCGCACCAGCAGCAGGAGGGCCACGATCGAGCCGACGCCGACCAGGGTGTTGATGCCGAAGAGCAGCAAGATCCACAAGGGCTCGCGCGGGATCTCGAGTCGGCCGCTGTCGAACGTCTGAAGTTCGGCCCAGTCGATCTCACCGCCGGCCGACGCCAGCAGCACCAGCACGGACACGAGGGCCGCTGCCACGGCCAGCAGGAGGCCGATGGCGATGAGCCAGCGCTCGAGGCGCGCCGGCAGGAACCGCTCCAGCAGCCGACGGGCGTCGCCGCGAGCGATGAAGCCGGGGGACACCAGCCGCGCGTCCATGGCCGGAGACTCGAGCGTTGCGATCATCGACGCCGCAAGCCCTTCATCCTCGGCCGATGGCGGCGTCGCTGCCTGGGCCTCGCGCAGCTGCACCAGGACGCGCTGGCGATCGGGCTCGGTCAGGCGACCATCGACTCCCGCGGCCAGCGACTCGACGACCGCGTGCATGGCCGACTGGTTGTCCAGCCGCCGCCGGCGCACGAGCACCCACAGCAGGATGAGCAGCAGGATGCTGCCGTAGATGATGGGAGCGGCGGGGGCGAAGAAGTAGTCGTTGGTGGAGGTCAGGAACTTGCCCACCTCGTCGATGAACAGGCCCGCGCCGACGCCGGCGAGGACTGCCGACAAGAGCAGCGAGCGCTGGCCCGCGTAGAGCAGGGGTAGCAGCGCTGCGATGAAGAGAGCCAGTCCGCCCCAGAGCACGTGGGCAACGTGCAGGTCCCCGCCGCCGATGGTGGGATACCCGGCCGTGTCGAGGTACCAGCGGACGCCGGCGACCGTCACCGCGAAGGCGGCGATCGTCAGGACCAGGTAGCGCTCGGCGCCGTCGCGCCGCACACCGAGGGGCTTGAATCGCATCGCGCGAGAGCCTAGACCACCGACGCGTTCAGCGTGCATCTCGGATGGACACGGGGATGACCTGAAGGCCGTCGATCCCGCTGAAGTCGAGGGGGTTACAGGTGTAGAGCGGCAAGCCGTTCGCGAGCGCGACGGCCGCGATCATGGCGTCGTAGGCCCGGGCTGACGTCTTGCGACCCGAACGACGTAGCCCGGCAGCGACCTGGCCAAAGGCACGCGCGGCATCGG
>CAVQRP010000018.1:0-19776 GCA_963715295.1 uncultured Chloroflexia bacterium
GATGGCCTCCTCGACGTCGCCCTGCAATGACCCTGGCAGGATTGAGCGCGGTATCCGTGTTCATCGCCTCCGCGGCGGCGAGGTCGTGCCGCCATGCTCGTCCCGGGCGCGGGACCACGCCACGGACTCTCGCCGCAGGACGCCCCGCGCGACCCGCACCACGTTCGGCACTGAACCCGGAGCTTCTGGAATCCCTCGGTCGAGCGCCGGTACGAGCCGACGCGGTCGATGGCCGTGATGCGCACCCTCGCGTCGTCGACCCAGCGCGTCCCAGCCCCAGCGACACGCCGGCCTCGACGGTCACGCGCACGGTCACCACGCGGGGCAGCACCTCGTCACGGTCGGCGGCCGGCTCGCCTGGAAGCGCTCCCAGCTCGGCATCGAGACACGCCCGTGGGACCCCCTCCGCCGTCAGCTTCTCGCGGGCGGCCACTGCCGGGTGCAGCGCCGGCCGGTGGCGATCAGGTAGAGCTCGGGCGGCCGTCACGGTGCCGTCGGCCGCGGCGCCTCCGCGAGGCGTATGCCCCAGCGCGCACGCCGTCACGCGCGCGCTCCGCCGTGCCCGCCAGGATCGGCAGCTTCTGCCGCGTGAACGCCAGGGCCATCGGACCATGCAGTTGCTCCCCGGCGAGCGCCCACGCGGCGGAGGCCTCGTTGGGATCGCCCGGTCGCACGAACGTCAGGTTGGGCATGGCGCGCAGCGCGGCGTAGTGCTCGACGGGCTGGTGCGTCGGGTCCGTCCTCGCCGACCCCGATCGAGTCGTGCGTCCAGACGTAGATGACATGCAACCCGACTGAGCGCGGCCAGGCGGACCGAGCCACGCATGTAGTCGCTGAAGGGCAGGAACGTGGCCACGAAGGGCAGCAGGCCGCCGTGGTAGGCGATGCCGTTGGCGATGCCGCCCATGGCATGCTCACGCACGCCGAAGCGGATGTTGCGCCCAGGTTCGTCGCCGCTGAAGACGCCCTCGCCGGAAAGGTCGGTCAGGTTGGAGCCCGAGAGGTCGGCGGAGCCGCCGATGAGCTCGGGCACGCGCCTTCAGGCCCTGCAGCGCGTTCTGGGAGGCGTTACGCGTGGCGAGGCCGCCATCCTCGACCGTGTAGACCGGCAGCTCGGCATCCCAGCCCGGCGCCAGCACGCCCTTGATGCGGCGTCGCAGCTCGGCGGCGGCATCGGGGTAGGCGTCGGCATAGGCGGTCAGTCGCTGCTCCCACTCGGCCACGAGTGCCTCGCCCTCCTCGGCCGCGGCACGGAAGTGGCTCAGCACCTGCGGCGCGATGTCGAAGGTGGCGTCGGGATCGAGGCCGTAGGCCTCCTTGGTCAGGCGTACCTCGTCGGGGCCCAGCGGCGAGCCGTGGACCTTGTAGGTGCCGGCCTTGTTGGGTGATCCGAAGCCGATGATCGTGCGGACGCTGATGATCGAGGGCCGGTCGTCGGCGCGCGCGGCCTGGATGGCCGCCTCGATGGCGGCGGCGTCCTCGCCGTCCTCCACGCGCTGGGTGTGCCAGCCGTAGGCGTCGAAGCGCTGCAGCACGTCCTCGGACCAGGCCATGGACGTGGGCCCGTCGAGCTGGACGTCGTTGTCGTCGTAGAGCGCGATGAGCTTGCCCAGCTTGAGGTGTCCGGCGAGGCTGGCCGCCTCCGCCGTGATGCCTTCCTGGAGGTCGCCGTCGGAGCAGAGGGTGTAGGTCCAGTGATCGACGATGTCGAAGCCGGGCCGGTTGAACTCGGCCGCCAGGCGTCGCTCGGCGATGGCCATGCCCACGGCGTTGGTGAAGCCCTGGCCGAGGGGTCCGGTGGTGGCCTCGACGCCGGGAGTCATGCCGAACTCGGGGTGGCCCGGCGTGCGCGAGCCCATCTGGCGGAAGCGCTTCAGCTCATCGAGCGGCAGGTCGTAGCCGGTCAGGTGGAGCATCGAGTACAGCAGCATGCTGGCGTGGCCGGCGCTGAGCACGAAGCGGTCGCGATCGAACCAGTCGGGCCGGGTGGGGGCGTGCTTCAGGAACTCCGTCCACAGCACGTACGTCATCGGGGCCGCGCCCATGGGCGCGCCGGGGTGGCCGCTGTTGGCCTGCTGGACGCCGTCGATGGCGAGCGTGCGGATGGTGTTGATGGCCTGCTGCTGGTCGAAAGGCGTGGCGGTGCCGTCCAAAGGTCGTGCTCCTCGAGGCTGCGGTGTCGGTCGGCAGGTGGGCTGACGCGGCCCGCTGTGGGTCCGGACGGACGTCGGCCCGTCCGGGTTGGGCTGGGCTTTGGCTGGAGTCGGAAGCCCCATTCTACTGGCCGAGTAGCGCGGGCGACCCCTGCCACCCGGTGCTCCCCGCCTTTCGTCAGGGCCGTCGGCCATCATCAGCGTCGCGGACACCGTGGTCTTCCACCTGCCTCGGCCGCCGTATCCTGCCGGCCGATGAGCCAGACTCGTCCGCGCCTCGTAGCCCTCGGCGACCTGCTGCTCGATGTCGTCGTCACCCCCGAGCGGCCCATCGAGCGCGGCACGGACGTGCCCGGAACGCTGGCCTTTCGCCGGGGCGGCTCGGCAGCCAACACCGCCGCGACCTTCGCCCACATCGGCGGCCGTGCCTCGCTCATCACCAGCGTGGGTGACGACTTCTGGGCCGGGCGCCTGCTCTCGGCGCTCCGCGCAGATGGGGTGCGCGTGCATGCGGCGCGACAGCACGGCAACAGTGGGCGACTGGCGGCACTCATCGGAGAGCATGGTGAGCGCTCCTTCGTGACCCAGCGCGGGGTCGCCGACGCAGTCGATCGGGACGATGTGGAGGCCCGCTGGCTGCGCGGCGCCGACGTGCTGCATGTGCCCGCCTACTCGCTGTTCGGTCAGCCCATCGGAGCGGCCGCGCTGCACGCGGCCGAGCTGGCGCGGGCAGCCGGAGCGCTCGTGAGCACCGATCTCTCCTCGCAGGGTCCGCTGCTGGAATTCGGTGTGCGACGTGCCGCGCACGCATCGCGACGCTGCGTCCGGATGTGCTGTTCGCCAACCGCGACGAGGCGGCAGCGCTGCTTCGTCGGGCCGGCCGTCGCGCCTGGGCCGGGCTGCTCGCGCACGCCGAGCTGGTGGTGGTGAAGGATGGCGTCTGGGGCTGCCGCGTGCTGTGGCGCGAGGATGGCGCGACGCGCCAGCTGGACGTGGCCGCGCTGCGAGTGGGGCAAGAAGGTCGACACCACCGGCGCTGGCGATGCCTTCGCGGCCGGGTTCCTGTTCTCGCTCATCGGGTCCGGCGGCCGTGCCGAGGGTAGCTGGACCCGTCGCTGCGCCGGGCGGCCATGGCCGGCCATCGGGCCGCGGGTGACGCCCTGCGTGGTGGTCGTCCTGAGCTCAGGCTGGGCTGAGGACGGCGCCGAGGGCGCAACGCGCGACACGGTGCCGCGCTAGGCTAGCGGTCGTGACCGCCAACGACATGCTGCTCATCCATCCCGAGGTGCTGCCGCCATCGACGCCGGCGCCCCCGTCGTGGCCCTCGAGTCGACCATCACGACGCACGGTCTGCCGCGGCCTGACAATCTCGCCGCGGCCCGCATGGCCGAGGCCGCGGTGCGCGCGGCGCGGAGCCGTACCGGCGACGGTGGCCACGCACGCCGGGCGCATCCGGATCGGGCTTGACGACGATGAGCTGGCCGAGCTGGCCGACGCGCGTGACATCCCCAAGGTCTCGCGCCAGAACCTTGCCGGAGTCCTGACGCAGCCCGGCTGGGGTGGCACGACCGTGTCAGCCACGATGATCGCCGCCCACCTCGCCGGCATCGCGGTCTTCGCCACCGGCGGCATCGGTGGTGTCCACCGGGGAGGGGAGTCGTCGATGGATATCAGCGCCGACCTGGGCGAGCTGGCCCGCACGCCGGTGGCGGTCGTCTGTGCCGGCCCCAAGTCCATCCTCGATGTAGGCCGAACGCTGGAAGCGCTAGAGACACGCGGCGTTCCCGTCGTGGCCTGGGGCAGCGACGAGGTGGCCGGCTTCTACAGTCGCAGCAGCGGCCATCGTGCGCCGCTGCGTGTCGACGATGCCCGCGCGGCGGCGCAGCTCATCGCCAACCAGCGCCGCCTGGGGCTGGGGACCGGCGTCCTCATCACGGTCCCGTTGCCGGAGGACGTCGCGCTCTCCGCTGCCGAGGTCACGGCCGCCGTCGACCAGGCAGAGGCGGAGGCGCATGGCGCCGGCATCGCGGGCCCGGCCAGCACTCCCTTCGTGCTCAGCCGCGTGGCCGAGCTGACGGCCGGTCGCAGCGTGCGGGCCAACCTCGAGATCATCGAGCGCGACGCCACTGTCGCCGCGCGCATCGCCGTCGTGCTCGCCGCGACGAGCCGGGGCGGCACCGGGACCTGAGTACTGGCGCGGGGCCGCCGGTCGTTCATTGCCATGCCGGCCGCACGCGTCTATCGTTCATGCTGCCCTCGTCGGGAACCGTGCGCCTGCGCTCCTGGCGGGAACCGGCCTGAGACTATGGGGAGATCCACGGAGGCTCTCGATGCGTATCTACGAAGGTAGTCCGCGGCAGGACTACGAGGAAGTCCTGCGCTCCATCGGTGCCTTCGTCGACCAGCGCGGACTACACGAGATCCTGCTGGCCGAAGCGCCTGATGGCTTCATCGTCCAGGGCATCGTCGGACAGACGCAGGATTCGTCCGCCTGGGCCGATCCCACCCTGACCATCACCAAGGAGACGTACACCTTCCTCGATGAGGACATCGCCCGTTTCCTGGAGGATTCACAGGCACGGCGCCGCAGCGGTCCCCGGAACGACGGTTCGCCGATGGCCGGGCCCTACGAGCGGACGATGCGGGTCATCGGTCGCTACATCGACGACCAGAAGCCCAAGGACGTCTTCTTCTTCGAGCAGGATGGTGCCTATGTGCTGCGACTGCTGATGAGCACGCGCCAGGGCAGCAAGCATCAGCTGGCAGAGTTCACCGCCGACGACCTGCACGGCATGGTGCGACAGGGTCCCGGGCTGCGTGGCGAGCAATCGCCCCTGCCGCCCCCGCCGGCAGCCTCGCGCAGTCGCCGCAGTAGCCGTCCGGCCGGCCTGACCTGCAACCGCGGCAGCACGCAGCTGCCACTTGCACGATAGGGCCGCTCATGCCATCGTCAGCAGTCACACCATCAGGATTGATTGGCACGGCCAGCACGAGGAGGGCGTGCCGCTCGAGGAGGTCACAACCGCATGGGCAGCATCATCAAGTTCATCGGTGCCGCGCTCGGCGTGCTCATCGCCGCCGCCGTCATCGTCCCGCTGGTCATCCTGGCCGGCCTCTTCGTCTGGCTGAAGCTCACCGAGGAAGCCGACGAGGAAGCCCTTGAGCTGGAGCAGGAAGCGGGCATCTAGCCTCTTCGGCTACACCGTCAAGCCGGGCCCGCAACGGCCCGGCTTCAGCATGCCCGGGCCCCAGTCATGAGCCGCGCACCACAGCAGCCGACCTTCGACCCGCTCGGAGCGCCCTTCAGCGTGCTGCTCGATTTCGACGGCACGATCAGCCTTGATGACGTGGGTGACGCGCTGCTGAGCAAGCTGGTCGAGGACCAGTCGCTGGTGCGGCACATGGACGAGCTCTACGTGGCCGGCAGCAAGGGCTCGCGCGAGCTCATCGCCTGGGACATGGACGTCCTTCCACGCGACGCCGAGCTGCTGCTGCGCGAGGTCGACGCGCTGGCGCTGGACGAGAGCTTGCTGCAGCTGGTGGAGACGGTCGGCGCTGCCGGTGCCGCGGTGGAGATCGTCAGCGACGGTATCGGCTTCCACGTCGAGCGTTTGCTGGCGAGGCTGGGTCTTTCCGATCTGCCCATCGCCACCAACGCGGCCGTGCTCGGGCAGGGCGCGGCCGGTGTGAGCTTTCCCTACGGCCACCCCACGTGCCTCGTCTGCGGTACATGCAAGCGTGAACGCATCTGGCGCCATCGCGCGGCCGGCCGGGCGGTGGTCTTCGTGGGGGACGGCCCCAGCGACCGCTACGCGGCGCATCATGCCGACGTCATCTTCGCCAAGGCATCGCTGGCAGGCTGGTGCGAGGTCGAGAATGTCCCCTACGAACCGTGGGAGCGCCTGTCCGATGTCGCCGAATGGATCGAGCTGGCACTGCTCGACGGCCGGCTGCCCGCCTGCGCGGCGACTATGACGAGTGGGCGGTCCGGATGCGGCCAGAGGCTGAGAGCTTCATCTGCGGCCCCGAGACCTGGGGAGAGCAGCAGAAGTCGGATAGCTAGGCGGCCGGGAGCGCCGAAACGTGATGGCGGCCAGCCATCTCCGGCCAGCCGCCATCACGCACGCCCTACTGTCAGGGGTTCACGCCGCGTCTGGCGCTGGCTCCACTGTGCAGAACGGCAGGATGTGCATCCAGGTCTTCCTGGCGCCCCAGGCGGGCTTCAGGCCTTCGATGAGGGCCGGGTCGTGACCCTCGATCTCGCCGGCTTTCGCCGCGAGCTTCAGCTGACCGTATGACAGCCCGGTGCATTCGCGGATGCGCTTGCCATACGAGAGGTTCCGGCCGATCCCGGGAGCGTCCGCATCCGGGTCGCAGAGTGGCTTGATGTGTTGCCAGGTCTTCTTGGCGCCCCAGGCGGGCTTCAGGCCCTCGATGACCGAGGGGTCGTGGTCGGGCAGGTCACCCGCTCGCGCCACGTTCTTGAGTTGGCCGTACGTGAGACCGGTGCAGGCCTTGATCTTCTTGCCGTAGGCATTGCCCTCCCCGGCACTCGTCACGCTCGCGAGCGATACGACGAGCAGTGCGGACATGGCCAGGGCAGCCATCAATCGTCTCAAGGTGATCCTCCATGACTCTGGGCGCCACCGGCTCGGACCCCGCACCTGAGCTCCGCATTCGCGAGAGGCTGCAGGAGCGCGGCAGCACACGTTGCGGAGAGAGGGTTGCACCCGGCCCGCGGTTCGTCAAGGACCCACGAAGGCACCGGGGAGTGGCCGCTCGAGTCGCTCCCCGGCCGGCACCGCCACGTCGAGCCAGTTCGCGCGGGGCGCCAGCGGGCAGCTCCATGCCGGTCAAAGGCGCACGACGGGTGATAGGCGTAGTTGAAGTCGATGACCAGGCCATCGCCGTCGCCACCGAGGTCGGCACCCTTCACCGTGTCGAGCAGGTAGCGGCCAGCGGCGTACGACTCGCGACCAGACGTGGCGTCGCGGAAGGGCACGAAGATGCCGCCGCCATAGACGTCGATCCAGTAGACCTCGAGCGTGCCGAGCGGGATCGACACGCGCCCGATCCGCCGAAGGGCGAATGACGCCCCACTGATGCTGGTGGCGGAGACGGCGACCGGTTCGAGCGGTTCGACCGCCACGATGAAGCGCAGCCCGGGGTCATAGGCCCAGTACCTGAGCCCATCGAAGTCGGGACGCGCCGAGGCCGGGACGGGTGAGTCCGGGTGCTCGGCGAACAGCTGGTCCCTGGACGCGCGGAACCGTGTCAGCGCAGCGTCGGGTTCGGTGCCGCTCGCGCGGCGGACATCGGCATACATCTCGGCCACCCGCCGGCGCCAGTCGAGCAAGGTCAGTGACATGCGGTCCGATGGTAGCGGCACCTACACTGCCGCTCGTGGGCAACGTCATGGATGATGCCGAGCAGCTGCACTTCACGACCGCCGCGCAGTGGCGTGCGTGGCTGAGGGCCAACCACGCTCGCCCCGATGGCGTCTGGCTGGTGAGCTGGAAGACGCGCACCGGCAAGCCTGCCATCCCCTACGAGGAGGCCATCTGTGAGGCACTCTGCTTCGGCTGGGTCGACAGCACCTATCGCTCGCTGGACGAGGAGCGCGGCATGCTGTGGTGGTCGCCGCGGCGCAAGGGCAGCCTGTGGGCCGGCAGCAACAAGGAGCGGGTGGCGCGGCTGCAGGCCGCGGGCCGCATGACCGACGCCGGCCGTGCCGCCATCGAGGCTGCCAAGGCGGATGGATCGTGGGCCATCCTCGACTCGGTCGAGGCCCTGGTCGTGCCCGAGGACCTCGCGGCCGTGTTCGCTGGGCAGCCTGGCACGCTCGAGCGATGGGAGGCGTTGGCGCCCACCGCCAGGCGGGCGTACCTGCTCTGGATCGCCACGGCCAAGCGTCCGCAGACGCGGGCGCGGCGCGTGGCCGAGACGGCCGATCGGGTCGCCAGGGGCCTTCGATACGAAGACCGCTGACCCCGGTGACGGTCGTCGATGGGCCCGATCGCTCTTGGCCATCCTCCCGCAAGCCGCGACTGGTGAAGTCTTGCATGGCAGCACACAAGAGCCGCTATTGGCACTTGCGTCATACGGGGGGCCTACCAATGGTGGGTGCGGTCGCGTTGGGGTCGGCCTAGTCTTGGGCTGGATGGCAAGCATGTCTGGGTGGCGTTCAGGTGCCGCCGGTGCGTGGCGGCACCAGCCGGTGGCAGTCAAAACGACAGGGTCCAAGTACCCTATCGGCACCCACAGGTGCGCGTCAGGTGCGCATCACCCAGCATGGACGATCGGCAGGAGACTCCCAGATGCGAAGAGGTCACATGAATAGGGAGAAGTCCCGGGGGCAGGCGCTGGCTGAGATGGCGCTTGTGGCACCGGTGATGCTGGTCCTGCTGCTGCTCGCGGTCGATTTCGGTCGCCTCTTCTTCAGCTACATCGCCGTCAACAACGCGGCCCGCGAAGCCACCTTCTACGCCTCGGCACGTGCCGGCGACGTCGTTCGACCAGACGACTACGAGGCCGGCATCGGCGGCCGCGGCGCGGGAGGTCGCCAACCAGGGCCAGGGAGGAGAGGGCGTGTTGAACGTCGACCCTCCGGTCTGCTTCATCCCGGCGCGACCGTGGTCGATTGCGACGTGGCGGCGAACTTCGCCACGGGCATCGGCAACCAGGTGCGTGTATCGGTCAGCCAGGACTTCACGTTCCTTACACCCATCGTGGGTGAGCTCTTCGGTGGCCAGGTGACCCTGACGGCTTCTGCTACGGCGCCGGTGCTGAACCCTGCCAACGTCAGCATCCTGCCCGACGCCCCCGCCGCCCGACGCCCACGCCCACACCCACGCCCACGCCCACACCCACACCCACGCCGAGCACCCCGACCCTTCCACCGGGGGCGACGCCCACGCCGACCCCATCCCCCTCGCCGACCCCATCCCCCACGCCCACGCCGTCCCCACGTGCATCGTGCCGGACTTCTATCACACCTTCTGGAACGACATCGGTGCCCTGCAGGTGTGGCGCGACGAGGCCGGCTTCACCGGCACCCTGACCAACAATGCCGGTACGAAGAAGATCCAGAGCCAGACCCTGACCGCCGGTAGCACGGTGCCGTGCTCGTCGGACATGTCGGTCAGCGACAGGCCCTGACGCGGATGCTTCGACGGGACCCGTGAGGGCCAGGCCCTCGTCGAGTTCGCGCTCGTCCTGCCCATCTTCCTGCTGGTCGTCTTCGGGGTGCTCGACGTGGGCCGGCTCGTCTACACCAACTCGGTGCTTTCACAGGCAGCGCGCGAAGGCGCCAGGCTGGCTGCGGCCGAGGCCAGCTGGATCGGCGTCACCGGCGCACCCTGCGTGAGCGATCCAAGCGAGATCACGGCAGCCGACCCGGTGCCCACGTATGCCCGGTCGACGTCCCGACCTTCAAGGCCAACGTGATCGATGCCGTCAACCGCATGACCGCGGCCGTCGGCCGATCTCTGCGGTACACCTGAGCTGCAACGCTGGCGATCTCCCCTCGATCCGGTGCCTACCAGCCCCTGGACCGAAGCGTCCGGCGGGAACGGCTGCAAGGACGGCGCCGGCAACGCCATGGCGCCTCGAGCGGCGATCGTGTCCGTACGCGTCGAGTACACCTACCAGTTGTTCACGCCGATCATCAACTCGTTCCTCGGCTCGGTGCCCTGAGCGGCTCCGCCACGATGATCATCAACTAGGAGACACGCGATGTTCTCCCGCGATCGATCCTCACAGCACGGCCAGGCGCTGGCCCTGTTCGCCCTGGCCCTGACCGCCATCGTGCTGGGTGCGGCGGTGGTGGTGGACGGTGGCTACGCCTTCGCGCAGCGGCGACAATCGCAGAACGCGGCCGACTTCGCGGCCATGGCCGGCACCCGCATCGTCGGTCCACCTGGTGGGACAACCGGTCGGCGCCGGCACGGCCAACGTCGAGGCCGCCGTCAGACCACCCTGACCGCCAACGAGGCGCAGCTCGTCGACGCGCAGTACGTGGATGAGAGCGGAGCCGTCGCCGGGGCCCCGTCGTGGGCGCCAACACCATCCCCCCCGGCGCCTTCGGCGTCGTCGTCGAGGCGCGCACCAGCTGGAAGCCCTTCCTGCTCGGGGTCATCGGCATCACCGACTGGGAGGCCTCCTCGGCCACGGCCATGACGCCGGGCCAGAGCGTCGGCGGGGGCGTGCTGCCGATCGGCATCCAGGACGACGCGCTTCAACTCGCTCGTCAGCTGCCCGCTGGCCAGCCTCGACGACTGCATCGACCAGAACCTCACCACCGGCTCCCTCAACATCCCCGGTGGCTTCGGCTGGCTCAAGTTCGGCCTCGGGCGCCAAGTGCAACTGGGCCGCCAGCCTGGGTATGAGCCGCCGGTGGCTGCGAGACCAACCAGCCCTTCCTCGACTCGCAGATCGGCCCGCCGGCAGACGTACGAATGCTGCACGGAGGTCGGCCTGCCCGGCAGCGCCGACAAGATCGGCAGCCTGACCGGCAACGAGTGGGGCGACATCAGCTACTACGTCGACAACCACATCCCGGTGTGGGTGCCCATCTGGGGCGATAGCACCGGCGGCACCGGCGCCAACGCCTACTACGACATCGTCGGTTTCGGTGCCATCCTGCTCACCGGCGACAACGAGCATGCCAAGTGGCTGGAGGGCGCCGCCATCGACGTGCCCTGCGCGCTGCCCGGCCAGAAGTTCTGTGCCGGCCCCGGTGGCTCCTTCACCATCGACGTGACCGGCGAGGTCCAGCTCGTTCGGTAGCCCCGCGGTCCGGGGGCGATCCGCCGAGCGTCCGGCCGCGCCCCGGCACACCTCCGCGGGACGACACGGGAGACTCGGGGTAGCATCGCGAGGAGAGGGACCAAGCCACCTGCCCCGCGGAACGATGAGCCCCGATACCCCCCGCCGCGCCATCGCGCTCACCTTCGCTGTGCTGGCGCTGCTCGTCGCGGTCACGCTCCCGGTCGCTCGCCCAGGAGGGCGACACCAGCCCCGCGCCCTCGGCCACCCCTTCGGCTGCTGCTGAGGGCTCGGCTGCCCCATCGGCTGCGGCCGACGCCTGTGTCGAGCCGGAGCCGTCCGCCGCGCCGGTCAGCGAGGAGGCACTGTCGATCCCCGAAGACTTCCGCATCGCCCTGTTCAACGGCGTGTGGGAGGGCATCCGCGACCTCTACGTCGACCCGGCGACGGCCGGCCAGGACTGGGAGGCGATCGGCGACGAGTACGCGCCGCTGGTCATCGCCAGCGACAACGCCCACGAGGTCTACGAGCTCCTCGGCGAGATGGTGGGCCTGCTGGACGACCCCTTCACCAGCTACTTCGCGCCCGAGGACCTGGGTGACCCGGCTACCTACGACCCCAGCTACGGTGGCATCGGAGCCTTGCTCGACAGCAGTGCGGTCGGCGAAGACGGCCCGGGCCTGCGCATCGTGTACGTCTTCGACGGTGGTTCCGCCAAGGACGCCGGGATCGGTGCACGCGACACCATCGTCGGCGTGGAAGGTGACGCCTGCGTCCGCATCGCCGACATCCGCGGCCCTGAGGGCACCGACGTCACCCTGACCATCGCCACGCCCGGAAAGGCCCCGCGCGAGGTCAGCCTGGAACGCCGCCGCATCAACCCGCTCATCCTGCCGGAGGCGCGCCGCCTGGAAGCCGACGAGCGCGTGGGCTACCTGCAGGTGCTGGCGCTGTCCGGCCAGGAGGCACTGGACGGGATCGAGCAGGCACTCACGACGCTGCTGCGTGACGAGCCCATCGAGGGCCTCATCCTTGACCTGCGCGCGTCCAACCAGGGCGCCCCGGCGGTCGTCATCGGCACGCTGCAGGCGTTCGTCGAGGGTGAGGTTGGGGAGTTCCATTCGCGCCTGGGCAATGAGCCCATCGACATCGAGCCCAACGATCTCGCCGAGCGCTACGCCGGCATCCCGTTGGTGGTGCTGGTCGACGAGGAGACCGAGGCTGACGCCGAGCAGCTGGCAGCCATCCTGCAGGACCAGGGCCGCGCCACCATCGTGGGCACCCAGACCTCCGGCAAGACCCACGGCACCACCAGCATCGACTTCGCTGATGGCTCGCTCCTGCAGATCGTCTCGTTCGGATTCCAGCTGCCCGGCGGGGAGACGCTCGAAGGCGTGGGTGTCACGCCGGACGTCGCGGTCGAGGCGGACTGGCTCAGCTATCCCGAGTCCGAGGACCCCTTCCTGCGAGCGGCGCTCGAGGTCATCGATGCTGCGCTGGCTGCCCCGGCGACGCCATCTCCCGGCGAGTCCGCGTCGCCCGAGCCGGCGGCGGAGTCCGGCGGAGACTCCGGCCGGGTAGAGGTGACAGGCCACCTGGTGGCCGTCGGCAAGTCTGATCAGCGGCGGCATCAGGCGCTCGCACGTGCCGGCGATGGCGACCGGACAGCGGGGTGCGAAGGCACAGCCGGCGGGCAGGTCGCCGGCGTCCGGTGGCTCGCCGCTGACCACCGGTCGATGGCGCAGGCGATTGGCCGGGTCGGGCTCAGGCACCGCGGCCAGCAGCGCCCTCGTGTACGGGTGCCGTGCGTCCTCGATGAGTTGCCCCGCCGGCGCCAGCTCGACGATACGTCCGGCATACATGACCGCGATGCGATCGGCGAAGTGGCGAGCGCTGGCGAGGTCGTGCGTGATGTACAGGAACGTCAGCTCGCGTTCGTCCTGCAGCTCGGCGAGCAGGTACAGGATCTCGGCGCGGCTGGAGGCATCGATCATCGAGACCGGCTCGTCGGCCACGAGGTAGTCCGGCTCGAGCACCATGGCGCGGGCGATGCTGACGCGCTGGCGCTGCCCGCCCGAGAGGGTGTGCGGGTACTTCTCGGCGAACTCGGCGGCAGGGGAGAGCTTGACCTGCTCCAGTGACGCCAGCACCCTGGCCTCGCGCTGGTCGCGGTCGGATGGCCCGTGGATGACGAGCGGCTCGGCCACCAGCTCACCCACGCGCATGTAGGGGCTGAGGCTGGAGAACGGATCCTGAAAGATGGCTTGGGCGCGCTGACGGAACCGCAGCAGGGCATGACCGGTGAGGTCCGCGATGTCCACGCCCTCGAAGACGATGCGCCCTGCCGAGATGGGCGTCAGGCGCAGCGTGGCGCGCCCGAGCGTGGTCTTGCCGCTGCCGGATTCACCCACTACGGCGACGGTCTCGCCCTTGGCCAGGTCGAGGCTCACGTCACGGACCGCGCTGATGGGCCGCGTGGCGAAGAACGACGTGCGTACGAAGAAGGTGACGCTGAGGCCGACCGCGCGCAGGACCGGCCCATCCGACGTCGTCCACTCAGCCATGGGTCACCTCCACGGCGCTCGTCCCGCGGACCGGATGGTGCCGCCAGCACCGCGCCCAGTGGGCCGCTTCGACCTCCAGGTACGGCGGCTCATCGGCACAGGCTGCGTAGGCCACGGGGCAGCGGGCCCGGAAGCGGCAGCCGCGGATGGCCTCGCGCAGGTCGGGTGGCGTTCCGCGCAGGAAGTCGGGGGGCGTGGCGTCGTGCAGGTTGGGGATGGCCGCCAGCAGGCGCTGCGTGTACGGGTCGGCCGGATGACCCAGCACATCCTCCGCTGACCCCAGCTCGCGCACCTGCCCAGCGTAGACCACCGCGATGCGGTCGCACAGGTCGGACGCCAGCGCCAGGTCGTGGGTGATGAAGAGCATGCTGATGGCGCGTTCGGCCTTGAGCTCCTTGAGCAGGTTCATGATCTGCGCCTGGATGCTCACGTCGAGGGCGCTGGTGGGCTCGTCGAGGATGAGCAGCGGCGGGTCGTGGGTCAGGGCGGAGGCGACCATCACGCGCTGCTTCATGCCGCCGCTGAGCTCGTGCGGGTAGCGCTCGGCGGTGTTGGCCGAGAGACCGACGCGGGCGAGCAGCTCACCTACCCGGGCGCGTGCGTCGGCCTTGCTCATGCCGTCCGCGCGCAGGCGCTCGCCCACCTGGTCGCCGATGCGGATGACCGGGTTGAGCGAGTGCATCGCGCCCTGGAAGACCATGGCCATGCGGCTCCAGCGCACCTGCTCGCGGAAGCGCTCGTCGTCCATCGCGCGCAGGTCGTCGCCGGCGAGGCGGATGCTGCCGCCGACGAGCGTGCCGTTGCGCGGCAGCAGTCGCATGAGCGACACGGCCAGGCTGGTCTTGCCACTACCCGATTCGCCGATGATGCCCATCGCCTCGCCCTCGGCCAGGTCGAAGGAGATACCGTCCACCGCACGCAGTGCACCGCGTTCGGTGGTGTACTCGACCGCGAGGTCGCGGACTTCGAGCAGGGTCATCAGTCGCGCCGCAGCTTGGGGTTGACGACCGGCTCCATGGCCAGCGCGAGCAGCATGAAGGTCATGGCCGTGAGCACGATCAGCAGGCCAGGGGAGACCACCCACCACCAGTAGCCCAGGAAGACCGCACCGGTGCGGAAGCCATCCTCCAGGATCTGCCCCCACGTCGGCAATGACGGGTCCCCGAGGCCCAGGAACGAGAGTCCGGCCTCGGTCAGGATGACCGCCGGCACGAAGAAGATGAGCTGGGTGAAGACGTATGGCGCCGTGTGGGGAAAGATGTGCTTGACGAGGATGTGCCGGCTCGAGGCACCGAGGGCACGCGCCGCCTCGACCTCCTGGCTGCCGGACAGGCCCAGCACCATCGAGCGCACCATGATGGTCAAGCCCGGCCAGCTGAAGAGCACGAGCAGCGTCAGGATGAGCCACAGCTGGGCGCCAAAGACGAAGACGAGGAAGATGAGCAGCGGCAGCGCGGGCACCGTGTTGACGATATCGGCGACGCGCTGGATGACGAGGTCGACGCGGCCGCCCTTGTAGCCGCTGAGCATGCCCAGGCCGGTGCCGATGGCCGTGCTCGCCGTGGCTGCGAGGATGCCGATGAGCAGCGCCAGCGGCAGGCCGAAGGCGAGGCCCTGAGCAAGGTCGCGTCCGGAGCCGTCGGTGCCGAGCAGGCCGAAGACCGTTCCACCGGCCACGGCCCGCACCCAGGCCACCGAGTCCGCGGGGTCGGCCAGTGCCATGCGCACCTGCACCACGTATTCGCCCTTGAGAGGCTGCAGCTCGCCCTCCGCGTCGGGCGCGCCGAAGAGCGCCGCCGCCACGTCGTCCTGCAGCACCCGTGCGGGGATATCCACGCCGTACGCCTCCGACAGCATCTGCGAGGCCGCCTGGGCCGTCTCCGGCTCGGCGCTGAACAGCACCCGCAGGGGCGTCTCGTCGTGGCGGACGAAGGGTGGCTCCTCTCCGGGGCGTGGGCCCCGCACGGTCGTGCGCAGCAGCGGCACGGACGCACCGTCGGGTCGCAGCAAGGTCACGCTGAGCGAGGGTGGGCGCTCCGCGTAGCTGACCTCGCCCAGGCTGAACGAGAGGAACGTGGGCGGCTGATCGGCGCTGTGCTCGAAGACCAGGTCGTAGACATCGACCCTGGCATCACCACGGGACTCCGACTCGGTCGGCTCGGAAGCCTCTACGATCTGATGCGAGGCGGCGCCCTCGCCGGGGAGCGCCGCCGTCCAGGCCGGGGGCACGGCCTTGGGATAGTCTGCCCAGACTGCCGGATTGGACCAGCGTGTAGGCCCGAAGTCGAGCGGGAAGCTGACGATGACCAGGAGCGACGCGGCGACCAGGATGAGCGCCAGTGCGACTCCGATCTTGCCGGCCCTGCTGGCGAGTACCTGGCGCAGGATGCTTCTGCGCCTCACTAGTAGCGCACCCGCGGGTCGAGGAAGACGTACAGGATCTCCAGCAGCAGGCGCGCGCCCACGTAGACGAGCGTGAACATGAAGGTCAGTCCGATGATGATGGTCTCGTCGGGCTGACCGGCGAACGTCTTGAAGTAGAGCTGGCCCATGCCCTCCCAGGCGAAGACCGTCTCGATGAGGATCGCACCGCTGAGCGTGGCCGCCAGGCCGAGGATGAGGCCGGTGACGATGGGCGGTGCGGCCACGCGCAGGATGTGCCGGCGGCGGATGAGGCCCTCTGGCAGGCCCTTGGCGCGGGCGACCGTGACGTGGTCCTGGAGCGCCACGTTGAGGGTCATCGTGCGAGTGACGTAGATCGACGGGCCGATGCTGACGAGCACCAGCGTGAGGACCGGCAGCAGAGCGTGCCGGGCCAGGTCCAGCAGCGAGGCGACTGCGCCCTCTGGCGGGGGCGTGGAGTACATGCCGCCGGACGGAAGGACCCGTAGCCAGAAGGAGAAGATGAGGATGAGCAGGATGCCGGCCCACCAGGAAGGAAGGCCGGTGGTGATGGCGGCTACGTAGGCGACGAAGCGGTCGGCGCGTGAGCCGGGACGTGTCGACAGCCAGACGCCAACGGTCAGGCCGATGACCGCGTTGATGATCAGTGAGGTCGTGAGCAGCATGACCGTGCGCGGCAGCCGCTCGAGGATGATGTCGGCCACGTTGTTGGAGCCATCGGCGGCGCGGATGGAGCGGGCCTCGCCGAGGTCGAAGACAAGCACCTGCCCGACCACCGCGGGTAGTCGCTCCCACCAGTCCTTGTCCAGCCCGTATGAGGCCTCCAGCTCGGCACGCTGTGCGGCGATGATCTCCTCGACGGCATCGGGATCGGTGACTCTCTCGGAGAGGCTTGTGCGCAGGGCACGCAGCTCCTCGCCGACCTGCGCGTCCAGGATGCGGTCGGAGTAGCCCGTGGCCCCAAGGGTCAGCACCATCAGGAACAGCACGATGACGAGCACCGCGCCGAGGCTGGCAGCGCGAACGAGGATGGGGCGCAGGAGTGAGGGGCCCACGCTGGGTAGGCCCCGTTAGGGGAGCACCTCGAGGTCGACCCGGCGCTCGCTGATGAGCGCGAGCGAGTCACTCTCGGCGGCGAGGAAGAGCTGATAGAAGCCCGGGAACAGCGTCCCGGTCACCGCGGCCGGGATGGTCACGACGAAGGCACCGTCGCCGGCGGCGTCGGCAGGACCCGACGACCCACCTCGCCCACGGCCGGATCGAGCAGCAGGTACTGCAGCCCGACCGTTCCCGGTCCGCTGACGGTCGCGCTGATGACGGCGTCCTCGCCGGGCACCACCAGGTCGGCGCTGACGTCGCCGATGGCCAGCGTCGGCGGCTCACCACGATAGAAGTCGCCCGGCTTGAAGGGGTAGCTGGGGTCCCGGAAGGCGAGCAGCTCGGCGAACTGCGCGGGAGGGTCGAACTGCTCGAGATAGAAGGGGCCCTGGCTGATGACGAGGTGGTCCTTGTCGTCGAACCACTCCTGCGCGGCCTGGTAGCGGGCCACCGCCTCCTCCGGGGTGACCAGCGACCGGCCGCCGAAATCGAAGACGCCGGCCGGCACCACGGCATCTCGCTCCAGATCGCGCAGGGTGCGGTCCACCAGGCCTGCGTCGCGCTTGAGCACGAGGCTCAGCCAGGGCACGCTGTAGCGGCCGGCCGCGGTGTCGCTGTAGGCCGCCCGGCGCTGATCGAAGACGAGGTCGTCCATGGCCGCGTTCAGCTCCCACGGCATGTCGAAGCCGACGGGGCTGGCATAGGCGCCGATGTAGTCCTCGTCGAAGTGCCAGTAGTCGACGTAGACCTCGAGCTGGTCGTCGTCGGTCAGGCGGTAGCCCTTGAACGTCTCGAGGATCGGACGCGACGTCACCGCCAGGGCCGTCTCGATGCGGGCCTTCTCGGGGTCGTAGGCGAGGTCGAAGCCCTGTGCGATCGAGTAGACCGCGTCGGCGATGGTGATGGGCTGGCCGTGATGCCAGTGGGCCGCGAGGTACTTGCTGTAGTCGAAGGTGACCTTGCTCACCGCGGTCGTCCCCGCCGCGACCGGCGTCCACGTCTTGCTCGCCACATCCCAGGTGACCGCGTCGGCGGGCACGTCCATCGCGCCCTCGGGGCCGGCCGTCTCGACGCGTAGTCGGCGCGGAACGGCTGCGGGATCCCCGTGAAGGGATCGTTCCAGATGGGCGGGTCGACCAGGTTGCGCCAGAGGTCGGTGGCGTAGACATCGCCGAGGCCGCCGATGGGGTTGTAGGTGGTGCGCTCGGTCCAGACCCACTGGTGCCCACGCGGACGTCCGTCCGAGCCGGGCATGTAGGCCTCCCGCAGGGCCCATGGGTTGCGCGGACCGGCCACGATGTCACGGGTCATGCCCTCGAGCGTGTCCCTGGCGGGGAAGGTGTTGTCCACCGTCGCCAGCCAGACGCGGATCGACTCGTCGAGGCCGGTCTGCGTCATCTGGCGGTAGAGTCTCGTTGCGCTCCTCGAGGCTGTCGAACTCGCCCCGGTACAGCGTCTTGCCGAGGGTATCGAGCTCATCGTTCTCGTACTGCCAGAAGCCCTCCTCGCGCCAGCCGGGCATCTGGCCCAGCCAGGGAGCGATGAAGGCGTTGACGGAGCCGACGTCATAGCGGCTGGGGGCGCTGCGACCCCAGCCCTCGGTGTAGATGTGCCACTCGAAGGCGGCCGGATCGGTGGAGTAGACCTTCTGCACCGCGGGTGCGAACTGGTCGTAGGTGATGGCGACCTCGAAGCCGGCCGCCTCGAGCTCGGCGCGCACGAGGTCGGCGATGTCGCGGCGCTCATCCTCGACGCGGCCGACGAGCTTGATCCGTATCGGCTGGCCCTCGAAGCGCCAGCTGCCGTCCACGAGCTCGGCGCCGGCGTCGGTCATGGCCTGCGCGATGAGGTCGCGCGCGAGCTCCGGGTCGTAGCTGATGCCGGAGCCGCGGTCGATGTCGTAGACGGTCAGGAAGTCGGGGTCGCCGGGCCCACGTGCGTGAGCATCGGCTGGCCAGCCCCGCGGTAGATGTCCTGGGCGATGGAGTCACGGTTGACCAGGTACTGCATCGCCTGGCGCACCTCGAGGATGGAGAACGGGTTGAGCTCGCCCTCGCGCGCGCGGCGCCGGGTTGAGGATGAGCGAGACGGTGGTGGCGGGGGCGTCGATGAGCTCCACGACCCGGGGTGCCGCGCAGGTCCTGGGCCGCCTCGGTATTGAGGCCGAACAGGTACAGGTCCATGTTGCCGGCATCGATGTCCAGCGGCGCGCGGTCGACGAAGAAGGAGTTGTAGAGGAGGCGTTCGGCGGCCGGACCGGGCTTGTCTGCGGCGGCTGGTAGGTCGTCCTGGGCGAGGATGACCGCCGGCAGGGGCGCCGAGGAGCGCCAGCCCGAGGGCCAGTCGCGAGGATGCGCGCGGACACGGGCCGCGCGTGCGGTGGCCGACGTGGGTCATGCCCTGCCCTCGCTGCTCGGGCTGCGCGGCGAGGCCGTCGTCGGCCGGGCTGGTGCCTCGAGGCCGTCGATGCGCTCGCCCAGCTCCTCGGTGCAGCTCGGCGATGTTGCCGAAGCCGAACTCGGTGAAGAAGGAGGTGCTGGCGCGGTTGCCGGACTCGTCCACAGCGGTCAGGTTCTGGGCACCTTCACTGGTGATGGGCATGTAGAACACGACGCTGAACGTGCCCGTGTCATCCGTCCGGGCGACGGCCACGGTGGTGAAATCGCCGAGCTGGACGTAGACGTTGAGGTCGGGCTGGTAGCCGAACCCCTGGAGGGTGACCTGCTGGCCGCCCGGGCCGGATGGCGGGCTGATGAAGATCTCGGGTGAGTCGACCGCTTCGGTACGCGCCA
>CAVQRP010000019.1:0-148415 GCA_963715295.1 uncultured Chloroflexia bacterium
CGAGCTCGAGATGATGCTGGCCCGCGCCGCAGAGGAAGGCGCGCGCCGCGCGCTGCTGACGTCGGCCTCGCCGGCAAGGACGCCGTGCTGACCATCCACGACATGCGGTCCCTGCTCGAATGCATTCAGTTCGTCCGGCGCACCGCAGTGCAGACCGCAGTCCACGTCATCACTACCGGTGTTCTGATCGCGCTGCTCACCGGCATCGCCATGAAGCTCAGGCTGTTCGGCCCGAACCCGTGAAAGAGCCGGCGCGGCTATTTCGGGGCTCGTGACTTCCTAGCACGATTCGGGTTCGGCGGCGCGTTTCGACCGAACGGCAGCTGGATGCATTTGCCGAACTCGCAGACGATCTCGTCGTCGGTGAGGCCATCCGTGCGCCAAAGCATCATCGAGCGCAGCATGAGCGCGGCGCCGATGGCACTGTCGCTGATCCCCGCCAACTGCAGGTCTGCCACTGAGCGGGCGATGATCTCGTCCGCATCGTCGATATCGCCGCGTGTCCTGTCGGCCATTGCGAGACCCAAGGTGACCACCACCGGGAAATAGCTGGCGATCAACATACCGCACCGGACGCGAGAAGGGCCATTGCATTTGACTCCGCCGCTCAGAGGGCATGCCTGCCGCTGAACATCATGGGTTCTCTCCGGGGCGGGCCTGCGACACCCCTTAACGGCCGCCCGGCGAAGGAGAAGACTTGCCCTACCGAGCCTCTTGCGCAAGCGGAGCACATGAGAACATAACATGAACAATGAACGCGACTGAGTGAGGTCACATGGAGAGGCGTAGCCCGCCACAGAAGCGGATCGACGACCATGCCTTCCCGGTGCGCGTCAAGGTGCGGGTGCCGGGGCGCGGCTTCGAGAACCTGCTGCTCGAAATGCATCGCTGGCTCGATGCCGAGCTCGGACGTGGCAGCTTCGCCGTGCACGGCGCCGCGGCGACGGGCGCCAACGCGACGGCCTGGTACTTCCGCAGTGTCGAGGAGGCGCAGGCCTTCGTCGGCCGCGTTCCCGATGCTCGAGCTGGCTGACGGCACCGAGCTTCCGACATATCAATCGCCGTACCTGCCGTTCGGGCGCGGCGCGGACTGGAGCGATCCCGTGTGCAATCTTGTACTCGATGCTGAAGTCCCAGGAGGCGATGCGCCGCCTCTTCGATGGGCTGATCGACCGGGCCGGCAACATGCCGCCTCTGCCGGGTATCTATCCCGACTACAGCGCGCCGATCATCCGCAACGGATCGGAGGGCCGCGAGCTGGTGATGGCGCGCTGGGGCATGCCGACGCCGCCGCAATATCTGGTCGGCAAGCGCACCGATCCGGGCGTCACCAACATCCGGCGTGTCTCTTCCTCACACTGGAGGCCGTGGCTCGGGATCGAATACCGGTGCCTGATCCCGTTCACCAGTTTCGCGGAGAACGAGTTGCAGCCCGACGGCAGCCGGCCGCCGGTCTGGTTCGCCTTCGACGAGTCCCGGCCGCTCACCTTCTTCGCCGGCATCTGGGCGCGCTGGACCTCGGTGCGGAAGCTGAAGGAGGGCCAGGTCACCGCGGAGCTCTTTGGGCTGCTGACGACAGAGCCGAACGCCGAGGTCGCTGCCGTGCATCCGAAGGCGATGCCGGCAATCCTGACCGAGGCACAGGAGTGGGAGACTTGGCTGACCGCTCCGTGGCCTGAGGCGAAGGCGCTGCAGCGACCCTTGCCGGACGGCACGCTCCGCATCGTGGCCCGGGGCGAGAAAGAGGATGCTCTGCCAGCATAGCTGGCACAGCGCAGGCCCAGCGAAATTTCTGCCCGAAGCGCTGCATCGTGCGCATGGCGGCTTCTCGCATTCGGTCATTGTGCAGTGCAGCATAGCCCTTATCTGGGAGGTGCGGGGGAAGAAACCTCGCTGACGCAACTGAAGGATGCCGACCATGACGAATGCTTATGCATCAACGCACGGCCGGTCGCTCGCATCCACGCTCGATGTGAGCGTCACCGGAACCGTGGACCGTCTGCGCGCTGCGTGGACGAAGTACGCGACCTACCGGAAGACGCTGGCCGAGCTTCGGGACCTGCCGACCCGCGCCCTGCGCGATCTGGATTTCAACCGCGGTGACCTGGCGACGATCGCCCACCGCGAAGTCTACGGCCACTGACGAAGCGAGACGACGCGACGACCGCGCCGCCGCCCCAGCCGCCGAGACCGAACCTGAAAGGACACCGACCATGGCACACGCCATCAATCTGAACGCCTATGCCGACTACGACGAGCAGCCCGGTATCTTCGCCCGGCTGCGCCGGAGCTTTGCCGACCACCGCAGGTACGTGGCGACCTACGATGAGCTCAACGCGCTCAGCGACCGCGAGCTGACTGACATCGGGCTGTCGCGGCTGAACGTTCGCGACGTCGCCCGTGAAGCCGTCTACGGCAACTGATAAGGCGCGGGCCGCAGAAAAGAAGTTACGACCTTACCGTCCCGGCAACTTTTCACAAACCGAACACGCCTGCCGCCCCGTGCGGCGGGCCGTCCTGTTCTCAGTCGCGTCACTGCCCGAGGACATAGCTTCCCGGAGCACTCTCGACGACGGCGAGCTCACGATCCCCCGGGTGTCGGGCGGGGAGCGGTTTCTCGCGATCCTTCGCCTCCAGCCAGTCGGCCCAGAGCGGCCACCATGAGCCTTCGATATAGGTCGCGCCCTCGAGCCACTCCTCCGCGGTGTCTGGATAGTCGTCGCGGATCCAGTAACCGTACTTGGGACGCTCGGAAGGCGGGTTGATCACGCCCGCGATGTGACCCGAGCCGCCAAGGACGAAACGGACCTCTCCGCCGAGAAGCCGAGTCGTCGGGTAGACCGAGGTCCACGGCGCGATGTGGTCCTCCTTGGTAGCCAGCACGAAACAGGGCGTCCTGATCCTGGAAATGTCGATGGGCGTGCCGTCCAGAGAGAGATGACCGGGCTTGCGGAGGCCGTTCTCGATGTAGATCTTTTCGAGGTACCAGAGCAGCATCGCTGCAGGCAGCCGCGTAGAATCCGAGTTCCAGAACAGGAGATCAAAAGCCGGCGGCTTCTTGCCCATCAGGTAGTTCATCACGTGGAACGACCAGATCAGGTCGTTCTCCCGGATCATCGAGAACATGTCCTGCAGGTGATGGTTCTCGAGGTAACCGGTGGCCTTCATGTGCTCGCGCAGGGCCGCGAGCCGATCCCGGTCGACGAAGACGCCGATCTCGCCGACGTCGGTGAAATCCACCATCGTCGCGAGCGTGGTCGCCGAGGCGATCCGATTGTCCTTCCGGGCCGCGAGCCAGGCGAGGGTCGCGGTCACCAGAATGCCGCCAATGCAGAAGCCGAGGATGTTGACCCGCTTCTCGCCGGTCGCGGCTGCGATTGCGTCAAGCGCCGCAAGCGGGCCGAGCCGCATGTAGTCCTCGAAGCTCTTTTCGGCGTGCGCCTTGGTCGGGTTGACCCAGGAGATCACGAAGACGCTGTGCCCGCGCTCGAGCATGTACCGCACCAGGCTGTTTTTCGCCCGCATGTCGAGGATGTAGTACTTGTTGATCCAGGCCGGCACGAAGAGCAGCGGGCGTTTGCGCTGGGTCTCGGTCAACGGCTCGTACTGGATGAGCTGCATCAGATCATTCTGATAGACCACCTTCCCAGGCGTCGTCGCCAGGTCGCGACCGACAACAAATGCTTTCTTGTCGTTGGTGGAGATGTCGAGGCGGCCTTCGCCACGCTCCAGGTCGTCCAGCAGATTCCGGAACCCGTCCAGGACGCTTTGGCCTTCGGTTTCGACGAAACGGTGGCGGGCGGCCGGGTTCAGGGCCAGGAAGTTGCTCGGCGACAGAGCACTCAGGAACTGCCGGGCGTAGAATTCCACGCTCAGATGGTCCTTCGACCCCTTGGGCAGGGAATCGAGAAGCTTGTCGACCGCTCCTTCGAGGGCGAGATGTGCATCGCGCAGGCCGCGGCTTATCGGGTCCTCCTCCCAGGTCTTGTCGCGAAAGCGCTTGTCGGCCACGGCGGGGCTCTCGCCGGTCCAGGCATCGACCCAGGCTTTCGTTGCGGCGAGCCAGATGGTTTGCTGGAACGCGGCGAGTTCCATGGGATGCTGCGCGAACTCGGAGAAGGCCTTCATGGCCGCTGCGCCGGCCGAGTTGGCATCAACGACCGAAAACTCCTGTCCCGCTGCCTTCGCGAAGGCTGTCGATTGCGCGCTCAGCGCCAACTTCTGGGCGCGCTGGAGCAGCTCCCAGAACTGGGCGGCCTGCGCCGTCGCCGATTCTTGTGACATCCGTTCCCCGTCCGCCTGCCGGGCATCATAGCCGGACTGCCACTGCGAGCGCAGGGATTCCTCGCATTCGAGCGCGTTGCTGACAGCAACGCCGTCAAGCTGAGGCTGTTCGGAGCGAACCACCAAACCTACGCTCGCACGATTGGAGGCAGGTGCGGTGGGTGACGCGGCCCGGGGACTCTGCCGTTCCGTGCTAAAGGGAAATGTCGGCCACCTCGATCCGCATCCGGCGCCCTCCGCCACGACGTTGCCACTCCGCCCGGTTCTCGCCGATGCCGAGCGGGACGGCGCACCAGAGGAACTGTCTATGACCAGCCTCAGGATCCACCACAGAACGACATATCGCTACCGCCACGCTGTCGCATTCGGCCCGCACCGCCTGATGTTGCGTCCGCGCGAAAGCCGGGACCTGCGCCTGATCGGGTTCGAGATGGTCGTGACGCCCGCGGGGACGGTGACATGGGCACATGACGTCTGGGGCAATGCTGTCGCCACGGCGACCTTCCGGTCGATGCATGATACGTTTGTGGTCGACAGCATCGCACAGATCGAGCTCGACGCCGCCGCATGGCCAATCTTCGACATCGCTGCCTCCGCCATCGTCTACCCCTTCCAATATTCCCCAGACGAATGGACCGATCTCGGAGCGTTGACGGTCCAGCAGTATCAGGACCCGGACGGGCGACTTGCTGCATGGGTGCGCGGCATCGTGCGCGGACCCACGACGGACACGCTGTCGCTGCTGAAGGACCTCTGTGCGGCTGTTCCCAACGCAATCCTGTACCAGGACCGCGAGGCGGAGGGGACGCAGACGCCCCTCCAGACGCTCAGTCGTGGCTGGGGGTCGTGCCGGGACTTTGCGGTGCTCTTCGCCGACGCCGCGCGCAGCGCTGGGGTTCGGGGCACGGATCGTCTCGGGGTATCTCAAGGATGCCGGTCCGGCTGGACTCGTCACTGTCGGCGCCGGCGCGACCCACGCCTGGGCGGAGGTCTATGTGCCAGGGGCGGGCTGGATCACCTTCGATCCGACGAACCGCAGCGTCGGCGGAGCAAACCTGATCCCGGTCGCGGTCGTGCGCGACATAAAGCAAGCCGTCCCGGTGGCCGGCAGTTTCGTAGGCCCGTCCGACGCGCTGATCGGCATGACCGTGGAAGTCAGCGTGACGGGCTGATCTTTTCCGCGTGCAATCGAAATCGGGCGCCGAACAGGGCGCCCGATGTTGTTCGATGCAGGGCTGCTGGCGTCAGGCTTGGCGCCCTGTCACATCAATAGTCGTCCATGCCGCCCATGCCGCCCGGCATGCCGCCGCCGGCCTGGCCCTTCGGCTCCGGCTTCTCGGCGACCATCGCCTCGGTGGTGATCAGCAGGGCCGCCACCGACGCGGCGTCCTGCAGCGCGGTGCGCACCACCTTGGCCGGGTCGATCACGCCGAACTTGAACATGTCGCCGTACTCTTCGGTCTGGGCGTTGAAGCCGAAGGCCGGATCGTTCGACTCCATGATCTTGCCGTTGACCACCGACCCGTCGACCCCGGCGTTCTCGGCGATCTGCCGCAGCGGCGCCTGCAGCGCCTTGCGGATGATCTGGATGCCCGCGGTCTGATCGGGGTTGTCGCCGGTCACGTCGGCGAGCTTCTTGGACGCCTGCACCAGCGCCACGCCGCCGCCGACGACCACGCCCTCCTGCACCGCGGCGCGGGTGGCGTTGAGCGCGTCGTCGACGCGGTCCTTGCGCTCCTTCACCTCGGTCTCCGAGGCGCCGCCGACCCGGATGATCGCGACGCCGCCGGCGAGCTTGGCCAGCCGCTCCTGCAGCTTCTCCTTGTCGTAGTCGGACGTGGTGTCTTCAATCTGGGCGCGGATCTGCGTTACGCGGCCTTCGATCTCGGCCTTTTCGCCGGCGCCGTCGACGATCGTGGTCTCGTCCTTGGTGATGGTGATCTTGCGGGCCTTGCCGAGCATGTCGAGCCCGACACTCTCGAGCTTCATGCCGAGCTCCTCGGAGATGACCGTGCCGCCGGTCAGGATCGCGAGGTCCTGCAGCATCGCCTTGCGGCGATCACCGAAGCCCGGCGCTTTGACGGCCGCAACCTTGAGGCCGCCGCGCAGCTTGTTCACGACCAGCGTCGCCAAGGCTTCGCCCTCGATGTCCTCGGCGATGATCAGCAGAGGCTTGCCCGACTGGATGACCAGTTCGAGCAGCGGAACCATAGGCTGCAGCGAGCCGAGCTTCTTCTCGTGGATCAGGATGACCGCGTCCTCCAGCTCGGCGATCATCTTCTCGGCGTTGGTGATGAAATACGGCGAGAGGTAGCCGCGGTCGAACTGCATGCCATCGACGACCTCGGTCTCGGTCACGAAGCCCTTGTTCTCCTCGACGGTGATGACGCCCTCGTTGCCGACCTTCTGCATCGCGTCGGCGATCTGCCGGCCGATCTCGGTCTCGCCGTTGGCGGCGATCGCGCCGACCTGGCCGATCTCCTCGGTGCCGGAGACCGTCCGGGACTGGGCCTTGATGTCCGCGACGACCAGAGCGACGGCTTTCTCGATGCCGCGCTTCAGGTCCATCGGGTTCATGCCCGCCGCGACCGACTTCATGCCTTCCTTGAGGATCGCCTGGGCGAGCACGGTGGCGGTGGTGGTGCCGTCGCCGGCCTCGTCGCTGGTGCGGCTGGCCACTTCGCGGACCATCTGCGCGCCCATGTTCTCGAACTTGTCCTCGAGCTCGATCTCCTTGGCGACGGTGACCCCGTCCTTGGTGATGCGCGGCGCGCCCCAGGACTTGGAGATGAGCACGTTGCGGCCCTTGGGACCGAGGGTGACGCGGACCGCGTCGGCGAGCGTGTTCACGCCCTTCAGCATGCGGTCACGCGCGTCGGTTTCGAATCTCAGCTGTTTGGCGGCCATCGTCTGGCGCTCCCCTTGTGTCTCGGAAATCGTGTCTCGGAAATGGATCTCAGCTCAGGGCGTGATCAGGCAGCCTTCTGGGCCGCCGTCTCGTCATGGATGACGCCGAGGATGTCGGATTCCTTCATGATCAGGAGATCCTCGCCCTCGAGGCGCACCTCGCTGCCCGACCACTTGCCGAAGAGGATCCGGTCGCCGACCTTGACGGCCAGCGGGATCAGCTCGCCGGCTTCCGTGCGCGCGCCTTCCCCAACGGAGATGACCTCGCCCTCGGAGGGCCTTTCCTTGACGGTGTCGGGAACGATCAGACCGCCCTTGGTCTTCTCTTCACCCTCGATCCGGCGGATAAGGACGCGGTCGTGAAGGGGTTTAAATTGCATGGCGTTCTCCCACTGAGGTTATGCGTGAGGCCGGCGCAGAAGCGGCCCGAAGTTTTGGCACTCGCGTGCAGTGAGTGCTAACTCAAGTGTGCACCGGCGTCGGTTTTATCAAGGTCTGTGGAGCAGGGCAGCCGGCAATAACAAAGCCATCTGGCGGAAGTTGCATGGGTCAGCACGCGGACGCCAAGACCGAAGTTCTCGCGGGCCTCGTCGAGAGGGTCACCTTCCACAACCCGGAGAACGGCTTCTGCGTTCTACGGCTGAAGGCGCGTGGCCATCGCGACCTGGTCACGACGGTCGGCCACGCTGCGATGATCTCAGCCGGCGAGTGGGTGACGGCCTCCGGCGAATGGACCAACGACCGCACCCATGGCCAGCAGTTCCGGGCGCGGTTCCTGAAGACCTCGGCCCCTTCGTCGATCGAGGGCATCGAGAAGTACCTTGGCTCGGGCATGATCCGCGGCATCGGCCCGGTCTATGCCAAGCGCATGGTCCGGCAGTTCGGCAAGGACGTGTTCGACATCATCGAGGCCAACCCCGAGAGGTTGCGGGAGGTTGAGGGCATCGGCCCGATGCGGGCTGCCAAGATCACGTCGGCATGGGCGGATCAGAAGGTCATCCGCGAGATCATGGTCTTCCTGCATGAGCACGGCGTCGGGACGGCGCGGGCGGTGCTGCCAACGGCGGAGCAAAAACCGGCCACGTGGCGGTGCAAAACCAGGCCATTGGCGGCGCGCCAAGCGCCATGGCGCGCGCGCTCCCCACATAGCTGGCGCGCCATGGCGCATTGGCCCGCAGGGCCAATCCTGCGACTAGTGATCAGGTGGCTGCTTCGGCCTTTCGGGCGCGGCTTTGGCCGAGCCGATAGCTGTCGCGGTTCATCTCGAGAATGGTGACGCGGTGGCTCAGCCGGTCGAGCAGCGCGCCCATGAGGCGTTCGGAGCCGAAGGTCTCGGTCCATTCGTCGAAGCGCAGGTTGCTGGTGATCAGCGTCGAGCCGCGTTCGTAGCGCTGGGAGATCAGCTCGAAGAGCAGCTCGGCGCCGGTCTTGGAGAGCGGCACGAAGCCGAGCTCGTCGATGATCAGGAGCTTGTGGTTCGCCATCTGCTTTTGCAGCCTCAGCAGCCGGCGCTCGTCGCGGGCCTCCATCAGTTCGTGTACGAGGGCGGCCGCGGTGGTGAAGCCTACGGAGAGGCCCTTCTGGCACGCCGCCAGACCGAGGCCGAGGGCCGCATGGGTTTTTCCGGTTCCGCTCGGACCGAGAGCGATGACGTTCTCGCGCCGTTCGATCCATTCGCAGCGGGCCAGTTCCAGCACCTGCATCCTGTTCAGGCTCGGGATCGCCTTGAAGTCGAAGCTGTCGAGGCTTTTGACCGCGGGGAACTTCGCGGCCTTGATCCGGCGCTCGATCATCCGCCGCTCGCGGTCGATGAGCTCCAGCTCCACCAGCCGGGCGAGGAAGCGGACGTGGTCCAGCCCCTCGGCCGCGCACTGGCGGGCCAGCTTCTCGTATTCCCTGAGGAAGGTCGGCAGCTTCAGCGTCTTGAGATGATGGGCGAGCAGGATCTCCGGGGCCTCGGTCACGCCGCATCCCCCGAGACCAGGCACATGTAGCTGGCCGCCGAGGTCCGGGCGACGGTGGCCCGCGGCAGATAGGGGTAGACGTCGAGATCGAGCCTTGGCGGGCGCTTCTCGACCCGGCAGAGCACCAGATGCTTGACCGCGTCGAAGCCGATGGCGCCCATGCGCAGCGCGCTCTTCACCGCGGCATGCAGGTCGTCGAGGTCGAAGGTCTCGAGCAGCCGCAGCACCTGCACATATTCCCGGCGACCCGCCTTGATCATCCGAGCCTCCATCAGCCGGCGCAGGGTCTGGAACTCCGGCGGCAGGTCCCATCCGGCGAGCGGAGCCGCCTGATCCAGCGCGCCGATCTTCTTCTCGATCAGCGGAAGATAATACCAGCGCCCCGTGAGGCTGACTCACGAGGGGGATTCCCAGCCGCCTCGTGAACTGATTCAACATGAAGAACAGAGGGAGGTTCTTCATGGCGGCGGCTATCGTGCTCAGGGCGGATTACGGGGCGGGCGATCTGCGGCGGCTCGCGAAGGCGAGCCGGGATGCCCGGCAGACGCGGCGGCTGCTGGCGCTGGCGGTGATCTACGACGGCGGCTCGCGGACGGAGGCGGCGCGGGTCGGCGGGGTCACCTTGCAGATCGTCCGGGACTGGGTGCTGCGGTTCAATGCGGAGGGCCCGCCGGGGCTGATCGACCGCAAGGCGCCCGGGAAGACGGCGCTCCTGCAGGCGGAGCATCGCGCGGCGCTCGCCGCGGCCGTCGAGGCGGGTCCGAAGCCCTATCTCGACGGGGTGGTGCGCTGGCGCCTCGTCGACCTCGTGCAGTGGGTCTGGGAGCGCTTCGGGCTTTCGGTGAGCCGACAGACGCTGGGCCGGGAACTGCGGACGATGGGCTATGCCAAGCTCTCCGCCCGGCCGCGGCACTACGCGCAGGATCCGCAGGCCGCGGACCAGTTCAAAAAAGCCTCCCGGATGCGGTCGGGACGATCCGGGCGCGTCTCCCCGCCGACACGCCCATAGAGCTCTGGTTCCAGGACGAGGCGCGGGTCGGGCGGAAGAACAAGATCACCCGCCGCTGGGCTCGGCGCGGCACCCGGCCGCGGGCGCCCCACGATCAGCGCACCAAGTGGGCCTACATCTTCGGCGCAATCTGCCCGGAAGAGGGCAAGGGCGCCGGCCTCGTGATGCCCTACTGCGACACGCCGGCGATGCAGGCGCATCTCGGCGAGATCAGCGCCGCGGTCGCGCCGGGCGCCCATGCCGTGCTCATCCTTGACCAGGCCGGCTGGCGCCTCTCGGGCCAGCTCGTCGTGCCAGACAACATCACCCTCCTGCCGCTGCCGCCTCGCTCGCCTGAGCTCAACCCGGTCGAGAACATCTGGCAGTTCCTGCGCGACAACTGGCTCTCCAACCGCGTCTTCCGCGGCCATGACGACATCGTCGCCCATTGCTGCGACGCCTGGAACGAGCTCATGGACCAGCCGTGGAGGATCAAGTCGATCGGCCGGCGTGAATGGGCCCATGGGTTCTGATCAACGGGCGCTGGTATCAGTGGGCGACTTCGAATTTGGTCACCATCATGGTCGGATGCGCGCTCCATCTCGGGGTCCGGTGGCGCGGTGGAAAAACGCAGCGTCTGGGCAGGTAGCTGGCCTTGGGCCATAGACGACCAGCGTCCGCCATCTCACTTGGACTTCGAGAGGGTCCAGAACCGAGGCTGGATTGGTCGAGGTCGAAACAGGAGCCTAGGACCCCACCGAAGGGAAGCCAAGTCATCAGCCGCGCCGCGCCAGCTGCGAAAATGGACAGCGGGTGTCGGCCAGTCCAGACTGCAACGGTATTCGAGCGGGGTCGGCACGTTGCGCTTTGGTCGTCTGCTGGGAATGGTCTTCGCGCTTGCCCTGGTCGCGTCCGCGGTCTCGGCCGAGCAGGCGAAGCGCGTCCTCTTCCTGCATTCGTTCGGCCCGCATTTCTCGCCGTTCAACACGTTCGCCAACGAGATGCGGACGCGGCTGGCGCAGGGGGCGGTCGAGCCGCTAGACATCTACGAGGCCTCGCTTGAGACGGCGCGGTTCTCGGAGCTCGAAGCGGACGCCGGGCCATTCGTCGACTATCTGCTCGCACTCTTCAACGAGCGGCCTCCGGACCTGGTCGTGACCATGGGCGCGCCGGCGGCCCGCTTCGCCCAGGTCCATCGGCCGCGACTCTTCGCGGACACACCGATGCTGATCACGGCGCTCGAGGAGCGGACCGTCCAGCGCGACGCTCTGACGCCGAATGACGCCGTCGTGCCGCTGCGGCTCGATCTGCCGGGCGCGATGGAGGGCATGCTTCAGCTGCTGCCGGAAACCCGTCAGGTATTCGTCATAATCGGGGACTCCCCCCTCGAACAGAGATGGGCGAAGGAGTTGCAATCGGCGTTCGAAGCGTTCGCATCGCGCGTGCGCCTCGAATGGTCGGGCGATCTCGGCTTCGACGCGATCCGGTCCCGGGCCGCGGCCATGCCGAGCAACTCCGCGGTGTTCTACGGGCTGATGTTCGTTGACGCCGACGGGGTGCCGCACGAGGAGCACGAGGCGCTCTCGGCGCTGTCCGCCGCCAGCGCCGCTCCCATGTTCGGAGTCTTCGACACCCAGCTCGGCAATGGCGTTGTCGGCGGGCCGATGCTGCCGGTCGAACGGGTGGCGGAGGCAGCGGCCGAGGTCGCGCTGGCACTGCTTGCCGGCGCGGCGCCCGAAAGCCTTCGACCGCCGCCGATTTAAGCGGGCGCGCCGCAGTACGACGCGCGGGAACTGGCGCGCTGGGGAATTGACGAGGCGCGCCTGCCGCCTGGCAGCGTGGTCGAGTTTCGCGAGCCGACCGCTTGGGAGCGCTATCGCTGGCAATTCGTCCTTTTGGCGGGAGTTCTGGCGCTGCAGGCAACCTTCATCGCCGCGCTGCTCCTGAACCGCCGTAGGCTCCACCTCTCGCGCGCCGCGTTGCGCCGGAGCGAGCGTGAGGCGCGCGACCTCAGCGGGCGGCTGATCCATACGCAGGAGGACGAGCGGGCGCGGCTGGCGCGGGAGTTGCACGACGACATGACCCAGCGGCTTGCGATGCTGGCGATCGACGCAGGTCAGGGGGAACGAAAGTCCACGTCCGATGCGGCCGCGGCGACGCTTCGCGGGCTCAGGGAGGAACTGGTTCGCCTCAGCGAGGACGTGCACGCCCTGTCGTACCGGCTGCATCCGTCGACGCTGCGCGACCTCGGTCTGGTCGACGCGCTGCAGACCGAGTGCGACCGCTTCGCGCGGCTCGAGGCGATCCCAGTGCGGGTGGATGCGTGCGAAGTCCCGGAGGATCTGCCCGAGGACACCGCGCTCTGCCTGTTCCGCATCACCCAGGAGGCGCTGCGCAACGTCGCCCGCCACGCGCGGGGAAGCCGGGTCGACGTGTCGCTTCGGCGCGAGGGAGACGCGCTGCATCTCGCCATCACCGACGACGGGCAGGGGTTCGACCCGGAGCGCGGTCGGCCGGAACCCAGCCTCGGCCTCGCCAGCATGCGCGAGCGGGCGCGACTGGCAGGGGGGACGTTCGAAATGCTATCCGAACCGGGTCGGGGAACGACCGTCCGGGTCACGGTGCCGATTGGGGAGGTCCGCGATGAGCCGCCCGCGCGTATTGCTGGCTGACGACCACGTCATGCTGGCCGAGGGGTTGAAGCGCATCCTCGCGGACGACTTCGACCTGATCGGGGTCGTCGAGGACGGCCGGGCACTGGTCGCGGCCGCGCGACGGCTGAAGCCGGACGTCGTTGTCGCCGACATCTCTATGCCGCACCTGAACGGGATCGAGGCGATCGGCCGGCTGAAGGCCGACAATCCGGAGATCGCGGTCGTGATGCTGACGATGCACCAGAACGCCGCCTATGCGCGACGCGCCTTCGAGGCCGGGGCTATGGGCTACGTCGTCAAGCACGCCGCCCCGGTGGAGCTCGTGATGGCTATCCACGCGGCGCTGCGCGGGCGCACCTTCATCACGCCGGCGCTGGCGGGCGAGCTGCTGGCAGGCCAAGACGCCGCCGCGCCGGAGACCCTGACGCCGCGGCAACGGGAAATACTTCAACTGCTCGCCGAGGGCCGCTCGGCCAAGCAGATCGCCGAGACGCTCGCCATCTCGCCGCGCACCGTCGAGCACCACAAGTACCGGATGCTTCATCCTGGAGCTGCTGCTGCTGGTGGCGCTGTTCCTGTGGGGCATGTCCCTGTCCGATTCCCTACCCCTCCAGCTCCTGGTCGGCCTGGGCGCACCGGCGCTCGTGATGACGGTGTGGGGCATGTTCGTGGCGCCCAAGGCCGCGCGCCGTCTCTCCGATCCACGCCGCCTGGCGGTCGAGCTGGTGGTCTGGTTCGTCGGCGCCGCGGCCTTCGGCCTGGCGGTCAGCTGGATCGTCGCGATCATGTTCGTGGCGGCGGTGCTGATCAGCCTGGCGCTCATGTTCACCTGGGGCCAGCGTGGCCTCTGAGGGCCCTTGCCGGGCGACAGCCCGTCAGCCCTCGGCGAAGCCGCCCCGGATCGAGTCGGCCACGAACGGCTCGGCTGCAGCCGGATTGGTGAGGTACTCGACCTTGGGCCGGCCGCGCTGCCGCCGCAGCCCCTCGCGCACGTCGAGCCGCTCCCCGAAGAGCCGCTCCAGCAGATCCTCCACGAAGGCGTGGTCGGTGAGCTGACGGTACTCCAGCTCGACGTAACGATCGGTCCCGGCATAGCGCGCCCGCGTGGCCTCGATGTCGGCCCGCAGCGTCTCGCGGTAGCGCAGGTAGTCGTCGCGATCGAAGGAGACCCGGGGATCGCGAGCGCCGCCCTCGGCCCCCGCCTTCCATTCGCCACTCTCGCGTGCCAGGGCCCGCGAGACGTACTGGTCGAACGTGGCGTCGCGCCAGAGATGGATGACGCGATGATCCTCTGCCGCGAAGCGGTCCCACACCGGGTCACCGCGGCGATGGTAGTAGAAGGCCTTGGCGCCGATCCAGCGCCGCCGCCGCAGCCCGTGGCTCAGGAACAGCTCCCAGTATGCGGTGGCGTCGTCATGTGCCAGCCGGCGCGCATCAGCGGGCAGGTCCAGCCGCTTGACCAGCTTGTCCCAGCCGGCCCGTTCGGGGAAGCGCTCCAGCAGGATCTCGCCGAAGCAGGCGGCGCGTGACACCTGGCGCAGGTAGGTGACCAGGAGATTGGAGCCAGAGCGCGCGCTGGAGACGATGACGAACGCCCGTGGCTCGCCGTCGTCGGTCAGGAAACGCGCCGCCCGTCACGCGCCCTCGTCACCTCCGTCGCCGTCATCGTCGCCCGGCTCGCCGGCTCGTCGTCGGCGACGGGGGGCTCCGGCTCACCCCGGTCGAAGGCTTCCTTGTCGCGCCAGAGCGTGCCGCAGCTCAGGCAGACGATGCCGACCGCGCCCTGGTTGGGCACGTCGCCCATGCCGAGCATGTCGCTGTAGGACTGCACGCCCATCACATCGATCTCCGGCGGCTGGTCGAGCGCTAGCGTGTGCTGGCCGCAGATCGGACAGGCCTGTTCGGATCGGGCTGGCTCGCTCATGTGTTCCTCATCGCGTGACGTTGCCTACGGTCCACACTAGCAGTCACGGCAGGGGGCGGTGGAGTGGTAGTCGGCAGTACCATTCTCCCAGCGTGAAGGGAGTACTTGTGGTGGCCCGGCCTGCTTCACCACGGACGAGCCCGCGAGCGCGGGTATTGGGGTAGTGCGTGTCCGCAGACCAGATCATCCTGCTCGCCATCGGGCTCATCGTCATCGCCGCCGTGGCTGTGACCGTGGCCTATGCGACCGCATTCGCGACGCAGGCTCCGCCCCGCAAGCGTTCGGCGGACCCGGCCCACGCCGGCTGGCGCGACAACGACGACAACGACGACGGCCGTGACCCGGCCGCTGCGGACATCGGGCCAGCACCTCCTTCATCACCCCTGCCAGCACCCGCCAGGTCGCGCGGGTGGTGGCGTTCCTGTACCTCGCCTCCGTGGGAGTCGTGGTCGCCCTCACGCGTGCCTGGCCGGACAACGAGCCCGCCATCTTCACCTTGCTGGCTGCGGGCACGCTGCTGGTGGTGCTGTTCATGGACATGGTGCCGCCGGCCGCCTTCGGTCGCTGGCGGCGTCCGCTCGAGGGCATCGGCGCGATCGTGTTCCTGGGCCTGCTCATGGCGCTCACCGGTGCCGCCGGCAGTCCCTTCCTCGTCGGCTTCTACCTCGTGGTGGCCGGCACGGCACTGTCTGCCGAGGGGCGTGCACCCATCGCGGTCGCGCTGGTAGGCACGTTCACCATCGCCATGGTCGGCTTGCTCGACGCCACCGTGGCGGGGCCGCTGGAGCCACAGGCCCTGGCATGGGTAGGCATCAACGCGGTCTCGCTCATCCTGCTCGCCGATATCGCTACTGCCGCCGCCCGCTCGCAGCGACACGCGCGCGACGAGGCCCTGCGTGCCTCGCGCTTCGATGCCCTTACCGGGCTCTACAACCGCTCCTTCTTCTTCACCACCATGGAGCAGGAGATCCGCCGTTCCGACCGCATGGGTCGCGGCTTCACCCTGCTCATGCTGGACCTTGACGACCTCAAGCCGGTCAACGACACCTTCGGGCACCAATGGGGCGACCGCTTGCTGAAGGCCATCGCCGACGTCGTGCGCCGCACCGTTCGCTTCACCGATGCCGCTGCCCGCTACGGCGGCGACGAGTTCGTGGTCTTGCTGCCGGAGACCGACGCTGCCGGCGGCTACGTCGTGGCCGAGAAGCTGCGCCGCGACATCGCCGCCCTGACGCTGCATGCGGCCGACCGCAACGTGCGCTCCTCGATCTCCGTCGGCCTGGTGGCCTATCCCGACGACGGCAGCAACATCGAGCAGCTGGTGTCGGCGGCCGACGTGGCCATGTACGAGGCCAAGCGCCGCGGCAAGAACCGCATCGTGGGCTACCAGACGCGCACCGAGCGAGTGGCCACCGATATCGATGCCGATACCCACGACATGGTCCAGCTGGACCCGGCTGAGGATGTCCGCACGGGCGGCGATCCCGCCCCCTGGGGTGACGCACTGCCTGAGGGCGGTGCTCGCGTCTCCTACGGCGACGCCCGCGACCACCCGCTCAATGAGTCGCCCTTGCGACCGCCGGGCCGACGCCGCTCCGATCACACCACCATCTCCGTCGAGCCCGATGACGCAGGTCCCGCGCCCTGGTCGACGGAGGTGTATCCGCCCACCCAGCCGCCGGTTCGTCCGTCCAGAGGCCCGCCCGACGCCGATGAGCCGCCCGAGCCCCCGACACGCATGCGCACGGCCATCGATGCGGGCGATGTCCGCGCAGCACCGGACGCATCCGACCAGCCCTGGTTGACGCGGACCGACACCTCGCTGACGCAGCCGCCGCAGACGCGGACCGGTCGAGCCGATGACGCGCCACCGCAGCGCCCCGCCGCGCGACCTGCGCGGTGGCTCCAGCGACAGCCGCAGCGACGAGATCCGCCACGGTGGCGAGCGACCCTGGATCGCGCTGCCCATCGAGCCCGACGACCAGCCGCCCGGCCCCGGGGGCTGACCGGCGGCCACGTCGGCCGCGACGTGTACAGTCACGCCATGTCCCAACTCCCAGAGCGAGGCTTCGGTACCCGCGCCATCAAGGCCGCCACCCGCGCGCCGCGCGTGGAGCAGGGACCGGCGGCGGTGCCGATCTATCAGTCGGCCACCTTTCACGCGGCTGACGTCGACGACTACGCCGCGCTGATCGGCTTCGAGAGGCCGGGCTACACCTACGCTCGCATCGAGAACCCCACCGCCGATGCCATGGCGTCCGCCTTCGCCGAGCTGCATGGAGCGGAGGCCGGCTTCGCCTTCGGCTCAGGCATGGGCGCCATCCACGCCGCGCTGATCTCGCTGCTGCGCGCGGGTGACCGTATCGTCTGCACCCGGGCTGTCTACGGCAGCACGCGTGCGCTGATGGAGCGGGTGCTGGCGCGCCTCGGCGTGCAGGTCGTCTTCGTCGATCCGATCGACCTCGATGCGGTCGAACAGGCGCTGGCGACCGCCCCAACGCGGCTGCTCTACGCCGAGACCATCTCCAATCCGACCATCGTCGTGGCCGACCTCGCGCGCCTGGCCGAGGCTGCGCACCGGCACGGCGCCGTGGTCGTGGTCGACAACACCTTCGCGTCGCCGTATCTCTGCCGTCCCCTTGAGCTGGGGGTGGACATCGTGCTCGAGTCGGCGACCAAGTGGCTGGCTGGCCATTCGGACGTCATCGCCGGCGCGGTGGCGGGCTCGGCCCAGTCGATCCGGGCCGTCCGGGACGTGGCCATCGACACCGGCGGCATCGTGGCGCCCTTCTCCGCTTTCCTGGTCCTGCGGGGCATGCAGACGCTGCACGTGCGCATGGATCGCCACAGCGCCACGGCGCTGGCGCTGGCCATGCATCTCGACGGTGCCGCGGGCGTGCGGCGCGTCGTCTATCCCGGTCATCCCGGCCACCCCCAGGCGGACATCATCGCCCGCGAGCTGCGCGCTGGTGGCGGCATGCTGGCGCTGGAGCTGGCGTCGCGAGAGGTCGCCGCTGCCTTCATCGACGGCCTGACCATCCCGCCGGTCACGGCCACCCTGGGCAGTGTGGTCACCTACGCCGTCCACCCACCGACGGCGACGCACCGGCAGCTCGACGAGGAGCAGCTGCGTGAGGCTGGTATCCCGCCGGGCCTGGTCCGGATCTCCGCCGGTCTGGAGGACGCCGAGGATCTGCTCGCCGACGTGGACGCCGCCCTGGCCGTCGCCACGGGGGCCGGCCGGAGCGCCTGACGCCGATGCTGCTGGCGCGGATGGGGGCAGCCGCCTGGCGTACCTTGACCGACGTCCGCTTCGCCGTGGTGCTCATCGCGCTGCTGGCGGTGACCGGTCTCATCGGCATGCTGGTGCGGCAGTTCCCCGTCACCGCCACCGACGACCCCGCCCGTTACGCGGTCGAGCTGGAGACCGTGCGCGCTGCCTGGGCGGACCTGCCGGCGGGTCCGCTGCTCGTGGACGCGTTCGACAGGCTGGGCTTCTTCAGCGTCTTCTCCACGCCCTGGTTCCTGCTGCTGGTGACGGTGCTGGTCATCAGCATCATCTGCTGCACGCTCGACCGAACGCCCCGGCTGTGGCGCGGCGTCAGCGGCACGCGGGTGGAGCAGCCGGCTGCCTTCTTCGATCCCCAGCGCGACCACCGTGCCCTCATCCAGACGGCCGGCGACGGCGTGGTCGACGAGGTCCGGGCTGCCTTCCGTCGCCAGCACCTGCGCCGTCAACAGCTGCGTGACGTCCGATGGCGTCACGCATCTCTACGCCGACCGCAACCAGTACCAGAAGCTGGCCACGCTGCTGACGCACGCGGGCCTTGTGCTCTTCTTCGCCGGTGGCGCCATCACCGTCGCGGCCGGCTTCGAGACGGTCGTCTTCGTGGGGGAGGGGGGCACCGCGCCGGTGCAGGCGGTGGGCACGCCCGGGAACCTGCTGGTCAAGAACAACGCCTTCTTCTCGCCGCGTCGCGACGACGGATCCTTCGCCGACTTCAGCACCGACCTCTCGGTGTACCGGGACGGCCGGCAGGTGGCGCGCAAGACGATCCGCGTCAACGACCCCCTTGGCCTTCGAGGGCTACGTCTTCCACCAGAACACCTTTGGTCCCGCGGCCGACCTGGTCATCCACGACGCGCTGGGCAACCTCGTCTGGCAGGGCCCACTGCTGCTCGACGATGAGCTGCTGGGACAGCCGCAGGGCTTCATGACCATCCCGGGAGCCGATGCCGGCCTGGTGGCGGTGCTAAGCCAGGGCGGCGATGGTGCCCCGCAGCTGGTGATGCAGGGCGTGGGCCCGGCCGACGCGGTCAGCGGCGCCAACGAGACGCTGTACCTGGTCACCATCCCGCTTGGCGTCACCACCGACCCTGAGGTCACGGCCGGCCACGCCATCACCTGGGCGGGCGTCGGCAGCTGGACCGGCATGGTCATCAAGCAGGACCCCGGTCAGCGCGTCATCTGGGTCGCGTTCGGGCTGCTCATCGCCGGCCTCGTGCTTACCTTCTACTTCCCGCGACGTCGCGCCTGGGCGCGAATTCAGTCCGGGACGCGTGGAGCTGGCGTTCGTGGCTGACCGCTACGTCGACGCCGACGGCGAGTTCGACAAGCTCAGCCGAGGCGGTCAGGCTAGCCAGCGGGGGGACAATAGAGGCGAAAACGGACAACTAGACCAGCGTCAGTGACTCACTCAGGTATGGGGCGCTGACTGGCGGCGCCGCATCGAGGTGGTCGGGGAGCCCGGGAGATGGACACCCAGCTCGTGGTCCGTGCGCAAGGGGGCGATCGTGAGGCCTTCGCGGTCCTCGCGACGAACACGTATGGCCGCCTGCACCGCGTGGCCCAGAACATCCTGGGCGACCTCGACCGCGCCGAGGATGCCACCCAGCAGGCTGTCGTCGACATCTGGCGCAAGCTGCCCCAACTGCGGGAGGCCGGTCGGTTCGAGGCCTGGTCGTACCGCATCGTCGTCAACGCCTGCTACGCCGAGGCGCGCAAGCGCAGGCAGTGGGTTCCCGGGCTCGACCACGATCACGATGAGGACCCTCACGCGGTGTCCGACATCACGGGCGTGGTCTATCGCGATCAGCTGGAGCGCGGCTTCCGGCGCCTGCCCCTGGACCAGCGAGCGGTCGTGGTCCTGCACCACTACCTCGGGCTACCGCTCGATGAGGTCGCGTCGATGCTGGGGATCCCCGTCGGCACCGTCCATTCGCGGTTGCATCGGGCGATGTCCGCGCTCCGCGCAGCACTGGAAGCGGATGCTCGCACGGCGGGATCCGACGCCACCCCGGAGAAGGTCCGATGAACACCAACTCCGAGATGGACCGCATCGTCGCCGACTGGCTCGGACAGCGGGTCGCCGATCCGCCCCACGGCAGCTTGCAGGCGGTCATCGCCAGCCTCGATGACGTTCCCCAACAGCGGCATCGCTGGCTCCGGCCGTGGAGCCTGCGCGATCCCGGCGAGGGCCGCCTAGCACGGGGACTGCACGCTGGCGTCCTGGTCGCGGGCGTGGCTGTCCTGGCGCTCGCGGCGACCTTCGCTCTGCCCCTTCCGACGGCCGAGCCGGAGGTTGCGCCCACCCTGACCGGAACGACCCTGAACGTGGCGGCCAGCGGCACCGCGTACGACACCATCGGTTCGGCCATCGCCGCGGCTGAGGATGGGGACACCATCCTCGTCGCGCCGGGCCGATATGACGAGGCCCTGACCATCGACAAGGACATCACGCTCCGCGGCAGTGGCGATGAGCCCCGTGACGTGGCCATCTACGTGCCGGACGACGCGCCGGCGCCCGTCGAGGCGGTACCGCCCCTGCACCAGTCGCTTCACGGTCCGGAGATGCCGGCGCTCCCGCCCGTCGGCATCCAACTCCTCGACAGCAGTGCCACCGTGGCCAACTTGCAGGTCGTGGGCCTGGATGATGGCATCGCCGTCCTGGTTCGGGGTGGTGCACCCGCGCTCGACACCGTGGTGCTCAGTCACCGCAGCTACCTGGGGCTCGCCACCGACTGCGGAGACCGGCAGCAGCAGGAGCACTTCGCGGGTGGCCTGTTCGTCCTCGACGCCGCTGAGCTGGATGTCACCCAGAGCCAGGTCTGGCACACCGTGCGCATCGACGGTGGCTCCAGCGTGAGCCTCAGGGACGGCTTCCTGCAGTTCCCGAACGTCGCCGTCCAGGGTGCGTCGCAGCTCGAGCTCGTGGGCAACTCCATCTGGGCCGGCAACGCCCAGCCGCTTTCCGTCACGGACGGCTCGAGCGCGACGGTCAGGACTAACAAGTTCCACGGCGGCGGTATCGATATCCACGGCAGCGCCGGCGCCGTCGTCGGGGCGACCATCGAGGGCAACTCCTTCGATGCTGCGCCCGGTACGTCGGTCTACGTCACCACGGACGTCCAGGCGACCATCGCCGACAACCGGTTCGTCGGCAACGCGAACGGCGTCACGATCTCCCACGCGGACGCCACCGTCCGCGACAACCGGTTCGTGAGCAATGCCACCGCTGTCAACCTCTCCGGTTCCCACTCAAAGGTGACGGGCAACACCGTGTCGGGTGGCGAGGTGGGCATGAGGGTCGTCGTCGGCGGCGCTCCGACGATCCGCGACAACACCATCGATGGAACCGCCGACCGCGGCATCATCATCGGCGGCCGAACTCGGCCGATCGTGGAAGGCAACCGCGTCTGCGGCAGTGCCATCAACCTGCACATCGAGCCCACGGCGCGTCCGACATTGGCTGACAACGACATCTGTCCAGATGGGTCTGCCATGACCCAGTAGCCGGGATCCCTCCCTCCTCCATGGACGGGCGCTGCCTGGGTCAACTGCCCTCCCCGGCAGCGTCCGTTCTACATGTTCCGGAGCCGATCACGCGATTCGTCCGGGGACCGCGTCCCATGCGTAACCGTGGAGCAACCTATGGCGGCGCGCTGCCTCCTATGCTTCGAATCGGCCGTGCCGCCTCACTGTGTGCCCAATTCCGTATCTGGGGCCCAGCGCACGGCGGGAATAGGAGACAGCGTTGGTCATCGAAGTACCGTCGAACGATCCGCTCGACAAGATCCAGGCAGCCAAGGAACGAGACATCCGCTTCGTCGAGCTGCAGTTCACGGACCTGCTCGGCATCGTCAAGGGCATCACCATCCCGCTCTATCGACTCGAGGAATCGCTCGAGCACGGGACCTGGTTCGACGGCTCGTCGATCGAGGGCTTCACCCGTATCGCCGAGTCCGACCAGTGGCTCGCTCCCGACATGAACACCTTCGCCGAGATCCCCTGGCAGGGCGGCGACTTCAGCGCCGGTCCGCTGGGCTCGCGTGGCACCGCGCGTGTCATCTGCGACGTCATGACCCCCGACGGCAACCCCTTCGTGGGCGATCCGCGCGGCGTCCTCAAGAAGCAGCTCAAGCGCGCCGAGGACATGGGCTACATCTGGAACGCCGGCCCAGAGCTGGAGTTCTTCCTCTTCCGCAAG
Source organism: uncultured Chloroflexia bacterium (assembly GCA_963715295.1). Taxonomy (GTDB): domain Bacteria; phylum Chloroflexota; class Limnocylindria; order Limnocylindrales; family CSP1-4; genus JAFMJV01. The sequence goes on from CAVQRP010000019.1 coordinate 22,209, forward strand.
GATGCTGAGGGCAACATCGCGCCGCTGCCGCACGACACCGGCGGGTACTTCGACTTCTCCACCGACCTGGCGCAGTCTGTGCGCCGCGACATGGTCAACGCTCTGGAAGCCTTCGGCATCCGCGTCGAAGCTGCGCACCACGAGGTCGCCTACGGGCAGCACGAGATCGACTTCCAGTACAGCGACGGCCTCACGACCGCGGACAACGCCGTCACCTTCAAGTTCACCCTGAAGGCCATCGCGCAGCTGCACGGCCTGTATGCCACCTTCATGCCCAAGCCCATCGCCGGCATCAACGGCTCCGGCATGCACACGCACCAGAGCCTCTGGTCCATGGAGGAGCAGAAGAACGCCTTCGCCGAGCCACGCAGCAAGTACGGCCTCTCCAAGCTGGCACAGGCCTACATGGCCGGCGTGCTCGCCCACGCACGAGGCATGAGCGCGCTGCTGGCACCGATCGTCAACAGCTACAAGCGGTTGGTCCCCGGCTACGAGGCGCCGACCTACCTGACGTGGGGTCGCACCAACCGTTCCGCGCTCATCCGCGTGCCCAAGGTCTCGCCCGGCCGCTCGATCGAAGCCACCCGCGTGGAAGTCCGCTGCCCGGACCCCACGGCCAACACGTACCTGGCCTTCGCCGCCATGCTGGCAGCCGGCCTCGATGGCATCGAGAAGAACATGAAGCTGCCCGAGCCTGTCGAGGAGAGCCTCTTCGACATGACCGCCGAGCGCGTCAAGGAGAAGGGCATCCTGGAGCTGCCCGGGTCGCTCGGCGAGGCCATCGGCGAGATGGAGAAGGACGAGGTCATCGCCGAGGCGCTCGGCGACCATGTCTACACGCACTATCTCGAGGCCAAGCGCGAAGAGTGGGCCGAGTACAACACGCAGATCACGAACTGGGAGCTGGACCGCTACCTCGAAGCGTACTAGCGACCACGCGCGTTCCTTCTGGGAATCGCACTCCCGGGGCTGTGAGGCGCCCTGGGAGCTAACGAAGACGGACGGTGGGCGGTCCACCGTCCGTTTTCGATTCCGCGAACGGGAGTGGCATGGCCACGACCCGTTGGTCGGGTCGCCCGGCGTCCGATGTGGTCGACCTTGACAGGACTGAACGAACGTTCATGCTGAATGGTCGTTCATTCAGGTGACGCCTCACGAGGGCGCAGAGGACCATCAAGGAGAGCCAGGTGGGCTGGACAGCAGCAGATATCCCCGACCAGGGCGGCAGGGTGGCCGTCATCACCGGCGCCAACAGCGGCCTCGGGTTCGAGGCCAGCCGAGCGCTGGCACGCAAGGGTGCCTCGGTCGTCATGGTCTCGCGCGACATGGACAAGGGCCAGCTGGCGCTTGAGCGCATCAAGTCGGAGGTCTCAACCGCCATCATCGAGCTGCGGCAGCTCGACCTGGGCTCGCTCGACTCGATCCGCGCCTTCGCGAGGGACGTTTCGACCGAGCACGATCGCATCGATATCCTGCTCAACAACGCCGGCCTCATGGCCACTCCGGCCGGTCGCACCGACGATGGCTTCGAGATGCAGGTCGGCACCAACCATCTCGGCCATTTCGTGCTCACCGAGGCCCTGATGCCGGCGCTCGGCCGGGCACCCGCAGCGCGGGTGGTGACGATGACCAGCGTGGCGAGGCTGCGCGGTCGCACGCTCAAGGAGGATTCGACCCAGGTGACGGACTCCTACGACGCGTGGCAGGCCTATGCCGATTCGAAGCAGGCCAACTACCAGTTCGGGATCGAGCTCGCGCGACGACTCGAGCGTGCAGGGTCGAGCGTGTCCAGCCTCGTCGCGCACCCGGGACTGTCGCGTACGAATCTGCAGGTCGCCAGCGTCGAGAACGCGGGTGCCGGGTTCCAGGGCCGACTGTGGCGCGTCATCGCCCGGTTCGCCGGGATGGCTCCCGCGGACGGAGTGCTGCCCGCTCTCCGTGCTGCCACCGATCCGCAGGCGCGCAACGGCGAGTTCTACGGCCCCCGCTGGAACATGCGTGGCGCGCCCGTCAAGGTCAGGGTTGCCGGCAAGACCGTGGCCCTGGCTGACACGCAGCAGATGTGGAGCATCAGCGAGTCGGCAACCGGTACGGCCTTCAGCCTTGGCTCCTAGAACGAAGGCTCCGCCGGTCGATCGCGCCGCGCTGCTGCGGCGGTCACTGCTCGAGCTTGTCGCCGAGCGTGGCTTCCGCGGCACCAGCATGGCCGCCGTCGCTGAGCGTGCCGGTGTGGCCGCCGGCACGACCTACGTCCACTATGACTCCAAGGACGAGCTCGTCATCGCCACGTATCTGGAGATCAAGGCCGAGCTGTCTGCTGCCGCGGTCGCGGGCATGGACGAGACACGACCCCCGCGGGTGCAGTTCCAGCATGTCTGGCACAACGTCCACCGACACCTTGCTGCTGACCCGGCGCGCGCTCGCTACCTGGCGCAGGTGGAGGCATCGCCGTACTCGCAACGGGCGCACGAGCTGGCCATGGAGCGAGACGACCCCCTCGTCGCCGCCAGCGCCAGGATGGCTGAGCACACCGTCGACCTGCCTCCGCTGGTGGTCTGGGACCTCGCCTTCGGCCCCGCCATCCGGCTGGCCGCAGACCCGCAGTCAACGCTCCACACGCAGCAGCTGGACCGGCTCGCCGAGGCCTGCTGGCGGGCAGTGAGCAAGCACGGCTGAGGTTCGAGCAGACAGCTAGGCTCTAGCGATGAAGGCCATCGCCATCGTCCCCGGTCGGGCCGGTTCGCTCCATCTGCGTGACATCCCGCGCCCGCGCATCGAGGACGTGCCCGACGGCCGTGGTGTGCGTGTCCGACTCATCCGCGCCGGGCTCTGCGGGACCGACGCCGATCTGGCCGGGGGGGAGTACGGCCGGGCGCCGGAGGGGGACGATTTCCTCGTGCTGGGCCACGAATCGCTGGGTCGTGTGACCGAGGTCGGCGGCAGCGTCAGCGAGGTCAGCCACGGGCAGCTCGTCGTCGTCACCATCCGCCGCCCCGGTTCCAGCATCTACGACCGCATCGGCCGCCCGGACCTCTCGACCGACGACGACTTCATCGAGGCTGGCATCAGTCGGGCGCATGGCTTCATGACCGACGAGGCCGTGGTGGGGGCGGAGTACGTGGTGCCGGTGCCCGACGAGCTGGCGGAGGTGGCCATCCTCACCGAGCCACTGAGCTGCATCACCAAATCGCTGCGGCAGGCCGACGCGGTGCAGGCTCGTCTCGGGCACTGGCAGCCGCGACGGGCGCTGGTGACCGGCGCCGGGACCATCGGCCTGCTGGCGACGTTGGCGCTGCGGCTGCGCGGCCTGGACGTGACGACCTTCGCCCGGCGTCGTGCGCCGTACCGCAACAGCGAGCTGGTGGAGCGCAGCGGCGCCGGTTACGTCAGTGCCGCCGAGCTGGACCTGCCCGCGCTCGTCGAACGCGTTGGGCCCTTCGACATCGTCTTCGAAGGCTCTGGCGCAGCGGCTCTCTTCGAGCCAGCCGTGCAGGCGCTCGCCCCCAACGGCGTGCTGGCGCTGTTCAGCGTTACCCCCGGCAGCCACACCCAGGCCGTCGATGTGGCGCGCCTGAACCAGGCCGTCGTGCTCTACAACCGCGTCATCGTTGGCAGTGCCGCGGCCTCGCGCGATGACTATGCACAGGCCGTCACGACCATCGCTCTGGCGGAGTCGCGTCCTGCCACGCGCGGCTGGCTCGGCGGGCTGCTCACGCACCGTATCGCCGGGCTGGATGTCCAGGCCATCCGTCGCCATCTCGAGGGTGGGCACGACGCCATCAAGGCCAGCGTGGAGCTGGGTACGGTCGAGCCAGCCGACTGACACTTGCCGTGGCCGGCTGATCGGACGCCGTTTCGGGCGCGGCCGTCGTAGAGTAGAAGCACTCGATGACGACCACGCCCGCCACTCCAGCCGAACCGGCGCCGACGGACGCGACCGGGTCAGCGGAGCCGCCGCAGGGCGAGCCTCGATCGCCCGCCCGCGCCAGTCGCGGCCGCCTGTACGGCTTCCGTGCCCTGCGACACCCCGGCTTCCGCATCTACTTCGTGGGCATGCTCTTCCGCGGCATGGCCATGTGGATGCCGCTGGTGGCCATCCCCTGGCTGGCGGTCGAGATCGGCGCGACCGCGGCGCAGATCGGTATCGTCACCGGCTTCTTCTTCCTGCCGACCTTCTTCGTCGGTCCGCTGGGTGGCGTCATGGCCGACCGGGTGGAGCGCCGCCGCGTGCTGGTGGGCGCGCAGCTGTTCGCGTCGGCGCTCTCGGCGACCGTGTTCCTGCTCGTGGTGACCGGGTCGCAGACGCTGCCACTGCTGGCCGCGGCCTCCTTCGGTTTCGGCCTCCTCATCGCTGTCGAGGTGCCCGTGCGGCAGGCTTTCATGACCGAGATGGTGCCGATGCGCGACATCTCCAGTGCTGCCTCGCTGCACGCGACGGCCTGGAACAGCGCCCGGCTCCTGGGCCCGGTGTTGGCCGGTGTGATGATCGCGACCATCGGCTCCGCCAGCCCCTTCCTCTTCGCGGCAGTGGCGTCGCTGGTGGTGTCCGCCTCGTTCCTGTGGATGGACCGCTACCGCGAGCAGGGCCGCCAGCGCGCCGACAGCTCGCACTCGATCATGTCGGATCTGCGAGCCGGGACCGCATTCGTGTACCGCGAACCGGTGGTGCGGCTTTCGCTGGTGCTGATCTGGGCTGCGGCCATGTTCGGCATGGCCACGTTCACCACCTTGGCCCCGCTCTACGTGCAGTCCGAGCTGGGCCTGGGTGCCGACGGCTTCGGTGCCTTCCTGGGCGCCTCCGGTGCGGGTGCGCTCACGGCCGCGCTGCTCGTCACCGCCTTCGCGCATGGCGACCGGCGCATCTGGCTCACCGTCGGCGTCTACGCCATGGCCGTGCTGGTCGCGGGCATCGGCCTGGCCCGGTCGACCGAGGTCGTGTATGTGCTGGCGTTCCTGCTGGGTGCGGCACAGATCACGCTCGCTCAGAACGCGCTCGTCTCGGTCCACTCGGCGACCCCGGATGCCCTGCGCGGGCGCGTCATGGGCATCTGGGTCATGACGTTCCAGGGGTCGAGTCTGTTCGGCTCTGTGCTTTCGGGCTGGTTGGCAGACGTATTCGGGGTGCGCTCGGCCATGCTCATGGGAGCGCTCGCATTGGCCATCATCGGGTCGTTCGCGATCGTCGCCATCCGTCGGGCCTCCTGGCGACTGACGCCAGCGGGTGCCGCGAGCGCCTGATTCGGGGGCACATGCCGCGCCGCGTCGATGGACGCGGCGCGCTGGTGTGCAATCGAATGCGTCGAGCCTCCAGGATTGGTTATGGTTAGGGACAACGGAGAGTCAGTTCGCCAGCCCTCGGAACGCCGGTCAGGCCCCGACGTGCGACTGACGAGGAGTAGGACCGAGGACGCATGACAGCTCTGCTCGAGCTCGCCAACATCTCGAAGTCGTTCCCCGGCGTGAAGGCGCTGGAGGATGTCCACTTCAGCACCGACGCCGGACAGGTCCACGCCCTGGTGGGGGAGAACGGCGCGGGCAAGTCGACGCTCATCAAGGTCATCTCCGGCGTGCATCCCGCTGACAGCGGCACCATCCACATGGATGGCCAGCTGGTGCGCTTCCGCAGCCCGCACGAGGCACAGGCACACGGCATCGCCACCATGTACCAGGAGCTGAGCCTGTACCCGGAGCTCACGGTGGCCGAGAACATCTTCATGGGCCACGCACCGATGCGGAAGGCCGGACCCGTCCAGGTCGTCGACTGGGGCGAGATGAATCGTCGCTCGGAAGAGATCCTGGAGTCGCTCAACATCCATGACATGGACGTGCGGCGCAAGGTCGGCGCGCTCAACGTGGGCAACCGCCAGCGCGTCGAGATCGCCAAGGCGCTCTCACTCGACGCCAAGGTGCTGATCATGGATGAGCCTACCGCGGCGCTGACAGAATCGGACGTGGCCAAGCTCTTCGAGATCGTGCGCCTGCTCAAGGAGCGTGACGTCGCGGTCATCTACATCAGCCACCGCCTCATCGAGGTCTTCCAGCTGGCGGACAAGGTGACCGTGCTGCGCGACGGCAAGTTCGTCGACTCCAAGCCGGTGTCGGAGACCGACGAGGACGACCTCATCCGCATGATGGTCGGCCGCACCATCACCGACCTCTTCCCCAAGCTGCCCAGCGAGGTGGGTGACCCGGTGCTGGAGGTGAGGGGCCTCAACCGTCATCCGCAGACCGAGGACGTCAGCTTCACCGTGCGCAGCGGTGAGATCGTGGGCATGGCCGGACTGGTCGGCTCGGGCCGCAGCGAGACGGCCCAGGTCATCTTCGGCATCCTCAGTCCCGACTCCGGCGAGATCCTGCTCGAGGGCCAGAAGGTCAACATCAAGTCACCGACCCAGGCCATGAAGCTGGGTATCGCCTATGTGCCCGAGGACCGCGGCACACAGGGACTGGTGCGCGAGATGCGCATCCGCGAGAACCTGTCGATGGCCGTCCTCGACTCGTTCACTCGCTTCGGCTTCGTCATCAAGCGGAATGAGCGCAAGTCCGGCGAGGAGCTCATCGAGCAGCTCAATATCATCGCCACCAGCGGGGAGCAGGTGGTCAACAAGCTGTCCGGTGGCAACCAGCAGAAGGTCGTGGTCGGCAAGTGGTTGGCCAGCAAGCCCAAGATGCTCATCGTGGACGAGCCCACGCGCGGTGTCGACGTGGGTGCCAAGGCGGAGATCCACCGCCTCCTGAGTGAGTTGGCGCAGCAGGGCCTGGGCATCCTCATGATCTCCAGCGAACTGCCGGAGGTGCTGGGCATGAGCGACCGCGTCCTGGTCATGCGCAGCAGTCGCCTGGTGGCCGAGTTCGACCGCGCCGATGCCACCCAGGAGAACGTTGGCGCGGCCATGATGAGCGACCAGAACGGCTCTGCCGCCGCCCTGGCACAAGGTGACGCGGCGTGACCGCCGCGACCGGCATGCAGGGCAACCGCTACCTGGCCAACGCCAGGCGTCTCTTCGGTTCGCAGGAAGGCATCCTGCTGCTGCTGCTCATGCTGCTCATCATCGGCGTCGGGCTCTACAACCCGCGCTTCGTCACCGAGCGAAACCTCACCGACGTCTTCAACGCCAACGCCTACATCGCCGTGGCGGCCATCGGCATCTCCATGATCATCATCACCGGCAACATCGATATCAGCGTCGGTGCCGCGATCGGGGTGCTCGTCGCGCTGTCGGGCACGCTTGCGGAACAGCTGACCGCAGCCGGGTTCCCGGCTCCGATCGTGCTCGGGGCGGCCTGGATCGCGCCCCTGTTCGGCGGCATGATCATCAGTGGCATCAACGGCTTCTTCGTGGCCTACCTGAAGATCCCCGCCATCGTGGTCACGCTGGGGACGTTCAGCATCCTCAAGGGCGGGCTCATCCTGGTGGCCGGCGGCAGCACCATCAGCGCTCTGCCGGACGGCTACAGCCTCGCCCAGCAAGACCTCCTCGGCCTGCCTGTGCCGGTCTGGATCATGGCCGTGTTGACGGTCGTGGCCTTCGCCTGGATGCGCTGGAGCCGCACGGGTCGCTCCCAGTACGCGATCGGCGGCAACGCCGAGGCGGCTCGACTCTCGGGCATCGACACGCGCCGCCAGCTGATGGTGACCTTCATCGTCGCGGGCGTGTTCTACGGCATCGCGGCCGTGATGTTCGCGACGCAGTACAACACCCTCCAGACCGTCGTGACACCGGGCCTTGAGCTGCAGGTCATCACGGCCGCGGTGGTCGGTGGCGTGTCCATCCTCGGCGGCATCGGCACGGTGATCGGCTCCACGCTCGCGGCCATCCTCATCCGTACCATCGGGGCTGCGCTCGTCTTCGTCGACATCTCGCCCTTCTGGCTCAAGGCCATCCTGGGTGTGCTCATCCTCGTCACGGTGCTGGCCGACGTGCTCCGCCGCCGACGCCAGGAACGGCAGTAAGGGGGGAGGCCGAGATGACGACTACACCCTCTGTCGCCAACCGCTCCGAATCGCGGCTGCAGGCGATCCTGCTGCGCCAGGAGACGATCCTCTTCTTCATCCTCATCGGCGGCGTCATCCTGATGTCGTTCCAGTCCGACGTGTTCCTGACGCCGGAGAACCTGCTGAACCAGGGCCGCCTGGCGGCGGAGATCGCCCTCATCGCCCTGCCCATGACGCTGATCATCATCACCGGCGGCATCGACCTCTCGGTCGGCTCCATCGTCGGCCTCACTGCCATCATGCTCGGCGTGGCGTGGCACAACTGGGGCCTGCCCCTGGAGGTCGCCATCGTCGTCGCGCTGCTGATCGCGACGGCCTGTGGCGCGTTCAATGCCTTCTTCATCATCCGCGTGGGCCTGCCGCCGCTGATCACCACGCTGGCCACGCTGGCCTTGTTCCGTGGCCTGGCCGAGGGTATCGCCCAGGCCCGCTCGGTCCGCGGCTACCCCGATTGGTTCTACATCCTGGGCCAGAAGGACTTCGACTTCTTCGGGACCGCCACGGTGTTCCCCAACCAGCTGTTCCTGGTCGTGGTCGGCATCATCGGCATCGGCGCTGCCCTGGCCTGGACGCCATTCGGCAGATCCCTGTACGCCATCGGCAACAACGAGACCGGGGCTCGCTTCAGCGGCATGCGTGTCAATCGCAACAAGTTCCTCATCTACACCCTCTCGGGCTTCATGTCCGGCCTCGCCGGCTGGGTGTTCGTCTCCCGCGTCAGCACCACTCGGTCCGACATGGGCAACGGCTTCGAGTTGACCGCGATCACGGCCGTCGTGGTCGGTGGCACCAGCATCTTCGGCGGCAGCGGCACCATCATCGGCACGGTCCTGGGCCTTGTGCTCATCCAGCTGATGAAGAACGGCCTGGCACTGTCGGGCGCCAAGGGTGACTCGACCACCATCGTGGTCGGCCTCGTGCTCATCGGGGCCGTGCTGCTCAACACGTTCATCGCCAACCCGCCGCAGCGAATCAAACGACTACTACCCGGACGACGCTAGAGCTACGATGCTCACGCGAGAGGAGGTGACGCGAACAGCGACCCAAGTACGACGGTCCCGAGAGACCGCTGATCGGTATCCAGTTCGATCACTATGGAGGAGATGAACCGCAAGATGCGAAAGCCAATCGTTCTTCTGACCACGCTCGCCCTGACCCTTGGATCGGTCAGCGCGGTCGCTGCGCAGGATGTCTGGGACGGCGCTGATGAGCTGCCGACCAACCCGCTTGCCTGCCCGGGTGGCGAAGCCCCCCCGATGGCCCCAGCCGGCGACTATGACGGCGGCACCGCCGTGAACCCGGCGGCCGAGGCCGGCGCCGACATCACGCTCGTTGACATCCCCAAGCTCATCGGCATCGGCTACTTCGACGCCACCGCCGCGGGCATGCAGGAAGCTGCCGCCGAGCTCGGCAACGTGACCGTCATCAACGACGGCCCCACCGCCGCCAACATCGACGAGCAGATCACCTTCATCGACAACTACATCACGCAGGGCGTGGACGGCGTGCTCTTCGCCGCCAACGACCCGGTCGCCATCGGCCCCGTGCTGACCAAGGCCCTCGAGGCCGGCGTGCACGTCGTCGGCTACGACGCCAACTCCGTGCCCGAGGCCCGTGAGTGGTTCATCAACCAGGCCGAGTTCAACGGCATCGGCAAGACCATGATCGACAGCCTCGTCGCCGAGCAGGGCGAGGATGCCTCCTTCGGTATCGTCACCTCGACCTTCACCACGCCCAACCAGGCGCGCTGGATCGCCGAGATGTCCGCCTACGCGGCGCAGTGCTACCCGAACCTGACCTGGCTCGAGACCCTCGAGGCCCAGGAAGACACGCCCCTCTCCTTCAGCCAGGCCCAGACGCTCCTCAACAAGTACGGTGAGGACATCGACGGCATCTTCGGCATGACCTCCGTGGCGACCCCGGCTGCTGCCGACGCCGTGACGCAGGCCGGCCTGTGTGGCGAGGTCGCCGTCGTCGGTCTGGCCACCCCGAACGCGATGCGTCCATACGTGGAAGACGGCTGCGTGCAGTCCGTCGTGCTGTGGAACCCCGTGGACCTCGGTTATGCCGCGGTCTACGTGACCCGCGCCATCGTGGACGGCGAGTTCGCCCCCGGCGATGCCAGCGTCATGGCTGGCAAGCTCGGTGAGCTCGCGGTCGTCAACGGCAGCGAGGTGCTGCTGGGCGCCCCGTTCGTCTTCAACGCCGAGAACATCGGCGACTTCGACTTCTAGTCCCGTCTGCGGAGTCCTCTCCGCAGCGCTCTAGCCACGCTCAGGACGGCGGGGAGCCCACGAGGCGCCCCGCCGTCTTCGTCTGTCCAGTGGCTGAACCGTGCTCTGCGCGGCCGCTCGCCGTCGCAGCCCGTCAGCTCGTCTCAGCCGACGGGGAGGCCCACCAGATGGCCGCATGTCGCGACGGTCCGACCTCCTCTCCGGCGGCCCTGTGCTCCGCTATGCTCGCGGTCGATGACTGAGCGCAACGCGGAGGCGGCTCCGCCACCCCTCACAGCCTCGGAGGACGGGACGGCGGCTGGGTCCGGGAACGGCTCGGCAACGCAGGCGCCTGCCCCGATCCTCGAGATGCGTGGCGTCTCCAAGCAGTTCGGCGAGATCCAGGCCCTCGACGATGTCTCACTGAGTCTGTTCCCCGGCGAGATCCACGCCCTCCTGGGCGAGAATGGTGCCGGCAAGTCCACGCTGATCAAGGTCATGACCGGCGTCGTCCAGCCCGACATCGGCGACATCCTCATCGACGGCCAGAAGGTCCACATCGGGAGCGCCTTCGACGCCCAGACCTATGCTGTGGCAGCCATCTATCAGGAGCCCATGGTCTTCCCGGACCTGACGGTGGCGGAGAACATCTTCATCGGCCATCGCCACCGTGGCCGCGTCGTCAACCGGGGCAGGATGCGCGCGGAGGCCCGGGAAGTGCTGGCGCGCCTCGACGTCCAGATCGATGTCCAGGCGCCAGCCTCGGCGCTCACGCTGGCGCAGCAGCAGACGGTCGAGATCGCCAAGGCCCTGTCGCTCGACACCCGCGTACTCATCATGGACGAGCCCACGGCCTCGCTGTCGGCCCACGAAGTGGCACAGCTGTTCGGCATCATCGCCAAGCTGCGCGCCGAGGGCGTCGCCATCCTCTTCATCTCGCATCGCCTTGAGGAGGTCTTCGAGCAGGCCGACCGCATCACCGTCATGCGGGACGGCGCCTGGATCTCCACGAACCCGCGCTCCGAGATGACCATCAACGATGCCATCAAGCAGATGGTCGGTCGCGAGGTGGTGGAGTTCTACACGCGCGTCCAATCGTCACCGGGCGAGGTCATCCTGGAGGTCGAGGACCTGGGCGTCGAGGGCGCCTTCGAAGGCGTCAACTTCGAGTTGCGAGAGGGCGAGGTGCTGGGCTTCGCTGGCCTCGTCGGCGCCCGTCGGACGGACGTGGGCCTGGCGCTCTTCGGTATCCATCCCGCCGACTCCGGCCGCATCATCCTCGATGGCAAGGAGGTGCGGATCAGGAACTCGCACGACGCCCTGGGCCTCGGCATCGCCTATACCACCGAGGACCGGCGCGGCCGCGGCCTCATCTTCAACCAGTCGATCGCGGCCAACATCACGCTGCCCTCGCTCGATCGCTACCTCAATCGCTTTCGCCTCATCCGCACGTCCCTGGAGCGGGCCACGGCGATGGACTTCCGCGAGCGCCTCTCCATCCGCGCTCCGAGCGTGCGAGACACCGGCCTCCTCATTGTCGGGTGGCAATCAGCAGAAGGTCGTGCTCAGCAAGTGGCTCGACACCAAGCCGCGCATCCTCATCCTCGACGAACCCACGCGAGGCATCGACGTCGGCGCCAAGGTCGAGGTGCACCACCTCATCGACAACCTGGTCAAGGAAGGCATCGCCATCATCCTCATCAGCTCCGACCTGCCCGAGCTGTTGCCGATGAGCGACCGCATCCTGATCATGCGTGAGGGTCGCCAGATGGACATCGTCGATGCCTCCACGGCGACGCAGGAAGAGATCCTGGCCCAGGCCATGGGCCAGGCCGAACCGGTACCGGTCGTCGGAGCCGGCCGCATGAGCGACGCCCTGTTGCGGCGCCTGCGTCCGAGCCAGGTCCGTGAGCTCATCACGGTCCTGATCATCATCGGCATCGTCATCTTCTTCTCGACGCAGATCGACGGCTACCTCTCCGGTCGCACCTTCAACCGCGTCAGCACCGAGTTCCCCATCATCGCCGTGGTCGCGGTCGGCCAGCTGCTGGTGGTCCTGACCCGCAACCTCGACCTCTCGGTCGGGTCGCAGGTGGCGCTGGTCGCCTGGTCGACGGGCTGGATCGCGACCCAGGCACCCGACATCAACCCCATCCTGCTCGTGCTCATCGCCATGGGCATGGGCCTCGTCATGGGCGGCATCAACGGCTTCATCGTCTCCTTCGGTCGCGTGCCCGCCATCATCACCACGCTGGCCACACTGGCCATCTACCGCTCGGTCCTCATCACGGTCGCCAATGCCCAGACGATCGAGACGCGCGGACTGCCCGACTGGATCGTCCACTTCCCTGGGACCACCCTGTTGGAGTACGGCAACATCGACATCCGACTCATCTTCGTCATCGCCCTGGCCGTGGTCGCCGTGGTGCAGCTGCTCCTGGCGTTCCTGCCGTATGGCCGGCGGCTCTATGCCATCGGCTCCAATCCCGATGCGGCACGCATGGTCGGACTGCCCAAGCAGCGCGATGTCTTCCTCGCCTATCTCGGCTGCGGCGCGCTGGCCGGCCTCGGCGGCCTGATGCAGATGGCCAAGTTCGGGACCATCACGGTCGACTCCGCGCGGGGCCTGGAGATGGCCGTCATCGCTGCGGTCGTCGTCGGTGGCGCCAACATCTTCGGCGGCTCAGGCTCGGCCATCGGCGTGATGCTGGGTGCCGTCCTCATCTCGGTGCTCGACCTGTCGCTGGCCCGCTGGATCGGCATCAGCGACTTCGCGCGTGACTTCCTGCTGGGCATGCTCATCCTGTTGGCCGTCGCCAGCGATGTCGTCATCAGTGGACGACTGCAGAAGGTCTGGCTGCGAGCCCAGCGTCGTGAGGAGGCCAGGGCCGCGCCCCGGCCGCACCGCCGGCCGCACCGGCGGGAGGCGGCGATGGATAGCGTCCCCACCCTGACCCAGAGGATCGCCTCACGGCTGCGCTCGTGGGAAGGCTTGCTGCTGGCCATCCTGCTGTTCGTCATCGTGGTCAACATGCTCGTTGCGCCCAACTACCTGTTCGGCTCCCTGGGCAACCAGAACCAGGTCAACCTGTGGTGGATCGGCATCGAGAAGGCCATCGTCGTGCTGGCCATGACCTTCGTCATCATCAACGGCGAGATCGACCTGTCGGTGGCCTCGGTGATGGGTCTCGCGGCAGTCATCGTCGCCATCGCCTGGGAAGCGGGGATCGCCATCGAGATCGGCATCCTTCTGGCCCTGCTGGCGGGCCTGGCTGTCGGCCTCTTCAACGGCTTCTGGGTCGCCATCGTGGGCCTGCCCTCGCTGGTGGTCACGCTGGCCGGCCTCATCGGCATCCGAGGCCTCGCCTTCATGCTCATCGAGGGCCGCTCCATCGGGAACGGGGCGACGGCCTTCCCGACGTGGTTCGAGGACCTGGGCCAGCAGCCGGTGAGCGAGCTGATCGGCGTGCTCGACGCGATCCCCTTCGTCGATCGTATGCCCTTCGCCATGTTCGTGTACTTCGGCCTGCTCATCCTTGCCGCCGTCGTGCTTGGTCGATCAGGCTTCGGCCGACGCACCTACGTCATCGGCAGCAGCCAGGACGTGGCCCGCTACTCCGGGGTCGGAGTGGCCCGCCACAAGATGGCGATCATGATCATCAGCTCCGTCACCGCGGCCACTGCCGGGGCACTCCTGGCATCGCATCTCGGCGCGGTCCGCGGGAGCACGGCGTTCGGCTGGGAGCTCGACATCATCACCATCGTGTTGCTGGGCGGCGTCAGCATCTTCGGTGGCTCGGGCACGATGCTGGGCGTCTTCCTCTCGACGATGCTGGTGCTCAACATCCGCAACGGACTGGGCCTGAACAACGTGCCGGGTCACACCCAGACCGGCGTGGTGGGCATGCTGCTCATCCTCTCGGTGCTGCTTGCCCAACCTGATCGAGAGCTACCAGGGCTGGGCGCGCCGCCGTTCGCTGGCTCGCGCCGCCCGGGCCACTCGCGAGGGTCCGGCGCCCTAGACCTGCGGCCGACCCTTGCTGTTGGCTGACAACGATTGCGGATGGGGCTGGCGCAGGCCCATGCAGCGTCCGTACGATGGTCCCACGCACCCGGGCGATCGCACCCGGGGTAGATACCCACAGAGGAGGAGTCGCTCGATGCGAAGGACGATGCTCGCCGTAGCAGCGGCAGCTGCGCTCACCGTCACGGCCATTTCCGGCCCGGTGCTGGCGCAGGATCCCGTCCAGGCGGAGCCCGGCCAGGACGTCAACATGCTGCTGCTGCCCAAGTTCCTGGGCATCATCGTGTTCGACCAGGCCAACGCAGGGCGCACAGGAGGCCGCAGCCGAGCTGGGCAACCCGACTGCAGCTCACGTTCACCGGCCCGACCGCCGACAACAGCGTTGCCGGCCAGATCGAGCAAGTGACCAACGCGCCCACCCAGGGCTTCGACGTGGTCATGCTCTCGAACAACGCCGGTGACCAGATCGCCCCCGTCGCCGCTGCGGCCCAGGAGGCCGGGACCAAGGTCGTGACCTGGGACTCGCCGATCCCGTCCGCCGAGGGCGAGTCGGTCTTCGTGGCGCAGGTCGACTTCAACGACATGGGCAAGACCATGGCTGACATGGCCCTCTCGCTCACCGGTGGAGACGGTGGCGAGGTCGGCATCCTGTCGGCGTCGCCGGATGCCGCCAACCAGAACGCCTGGATCGCCGCGTATGAGGCAGCCCTCGCCAGCGATGCCAAGTACGAAGGCATCGTGAACGTGGAGACTGTCTACGGCAACGACAAGTCCGAGGACAGCTACGCTGCCGCCATCGCGCTGGCCGACAAGTACCCGGATCTCGAGGTCATCATGGCCCCCACGACCGTCGGCATCGCCGCGGCCGCCAAGGCCATGCAGGACGAGGGCCTCTGCGAGGACATCGCCGTCTCCGGCCTTGGACTCCCGAGCGAGATGGTCGACTTCACCATGAACGGCTGCGGACCCGAGTTCGCGCTGTGGTCATTCGTGGACCTCGGCTATCTGACCACCTACGTCTCGTACCTGCTCGCAACCGGCGCCATCGAGGGTGTCGCGGGAGAGATCGTTCGAGATCGGCCGCCCCATCAACGGTGAGACCGTCTTCGAGATCACCGCAGACCCGACGCGTCCCGACGCCGAAGGCGCGCTTCGTGTCCTGATGGGCCCGTTCACCATCTACACACCTGAAAACGTCGAGGCAGCCGCCGGCTGACGCCGACGCTGAACGAGCCCCCGGCCCTGCTGGACAGGACCGGGGGCTCTCCTGATTCAGGGCCCCTACAGGCGGCTCAGGCGTAGACGCCGTGACGCTTGACGGCGGTCGATGAAGGCCTCGACGTTCTCCAGCGGCGTGTCACCCTGGAGGATGTGGGCCGGCGCGACCATGTAGCCACCACCCGGACCCAGCGCTTCGATCTTGGCCTTGACGTCGGCGTCGATCTCCTCGGGTGTCCCCAGCGGCAGCAGGTGCTGCTGGTCGATGGCGCCCCAGAACGAGAGGCGGTCGCCGAACTGCGCCTTGAGCTCGTGGGCTCATGGCCGGGGACGTCCGGCTGCACCGGGTTGAAGACATCCAGGCCGATCTCGATGAGGTCGCCGAGGATCGGCGCGATGGCGCCGTCGCAGTGGTACATCACGACGACGTCGGGGTTGACGGCGCGGAACTCGTGGAACACCTCGGCCATGCGCGGCTTGAAGATCCTCCGCCACATGTCGGGCGAGATCATCATGCCGTTCTGGGCACCGAAGTCGTCACCGGTCCAGATGCCGTCGACGCCCAGCTCCACGAGGCGCTTGCCGATGGCGAGGCTGACCACTCCATGGTGCGGTCGATGAGCGCCTCGATGTAGGGCTCGCCCATGGCCATGTCGGTCATGAACTTCTGCAGACCGGTCATGTGCCAGGCCATCTCGAACATCGTCAACTCGACCGTCGCCGATGATGAAGTAGTCGCCCTTGTACTTGTCGATGTAGCGCGTGGCATCCTCGAAGCGCGCCTCGTCGGTCGGGTCGGGGAAGGGCAGGTCCCTGACCTCCTGCACGGAGCTGGCCTGCTCCAGCGGGCCCTCGACGACGTCGTACCAGGCGATGCCCATCTTCATCTTCATGCCGAACTCGTTGACGATGCAGCCATCGTCGGTCTGCTTCGGCTTCGTAGCCGGCCGGCACGCCACCGCCGACCAGCACGCAGTCGCTGCCCATGGCCACGCGGATCTCGTTGCCGGAGGTGCGGTACTTGAGGTCCTCGTAGTAGTTCGGCTGCCAGCCGATGGGGATGTCCAGCTTCTGGCTGAACGCCTCCAGCAGCGGGCGTGAGAGGTCGAATTGGAGCGGGACTCGGTCAGGCAGTCCGTCTCGGCGTAGGGCTCGCGTGACACGCTCTCGGGAGTTCATCGGTCCAGTCCCCCTTCTCGTCGGCGATCGCTCGACCAGCTCCTGGCGGCGGCCTTCGCGATCTGCTCGCCCATGTAGCGGCGCGCCTGCACGGCGAGGTCCATGCCGTTGTCCCACATGTCGCGCCAGATGCGCAGGATGGTCGAGAGGTTCTCGTCGACGACCTTGGAGCTGAACGACTCGAAGGTGATGACACCGTCGTACTCGGCATCCACGAGTGCGGTGAACAGCTCGGGGAAGTTGACATGCCCCTGGCCCAGGTAGCCGCGATGGTTCTCGCCGATGTGGACGTAGCCGAGCAGGTCGCCGGCGTCGAACACCGGGATCGCGGAAGTTGTTCTCCTCGATGTTCATGTGATACGAGTCGAGGTGGACGACGAGGTTGTCCGAGCCGGTCTCCTTGATGTACTCGACCGTCTGGGCCGAGGTGTTCAGCAGGTTCGACTCGTAGCGGTTGACGAACTCGAGCCCGACGGTGATGCCGGAGGCCTTGGCCTTCTCCGCCAGCCGCGTGATGACCGCCTGCGTGTTCTCGCGTCCCTTGGCCGTCGGCATCTCGAGGTACGGGCTCAGGGCGCTGAAGATGACGCCGCCGAGGTACGTCGAACCGACGTCGCGCACCATCGGACGAGGGCATCGTTCAGCGTCTGCTCGCCGCGTGCGACGGTCGTCGGCATCCTCGCTGTTGATGTCGTTGTCGAAGCCGAGCCCGAGCGAACAGGTCGACCTCCAGCTCGTGGCCTGCGAGGGCCCGCTGGATGGCGGGGATGTCCATCTGGGCCGGGCTGAAGACGGGCAGCTCGATGAGGTCGTAGCCGGCCTCCTTGGTGCTGGAGATGGCGTACTCGCACTCCTTCGCGCCCCAGCTACCCGACCACACGAGTGCATGGACTCCGAACTTGTTCATCTGCTGTCTTCCTTCCCCTCCGCGCTCCACTGCGTGGCGCACTACTTCGAGTCGTGGCCGAGTCTACGACGGCTACTGACGCGCCGCGAGCAGTCTCCCCGAACCGTGCACGAGCCTCCGACCAGTCGCCCGACGGCTCGTACGTCTCCATCGGGAACGAGCGGGCGATGAGCTCGCGTGCCTGGGCCAGGTCGCGCAGCTCGCCCGCGGTGATGGCCTGGATGGCGATGTTGCCGATGGCGGTGGCCTCGACCGGACCTGCCACCACCTGGCGGCCGCTGACATCGGCGGTGATCTGGCAGAGCAGCTCGTTCTGCGAGCCGCCGCCGACGATGTGGATCTGGTCGATGTCGGCGACCGGTCACCGCGGCCAGCTTGTCCACGACCCAGTCGTACTTGAGCGCCAGCGACTCGAAGATGACACGCCACAGCGTGGCCGTCTCGAGCGGGCACCGGCTGTCCGCGTCTCGTCGCAGAACTCGCGGATGCGCGTGGGCATGTCGCCGGGCCACAGGAAGCGCGAGTCGTCGGGATCGACGAAGGCGCGTGCCGGGGGTGCCCTGTCTCGGCCAGCGTCGCAGATCTCGGCGTAGGACGGCGCCTCGTCACCCGGCCACAGCGCCTTGCGGCTCTGCTGCACCAGCCACAGCCCCATGACGTTGCGGAGCAGCGTGATGGTGCCGCCGTAGCCGCCCTCGTTGGTGAGGTTGGCTGCCAGCGAAGCCTGCGTTGACCACCGGCGTCGTTGACCTCCAGGCCGACCAGCGACCAGGTGCCCGACGAGATGTAGGCGGTCGACGGCCCGGCCAGCGGGATGGCTGCCACCGCCGAGGGCGTGTCGTGCGAGGCGCCGGCCACGACCTGGGCGCCGCGCAGCCGGTCGCCTCGGCGACCTCGTCGAGCAGCCGACCCAGGACCGTGCCGGGCTCCACGATCTGCGGCAGGAAGTGGGTGGGGATGCCCAGGCGGTCGAAGAGCGGCCGCGCCCAGTCGTGCGTCCAGGGGTCCAGCGTCTGGCCGGTGCGTGGCCTCGGTGTACTCGGCCACGTCGGCGCCGCACAGGAAGTGGTTGAAGATGTCCGGCATCATCAGCAGCTTGTCGGCCTGCTCCAGGATGGGGTCCTTGGCCTGGACCTCGCTGAGCAGCTGGTAGAGCGTGTTGATGGACATGAACTGGATGCCCGTGGCCATGTAGATCTCGTCGCGCGGGACCATGTCGAAGGCCACCTCGAGCATGCTCTCGTGGCGCGTATCGCGGTAGTGGACCGGGTTGGCCATGAGCCGGCCGCGCGCGTCGATGAAGCCGTAGTCCACGCCCCAGGTATCGACCGAGACCGAGTGCGACCGGGCCGCCTTCGGCGGCCTTGCCCATGCCGGCGAGGATGTCGTGGAACTGCCGGGCGAAGTCCCAGTAGAGCGTGCCGCCCATGCGCACCGGCGTGTTGGCGTAGCGATGCACCGGCTCGATGCTGAGCTGGTCGCCGTCGAAGCGGCCCACGATGGTGCGGCCGCTTTCAGCGCCGAAGTCCAGCGCCACGTAACGAAGTCCCCGATCAGCCATGCTGCGTCACCTCGATGCCCATCCCCTGGAGCGAGTCGACCATCGTCGGCCGGTGCGTGCCGCGTCGGTGAAGACGCGCGTACAGGCCCTCGACGTCGCAGAACGTCGCCGAGGCCACTCGCCCCCACTTGCTGTGGTCGATGATGGCGTAGACCTCGTTGGCCGCGGCCACCATCGCGCGCTTGATCTGTGCTTCCTCCTCGCGCGCCTCGGTCAGGCCCTCCTCGAGCGAGAAGCCGGCCGCGCTGACGAAGGCCTTCTGGACGTTGACCCGGTCGAACACCGCATCACCCAGCTGCCCCACGACCGAGAGCGAGCCGACGCACCCGGCCGCCCATCAGCAGCACCGTGATGTCGGCTCGGCCCGGCCAGCGCGGTCGCGGCGTGGATGCCGTTGGTGACCACGGTGAGACCGTGCCAGGCGTCGCGCTTGAGCAGCTCCCGCGCCAGGTACAGGCCGGTGGTGCTGGCATCGAGGACGATCGACTCGCCGTTGCTGACGTGGGCCGCGGCCAGCGGCACCGATGGCGGCCTTCTCGTCGCGCTGCAGGCGGTCGCGCACATCGAAGGCGATGTCGCCGCGGCGCATGCGGACGGCGATGGCGCCACCGTGCGTGCGGATGACCCGATCGGCTTCGGCCAGCACCTCGAGGTCCTTGCGGATGGTCACCGCAGAGACGCCGAAGCGCTCGGCCAGCTCGCTGACGCGCGCGCGGCCCTGCTCCTCGACGATGCGGGCGATCTCCCGCTGCCGCTCGCCGGCGAAGGCGCCGCTCGGCGAGCGGGACCGACGTCGGAGGTCATGCCACCGCGCCTGGGCGTCGCTGGCAGGCGACCGCGGCGATGAGCGCCTCCTCGGCGGCGCGCGTCCAGCGCCCGTCGTCGAGCGCGGCCGCCACCGTCCGGGTAGGCGCTCGGCCATCTGCGGCCAGCGTGATCAGCCCCAGCTGGTCAGCTGCGGGTAGATCACGATCTTGCCACCGGACGTGCGTGCCTTGCACGGCCTCCAGGGCATCGGCCACGCCCTGCATGCCGACTGACGGCGTAGACGCTGATGTTGGTGTCCAGCGTGCCGTCTTCGAGGCGGCCCAGCACGGCCTTCATGTCGCTGATCATGGAGCCGCTGGTGCCCAGGATGTAGACGTGCTTGCGCAGCATCTCGTCGAGGTCGAGCGGCGCGGTCGTGCCGATGGCGAAGCCGGCGAAGAAGTCGATGATGGCGCCCTCGCCGGCCAGCCCCACGGTGCCCGCCGCGATCGCCGGCACGGGCACCATGCAGCCGACGCGGGTGAAGCCGCCCGTCGGCTGCGTCTCCTGGCTGTCGAGCGACTCGAAGGCGAGCCCGTTCGCCTGTGCGATGCGGCGCCGCCACGCTCGCGAGGTGCGCCAGGCGGGCCTCGTCGATATCGATGGCGGTCACCGAGACGCCCTCGACGCCGGCGGTCAGGGCGCGTACGACGTGCATGAAGCCCATGGGGCCGGCGGCGCCGATGATGCCCACCTGCTCGCCGGCTCGCAGCTCGCCGCTGGCAGGGACCCAGGCGTAGCCCTCCGCGGCGGAGGTGCCGGTGGTGCCCACCCAGCGGGTGAGGTCGTAGTGGACGCGGCCCACGTCGATCTCGACGGGCCGGCCCAGCAACTCGCCGCCGAGCACGATGTCGATGACGCCGCCCTGGCCCAGCAGAGACTGCAGCTGCTCGACGCGCTCGGCGTTGGAGCCGAAGTAGATGATGTCGTCGAACGTGCCCGGCTCCAGCGAGCCAAGGTCATCGACGTGGGCGACCTCGACGTCCGCTGCCGCGGCCAGCATGTCCAGCGTGACGTGCTGCATCTCGTCGTCGGTGACCGCCGTCAGCGGGGCCGGGGCAACGGCGCTCATGAGCGCATCGACGCCGTCGATGGGACGACCGGGGTCGGTCACCACGAGCAGCCGACCGCCCGCCTTCAGGGTGCCCCGTTCGTCCGTGGCGTAGGCGCGTTCGACGCACGCCCACGGCTCCAGCAGGCCCACCGCGGATGCGCTGGGCTCCTCGCTCACGGGGATGAGGAAGCGCTCGCCGGTCTCGGGGTCGATGATGACGCGCTCGTCCATGAGCACGTACTGCTGCAGGGCGCCCTCGAAGTTGTAGCCGAACGAGGCGTTGGACGAGGCCGTCAGCATGTGGCGGTAGTCGGTCTGCACCAGGGCACGGTCGCCCACCTTGTGGCGCTGGACCGTCGGAGCCCACCGCCACCACGCGGGCACAGGCCTCGTGGCCGGGCACGGTGGGGGCGTCGCCGGGGACGTAGCTGGGGATCTCGGCCAGCTGGTCGGGCGTGAGGAAGGTCAGCACCTCGCCCTTGCGGGGATGGGCGGTGAAGGCATGCAGCAGCTTGGTGTCGCTGAAACAGATGCCGGTGGCCTCGATCTGGCACAGGATCTGGGTGGGGCCCAGCTGGGGCACGGGCTTGGACGTGTTGAGCACGGTCTCGTCGGCGGCGACGATCTGGACCGCGTACTGGGTCGCTGGGATCTGGGTCATGACAGCATCACCTGGCCTCCGGTCACCGGCACGGCCTGGCCGGTCTCGTACTGCTGGGCGACGAGGTAGAGGATGGCCTCCACCACGTCGGCGGGGGTGCAGCCGCGGCCCATGGGGACCTTGGCCTCGTAGGCGGCGCGCACGTCCTCGATGGACGTGGCACCGGGGACCTTGCCCTCGCGCAGGTACTGCACGAAGAGGCCGTTGTCGGGATCGGACCACAGCGGGCCCTCGTAGTAGTTGCCCGGGCAGACCGCGTTGACCTTGATGCCGTCCTCGATGAGCTCGAGGGCGAACGACTGCGTCAGGCCGACGCCGCCGAACTTGGAGCCGGCGTAGGCGAAGTTGCGCTTGGAGCCGACCAGGCCCGACTTGGAGTTGATCTCCACGATGTCGCCGTGGTAGTCGGGTCGAGCGGCGTGCTGCGCTGCGAGGATCGGCGCGACGGCGCGCACGCCCAGGAAGTAGCCGCGGTAGTTGACCTGTGTGACCAGGTCGAAGTCCGCCAGCGACTGCTCGGTCACCGAGCCCGCGCGCAGGACGCCGGCATTGGAGACGAAAAGATCGATGCCACCGAAGCGTTCCACGGCCGCGGCGACAGCAGCGTTGACGGAGTCCTCGTCGGCCACGTTCATGGCCACCGACCAGGCACGACCCGTTCCCAGCTCGGCTTCGATGGCGGCTGCCTCGATGGCGGCCTGCTCGGCCCGCACATCGGCGAGGATGACGTGGCCGCCCTCCCGCGCGAGGCCCTGGGCGATGCCGAGGCCGAAGCCCTGCGCCGCACCGGTGACGAGCGCCACCGAGCCGGCGAAACGACCGGGAGCACGACCGAAGGCGGCGGCACCGCGCCGGTAGGCCTCCACCTCCCAGTGCTCGATGAAGCCGCGTTCGTCGTCGGACAGCGCGCGCACGCGTCCGAGCGCATCGGCAGTCTCGTAGACCCGCAGGCAATCGAGGTAGATGTGGCGGGCGGTGTCCACCTCCTTCCAGGTATCGCCGGCGGCGAAGATACCCAGGCCCGGGACGACGGTGATGATGGGCGCCACGCCATGGGCGGCGATGTTGGCGTCGAGGGCTGCCCTGAGCAGCGCCGGGATCTCCTCGATGGCGACGTTGGCTGGTGGGTCGAACAGCAGGGGGAAGCTGCCTGAGTAGACGATCTGGTCGGGCGTCATGGGCCCGCCCGTGACGGCGTTGGCGCCGTCCTGCGACTCGAGGTAGTCGGCCGCACCCGGCGCGCGATCGTAGGTGACGATCTTGAGCGGGCCGCCCTCGACTGACAGCAGCGCGCGTAGCGTGGGTCCGATGGCCTTGACCATGGCGTTGGCATGGGCTTCGTCGGCGGCGATGCGTGCGGCGGCGCGACCGGAGCCCCCGATGCTGATGCCGTGCTTCTCGATGGCCTCGCGGACGGTGCCCAGGACGTGCTCGTTGAGCGCCGCGATCTCCGCGGTGGTGTCGGCCGAGACGATGATGCCGTGGTCGCCCATGAAGGTGATCTTCGGCGCCGCCTGCCCGGTGCGCGCCCGATGCGCCTCGCGCAGCTGGTGGATCTTGCGCGCCAGGGGCAGGCCTGGGTCGGTGTACGGGACCCACAGGGCGTCATCGCCGAAGAGGTCGCGCATGATGGCTTCGCCGTCCTGGTTGCAGGTGACTGCGTTGGGCACGATGGCGTGCGTGTGGAGCACGAAGCGCTCAGGCAGCAGCGAGTGGAACATCAGCTCCACCGACGGCCGGCGACCCTTGGCCTCGGCCATGCGCACCTTGGCGGCCGCACGCATGACCGGGTCGGGCGCGCCCGGCATGCGGGCCTCGTCGGCCTCGGCACCACCGTTGAGCAGCAGCTCCAGCAGCGGCCCGGTAGCGAGTGGCACGAGGTCGTCCGCCTCGATGTCCGCGAGCGACACGCCGCTGGGCTTGATGTAGACGATGCCGCCTTCCTTGACCGACGAGTTGCCACCACCACCGCGGGTGTACTCGGGGTCCCGGCCGAAGCGCTGGGACATGGCGATGGCATCGCGGATAGGCTCGGCATCGAGGGTCAGGAGTCGCAGCTGGGAGAGGTCGGTCATCGGGCGGTCCCTGTGGCTTCGAAGAGGAGCTCCTCGCCCATCTGGGCGAAGTAGCGGATACGTGATTCGGCGTCCGGGAAGGTGGGGTTGAGCGCCCCGGTCTCGTCCACGTAGCCGGCCTGGCCCTGCTGCTTGCGGTGCTGGTGGGCGGCCACGATGCAGGTGCCTTCCCAGGTGATGTCCTTGACCTCGTCCGACAGCGGAACCCCGTGCAGACATGTCGGCGCGACCGGGATGCGCTCCTGCGTGTTGTGCTCGGTGCCGACCATGACGAAGATGCCGGCATCGCGCCAGGTCTTGACGTACCGCTCCACCATCTCCGGGGTGTTGCGCACCGGGATCAGCTCGGCGCCGTAGATGTCGTGGCCGGCCATGCGCTCGATGAGGTCCTCGACCGGGTCCTCGTAGCCACACATGGGGATGACGCCGTCGGCGAGGGTCGGATAGACGGCGATGGCGCCGAGGCCGCGGATGAAGGCGAGCGCATCGGTGAAGGGGACCGGGGTCTCCTCCACGAAGGCGGGGCAGCCGGCCTTCATCAGGCGCGAACGCAGCTCGCCCTGGGTGGCGACGGCATCGTCCGGGGCAGCCGTGGGCGCCTGGCCGTAGACCTTCTCGAGGATGACCGCGCGGCCTTCGACCGGCACGGCATCGAAGAGGGCGACCTGGAAGCCGAGGGCGACGTGCCGCTCCTGCAGGACCACCCATTCGGCGGGGACCTCGGCGCGGGCGGCGACGACGTCGACGATCGACTGGTAGCTGACATCGACCGGGAGTCCGGCAGCGGCGAAGAGGCCACGGATGCGGTCGACCATCTCGCTCGTGCGCGCCTCGTTGGACGCCTTGGCGTCATCCATGAACGCCTTCGTCGCCGGGCTGGGGTGGGTGGGGGCGGGGATACCCTTGCCGCAGACGTAGGCGCGACCGGGGTTGGCGGGATCGTTGATCTTGACGCCGTTCCGCTGCTCCTCGGCCAGCACGGAGATGAACTCCAGGCCGAAGAGAGCTGCCAGGCCGTTCCGCTTGGCGGCGGCATCGAAGCGGTCGTAGACGCCGAAGTCGTGGAAGTTGGACGTACCGATGACCTTGACGCCCTCGCGGGCCGACGTCTCCACCGCATCCTCGACGGTGGTGAAGGCGGAGAAGTTCGGGGGCACGTGGAGGTGCGTGTTGAAGGCCAGCCGTGGCCTGGTCGATGCTAGGTCGCTCATGCGCTCTCCCTGGGGTTGCCGGTTCCTGGCACACTCGCAGGGGCGGCTTGCGAGTGCTTTCGATTGCTTGTGATACGTCAATGATAGCAACGTCTGAGCGCATGGAATGGCCCTCCCGGAGGTGGCGCATGTGCCTCAAGGTTGCACGCGTGCCCGTGACCCACCGTGCGCACGCGTGCCCGTGACCCACCGTTCGCACGCGTGCCCGTGACCGTGGGTCGCGCGCATGCCCGCGACCCACCGTGCGCATGAACCGTCGGAGCAGCCGACCCAGCTATGTCATCTCACCCACCCCGAGGGTCGGACGGCGGGTCCTCGGTCGTTCCACCCACCCAGCGCATCGATCGACCGAGGATGGCGGGCGGAGCGCCGGTGGCTTCGTCGACTCACCCGTGACATGGGTCAGCACTCCCGCCCGGCTCGTCGTGTGGGCGCCCTCACCCGTAACGCGGGTCGACGCCCCGGCCCGGCTTGACGCGGATCGACGCCCCGGCCCGGCTCGACCGGCGAGCCCCGACCGGCGGGCCCGGTCGACGGGCCTGAATGACGGGCGTTGCTACAGTAGGCGGCTCATGCAGCCATCGATCCCCAGGCAGATGCTCGCCACCGTGTTGGGTGCGCCACGTGGTCTTGATCAGCTCAGGACCGTCACGCTCGACACTCCTTCACCAGGCCCGGACGAGGTGCTCGTCCGTGTCGCGACCGTGGGTGTGAACCGCCGCGATCTGGACATCATCGAGGGACGTACCAGCCCCCAGGGGGCGACGCGCCATCGATCCTGGGCCTGGACCCCGCCGGCGTGGTGGCAGAGTCTGGCAGCCATGTCACCGACCTCCGCGTGGGCGAGAGGGTGGTCGTCAAGCCCTCGGTCAGCTGCGGGTCGTGCCCGGCGTGTCGAGCGGGACGCGACGACACCTGCGGCCGCATCGTCACTGTCGGTATCGACCGCCCCGGCGGCATGGCCGAGTATGTCGCCGTGCCGGCTCGCAACGTCGCTCCCATCCCGGCCGGCATCGGCTTCGCCGAAGCGAGTGCCATCGCGCTCTCGAATGCCATCGCGCTGACCCTGTTGCGCACGGTCGCGGCGGAAGCCGGCGAGACAGTCCTGGTCAGCGGTGCCGCCGGGGCCGTCGGCAGCGCTGCCGTGCAGCTCGCACGCATGCGCGGCGCGCGCGTCATCGCGCTCGTGGGCAGCGAGCACGGGGCCCAGTGGCTGCGTGCGCTGCCGCGAGAGGTCGCTCCGGAGCTGGCGGTCGACACCTCCGCGCGCCCCGACTTCGCCGCCGACGTCCTCGAACGCATCCCCGACCGCGTAGGCGTCTATGTCGAGACCACCTCCGACCCCGTCCTGTGGCGAGAAGCCCTGCTGACGTTGGGCACCGGCGCGCGCATCGCTGTCGTCGGTGCCCACGCGGGGCCGATCGTGGAGCTGGACAACCAGTGGCTCTACCGACGTCGGGTCACCATCCACGGCTGCTGGGGTTCCACGCTCTCCGCCTTCCGTGACGTGCTGGAAATGGCCGGCGACGGCCGCATCGCCGCCAACATCGACTCGATCCAACCGCTGAGCAAGGCCGCGTCCGCCTATCAGCGCCTCATCGACCATCAGAACGAGGGCAAGGTCATCCTGCGCGTGGCCGACGACGTGGACCCCATCCTCGAGGACCGACCATGAAGCCCCAGGTCGTGGCGGTACCGACGGCGAGTCTGGGCAACAGCACCTATCTCGTGGGGCACGGCGATGTCGCGGTGGCGGTGGACGTGCCACGCGATGCCTGGCGTGTCGCGCAGGTCGCCGAGGCACACGGGTGGCGCATCACCCACGCCGTCGAGACGCACGTCCACAACGACTATCTCTCCGGCGCCCGCGAGCTCCGACGCAGCCACGGCACGCGCATCGTGGCCCCGGCACGGGGTCGCTACCGCTTCTCGCATCACGCGGCCGACGAGGGCTTCTGTCTCGACCTCGATGACGGCGCCCTGGTAGCGCGGGCCACGCCCGGCCATACGCCAGAGCACCTCAGCTGGGAGCTGCAGGACGGCTCCGGCCGACCCACCGCGCTCTTCTCCGGCGGCTCCTTGCTGATCGCCGGCGTCGGTCGGACCGACCTGCTGGGCTCGGTCGCACCGATGAGCTGACGCGCGCCCAGTTCCACAGCCTGCAGCGCCTCGCCGAGCTGCCGGACGAGGTCATCGTCTACCCCACGCACGGCGCCGGCTCCTTCTGCGTCGCCGGCGACGGTGACGGGCCCCCGCATCGACGATCGGAGCGCTGCGCACCTGGAACCCGGCGTTCGCGGCGACCGACCAAGCCGCGTTCGCTCGCGAGCTGGCTGCCGGGCGCACGCTGTACCCGATCTACTACCGGCGCATGGCAGCGCTCAATCGGCGCGGGCCGCGACTGCTCGGCGGCCCGCCCCCGCCACAGCCGCTGAGTGCTGACGATCAGGAGCGCGCGTGCCGCGGGCGTGGCTCGTCGACGTACGTGACCGTCGGGCGTTCGCCAGGGAGCACATCGCGGGCGCCCTGAACTTCGAGCTGGGCGACTCGCTGTCCGCCTACCTGGGCTGGCTGCTGCCGTTCGATGCGCCCATCTGCCTGCTGGTCGATGACCCCGCCCAGGAGGTGGAGGTCGTGCGATGGAGCTCTTGCGCATCGGCTTCGACCACGTCATCGGCCATCTCCACGGCGGCATGGACGGCTGGCTCGCGGCCGGCGGCGAGACTCAGCAGCAACGGCACGGCCGACCGGCAGGAGCTGGCAGCGATCGCGCACGGCGGGAGGGCAGCGGGACGCGGTGCGCATCCTCGATGTGCGGCAGCCGAACGAGTGGGCCGAGGGTGCCGTTCCCGGCAGCCGACGCGTCTTCGTGGCCGACCTGCCGCGGTCGTTGCCGAGCCTCGATCGCTCCGATCGAGTGGCTGGTGGCGTGCCGGACCGGTGTGCGAGCCGCCATCGCCGCCAGCCTGCTCGATGCGGCCGGCTATCCACGCCCGTCCGGTCGTCGATGGCGGCATCGCCTCGCTGCCACCGGAGCGCGCTGCAGCCGGCAGACGCAGGCCCCCCTGCAGCCGGGCGACGTGCTAGCCGGTGTTCTGCAGGCCGGCGGCCACGCCGCTGACGGTGAGCTGCACCAGGCGGCGCAGGTGCTCGCGCTCGGGGTCGTCCCGTCGGGCAGCGCGCGCAGGCGGCCCAGCAGCATCACCTGCAGCTCCGAGAGCGAGTCGACATACGGGTTGCGCAGCGAGATGGAACGCTGCAGCGCCGGCGCCGCGTCGAGCAGCCGTGCTCGCGACCGCTGATGCGCAGGACGGCCGCCACCGTGCGCTCGTATTCGGCTCGGATGAGCTCCCAGATGCGGTCGGCATCCGGTTCCGGCGCAAGGCTCGCGTAGCGCTGGGCCACGGCCAGGTCGACCTTGGCCAGGGCCATCTCCATGACGTCGATGACGCCGGTCAGGAAGGGCGACTCGCGGTAGAGCTCCTGGAGCGACTCCGTCGCACCCGCTCCGTGCTCCTGCTCGAACTCCTCGATGGCGGTGCCCAGCCCGTACCAGGCCGGCAGGAACAGGCGTGCCTGCGACCACGAGAAGACCCACGGGATGGCGCGCAGCTTCTCCAGCGAGACGGCGCCGCCCGCCGCGGGCGGCCGGCCGCGAGCCCATGGCCAGTCCGGACAGCTCGCCGATCGGGGTGGCAGCCGACGTAGAAGGCCTCGAACGCCGGGGTCCTCCCAGACCAGCGACTGGTAGACGTGGGCCGAGCGTTCGGCCAGCTCCTCTAGGATGGTCTTGCCGCGCGACCTGGGCCTCCTTGGCCTGCTGCTCGTGGCCCGGCGAGGAGGCGATCAGCACCGCGTTGGTGAGCTGCGCGAGGTGGCGCATGGCGATGTCGAAGTTGGCGTAGCGATCGGCTACGACCTCGCCCTGCTCGGTGATCTTGAGGGTGCCGTCGAGGGAGTGCGGCGCGCTCGACAGGATGGCCCGGCTCATGGGCCCGCCACCTCGGCCGATGGCGCCGCCACGGCCGTGGAACAGCGTCAGCCTGACGCCATGCCGTCGGGCCGCATCCGCCAGCTTCGTCTCGGCCCCGTGGAGCAGCCAGGCGGCGGCCATGGCGCCCGATTCCTTGGTCGAATTGGAGTAGCCCAGCATCACCTCCTGGTGGTCGCCGCGGGCCCGCACGTGCTCGCGGTAGCGAGCGTCGCTAAGGATCTCGTCCAGGAGCCGATCGGCGGTCTCGAGAGCGTCGGCGGTCTCGAGCAGCGGCACGACGTCGATGGCATCACGTGCCAGGCCAGCGAAGTCGGCCAGCTCCAGCACGTTGTAGACGTCCTGCGCCTCGCGCGTGAAGCTGATGACGTAGCGCTGGCAGGCCTGCGGCCCGAAGCGGCGCTGGATGTCGGCGATGGCACGGTAGGTCTCCAGCACCTCCGCCGCGGTGACGCCGTTGGTCACCTGTCGCTCACCCAGCACCAGGCCGTCGCTGATGGCCGCCAGCGTGGCGGTGTGCACCTCGCTGTGCTGGCGCACCTCCAGCGACAGGGCGTGGAAGCCGAACGTCTCCACCTGCCAGCGCATGGCCTGGACCTCGCCATAGGCGGTGCGCGTCATGCCGTCCTCGACGAGCGCGGCCTGCAGCTCGTCAAGCTCCTCGAGCAGGTCGTCCGGGCTGCAGGTAGCCGCTGCCGATGCCCCGCCCGGCGACGAGCCGGTGTCGCGTCTGGCGCAGTCGCTCGGCGATCCCACCGAAGCGCTGCCGGTAGGGCTCGTCGGGGAAGTGGCGCAGCAGCTCCTCGTAGGCGTTGCCCAGCTCATCGCGATCGAGGTCCAGGCGAGCGCGAAGCCGCCGCGGGATGTCAGCGCCGAGATGGGTCGGCGTGACCGTGTGCATCAGGCGCGTGGCGACGTGCTCGAGGCCGCGGAGGACGTGGTCGGCACCGATGGAAGCGGCTTGGCGCGTGGTCTCAGCGGTCACGCGGGGGTGACCGTCGCGATCCGCGCCCACCCAGGAGCCCCAGCGCAGATACGCATGCAGCGCCGGTGGGCGGGTCCCGGTGTGACCGCTGTCGCTGGCCGGACCGCCGCCCTCTGGTTCACCGTCCTCAGCCACGTTCATCCACGGCGCCAGGTCCAGCACGCGATCGAGCGTTCGGTACAGGTAGGGCGTGACCTGGAACAGCGTTTCGTCGAAGAACAGCAGGGCGGTGCGCACCTCATCGAGGGGTGACGGCCGTTCCGTGCGCAGGGCCGAGGTGCGCCACAGTAGTGAGATCTCCTCGCGCAGGCGACGCCGGATCTCCGAGTCCTCATTGGGCGTCAGGCGTGGGTCGTCGAGCCGGTCGATGAGCGCGAAGGTCCGGCGCAGGGCCACCAGCATCGTCCGCCGTCGAGCTTCGGTGGGGTGCGCAGTGAGCACGAGGCCGATGGAGAGGCGTTCCAGCGAGGCCCGTACCTGCTCCGGTTCGTCCTCGGCGAGCAGCTTGCGCACCGCCGCCTCGAGCGAGCCTTCCTGTCCGCCGGGTGTCGTCCGGGCGCGCTTGCGCACGCGCCGCACACGGTGCTTCTCCTCGGCCAGGTTGGTCAGGTGGAAGTACAGGCTGAAGGCTTTGATGAGCGCTTCGATCTGCTCGGTCGAGAGCTCTTCGAGGATCGCCCGCAGGCCCTTCTGACGGGTGGGGCTGGGGTTCTTGCGGATGTCGATGGTGAGCTTGCGCACGCGCTCGACCAGCGTGAGGATCTCCTCGCCAGCCTGCTCGGCGATGACCTGGCCCAGCAGCGAGCCCAGGAGCTTGATCTCACGGGAGAGCGCATCGGGCGCGTTGGATGAGCCGATGCCAGCCGGCTCGGCCTCGACTGCCGGGTTGGCCCGTTCGACCCGCACGGCAGGCTGGGACGTTCGCTTTCGGGACACCGCTAGGCGATCTCGGCCGATTCGCGAGTGCCCATGACCTCGCCACCATCGACGCCGATGGTGTTGCCGGTCATCCAGTGGGTCTGCGGCGTGGCCAGCACGGTCAGCGCGTCGGCGACATCCTCCGGCCTGGTCAGGCGGCCATGTGGGTTGCGATTCCGAGCGGCCTCGACCAGCTGCGGCCAGCCGGGGATGCGGCGCAGGGCCGGCGTGTCGGTAACGCCGGCGCGGATGGCATTGACGGTGACGCCGGCATCGGCCAGCTCAAGCGCCAGCTGCCGCACGTGTGCCTCCAGGGCAGCCTTGGCGGCACTGACCGCCCCATAGGTGGGGACGGCCAGGATGGCGCCCTCGCTGGACATGGCGAAGACGCGGCTTCCACGCTGGAGGAAGCCGGCGTGGTAGAGGTCACGCGTCCAGTAGAGCAGCGAATGGGCCATGACGTCGGCCGTCATCTCCATCTGCTTGCGCGAAAGCTCCTTGCGGCCTTCCTCATCGGTGATGTAGTGGAGCGTGGAGCCGAAGGCAAGCGAGTGCAGCATGGCGCCGATCATGGGCTCCGCTCCGGCCTCGCGGCGCTCGGCGAAGAGCTGGCCGATAGCGGTGACGACGCGCTCGCGCTTGGCGTCATCGGCGGCGTTGACGTTGTGGAAGACGACCGGTACGCCGACGGCTTCGATCTCATCACGCACCGCCTCGGCCGCAGCGATGGTGCCGCGCAGGTCGAGGTGCACGCCGATGATGCCGAAGCCGGCTCGCGCCCAGGCCTTGGCGGCAGCGGCGCCGAAGCCGCTGCTGGCTCCGAGCACCAACGCCCAGCACTCGCGTCCATCCCACGTCAACGTCATGTTCACCTCTCGCGCGCAGTGTAACGGCGGACCCGCCGACACCCGACGGGCCGTTTCGCCGCGCCCGATGGCAGTGCCAGCGGGCAGGTGGCCCGGTCGCGGCCGGGCCGTCAGGTTCCCGAGTCGACGATCAGCGTTCGGCCTCGGCGTCCAGCTCGGCGGCGATGCCCAGGGCGGCACCGATGCCGACCAGCTCCTGCGCGCCCAGCCACTGGTTGCCCAGCAGCATGCCGCCGGCGTCCAGCACCGCGTCGCGGAGCGGAACGGCCCAGGCATGTTCGATGATCAGCAGGAGCGCGGCCGCGCCGTCAGGCAGCTCCTCGATGAAGTCCTCACCGATGGCCTCGACCAGGCCGAAGCCGCCCTCAGAGGCGATCTCAGCACCGACCTCGGCGCCCTCGATGAAGCCTTCCAGGCCCGCCGCCCCCAGGCCCATGAGCGCGCCGACCTGCATGCCCAGCTCCTCGCGCTGCTCGTCATCGAGATCGGAGACGCGCAGGATGTCGACCTCATCGCCGTCGGCGATGACGGCGAGTGCATCGACGATGCGGATGATGCCGGCGTCGCTGAGCTTGACCAGCTCGTCGGCGATGCGGCCTTCGAATCCTTCCGTGGAGGGAAAGCCGAAGGTGAAGATCTGGATCGGTCCGAATGCCATGCGGGTGCTCCGTTCACGGTTGGGTGTTGGGTTCGTGCAAGGTGCTGGGTCGGTGAACCGGCGCAGCGCTCGCGCGCGTGGCTGTCAGTCTACGGTAGGGTTCCTCGCTCCGCCGCCGGGTCCGCCCCAAGCGCGCAGCCTGCCGCTGCGTCAGGCAGCAGATCCATGGCCCGAGCCCACATCACCACGCCCAGTCGCTCCAGCATGTCGGCCTCGTCGTGTCGGTCGTGGACCTGGCTCCGAAGCTGGTGTGACAGGGCCGTGAGCTCCAGCCCCATGTACTCGTGGGCCCACCAGCGTACGAAGCAGGGGCGGACCTCCACCTGCGCCTGGGCCATGATCGCGTCGTACGTCAGTCGCTGGAACTCGTACCAGGCAGTCTCGGGTTGATCGGGGTACCTGGCGGGCAGGTTGGCCAGGTGGCGGTGATACGTGCCGGTGATGGCGAGTGCCTGGCGGAACTCGGAGTCCATCGCCGGTCCCGTGGCTGTCGCCGGGAGCGTGAGCAAGGTCACCAGCGAGACCAAGACCAGCCCCCACCACGACACGCGGTGCGAGCACGATCGTCGGTTCGTCGCGTCCATGACATCGTGCCTTCTTCCTCGCTGCTACGGTGCTGGCGTGATGACGTAGATGTGCTGGGTCTCCGCTTGGCTTGCAGCCCGGTGGGCACGCCCGACGACCCAGAGGCGACCGTCCGCCGCGACGACGGCGTCGCTCACGCACACGCCGTCGAGATAGCCACGACCGCCGCTTGCGCGTGTCTCGCGCAAGCCATGGCAGCCGTCGTCGCTTGGCTGCACGATCCACGCGCCCAAAGCCGTGCTGGCAACCAGGTACCCGTCGCGCGGGAAGGTGTCCTCGCCGCTGGGGGTGATGGCCCAGCTACCCGCCTCGTCGCGCCGCGTGATCCACGTGCGGTCGCCGTAGGAAGCCGGTTCGAACGGGTTCCGGATCCCCCGGCCTCCGCCGATGGACTCGCGCAGCTGAACGACGAGGCGCCCTGCCGGATCGAGCGAGAGGCCGACCGGTTCCGCGTCCGCGATGTCGCCCAGCGGTCGGACCTCTTCCCATGGACCGCCGCGCGACCGAAGGAGGCGAGAGGGCTCGCGCTTCCATGCTTCTCCGTCGGCGCTGATGCGAAGCTCGATCAGCCACACCCAGCCATCGGCGGTCACGACCATCTCCTCTACGGACCAGGGACCATCCAACGTGGGCAACGAGTCGGCGAAGGGCGTGCTGTCCTCGAGGTCGGGCGAGAGCCGCCAGAAGTCGATGCCTGCCTCAGTGCGCCAGGCGACGATCACGCGACCATCGGGGTAGAACGCGAGCGCTCGTGGGACCGACCACCGCGGGCTACCGTCGGCGCTCGTCCACGAACGACGTGCGAACGTGGCCCACCCGGCCTCGCCGCGCACCGCCAGCTCGCCGTTCCGGACCCACATGCGACCGTCAGGCCCGAAGACGAGACCGACCGTGCCGGGTCCGATGGGGTGCTGCAGCGTCCCGGGCACGCCCAGCTGGATGAGCTGGTCGCTGCCGTGGCTCTGAAGCCAAACCGAGCCGTCGGGTGCTGCCGCCAGGCCGAAGAGCGTCCCCTGCAGGCCTGCGGTGCCGGGATCGCCGTGGCCGGCCCCGTCGTCGACCAGCACCTCGACACCAGGCGAGACCGCCTCCAGCACGAACCCGCTCCCGGATGGGTCCGTATCCACGGACGGTGATGGCGCTCCGGCGGTGGAGACGACCTCATCGTCGCAGATCTCGTTGGCTTCGCGGTGTTCGGCCGCATCCAGCCCCACGAGGTCGCGGCCGTTGTCGCAGATGGTGTTGCCCTGCAGCTGCAGGCGTATGGGTGCCTCGCCGGGTGCGTTGATGGTGCAGACGTCGCCGATCTCGATGCCGGTGGCGTTGGCCTCGATGCGATTGCCCACCAGGTTGGGCGCCGCGCACGGCACTCGCACCCCGGTGCCGTTGCCGACGATGACGTTGTCCTCGAGAAGCGGACCGGCACGATCGACGAGGGCCGCCACGCCGCTGTCGTGGAGGGTGTTGCCGCGCAGCACCGCCTCACTGCTCCGGACGCGCACGCCGACGCCTTCGCTGCTCGCGCCACTATCGGCCTGGATGTCGTTGCCCAGCAGCAGCGGGCTCGTGTCGCTCGCGATATCGACCGCGTCCCCGGTCGCGCGTATCACGTTGCCCTCGATCGCCGGCGAAGTACCCGGGTCCTGGATCACGAGCCCGGCACTCAAGGCACTGTCGCGCAGGGTGGGACTGGCACCCTCTTCGATGCGCACCAGGCTGCGGAACTCGCTGTCGGAGATGACCGCCGTCGTCCCTCCCCGGACGACGAGTCCCGGTCGCCGGCCGGTCTCGCGGATGACCAGCAGCCGCATCAAGCGGGGCTCACCGCCGATCACGACGATGGCCGGTGCGTCGGTCTGCTCGGTCGCCCGAATAGTGAGATCGCGCAACGTGGCGTCGGAGCCGAGGAGGAAGACGCCCGCCTGTCGTGTCTGGCCGTCGGCATCCCGGTACGTGTCGCTCAGCGGCTCGATGATGACCGTATCCCTGGGCCCATCGCCTGCGATGGTGACATCGCGGCGGATGACCACGTGCTCCCTGTAGGTGCCCGGTCGGACGAGGATGGTGTCGCCATCCGCGGCGATCGCCAGCGCGGCGCCGAGGCTGGTCTTGTCGGCGTGCCCGAGTTCCCCGACCGTGATAGTCCGGCCTCGGGGCACGACCGTGGGCCCCTCCGACGGGGACGCTTCAAGCGTCGCCGCTGGACTCGTGCCCTGACTGGCTCCGAGTGGCGGAAGCTGCACCTCAGGGGCACCTGGCTTCAGTGGGTCCAACACGACCAGGAAGGCCAATGCCACCGCCACAGCCACCAGCGCAGCCGGGGGGCTGGCTTTCAGTGGCCGCGGCTGCGGGCGCCATGCGGGTGCGTCGCGCAGCCACCACCAGCGACCACGCCGTTGCCTGACCGGCGCGGTCGTGACGACGGCATGGAGCCTGTCCGTGGTCGCCTCGACCAGCATCGAGAATGCCTCCCGGTCGCCGTGTCGCACCCGTGCCACGATCGTCCGTCCACCCCGTCAGAAGCGTAGGCGCAGCACGTATCGCCGCCTCTATAGGGTACCGAGCAGCACCAAGCAGGAACCGTGCCACCCGTCCTGAACGGTCCGGTCAGCCTGATGCCTGCCCATGCCAGGGTCCCCGGGGCGATCTTCGAGTTCGCCCTGCCGGCCGAAGCTCGTACCCGCCACCCGCCGTGCTACCCGCCCGTGTAGGCTGCAGCTATGCCCGAACCTGTGAAGATCGATGTCACCTGGGACGACCTCGACGACCTCGTGGCGCAGCTGGCGGAGCGGCTGGCGGCCGCTCCTGCGCCAGACGTGGTCCTGGCCATCTCGCGCGGTGGCCTGGTGCCGGCCGGCATGCTGGGTTATCGCATGGGCTGGCGCGACATGCTGCTGGCAGCTGTCGTGGTCTATGACGACGAGTCGGGGTTCCGCGGTGAGGCCGAGTTCCTGCAGTTCCCAGCCGATGAGCAGTTGCGCGGCAAGCGCGTGCTGATCATCGACGAGGTCTGGGACAGCGGCACCACCATCGCCGCCGTATCAGACCGTATCCGGGCCGCCGGCGGCGTGCCCATCACGGCGGTGCTGCACTACAAGCCGGGCAAGATCGCGCGTCGATATCGTGCCCGACCACTACATCGTCGAGACCGACGACTGGGTCCTGTACCCCTTCAAGGCCGGCAAGTGACCCTGCGCCGACCGGGCGCTACCGCCGCCTGACCGCGACCCCGAGTCGCCGGTGAGTCCACGCTTGGCCACGTTCCTGATGTTCGTCGTCAACGGTGCTGTCATCGGCACCTGGGTGGCGTCCATCCCCAGCGTCAAGACTTCGCTCGATGCCTCCGGCGCGCGTCTTCGGCCTGGCGCTGCTGTGCGCTCCGCTGGGGGCGCTCGTCGCCCAGCAGATCACCGGCCAGCTGCTGGTGCGAGTCTCCAGTCAGCGCCTGCTCGACGTCTCGTCGCTGGTCTTCCCGCTCCTGGTCGTGCTGCCGGTGGCGGCGCCGATCGATCCCGCTGCTGGCACTCGCGCTCTTCGTCTTCGGCTACGCCAACACGACGATGGATGTGTTCATGAATGCCCACGGTGTGGCTCTCGAGGACAGCGGTGGCAAGTCCATCATGTCCGGCCTCCACGCCGGCTGGTCCCTGGGTGGCGTCGTCGGGTCGCTCGGTGTCGCGTTCGCGCTCGCCCTCTCGTTCGAGCCGGTCGCCGAGGCGCTCCTGGCCGGCGTCCTGCTGTTGCTGTTGGCCGTCCTGGCCAGTCGATCGCTGGGCACGGGCACGGTCAGGACCGAGGGTGCCAGCGGCCTGCATCTGCCCTCGCGAGCGGTCCTGCCCCTGGCCGGGCTTGATCGTGCTCATCGCCTTCGTGGAGGGCGGGCTCACCGACTGGGGCGGCGTCTACATGGACCAGGGCGTGGGTGCCGAAGAGTCCATCGCGGCGTTGGCCTTCGCGGCCTTCTCACTGGGCCTCTTCGCTGGCCGCATCGGCGGGGACTGGACCAAGGACCGCATCGGATCGATCCGATTGACCCAGTGGGGCATGCTGCTGGCCGCGGTGTCCATGCGGCGTGTTCCTGATCGTGCACGAGCCCTGGGTGGCCTTGCTCGGGATGCTCGTGGCGGGGATCGGTATCGCCAACACGGTGCCCCAGATCTTCGGCGCAGCTGGACGCATCCCGCCCGGTGGGCCGTCGTTGTCGGCGGTGTTCACCTCGCTGACGCTGACCTTCATGGCGGGTCCGGCCATCATCGGGGCCAGCTCTGACGTCATCGGCATCGAGGGCGCCTTCTGGCTGTTCGTGGTGGCCTCGGTCGTGGTCGTGTTCATGGTGCCTCGCGTCAAGGTCGCCGAGACCAACCCACGGTTCCGAACGTAGGATCGAGGCGGGACCAACCGCAGCGAGCGACGCGAGTCAGCCCGGACCTGCCCCGCAGCCCCCCGCCCGCCCGGGATCGGCCCCGCCCGGGTCTGCCTGGCCTAGGTTTGCCTGGCCTAGGTTTGCCTGGCAGTCACGTAACCGACGGACGACCCCCATCTCTTGTCACTCCCTTGCCTGGCAGGCGATCGCAGTGCCTGTCGGGCAGATACCGGGAGCCCCACGCAACTCCTTGGCCGACAGCGCCGCGAGCCCGTCAGTTACGTGCGTGGGGATCAATCCCGCGACCCATCGACGAGGTCGATCGGGGTCCTGAGCGGCTCGGTCACCAAGCGGGCCGACTACGCAGCCGAGTGGATGCCACACGTTCAGTGGATGCCTCCCTGGGCTGGCGACAGCGCTGCGAGTCGCCGCTGTTGTGTGCCAACGTGTGGCCATGCGAGCACACATCGCTCTTGACGAGGCTGATGTCAGACGCCTCGATGCTCGCGTGGGCGCCCGACGTCGCAGCAGCTTCATCGCTGCGGCCGTGAAGCGCGCCCTGGACGACGAGCAGCGCTGCGAGCTGATCGAGTCGGCGATCGGAGAGGTGCCCGACGGGGGCCATGCGTGGGACCGCGATCCAGCCGAATGGGTACATGCCCAGCGGCATGCCGACCGCACGCCCGGGTGACGGGAAGGCTTGCGCGAGCTGGCCTATAATCCCGATGCCGCGCGGCCTGCTGTGCCGCGACGGTCCCTTCAGTCGGGGCGTGGCGCAGTTTGGCAGCGCGCAGCGTTCGGGACGCTGAGGTCGGAGGTTCAAATCCTCTCGCCCCGACCAAACCCACCTGTGTGACCACCGGTCTCCGTCTGCGCCGGTAGGGCTGCGCCGAGACCGAGGGTAACGGCATCGGGTGTGAGTTCGTATCGCATCTTCGTATAGCCCTCCACTTCGAGCTTGGTGAACAGCGCCGAGGCCAGTGCCTGGCGTCCTTCGGGTCCTGCGTCGTTCCACAGCGTCGGGTAGCGATCGCAGGTAGGCGACGACCTCGTCGGGTGCCATGCGCTGCTGCTGGCGTGGCTGGCGGGCCACCTGCTGCTCGGCATCGAGCCGGGCCATCGTGGCCTGCCAGGCGGCGACATCACGGGTCTTGCGCGAGCCGCTGTGAGGCCTCCTCCCGTTCCCGCTCGATGCGCGCCAGCGTCAGCTCATCGGGCTTCGCGAGTCCCTCGCCGTAGAGCCGCACGATCTCGGTCATGGCCTCGTCGTCGAGGCTCGCCGACCTTGCCGAGGAGCTCACCGACCGCGTCCTCGTACCACTCCTGCGGATAGCGAGTGGCCCTTGATGCGGGTGTCGATGCCCGTCGCGGTTGCGGGCACGCCGACAGCGGACGACCGGCTTCGCCGCCAGGAAGCCCTCGCAGGTCGGCGGCGGATGCCGATACCGCCCGACGTCGCCGAAGAGGTACTTGCCGCAGCCGGCGCAGCAGAGGCGCAGGGCGTACTTGCCCTTCACGATGCGACCCGGTGTCCGGGTCCGCCGTCGCTCCCGCCGCGTCTGCACCGTCGACCACAGCGAGGGGTCGACGATGGGCGCGATGGCGGCGGGCTCGCCGGTCCGTAGTCTGCCGGCGTAGATGGGGTTGGTGAGGACCTCGCGACACGTGGGTCTTGGCGAGACCGGTCTGCGCCGCCACCTCCCAGTCGGTCGAGCCCGGTGGCTGCCAGCTGGTACGCGCGGATGACGACCGCGCGCCTTCTCCTCGTCGACCCGCAGGACCGACGGCTTGCCCTCCCGGATGAGGCCGTAGGGCATCTTGTTGCCGCCGGGGACGCCGAGGCGTCCGGCGCTTGGCGGCATAGCCCTCGCTGACGCGCTTGCTGACAGCTTCCGGCTGTAGGCCTCGGCCTCGTGGGCCTCGCGGATGAACTGGTCCCAGGAGCCGGGGTCCGAGGAGAGCAGCCGCTCGTCGGCGAAGAGGACGACGACGCCGGCGGTATGGAGATGGTCCTCGACCGCGATGAGCGTCTGCTTGAGGTTGCGCAGGAAGCGGGACGACGTAGCCCACGACGAGGACGTCGAAGGCACCACCCTGGGCCGAGCCGATCATCGTCTCCCAGGTGGCGGTGCGCCAGGCGCGAGGTCCAGCCCGAGGAGGCCACCGACCACTCGAGCCCGGCATCGACGAGGCCATAGCGTTCGATGGCCCGGTCCTGCTGCTCGCGCTGGGCGTCGGGGCCGAAGTTGTCCCACTGGCCGGCGGTCGACTCGCGGAACCAGCGTGGCCGCCCGCATCCCGGAGAGGTCGTCGAGCTCGCGGGGCAGCGTTCGCTTCATGCAGCGGTCCTCCGTGTCGGAGGGGCACGGGACTGTACCTCGACCCCGCCGACGTTCGACGTCCCGGAGCGCGGCCACCAGGGCGAGGACGACGGGGTTCATGGCAGGTGGTGGCGCGGGCGTCGCACCGGTCGGCTGGCTCGGTGGCGATGAGCTTCAGCCGGGCCGCCTTCGGGGCAGGCTCACTGGCGGGTCGCTCCTCCGCCATCGGTGGCTGGCCGGCGTGCCTGGGCCTGCCAGTAGCGGGCGAGCAGCGGCCCGACGGTGTCGTCGGCGACCGGACACCAGGCCTCGTGCTCCATGACGAGCTCACCGAGCCGTGGCGCCAGCGGAGCACCCCCGGTCGCGCTCGCCGAGCAGCGAGGGCAGCGCCCCGCGATCGTGGCGGCGCGACGGAGCTCGAGCAGCCGCCGCAGCCGTGGTGGCATGTCGGGCCGGATGGCCGGCAGGAGATACGCGACCTCGCCGACGACCACGAGCTCGGCCTGACCGTCGACCGATGGCATCGTCATGTCGCCCCCTCCGTTCGTCCTGCGTCCACGCGCTCCGACCGCCACGGCGGGACGCCCATCGAGCGCGAGGCCCGCCGTGGCGCGATGCTCACCGGGTCGACCGCCTCGATGGGCCAGTCATCGTCGCCGTAGGCGGCGCGATCGTCGGCCTTCACGAACCAGACACGACGGGCATAGAGGCCGCCGTCGCGGCGACGCGCGACGGTGGTGAAGGCGACGACGTGGTAGCCGGGGATGCGCTCCGGACGCGACCGTCGCGACCGTCCGCGGTCCAGCCGTGCTCGCGCAGCCAGGGGTAGGCGTCGAGCGGCTCCAAGATGACGACGGCGACCTCGGCGGGGAGGGTGTCAGGGGCGAGGATGGGCGTCATGGATGGACCTCCCTGGCGATGACGCGACACGACAGCCCCCCTACATAGGGGGGCGGCGCTGTCGTGTCGCGCGGGTCGTTCGCGTCGCGACAGCCTCGCGACCGATAGCGCGACGACCCCGAGCGTGGCTGCGACAGGGACGCGACGGGATGCGCGACAGGTAGGCCAGGGGCCTCGGAGGGTCGACGCGACAGGCCACGCGACAGCTCAGGCGACATCCGACCAGACCTCGTCCTTGACGGTGAACACCTTGGGGATGGTGCGCAGGCCCCGCCGCAGGGCCGCACGCACGCTGTCGGGCTTGAAGCGCGGGTCGCCCTCGTCGAGGTCCGCGTTGAGGGCGGCCACGATCTTGGCCACGGCAGGGGACCCTCCGTCCGCAGGACCGCCTTGATGAGCAGGGCGAGCTTCACGTTGAAGGTCTCCTCGCGCACCTCCGCGGGCAGCCCCTCCCACCAGGTGATGGTCACGAGCTGCTTGCCCTGGTGCTCGTGGTTGTTGCCCTTGCGGTGGCTGAGGATGACCTGGTGACCCTGGGCGCCGACCTTCTCGGCACTCCAGGTGACCCGCGCGAGGTTGTGCCAGAAGACCGAGCCGAAGGGGTAGCGCAGGTCATCGCCCTTGGTCACGTGGGCGAGCGTGAGGGAGGGCCGACCGAGGTAGCGCAGCGCGGGGAAGAACTGGCCCGGGGCCTCGGGCTTCAAGGAGTCGGCCCCACCACAGGCGACCGCGGCGCTGTCGACCACGATGAACGTGGCGCCGGACGGCGTCGGCGAGCTCGCGCAGCTCCCCCTGCTGCTGCCAGATGGCCCCCCGTGGCCCCAGCCAGGCGGGACCGGTGGGGGCGACGTGGATGACCCGATCGGCGGCCTCGATGCCGCCGAGGGCGCGGATGCGGCGCGACCATTCGGCCGGATGGTTCTCGTAGTCGAGCACGAGCACGCGGTGGCCATCGCGGTGAGGCCCACGATCCAGGCGCAGGCCAGGACGCCCTTGCCGGTGTCGCCGGCACCGAACAGCACGGTGTCCTCTTCGGCATCGAGCCGGTCGAGCAGCAGCTCGGGTGGCGCGGCATGGGGGACGTCCCGCAGCCAGCGGGCCCCGAGGCGCGCGAAGATCGGGGCCGGGCCCTCCCGCGGTCCGCGTCCTCGGCTCAGCGGGGGCCTCGCCCGCGGACCCGGGATCGTCGGTCCTTCCGGGACGTCGCTCCTCGTCGGGCGACCCCTCGTGCTGCCGCTCCGACGCCGCCCGGTGCCGGCGGCGGCGCCTGGGTCCGTCGCAGCGCCCGTGCGGCAGCCGCCCAGTCGCCATCGTGCTCGAGGATCGTGTAGACCGCGAAGGGACCGTAGCCACGGGGAGCCGATGCCGACGTCGCCTCGAACGGCGTGTTGGTACTGAACACGATGAGGAGGCCCGGGTGGTGGCCGAGGGTGGCGCTGATGCCCTGCTCCTTGCCCGGCCGGCGCAGGTAGGTCGTGCCGCCGCGTCGCGAGACGACGGTCCAGCCACGTCGCACCAGGAGGTCCTCGATGCGACCCTCGGGGTCGGGCAGCGCGTCGTAGCGGTCGCCGGGGCGATCGCCATCGGGGGAGCGGCCCGCGCTCGGCGCGCGGGGCGTGACCGGCGGCATCGCGTCGAACAGGCGCGCCAGCGCGTGGAGCGCCTCGCGCTCCTCGTCGCTGATCGTGGCGATGGATGTCGAAGCCGCCCGACGC
This sequence comes from uncultured Chloroflexia bacterium, assembly GCA_963715295.1. Taxonomy (GTDB): domain Bacteria; phylum Chloroflexota; class Limnocylindria; order Limnocylindrales; family CSP1-4; genus JAFMJV01. Next base: position 64,417 of record CAVQRP010000019.1, read on the forward strand.
GAGCACCCAGGGCCGCCCGGACGGATGGATGGCCCCCGCCGACGGCGCGACGATCGTGTAGCCGCCCTCGCCACGGGTCTCGATGAGCACCTTGACCCGGTCAGCGGGCTTCGCGGCGATCTCCTCGGGCGTCGCGGGTCGCGCCGCGAGCACGGTGTTGGCCCGGGGGCTGGGCACGCGCACCAGCCAGTGGACGCCACCAGACGGGGTCCACTCCTCGTAGCCGGCCCGGATGCGCTCGACGAGGGCTCCGAGCCCGGTCGCGATGGCGGCGTCGATGAAGGACTCGAGCAGGCCCTCGGCGACCGCACGGCCCTCGAACTCGAGCATCTCGAGGCCGCCCGAGACGGCGCCACAGACCAGGCCGATGCCGGTCCGGGGACCATACCAGGCGTCGAGCTCGGCGAGCGTCGGGCGCGTCGCGCATGTACCGCTTCCACGGCCCGATCGGCGCCTTCGAGCCGTCCTCGCGGGGCGGCACGACGCAGAGGCCCGCGGCGTGCGCGGCGAGCGCCGCGCTCGGACGATGGCGTCGGGTCGTGCCACCGGGCCGGGCCCTCGAAGCGTTCCGCTCGCTGGCGTCGCTCCCCTACCCTTCCCGGACCGCGTCGTCCACGTACGCCTCGAGGTCCGCCGGTCGGACCCGGACGGCCCGTCCGATGCGCACCGAGCGCAGCTCGACCGTGGGCGATGAGCTTCCAGGCCATCGAACGACTGACCGCCAGCCGCTCGGCGATCTCCTCGATGCGCAGGAGACGCCGGTCGGCGCCGTCCACGGGTTCCACTGACTTGCTTTGGGTCGCCATCTGTGCCATCCTCCTGTGCTCCTCGGTTCTCTCGGGATTGCCGTGTATCACGAGTAGCGTTACGTGGCCCATGTCCTGCAACAACGGATGATTCGATGACAGTCCGCGCCATGGTGACCCGATGAGCCAGCGTCCCCGCTTCGCCGGCGACGGCCTCCTGCGCCTGCCCTCGGCCGTCGGTGGTGCGACGCGCCGGACGGGACGGGCACGGGGATGTGCCGCCTGCTCCGGGCGAACGGTCGATCCCTTCGAGTGGACCCGCGAGCGGATCTGCTGCTCGCCGAGTCGTTCGCGCGCGTCGACCTGTCGCGACCACGCAAGGCGCGCGAGTGGTATCTGGCCCATGGCGCGGTCGCCTTCGGCTGGCTGCTTCCCCGAGGACGCCGCCCATCGGCCTCCACTTCGCCGGGACGCGAGCTGACCGCCCAGGACACGCAGGCGGAGGTCCTCGCCCAGCAAGCGGCTCGTGCGCTGGCACCTGACATCGCTGGCGCGCCTCTCCGCGCATCGCGCCGGTGCCGACTGGGAGGCTGGGACCCGGCCTGGTCGTGCGCGCGCTGATCGAGGGCCCCGATGCCAGGCGGTCTGGGTCGGGGCACCGGCCGACGTCGAGGCCTACCTCTCGACCGACGGTCGCGCCGAGCGACGCCCTGGCCGCTGCCGCCGGGACTGCCACGCCTGCCGGTGCCGCAGGACGCCTGGACCCGCTCCTGGGGCGGCTACGACCTGCCCGTCCCTCGACGACGAGGACGCCACGCTCGCCTCGACACCGACCACCGTGGCCTGCTCGAGCTGCAGCGGCGGCTCATCGAGCCGTACCTGCGCGAGCGCGCTGCCGACCGAGGTCCGGGTCGAGCTCCGGCCCCGGACCTGGGCCCGATGCGGACGGGCGAGCAGCGGACAGGGGCTCGTCGCCCGCGAGACGCGCATCTGGGGCTCGATCCTGGCGCCCATCTACCTGCAGCTCCTCGAGGGCTTGCGGCGCGTCAGCGAAGGCAAGCCCGGGGCGACCTGGTGTCGCGAGTGCGGGCGAGCCGTTCCTGACCCTCGATGCCCGTCGCTCCACGTTCTGCACCGACCGCGAGCGCGTGCGCCATGCGCAGCGCGCGGCGTCCTCGCGGGGCGCGCGCGCCCGGGGCCCGACCATGACCCGTCGTGGACCGGGCGAGGGCTCCATCTACCAGCGCAAGGACGGTCGCTGGGCCGGCTCGGTCCACATCGGCTACGAGGGCGGCAAGCGCATCCGCAAGCACGTCCTCGGCCACAGCCGGGCCGAGGTCAAGGGTCGAGCGGCACGGGCAGCGCCCGCTTCGGCATCGAGCCCCACGAAGCACCGACTGCTGAGTTCCCGAAGCAGCCCAGCCGCAAGGACGGCCTGGGCACGATGTGCACCGAGCACTGGCGCGCCTATGTGAAGGGCCTGCGCGAGGCGCGGATGGCGGCGACCGCGGCCGAAGAAGACGCGGCCGCCAGAGGCGGTGAGGAGGTCGACGCCGACACTACGGCTCTGGTAGGCAGCGGTCCTGTTCCACGCCCTGCGGGCCGCCGTGCAGGACCCGGTAGTAGACGTACCGCAGGTTCATCGAGCCTTGGATCACGGTAGCGGTGCCCGGCCTATACCAACGGATGACACCCAGCACTCGGTACTGGTAGCCCTGATCGAACGGCACCAGCCAGGACTGCTTCCCGAACCTGGCGGCCTTGTCATCGTAGGCCGTCTTCTTCCCGAGCTTCGTGGCCTTGGTCGTCACCCAACCGCCGGTGCCGCCCTCATTCACGGAGCGCTGGAAGAGGAGACGCACGCCCACGGTCTGATGGTCTCGTTTGCCGCTGCGGTCACGCGCGAAGACCTTCGGGCTCTTGGCCTCCATGAGGTCGATGTCGTTGCCCTGATCGCCGGCACCGCCCGCGTCGTACGTGCACTCGACACCTGGGGCAGCGTTGCTATCGGTGACGACGTAGCGGCCGATCTTGCCGTGCTGGCCGATGGGCACCGCGCCGGACGCGAACTGGGAGGTCATGGCCACCGCGAGTATCGAGATGACCAAGCTGGACAAGAGCCGAGATCGCCGCATGCGGCAGGCTCCTTCGTCCCCCATGTGCCCTTCGGCCTATCGACGGCCGGGGCGTCCGCTCATCGGTGACTCACGGATGGGCGGCGACGTCGCCGCCCGTCCCTGCTGCGGACTACTTGTAGACGAGCCGAACCAGCATCAGGCAGCTGGTGTCGTCGGTGGCCTTGCGGTACGCTGCCGCCGACCGCCAGCGGCTGGGCATACAGCAGGACACCGGAATCGCCACTGCAGTAGAGCGTGCCGGTCCGCTTGGCCTTGAAGGCGATGTACTCGCCCTTCCTGACGGGGACGTTCACGTTGAAGGTCTGCACCTTGTAGTCGGTGCCATCGTCCCCACCGCAGTAGGTGTTGTCGTCGCCGTCGGTCTCGCGTGGGTCTGCCGCGTACTTGATGACCGGCCCGTTGCGAACGACCTTGGCCTTGCCGGCGCGGGCTGCACGTGAGCGAACTGGAGCCGGAAACTGCCCTGGATGCAGGACACCAGCTTGACCTTGCCGATGGTGCCGTTCCGGGGTGCTTTGTGGTGGCCGGCATTCCGGTAGGCCTTGGTCGCCACCCAGGTGCAGGCCGCACCGAACGGGATGCCGCCGTTGTCGTCACAACGCTGACCGCCTTCGGCGTTGGCGGTTGGCTGGTCCTGTCGAGCTTGGCACCGAAACTGGTATTGGCTGCGTCCGACAGGCAATGCCTGGCGCCATCAGCAGGAGCAAGGCGATGAGCACGCTGGCTGAGCCGACTCTGGACGCTGTCGTCAATGGACGACCTCCTTGGGGGAAGGACTCGGTCTCGTGAGAGGCCCGCGGATTATGCACCCTGGGGGTGTCCTTTTGAACATCGATTTTCGGGTGCCATGTCGGGTGCCTTCAGGCCTCGTTCGAGTGTCGCGTGTTCACGGCACCGATGAGCTGACCGGCCGGCTCCCACTTGGGGTCATCAGAGACGGGTCGATGCACGCCGGTCGCGGCTGCTCACTTCGGGCCGTACGACGAGGGCACCTACTTCGCGTAGGCCACCGTGGACTTCGTGTCCCACCGTCGACCGGATAGATCGCAACAGCGGATGCCGACACGCTGGGGCTGGACCGTGCGCTCGATGCTCGTGATCACGCAATGGCGTGCCTGCCTGCCGAACGGTGTCACCTGCGCACTGCCACCCAACGGCGTGCCGGGGAGGGTCACTGATGTGCGATGGACCGGCTGCGTTCAGCGGGGTCAGCGCGTGTAGGTCAACATGAACTTGGCATCGCGTGCGGCGCCATTCGTCGCGAAACACGCCACCCCGATGCGCTGTGGCTTGACGGTCCTGGGGATCGCCGATAGCTGGCAGATGGGGTTGCCTTGGCCATACGCGCTGACTTGGGCGCTCCCAATCTGGGCATCCCGGGTAGCGACACGCGATAGCGGCCTTTCCCGCTGCGGACCACATTGGGCGCCTTCCCCGCCGACGAGTAGCGATAGCGCTTGGCAGGACGATACGAGGTCGCGGTCGGCTTGTTCGCGAGCAGATAGGCCGTCGCCCTGCCTTTGATTCCTGTCATCCCGACGCGATGAGTGAAGATGACCATGAAGCCTGCGTCCAGCAGATGACCACGCTCGTCCATGCAACGCACTTGAACGTGCTCCGAGTCAGTCTTGTCGGCAACGCTTCGGATCCTGCAGGTTCCGGCCGCCGGACCCTGCGCCAGGACCACCTGGGCGTCGCCTCCTGACCGACCCCAGGGCCGGCATCGCGACCCGATAGCTGCCGATGCCGTTGCGGGTGAATTCGACGCCGCCGTCGCTACCGGAGTTGAACGTGTATGCGGGAGGGCCAGGGTAGAATGGCTCGGTCTTATTCTCGGCCCAGGTATAGGCCACGGCACCGAGGCCTACCTTGGTCTCCAGGGCGGCGGCCGTCAGGCTGAAGCGGGCGTCTACGGGCCGAAGGCGTCGGTCGAAGCAATCGACGTAGATGCTCATCGTGCTCAGAGTCGTGTTCCGGCTGTTGTCGTCGATGGTGCAGCTCTTCCCGCCATTGGACAGCGCGGTGACCGTTCCCACCGGGTGGATTCCATTGGTGATGCCGTTGAAGGTGACGAGGTAGGCGCCCTTCTGCAGACGCTCGATACGGTTGACAGCGCCACTGGAGTTGCCACGATCACGCGGGGCGGGGACATAGGCGCCGGCCTTGTGGTGGCGAGCCACGACCCAGCCCCAGGCATTGGACGCCGGGACCATCGCGGGTCGGGACGTTCGATCCGCTCCCACAGCACCCGCGGACAAGGTCGCGACGGCAAGGGTCACAAGCAGCATGATGATCATCGCGCCGAACGGTCTGGGCCGCATCTGTGGCTCCTTCTTCATCGGATCGCCTGACGGTCTCGGCGCGCGAGGACTCGCAATGCTAAGTGACCTGATGCCTATTTGACGAACGGAATCTCGGAAGGACCACCAACAGGCCGACCTTCGGCGTGCCAGCGACGTGGAGGACGACTCGCTGATGCTCACGTGACTCACCTAGTGTCCCGATTCGGGATTGGCCGGGGGCGGGAGAGTCCGGTCCTCATGGTTCCGGTGCCGCTGGCCGAGACCGTGACACCACCGGCGGGAGCCGTCGCCGAGGACTCGCCGGGACCTACGTGAGCCCGATGGACCACGACGCCGAGACCGACGCCATCGTCGCCCAGCTCGAGCGTGCTGGCGGCTCTATGATGACGAACCGACACCGGCTGATCAGGGGGCCTACCGACAGATGGGAGAGAACATGAAGAAGACGGCCATCGCGCTCCTGGTCGCACTCAGCCTTCTCGCCGCGATCCCCGCGGCATCGGCTCTCGGGCTCTCACGTGATGCCTGCCGGGTGAGGAACACCGACACGGGGGTCACCAAGTGGGGCCTCCAGAAGGCGGTGAACGCCGCGAGGCGTGGACACCATCTGACCGTGCGCGGCGTCTGCCACGGGACCACGACGATCGGCAAGGACCTCACCATCACCGGCATCCGGCCCAGGCGCGCCACCAAGCCGAAGCTCGACGGCGACAAGGGAGGCACGGTCGTCACGATCCGCCGTGGCCGGACGGTGGTCCTCAGGAGGCTCACGATCAAGGACGGCTCGGGCACGGATGCGGATTGCTTCAGCGTTGGCTCGACCTGTGGCGGCGGGATCTGGAACCACGGCACCCTCAGGCTCGTCTCGGTAAGGGTGACCGGCAGCACCGCCGATTACGCCGGCGGAGTCATCAACCTCGACGAGATCGACCTCCAGCCCACACTCACTCTCCTGGGCACAAGCAGCGTCAGTGGCAATGACGCTGCGGTCGGCGGCGGGATCTACAACTACCTCGGTATCCTTACTCTCAAGGACTCCAGCCAGATCAGCGGCAACACAGCCAATTTCGGCGCTGGCGTCTACAACGACGACTCGGGCGAGCTCTTCGGCACCGTCATCCTCAAGGCGTCCAGCCGGATCAGCGGCAACACCGCCAGTGCCGAAGGCGGTGGGGTCAACAATACCGGCACCCTTCGCCTCTTCGACTCCAGCCGGATCAGCGGCAACACCGCCAGCAACGGCGGTGGTGTCTACAACGTCGGTACGTTCGACACCAGCCAGTGCGGTCCCGGCAAGCGCGTCCGTGACAACGTTGGTGGCGACTGCGCCCCCTGAGCACCCACGAAGCCGAGACCGACGCCGTCGTCGCCGAACTCGAACTCGCCGAGCTCGTGGCGGTCAGCGTGCGCCCGGTGGGCAGGAGCTGTACACGCTGACCGAGCAAGGCGAGCGTGTGGCCAGACAGATGGCGATGTCTGGCGACGAGGAGGGCGAGCTGTTGGCGGCGATGCTCGAGGAAAGGGGATGGCGACGCTCACCGATGGCGTGGTCTTGCTTCGGCTCGGGCGTGCCACGAGGCCACGCCCGAGGGAGCCGTCCGGGTGACGCCGGCCGTCGAGGACGGCTCTGGCCCGCTGATCGCTCGCCTCGATGACGAGGGATGGACGATGCTGCCGCCGGCGATGATTCGGACCTCGCGGGCAGCTACCACGGCGTATGGTCGCGGCCATGTTCGTGGCGGGCACTGAGGTCGGTACAGCGTACGGGCGGGCCTCCATGTCGCAGCCGCCGGCGTGCACCCCAGACTCTGCCACGGGCGGCGGCGCCACCCGCGATGGACAATCGCGCCACGTGGGCTCCCCGTCGCGCCCGTGGGCGAACGTGGCGCCCATCCGTTCACGCCCGGTGCGTCTGGCGCCTGATGCGGGAGCGGCATCGCTCGCCGCAGACGATGGTCTGGCGGCGCCGGCCGTCGAGCGAGACGCCGCAGCCCGGGCAGACGCGTCCGGCGGGCCGGCGGCCGAGGGTGCGGCCGAGGCGCTGCGGTGGATCTCGCACCAGTCCGGGGACGGCCACGACCGGGATGGGCCTCCAGCTCGTCGCCGCACTCGCGGCAGGGGCGGCGTGGGGCGACCAGCGCCCGCAGCTGCGCCGTGCCCATCCGGGCCACGACCTCGAGGTCATCCATCACCACCATCATCCCACCGGGCGACCGGGTTTCCGCATCAATGTGACCAGAACGGGAAACTCGGCCGCGCGTGCAACACGCTACGGGGTCCCCGGGCGCCCATGTCAGCGCCCTGTGGGTACCCCGGGTCAGCGCCCGGGCCAACGCCGGGTCAGCGCCGCCGCCAGGCGACCGTGCGGTTGAACCTCCTCGTCCGGCGCCATCGTTGCGTTCAGGACGTTCCGCGCTCGGACCGGTCCGAGCCGTAGCCAACGCGAGGGTAGCTGACAGGTGACCGATGAAATGGGCGACACGGCCACGGCTGCGCCGGTCCCGCCCGTGTGGCCGTCTGGAATCTCGATCACTGGCAGCAGCCCGTCCGCCCCGTCGTCACCCGGGCGGCGGCCTGGCAGTACATCGCCGATGACCTCCGAGCGGACGTCGCCTTGCCCAGGAGACGGTGCCGCCCGGACGATCCCGGCCACGTCGGGAGGTCCACCGGGAGGTCGGCGGCTACCGGCTCGTGGGGCTCGGCGTGGGGTCGTTCCGCGACGGTGCGACACTCGAGGAGATCTGGGCGGTCAGCACGCGCTGGGACCGGCGCCGCCGCTTCACCCTCGCGAGGACCTTCCCCGGCTCCGGGCGGTGGCCGAGCTCGCCACGACGGCTCGGCGTCGATTACGCTCGTCAGCGTCTACGCGGTCCCGGACGCGTACGCGAAGACGACGCTCCTCCGCATCGTCGCGGATCTCATCCCGCTGTTCGACTCGGCGCACGGGCACGAGGGTCATCCTGGGTAGCGACCTCAACATGGACCTGACGACCAGCAACCAGTACTACGTCGAGCGGGGTGGCCGGCACCGTCGGCGCGGTGCAGCGGCTAGGCCGGTCGACGCCATTGAGGTGACCGACCATCGACGGCCGTCCGGCCCGACCCCCGCACGGCAGGGCGGGACCTGCCGCCACCTCGTGCGTGGAGGGCTCGGAGCTGGACGGCGTGTACGTGCGCCGTCCTTGGTCGGGCAGGTGCGCGCGATCCGGTCGACCAGGCGGCGGTCGATCGCCGGCCTGAGCGACGATGCGACTCTCGACCTCGACCTCGACGCTCACGCGCGAGTCGCGGAGGAGTGGAGCCCCGAGACGTTCGCGGCCCCGAGACCGGGCGCCGTCATGGCGGCCCGCGATGGCGACTCGCGGCATCTACGATCTCTGCGGTGGGCGGAGGAGACAGCATCGGCTCCTCCGGGCCCGCGGCATCCGGGAGTCGACCCGCGCGCCCCCCGACATCACGCGCGGACTCGCCCGGCTGTGGTACAGATCGACTACCGCGGCCCCTTCCCGGCAGTGATGTACTCCATCGCGATCAGGGCCCGCGGAGACGTGGTCGTCCGGTTCCAGCTCATGCGGCGCCACCGTCGGCATGCGGGGCACGCCGAAGCCGCCCGTAGCCACGATGACGTTGTCGGCGCCGACTCGTCCCTGGGCGGTGTCGACCAGCCAGGCCGTCGCTGCGCTGGGGGGCCCATTTTCCGCTCGACACCGGCCTCGAGCACTCGGACCGGGGCAGCGATGTGGTGCGCCGCATACCCGGCCACGCGCGCGACCAGCTCGTCGCGGGGCATGTAGCCGTCGGGGTCGTCGCCGTCGTAGGGCGCGTCGGGGAACGAGGCGGTCCAGTTGGGCGTGACCAGCCGGAACGCCAGCCGACAGGTCCAGCCGTGCTGCTCGCCGCGCACCCCAACGAGTGGTTCTCCATCGATGCTGTCCGTGACGGGCTGGGGTTGGACAAGCACGTCTTCGCTGGCGTTCTCAGCACGTTCCCGCGCCGATGGCGTGGACGCTGCAGGCAGGCTGGCGCGATGCCCTGTGGACAGGAAGGGAAGGGGAGCCAGCGGCGCAACCGGATGGGGAAGGAGGTCGCGGAGCAGATCAGGTCGCTTGAGTAGGCTAGGTCGTCGCGCTGGACCCTCCGACATGCTGGTCATCGGTCGCCATCACGCATACCCTTGCCGGTACTAGGTCGCGACCGAGCAGCCTGGCGTCCATCCACCCCCGATGGAAGAAAGGCGACGACATGAACAACCGCCAGCTCGTGGAGCGGTACATCAAGGCGCACATGGAGCAGGACTGGGACACGGTAGCCGAGTTGGCCGCGCCCGACATGGTCCTCACCTACCCTCAGTCGGGCGAGACGATCAGGGGCGCTGACAACTACGCCGCCATGCTGGCCCACTATCCGGGCGGCCTGGGCGAGAGCGGACTCTCTTGGCGCTGACCCATGAACCTAGAGACAGCGTGCACGTCATCGCGTCCCCCCTCGCCCTGCCCATGATCACCGTCAGCGGTGGCGGGGACACCTTCTTCATGGAAGGCCTCGTCAAGTATCCCGATGGCAGCGTCTACCACATGGTCGGGGTCATCGAGGTGCGCGACGGCAGGATCCGCAGCGAGACGGACTACTTCGCCGCGCCGTTCGACCCCCCGGCTTGGCGAGCCCCGTACGTCGAAGGCTGAGCCTCGCGTGGCGCACCCCGCGTCCCTCGTTCCTCCCACCCGTCCCGAGCCTCTGGGTCGACCTCATCGCCCACGATCGCAACGTCTCATTGCCTCTCACCGCCGCCGCTGACCCAACCCCTTGCGCGCGTTGCAGCTCGCGCAGAGCACGCCGGGCCGAGCCGGCAGCGGCTCGCCACCGAGGACGAGCGGCACCGGATGGTCGGCCGCGAGCTCGCCGGGTCGCACCGGATGCGGCTCGCGATGCCAGCCCGGACAGGTCCAGCATGGGGTGCGTGGGTTGAGATCTTTGGCGAAACCCTGCAGCGCGCGCACCGCCCCCGCGGTGTCGTTGATCTGATCTTCAACTCGCTCACCATGCCCTACTGATGCTTCAGGAGCGCGAAGTGACCGATGACCCCTGCCTCTTCGCCTCGAGTCCGCAGACGTCGACCACACCCGAGAAGAGGTCGGTCGGGAGCACTCGAGGGCCTGACTCACGCCGAGCCCGGTGGGCGTCGCCGAGACTGTCAGGCAGGCCCGTTGGCGATGGCGCTGACGTCCAGTCCGGCGAGCAGATCGGCGATGAGCTGACTTCCCTCCTGCGAGGGATGAGCACCATCCACGGTCCACGCCTCGGACGTCTCCTCTCCCGTTGGCCCGTTGAACGCGTGATAGACGTCGACACAAGTGAAGCCGGCGGCAGCGGCGCGATCACAGAGCATGGCGTTCCAGTCGTCGTAGACGAGCGTGACCCACTCCTCCCAGTCATCGACCATGGCCTGCTCCAACCCGGAGTTGTGTATGTCCCAGTTGCCCTTGTTGCCGTTGTGAACGTTGAGTGCCGCGAGGACCGTCGGATCGTCGCCGCGCAGGCTGGAGATCTCCGAGAAGATCGTGTCGTAGTCGGCGGCCCAGACATCGAGGCCTTCCTTGCGGCACTCCGGCGTGGTGGCCAGCATCCACTCCGCGTAGGCCTTGGCGCTGTCGAAACCGCCACTGCAGCCGACCCCGGTATAGGGGTCTGGGAGGGCGTTGTTGTAGCCGACCGAGACGAGGACGATGTCTGCTCCAGTGACCGCATCACGAAGTCCGAGGTCTGCGGCCACCTGGTCGCGGATCTCCCGCAGCCCAGCCGAGTCGTCGCGTGAGAGATTGATGACCTCGACTGGTCGGCCCGTCCTGGACTCCAGGTCCCGAGCGTAGAGATCGACGAACCCGGTGCAACCAGGACAGAACGCCGCGAACGGGATGGAGTCGCCGATGACGACGACCTCGAGCGCATCCGCGGGCTCGCCCGCCTGCGCCATGACCGCGCCGGCAGATGCTCCGAGCAGGCCCACAGCGAGGATCGCCGCGCCTGACGACTTGAGCTTCCTCACAGAGGAACTCCTTCTCCCCCGCGATGGTCGCCGCCAGCACGAGCCTTCGTCGCTGGGCGCACCAGATGGTCGTCATCACCGGGTGCGGCAGTGACCGCGGACGCGACCGTTGGCCGGGATGATGAGGCTTGTGAGACGCTTTGCATAGTTGGATATTCACGGTGGCTGGGCGGCTCGTCTTCCGACTCCTCGAGGGTTGGGATTCCGGCTAGGCTTTCGCTCCGGCCCTCGGCGCCCGCGATGCGCGCGACGCTCAGCGTAGACCCGGTCGACGCCGGTTGGCGGACTCGGCATCGTCGCGCATCACCGCGGCGCCGCGCCGCCAGCGGACCGATGGGCGGGCTTGGTCGTGACGTTCGCACCGTCCACCGTCTCGGTCGCGGCGGTCAACACCCGCCTCACCGCCGCCGCTGACTCAGCCCCTTGCGCGCGTTGCAGCTCGCGCAGAGCACGCCGGGCCGCGCCGGCAGCGGCTCGCCACCGAGGACGAGCGGCACCGGATGGTCGGCCGCGAGCTCGCCGGGTCGGACCGGGTGCGGCTCGCGATGCCAGCCGGGCAGCGCCAGCCGTGGCGCGCGACGTGGGCCTCGACCGTCCGCTTCGCCAGCCGTCGCCAGGCGCTGGTCCGCCGGATCGGATGGTCGGGCGTGCGCCGGAAGCGGTTGGCGAAGCCCGGACGGCCACAGCGGTCGCAGCGCCGCTCGTTCGTCGTGGGCCAGCCGCAGGCGCCGGCATGGTGCTCGCAGCCCCGACAGGCGCAGACGCGTGAACGAGCCACTCAAGCGCTGAGCACAGACAGCGGTCCATCCCCATGTCGATGCCATACGATCGTGGCGTGATGCGAGAAGCACAGTCGCCCGTGATCGTCGGGTTCCCGCTCCGCGGCGAAGGATGGGTCGCGGTCCACTCGCCGGCCGACCGCGTCCCGAGTCACGGGACCGACATGCTCGGTCAGCGCTATGCGTTCGACTTCCTTCGGGTCGACGGCCGGAAGCGGCAGCGCTGGCATCGCGCCGGCTGGCTGCGGACGCTGGTGCTCGGCGTACCGACTCGCGAGTGCTATGCCTGGGGTGCGCCCGTGCATGCGCCTATCGCTGGCCGGATCGTCCGGGCCGTCGACGGCATCGGTGAGCGGGCCCGGGTGCATCCGTTGCGCGAGATGGCGCTCGCGGTGAAGAACGCCCTCACGTTCACACCCGCCCGATTGCCCGCGATCCTGGGCAACCACGTCATCATGCGTCGCGACGACCTGTTCGCCGCCTTCGTGCACCTCGCGCCGGGTTCGGTCGCCGTGCGGGAGGGTCAGGATGTCGAGCTCGGCGCAGTCATCGGCAGGGTCGGGCACACCGGCAACTCGACGAGCCCGCATCTGCACTTCCAGCTCATGGACGCCGCCGACCCCATGATGGCCAAAGGCATCCCTTGCGCGTTCGCATCCTACGAGATCCTGCGGGGTGACGTGTGGGTGCGCGTCGATGGCGGCATCCCCGGCAAAGCGGATCGCGTCCGTTTCGCGGACCCGGGGTCGTAGGGCCGGCGTCACGCCCGGACCACGGTGGCCGCCGCCCCGTCGGGCAGTCGCACGGCCTGCCCCTCGGATAGCGCAGGGCTCGTGGTCGGCGTGACCTGCCGACGTGCGACCCAGGCCGTGACGGCCTCGATGAAGGCCACCATCAACGCGACCTGCTCCCCTGACCAGCCGAGGCCGAAACCGACGAGCATCGTGACCGCGGCCCGGAAGAGCCCGACGGTCAGGACCGGCTCCTCGCGGACCCGCAGCGAGACGGCCTCGCCGAGTCCCTGCAGCCCGCCCTGGAGCCAGGCGAGGAGGTCGGCGATGACGCTCACGCTGTCCTCCGCGCCTCGACGAGGTCGCGGATGGCGACCCGCTCGGCATCGAGCGCCTCGGCCACGACCGGTGCGCAGTCCACCGGGCTACCGGCCTCGAGCTGCGTGATCCGAGCCCGCAGGCGTTGCTCGGTGTGCCCGGCCTGCTTCGCCGCGTTCGCGGCGTCCTCCTCGATGCGGTCGATGCGCCTGGCGAGCCGGCGGCGGGCGAGGCTCTCCGCCGTCCAGGCCCCGTACCGCTCGACCCACACCGCGGTGAGCGATGAGTCCGAGTCACGGAAGGCGAACTGGCGGACCTGCTTCCCTGGGATCCACTCGCCACGGAGGTGCTTGCCGCCCGGACGGTAGGGGTCGTCGACGAGGAGCTCGAGGCCGTCCTTGCGCTGTCTGGCTCGGAGGAGCGCGATGGCATGGCCGACATCGCCGACGCGCTTCAAAGGTGATGGTCCCTCGATGTGGCTCGGGTTGCCGGCGAGGACGGCGATGTGCCGGTCGAGGAGGAATGCCACAAGTCCCTTGAAGTCGATGTCGTCGGTCCCCAGCGTCGGGTAGGCGGGCCACACGAGGGCCACCATCTGCCCGGCGGCCGAGGCGGGGAGGGGACCGCGCTGCTGCTCCTTCGTCGCCGTGTTCGGGTCATCGAGCTTGTTGCGCATCCGGACCGCGGTGCGGACGAGCGCCGAGGTCGAGGGCTCATGGCCGGCCGGTGTGCGGGTGGCCTCGCCGAGGCTGGCGCCGTTGACGAGGGCGAGGGTCGAGCAGACCAAGCAGTCGTCGATTCCGTCAGCCGAGAGCTTCGTGGCCAGCTGCGAGGTGTGGGGCGGCAGGTACTTCGCCGGGTCGGTCCCGTAGGCGGCCATCAGGGACGCACCCTCGGCAAGTCGACCGAGAGCAGGCCGGCGGCGGTCAGGAGCAAGGGGACGAGCACCGGCGGGCTCACCTCGTAGCCCTCGACGATGACGTCGAGGACCACGACGAGGACGACCACCGCGATGAGCAGGACCGCCGAGACCTGGCGGGCCCAGCGGTACTCCGACGCTGGATGACGATCATCGGTCATGCCGGCGGACCGGGAACAGGCCCCGGTCCACGAGCCAGGGGATGACGACGGCACCAGTGACCAGGCCGAAGAGATAGCAGGCGGCACCGAAGAGGACGAGCTCGAGGGGAGTCATGCGAGCGGGCGCGTCGGCCGGGCGGGGGACCCGGCCCGACGCGAGAGGAGGAGGGGAGGACGTCCGTGCACGTCCTCGGTCTACGGGGCGGTCAGGCGGACGTCAAGCGAGGGGTCGTACGGATGTTCGGGAAGCCGTACGGAAGGACTACGAGGCGATGATCACGAGCTGCACGACGACCGCGTTTCGGACATCCATGGCTAGGCTCCGAGGCCGGGCTCCGACGGACGTGCCCCGGGCACCGACGTGTGTCCTCGTAACGGCTGGCCGCTCCCGGTGAGCTCCATGGCCCAAAGTAGAGCGAACCTTTTGCGCCCCTGGATCGTCACATGAGAGTGGACGAGCGACAGCGGACCTTGACGGACGCCACGACGATGTTGGCAAGGAGTGCGATGCGAGAAGCCGCGTCAGGGTCAGGGACGGAAGGTCAAGTGGGTGGATCTGCGCGCGCCATCGCGTTTCGCAGCCTTGCCAGGCAGCACCTCGATGCGAGCTATCGGCTCGCGAACGCGATCCTGGGAAACCCCGCCGAGGCCGAGGATGCTGTCCACGATGCCTTCATCACAGCCTGGCGGAAGTGGGAAAGCCTCCGTGACCCGGCGAAGTTCGATGCCTGGTTCAAGCGCATCGTCGTCAACACCTGCCGCGATCGACTGCGGCGTCGGACGCGGAGAGCCACGAGCGACATCTCGGAACACGGCGCATTGGCGACGCCAGACCACTCGGGCTCGGCGAACGATCGTGTCCTGCTGGAGCAGGCGCTGAGCCACCTGAAACCGGACGACCAGGTGCTGATCGTCCTGCGCTACGACCACGACCTGAAACTCGGCGACATCGCAGACCTGCTGGGCATCCCGACCGGGACGGTCAAGCGGCGTCTCAACACCGCACACAAGCGGCTCCGCTCGATATTGGAGCGGTCCGAAGGAAGCTCTCGATGAACGACAACGAACTCAGCAGGGCACTCGTCGGTCTGGTGGCAGATCGGAAGCGGCTCGGGGCACCTCAGACGCTGCACGAGAAGGTCTGGGCCATCCCCACTACGACACCCCCGGAGCCGCATTGGCTACAAAGACTAGGCACAGGGAGGTTCCAGTCCCTGTTCAATGCGACCAAGTTCGTCGTCGCTGGTGCCATCGTGGCGCTCTTCGGTGGCTTCCTGCTCAGCGGCGTCCTGACCGCGCCGAGCGATGACGCACTACCTGCGGCCAGTGCCACCGCGACCCCGGAGTCGACGACGGCTCCGCCCATCCAGCTGCCGACGGACATCCCAGCGGACGTCCGATCGGGATTGCTCGAGACACCCTTCGGACCGGCGCGATGGGTCCACCTGACGGGCGACGACACCTCGCTCCCGAGCCAGCTCTTCGAGCTGCACGGCACTGAGAGCGGGTACATCGTTGCGGACTGGGACGGGCAGACGGGCACGTCGAGGGGCCTGTGGCGGTCCCCCGACCTCATCCGCTGGACCCTGGAGGAGCCGCTCGGCATCGGGCCGGGATCAGCCAGCTCTGGCGGGTCGGAGACACGTACTGGCTGAGCGCAGGAGGACGTCGTGACGGCGATGTCTCGCTGTGGCGCTCGCGAGACACGGAGACCTGGGAGCAGGTCAGTCTCGAGGAGCTGGACCCGCCCGGACCGGACGGCTATGCCTGGGTCGTCCAGCCCGGCCAGCCCGTGACGTACGACGGGCTCACCATCGTCCCGCTCACATGGACCGCCGACTACTCGGTGGTGTTCCGCGAGCTGCCGGGGATCGACGACCTCGAGTTCCCGGCCCTCGTCGAGGCTGCGCCGGGCGTCTTCGACGTCAAGGAGATCGAGGGCTTCCCCCGCGGTGCCCTGAGCGCAGACACCTACGCCACGCTTCGGATGGAGGATACGGAGCTCGGTCTTCGGGTGACCGACGACACAGACGGCACGGAGCTGATGGTGCTCGAGGGCGTGAGCCTCGAGTTCGTCGAGCGACTCGCCGTCGAGGAGGGGACGCCCGATGGGGGCCGACGCGGTCGATCCGGTCGCGGGGATGGCGATCGTGGACGGCGAGGCGCTCGTCGCTCTGGGCACCCCGCTGGAGGTCGCAGGCAGGGGCTCACTGGCTGTCACCGCGGACCAGAGCGGCCTCGTGTCGTACTCGATCGGACCCGATGGCCTCGTCCACGTGCATCGCTCGCAGGACGGTCGCGACTGGAGCGAGACCGACATCATCGGAGACGACGCGGACGAGCCGACGGGCGTCGACGGTGTGTGGACATGGCTCGGCCCGGTGTCCACCGGTTCGGTGGTCTTGTCCACCGCGACCGGAGAGTGGCGGGTTGCGGACGGCCGCCTGGAGCGAGCGCCCGCCCCTCCCGGCGGTGATGGCTTCCGGGTCGCGAGCGGTTGGATCGTGGGGCCCGCAAGTCGGGGCGAGCCTCGGATCTCATTCATCCCGGACCAGGGAGAGCGAGCGTCCATCGATCTCTCCGACATGGGCATCCGCTTCGGTGACTGTGGGTCTGGGGAAGGTCTCATCAGCTCGAACACTCTGGTCACCACCCTCGACGAAGACTGCGCGGGACGCCGGGAAGCCTGGATCGTCACCTTCGACGACTTGCCCGCCTCAGGCGCAACCACCGAGTAGCGCGACGGTCAGCCCCTGATCGCATAGCTCACGGGTCGAGAGGACCCAGTCATGCCAAGGGCGCTCCGGGCAAGGCCGGGAGCGTCCACAAATGGGGGAGATGGAGGTTCTCGTCATGGGTACCAGGTCAAGACTGAGCGTCGTGCTCGCCATCGGCCTGTTGGCAGGCTCGGCCATGGGCGCCGGGGCGCAGGACGCCGAGGAGCCGGGTCCGGCCGCGTACGTCCACGGTTTCTTCGATGGGGTCGACTGCTGCGGCGACGAGGTCGAGACGTTCGACGACGAGGGCAATCGGCTCACGCTTCGAGGCATGACCGGGTCGGGCACCAGCGAGATGGACGATCCGCGCCTCAGCGGCGTCTGGGAGCACACGGTGAGCGTGGACGAGTTCGCCCAGCTCGACACCGACGAGCGAGTCGAGGTCTCGTGGGGTGAGCTGACCATCACGAACGATGAGGGAACGTGGGCGGGGACCTGGACATCGACGTATGACTCGACGGCGGTGTCGGAGACCCCGCTGATCCAGTACCAGTTGACCGGCGACGGTGCCTACGAGGGCCTCTCCGCCATCCTGTCGGTCACCAGCAGTGGCTGGCCCAGGAGCGACCGTCGCGGGCGCCATCTTCCCTGGTCCGATGCCGCTCGACAGCGCCCTAGCGCAGGACGAGGCCGACGTGTCGGCGGGACTGGTCACCGAGGGGATCGAGCCGAGTGTCGAACGCATCGTCAGCGATGGTGCCGGTCACGACCTCGACGAGACGCACCCGACCTACCGCTACGACATGGACAGCATCTTCGTCCTGCCCGACGGCACCGTCTGGCTCTCGACCACGTACAGCCGCGAGGACAACGACGCCAATCCTCAGGGCGCGCTCACGTGGGCGCTCGGGCAGCCAGGTACGTTCCAGCATTCCGTGGACAGCCCCAGCTGCGGCACCGAGGGCCTGGGCGTGTCGTGCTGGGACCCGATCGCCCTGAGGGAGACGACCTACCTTGCGGGCACGCCCATCAGCGCGGTCGCGGTCGCGCCAGACGGCACGATCTGGGCCGTGGGCGGCTACGACGGCGACAACGGCGGTCTCTACCGCATCGCCCCCACCCGGCCAGAGCCCGTCGCGGAAACCTCCGCGGCCGTGGCCTTCACCGAGCTGCGCGTGGCCGACGTGGCCGAGCTCGATGAGCGCACCCGTGACCTGACCATCGAGTCCCCCTCGGTCGGTGAGGCCAAGGTCCGGCTCCTGCTCCCGTCCGGGTTCGACGCGGACGCTGACCGGACGTACCCCGTGCTCTACCTACTCCACGGCGCCTGGGACGACTACACGAGCTGGACACGCGAGACCGACGTGGCCGAGCTGACGGCGGACCTGGACCTGCTCGTGGTCATGCCCGATGCCAGTGAGGAGGGCTGGTACTCGGACTGGTGGAACGAGGGCGAGGGCGGCGTGCCGGCCTGGGAGACCTTCCACCTGGACGAGCTGCGCGACATCATCGAGCGTGACTGGCGGGCCGGCGACGAGCGTGTCATCGCCGGCTTGTCGATGGGCGGCTACGGGACCATGCACTACGCCACCGCCCATCCCGAGCTGTTCGAGGCCGCCGCATCCTTCAGTGGCGTCGTCGATCCGGTCGGCGGCGGCTTCCGGGGGGACTACGGGCTCTGGGGCGACCCCCTCGAGCAGTCCGACATCTGGGCTACCCACGACCCAGTGGCGATGGCCGAGGCCCTGGCCGGCAAGCCCGTCTACCTCTCGTGGGGGGACGGTCAGCCGGGCCCGCTCGACCCCGAAGGGGCGACGATCGACGACCTCGAAGCCTGGGTGGCCCCGCAGAACGAGGCCCTCGCGGCGAGGCTCGCGGAGTTGGGCATCGACGCGACCATCGAGTCCGGGGCGGGGACGCACTCCTGGCCCTACTGGGAGCAGGGCCTCCACCACGCGTTGCCGATGCTACTCGAGGCGCTCGAGCGGTGAGCTGTCGACCGGGGGCCTGTCCCACCGCGGACAGGACGTCGTACATGGCGCCATCGACATTGCCATAGGGTCGGTCACCTGTCCGGCGGAGCTTGGTACGTCGCGGCGTGGCTACCGAGTTCGCCCGTGGCCAACCAGTACGCCGCCTGCGCCGCGTTCAGACAGCCCGTCCGCCGGTACAGCCCCGACAGGTGCTGGCGGACCGTCGTCTCGCCGATGCCGAGCTCGTAGGCCGCGGCGAGCGAGTCGGTGGTGATGCGGCGATCATGGGCGGCGACCACTAGACCTAGACGGCGATGTGCGATGGGCCTAGCATCACGCGGATTGCGGTCGCGTCGAGCGGCGAGACGGTCGCTGATGACGAACGTCCCCGGGGGAGAGGAGTACTTCCATGTGGGCGAGGCGTTCAGTTTCGGCGTTGGGCATCGCTGCCCTGTTCGGTACGCTGGCGGCGTCCGGAGCACTCGCCGAAGACGAGGGGGACGCCATGGGCGGCGCGTCGGGTCGCGAGCCTTTCGAGGTCTGTGAACCAGCGGCGATCCCCTTCGATCCCGACACCATCCAGCTGACAGGTCTCTGGTCAGCCGACGACGACGGCATCTTCGAAAGCGTTGCTGTGTCGGAGGAGACGGCCGGGCCCGCCCTCCCGAGCGCGCCTCTGCGACCAGAGGGGTGGCCCACGGTGACCTCGGGCCGCGGTGACCTGCGACTCAGCCTGCCCCCGGGCTTCGGCGTCGGCGACGCCTCCGGCGCCATCTTCGCCAACCGTATCCCCGGGGACGATGGCCGCTGGGTGCAGCTCATGGCGGAGGGCCCTCGTGCGCAGGACTTCCCGCCACCGGGCCCTGATGAGCCGCTCGATGACTGGGTCGAGCGACGGTGGCTCGGGAGCGAGGAGCCGCTCGAACTGCCGACGACCCGGACCCTGCTCCTGCCAGCCGGCGAGGCGCTCGAGTGGCGCGGGACGATCCGGGCCGACCCGGTGCGCACCCTTCTCCTCTACGCGATCCGCACGCCCGCGGGCGTGGCATTCGTGGCCATCGACGGACCTCCCGAAGAGATGGAGCTGCTGGCGGCCGACATCGACCTGATCCTCCACCTGTTGGAGGTCGAGTGAGTCCGGCTTGACATCGCGCACCCGCGTCTTTCCGGGTGTCGCGATCCTCGGCGCCGGCGTGCTCATCGCGACCTGGTTCCTCGCCCTGGAGGCCCGGGCCGGCAGCGCCCAGACGTCACCACCGTCAGCTCTGGTCACCGGCGCCGCCGCGAAAGCGCGGTCCGTCGAACCTGACCTGGAAGGCAGGCTGACATCCGCCCTGGACCGGTCGCTCGCGCAAGCCGGTGCTCCGGGTGTGCAGGCCGCGGTCATCCTTGCGGACGGCTCGACGTGGACGGCCGGCGCTGGTGTCTCGGCACCCGGTGAGGCCATGACACCCGACCTGCTGGTGCCGCTCGCCAGCATCACGAAGCTCTACACCGCCGCGCTCGTGCTCGACCTCGCGAGCGACGGCTCGGTATCACTCGATGACCCGCTCGAGCGCTGGATCCCCGATGCGCCCCATGCCGCGGGCGTGACCATCCGCCAGCTGCTGCATCACACGAGCGGCATCGCCAGCGACGATCCCGCGCTCGACCCCGTCTGTGACCCGGGCACGTGCTACAGCTACAGCAACGCCGGCTACCGCTACCTCGGTCAGGTCATCGAGCGGGCCACAGGCCAGCCGTACGCCGAAGCGCTGCGGGATCGGATCCTGGCACCACTCGGTGTCTCGTCCACGTTCTCTCCCAGACAGGAACAGGTGGTCGGCGACCAGGCGACCGGGTACGCACCCGCTGGCGAGTTGCTCGCCGTGGACGCGGCTGCGCCTGTCGATGGTCCGGGCTGGTCCGGTGCCAGCGGCGGCCTCGTGGCGACGGCGGCCGATACTGCCCGCTTCGCCCACGCGCTGCTCACCGGGGCTGTGCTGCCGCCAGCGGCGCTCGCGACGATGCTCGACTTCGAGGCTGCCGGGGGTCTGCCCGGGAGCGACGAGTGCATGGCCTCCGGCATGAACGTCTCGCGCCGTGACACCGACCTGGGGGAGTCCTGGTCCGTCGGTGGCAACGTGGGCGCCTTCCGGTCGTGGGTCGAGCATTACCCGCTCCAGGGCGTGACCATCGCGGCCATCACCAACAGCGATGTCCCCGCCACGGGCATCGTCGAGGCGCTCGCCCGGGAAGCGGTCGCCGCCATCCCGCTCGACGATTGGGGCCGCTGCAATACCGACATCGCCATTCGCTTGGGCGATGGGACCGTCCGTCTGGTCACCACGGATCCCGGCTTCGACGGGTTGCCGGCGTGGTCGCCGGACGGGTCGAGGCTCGTCTGGAGCGGCGAGCGGGACGGCCAGCAAGACCTCTTCGTCGCGGATGCCGATGGCTCCGAGGTATTGCAGTTGACCGACGACGCCGCGCGAGACCTCTTCCCGCGCTGGTCACCCGATGGTTCGTCGATCGCCTTCACCTCCGATCGTTACGGCGACTTCGAGATCTACCTGATCGCTCCCGACGGCAGCGATCTACGGCGACTGACCCACGGCGACGGGGCTGCCCTGCTGGCCACGTACGCTCCGGATGGCAGTAAGATCGCCTACGTCAGCGACGGTGATGCGCAGCAGGTTCGAGTGATGGACGCCGATGGCAGCAAGGACCGCGCGCTGGTCGCAGGTGCGGGACCGGGATGGTGGCCGACGTGGTCACCCGATGGACGGTCGATCGCCTACGAGTCGGGTGGGGTGATCTTCATCGTGCCCGTCGAGGGTGGCGATCCCGTGCGGCTGCCGATCCCCCAGATCCGCGTGACGCAGCATCCGGCCTGGGCACCTGGGGTGGACATCGCCTTCAGCGCGGACGGCGACATCTATGCCGCCGATGCGAGCGGCACGAACCTTCGACGGCTGACCGCCACGTCCACGAGGGAGGAGGCCCCGGCATGGTCACCCGACGGGTCGTCGATCGCGTTCCAGATCAGCCGATGGGATACGACGGGCGTCGCCGAGCTGAGCCCGGGCAGCGACCGGACCAACGAATGACGACCGAAGGCCCCTGTCAATCGGGCGTCAGAGGGAGGAACGAGGCTCGAGGGGCTTCATCGCGATGGCTGTCGTACGACGCTATCCGATGGCCGCGACCTTCTTCCGGACGGGGACGGCTGGTGGCTCGACGTCACCGCGGGTTCGAGCTGCCCTTGCCCAGCCAATAGGCCGCCTGCGCCGCGTTCAGGCACCCGGTCCGCCGGTACAGTCCCGACAGATGCTGCCGCACCGTCGTCTCGCCGATGCCGAGCTCGTACGCGGCGGCCGCGACGGAGCCGGCCCGGATGTAGGCCCGCAGGACCTCGAGCTGGCGCCGGGTCGGTGGCTGCTTCGCCATCAGCCGGCCTTCCGGTACGCAGTGGGCCACGATCTCGCCGTCGGAGTGACGTTCTCGAGCACGAATCGCGGCCGGAACCGGAGGTGGGTCAAGCTGGCGCTATCCCTCTCGCCCCGACCAAACCCACCTGTGTGACCACCGGTCTCCAGCTGCGCCGGTAGGGCTGCGCCGAGACCGAGAGTAACGGCATCGGGTGTGAGTTGGTATCGCATCTTCGTATAGCCCTCCACTTCGAGCTTGGTGAACAGCGCCGAGGCCAAGGCCTGGCGTCCTTCGGGTCCGGAGTCGTTCCACAGCGTCGGTAGCGAGCGCAGGTACTCCACGACCTCGTCGGGTGCCATGCGCTGGTGCTGACGAGGCTGTCTGGCCACCTGTTGTTCGGCATCGAGTCGTGCCATCGTCGCCTGCCAGGCCGCGACATCACGGGTCTTGGCCAGCCGTTGTGACGCCTCCTCCCGCTCCCGCTCGATCCGCGCCAGGGTGAGCTCGTCGGGCTTCGCGAGTCCCTCGCTGTAGAGCCGCACGACCTCGGTCATGGCCGCGTCATCGAAGCGGCGTGAGCACGTCCGCCGGCTCGCCGCACTGGCCGACGCGCCGCCCGCCGAGCTCCGAGGCAAGAGCGCGTTCGAAGTCATTCCCGCGCCGGCGGTTCGAGCGGCCATCCTTTCCAATGGACCGAGCTCGGGTGCCGTGTCGAGCGCGATGCCGAGGGGCGCGGTCGCACGTCGTTGTGTGGGCAATGATCGCGTGGCTCGGTGGCGCCCGTGCCGTGGGCGGTCCAGAGAAGGGCGGGCTTCGACTGGTGTCGACATGGCCCGCGTCCACAGGCGAGCTGTCGTCGGCTCACGGCCCGCCATCGTGCGCAAGGTCTCCGGGCCGAGTGGCCCTGTGGGGCGGACCGCGTCGCACCGTAGGCTGTGCTGGAGACGCCGGTCCCCGACGGGGGACCCGTCATCGACAAGAAATGCGACAGTGCCGCAGAGCGACAACCCCACCCACGGAGACCGACCATGACGACCCAACGCGTATCCACCACCGTGCCCTTGGACTGGAACGAGGTGTGGTTCACCAACTGTCCCATGGTCTCCGCCAACAACGTGGACCAGGAGCTGGGTTGGTGCCGTGAGGAGTACAAGAAGATCGGCGTCGAGTACGCCTACTTCCGCCACGCTCCAGAGAACAACTGGTACCCCCACTACATCCACAACCTCGACAACCTCATCCGCTTCGGTGGCCTCTACCCGCCCATCCACGTCAACGCCGACATCCGCCGTACGCGGTTGCTGGGTGCGACCTGGGTCTACGAGGGCGGCTGCATGGCCGTGCGCGCCCGCGACCCGCTCTTCCGGATGCAGGACCTGCGGGGCAGGAAGATCGGCATCAGCAAGAGCCTCAACACCATCAAGAACGACTGGTGGCGCATCCAGGAGCACATGGGCATCGAGAACATGCTCAGGCTCAACGACATGACCATGGACGACATCGAGCTGGTGGAGTTCCCGTACCCCGACGACTGGTACGACAAGCCCGAGATGCTCCAGGTCCAGATGAACAACCCCTCCGAGTTGTGGATGCGTCGTGACCACAAGCACGACCTCGCCTTCCGCCCCCTGGAGAAGGCGCTGCTGGCCGGCACGGTCGATGCCATCTACACCCAGAGCAAGCCCTTGCAGCACCTGCAGGAGGCCACCGGCCAGATCAAGATGATCGAGGACCTCTCGAAGTATCCGGACTGGACCATCCAGGTCGCCAACACGCCAGCGGTCATCACCTGCACCGACGTCATGGCCGAGGAACACCCCGAGCTGGTCATCGCCTACATGAAGGCCATGATCAAGGTCGGTCGCTGGGCCAACGAGCACAAGCGGGCCGCTGGCGCGATCCTCAACCGCCAGACCTTCTACCTCGACGCCGAAGACACCTACCAGGGCATCAAGGACGTGGACATGGTGCCCAGCCTGAGCGCCATGAACCTGCAGACCATCAAGATCGGCAAGGACTTCATGTTCAGCCACGGCTACATCCAGAACGACTTCGACGTGGACGAGTGGGCGGCGCCCGAGTTCCTGGAGAAGGCAGCCGAGGAAGTGCTCAAGGAGGAGTGGGAGCGACGGAGCTGGACCAAGTTGCCAGAAGGCGGCGGGCTCGAGGTGGAAGGCACCAGGCTCGGCTAGCTGGCGCGCATTCCCGGACACCGGGTCGGCTCCTCACGAGCTGACCTGGTGTTCATCAGTCAAGAGGAGGCCGCCATGGCCGTTGACCCCACCACCCTCGCCAAGGAACGGCAGACGAGCCTGGGTCTGTACGTGACTGCCAAGGAGGCCTACGACATGTGGCAGGCCGACCCCGAGGGCGTCCGGCTCCTCGATGTCCGCTCGCCCGAGGAGTACGTCTTCGTCGGCCACGCCCCCATGGCCTGGAACATCCCGCTGGCCTTCCAGAGCTTCGAGTGGGACCCGCAGAAGAAGGCCTTCCACTGGGACCTCAACCCCGGCTTCCTGCCAGCCGTTCAGGCGTGGGCAGACACCGGCGACACGTTGCTGGTGTCCTGTCGCTCAGGTGGCCGTAGTGCCATGGCTATCAACGCGCTCGCCAAGGCGGGCTACCCAGCGGCCTGGAACATCGTTGACGGCATGGAAGGGCGGCCAGGTCAAGGACCCCGACAGCGTCTTCGACGGCATGCGCATGAAGAACGGCTGGAAGAACTCCGGCCTGCCCTGGACCTACGACGATCGACCGGGAGCGGATGGTGCTCCCGGAGCGCGAGAGTCACCGAGCTTGCAGGCGGGCAACGAGGCCGACTGACGGAGACACCATCATCGAGGCCGCCTTCGCCACCGACCCGGAGGCGCGACCTCGGGTCTTCCGCCTGCTGATGCCGCGTGGCGACCCACGGCACATCGTGAAGGCCGTCGAGGTCCCCGTCGGTCTGGCGCAACGAGCGCGGCATCCTCCGCTGGGAGGAAGGCGGCTACCCGGCCCTGAAGGAACCGCTGCGCAAGGGCGGCAATGCCTTCATCCGTGGCGACGTGGATCTGGCGACCGATGACGCCTGGTGGATGGGCCGCGAGCAAACCGACCTCCGCATCCTGCTGGCCTGGGATGTGGACTCCGTCACGCTGAGCGCTTGGTGGGCGCGAGCTGGGACTGCTGGACTCCGCAGTCACCACGAAACCGATGGCGAGGTCATGGCGGTGCGCCTGCTGCTGGACTGAGCCGAGGCCAAGAGCCTCGACCCCATCGTCGCGATGCCGCATGTGCCCACCATGCCGTTCGTCACTTGCCCGCCGACCAGGGTGTGCCGAGGATGGAGGCATCCGAACGAAGGATGTGCCGATGCCGCGATACGCCAGCCCGTCGAACCGCCGCGAAGCAGCACTCGGACAAGCCGGTGTCGTGGCGGCGGTGACGCTCCTGGCGTTGGTGACCAGCGGCTGCTCCCTCATCACTGGGCGGTCTGGCGCGGCGGAACCGAGCCCCTCAGCGCCTCCGGGCCAGGCCGCACCCCGCGAACCACTCGGCCCGCTCGCCGAGGCTGGCCGCATCGAGATGGCGGGGTCGGGTTTCGCCATCACGGTCCCCGACGGCTGGACGGTCGAGGTGGCCTCCCCGGACCCCGATGTCACTGCCGCGCCTCGGGCCTCAGCCTGGGAAGCCATGCGAACGTCGCCACCCGATGGCAGTGTCACCTGTTCGGTCTACGTCGGCGTCCCGCCGGCGGGACGCCGACTGGACCCGGAACGCTTCCCGACCGACACCTCCGCGACCATCACGTGGCCGCGCTGGGAGGAGGGTCCCGAGAGGATGGACCTGAACTCGTGGGGTCTGCAGCTGGTCACTCCGCGCCCCGTCCTGACCAGCGGTGGGCAGTACTACCAGGGGCATGGCTCAGCGCCGATGCGTCTGCCTGGCAGCCATGCGAACCTGCCCGATGGAGCACAGTACGTGCTGGAATGCTGGTGGCCGTCCGACGACGAAGGCGACAGCGAGGCGGTCCGTGACGCCGAAGCGGTGACGATGTTCGACTCATTCACGCTGCTGGATCTCGGGTAGGGCGGGGACGACGCTGGCGATGGCCGGCTCGTGATACTCGGCGCGACCGCGCCCGTCCGCGCAGCTCCACGGGCTTTGACCCACTCCCAGCGGCCACCACGAAACCGATGGCGGGGTCATGGCGGTGCGCCTGCTGCTGGACTGAGGCGAGGCCATCCCTAGCAGCCGACCCAAAGCTTGGACCATCAGGCGACAAGCAGCAGTCGGGAACGGTGCGACGAGGTCGGACGAGGGTCTTCAGGCACTTGACGCGGACACGAGCAGACGCATGCTGCCGTCATGGATGGCCTCGTCGTCGTCGTTCTTGGCGTGGGCGCCGTCATCGGCATCGGTGCGCTCCTGGTCCTGGCACTCGCGCTGATCGCGTCGGGCCTGCGCGACCTCTTCGGACCGGGTGGCTTCCTGCGATAGCCAGGCCGCACTACGCGCGTCCTGGTCCTGGCTGTGACAGACAGTCGGCACGAGCCTGCGCTAGCTTTCTCCTGACGCCGCGATGGCGCCACCCATCCAGAGCGGACGATGGACTCGGCCCGATGACTCCGCAGCAACCAGTCGGACCCTCAGCCGGCACGGTGCTCCCGCCGAGTGCGATGGTCACTGGGAGGACCACACCATGGGCGTCAGGCTCAGCATCGAGATCAGCAGCCCCCTCGAACCGGATGACCGGGAGTTGCTCACCGGCCTCTCCATCATGGTCATGGCTATCGCCAACCACGAGCTCGCCAAGGAGCATTTCCCCGGCGCCTTCAACGACCCGGAAGACGAGCCGGAGCCAGGACCATGCCTTGCATGGCCGAGGGCAAGGGCGCTGACGAGGGTAAGTACTGCGTGAGCGAGGTCGCCCACAAGGGCCGGCACAAGTACCGCGTCATCCTGCCGCCGATGAACGGCCTGAACTGACACGCGCTACGCCAGGGTCCACGATGACCTGGCCCGGTCGTTCGGGTTCAGCCCCCACACACATCGCCAGGGCACGGGTTGACCTCGCATGGGCGTCGGCAGCGACCTACTGTGTGATCACACCTGACAGGAGGACTGCATGGCGGGCGAAGGCCGTACGAAGAAGTCATCGGAGGCATCGGCCTGATGGCGTACCAGGCGGTCCTTCGCAAGCTTCCGACATACGTTCTCAACGGGAGCCTCGAGGATGTCCTGACCGCCTCCGTCATCGGCGCCATCGCGTACGGACCGGCAGGCATGGCGCAGGAATGGCTCCGCTCGTTCGGAGGCATGCCTGACCCATCGACCGAGCTGCGCTTCGAGTTCTGGCCTGAGCATCGCCTGGTCGATGGCGGCGACCGGGAGCCGGATGTTCTGGTGCTGGACGACGCGACGAAACGTATCCTCGTCATCGAGGCGAAGCGCGACAGCGATCCGAGATCCGGGCAGTTGATCGATGAAGGTGACGCGGTGTCGTCTGCCTACCCGGACATGGCCCTCCATCTGATGACGGTTTCCGATCAGGCCATCACACCGCGAGCCTACGGGCGTGTCCAGAAGGAGCGCCCTGGGCTGTACCACACGATGCGGCATGCCAGTTGGGCTGACCTCTACCGCTTCCTCGAGGGCTGGGGCACTGCACCCTCCTCCGACCCCGGTCATCGCCGGATGATCGAGGACGCTCAGGCGGTCGTGCGCAAGTTCGGTCGGGATCCATTCAGGGGCATGACGAGGCAGGAGGTGAGGATGATGGAGCGGGATATCGGCTGGATGGTCGCACTTCCCAGCGAGTTGGTGAAGCTGCATCGCGGTCTGTCACGTACCCTCGAGGAGCAGCACCCGCCGCTCTATCCCATGGGCAGGAACGTGCGCACCGACAAGGTCGGGTCGGTGTCGTACAGCAGTCCCGAGCAGTGGCTCCCACGCCATTTCACGGTTCGCTATGGTGAGGCACCAGGGACCGAGAGTCCGAGGTACTACTTCGTCCGCGCCGTGCTGAACCCGCCCGAGGTCTGGGTCGGGTACGCGCCTCAGCCCCAGGACATCAAGGCACTCGTGGCGGACCCGCAAGCGGTCGAGAAGCTTGTCGGCAGGGCGGGGCGGTCCGTGTGCCTCGTCGGGGTCACGCCGAAGGGCAAGCCGTTCGAGCTCGTCGCGGGGCCGGTCGAGCTGTCGATGACGACGTTGCAGCAGATGTCCACCGACCCGCGAGTGAAGAGGGTGAACATCGTCCAGATCTTCCCCATGACGGTCATGCAACGAGCCGGCGCGGACGTGAAGCTCGAAACCGCCCTACTGCACCTGAGGAAGGCGTGTCGCAGTGTCCCGGTTCTAGGGACGCCGTAGCGACGAACCCGACTGAACGTGAGAGGCGAGGTGGGCGACCTCGTCTGCGTCGAGTACCTCGGTGCCGTCAGCGCCGCCACAGCCCCACGACGCACCCGTCGTCGCTGACCATCACCCGGTAGCGGTCACCCACCGCTGTCCCCAGGGTGAGCCGCAGACCCTCCACATCCGACGCCAACTCCACGGCGGCGCGGATGACCTGGCCGGCATGGGTGTATGGACCAAGATGGGGATCATCGTGGCGGACGCGGAGCTGCTGGCCTTGCCATAGGACGATGAGCGGTTCGGGCGCCTTCACCCAGTCAGGCTATGGCTGCTCATGTGACACCTTCGGTGGTGTCCGGCAGGGCACCAAGGATGGTGTCGGGATCATCGCCATCGGCCGTGCCACCCGCTCACCGGTGGGCGTGAGCCTCATGGTGGGCTTGCCGTCCTCGTTGACGTAGACCTCCACCATGCCGGCCTGGGAGAGCAGGGCGACGATGGCGTCCAGCTCGGCATCGTGGTCGCGCATGGGCGCAGGGCACTGGCTGTGGTGAAGATGGACCCAGACCGGCCTGCCACGTACTCATCTGTCTGCGGGAGGCTGTGAGGCACGGCCCCTTGATCATGGCCGCTTGGACCGCGCCGAGCCACTGGCGGACCCGACCCGCGCACGGGAAAGGGGAACGATCATGCGTACGTTGCGGCTGCCCCTGGCAGGGGCGGTGATGCTGGCGCTGCTCGGCGGGCTGGGGAGCGTGGCCGTGGGGCAGGACGAGTCGGCTGCACCCGCAGAACTCCCGGCAGGACCGGCAGCGTTCGAGGTCCAGCTCGAACGCACCGACGACGGGATCTACTTCACGGCGAGCGATCCTCGTTTCAGTGGCAGCCTCACCTTCGACGAGGGGACCTGGCTCGAGGTCCTGCCCGGTCAGACCGTCATGGCCGACCGGAAGCGTGTCGAGAACGACGCCGGCGCTTGGGAGGGCCCCTCCAGTGGCTACATCTGGGGCGACGGCGGCAAGAACCAGCAGACCTGGTGGGTCGGAGAGGGCGCCTATGAGGGCCTGAACGCCGTCACCATCAACTCCACCGACGGCCTCCACGGCCTCATCTTCGAGGGCGATGTGCCGCTCTGGGAGTACTGTGAGCCGCTGCCCGCCGAGTAGCCACTCGCGCCGCACCCGCTGCCGGTGAGGCCCGCCCCGCGAGGGGCGGGCCTCACCGTTTTCGCGGCAGCCGCTCACCCGACCATCACCCGACCATCACCCGACCACCCGTCACGCTCAGCGCCGCGAGCCAGAACCACACGTATAGCGACACCGACACATACAGCGTCTGCCCCTGCTCGAGGTGAGCCACACCGCCATCGACTCCACGGCGGTACGCTGAGAACGGCGCCCCCGCGCTGAAATAGCGCCGCCGGTGCCGCGTGCATGACCTCCGCCTCTTGCGCCCAGGGGTAGCCCGAGCGCAATCTCACATGTCGAGCGGGAGGCGATGACGCACGGCCCACACCCTGGCCGCCGGGACCGCGTCCGAGCCACTGGCGAACCCGGCCCGCAGCGCATGGAGGGATGTCCCATGAAGAGGATGTTCGTATTGCTCGCTGTCGGGCTGCTGGTGTTGACGTTCGCCGCGCCGACCGCAGCCGCCCCGGACCTCGGCAAGAACAAGAACCTCATGGAGATCACCATCGACTGCACGGATAGCGCACCCGTCGATCTCGGCATCTTCACGGTCAAGGCGAAGTCCGTGCCGGGCTGGGTGCTCGACTGGGACAGCGTCAAGACCCCGATCCAATACCGCACCTCGATGATCGAGCTCTTCGAAGACGGCGTGTCGCTGTGGACGTGGTACGACGCACCGCCGCGCGGACTGGAACCGAAACTCGTCGGCCCCTGCGAGTTCTCGTATGAGTGGGACTGGGACGGGTTCCACTATAGGGTCGAGCAGACCGACGCCTACTTCACCTTCCCGAGGCCATGGGAATAGCCTGACGGAGATGGGCTGTTGAGGCCCGTCCCGCGAGGGGCGGGCCTCTTCTCGTCGGAGAGGGTTCGCGGCAGCCGACCAGCCCACCACCCGACCACGACCCGACCATCCTCCACGCTGAGCGCCGCGACCCAGACCCACATAGCGATAGACACCGAAACGACGGGCATCTGCCGCTGCTCGAGCTGAGCCACACCGACATCGCGGCGGTGCCCTGAGAACAGCGCCTGTGCGCTGAAATGGCGCCGCCGGTGTCGCGTGCATGGCCTTTGCCTCTTGTCCCCGGTGTTACCTCTGTGGCCTCATGTCCAACGTACGCGGGAGGCGAAGAAGCACGGCCCACACCCTGGCCGCCGGGACCGTGCTGAGCCACTGGCGAACCCGACCCGCGCATGAGAAAGGGATGCCATGCCCAAGACTCGCATCAGCGCCATCCTGGTCATCGGGCTGCTGGCTGGCTCGGTGATCGGGGTCGGGGCACAGGAGGATGGGTCGGGGCAGGCCCTCGCTCCAGACACCGGTGACCTGTACTGCGTGCGCGCATCCGCGGGCGCCGAGCCCGAACGACTCAACGAGGCGGTCACCGCGGAGGAGGTGACCATCACCGTCGTACCGGATGACGAGTGCGCCTCGGATGAGGCGCTCGATGCGCTTTCCGATGCTGAGCACTACGGGGTCTACGTGGGCCACCTCGACGACCTCGGTCCGTCGCTCACGACGATGCTGGACGAATGGAGTGCGCTTCCTTCGTTGGGAGCCGAAGCGAAGGCGATCCGCGATTTCGACGCCTGGCTCGCCGAACTCGATGCGAACCCCAGCACCGTGGCGCTGTATCTGGATACGCTCGACCGCTCCGCAGCACTTCTCGAAGACGAGGTGGCGTGGCTGGGGTCACACCCGCCGCGGCCCTGCTACGCGGGGGAGCACGAGGCCTGGCATGACTGGATGGTCCAGGGAGCCGGCGTTGTCAGGGGCCTGGCGAACGCAGTGCGTGCGAGGGAGTTGGAGTCGATAGTCCAGGCGTCAGCCGACGTAGATGCGTTCCAAGCCCGTATGCCAGTCGGCGTCGGGGAGTCGATGGAGGCCTGCTGGCCCTTCCTCGGGAGCGACTAACCCCATCGCGCCGCCTCGGCTGCCCGCGGCGCTGACGAAGGCGGAGGACGTTCGCAGCGACCGATCAGCCACGATGCGTCCGCCCGCCGCGCTCAGCGCCGCGAGCCAGATCACCCATACCGTCATCCACTACGACACCATCGAACCACTGGTCGTCTGCGCCGGTCCCTCGGCCTGATCCCGGCGGTCCCTGCAGGCTGCGAACAGCGCCTACGCGCTGACACGACGCCCCCACCCCTCGCGCACCCGTCCACCCTTGGCGAGCGGGCTACAGTGGAGCCAGACGGTGATCCCGCCACGCGGGAGCCGGGACAGCCGAAAGGCGGTCGCCGTGAACAAGCGTCACGACTTCGCCAGGTTGGAACGCGAGTTCATCACCACCGACATCTCCCTGCGTGAGCTGTGTCGGCGCCACGGCATCACCGCCCACTCCCTCGTCACGGTCCAGGCGAAGAAGCACGAGTGGGCCGAGAAGCGTGCGGTTCATCAGACCCGCGCCAGCGAGGTCTTCATCGAGAAGCACGCGGGTCGTCTGGCGGATAGGCAGGCGGAGATCAGCGACGAGGCCCTCGAGGCCATTGCTGAGGCCATCGCCAAGTTCCGGGCTGACCTGAAGGCGACCGAGAAGAAGCTCGTGCACGGTGAGTGGATCGAGGTGCCCGTCATGCGCCTGACGCCCAAGGACGCCGCCATCCTTATCGACCGGCTCCTGGTCCTCTCCGACCACCCATCCCGCATAGCGAAGACATCAGCGCCACGTCGGAGGCGATCCCGGTCGATGCTCTCCAGCGGTTCGTGGAGTTGACCCGTGGGCTGGCCGAGCCGCCCTTGCAGGCGTCACCGATCCCGCGATCAGCCCGCCGCCTGGACGACTGAGCAGGGCAGGGCGATGGTGGACAAGGTGGACATGTCAAGTGGACATGTCCACCAACTGCTGTCCACGACCCGGTCGGCGCCGTCGTCACCTTGGCCGTGAGCGCCCCCTACGCCGTCCTCGAGGCGCGGTGAACGTAGCTCTGGACGTTCCCGTTCGCGATGGTCACGGATATCTGGAAAGTATAGGCGCGAGTCCTCTCGCCCCGACCAATCCTCCTGTGGCATCACCCTGATGCGGTGCGCTCTAGCTGGCGGACCGTATCGAGCCACTGGCGAACCTGTCCCACGCATGGCAAGTGAGAGACCCCTACCCCCCTTCGTTTGCCTCTGGCAGCGGTGGTCGCTCGGGCTCTGGTTAGCGGGCTTGCCGGTGCGGGCAGGACGTGCTCGCCGGCCAGGGAGCCCACGAAAGCCTCCCAGCGCTCAACTGCGGAGTGAACTTGGGCCTCATGTCGCGTCGGTGAGAGTCGCCCCAACCGTTCCCGGCCGGTGTCCCCGGCCCTGGCGCATCGCCCACGATCAGCACCGGGATGGCGTAGTCCATGTGCTACAGTACGCTGATGCAGCGGTTACCGGTTCGGGAGCTACGGAATCAGGCGAGTCGGGTCGTGCGGCGCGCGCGCGCTGGCGAGCGGATGATCATCACCGTCGACGGCATCGCAGCAGCGGAGATCGGGCCGGTCAGCGCGGCGGCCCGAGCCCCAAGCCTCCAGGAGCTCATCGCGACTGGCGCCGTAATGGCTGCCCGGGTCCGGACCCCAGCGCCTGTGCCCAAGCCGCTGCGCGCCCCGTCGGGGATGTCGAGCGCGGACGCGCTCGCCAGCCTGCGCGAGCGCTGATGCTCTTCCTCGACACCTCCGCCCTCCTCAAGCGGTATGTCGAGGAAGATGGAACGCGGCTGGTCCTTCGGCGGATGAGCGAGGACCTCGAGTGGGTCGTCTCCGCGGTGGCTCGGACCGAAGCCGAGATCAGCCTGTGTCGGCTCGGCTTCGATGCGTCCGTGGATGCAACCGCGACGTCCAGTCTCGGCGAGGACTGGGAGCGCTGTCATGTAGTGCCAATGGACTGGGCCTGCCTGGCGCGAGCCGCTGAGCTCGGCTGTCGATACGACGTCCGGACGCTCGACGCCCTACATCTCGCCGCGGCCGACCGCCTTCCCCAGCCGCTGGTGATGCTGACCTTCGACCGACGCCAGGCCGACGCCGCGCGTGCGATGGGATTGACCGTCGAGGGAGCGTGACCGAGGGCAGCGCCCGCTACTGCAGCGCCGCGCCCGCCTCGGGTCTCTCGGATGCTGCTCGCACTAGTGCCGCGGCGCATCCTCTGGACTGTATCGGCCCACGACCGCGCCACCGTTGCACTGGCCGAGGACGATGCCGGCCTGGCCACGGGCAGCCGCGGCGACGTAGACCTCGGGTTCGGCCTCGCCGTCGGCGGAGAGGAGGTAGTGGGCCGCGGCCGAAGCGTGCCCGACTTGCCGTTCTTCCGCGGCAGCCCGAGGCCGACCTCGGTGTACACCCGCAGGCCGGTGGCAGGGTCGACCTCGAGTGCCTCCCACCAGAACTCGCGCTGCCAGGGCTCGAGCACGAAGGGCTGTACCGACCAGTGGCCTTTGGTGTGCCGCACGAAGCGCTCGCAGAAGGCCGCGAAGCGCGGACCCCCGGTGCGCTCATCGGGGACCATCGGTCAGGCATCACCGACCACCCGGAGGCGCGGCGGGGGACCGAGGACGGCGTCGATGTCGGGCGCCTCGGCCCCGGGTGTGACGCGCAGGCTCGCCCGGGCGGCGGGGGAGAGGCCGAGCTCGCGAGCCAGGAGCCGGATGGCGTCGCGGTCGTCGCGGACGATCTGGTGCATCGGGTTCTTCGTCAGGTGCGCCGCGGTCGTTGATGAGTGGCGCCGTGTACATGAGCGCGGCCGCCTGCCGGTAGCCGCGACCAGGCCTCGCAGTAGAGGCGCAGGATGTGGCCATCCGCGGCGGTGATGAGACCCGAGGCGCCCATCTCGCGGACCGCAAGTCGCCACACCGCCCGGGCGACCGGATCGAGGCCCTTGGGCATCGCCGGCAGCCGATGACGGGGCAGGGGCTCAAGGCCGTTCAGACGCGACGGGCGCGTCTCGCCCTTCCGAAGCTTGGCGGCATCGGGTGCACGGGTCGGACCCCTGCGGCCCATCAGGCCACCGTCGCGGCTGGCGCCGCGGTAGGATCGACGTCGATGCGCGTCCTACTCGTGGTGGTGCCACTCCTGCTCAGCGGGTGTTCGTTGCTGGGGTGGGGACCGCCGCCGACCCCGCCGCCGACCCTGCCACCCGGGTTCGATCTCGATGCCGTCCTCGTCTGCGAGGGCGTCGACCGTGCTGCCTGTGAGGAGGGCCGCCGCCGCTGCCTTGGCGGACGTCGCCGCGTCACGGGATGGGCCGTCGAGCTCTCCGCCATCGAATCGGTGACGATCCGCTCGGACGGCAGTTGGGAGGTTTGCTGGGACTCGGGCTGCCAGGGCGCGGAGCTGGCCTCGAGGGCTCACCGTGTCGCTACCCGTCTGACTCACCTCGGGCGCATCTCGCTGGGTATCCACGCCGTCCGTCGCGCGAACCGGTCCGCGTCCGCCGACAGCCACGTCTGGGCCGGTCGCCAGCTGCCGGGCGGCTCTGGACACCACTCTGACCCCTCCCGCGGCACCTGGCGAGGAAACAGGCCAAGTAGCAGCGTGGAATGCACCGTCGCGACGGGTCCAGACGAGGGGTTCGGGGGCATCGGTGATGCGAGGCGCCGACGCGAACTCCGCCCACTCGGGGTACTGGCCCCAGGTCGCGCCGTCGGTGCGGCCATGGTCGTAGCCGAGGGCGTACTCGGCGCTGCGCGCTCGACGCCGCTTGCGCCGACGGAGCGGGCTGACGTGGATGTCGTGCCAGCCGTCGCGGTAGCCCTGGTCGTAGGGCTCGAGGCGGACGGCGCGCCTGGCGGCCATCACGCCACCGCCTCCGCCGCATGCCGGGACCCGCTCGGCCTTCTTCCCGCTGAACGCTTCGAACCTGGCGACCACGACGTCGGTGTAGAGCGGGTCGATCTCCATGAGGTAGGCCCGTCGTCCGGTCTGCTCACAGGCGACGAGCGTCGAGCCCGAGCCCGCGAACGGATCGAGGACGACCTCACCCGGCAGCGAGCTGTACTCGATCGCCCGCCGTGCCAGCTCCACCGGCTTCTCGGTGAGGTGGACCATCGCGTTGGGGCTGACCTTCTTGACGTGCCAGAGGTCGGTGGCATTGGGTGGTCCGAAGAAGCGGTGGGCGGCGCCCTCCTTCCAGCCATAGAGAGCCCACTCGTGCGCACCCATGAGGTCCTTGCGCGTGAGCACCGGGTGCTCCTTGTCCCAGATGATCGCCTGGCTGAAGTAGAGGCCCGCCACCTTGAGGGCGAGGGGATAGTTGCCGAGGTTCGCGTAGCCACCCCAGACGTAGAAGGAGCCGCCCGGACGCATGACCCGCGCGGCGTTGCGAGAACCAGGCGAGGAGCAACGCCTCGAAGGCCTCGTCGCTGATGAAGTCGTTGACGAGCGGGCGGTCCTTGGCCCGCAGCTTGCGGTGGGTCGCCTGCGCCTTCTCGGGATGGCGCTCGAGATCGAGCTTCTGGTGGTGGCGGATGCCGCTCTTGCCGCGGGCGACATCGAACCCCGAGTGATGGAGACCCTGCGCGTCGAGCGCCTTCGTGCCCCGCTTCCGGCTCGATGAGGCGAGCGCGGCCTGGTACGTCGAGTCGTAGCTCGCCGCCATGCCCGCGGCGATGGCGTTGTTGCTCCGCGGCTCGACCTTCACGTTGTAGGGCGGGTCGGTGAGGAGCAGGTCGACAGTCACGCCGTCGAGGAGCCGGTCGAGGTCGGCCTCGGAGCCGGCGTCGCCGCAGAGGAGGCGATGGTCACCGAGGAGCCAGAGATCACCCGGCTGCGTGATCGCCTCGTCCGGCGGCTCGGGCACGTCGTCGGGGTCGGTCGAGGCCGTCCTTCGGCTCGGCCGGTGCCAGCGCTGCGAGCATCGCCGCCAGGGCCTCGGAGTCGACGGAGACGTCGGCGAGCAGCTCGCACAGCTTGGCCTCGTCGGTCGTGGCCATCGCCGCGAGCGGATCGAGGGAGGCCAGGACGAGCCGCTCCTCGTCCTCGGAGAGGTCGACGTAGAGGACGGGGACCGATGGCTCGCCGCTGGGTGAGGGCCAGGCGACCCGGAGGTGGCCGTCGACGACGTGTCCGGTGCGCTGGTTGACGAGGACCTGCTGGACCCAGCCGACCTGCGTCGAGGACCTTCGCGAGGGCCTCCTGCTGGGCCTTCGGATGGACCGCCAGTTGGCTGGGTTGGCGAGCAGCTGGTCGGGCGCCTCCTCGCCAGAGCCCACGATGCGGTTGGCCCATGCAGGGGCGGCGGACACGGCAGGGCTCGACACCTCCAGGTTGTCGCACGGCGGATGCCCCCTGGTCCATCGCGACACCGCACGCCCGTACGGGAAGCCGAACAGAAAGACTGTGGCTAACTGGGCTCGCGCCAGAGCCGACATCGCGCAGGCGGGCTGGCTACCCGGCTACTCACGCGATCGCGGCATCGTGAGATGGTCAGTGCTCTGCTGGTCGTCGAGGCCAAATCGCCATGCCTGGATCATCGACCCCCGGCAGCACGGGTCAGGATCTCCGACTCGGCCAGGAGCCGCTGCCACTCCTCATCGAGGCCGCGCCTGATCCTCCGAGTTCGACCGCCTGCTGCTGGATTGTCTGAACGAACGCTAGGAAGGAGACGACCATGACCACGAAGAAGACCACCAC
Source organism: uncultured Chloroflexia bacterium (assembly GCA_963715295.1). Lineage (GTDB taxonomy): Bacteria > Chloroflexota > Limnocylindria > Limnocylindrales > CSP1-4 > JAFMJV01. The sequence goes on from CAVQRP010000019.1 coordinate 101,784, forward strand.
CGAGCTCCGCCGCTGCAAAGGCAGCGCCCGCTTCGGCATCGAGCCACATGAGGCTCCGATCACCGAGTTCCCGAAGCAGCCCAGCCGCAAGGACGGCTTGGGCACGATGTGCACCGAGCACTGGCGGGCCTACGTGAGGGGCCTGCGGGAGGCGCGGAAGGCGGCCGCGACCGGCGGACCGGAGGCTGAAGCCGCGTAGGTCCTCGCGCCGCTCACCAACGGGCCCCGGGCGAACGTCCGGGGCCTTTCCTCTTGCCGTGGCACACCGACGCCACCTCAACCGGCATCGCGCCACGTGGGCGCCCCGTGGCGCCCGTGCGCGAAGCTGACCTCCGACCCTTGCGGCTGGTGCTACCGACGAGAGAAGCTGCGAAGTCGGAGCGACACCGACCCCGTCCGTCGACGCCCAGGAGGGCGGGACACTTGGGCCGTCTCGTTCGTCTACAAGGTATGGGGGCGATGACACAGGTCGTTGACACCGACCAGGCCAGGGTCATCGAGTCCGCCGCGACCGGCGACGAACTCGCCTTCGCTCGCATCGTGGCTGAGCACCACGGCCGGATGCATCGCGTCTGCGTCTTCGTCTGCGGGGACGAGCAGATCGCCGCGGATGCGGTCCAGGCCGCGTGGTCGGTCGCCTGGCGCAAGCTCGGTACCGTGCGCGACCCGGCACGACTGGGACCGTGGCTCGTCTCGGTCGCGGTGAACCAGGCCAAGGACCTGCTGCGCAGCCGTCAGCGTCGATCGCGGGTCGAAGCCTCCATCGACGCCTCGCTGGAGCCGGGTGGCATCGACCCCGCGACCGGGATCGACGTGCTCGACCTGCGCGCCGCCCTCGCCCGGCTCGACCCGGACGACCGCGCACTGCTCGCCATGCGCTACGTCGCCGGCTTCGACTCGACCGAGCTGGCACACGCCTCCGGCCTCACGCCCTCGGGCACCAGGAACCGGTTGGAGCGGCTCACCGCCCGACTCAGACAGGAACTCCGATGATGGACGACCGCAACGCCTTCGAGCGACAGCTCGCCAGTGAGGTCACACGCATGGCGGGGCCCGAGCCCAGGGTCGATGCCCTGGCCATCGCTCGCTCGGCCATGACCACGCCTTCGACCGCGCGTCGACGGGTCGTCTTCACCCGACTGGGGTGGTTCCGCGATCCACTGGATGGCGGCATCGCCGCCCCAAGGGACGGGGGGTCCACGATGTTCTCCGCACTCAAGTTCATCGCCGCGAGCGTCATCGTGGCGCTGTTCGGCGGCTTCTTGATCGCGGGCATCCTCACGACACCGAGCGACGACCAGACGGCCCCGGCGGCGGTGACCGAGTCAGCCTCGCCGACGACGACCGACGAGTTGCTCTCGGGCATGGTCACCGAGGAGGTCGAGCCGGGGGTCATCCGGGTCGTCAACGATGGATACCGAGATCTCTCGTATCCGAACGTTGGCTATCCCGGCTACACGGTGGACGTCACCCCAGACGGCAGCGTCTGGCTGTCGGACGACGAAGGCAGGCAAGGCCTGTTCCGCCTTGGCGAGGAAGCGGTGTTCGAGTTCTTCAAGTACACCGCTAGCTGGCCCCCGTACCTGGAAGCCGCTCCTGATGGCTCACTCTGGGCCCTTGGCAAAGATCCGGACTGGAGCGACAGGATCTTCTCGTTCGATGGCGAGGGATGGACTGAACGGGCGACCACGACCGACGACACGCTCCTGTTCCGAGCGCTGACCATCGGCCCGGACGGGACGGCCTGGGTGGCGGCGAGCGACCGGGACCAGTACTGCCCCATCAGCGCTGACTGCCTCGGCACCGTCCTCATCCGGCTCGAGGATGACGGTTCGCTGACGGCCATCGAGGACTGGGCCGATGTCTATGACCGCGACGTGTCACCGGACGAAGTGGCGGTGTCACCCGACGGCGACGTATGGCTCATCGGCCAGGGCCGGTCATATCCGCATGGGGGCGAGGTGCTACTGCGCTTTGATGGCGAGGGATGGGAAGCCATCCCTGGTCCCGAGGGCTGGAAGCCCGGCATGTTGGGCCGATCCCTCGACTTCGATCCGGAAGGCGCGCTGTGGGTGAAGGCCAACGAAACGGGCGGTCTCGCCCGCTTCGATGACCCCGGCTGGACCGTGTTCACCGAGGCCGACGGCGTCGAGCCGTGGGGCGGGCTGGGTTGGTTCTACATGGACCTGCTCACCGTCGCCGCCGACGGCAGCCTCTGGCTCAACGGCCTACCGACCATAGACCTGCGGCGGCCTGGCCCACTGGGACGGCACGACCTCGACCTCGTACCTGGGCGACTCCTGCATCCGCGACCTCGCCATCGCCCCCGATGGCAGCGTCTGGCTGCGAGCCGATGCAGATGACCGGGTCAACACCTACGTCATCCGCCCCGAGCCTGGGGCGACCACTGAGTAGAGGAGGGACCTCATGCGTACGATCCGACTGCTCCTCGCGGGGACACTCAGCCTGGCCTTGATCGGCGGGCTGAACGTCGGGGTCACCGCACAAGACGACGAGCCGGCACCCGCCGACGTGGTGGCGGTGACCGAAGCGAACGAGACGGCGAACCTCGACGCCTTCTTCGCCCAGGACCTCGACGCCGTCATGGCCACGTATGCCGAGGATGCGATTTTCGAGGACCAGACGTTCGGGGACTATCTCGAGGGAAACGGCGCCGTGCGCGGCATGTATGGGGCCGTCCTCAGGATGACGGATGCGGACGCGACCGAGCTGCTCGACCGCTTCGTGTCTGCCGATGGGTCCCGCGCCGTCCTCGTGGAGCGGTGGATCGGCACCAACTACCGGGGCGCACCGTTCGACCTCCCGATCGTCCTGGTGCACGAGTACCGGGACGGCAAGATCAGCAAGGAGTCCATCTACTACGCCGCCTGGGACACGCACGACCAGCTCACGAGGTCGTCGTCCGCCGAGTAGTCGCATCGCGGCAGTGACGGCCTGGCCCGTCCCACTCTGGTGCGGGCCACTTCTCTTTCGCGGCTGCCGCCAACCAGACCAGAACCCGACCACATAGCCAGGGCTGGTAGCGATGATGGAACCGAACGAGCCTCTTCCAGACACCATCCAGATAGCGGGAGGCTGCGAGGCACGGCCCACACCATGGCCGCGCGGACCCCGCCGCGCCACTGGCGGACCCGACCCGCAGACAGAGGGGGTGATCCTCATGCGCACGCTCGGCGTAGCTGCCATCACCGTGGTCCTGCTTACGGCGTCGGCCATCGGTGTGAGCGGGCAGGACAGGAGCGACTCGATGACGACCGACGAGTTGCTCGCAGGCATGGTCACCGAGCATGTGGAACCGGGGGTCGTCCGGGTCGTGAACGATGGGGTGCGGGATCCTACCTTCATGGCGGGCGGCTACCCGGACGCGTCCGTGGACATCACACCGGATGGTGCCGTCTGGCTGTCAGGCCGTGACGCCATGTATCGCCTCGGGGACGAGGCCACCTTCCAAGTTCCTGACGACATCGGGTGGCTCCATCGTCTGGATGTCGGCCCCGACGGGTCACTGTGGTCCATCGCCCACACCTGGTCCATCGCCAACACCTCGGACTACATCCAGTCGTTCGATGGCCAGACGTGGATCAAACGGACCGGACCGACGGGCGACGACCTCTTGCTAGGGTCGCTGGCCATCGGCCCCGACGGCACGGTCTGGGTGGCGGCGAGTGACCGCGACAAGTACTGCCCCGACACCGACAGCGCCGACTGCATCGGTACGGTCCTGCTCCGAGTAGAGGACGACGGCACCATGACGGCCATCGATGGTTGGGCCGATGTCTACGAAGGCGATGTCGCATACGACGAACTGGCCGTGTCGCCCGACGGCGACGTGTGGCTCATCGGGATGGTGCGCTGGGATGGGCCGGAGGCCGAGGTGCTGCTGCGCTTCGATGGCGAGGAGTGGGAAGTCGTGCCGGGTCCGGAGGGGTTCATGAACGTCCCGTGGGGCAACTCGGTCGACATCGGGGCTGATGGCGCCTTGTGGGTGAACACCAGCAACGGCTACTGGGGGGCGCAGGGCGTCGGCGGCCTCGCCCGCTTCGATGACCCCGGCTGGACCATGTTCGGCGAGGCCGATGGCGTCGAGCCATGGGGTGCGCAGGGCTTCATCGCCACCGGCCTACTCGAGGTCGCTCCGGACGGCAGCCTCTGGATGAACGGCAGCCCGGGCGACGACGGCTGTGGTGGCGTGGCTCACTACGACGGCACGACATGGACCTCGCATCTCCGCCCGGTCTGCGTGCACGATCTCTCCATCGCCCCCGATGGCAGCGCCTTCGTGCGGGCCGACCTCGAACAGGTCTCGTGGGGGGACACTTCGTGGAAGGTCGGCCTCTTCGTCATCCGCCCCGAGCCTGGGGCGACCACTGAGTAGAGGAGGGACCTCATGCGTACGATCCGACTGCTCCTCGCGGGGACACTCAGCCTGGCCTTGATCGGCGGGCTGAACGTCGCGGTCACCGCACAAGACGACGAGCCGGCACCCGCCGACGTGGTGGCGGCGACCGAAGCGAACGAGAGCCGCGAACTTCGCCGCCTTCCTGGCCCAGGACCCCGACGCCATCATGGCGACCTTCACCGAGGACCCGATCTTCGAGGACCGGACGTTCGGCGACTATCTCGAGGGGGCCACTGCCGTGCGCACCATGGAGTGGTCCGCGTCGAGCATGACGGACGCGGAGGCGAGCGAGGTACTCGATCACTTCGTGTCAGCGGATGGCTCCCGCGCCGTCCGCGTGTTCCGGTGGGTCGGCACCAACTTCCGGGGCGCACCGTTCGACCTCCCGCTCGTCTCGATCCACGAGTACCGGGACGGCAAGATCGCCAAGGAGTCCATGTACTACGCCGCCCCGGACCCGCACGACCAGCTCACGAGGTCGCCGTCCGCCGAGTAGCCGCATCACCGCAGCGCCTGGGTGGCCCGCCCGTGAGGGGCGGGCCACCTCTTGGGTCGGCACCCCACGAGCAAGATGGGCACCCCGTCGCGCCCGTGGGCGGAGGTGGGCATGGTCGCGAAGTTATCCTGAGGATCCAGCTCGGGCCCGCCGCAGCCGCGAGGCGCAGCGCGATTCGCACACCATCGCCTGCCTACGTCGGCCGTCGAGCGAGATACCGCAGTTGGCGCAGACGCGCCCCGGTGGCGCCGGCCGTCGGGGATGGTGCTCGTCACACCAGACGCGTGGGCGTCCTGGACCAGGCATCGGCGGGAGAGCGACGCCACAGCGCCGGCAGCGATCCGGGCCGATGACGGCCTCCCACCAGGCGTCGATGTCGGCGGGACGCATCCCGTTGGCCACGACGATGGCCCATCGCTCGGCAGCGAGGCGTGCCCGGGTCAGGTGACCGAGTTTCGCCGATATTGACCAGAGTCGGAAAACTCGGCCGCGCGCGCAACACGCTACGCGGTCCCCGGGCGCCCATGTCAGCGCCCTCTGGGTACCCCGGGTCAACGCCTGGGTAAGCGCCGGGCTCCGCGCCCACGTCCGTGGACTCAGGCCTCAGCTGAGCTGCTCGGCCAGGCCCTCGATGTTGCCCTGGGAGCCGCGTACGTAGGAGACCAGCCCCGATGACGAACGCAGTGGCGCCTCGAGGTCTTCGACGACGCCGACGTTGTCCATCCGCAGGACCGTCATGAGCCCTCACCTCTGGCACGGATAAACGTCACGTGCGTCACCCCACTAGGCGACGCTGTCGACTCGATCCGATACTCCTGCTCGAGTCCCTCGAGTCCGTCCCACAGGCGCACGCCTCGGCCGAGCAGAATGGGGACGACGACGATGTGCAGATGATCGACGAGGCCGGCAGCCACGAAATCCCGAACTACCCTGACGCCTCCGCCGATGCGCACGTCCTGCCCTCCCGCGGCTTCGCGGGCGGTCTCGAGCGCTGCGGCCGGTGCAGCCTCGATGAAGTGGAACGTCGTGCCGCCCTCCATCTCGATCGACGGGCGTGGGTGATGGGTGAGGACGAACACCGGGGTATGGAAGGGCGGATCCGGACCCCACCAGCCCTTCCACTCCGGGTCGGCGTGCCATCCGGGGTAGCCGAACTTCAGGGCTCCCATGATCTCGGCGCCGATCCCCTGACCGTGCAGCCGCGCGAAGGCGTCGTCGACGCCGCCGACGCCCCCCGGCCGGCCGGTCATCTCGCTGAACCACGGTGTGGCGAGTAGCCACTCGTGCAGCTTCTCTCCCGCCTGGCCGAACGGCGTCGCGCGGCTCAGGCCTTCGCCGGTGCCGAAGCCATCCAGCGAGATCGAGAAGTTGTGGACACGCGCGAGCGACATGCATGGTCCTCCGTCGGGATCGGTGGCCGGCTCACCGTATCAGGCGCCCAGGCTGGACGGCTCACCGTACGGTCTCGTAGCCGAGATACACGACCCCGGACTTGAAGGTGTGCGTCTCGATCAGCCGCAGGCCGATGCGGTCCCTGAGGGCCGGGAAGAAGGGCCTGCCAGCGCCGAGGATGACCGGGTGCACCACCAGTCGGTACTCGTCAATGAGCCCGCGCTCGATGAAGGCCGACGCCAGCGTCGCACCGGCCACACCGAGGTCGCCCTGGAACTCGGAACGGATCTCGGCCAGACGATCGGCCACGTCGCCCGCCACCAGCCGGCAGCCCGGCCTGACCGAGTCGAGGGTCGTGGAGAAGACGATCCGCGGCATCGCGTTCCAGATGCGGGCGAACTCGCGCTCCGGCTCGGTCACCGCGGGATCGGACGCGGCCGTCGGCCAGTACGCCGCCATCAGCTCGTAGATCCGCCGCCCGTACAGCTCCGCATCGAGCGACCGGGACCGGTCGTTGAACCAGGTGTGCAGCTCATCGTCGACGACCGACCAGTCGAGGCCGTGGTCGACGGTCTCGACGAAGCCGTCGAGCGAGACGTTCAGGTTGTAGATCAGCTTGCCCATGGGCGTGGCTCCGATGCGGGCGTGAGGATCCTGAGTATGGGGCGCGATCGGGACGAGGCCGCTGTGTACTGCCGGGTAGGGTCACCACACGATGAGCCGATGCCTCCGACAGGACCCAGGGCTTCGGCCCACCGGGGCGGTGCAGCCTACGCCGCGTCGGCCGCGCGCTCCAGCTCCCCGACCTCGATCTTGCCCATCTTCAGCATGGCCTCCATGGCACGACGGGCGCGATCCTCGTCGGGATCGCTCACGAGCTCGTTCAGGCGACGCGGCACGATCTGCCAGGAGAGCCCGAAGCGATCCCTGATCCAGCCACACGGACCCGGCTCGCCGCCGTCGGCAGCCAAGGCGTCCCAGAGGCGATCGACCTCGCCCTGGTCCTCGCATTCGACGACGAAGGACACGGCCTCGTTGAAGTGGAAGTCCGGACCGCCGTTGAGGCCCTGGAAGCGCTGACCGGCAAGGATGAAGTCGACCGTCAGCACCATGCCCGCCGGTCCGCTGGGCGTGTCGGCCGGGGAGCGCCAGACCCTATCGATCCGGCTGTCCGGTAGCAGGGAGGTGTAGAAGTCGGCAGCCTCCTCGGCCGTGCCCTCGAACCAGAGGCAGGGGTAGGGCTTGTGCATGAAGTGTCCTCCTTCGGGGGCAAGGGCGGGGGGTAAGGTCCGGGGAGTGACTCAGGCCTCGCCGAGCAAGCGACGGAGTGCGATGGCGAACGCATCGGGCTCGCCCACCTGACCATATTCGCCACCGAGGAACCCGTGAACACGACGACGCTCTCCTTCTTGGCCAAATCCACCCCGGCGATGAGCGCGTCGACAGGCAGACGCTCTCGGCGCCGGGCCCGCTTCTCCGATCGACGTCGCATGCCTCGCGTAACCTGCATGGTGGGCTGCCCTCCGGTGCTTGGTGTAGACACCTCCAAGCTACCCGGTCCGGCAGCCCCTCCCATGCCCTGAGGAGCTGATCCTATGTTCGGGACGTCGTACGGATGTGCGGTCTCGGACGGCACGCCGGTGAACGACCAGTTGGTCTCCGGGCGATGCTAGGCTCGAGCACCCATGGACCCGTTGCCCATCGACTGCCGACTCTCGCCATTAGCGTTCGACATCGCCTCCGCCGCAGGGTGGTACTCCAGCATCGCTGGGGTGCTGGCCGGCTTCGCCTTGCTGGCGATCCTGCTGCCGCTCGACCACATCGACGACGACACCGATGAGGCCACCACATCCAACGCGGTCGTGGTCTTCGTCTCGGCCTTCTTCTCGCTGCTGATCCTGTCCTTCGCCTACGCCGTCCTGGCGGGTCGCAGCGGGGAGGGCGACGAACTCGCCGTCGCCGCCTTCGAACAGCTGCTGCTGGGCGGGATGTTCGGGCTCTCGACGTTGCTCCTGCTGCTAGGGCTTCAGGCGGTGCTGCGTTCGTACGGCGCCAACCGGCTGGTGTTCGCGCCCGCCCGGCAGTTGATCCGCGTCATGACCGCGATCCTCGGTCCGGTGCTCGTGCTCGCGCTGCAGTTCTCGAGCGCGCTCGACCTGGCCCGCTACCGCCTGGAGGCGGATGCGGGTGCGATGGCGCAGTGCGACGTCGCAGGTTTCCCGGCGGCGGTGTGGGTCGACCTCGCCATCGTCGTCCTGGCCACGGTCGGCATCGTCCTGCTGGCCCTGCTCCGCGAGCGACTCCCGTCCCATCGGTCGGCCGCGCCGACCGCGGCCAAGCTCGTGCTCGGGATGACCGTCGTCATCGTCATCACGGCTTCGGTCTTCGTGCCCCTGTTACCGCTCGAGATGCTCACCAGCCCACTGCTCGAGCATGGCGCGCTGCTGGTGGCGTCGATCGGTGCGCTGGCGGTGGCGTGGGCTACGTGGGCCGGCCGTTGAGCGACCGCGTGACCGTGTGGGCTTGCGTATCGCCTGAACCTCAGATGGCGTAGCGCAACAACGCGGCAGCGGCGGCACCGTCGGGCACATCCTCCGCGCGGACCGCGAGGACCCGGCCGCCGTTGAGGAAGACCCGGCGGGCGACCTCATCGAGGATGCCGTAGCTCGAGGGGCCGGTGTCCTCGTCGTGGGTCACGGCACCGCTCTCCTCGTCGATGGTGCCGGGCATCGACCGTTCGATGTCCACGAAGAGCGTATCCACCGCCCCGAACGTGGCGGCCCGGGCGATCTCCGCGATGTCGATGGCGGCCCGGCCACTCGCTCGTCGCTCCTCGAAGCGATCGTGCAGGGCGGCCAGCTCGGCCGCGTAGAGACCGTCGAGGATCGGTCGGGCCGCGGTCGCGAGCTGCGCATCCGTCGACTCCTCGGGGTTGCCGGGTACGCCTGATTCGACCAACAGGGGGTACGTACTGATACCCCGGAAGATCGCATCGAGGGGCGCAGTCGTGGCGAGGATGAGAGGCAGGCCCGTGCCCGTGATGACCGGTCGGATGGCCGCATCGATTTGGCGTGCGTAGCGGGCGAGGTGGCGCTTCCGGCCCTCGCCGCCCTGGAACCGGCCGCTGGGGGAGCGGTCGCCGATCGAAGCCTTGCCAGCGGCACTGGCTGCACTTTCTGGCAGGTCATCGACGGGGACGGTCCAGGCCGGCAGGTCCGGCGAGACCTCCACGAGGCGGACCGAGTTCTGGGCCGCCGCGAGCAGGAATGCCGCATGCGGGAACGTGGTCGCACGCAGCAGCGGCTTGACATGGAAGCGGTCGGCGACGTGCACCGCTGGACCGGTGCGGTTAGGCAGGCGGAACGTGCGCACGCTCGTCGCCGTCAAGAACACCGCGAGGGTGTTGGCCTGCATGCTCCAGAACGCGATGTCCTCGGCCAGCTCGTCGAGCGCCTCCTCGATGACCTGGACGGTGACACTGTCGGCCGAGGAGGCGCGCATGTGTTCGACGGCCTCGGACGCGAGGTTCTTGAACTCGATGCGACTGGCCTCGACCTCGGTGCTGACAGGGGTCGTCGCGACGTAGATCGACACGCTCGTGTCGTCCCGTGCGGTCAGCAGGCTGCGCAGGTCATCGTGGCTCGGGATGTCGACATGTAGCACGGAAGTCCGCCTCGGGTCCGGGTCTTGATGGTGGGCTAGCGCCGAGCGGTACGCAGGATCTGCCGGCATGGCATCCCGGCACGCCACGAAGAGCCGCGAGCCGCGTTCGCATGAGAGCGCTGGAGTCGACATCTTACGGTATCCGAGCTCGTGATCAGCCGGACCGCCCGCGGGACGGTTCCTCTGAGTCGCCGAACAGTGGCTCGCCGACCATGAGTCGGAGGTTCGACCCGGCCGGGGTGATCCGGGACCGGGCCGCTGCGGTCGTTCCCCAGGGCGACCACGAGCGCACTGCCCGAGTTCGTCATTTGAGGGCTGTCGGAGCGGGTCCGTCACCGGCACCCAGCCAGTACGCCGCCTGGGCCGCATTCACGCACTCCGTCCGCCGGTATAGCCCCGATAGGTGCTGTCGGGCCGTCGTCTCGCTGATGCCGAGCTCGTACGCTGCGGCTGCCACGGAGCCGGCACGGATGTAGGCCCGCAGGACCTCGAGCTGGCGACGGGTGGGCCGTTGCTTCGCCATCAGCCGGCCTTCCGGTACGCAGCCGGCCACGATCTCGCCGCCGGGGTCACGTTCTCGAGCACGAATTGAGGCCGGAAGCGGAGGTGGGCCAAGCTGGCGCTACCCCTCTCGCCCCGACCAAACCCACCTGTGTGACCACCGGTCTCCGTCTGCGCCGGTGGGGCCGCGCCGAGACCGAGAGTAACGGCATCGGGTGTGAGTGCGTAGGTCATCTTCTGGTATCCCTCCACTTCGAGCTTGGTGAACAGCGCCGAGGCGAGCGCCTGGCGTCCTTCGGGTCCGATGCGTGGCGCCTGGCAGGGGACGACACCGGCGCCTGAACCCCGGATCGGCCCATCGGGACGCTTCGGACCGCCCGCAAGCTTCGAGGCGCTCGACGCCCGTGGAACGGTCGCTGGCCACAGGATGGGTCCGGATACCACTTCGCCTGCTTGCGCGGCTCCTGACGAGGAAGAGGGCCAAAGACGTGCACGGTTCGTCTCGCGTGGTCCCGACGGCGCCGGGACGCGGGTGCCCGGTAGCTCAGCCGAACCAGGTCTCGCCTTCCTCGCGGCTGATGTCGGGGCCGACGAGCATCCCGAGGATGGTCTCGACGCCGAGCGAGGACCGGCGGGCGACGAGCCGGGCGATGCGCCGCGGGTCGTGACGGCAACGTCGTAGGGCCCTCGGGTCGAGCCGGGGCCACATCGACCGCGCCCGCCGGTCGATGTCCGGCCCCCAGGCCGGAGTGACGATCCCCCGCTGCTCCTCCAGCATGACCAGACCCCCAGCCACCGCGACGATCAGCACCCGGTCCGTCTCCTGGTCGGGGGAGCGGTCGCACGTCACGCAAGGGCCGGATGTCCCGTTCCACGCACGGATGGGCAGACGGTCGGCTCCTGGCGCGCCTCCGCGGCAGCGACGACGGGCGATCAGGCTGGCGGCTCCTCGGCGGCGTCGGTATCGCCCGAGGTCGCGTCGGTGGCTACCGCCAGCTCCTCCCGGCTGAGGTGGCTCATCTCCACGATCGTCGGATGCCCGCCGCGGTCCTTCCAGCGGGACTGGATGCGGACCTCCTCGTTCTCACCCACGAGCCGCACGACCACGACGTACGCGGCTCCCCCGTGCTTGATCGACTCCACGGTCGCCTCGGTCGCCGGCAGCGGTAGCAGCGCCAGCACTTCGCCCAGCTTCTGCCGCAGCTCAGCGCTGACGTCCTCGCTCATGCGTGAGACGTCTCCAGCGACGAGCGCGGCACACACGGCCTCGGCGCGCTCGCGGACCTGCTGCTCATCCATCCCCAGCTCCTTCCTTCCCTTGCTCGGTCCGGTTGGCCGCCCCCACGAGGGACTGTACGACCCAGACGCCCTCGACGTCTCGGCACTCCCCCGTCTTGGCGGCGCCACGCTGGTGTTCGTGGTGGACCACCACGCGATCACATCGAGACCGATCCTCATGATGGTCGCCCGCCCTCAGGGCCCCTGGGTACCACCCGGTGGCCTCGATGGCTCTTGGCCATCGGCTCGCCGTGCACCGCTTCCAGGGCATGAGTGGCCTCCGGACAAGGCACATGACCCTCCCGCCGCTCCTGGGCCGCCGAAGGGCTAGAGACGTGCGGGGTTCGCATGGCTCCGGGTCCGTTGTCCCTGGCGTCGTGGTCAGGCCTGCCGGTAGCGGTCATCCCAACGATCTCGCTCGCGGGCGACGGTGGCGTTGCTCGGCGGACGGACCCAGCGACGCCGCCGGCCCTTTCGGCATTCCGAACGCCGACGAACACATGGTTGTTCGTCGGTGTCATCGCACCCCGATGCCTTGATGTCATGCGCCCCTCATGCCGTCATGGGCCCATGCACACCACCACCACGAAGGAGCGACCGATGGCCATCATCACGACCCGCGAGCAGCGGCGCATCGAAAACCACGAGCGGGCACTCGCTGCCTACATGGAGCACCAGGCCGCGGCGGTGGCGCTGATCAGCCGCATCCAGGTCGCGGTCGCCAACCACGACACGGCGCCCGACCCCGAGGCCATCAGCTGGGGCACCGTCGGCTCGATGGAGAAGACGCGCCACGACCTCCAGGCATTGAGCGACTGGCTGTTCGACGAAGGCGAGTACGAGGAGGCCTAGACGAATGACCGAGCTGACCACTCGACCACCACAAGAAGGCGAACCACGATGACCACGAAGAAGACCACCCCGACGGAGCTGCGCCGCTGCAAAGGCAGCACGCGCTTCGGCATCGAGCCACATGAGGCTCCGATCACCGAGTTCCCGAAGCAGCCCAGCCGCAAGGACGGTCTGGGCACGATGTGCGCCGAGCATTGGCGGGCGTACGTGAAGGGCCTGCGCGAGGCGCGGGTGGCCGCCAAGGCGGGTCACGAGGGCGCGGCCGCCAGCGAGGAGGTCGACGCCGCGTAGCGCGACGTAGCGCGTTCGAGGCCCGTCCCCCCAGGGGCGGGCCTTTCCTCTTCTGTGGGTGGAAGGTCGCGGCACAGCGTAGGCCGACCCTTGAGGCTTCCACCGCCGACGAGATCCCGACGATCCGCTGGACTTCCTGGCGCTTCCTGAGACACTTGCCCCACGCCGTTCGTCTGTGAGGTATGGGGGTCATGACAGGGGCCGTGGATGCGGACACCGGTGTCGCCGTCAGGGCGGCGGCAGCGGGGGATGACACCGCCTTCGCTCGCATCGTCAACGCCCACCACGAGGACATGCGCCGCGTGTGCGTGGTGATGACCGGTGACGAGCAACTGGCGGAGGATGCGGTCCAGGCGGCCTGGGCGATCGCCTGGCAGAAGCTCGGCACGCTGCGACAGCCCGACCGGCTTCGACCCTGGCTTGTATCGGTCGCGGTGAACCAGGCCAAGGACATGCTGCGCGGTCAGCGCCGCACGCCCGCGGCCGGCCTCGACATCGCGACCTCCCGCGTGAGCGGGGGCGTGGATCCCGCGACCGGCATCGAGTCGCTGGACCTGTTGGCCGCGATGGATCGACTCGAGCCGGATGACCGCGCCCTCATCGCGATGCGCTACGTCATCGGCTTCGATGCTACCGAACTGGCTGCCGCCATCGGCCTCAGTCCCTCCGGGACCCGCACCCGCCTCGAGCGGGTGCTCGCCCGACTCAGACAGGAACTCGCGTGATGGACCCGATGAGCGCCTTCGAGCAGCAACTCGCCCGCGTGGCCTCCGAGCTCGCCGGGCCGACAAGGCCGGTCGATGCCATCGCCCTCGTGAGCTCGGCGCAGGCGGGACCGGTCAGGCGCTGGTCGGTCCGACTGCGCGGGTTCGGGGGTGGTGCGACCAACCAGACGGAAGGGGGCTTCACGATGTTCTCCGCACTCAAGTTCATCGCCGCAGGCGTCATCGTGGCGCTGATCGGTGGGTTCCTGCTCGCGAGCCTTGCCACGCCACCGGTCGAGGATGCGCTCCCGGCGGCAGCGCCGAGCGGGCCGGGCACGTTCAGCCCGGCAGGATCGCTCGAGATGACCCGGGCAGCCCATACCGCCACGCTGCTGCCCGACGGCCGTGTGCTCGTCATCGGCGGCTTCCGGCCCTCCGACGACGGGAACATCGAGATCGCCTCGAGCCCGACCGCCGAGATCTGGGACCCGGCGACTACCTCCTTCGGCCCCGCCGGTCGGCTCACCACACCACGCGACGGACATGCCGCCACGCTCCTGCCCGATGGCGGTGTCCTCGTCATCGGCGGCTGGGGAAACAACGTCACCTCGGTCGAGGCCTGGGATCCGGAGACCGAGTCCTTCAGTCCCGCAGGCTCGCTCACCGAGCCCCGCCTATCCGCTACCGGCACGCTGCTGCCCGACGGACGCATCCTCGTCGTTGGTGGCCTCAATCCCGCTGTCCCGAGGAACTCGGCGGACCTCTGGGACCCGACCAGCGCCTCCTCCCAGTTCGGAGGCGTCATGGGCAACAGACGCTGGGCGCACACCGCCACGCTCCTGCCCGACGGCCGCGTCCTCGTGGTCGGTGGCATGGACGGTAGCCACCCGCTGGCGTCAGCGGAGCTCTGGGACCCGGCGGCGGGGTCCTTCGAGCCCACCGGCTCGCTCGCCGAGGGACGCGACTTCCATACTGCGACACTCCTGCCCGACGGCCGCGTCCTCGTGGTCGGTGGGGCCTTCAGTAGCTCAAGCTTGCGCACCTCCGCCGAGGTGTGGGACCCGGCGACAGGATCCTTCAGCCCGGCGGGCTCGCTCGCTAGCGGACGATCGCGCCACACCGCCACGCTGCTGCCCGACGGACGTGTTCTCGTGGTCGGTGGTGGCTGGGAGGGCGCCGCCGGCTCAGCGGAGCTCTGGGACCCGGCCACCGAGTCCTTCGGTCCGGCCGCCTCGATGGCCGAGGGACGCTGGGGCCACACGGCCACGCTGCTGCCCGATGGCCGCGTCCTCGTGGTCGGTGGCGGCAGCTCACCCTCAGCGGAGCTCTGGGCACCCGGCGCCGGCGAGCCCGCAGCGGACGAAGTCGTCGGCACGTCGGCGCTGCAGGTCGAGGAGGGACCGCTCGTCTATGTGCCGATGGGCAACTCGCTCACCTTCTTTCCGATGTCTGGCTCTGACAACTTCAATGCTCGCTACGCCGCGATGCTGGAGGCAGACTTCGGTGTCGATGTCGAGGTTCGTCCCCACACCGTCGGCGGCCAGCGGACCGATGACTTCCTCGAGCAGCTGCGCACCGATGACCGCCTGCGAGAGGATCTGGGGGAGGCTGATGTGGTCACGCTGCTGATACCGAACGACGAATGGGCCGAACCCTTTTCGACGGCGGCCGGAGCCGAGGGTCGCGACCCGTCCGACTGCGGGGGTGAGGACCAGCAGCAGTGCCTGCGTGACGTGATCGACTCCTACAAGCAGCAGGTCGATCGGATCTTCGACGAGCTGACGGCCATCGTGGACCCGGCGGAGACCCTGATCCGCGTCCAGGACTTCTATCAATTCATGACGAACGTAACGACGCCGGAGGCCTTCGACGTCACGTATCCGTATTGGCGCGAAGGTCAGGAGTATGTCGAGCAGGTCGCGGGCCAGCACGGGATACCGGTGGCCCAGGTCTTCGATGACTTCATGGGCACGGACGGTCTCTACATCGACCTCGTGGCCGACGGCTTGGTCGGGCCTGACGGCGTGCACCCGACAGCGGAGGGTGCCGGACGCATGGCCACGTTGGTGCACGATCTCGGATACGACCTGGCGGACTGACCGACCATCCGAGCGACGACTGCGATCCGACTTCGATGCCGGATCGGGTGCCTGGTCGCAGGCGGACTTCTGGCGATGGCGCTGCCGGCGGTGGCTGCCGCGCAGACGACACAGGCCGAGGCTGCGACCACGTTGACGGTCCAGGCACCTGGCCTCGTCCTCATCCATCGACGACCATCATCCCGTCGAGCGACCGGGTTTCCCCATCAATCCGACGTGACCAAAATGGCGAAACTCGGCCGCGCGTGCAACACGCTACGGGGTCCCTCGGGCTCCCATCTCTGCGCCCTGTGGGTACCCCGGGTCAACGCCACCGCTGAATATCGCGCACGCGCTGGCCGCGATCTCCGGGGGCGGTCAGCCCGGACCCACTTCAGCGGTTGAGGGTCTTGAATTCGGAGCGGTGCCTGAACCAGATGGCGGACCACGTCTCATCGATCGCGATCTGGCGGAACCACGTCAGCCCCGGATCTTGTCCCTCCAGTGCGGCACCGAGGGCCGCACGAGTGAAGTCGCGACGACCCTTGCGATAGGCGAACCAGAGCCGTCCTCCATCGCGCCGCGCCTGCCACGCGCTGAGCGCGAAGCGCTCGACGTCCGACATCGTCGCGCAGCCGACGACGACCACGTCGGCGTCGTCCTCGACCCGGACGCCGGGCCATCGTTCCGATCTGGGCAGGGGCGCCCCCAGTGTCAGTAGCCGCGTGTCAGCCCATAGTCCTAGGCGCTCGGCCACGGAGCGTGTCGAGCGCTTGAAGGCCATCAGGCGTCGCGCCAGCGGCGGATGCGCTGCGGGCTGGCGCCCGACACTCGCTCGATCTCGCAGCGAGCCTCGAGGTCGACCTTGGTGAACGTGCAGTAGTTTCGGACCCGACCCTTGGGGAAGAGCTCGTGCGTCGAGTAGCGCTCTTGGGCGGCGGTGACGACCGTCTTGAGCGGGACCGAGCCGTCTCCGTCACCGAAGGCGTCGATGGTCTCGAGGATGTGCGTCCGCATCAGTTCGTACTGCCGGACATCCATCGTCCACTTGTCCAGTCCACCTGGGCGGGTCGCGTTGAACATCTCGACGCGACCGCGCTCGCGCGCGCGGCCGTCCGCCTCCCAGGCGCTGTCGGGCACCGGTCCGGCATGGGCATCACGCTTCGCTGGTGGCTTTCTCGGTCGCTCGGTACTCCGCAGCGGGTGGGCAGGTTGCCAATGTTCACATCATGCCCAGTCGGGCACGAACATGCTGCGCCGCGCGCCCTCACCGCCGCCGCTGGCTCAGCCCCTTCCGCGCGTTGCAGCTCGGGCAGAGGACGCCGGGCCGTGTCGGCAGCGGTTCGCCACCGAGGACGAGCGGCACCGGGTGGTCGGCGGCAAGCTCGCCGGGTCGCACCTCGTGTGGCTTGCGATGCCAGCCCGGGCAGTACCAGCCGTAATGAGCGACGTGCGCCTCGACCGTACGCTTCGCCAACCTCCGCCAGGCCGACGTCCGCCGGATGGGATGGTCGGGTGTCCTCCGGAAGCGATTGGCGAAGCCGAGTCGACCGCAGCGGTCGCAGCGCCGCTCGTTCGTCGTGGGCCAGCCGCAGGCGCCGGTGTGGGCCTCGCAGCCCCGACAGGCGCAGACCCGTGAGCGCGCCATCCACCGTCGTCAGGCCTTCACGACCATCGCCTCGGTCCCGTCGGGTAGTCGCACAGGCTGACCGTCAGGGAGCGATGGGCTCGTGGTGGGCGTCACCTGCCGTCGGGCGACCCAGGCGGTGACGGCCTCGATGAAGGCGACCATCAACGCGACCTGCTCACCGCTCCAGCCGAGGCCGAAGCCGACGAGCATCGTGACCGCGGCACGGAAGAGCCCGACGGTCAGGACCGGCTCCTCCCGGACCCGCAGCGAGACGGCCTCGCCGAGTCCCTGCAACCCGCTCTGGATCCAGGCGAGGTGGTCGGCGATCAGGTTCACGCCGTTCTCCGCGCCTCGATGAGGTCGCAGATGGCGACCCGCTCGACGTCGAGGGCCGCCGAGACGACGGGTGCGCAGTCCACGTGGCTGCCCGCCTCGAGCTCGGTGATGCGAGCGCGGAGGCGCTGCTCGGTCCGGGCGGATTGCCTGGCGACCGTCGCAGCTTCCTCCTCGATGCGGTCGATGCGCGTGCCGAGCCGGCGGCGGGCGAGACTCTCCGCCGTCCAGGCGCCGTAGCGTTCGACCCACACCGCCGTGAGCGTGCTGTCGGAGTCGCGGGAGGCGAACTGGCGCACCTGCTTCGCCGCGATCCACTCGCCACGGAGGTGCTTGCCGCCCGGACGGTAGGGGTCGTCGACGAGTATCTCCAGACCGTCCTTGCGCTGCCTGGCTCGGAGGAGCGCGATGGCATGGCCGACGTCGCCGACGCGCTTCAGGGTTGAGGGTCCCTCGATGTGGGTGGGGTTGCCGGCCAGGACGGCGAGGTGCTGGTCCCCGAGGAGCGCCGACGAGCGTCTTGAAGTCGATGTCGTCGGTCCGGAGCGTCGGGTAGGCGGGCCACATGAGTCCCACCATCCGGCCGGCGGCCGAGGCAGGCAGGGGACCGCGCTGTTGTTCGTGGGTGGCGGTGTTCGGGTCGTCGAGCTTCTTGCGCATGCGGACCGCGGTCCGCACGAGTGCCGCCGTCGAGGGCTCGTGACCTGCTGGTGTGCGCGTGGCCTCACCGAGGCTGGCCCCATTGACGAGGGCGAGCGTGCTGGCCACCAGGCAGTCGTCGACGCCGTCGGCCGAGAGCTTCGTCGCGAGCTGGGAGGTGTGAGGCGGGAGGTATCTCGCCGAGTCGGTCCCGTAGGCGGCCATCAGGGGCGGACCCGCGGCAGGTCGACCGAGAGCAGCCCGGCCGCGGTGAGGAGGAGCGGCACGAGGACGGGTGGACTCACCTCGTAGCCCTCGACGACGACGTCCAGCACCACGATCAGCACCACCACCGCGATGAGGAGGACCGCCGAGACCTGTCGGGCCCAGCGGTACTCGGTCGGCGGGTGTCGCTCATCGCCCATGCCGGCGGCCCGGGAACAGGCCCCGGTCCACGAGCCAGGGGATGACGACGGCACCACTGACCAGGCCGAAGAGGTAGCAGGCGGCACCGAAGAGGACGAGTTCGAGTGGGCTCATGGCTCAGAGCGCGTCGGCCGGGCCGATGACCCGGCCCGACGCGAGTGGAGGAGGGAAGGACGTCCGTGCACCCTCCCGGTGTACGGGGCGGTCAAGGTGGCGTCAAGCGGGGCGTCGTACGGGTGTTCGGGTAGTCGTACGGATGTGGGATGTGGCATGTGCGTTACCGCTGCGTCGTACCCCGACTGCGTCGCGTGCGTGGACGAGATGCCCAGCGCGCGCCTGAAGCGACGTCGAGGCCTACCCCGTTCGAACCGTGGCTTGCCAAGTGGACCAAGGCTACGCGTCGGGCTCTGGCCAGAGAAGAACGTGCTCCGCCCGCGCCGTCACGCCGGCCATCGTATGCTCGCCGCGTGACGACACCGGCGCAGTCCCCGAGGCCCATCCCTTCGAGCTTGGCTCCAGTCGGCAAGCTGGGCTTTCGAGGACGCAAGGCCACACCCGATGAACGTGCGCGCATCCTCGACGCATTCTTCTTCGAGGACGAGCGCCGTGTCCCGTTCCTGCAGCAGTTCTTCGTGCTGATGCTGCTCTCGGCGGCGATCGCTGGCTTCGGGCTGGCCAACAACAGCGCCGCGGTCGTGATCGGAGCGATGCTCGTCGCGCCACTCATGACCCCGATCCTGTCCATCGCCGCGGCGACCGCCCAAGGCTGGGGACGGCGAGCCGCGGATTCTCTGCTCATCGTCCTCGGCGGCGCGGCGACGGCGATCACGGTCGGATTCCTGATCAGCCTGGCCCTTCCGTCGCTGCGCACGGGGTTGCCGCTCCCCAGCGAGCTGCTGGCCCGGACGGGCCCGAACCTGATCGACCTCGGGATCGCACTCGCGGCGGGAGCGGCGGGTGGCTTCGTCGCCGTCCGGACCGAAGCCAGCGGTGCTCTTCCGGGTGTCGGGATCGCGGTCGCCCTGGTGCCACCGCTCGCGACGGTCGGCATCACGGCCGGGCTCGGCGAGTGGGGCCTTGCCTTCGGCGCCCTGCTGCTGTTCTCCACGAACCTGGTGGCTATCGTGCTTGCGGCAAGCTTGGTCCTGGTCGCGGCGGGGTTCGCGGCGTTCCGCGACGAGGGCAGCGAACGCAGCGCCGCGATCGCGAAGTGGCTCGTGTATGTCGGCATCCTCGTCGTGGCCATACCACTCGCGTTCCACTCGTGGGAGCGCCTCCAGGAGAGCGTCACCCGGGCCGAGCTCGTACAGGACGCTCGCGAGTGGGCGACCGGCCTGACGGTCCGCGAGGTAGAGATCGATCGGTCGGTCGACCCCGTGCAGGTCACCGTCACCGTGACCGGGGCGGAGGAGCCGCCAGGACCCGACGGGCTCGCCTCGATGGTGGCTGAGGACCTACGTCGGGCGGTGGAAGTCGACGTCGTCTACGTGCCGATCATCGAGGGCAGCGCGCCGGCACCGTAGCGGGGTTCGGTCTGGGCTGACGACCGCTGCGCGGGGTGCAGGACAGGGCACCCTCGGTGCGAAGCTCACGTCGCGCGTACCAGGGGCTCGTCGACCGTCTGGGAGCAGACGGTCGATAGCTCGGGGTGGGCCATCGTAGGAGCCACTTTCCGTCCGGTCCGCCTCCGGCCGCCGTGCTGCCGTGGCGCCGTCGCCCGTCATGACAGCGGCCGTCACACGGTCGGCGGTCGCTGTCTCCCTTCCCTAGCCAGTACCCCGCCCGCGCCGCACACAGGCAACCCATCCGCCGATACAGCCCTGACAAGTGCCGCCGCCACCGTCGTCTCGCTGATGCCGAGCCCATACGCGGCGGCGACGGACCCCGCACTGCTGTAGGGGCGCAGGACCTCGAGCTGGCGCGGGGTGGGGTGCTGCTTCGGCCTCATCCGGCCCTGCGCTCGTGTGTCGGCCGCGCCTTCGGCGGTCCGGTACGGTTCTCGAACACGAATCGAGGCCGAACCGAGAGGTGGGTCAAGCTCGCGCTAGCGCATGCAGGGGATGATGACATCGCCTGACGCCCGGCCGAACTGGCGACAGCGGGATTCCGAAGCGGACGAGTTCGAGAAGGCTCCTCCCGCCCCGATGAGCAAGGGCCTCGAGCGACGCAGGCGTGCTCAGCGAGGGAGCCCTCGAGGCACAATCCGAACAGGCTCGCCAGCCACCCCTATCGGCTCACTCCCGGTGCCTCCTTGAGCGTCTTCGCTCTTCAGCTCGCTATGGTCGAGACCCGCCCGGCCTTGATGGCCGCGAGGTAGGCCTGATGGTCCTTCGCGTTCTGGTCGGCGTAGGTCTCGGAGAAGTCGGCGATGGCACCATCGAAGGCGTCGCCGGTGCCGAGGTAGGCGGAGATGGCCACCGAGTCGCCGCTGCGGGCATGGGCGCGCGCGAGGGCCCAGGCGCAGATGCCGCCGTAGAAGCCCAGGCCCTCGGGCCGGAGCGTGGCGGTGTCGACGCTGCCCTTCATGTCCCAGAGCTGGCGCAGGTAGAAGTCGCGGCCGCCGGGACCGCGCGTCCAGCCCAGGAAGATATCGGGTGTCGCCTGCATCAGGCGCTGGCCGACCACGACACGCTCGCCGTGATTGGCGTAGCCGCTGCCGCCGAGGTGCTCCGCCATGACCGACGCCGTGGCCTCCTTGGCTTGGAGGATGAGTGGGTCATCCTCGTCGCGGCCCTCGAGGACCATGATGAGGCAGCGCGTCCCGACACTGCCCACGCCCACGACCTTCAGGGCGAAGTCGGAGAAGCGGAAACGCTCCAGGAACTCGCGGCGACTCTCGGCCAGCGTGGCGCGGTAGGCCTCGAAGACCTCACGCATGCCCTCGGGGCCACCGGGCATCTCGACATGCTGGATGACCGGCGGATCGTCGACGATCACGCGTCGGCCCTCGACGATCGTGGTGAGCTGGCTGGAGGCACGGATCGCGTCCTTGCCCCGGGCCTTGGCGAACAAGCCCTCCAGCTTGGCCGCTCTCGCAGCGCCGTCCTTGAAGCCGGCGAAGAATGGCTTGGCCGCGTCGCGGATGGCGTCGTCGGTGATGTACGAGTACCACACGTCGATGAGCCGCATCGCCGCAAAGCTGGCCATCCACTCACGGTACGAGCGCACCGTCGCCAGCGTGGCCGACCCGGTTCTGGGCGGCACTGAAGCCATTGGCGCGACCGGCGATGACGATGCTCGCGGCCAGCCGCTTGACGTCCCACTCCCAGGGACCGGGCAGCGTCTCGTCGAAGTCGTTGGCATCGAACACGAGGCGGCGCTCCGGCGAGGCGAAGATGCCGAAGTTGGAGAGGTGGGCGTCACCGCTGGCCTGCACGATGATGTCGGTCCGGGGCGTGGCCGCCAGGTCGAAGGCCTGCACCGCGGGGGTGCCGCGGTAGTAGGCGAAGGGCGACTCCGCCATGCGCGCGTGTCGCAGCGGCACGAGGTCGGGCAGGCGGTCCTCCTCCTGCCGCTCGAGGATGGCGATGGGGTCGCGGTCGACCACCGGCTCGAAGGCGGCGTGGCTCGTGCGTGGCACGCGCTTGCGGACGAGACGACCCTGCTCCACGCGTGCCGAAGGATGGACCCAGGGCCGCGCCGTCCAGGCATCGCCCGATGGTGGTTCCGGGGCCCAGGCCTCGGTGTAGGTCGCCGGTGGGGTTGCCTTGCGGGCCATGGTCGCCGCCTCCTTCAGACGGTACGTCGAGGGTCGATACGGGGATCACCTGACGGGGCCCTGGTCGACCCTCGGGCGACTGTGGCTCAGGCCAAGACTCAACCATAACAGCACCAGCCCCAGGCCCCCATCCTTGGCTCACGGGCGGACTCGCTTAGTCGGACCGAGACCATCCGCTACGTGACCGGGGCGATGCCGACCGGTGCGTCGCCCTCCACCTGGGCGCTCTGCCCCAAGGGGACCGACCCCGATCGCTCGACGAGTCCGATCGGGTGCCGGGGCACTCGCGTCGGGTGCCGTTCTCGCCCAGCTGCTAGAACTGCTCCGGGTACCCCGGCACCTGCTTGCGGTTCGCGGCCATCTGCCCGTAGTGTCCGATATCGAGGATCACGCCCAGCCCGATCCACAGCCAGTCCCAGCCCTGGATGCCCGCGGGCGACCAGGCGAGCATGTACATGACCGTCGTGAACGGCGCGAACGCGATGCCCAGCGCCGGCACGAGGATGTCGCCGCTCCAGACGATGGCCCAGCGGTCGCTGAAGATCCAGGCGAGGATGAGGACCGCCCGCGGAGCGACCGCGATCCCAAAGGCCAAGAGACAACCGAGCAGGATCATCGTGCCCTCCTGAGGACCAGGCGGCGGCGACCGAGCCTGGTCGTCGAACCACGAGGTGCCGCCGGCATCGTCTCACGTCCGTCGGTCCTCGGAGTGGGTGACTCGCGGGATGGAGCGAGCGCGTGCTGGCTTCGTGACGGGTCGCGTGGCGCGATAGGCTGCAGGCCATGACACAACGAACCCGTTCCGGCATGCGATGGACCGGTTCGCAGCCGATCCGGCCTCGGTGAGGAACGCCATCTACGTGATGATCGCTATCACCGTCGGCATCGCAGACTCCAGGCGTCGGGGCAGGTTTCGATCTGCGGCTCTCGTATCGGATCCTCGACGACGTCGCCGTTGTCACCGCGACGTTGAAGCAGATCGGCACGCAGCCCGGCTCCGACCGGGGCAAGCACACGACCGGCCCGCCCGATCATCATCTATCGTGGCGACCATGACCGCTCTGCGTGGCCGGGGGCCTGGTGCACGAGGGCACCGCCAGCGAAGCTGACCAGATGGTGCGGCCGCGCCGCGCCGCTGACGATGACGCGTCCGGGAGGAACCAGGACAGGACCGCTCGGGAGCACGGGATGAGTACTGGAGTCGGGACATGGCAAAGAAACGGACCCGGCCAGAGGACGCCGAAGCGAGCAGACGTAAGCAGCTTTGGAAGCGCCTTCGCAAGGCGGATGATCAGCTCGTGGACGCTGTCACCAGGCGGGACCGCGCACAGGCGCGGGTGGAGGCGCTGAACATCATCGCCGATGAGATCCGGGCTCAACTGGCCGAGGCGAGCCAAGCTGCCGAGGCCAACCCCGGCGTCACCCAGCCTCGACGCCAGGCGCCGATCGGAGGCGGGAGCCACCCCGGGCGCGGCGCGCAAGGCGCCCGTCCCCGCCCCTCGCAAGACAGCCACCATATCCACGAAAACGACTGTCACGACATCCAGCCGCAAGACCCCTGTCTCTTCCCAACGGTCACACTCCGGCACGCCCAAGCCGCGTCCGATCCGTACATCCGGATCAGCCGCGCGACCCGCGTCCGCCGAAGGCTGAGCACCGCTCCGAGCGCGCGCCATGACTACCCCTACGAGGCCGAGCCCCAGCCTCCGGCACGCATGAGGGAGCGGTCGCCGAGGAGGTCGCCGTCGGCCGAACGTGGGGATTACCGCTCGCAGACGCCGAGCCAGTACGCCGCCTGCGCCGCGTTAGGGCAGCCCGTCCGCCGGTAGAGCCCCGACAGATGCTGTCGGGCCATCGTCTCGCTGATGCCGAGTTCGTGGGCCGCCGCCGCCACGGAGCCGGCCCGGATGTACGCCCGTAGGACCTCGAGTTGCCGCCGCGTCGGTCGCTGCTTCGCCACGGGAAACCATGCGGCTATGGGAGGGCCACGGCGTCGTGACCCCCAAGCTGGGTGGCGATGAGGGCGATACGGCCGTGGAGCTCAGGAATGCGACCATCTCGGGGCGAAGCTGCCCGGTCGGACGCCTACGGACGGCTGCAGCGTCCGACGCGTCCGCGCTCCGCTGGGCTGTGGGGCAGAAATGGATTCACCGAAGGTGTCGACGTGGTCGGTCTGGCGAGCCGACGCCTGCGAGCGATCGCCGGCGGGACCCGAGCGTCCC
This sequence comes from uncultured Chloroflexia bacterium, assembly GCA_963715295.1. Taxonomy (GTDB): domain Bacteria; phylum Chloroflexota; class Limnocylindria; order Limnocylindrales; family CSP1-4; genus JAFMJV01. The sequence goes on from CAVQRP010000019.1 coordinate 126,427, forward strand.
TCTGGCGGTGATCACCTTGCGTCATCGCGCACAAACGGCCGCCGTGTTCCGTCTGCCGCGGCCCCGGTCAGCCGAAGGCCGGGGAACGGCTCGAGCAGGCCGATCTCGATGGCCCGGTCGATCGCCTCGCTGCGGCTCGACGCACCCAGCTTCCCGTAGATCGCGACCGCTTGGGTCTTCACGGTGGTGCGTGACACGTGTAGGCGGTCGCCGATCTCCTCGAAGCTCAGATAGGTGGAGAGCATGGGCAGCACTCGCAGCTCGGCTGGGGTGAGCGTCGCGGGTCCTCCGAGCGTGCGCGCCGCACCATCGACGCTTCGTCGTAGCTCCACCAGCTCAGCGGACAGCACTCCCAGGTCGGGACGGCGGCGGGCGACGCCCTCGGCCTGTGCCACGACGGTTCGGGCGCCACCCGGGTCGCCGATGGCGAGGTAGGTCTTGCCGAGCTCGACCAGTGCGGATACCGAGCTCCAGGGCAGGACGTGTGAGGCCAGCGGTCGCACGACCTGTGCGTGTACGAGCTCCGTGCGAGCGGTCGCCGGGTCGCCATTGCGGAGCGCGACGCGGGCCAGGACGGCGTGCACGATGAGTGCCGTGGCCATCTCGCCCAGTCCGACCCGTCCGAACCAGTCGTGGCTCTCCCGGGCGTACCTCTCTGCGTCGCCCCACTCGCCCGCGGCGATGGAGATGGACGCGCGGCCTGCGAGTGCCAAGCCGGCGGACGTGCCCGTCCTCCTGGCCACCAAGACGGACTCGGCGAACGCCGCGTCGGCCAAGGCGTTCTCCTCGCGCAGCAGGTACGCTGAACCGAGCAGATAGAGCGCGACGGAGCGCCAGGGGCTCCCCGTCTTCTCAGCGGCGACCGCGAGGGACGCATCCGCGAACATGCTCTCCACGCCGCGGCGGGCCATGGCCGCACGCAGCATCGCTCTCGCCGACTCGAACGATGCCGACCCATCGCCCGACGGACCGGTGAACACCGATCGCTCGGCGATATCGGCCATCCGATCGGCCCCCTCGGGCCTGCCGTTGATAGCGTCGAACCAGGCCCTGATGACAGCGATCTCCGGTCGCCGACCGATGATCTCGTCGTCGAAGCTCCGCAGCCATCGGTCGACTCGCTCGGTGAGACCACCGTAGTGCGACAGCACCGCCGACCGCAGGACGAGGGAAGCCGTGGCATCCAGGTCGCCCCCCGCGAACGAGTGCTCGACCGCGAGTACGTTGCTACCCGTGGCCTCGTACGCCGCCGCCGCTCGGCGATGCAGCTGCACTCTGATGCCGGGCTCGAGCCGTTCTAGCTCCGCCTGCAGGTAGTCGCGCAGAAGCTGATGGTAGCGGTACGACCCTGGCTCGCTGTCCACCTCGGAGATGAGCTGGTTCTCGCGCGCCAGGGACTTGAGCCGCGCTGCGGCTCCCGTCACCTCGGCGATCGCTCCCGCCATCTGCCCCTCCACCACCTCGAGGATCGATGTGCGCGTCAGGAGTGCGAGATCGTCACCGCTCAGCTCGCCGCCAAGGGCCTGTCGCAAGTAGTCAGCGATGTAGCCGTCGTCGCCCCGCACCGTGGGCCCTCGGGCGCCTTCCTCGGGGCCACGCTTGGCGGCAAAGGTCGAGAGATAGATCGCCGCCGCCCACCCCTCTGTCCGCGCCGCCAACGACCGGGCCTCCGCTTCATCCAGCTGGAGGCCAGCGCCGGCAACGAGTGCCCGGGTTTCGCCTGCTGTGAACGCGAGCGCGTCTCGATCGATCTCCACCAGCTCTCGCTGGACCCGGAGCCGCATGAGGTCGATACCCGGAATGGACCTTCCCGCGATGACGACCTGCACCGAAGGAGGCCGGTACTCGATGAGCAACGACAGCGCGTCGAGGCAACGTTGGTCGGTGAGCCGGTGGATGTCATCCAGGACGATGACGCCCGGCCGGTGCCATCGATGGAGCTCGGATGCAAGGCGGGGCACGGCCCGTGCAAGGATGCGCGGGCCAGGCGCTGTGAGCATCGAGCCGATGGAGGCGTCGATGGGCTCGATGCGATCGATGGCTGCGGCGAGATAGGTGAGCAGGACGCTCGGCTCGTTGTCGAGCTCATCGAGGGAGAGCCAGGCGGTCGGTCGATCCTCGTGAGCCGCCCAGTCGGCGAGCAGGACGGTCTTGCCGTAGCCGGCGGGGGCGACGATGGAAACCACTGTCGCCGGGCGCTCGGTGGCGAGCGCCTCGCGGAGCCGGACCCTGGCGACGGTCTGTGCGCCCACGGCGGGCGGGCGGAGCTTGGCTTCCACCAACCGAAAGGCGGGCTCGAAGCCGGCCGCGGCTACACCAGGAGCGCTGCCTTCTCGTTCGGGTGGCCGCCGACTGGCCGTCGTCTCCGCCATCGCCTCCTGCCGCATAGGGAGCTATCGAAAGACGACCCTATCATCGGGCGGAACGGCGGTGCTGGCGATCGAGGTACGGGCGATCGCTTGGGCGGCTGGCGCGAGAGGAACAGGGAGTGGCTATCCGTCGCGTGCTTCGAGCGCAGCGTCGACGTCGTAGCCGGCAGCGAGCGCGATCTTGGGTGCCGCTGAGGCGACCTTCGCGGAGCCGACCGAAGCAGCGACCGCGTAGAGCACGCCGATCAGGTCATCCAGGGAGGACCCGGCGTCGAGCGCGGTCAGGACCGCATCCCGGTACGCGGTGGGTGGGGCATCGAGTGCCACCAGAGCGCCGATCCGAACCAGTGCCTCGGAGCGCTGGTCGAGCCGGACCAGGCTCGCTTCCTCGTCATCAGGATCGACCATCGAGGCGAGGGCCCCCTGGTCCCCGATCGTGAGGCGGCGGAACGTCGTCTCCGCAGCTCGCATGTTCGATCCTCCACTTGATCTCACCGGCCCAGCCCGAGGCCGCGCCACGTGCTGATTAGGCGCGCCTTGCCGCCGGGCTGCATCGTCCGATGTGGACGATGACCGCGTGGCTGTGGAGGTCTTGACTGCTAGGTGACTTGGCAGCGCTTGGTCATCGGGATGTTCGCGCTCGCTCGGTCGATCGCGGTTTCGCGGCGTCAACGACCGCTGAGCCGAAGAGACCAGAAGATGGAGGGCCGACAGTGGCAACGATCACACCCAAGCGCATCCACCAGTTCATCGAGCCGTTCAGGGTGGAGCCGGGACGCCGTGTCCGCCTGCCTCGCGACTTCGACCCGGCCAAGGTCACGGCCGAGGCCACCAAGGCCGAGAAGAAGGAAGCCCTGGCCTCGGGCATCGAGCTGCTGGCCGAGTACCAGGCCCGACTCGCGGCCCAGGACACCCACGGCGTGGTCGTCGTCCTGCAGGCCATGGACGCGGCCGGCAAGGACGGCACCATCCGCCACGTCATGAGCGGCGTCAACCCGCAGGGTGTCGAGGTGCACGGCTTCAAGATCCCCTCGGCCGAGGAGCTCGACCACGACTACCTGTGGCGCTATCAGCTCAAGCTGCCCGCGCGCGGTCACATCGGCATCTTCAATCGCTCCCACTACGAGGAGGTGTTGGTCGTCCGGGTCCACCCGCAGATCCTCGCGGGACAGAAGATGCCCCCGAAGTCGAAGCGTGGCGACGTGTGGAAGCGGCGCTTCCGCGAGATCAACGACTGGGAGCACTACCTCACCGACCAGGGCTATCGCTTCGTCAAGATCTTCCTGAACCTCTCCAAGGAGGAGCAGCGACGGCGCTTCCTGGCGCGCATCGACGAGCCCGACAAGAACTGGAAGTTCAGCGCCAACGATGCCAAGGAGCGGGCCTACTGGGACGACTACCAGAAGGCCTTCAGCGAAGTGCTCAGCAACACCAGCACCGTGTGGGCGCCGTGGTACGTCGTCCCCGCCGATGACAAGCCATTCGCCCGCGTCGCGGCGGCCGGCATCATCGCCGACACTCTCATCAGCATCGACCCCCAGTACCCGACCGTCAGCGACGATGCCCGGGCCTCGCTCCAGAGCGTGAAGACCGAGCTCATGGCCCAGGCGCCCGAGGGCGCCGAGCCCGACCCCATCGAGGCTGAGCTCACAGCCAAGGCGGACAAGAAGCCGAAGGCCACGAAGGGGAAGAAGGCCAAGAAGGGGAAGAAGTCATGACCGCCGCTACGCCTGCAGCGGGAGGGAGCTCCCCGACCAAGGCCGATACCACCGCCTGGTTCGCCCTGAGCCCAGAGGACGCACTCAAGAAGCAGGGTGTCGATCAGGATGCAGGGCCTGGCCTCGGCCGACGTCGAATCGCGGCGCGCCAAGTACGGCTCGAACAGGTTCGCCGCGGCCAAGAAGGCCACCCCCCTGCAGCTCTTCCTGGGTCAGTACGCCGATCCCATGCAGATCGTGCTGGTCATCGCCGGTGTCGTCTGTCTGTTCCTGCCCGATCAGTTCTTCACCGGCGTGATGCTCCTGCTCTTGACCCTGTTCAACGCGATGATGGGCATGAACCAGGAAGGCAAAGCCTCCTCGGCTGCCGATGCCCTCACCCAGAAGATGGTCGTCACCGCCAAGACGCGTCGGAATGGCGACTTGGTCGACGTCCCCATGGACCAGCTCGTCCCCGGTGACATCGTCAACCTGCAGGCAGGCGACCTGGTGCCGGCGGATGCGCGCATCCTGGACGCTGCCACGTTGGAGATCGACGAATCAGCCCTCACCGGCGAGAGCGTGCCCACGCCCAAGTCGGTCGGCGCCGTCGCTTCGGATGCGGCGCTCGGCGACCGGGTCGACATGGCCTTCATGAACACGCAGGTCACCAGGGGCTCGGGTGTCATCCTCGTGGTCACCACGGGTATGGATACCCAGGTCGGCCACATCAGCGGGATGCTCTCGTCCACGGTGACCGAAGACACGCCGCTGACCAAGCAGATCAACGGCCTCACGCGTCAGATCCTGATCCTCGCCGGGTTCGCGCTGGCGGCCTCGCTCATCCTGGGCATCTATCGCGGCGCGGCCCTCGAGGAGCTCTTCCTCACGGCGGTCGCGTTCATGATCGCCGCCATCCCGACGGCCCTCCCGGCCATCGACACGGCCATCCTCTCCAAGGGCTCGCAGATGCTCGCGGCAGCTGGCGCCATCGTCAAGCAGCTGCGCTCGGTCGAGACGCTCGGTTCGACGTCCGCGCTCAACTCGGACAAGACCGGCACGCTCACGATGAACCAGATGACCGCGGTCCAGCTGTCCATCGCCGGGCGCCGCTACACCATCACCGGCACCGGCTACTCGACCGACGGGGCAGATCACCCAGGCCGCCGGCCAGACCCCCGTTCCGCTGGAGCCGTACCTGCTGCCCATGGCCCTCTGCTCCGATGCCGAGGTCCGTGACGCCAAGCTCACCGGTGACCCCACCGAGGGAGCGCTCGTCGTACTGGCCACCAAGGGCGGCATCGACGTAGACCAGACCCGAGAGGCCTATCCGCGCGTGGGGACGTTGCCATTCGATGCGGCCTACAAGCTGATGGCCACGTTCCACGACTGGACCGATGAGCAGGGCAATAAGGTCGTGCGGGCCTACATCAAGGGCTCACAGGACCAGATGCTCGAGCGCGCGGCGCTCGTCAGCGGCCAGGATGGCAAACCTGTCCCGATCGCAGAGCTGCACGACGCGTACATCGCTGAAAGCGACCGCATGGGCCAACAGGGCATGCGTCTCATGGCCACCGGCTTCAAGGACCTCGACCCGGCCACCTTCGACCCCGATGCCGACCTGCTGAAGGCCATCGAAGGGATGACGCTGCTGGCGCTCGTCGGCATCACCGATCCACCGCGACCCGCGGCCAAGGCCGCCATCGCCGAGGCCCATGCCGCCGGCATGCAGATCCGCATGATCACCGGCGACGCCGCACTGACGGGCGAGGTCGTGGCCCATCAGCTGGGCATCACGGGCAGGGGCATGACCGGTGCCGAGTTCTCCGCCCTGAGCGACGAGGACGCGCGCCGTGAGGTCGATGACATCGGCGTCATCGGCCGGGTCACGCCCGAGGACAAGGTCCACCTCGTGGACGTCCTCCGGGAGAAGGGCCACATCGTGGCCATGACCGGTGACGGCGTGAACGACGCGCCGGCCATCAAGAAGGCCGACATCGGCATCGCCATGGGTATCACCGGCACCGCGGTCACCAAGGCTGCGGCCGACATGATCCTCTCTGACGACAACTACGCCACCATCATCAAGGCCGTCAGCATCGGCCGCAACGTCTACGACAACCTGGTGCGCTTCATCCGCTACCAGATGGCCGCCTGCTACGGCTACATCACCGTCTTCCTCGGTGCGGCGCTCTTGAACATCCTGGGCGGCGTTCCGTTCCTGCCACTCCAGACCATGTGGCTCAACTTCACGGTCAACATCTTCCAGGCCATCGGCCTCGGGTTCGGAGTGCCACGAGATGGCCTCATGAAGGAGAAGCCGCGGCCCAAGGACCAGAAGATCCTGCCGCCCCAGCTGACCGCCTGGCTCGTCGTGGTCGGGCTGGTCATGGGCGCGGGCACGCTCGGCGTCATGGCCTGGGCGGGCGGCGAATATGGCGACACGGTCGCGCGCACGATGGGCGTGACCACCTTCGCGCTCTTCCGCATCGTCTCCTCCCTCGAAACGGCGGACGAGCGACAGTCGGTCTTCAGCGGCTACATCCTCAGCAATCCCACGCTCATCAAGGGAACCGGGCTATCGATCCTGTTCATCGTGCTCGCGACCGAGCTCGGCATCCTCCAGAACCTGCTCTCGATGGTCAACCTGAGCGGCGAGCAGTGGCTTATCTGCATCGGTGTGGCGCTGACGCTGCTGGTCGTGGAAGAGGTCCGCAAGTTCTTCAAGGTCCGGGCCGGTCATGAGCTGCCGGAGCCGACGAGCGGCGACCCGACGGCCCTCGCGCCCGCGGCAGCCTGACCCAGCAGAGGAGGCGTCACCAGGGAAGCGTGAACCATCCAGTCGACCAAGTGATCCGTACCACTCACAGGAGGAACCAACAATGGCTGACAAGCACGTGACCGGACCCATCCAGGTGTTCGTCGTCGGCTTCGACAAGTTCGAGGCGACGGGCCGCATCCTGGCCGAGCTGCGCCGAGTCCGAAAGCGCGGTGTCATCCGCGTCATCGACACCCTCTTCGTCCAGAAGGACGCCCACGGGGACATCGCTAACACGATGCACCTGACGGACCTCTCCGAGGACGAGCGCATGCGCCTGGGCGCCATCGCTGGTGGCCTCATCGGCCTCGCCGAGGGTGGCCTCGAAGGTGGCCTCGAGGGCGCCGAGCTGGGGGCCCTCGCGGTGGCCGAGCGCGACGCCGGCCTGTCGGTCGACCGCCTCATCGAGCTGGGCGAGTCCATCCCCGCCGGTGGTGCCGCGGCCATCCTCGTCATCGAGCACCACTGGGCCACCGACCTGCGCGATGCCATCGCCGAGGCCGGCGGGCGCACGCTCATGCAGGCGATGGTCGCGCCCGACGCGCTCGCGCTCGTGGGCGAGGAGCTGCGCGTCAAGATGGAGGCCGAGGAGGCCATCGAGGCCGGCCGAGGCGGTCAAGCTCGCTGCCGCCATCGACATCGTCCAGACGCTCGAGGAGGCTGAGCTCATCGAGGAGGCCGCCATGCTCGAGGCGGCCGAGGTGGTGGCCACCGCCATCGCCATCGAGGATGCCGCGGTCGAGGACGTCATCGACACGCTCTTCGCCGCCGAGCTCATCGAGGAGGCCGCCAAGGAGGAGGCCACCGACGTCGTGCGCATGGCCATGGATGTCGAGGAGTCCGCCGTCGAAGAGGCCGAGGACGCCGTCGCGGCCGCGGACGAGATCGAAGCGGCTGCCGCGCTGCGGGCCATCCGTGCCCTCATCGCCGAGGAGATCATCGAGGAGGAGGCCGCCGAGCGCGCCGTCGCCGCGATGGTCACCGCCGAGCTCATCGAGGAGGAGGCCGCCGAAGAGGCGCTCGCCACCGTCCTCGCCGCCGAGGAGGTTGAGGCCGAGGCCTAGACGATCCATCCAGCCATGGCCGTGCGTGACCACGCGCACGGCCCAAGAAGCCCAACAGCGACAAGGAGAAACGAGATGACAGACGATCAGCAGACCTCCCAGGAGGTCGACGCCGTCGTGGCGGCCGAAGCGGACGACACCGGCGCCACCGTCGTGGCGGCCGTCGGCGACGAGACCGGCGTGCAGGCTGTCGGCGCCATCGTGACCGACTATGACTACGCCGCCATCGTGGCCGCCTTCAACGACGAGGACTCGGCCATCGCCGCCTATGGCAACCTGTTGGATGCCGAAGCGACCGGCGGCCTCGGCATCGAGGGCGTGCTCGTCATCAAGACCGATGACGAGGGCAAGGTCAAGATCCAGAAGATGACCGATCACAGCACCAAGACCGGCGTCAAGTGGGGCGCGGTCGGCGGCGTCGTGCTGGCCATCTTCTTCCCGCCCACGCTCATCGCCGGCGCGGTCGGCATGGGTGTGGTCGGTGGCGTGCTCGGCAAGATCCGCCAGGAATGGCACAAGTCCGAGGCCGGTGAGGCCCTCACCGGTCGGCTCGGGCCCAACCAGTCGGGCATCCTCGCGCTCGTCAAGGCCAACGATGTCGCTGCCGTCACGGCCAAGATGCCGGCCGCCACCAGCGTGCGCAGCGCCGGTGTCGATGACGCCACGGCCCAGTCCATCAAGGACGCCGCGGCCCAGGCCTCCGCCTAGCTACCACGACCAGGAACGGCGCGAGCCCGGGTCGGCCTTGAGGGGCCTTCCCGGGCTCGGGCTATCTGCGGAGCGTGACGTTTCTGCCACCGGCGAGAGAACGCTGGGTGAATGGCGACACCTCCAGAGAGTCTGGGCCTCGTTCCCGGGCCCATGCTTCACATCCCGGAGTGAGGACACCGATGACTGATCGCGACGTCGATGCCGATCAGGGGGCGCGCCTCCCCGGCGACCTGCCGCTCGACCGTTTCAACGCCTTCTCCGATGGCGTCTTCGCCATCGCCATCACCCTGCTCGTCCTCGAGCTGCCGGTGCCTACCGGATCCGACCTGCTCGGCAGCCTGATCGAGGAGTGGCCAGAGTTCCTGGGCTATCTCATCAGCTTCGCCTTCATCGGTGGCAGCTGGATGACCCACGCCCGCACCACGAGGCTGATGCAGGGTAGCGACACCCTCGCCGCCGGACTCAACCTCCTGGCCCTGCTGTTCATCGCCCTGCTGCCGTTCTCGACCAACCTGATGGTGAGCAACCTCAGCGGCCCCGATGCGGGGGTGGCGGTGCTCGTCTACGGCCTCAACGTGTTCGTCGCGTCGGTGATGCTGACCTTGCTGATGGCCTACCTCGTGCGCCAGCGGTCGCTGCTGGGTGGCGAGATCGCCGATGAGACGCTGGCAGCGCTGACCCGGCAGCGCAGGATCTCCAACGGGGTGTGGCTGATCGCCGTCGTCGTCGCCCTGGTCGCGCCGTCGGTGGCGGTCGCCCTCTATGTGTTGGCGACGGTGCTGATGCTGGCCCTGCCGTTCCTGCGGGTGCGCCGCATGTGATCCTGCGGCACCCCCGCTCCAGCGCGATCGATGCACGATCGTCGCTTGCCTCATCGAGCGCGGCTGACTCGGGCGACCCGCCTGGCGTCAGGCCGCAGACGACGAACCGTCTGCCTCGGTCGCGGGGACAATCTGGGTCTCAGCGTCGACCGACGAGCCCTCGGCGCGCCCAGAGTCGGACGCGGGCGGCCCGAAGGCGAAGCCCAGTTCTTGCTCCATCCAGCGGCGAAGCTGGCGGTACACCACGGGTGCGCCCACGAGCGGCGCCTGATCCATCTTCCAGTCGGACGGGTGGAGCAGGAAGGGACGGGTCTGGGCACCACCGAGGCCTTCATGAGCTCCGATGAGTTCCTCGAACGCGGCGATCTCGCCGGTCTCGGGATCGTAGATGCTGATGACCGCGATGTCACCGGTGTGGGCGATCGCGCCATGAGACGCGGCTCGGTGAAACCACCATCCCGAGGTGTTGACCATCGCGGACGTGTGGCTCCGTCCTCTGCTACATTACGGTCCGATACCGTAACGTTGTAGTCGACCACCAGAGATGAGCACGAAGACCGCCTTCACCGAGACCCGCCGCTTCAAGGTCATGCGCACCGTCATGGGTGCCGCCAACCCTGCCATCAAGGGCCTCCTCGGCTCCCGCTTCGCCGGACCGATGGCGAAGGCCCTCATGCTGCTGCGCTTCACCGGGCGTAAGAGCGGCAAGGTCTATACGACCCCTGTGGGCTACGTCAGGGAAGGGGACAGCGTCGTGGTCGTGACTTCACCTACGTATACCTGGTGGAAGAACATCCGCGACGGCGCCGACGTGGAGGTCCGCCTCGACGGAGCCTGGCGCACGGCCCACGCCCGGGTGCTCCCGACCGACGACCGCGACTTGGACCGTGCCGTGGCCATCCAGGTGAAGGGCCGCGGCCCCAGGATGCTGCAGGGCTTCGGGGGCGACGTGGACGAGGGCGGCCACATCCCCCAGGAGGCCCGTGCCGATCTGGACACCAAGGCGCTCATCGTGCTCATCGAACTCGAGTCCCTCACGTCCGCGGCTGCCTCGTGAGCGTGGCCACCGCCGACCCGCCGGTCCGACCCGCGGGCCGCCCCCGCGACGAGCGCATCGACGCGGCCATCCTCGAGTCCACGCTCGAGCTCCTCTCCGACCGTGGCTACGCGGCGCTCTCGATCGCCGCGGTGGCCGAGGCTGCCGGCGTGGGCAAGCCCGCCATCTACCGCCGCTATGTCTCCAAGGCCGAGCTCGTCGTGGCCGCCATCGACGTCCTCGCCGACCAGCCCGAGCCCGCGCTGCCTGACGACACCCGCGCTGCGCTCACCGCGCTCCTCGCGGCCACAGCTCAGGTCATCGGCACCCCCGGTGGCCTCGCCATCATGGGCTCTCTCCTTGCCGCAGGCAGCTCCGACCCCGAGCTCATCGCGGCCTTCCGCGAGCGGGTCGTGCGCCCCCGCCACCTCGTCGTCGACGCGGTCATCGCGCGGGCGGTCGAGCGCGGGGAGCTGCGCCGCGATGTCGACCTCGAGGCGCTCGACGCGATGCTCTTCGGTGCGGTCCTCGCACGCGCAACGCTCGGCGAGCGGCTCGATCGGGCCTGGGTGGAGCGGGTCGTCGCGACCGTCTGGGTGGCCATGGCCAACGACCCATCGTGAGCAAACCGATCCTGGTCACCGGGGCACCGGGCAACGTGGGTACCCCGCTCGTGCGCGAGCTCGCGAGCGCAGGCGCTCCGGTCCGCGTCGCCGCCTGGGACCCGCAGGCCGCGGCGTCCACCTTCGCCGACCTGCCGGGCGTGGAGGTCGTGCCCTTCGACTTCACCGATCCGGCGTCCTTCGGGGCCTTCGAGGGGGTCGAGCGGATGTTCCTCCTGCGTCCCCCGGCCATCGCCGACGTCGAGCATGTCATCGGCCCGGCCCTCGATGCGGCTCGTGATCGCGGCGTGCGCCACGTCGTCTTCCTCTCGATCCAGGGCGCCGAGCGCAACCGGCTGGTGCCGCATCGCAAGGTCGAGGACCACCTGCGCACCAACGGTCAGGCCTGGACCTTCATCCGTGCGGCCTACTTCATGCAGAACCTCTCGACCACCCATGCCGCCGACATCCGCGAGCGCGACGAGATCTACCTGCCCGCCGGGCGACGCTCGCGCACCAGCCATGTCGACGCCCGTGACGTGGCCGCGGTCATCGCGCGGGCACTGACCGGGGACGGTCATGAAGGCCAGGCCTACATACCCACCGGTCCGGCCGCGCTCACGTATGACGAGTGCGCGGCCATCCTCTCCGACGTGCTCGGCCGTCCCATCCGCTATGCCGACCCGACCCCCTGGTCCTACTGGCGCCGGGTCCGTCGCGGGGGCATGCCGCGCGGGATGGCCGCGGTCACCATCGGCATCTACACCGCGGCACGCTTCGGTCTCGCGGCCGGCCTCACCGACGACGTCGCTCGCCTCACCGGGCGAGCGCCGATCGACTTCGCCACCTTCGCCCGTGATCACGCGGAGGCCTGGCGCCTGGCGGGGGACGACACGGGCGACTGAGCTCGGGTCGCGGTCTCGCGGCCGGCCTGCCCGATGCGGCCGTCCTCGAGGGTGTCGACGCCCGTGGCGCCGTCGCTGGCCACGGGTTGGGTCCGGACACCCATCGGACCGTCATCGCGGCTCCTGACGAGGAAGAGGGCCAAAGACGTGCACGGTTCGTCTCGCGTGGTCCCGACGGCGCCGGGACGCGGGTGCCCGGTAGCTCAGCCGAACCAGGTCTCGCCTTCCTCGCGGCTGATGTCGGGGCCGACGAGCATCCCGAGGATGGTCTCGACGCCGAGCGAGGACCGGCGGGCGACGAGCCGGGCGATGCGCCGCGGGTCGTGACGGCAACGTCGTAGGGCCCTCGGGTCGAGCCGGGGCCACATCGACCGCGCCCGCCGGTCGATGTCCGGCCCCCAGGCCGGAGTGACGATCCCCGCTGCTCCTCCAGCATGACCAGACCCCCAGCCACCGCGACGATCAGCACCCGGTCCGTCTCCTGGTCGGGGGAGCGGTCGCACGTCACGCAAGGGCCGGATGTCCCGTTCCACGCACGGATGGGCAGACGGTCGGCTCCTGGCACGCCTCCGCGGCAGCGCCTCCGGGCGATCAGGCTGGCGGCTCCTCGGCGGCGTCGGCATCACCCGCGGTCGCGTCGTTGGAGACCGCGAACTCCTCCCGGCTGAGGTGACTCATCTCCACGATCGTCGGATGACCACCGCGGTCCTTCCAGCGGGACTGGATGCGGACCTCCTCGTTCTCACCCACGAGCCGCAGGACCACGACGTACGCGGCTCCCCCGTGCTCGATCGACTCCACGGTCGCCTCGGTCGCCGGCAGCGGCAGCAGCGCCAGCACTTCGCCCAGGTTCTGCCGCAGCTCAGCGCTGATGTCCTCGCTCATGCGTGAGACGTCTCCAGCGACGAGCGCGGCACACACGGCATCGGCGCGCTCGCGGACCTGCTGCTCATCCATCCCCAGCTCCTTCCTTCCCTTGCTCGGTCCGGTTGGCCGCCCCCACGAGGGACTGTACGACCCAGACGCCCTCGACGTCTCGGCACTCCCCCGTCTTGGCGGCGCCACGCTGGTGTTCGTGGTGGACCACCACGCGATCACATCGAGACCGATCATCCTGATGGTCGCCCGCCCTCAGGGCTCCTGGGTACCACCCGCTGGCCTCGATGGCTCTTGGCCATCGGCTCGCCGTGCACCGCTTCCAGGGCATGAGTGGCCTCCGGACAAGGCACATGACCCTCCCGCCGCTCCTGGGCCGCCGAAGGGCTAGAGACGTGCGGGGTTCGCATGGCTCCGGGTCCGTTGTCCCTGGCGTCGTGGTCAGGCCTGCCGGTAGCGGTCATCCCAACGATCTCGCTCGCGGGCGACGGTGGCGTTGCTCGGCGGACGGACCCAGCGACGCCGCCGGCCCTTTCGGCATTCCGAACGCCGACGAACACATGGTTGTTCGTCGGTGTCATCGCACCCCGATGCCTTGATGTCATGCGCCCCTCATGCCGTCATGGGCCCATGCACACCACCACCACGAAGGAGCGACCGATGGCCATCATCACGACCCGCGAGCAGCGGCGCATCGAAAACCACGAGCGGGCACTCGCTGCCTACATGGAGCACCAGGCCGCGGCGGTGGCGCTGATCAGCCGCATCCAGGTCGCGGTCGCCAACCACGACACGGCGCCCGACCCCGAGACCATCACCTGGGGCACCGTCGGCTCGATGGAGAAGACGCGCCACGACCTCCAGGCACTGAGCGACTGGCTGTTCGACGAAGGCGAGTACGCCGAATGACGCCCGAGATCATGCGCGGGGTCGACGCCAGTCGAGCGCGGACGCTCGTGTTCCTGGAACGACTCCACGCCGAGCGCGATCCCGACTGCCACGTGTGGGAGCACTGGACCATCCCGGCGCAGGAACGACGATGGCTGACGGTCGAGGGCTGCCGGACACACGACATCCTCATCAGCAGCAGGGAAAGGACCCGCCGATGAACACCGACATGATCCGGAGCCACGGGTACGACCCGCGCGGACCCGGCGCCGACCGACGCTACGGGAACATCCCGGACACGGCCCCCCGCGATGCGGTGGCCGACGCGCTCGAGGAAGCGCGACGTGCCTGGAGCGACTGGCAGGATGCCTGGACGGGCGTCCAGCGGGCGATGCGCTCCGCCGGCATGAGCACCGACCGCATCGACGCTTACCGCGTGGGCACCGGCTACGACGAGGGCGGCGGCCAGTCGCTCGAGGGTTGGCTGGATGAGATCGAGGACGCACTCCAGTGACCGCCTCGTCTGCGACGCCAGAGTTCGACCAGCTCCTGCTCGAGGCCATCGCGATCGCCGGTCGCATCCATGACCGCCTCGCCGACGGCGAGTGGCCAGAAGGACTCCGCTGGGGCGATGTCGGGGACATGGCCCAGACCGTGCGCGACCTGCGGGCCGTGTCCGATCGCCTGTTCGCCGAGGGCAGATGCGCACCTCCGGAGGTGCCCGACATCGTCGGCTACCTCAACGAACCATGGGAAGGAGACCCACGATGACTACGAAGAAGACCACCACCGAGCTGCGCCGCTGCGCGGGCAGTACCCGCTTCGGCATCGAGCCCCACGAGGCGTCGATCGGGGAGTTCCCCAAGCAGCCGTCCCGCAAGGACGGCCTCGGCACGATGTGCACCGAGCACTGGCGGGCGTACGTGAAGGGCCTGCGCGAGGTGCGCGTAGCGGCGAAGGCGGACGAGGTGAACCGTCCCCTGCTCGGGAAATCGATGTCACCGGATGGATAGGAATCCGACGCTGCCTGCCCCTATGGTCTGAACGCGGAGAGACCTTCCGCGCCGCAGAGGTGGTGTCCGTGCAGCGAGCGCTCGTCGAACGAGCCAGGAGCGGGGACCTCGAGGCCTTCACCCAGTTGGTGGAGATCGCCTTCCCGCGCCTGAAAGGTATCGCGTATCTCATCTTGCGGGACGCCGACCGCGCCGAGGACGCCGTGCAGGATGCCCTCGTGATGGCCTGGCAGGACCTGCGCGCCCTCCGTGATCCGGATGCCTGGGACGCCTGGCTGCGACGCCTCCTGGTGCGGGCCTGCTATCGGCTCGCGAAGAAAGACCGGCGACAGCGCGTCGCAGGTGAGTCCGAACCGGAGAACGCGCGCTCCCCGGATGCCATCGCCGGCGTCGCCGAGCGCGAGTGGATCCTCGACGAGCTCGGGCGCATCGACCTCGAGAAGCGCTCGGTCATCGTCCTGCACTACTACCTCGACCTGCCCATGCGCGAGGTGGCCGAGATCCTCGATCTCCCCTATGGGACCGCAGCGTCCCGTCTCCACCGCGGGCTCGAGCTCATGCGTGCATCGATGCACGGTGTGACCGAGCCCGATGGCACTGTCGAACCGGAGCGGCTGGCATGAACGAGCAGCAGACCTTCGAGCGCATCGTCGCCGACAGCGTCGGCGGCATCGGACCGCTGGCACCGTCGGCCGGCGCCATCGATCGGACCATCTCCCGTGCCGAGGGCCGGCGGCAGCGGCCGCGCTGGCTCGCGCTCATCAAGGCGCCGCCCATGCGACGCTCCTCTCGCCTCGCCGTCGGGTCGCCCACGGCACGCGTCGCGACCGTCATGCTCGCGACGATCCTTCTCGCCCTCGTGCTCGCGGCGGCTGCCGTGGCCGGTAGCCGGCTGCTGGCCGACGACAAGGACACCGTTGGCAACGGCCCGATCATCGTGGCGGGCACAGCCTACGACCCCTACACCGGAGAGATCGGGCCCGATCCGTGCGATGAGTGCGCCACCGACGCGAGTTGGTCGGCCGATGGCCAGCGCGTCGCCTTCCGCCGCTCGTCGCAGATCTACGTGGCTGACCTCGCCGAGGGGAGCGAGCGACAGGTGGCCCACTGCACGGACTGTGACTACCTGACCCAAGACATCGTCTCCATATCTTCGGACGGCAGCAGCGTGGCCTTCATCGACGAGGGTGACGTCTGGCTGGTGAACGTGGACACGTACAAGCGGACACGCATCACCGATCTCGGCGAGGGACGCCAAGCGCGGTCGCCGACCCTCGCTCCGGACGGCGACCGGCTGGCCTTCGTCATCGACGGTGAACCCGGGATCTGGGTGAGCGCGCTCGATGGCGGCCAGCCTGGGCTCCTCACCGACGACGGCCCGACCGACCCCGATCTTGGCAACGGTCCGTACGATCCCGCCTGGTCCCCCGACGGACGGACGATCGCCTACTTCCGGGACCAGTTCAGTCCGAGGGAGGGATCCGGCCTGCAGCTGTGGCTGGTCGACGTCGTGACCGGAAGGGAGCGGCGGATCGCGAATTGGCCCGGCTGCTGCGTGTCCGGACAGGGCGGGCCAGCTTGGTCGCCGGACGGGCGCGAGCTGGCCGTCGTGGCTACCGGTGAGCAGCGTGTGGGACGCAGCTCATCATTCCAACTGTTCGTGGTTGCCGCCGATGGTTCCTCCGAACGGGCCGTGGGCGCTCCTGGACTCGGCCAACCTGTCTGGCGGCCGGTGCCGCTGGCAGAAGCCGCGACACCACCACCGGACGCCGTCGCCGAGGGCTCGCCCATGCCCACGTGAGTCGAGCGACGCATTCGCATGATCCCGGCCCGCGGTATCTGCCGCAGACAGCCGGTGCTAGTTACACAGGGGGGCAGGAGGACGAACGTGCGCAAGTCCATGACGACCATCGGCGCGGTGTCGGTGATGCTGCTCTCAGGGGGCCTCGCCCAGGCCCAGGACCCGACACCATCGGGACACCCGGGCGATGGTGTCCCCGACCCGGCGGGCCGCATCGCCTTCGGGCACTACCTCGGGCAGTCCCCCGACGATGTCCAGGTGGTGGCCCTGTATGCCATCGACCCGGACGGGAGCGACCTGGTCCAGCTGACCGACGGCGACAGTTCTTCCCCAGCGTGGTCACCGGACGGCACCCGGCTCGCCTTCAGCAAGCTCGAAGCGGACGGCTCCTGGCAGATCGCCACCATCGCCGCGGACGGCAGCGACCTGCAGGTGCTGACCTCTGGCCTGGGTGTGTCCGAGGCTCCAGCCTGGTCGCCGGATGGCACCAGCATCGCCTACGACTACGCGCCGACCATGCCCACCGACGACAGCTGGCATACATCCCTGTATCGGATGAACGCGGACGGGTCCGAACCGGCCCTGCTCGGTGAACCCGACACGTTCGATACGGCGCCACGCTTCTCGCCCGACGGGAGCCATGTCGTCTTCGTGCGATGGACCGTGGACGACGCGGGCGATTGGGACACCCTCCTGGTGGTCCGGGACCTCGCCTCGGGAGACGAGCGCATCCTCCCGGTCGGTGATGGTGCTGACGGTCCGGACTGGTCAGCGAATGGACGGTGGATCATCTACTTCGTCAATCAGCGCTGGACGGACGCGGTCCCGCGGCCCCAGATCGAACGCATCGCAGCCGACGGCAGCGGCGAGCCCGAGGTCCTCTTCGAAGGGACCGAACTCCAGGCCGGCTTCAACCCCGAGTACTCCCCGGACGGCGAGCACGTCGTGTTCGGCTGTGGAGACGCGGTGCGCGATGATGGTCTGTGCGTGGCTGATGCGGACTTCACGACCGTGGCGACGCTCGTGGACGATCCGAAGGTCAACGAGAACCACTTCAGCTGGGGCGTCGCCGCACCGTAGGGGGCGCGGTCCGATCTACCTGGGGAGGCCTGCCCCTCGCGGCATGGGCCTCCTCAGGTCGCCATCCATCCCGGGAGCCGTCCGCCGCGACGCTGCCACGGTACGACGAGGGCGGCGACCAGTCGCTCGAAGGCTGGCTCGACGCGATCGACGACGCGCTCACCGAAGACCACCGATGACCACGAAGAAGACCACCATGACCGAGTTGCCCCGCTGCACGGGCCCCACCCGCTTCGCCATCGAGCCGCACGAGGCGCCCACTGCTGAGTTCCCCAAGCAGCCCAGCCGCAAGGACGGCCTGGGCACGATGTGCGCCGATCACTGGCGGGCGTACGTGAAGGGCCTGCGGGAGGCGCGGGTGGCGGCGGAGGCGGCGGACGAGGGCGGGACCGTCGGCAGGGGTGAGGAGGCGGACGCCGAGAAGTCGACCTCCCGCCGCCAGAGGCCCCAGGAGGACGTCGGGGCCTCCTCGTTGATCTGGCCACGGACAGGACCTCGCTGCCTACGGGTCCAGACATAGGAGGAGGCCCGTCCCTCGCAGGCCGGGCCTCCCAGACAAGTCCTAGCCTCGGACTTGGACTGATGGATCAGCTGACGAGGTGCCCGTCGTAAGTGTTGGTGTTGCCGTCGGGGCTCGCGTTCGTGGTGATCCCGCTCCCGCTGCCCCGCAGATGTGCGTAGTCGCCCGTACCGCCGGTCACGACCCAGCTGAACGACTCTGAGCCATCAGCCATCAACGTGTGGATCTGGAGCTTGGCCACGAACGTGTTCTCGCTGTTGTTGTCACAGGTGAACAGCTTGATGACCGTGATCTGGATCTTCTGATTGCTCTGGTAGCCAGCGAACTTGATGCCCAGGTCGAGCACCTCGCCGCTCGGGCAGAGCACCGAGTCCCCGCTGGCGGTGAAGGTCCCGGAGTTGGGGGTGCCGTCGTTCGGGAAGAACATGTCGGACACGATATGGACGTCACCCTTCGCCGGCTGCGCGGCGCTGGCGCCGGAGGCTCCGACGACGAGCAGCATGCTGGCGGCCAGCACGGCTCCGACGAGGATGGAGGACCTGGATGATGCGAAGCGCATCGATGGCTCCTTCTCCCCCCTTGCCGTCAGCATTCGTGAGCCTCGGGGGGAAGCTCATCGGAGGTTGGCGATCGGCGAACGATACGCGCTCCGCGGGGCCGTGGATCATCGGTGTCGAAAACGATATGGAGGATGCGAGTGCGTCCTGCTCACGCACGGTCTCGCGCTCTCTCGGAAGGCACAGAAGGCCGCCGATCTCAAAGCCAAGGGCCAAGACATCGAGATCGTCCCAGAGGACGACTTCGTCCGTATGGCTGCGAGTGTGACGGCGCGACGACCGTAGGAGTGGTGTCGGCCGTCAGCTCGGCGTCCGCACACGTCTGATGCGCGAGCGACATCGCTCGCCACAGAGGATCGTCTGGCGGCGCCGTCCGTCGAGCGAGACCCCGCAGCCCGGGCAGATGCGTCCGGAGGACCGTCGGCCGATGGCGGTGCGGTGGGCCTCGCACCAGACCGAGGGTCGACCAGCGCCGGGCCGGGCCGCCAGCTCGACGCCGCACTGGCGGCAAGAGCGGCGCGGGATGACCAGCGTCGCTCGTAGCTGCGCCGTGCCCATCTGGGCCACGGCCTCGAGGTCATCCATCACCACCATCATCCCATCGGCCGACCGGGTTTCCGCATCAATACGGCCGAAATCGGCGAAACTCGGCCGCGCGCGTAACACGCTACGGGGTCCCCGGGCGCCCATGTCAGCGCCCTGTGGGTACCCCGGGTCAGCGCCAGCCTCAACACCCGCATCAGCACCTTGCGACCTGCGCTTTCGTGGCCCAAGGGAACACTTCACGTCTCGACAGACATCTTAGGCTGTGAGTGCGGCCGACCGTGTCGCGCCATATCGGCGGTGGACATGCAACGAGAGCTCGTGGAACGAGCGATCGGGGGAGACCGGGACGCGTTCTCAGACCTGGTGAGTGCGTCCCTGTCGCGCCAGTACGCCATCGCCACCCTCATCCTCCGCGACGGGGACCGCGCCCAGGACGCGGTGCAGGAGGCGCTCGTCTCAGCCTGGCGAGGCCTGAGCGCGCTCCGCGACCCCGACGCGTGGGAAGCCTGGCTCCACCGACTCACGGTCCGCGCCTGTCTGCAGCAGGCTCGACGTGACAAGCGCCGCAAGCTGGTCGAGCTGCAGGTCAAGCCCGACCACGAGGCGACCGGAGCCGACGACGCACCGATGGCCCTGGCCGAACGCGATCGCATCGAACGAGAGCTGGACCGCCTGCCCATCGAGCAACGCGCCGTCATCGTCCTGCACTACCACCTGGGACTGCCTCTCGCCGAGGTCGCCCCGATCCTCGACATCCCCGTCGGGACGGCATCGTCCCGACTCCATCGCGGCCTCGCGGCGCTGCGCTCGTCGATGAGCGCAGCCGCCGACGTCCAGCCGGTCACGGCCCCGGAGCGAGCCTCATGAGCACCGACGATCGTCTCGAACGCCTCCTGACCGAGGTCCTCGACGCAGGCACGCCCTCGCGCCCACCCGACCGCCTCCAACCAGAGACCCTGCGAGCCCTCCGCCACGTCCGCCGCTGGCCCCGCTGGCTCGCCCTCATCAAGGAGCCCCCCATGCGCACCTCTTCTGGCCTCGCTGTCGGTTCGCCGACGGCGCGCGTCGCGGCCATCATGGTCGCCACGCTGCTGCTCGCCCTCATGGTCGCCGGCGCCGGCATCGCCGGAAGCCGACTCCTCGCTGCCGACGGCACGATCGTCGTCGACCAGTCGGGACGCGGGACGGTCGAGACGATCACCGAGGCCGTGGCCATGGCCGAGGACGGCGACACGATCCTCATCAAGCCGGGCACCTACGTCGAGGCGCTCGTCATCGACAAGGACATCACGCTCCGCGGCGACGGCGCCGATCGGTCCGAGGTCATCATCGAGGTGCCCGCGGACGCTCCGCTCCTGCCCGAGGAGCTGGCCGGTCGCTGCCTCATGGGCTGCTCCGGCACGGACGATCCAGGGCCGACCGGGCTGCTGTTGCTGGAGACGACGAGCAGTCTCTCCAACCTGACCGTGGTGGGTCTCCTCGAGGGTACCGCGGTCTCGATCCACGGAGGCGCACCCACGCTCGAGGACCTGGCCATCGAGATCGCGACAGAGGTCGCCGATCCGTCACGGGAGGCGGCAGGCGGCGGCGGTGGCGGCGGCCTGAACATCGACCACGGCTCGCAGGCCATCATCCGTGGCATCAGCCACGAGGGCTGGCTCAGCGTGGACCGGGGCTCGTCGCCGATCTTCGAGGACAACCAGCTGCTCGACAACTGCATCCAGCTCTGGGGCGAGGGCACCGCGGCGGAGCTGCGGGGCAACACCATCACCGGCTGTGTCAACGGCTGGGCCCTGGACATCGGCCACGGCGCGACGCCGCTCATCGAGGACAACGACATCAGCGTCGCCGGCATCTACGTCTACCAGGGGATCGCCGACGGCACCCACCCGATCATCCGTGGCAACCGGATCCACGAGTCCGAGCCCACGATGGAGATCAAGGGCATCCGCATCGATTGCTCCAGCGGGTCGCCTCCCCAGGCTCCGCTGTACGAGCGAGGATGGTGTCGTCGGTGCGACCGCCACGATCGAGGACAACGAGATCTTCGGCAACCCGACTGGGCT
The DNA here is from genome assembly GCA_963715295.1 of uncultured Chloroflexia bacterium. Lineage (GTDB taxonomy): Bacteria > Chloroflexota > Limnocylindria > Limnocylindrales > CSP1-4 > JAFMJV01. The sequence continues at coordinate 147,797 of CAVQRP010000019.1, forward strand.
CAGCATCTTCACCGATGCCATCGTCCGCGGGAACGACATCCACGACAACGACATCGGCGTGACCGTCACCGGAGCGTCGCCCATCCTCGAGGGCAACACCATCGGGTCGAACCAGGTGGGCCTCCAGGTCTCGGGCGCCGCTGCGGAGCCGAGCGCTCTCCGGCAACGTCATCTGCGACAACGAGACCAACGTGAACCTCGTCGGCGGCGCCGAGCTGACCGACACGACGGGCAACGAGATCTGCGAGGACACACCCGCCGAGTAGTCCTCCGCCGATCGAAACCCCTGGGGTCGCCACGACCCCGACGCGACTCGCCCGGGCCGACCACCGGTCGGCCCGGGCACTCTCGCGCGATCGGCGAGTCAGCGCCCGCCTCACCGCCGCCGCTGACTCAACCCCTTGCGCGCGTTGCAGCTCGCGCAGAGCACGCCGGGCCGCGCCGGCAGCGGCTCGCCACCGAGGACGAGCGGCACCGGATGGTCGGCCGCGAGCTCGCCGGGTCGGACCGGATGATCGGGGGTGCGGCGGAAGCGGTTGGCGAAGCCGGGACGACCGCAGCGGTCGCAGCGACGCTCGTTCGTCGTGGGCCAGCCGCAGGACCCTGCGTGGGTCTTACA
>CAVQRP010000020.1:0-164410 GCA_963715295.1 uncultured Chloroflexia bacterium
AGCTGGCGGCGGGTCGGGCGCTGGCGGGGAGGGGAGGCCGGCATCACGACGCCTCCGCCGTGAGCACGACCCGATGACCTCTTGAGCGAATCCCCACCGGAGAGACCGCCTCGCGGAGATCTGCGGCCAGTTCCTGGGCAAGGGCCAGATGGTCTCGCTCGAGGGTCGACTGCAGACGCGCCGGTGGGAGGACGACCGCAAGATCAAGCACTACCGCACCGAGATCGTGGCCAACAGCGTCGAGATGCTGTCGGGCCGTCGCGAAGAAGGATTACGCCGCGGAGACGGCGGCGCAGGCGCTCGAGACGCAGGCCGACGTGATGGGCCTGGACCCGTCCGACTCCGACGACTACGCGGAAGACGCGGCCGATACCGTCGGGACTGAGCTCGACGCGGCCGAGGCCGATACGGTCGGTGCCGTCGCCGCCTGACGACTGACTCTCCTCTCTCGAGTGGCCGGCGCCGTGCTCCCCTCCGGCGCCGGCCACTACTTCCTGGCTGAGAGCGGCGCGACCGCGAGTATCCTTGTCAGCCAACGGCGATGCCGATAGCCAAGCTTATGGGCGGACACACCGGAACGGTCGACTCAGGCCGCAGCCGGGTCCGCGAAGGAGGGGTCATGTTCCGTTTCATCCTCGGTCTGGTCAGCGGCGTCGCCGTGGGCGTCGCTGCCGCCACCATCAGTGCGGGCCAGTCCGGTCAGGACCTCCGCTCCGAGTTCGAGCGCATCCGCGCCGACATCGAGAAGCGCGACTTCGAGGCGCTCGGCGCCCATCTGGAGGAGCGCTTCAAGGACCTCCAGGCGAGCCTCGAGGAGCGTTTCGCGCAAGTCGACGAGGCAGCTGCCGAAGCGGCTGAAGCTGCCGAGGATGCGACGGAGGCGGTCGAAGAGGCCGCTGAGGAATCGGACGAGGCAACGACGGCCTAGCCCTCGCGGCACAGATGGCGGCTGACCCCACGGGGTCGGCCGCTATCATCGCTCGAGTCAATCACGCCGCGGGCAGCCGCGCCTTGCAGGGGAGTGCAGCCATCAGCAGCATCGGAGCGGTCGCCTGGAGGGCGCAACCGTCGATACGCGACGCCGGCGTCGATGAACTGGTGGCCGGCTGATGCCGGCCAGCGTCATCGTGGGCCTGCAATGGGGCGACGAGGGCAAGGGCAAGGCCGTGGATCTGCTGTCCAAGTCGGTCGACATGGTCGTCCGCTACCAGGGCGGCGACAACGCCGGCCATACCGTCGTCATCGGCGACGAGGTCTTCAAGCTGCACCTGGTGCCCTCGGGTGTGCTGCACGACCACATCACCCCGGTCATCGGCAACGGCGTGGTCGTCAACCCGCGCACGCTCATCAACGAGATGGACATGCTCGCTGAGCGTGGCATCGACCCCTCCCGCATCCGTGTCAGCCGCGCCGCTCACGTGATCATGCCGTACCACATCGCCCTCGACGGGGCGGCTGAGGCGCGGCTCTCCGGCTCAGAGATCGGCACGACCCGTCGCGGCATCGGACCGGCCTATGCCGACCGCGCCTGGCGCGCAGGTGTGCGCATGGGCGACCTGCTCGATCCCAACGTGCTGCGCGCCCGGCTCGCGCGCGTGCTGCCTGAGCGTAATGCCATCCTGCACGAGTCCTACGGTCAGCCCGGGTTCGACCTTGAGGAGCTGCTCAAGGAGGCCAGCACCTGGGGCGAGCGGCTGCGACCGCACATCGTCGACACCACCAACCTCGTGCAGGACGCGTTGGCCGCGGGCAGGCACGTGATCCTGGAGGGGGCCCAGGGGACGCTGCTTGACCTCGACCACGGCACGTACCCCTTCGTGACCTCAAGCAACCCAGTCGCCGGCGGCGCCTGCACCGGCGGCGGTGTGGGCCCGCTCCAGATCGAACAGGTCATCGGCATCGTCAAGGCCTACTCCACGCGCGTCGGCTCGGGGCCCTTCCCGACCGAGCTGGACGACGAGGCCGGTCGCTACCTGCTCGAGAAGGGCCACGAGTTCGGCACCACGACCGGGCGTCAGCGCCGCTGCGGCTGGCTCGACGCGGTGCCGCTGCGCTACTCCGTCGCCGTCAACAGCGTCAGCGCGCTCATGGTCAACAAGCTGGACATCCTCAGTGGCCTGCCGGAGATCCGCATCGCCACGTCGTATCGGGTCGATGGCCGCGAGGAGCGCTGGCCTCTCACGCTCGAGGAGCTGCAGCGAGCGGAGCCGGTATACGAGGTCTTCCCCGGCTGGGAGGAGGACATCTCGGAGGTGAAGCGGGTGGCGGACCTGCCGCGGGCGGCCGTCGAGTACATCGACGCGCTCGAGCAGCTCGCCGGCGCGCCCATCGCCATCGTCAGCGTGGGGCCGGAACGAACGCAGACGATCATCCGCCAGGAGCCGCGCCTGAGGCCTCGGGGCGACGCGTGATCGGGCGCTACACGCTGCCCGAGATGGCCGAGCTGTGGTCCGACAGCAGCCGTTTCGAACACATGCTCCGCGTGGAGCTGGCCGTGCTGGCGGTCCTGGCGGAGCGAGGCGACATCCCCGCCGCGGCAGTAGCGGCGATCGAGACGCGTGCACGCGTCGACATCGACCGCATCACCGAGCTCGAGCGCACCACCGACCACGACGTCGTGGCGTTCGTCACGCAGGTGGCCGAGACCGTCGGCGAGGAGGGTCGCTACCTCCATTACGGGCTGACCAGCAGCGACGTGGTCGATTCCGGCTTGGCCTTGCAGTGCCGCACCGCGGCGGACCTCATCCTCGACCGGCTCACGGTGGCGATCACCGCCGTCGTAGCCAAGGCACGTGAGCATGCCGGCACGCTGCAGATGGGCCGCACCCACAGCGTGCACGCGGAGCCGCTCACCTTCGGACTGAAGCTGGCCTCGTGGGCCTTCGAGCTGGATCGGGCCCGCACCCGACTCCGGGCCGCCGCGGACGACCTGGCCACGGGCAAGATCTCCGGACCCGTGGGGACGTACTCCCTGCTGCCGCCAGGCGTGGAGGCCGCCGCTCTCGCGCGCCTGGGCCTGGCCGCCGACGCAGCCAGCACCCAGATCGTGCAGCGGGATCGCCATGCTGCCTTCCTGGCTACCATCGCCGTCACCGGTGGGTCGCTCGAGCGCTTCGCCGTCGAGATCCGCAACCTGCAGCACACTGAGATCGCGGAGGTGGGGGAGCCGTTCAGACGCGGCCAGACCGGCTCCTCAGCCATGCCCCACAAGCGCAATCCCATCCTCGCCGAGCGCCTGACCGGCTTGTCCCGCCTGCTGCGAGGGTATGCGCTCGCGGGCATGGAGGACCAGGCCCTGTGGCATGAGCGCGACATCAGCCACTCCTCGGTCGAGCGCTTCGCGCTGCCCGGTGCGACGACGTTGCTGCACTACATGCTCGAGCGCTTCGGTCGGCTCATCCAGGGGCTCGTGGTGCGCCCCGAGCGCATGCTCGAGAACATCGAGCGCGGCCACGGCCTGCACGCCTCGTCGCGACTCCTGACCAGCCTGCTCGAAGCCGGCATGGCGCGCCCGGACGCCTACGCGGTAGTGCAGCGCCATGCCTTGCGTGCCGCCGATGAGCGCAGCGCGCTGCGGGCAGCCGTGGAGGCCGATCCCGAGGTGACCGGGGTCTTGTCCGCCGAGACCCTCGAGCGCTGCTTCGATGATCGTGCCTGGTTGACGCATGTCGACGAGGTCATCGCCCGGCTCGAGCGCCTGGACCGATGACGGAGACTCGCCGACCGCGGGCGCTGCTTTCGGTCTCGGACAAGCGTGGGCTGGTCGACCTTGCGCGAGGCCTCGCTGAGCGCGGCTTCGAGCTGGTGTCCACCGGCGGTACCGCGCGTGCCATCCGTGAGGCCGGCATCGCGGTCATCGACGTGGCCGAGGTCACCGGTGCGCCGGAGATGCTCGACGGTCGCGTCAAGACGCTCCATCCCCGCATCCACGGGGGAGTGCTGGCCAACCTGCAGGATCCTTCGCACCGCGCCCAGCTGGCCGAGCAAGGTATCGAGCCCTTCAGCATCGTGGTCGTGAACCTCTACCGCTTCGAGCAGGCGGCGGCTCAGCCTGGGATCAGCGACGAGGACCTCATCGAGGAGATCGACATCGGCGGCCCGACGCTGCTGCGCGCGGCTGCCAAGAACCACGCCTCCGTGGCGATCGTCTGCGATCCCGATGACTACCCGGCCGTCCTGGCCGAGATGGACGATCTTGGGGGTATCCCCGCCGAGACGCGGCGCCGCCTGGCCCTCAAGGCGTTCCGCCGGACCGCGGCCTACGACGCTGCCATCTCCACCGAGCTTGCCGCGCGCTGGACGCCTGAAGACCGGACGCCGACGATGCTGCCACTGACCCTCCGGCGCACGCTCCAGTTGCGCTACGGGGAGAACCCCCACCAGGAGGCGGCGCTCTACGCTGTCGTCGGTGCCGACCCCACGGCGGGTCCGTTCGTCGATGGCGCCCGACCACTGCAGGGCAAGCCGCTGTCCTACAACAACCTGCTCGATGCCTCGGCGGCGGCGGCGATGGCGCGGGACCTGCATGGACACGCGGTCGTCATCGTCAAGCACGGCAACCCCTGTGGGGCGGCCGAGGCCGGCGATCTGCTGCTGGCCTGGGAGCGTGCGCTGGAAGCCGATCCGGTCAGCGCCTTCGGCGGCGTGGTCGCGATACGTGGCGGCGTCGATGCTGCGCTCGCGGCGAAGCTGACCGCGATCTTTCTGGAGGTGGTGGTGGCAGAGGCCTTCGATGCCGAAGCGCGCCAGATCCTGGCCGCGAAACCCGACGTGCGACTGCTGCAGGATGCCACCATCGCCAAGCCTCCATGGGCGTCGCTGGAGACGCGCGCAGCCGGCGGAGGTGTGCTGTTGTCGGTGTCCGACGTCCTGCCTGACGATCCGGCTGCCTGGCGCACCGTCTCGCGGCGCCAGCCCAGCCAGCGCGAGCTGACCGATCTCGAGCTCGCCTGGCGCATCGTCCGCCACGTCAAATCGAACGCCATCGTCCTCGTGCGCGATGGCGCCATCGTGGGTGTCGGCGCCGGACAGATGAACCGCGTCCAGAGTGCGCGCCTAGCGGTGGAGCAGGCTGGCGAGAAGGCCGACGGGGCCGTGTGTGCCTCCGACGCGTTCTTCCCCTTCGCTGACGGTGCCGAGACCTGCCTGCAGGCCGGCGTGAGCGCCGTCATCGAACCGGGCGGATCACGCCGCGACGAGGACGTCATCGCCGCGGTGGATGCTGCAGGGGCCGCCATGCTCTTCACCGGCCGCCGGCACTTCCGCCACTAGCCCGCATCTCCGCCACGAGAGCGCAACGAACACCGACCTGGCGCTGCGCGCCTTCGAAGCGATGAGGGGAGTGTGCCGCTCGCGCGCAGGAAAGACGACGCCTCACACGACAGCGAGGCTGTCAAACAGGCGACCCCCACGCGCGACGACGGCGGCTGCTTGACGTGGGTGCGCCTTGCCCGCCATCGTGCGTGCGTGGACCATGGACTCATCATCAGCAGCCTGCGCGACTCCTGCCTGTTCGAGGGCGCCCAGGAGGACGCGTTGGCCGACATCGCCCGCCAGCTGCGTCGTCGTCGCTTCCGGCGCCAGGAGACGATCTTCCACCAGGGTGATCCGGGCGACTCACTGCATATCGTGAGCTTGGGTGCCGTGAAGATCGTCCTGCCCAGCCTTGACGGGGAGGAAGCCATCATCGCCACCCTGCGTAGCGGCGACTTCTTCGGCGAGCTGGCGCTGCTCGATGGGGCCCCGCGTTCCGCCACCGCGGTGGCCGTCGAGGCGAGTGAGACATGGACCCTCTCGCGGGAGCTGTTCCTGTCCCGCCTCGACCAGGATCCGGCCCTGCGCGAGGCGCTTCTGACGGGACTGGCGCGGGAGCTGCGACGCATCACCGGCCATGTCCAGGAGTTGCACTTCCTCGACCTGGCCGGGCGTCTGGCCAGCCGCCTGGCCCGATCAGCCCGTGAGAGCGAACCGGATGCCAACGAGGTGCGGCTCGACTGGCCATACACCCAGTCCGACCTGGCGGCGATGATCGGAGGCACCCGGCAGTCCGTCAACAAGCTGCTCTCAGGCCTGGTCGAGCGCGGCTTGCTGGTGATCGAGAAGGACACCCTCTCGATCCCGGATGTCGCTGCCCTGGAGCGCGAGGCCGAACGTTGAGCACGACGCTCGAGTCGGCTCTCGACGTACTCCTGCGTTGCGCTCGCCAGACCGCCATGGCACGGCGTCTGGTGGGTGATCCGGAGACGCGCTGCTGCAGTCGGTCGTCGATGCGGCGGTCACCCTGTTCGAGGCCGAGGCTTCGTCGATCGCCCTCTTCGAACCGGATCCCGGCAGGCTGGAGTTTCGGGTCGCCGCCGGTGCCCAGGGCGCCGCCATCGCGCGGCTCCAGCGGCAGGCTCGACTGGACCGCATCGATCGGGACTGGGCCTTTCGCGGTGCGACCGGGAGCGGTGTCACCGTCTGCATCATCGACAGCGGCGTCGAGGCCGAGCACCCGGCCCTCGGTGGACGCGTGCGCGAGCGCGTCGCCGTCGAGCTTGACGGTGGTGAGCCCGATATCGTGGCGGACTCAGCCGGCGACCTATTCGGCCACGGCACGGCTTGCGGCGGGCTTATCGTTGGACTCGCCCCGGACGTGGAGATCGTCTCGGTGCGGGTGCTGGGCTCCGATCTCAAGGGCCGGGGCGCGGCATTCCTGGCCGGCCTTGACTGGGCCATCGATCGAGGCGTCGATGTCATCAACCTCTCCTTGTCGTCGAGGAGCGAGGCGCTGTTCGCCGACTTCCACGAGGTCGCCGACCGGGCCTACTTCGCTGGCGTCACCCTCGTCAGCGCAGCCAACAACTCGCCGGGCGTTTCTTATCCCTCTCTCTTCTCCTCGGTCATCTCGGTGGCGGCCCATGAGCAGCCCGACCCCTGGCACTGGTACTACAACCCCAGACCGCCGGTCGAGTTCGGTGCCTGGGGCGTCGACGTGCCCATCGCCTGGCGTGATGGCGGCGCCACCGTCGCGACGGGTAACTCCTTCGCGGCGCCACATATCGCAGGCCTGATCGCCCTGCTGCGCTCCCGCCACCGCGGCTTGACGCCGTTCGAGATCAAGGCTGTGCTGGCTGCGACGGCAAACCTGTCGGCTGCCTGACAGACGAGCGCTCCGCGATCCCCTACCTTGGTGGCACGCAGCGCGAGGTCAAGAGATGAACCCGATGCTTCACCACCAGGACCTGTACCGCGAGGCCGTTGACCGGCGCCACTGGGAGGCTCGCGAGGCGAGACAGGCGTCGCTCGGACGGGAAGCTCGTCGCCGTCACCGGCACATCGCCCGCCCCAGGTGGCCCGAACACCTGGTCGCCCTGGGCGGCCCCATCATGGCGCTGCTGGCGATCGGCGCCGCGCTGGTGCTCATCTAGAAAGAAGACCCGGAACCCATCAAGGCGGCGGGATCCTGGACGCAGGCGGATCCCGCCGCCACTCCATGTCTACCGACAGCCCGACGCCACGGGCACGCTGCTTGCTACCATCCGCAGGCGTCCTCGGTCTGCACCCAACGCGCCGACAGGTCGCTCAGCGGGAGGGTCGGAGTGGTCGCGGATAGGTCAGCTGTTGACTCCGGGAGGCGTGCGTTTCGCGCCGCGGTGGATGTCGGGGGCACGTTCACCGATGTCGTCGCACTTGATGCGGTGAGCGGCGCGCTCATCGTCGACAAGGTCGAGACCACCCCCTCCGAGCCATCGATCGGGGTCCTTGCTGCCATCGCCAAGAGCACAGCTCCGATGGACCAGATCAGCTACTTCGTCCACGGCACGACCCTTGCCCTTAACGCGCTCCTGACACGCACCGGAGCCCGGGTCGCCATCGTCACCACGCTGGGCTTTCGCGATGTCTTCGAGCTGGGTCGGACCGACCGTGAGCCGATGTATGACCTGACGTACCGCAAGCCGGAGTCCCTGGTGCCGCGCAGTCTGGTGTTCGAAGTCCCGGAGCGACTGGCCTGGGACGGGTCGGAGCTCCAGGCTCTCGACGAGGACGAGGTCCTGGCGGTGGCGAAGAGGATCGCCGCCGCCGACGTCGAGGCCGTTGCTGTCTGTCTCTTGCATAGCTATGCGGATCCCTCTCACGAGGTCGCCGTCGGTCGCCTGCTCGCTGCCGCCCTCCCCACGATCGACATCACGCTGTCGCACGAGCTGCTGCGTGTCTATCGGGAGTACGAACGCACCAGCACGTCGGTCCTGGACGCGTATGTCAAGCCCGTCGTGCGCCACTACCTCGATGCGCTCGAGGGCGAGCTGGCGGAGCGTGGCTTCGAAGGCCACTTCCTGATGATGCGCTCGGGCGGCGGCGCCATGACCGTCGTCGCCGCCAAGGAGCGGCCGGTCAACCTCGTGCTCTCCGGTCCGGCCGGTGGCGTGGTGGGTGCGGCGGCCTTCTCCGAGCTGGTTGGCGCGCCCAACCTCATCACGCTCGACATGGGCGGCACCAGCCTCGACGCGGCCATCATCATCGGCGGCCACCCGGCGGTCACGACCGCGGCCACCTTCCAGGGGCTCCCGGTCTCGCTGCCCACGCTGGACATCAACACCATCGGTGCCGGCGGCGGTTCCATCGGCTGGGTCGATGCGGGCGATCACCTGCAGGTCGGCCCGCAGAGCGCCGGCGCCGATCCAGGGCCCGCCTCGTACGGCCGTGGCGGCACCGAGCCAACGGTCACCGACGCCGCCCTCGCCAGCGGCTACCTCGGCAGCGACACGGCTCTCGGCGGCGAGCTCACGCTCGATCGCGACCTCGCCGTTCGCTCGATGGAGGCGATCGCCGCGCAGATGGGCATCTCCGGTGACGATGTCGCCGCAGGCATGCTGCGCATCGCCACCACCAAGGTCGTCGGCGCCGTCCGCGAGATCACCGTCGAACGGGGTCACAGCCCGACTGACTTCGCCATCCTCTCGTTCGGTGGCGCCGGGGGCATCATCGCCGCCGATACCGCTCGCGAGCTGGGTGTGCCTCGCGTCATCGTGCCGCCCGGACCAGGTGCCTTCAGCGCCATGGGCATGCTCATGGCCGACGTGGCCCACGACTTCGCACGCACCCGGATCACCGATCTGGCCAACGTCGACGCCAAGAGCCTCGAGGCCGACTACCGGGAGCTCGAGACCCTCGCCGAGTCGGCGCTCGAGACAGACGGCTTCGCCGAGGCCGACCGCGTCCTCACCCGCACCGCCGACATCCGCTACCAGGGCCAGGAGCACACGGTCGCCATCAACCTGCCGGCGGGCGTCATCGACGAGGCCCTCGCGGCGGAGGTCCGAGAGGCCTTCGGAGCGGCCCACGAGACGCAGTACGGTCACCGCACCGAGGACCCGGTGGAGATCGTGACCATTCGTGTCCGTGGGGCCGGACTGGTGCCTCGCCCGCAGTTGCCGCTCGTCGCGGCCGGTGACGGCAACGCCGCCCCACGCACCACTCGTGCCGTCTGGAGGGGAGGGGAGCTCGGACGTGTCGACTACGCGGTCTACGAGCGCGACGTGCTGACGCCCGGCGTCACCCTCGATGGCCCCGCGGTCATCGAGGAACGCACTGCCACCACCGTCATCCACGCCGGGGATTCGCTCAGCGTGGGCGCGCACGGCGAGCTGGACATCACCATCGGGAAGCGAGCGTAGACATGGTCGACTCCATCACCACCGAGGTCATCCACCACCGCCTCATCTCGGCGGCCAAGGAGATGATGCGCAATCTGATGCGCACCTCGTACAGCACGATCGTCTACGAGATCCGTGACTTCGGCCTTGGCATCTACGACACCGAGGGCGACTTGCTGGCGGAGGCGCCGGGCCTGGCCATCTTCACGCGCTCGAACGACTACGCGTTGAAGAACGCCATCGACTTCGTCGGTCGCGAGAACATCCACCCGGGTGACGTGATCCTGCTCAACTACCCCTACTGGTCCTCCGCCCATACGCTCGATGTGGCGGCGTTTGCGCCTATCTACTCCGAGGGCGAGCTGGTCGGCTTCACCGCCGCACGCATCCACTGGCTCGACCTGAAGCAGAAGGACGCCGGCTACGTCCTCGACTCCACGGACATGCACCAGGAGGGCATCTTCTTCCCCTGCACCAAGATCGTGAAGCGCGGCGAGTTGAAGCAGGACATCGTCAACATCATCCGGTTCAACAGCCGTTTCGCCGATCGGACGGTGGGCGACATGCTGGCGCAGGTCAGCGCCTGCGTCACCGGCGCCAGGCGCGTGGAGGAGATCGTCGAGCGCTTCGGCCGGGAGGACTTCCTGGCCGCCGGCGCCGAGATCGCCGACCATGGTGAGAAGCTCGCGCGGGCCGGGCTGGCTGAGCTGCCCAAGGGCACGTGGTCGGCCTTGGACTACGTCGATGACGACGGCGTCGAGCTGGACAAGCTGGTCAAGATGGCCTGCACGGTCACGATCACCGATGACGAGATGGTCGTGGACTGGTCCGCGAGCGACGACCAGGTCAGCGGTCCCATCAACCTGCCCTACGGCATCACGATGGCGCTCTCGAGCCTCATCTTCAAGGCGCTCACCACGCCCGATACGCCGGCCACCGCGGGCAACTTCCGGCCGCTGCGCATCATCGCGCCGGAGGGCAACCTGATGCACGCGACGCCACCAGCGCCGACGTTCACGCTGTGGACCGGCCTGCTCGCCGGCGAGGTCATCCTCAAGGCGCTGGCGCAGGGCATGCCCGACCGCGTGCCGGCCTGCTCCGGCGGCGACGTCTGCACGATGATGGGCCTGGGCATGGACTCGCGCACCGGCCGACCGTGGCTGGAGGCGACCAACGAGGCCGTGGGCTTCGGCGGCCATGCCGGCGGTGATGGTGAGAACGGCATCATGCACCTGACCGAGTCCGGGTGTCGCAACAATCCCGTCGAGGTGCTCGAGGTCAAGTCGCCGATGCTCATCGAGGAGTACAGCCTGCGGCCCGACTCCGGCGGTCCGGGCAAGCATCGCGGTGGGCTCGGCATCACGCGTATCTACAGGTTCCTGGAGCCGTCGTCTGCGATCACGCTGGTCAAGAAGACGAAGACCAAGCCCTGGGGCATGGAAGGCGGCGACGACGGCGAGAACTGCCACATGATCCTGCGTCCCGGGACCGACAAGGAGGCCGTGGTCGGCGGCGTCTACGAGGCCATGGCTGCCAACGAGGTCCTGGTCAACAACTCCGGCGGCGGCGGTGGCTGGGGTCCAGCCTTCGAGCGCGACCCGCAGGCCGTGCTCGACGACGTGCGCGAGGGCTATGTCTCGCTCGAGTCCGCAACGCGGGATTACGGCGTCTCATCGATCCGGATCCTCGAGCTCGACGAGGCGGCCACGGCTGCGCTGCGAACGCGCTAGACGATCACCCACTCAGGCACTCACGCCTCGACCCGAGGCGCTACCGTTGGCGCTTCAACGAACGCGGCCGTGCGCCAGTTGCCTCGACCGATGAGGCAGCGTACAGACGAACAGAGGAGAACGGATGCGAGAGATGCGAACACGTGGTGGAGTCGCCCTGGCGCTGGCCGGCGCGATGGCCCTGACCGCGCCGCGACTGGCGGCCCAGGACGACGAGATCGAGATCGCCTACCTGTCGGCCAGCTCGGCCAACACCTGGTTGGGCCAGTCGAAGGTCGCGATGGATGAGATCGCTGCTGAGAACGGCATCAAGATCACCGAGTTCGACGCCCAGTTCGACGCTGCCCTGCAGACGACGCAGCTGCAGGACGTCATCGCCGATGGTCGCTACGACGGCATCATCATCTCGGCGCTCGCCGGCTGCGCGGTCATCCCCGACCTCCAGGCTGCCTGCGAGGCCGGCATGAAGATCGTCGGACTGAACCAGGTCATCGGTGATCGACTCGACACCGCCGACCCGCAGGACCCGTCCATCTCGGCTTCGATCATGGCCCCGCCGCGACGCTCGGGCGAGCGTCTGGGCACGCTGACGCTCCAGGCCTGTGAGGGCCTCGATCCCTGCGACGTCGTCTACTTCTACGGCATCAAGGGCATCCCCCTCGATGTCGCCATCAAGCAGGGCTTCGACTCCGTCACCGAGGGTTCGACGGTCAACGTCGTCGCCGAAGGCGAGGGCCAGTACCTCGGTCCGGACGCCGGCCTCGCGGCCATGCAGGACATCCTCGTGGCCACGCCTGACTTCGACGTCGTCGTCGGCGCCGACCAGTCGATGCAGGGCGCCGAGATCGCGCTCGTGGACGCCGGCATGCTCGAAGACGTCAAGATCATCGGCTTCGGCGGTTCGACGCCTGCCCTGGAGGCAGTCGCCGACGGTCGCTGGTTCGCTGACCTGATGGGCGCGCCCGCGACCGAGGGCCGCCTGGCCATGAACGCCATGATCGAGGCGCTGGCCGGCAACGACCTCGGTGGCATCGACACGGCCATGGAGCTCCAGGACGAGGGCTCGATCACGGCCGACAACGTGGCCGACTTCAGCGCCGAGTGGGACGGCTGACGCCAGCGCCGCGTTGACCGACCTACGTCCGCACGTCGAGCTCGTCGGCGTCACCAAGCGCTTCGGCGCGACGGTGGCGCTCGACGAGGTCGATATCTCGGTCACGACCAGCACCGTCCACGCCATCGTCGGCGAGAACGGTGCCGGCAAGTCGACGCTCGGCAAGATCGTGGCCGGGGTCCTGCAGCCCGATGCCGGCACCCTCCGTGTCGAGGGTCAGGCGGTCCACTTCGGGTCGCCTCGCGACGCGCTCGACCACGGCATCACCACCATCGCCCAGGAGCTGTCGCTGGTCCCGGCGCGTAGCGTCGTCGAGAACGTCTACCTGGGCATCGAGGGCGGTCGCTTCGGGGTCGTCGACCGGCGCTCGCTGCTCGCTCGCCTCGACGCGTTGATGGGGGAATCGGGCATCCAGGTATCGCCGCTCGCGCTCGTTCGCGAGCTGTCACCCGCATGAGCAGCAGAAGGTCGAGATCCTGCGCGCGCTTGGCGCGTGAGTCGCGTCTCATCGTCATGGACGAGCCCACCGCGCGCTTGTCGGCCGACGAGACGCTGAGCCTGCGGCGGACCGTCCGCTCGCTCGCCGATGCCGGCCGCACCATCGTCTTCGTCTCGCACTTCCTCGAGGAGGTGCTCGAGGTCTCTGACACCATCACCATCATGCGCGACGGACATATCATCCGGACTTCGCCGGCCGCCGATGAGACCTACGATTCATGTATCGAGGGCATGATCGGGCGCACGCTCGATGCCGCGTTCCCACCCAAGCGCAAGCTGCCGGCCGACGCGCCGACGGTCCTCAAGGTCGAAGGCCTCACGCGGGACGGCGTCTTCGAGGACGTGTCCTTCGACGTCCGCGCCGGGGAGATCGTGGTCATGGCCGGACTCGTCGGCTCCGGTCGCACCGAGGTGGTGCGCGCCATCTTCGGAGCCGACCCGATCACCGCGGGCCGCGTCGAACTGAACGGTCAGCAGGTCGACTTCGCTGCTCCCGGCGAGGCCATCTCGCCAGGCGTCGCGCTGATCCCCGAGTCGCGCAAGGAGCAGGGCCTCGTCCTGGGCCGCTCCGTCCGCGAGAACGTCAGCCTGCCGCACCTGCGCGTTTCAGCCGTGCCGGCGTCCTGAAGACGCGTACAGAGCGCCGTCGCGTGGCCGAGATGATGGAGCGCGCCGGCGTCCGTGGTATCGCCACCGAGGCGCAGGCACGCAACGCATCGGGAGGCAACCAGCAGAAGATGCTCTTCGCACGCTGGCTGCTGGCCGATCCGCCGCTGCTCATCGCCGACGAGCCGACCCGTGGTGTCGACGTCGGCTCCAAGCGCAACATCTACGACCTCCTCGCCGAGCTCGCCGGCGAGGGCATGGCCATCCTGGTCGTCTCGTCGGAGACCGAGGAGGTGCTGGGATTGGCGGACCGCATCGTGGTCATGCGTGACGGACGCGTGCTGACCGAGCTCGATGGCCACACCGCGACCGAGGAGGAGTTGGTGGCCCTGGCGTTCGGCAGCGAGCGGAAGGCGGCGTGACCCGTGACTGACCTGACCAGCGTGGCGCTGCCCGAGTCGCACCACGACCCGCATCACGAGGCGCCACCGGACGGCGCATCTCGTTGCTCTCGATCCTGACCGACTACGCCATCGTCTGGGTGGTCGTGGCTCTCTTCGTGGGCCTGGCCATCACGACGCCGAACTTCCTGACGGCGGCCAACATGCGCAACATCCTCGATCAGCAGTCGCTGGTGCTCATCGCCGCGTCGGTGGCCACGATCACGCTCATCTCGGGCGGCTTCGACATCTCGCAGGGCGCGGTCTACGTGGCCGCGCCGCTGGTGGCACTGGGCGTCGAGAACCAGACCGGGTCGGTCGTCCTGGCGGTCATCGCGGGTCTCGGTTTCGGTCTGGTGGCCGGCGCCGTCAACGGCGGTGTCGTGACCGCTCGGCAAGATCAACTCGTTCATCGCCACGCTGGCGACCTCGTTCGTCATCTTCGGCATCGGCTTCATCGTCAGCGACCGCTCGGTCATGCGACCCGTCGACCGCGAGGCCTATCGCCGTGCTCGCGCGCTCGGACATCTTCGGCATCACCTCGGCCACGCTCATCGCCATCATCGTCGTCGTCGCCAGCTGGTTCCTGCTCTCCCGCACGCGCTTCGGTCGCTACGTCTACGCGGTCGGCGGCAACGCCGATGCGGCGCGGCTCGCCGGTGTCCGCGTCCGCTGGGTCATCGCCGGCGCGTTCATGCTCAGCGGTCTCGCGGCGGGCCTGGCCGGCGTCCTGCGCGCCTCGCGCACGATGAGTGCGACTCCATCGGACGACTTCAGCTTCGTCTTCAACGTCATCGCCGCCATCGTCGTCGGCGGCACGTCCATCGCCGGCGGCGAGGGCAGCATCTGGCGCACGGTGCTGGGCGCCTTCTTCATCGCGTTCATGATCAACGGGTTCAACCTCCACCAGGTCGACCCCATCTTCCAGCGCATCGTGCAGGGCAGTGTGATCCTGGCCGCTGTCGCTGTCGACAGCTGGTCGCGGTCGCGTCGTGCCTGAGCTCGAGTCAGACCACGGAGGACAGTGGATGAGAACCATCGGTCTCGAGGACATCGACGATCTGGCGCTGGGGGCGACGCTCCTCGGCACCGGCGGTGGCGGCGATCCCTACATCGCCAAGCTGATGGTCAAGCAGGCCATCGAGGAGTACGGCCCCATCAAGGTCGTGACGCCCGAGGAGCTGCCGCCCGACGGCCTGGTGCTGACCACCGCCGTCATCGGCGCACCCACCGTCATCCTCGAGAAGATCCCCTCGGGTGAGGAGTTCAAGAGGTCGGTGCTGGCCATGGCCCGATACCTCGGCAAGGACCCGGTGGCGCTGATGCCCATCGAGGTCGGCGGCATGAACACGCTCATCCCGCTCGCGACCGCCGCCGAGCTGGGCCTGCCGGTCATCGACGCCGACTCCATGCGGCGCGCCTTCCCCCAGATCGAGATGACCGTGTTCACCCTGGCCGGCCTCAAGGCCGCACCGATGTGCGTGGCTGACGAGAAGGGCAACGTGTGCATCTACGAGGCCACCAGCAACGCCCTGGCCGAGGACCTCGCGCGCGGCGGCCGTCATGCGCCTGGGCATGGCCAACGCCATCAGCTGCTACGCCCTGACCGCCGGCCAGATCGCACGAGCACGGCATCCAGGGCTCGATGAGCTTCTGCACCGACCTCGGCAAGCACATGGCCGCGGTCCAGGCCGGGCAGCCCGACGCCATGGCCAGGTTCCTCGAGTTCGCCGATGCCAAGGTCGTCTTCACCGGCAAGATCACGGACATCGAGCGGCGCACCACCGAGGGCTTCGCCCGCGGCACGGTCGTGCTCGAGCACGTCACCGACGCCGGCCGCGAGATGCGCATCGAGATCCAGAACGAGAACCTCGTCGCCTTCGACGGCGACGAGTGCGTGGTCATGGTCCCCGACCTCATCTCGCTCATCGACCACGAGACGGCCAAGCCGGTGCTGACCGAGGCCCTCGCCTACGGCCAGCGCCTCGACGTCATCGCCATGCCCTGTGCGCCCGAGTGGCACCAGGACGGGCATGCTCGAGGTCGTCGGCCCGCGCGCCTTCGGCTATGACCTTGACTACGTTCCCCTGGGAGGTGCGCGATGACCGCGCTGCGACTGGGCGTCGACGTCGGTGGCACCAACACCGACGCCGTCGTCGTCGATGAGGCCGGCGCGGTGCTGGCATCACAGAAGGTCCCCACCACGCCCGATCCCATGGACGGCATCCGGGCCGCCATGTCCGCGGTCATCGAGCGGGTCGACAGGTCGTCGATCGGCCAGGTGATGCTGGGCACCACCCATCCGGCCAACGCCATCATCCAGCGCAAGGGCCTCGACACGCGTCGGCATCCTGCGCGTGGCGGCCCCGTCGTCGTACGCGG
The DNA here is from genome assembly GCA_963715295.1 of uncultured Chloroflexia bacterium. GTDB lineage: Bacteria > Chloroflexota > Limnocylindria > Limnocylindrales > CSP1-4 > JAFMJV01. Next base: position 16,406 of record CAVQRP010000020.1, read on the forward strand.
TGCGCCCGGGTGCTGCCTGGCCGGTCGGAGCTGGCATCGAGGCCATCCTCGGTCCGACGGCCATCGTGCACGGTGGCTTCGAGTACGACGGCCGCGAGATCGCGCCGCTCGACGAGGAGGCCGTGCGCCGCTACGCCGGCGAGTGCGCCGGCAAGGTCCCGGCCATCGCCATCTCCAGCCCCTTCAGCCCGGCCTCCTACGACCACGAGGACCGCAGCGCCGCGATCATCGCCGAGGAGCTGGGTGATGCGGTGGCCGTGACCGTGAGCCACGAGATCGGCTCGCTGGGCCTGCTCGAACGCGAGGACGCGGCGGCGCTCAATGCCTCGCTGCTGGACGTGTCTCGCGCGGTCGTCGAAGGCCTGGCCACAGGCGCTCAAGGAGAACGGCCTCGACGTCGCGTCCTACCTGACCCAGAACGACGGCACGCTGATGACCGCCGAGCAGGCGGTCAAGTACCCCGTCCTGACGCTGGCCTCGGGCCCCACCAACTCGATGCGCGGCGCCAGCGCCCTGGCCGGCCTCAGCGACGCGCTGGTCATCGACGTGGGCGGCACCTCCACCGATGTGGGCATCCTCGTCGATGGCTTCCCGCGCGAGTCGATGCACGCGGTCGAGGTCGGCGGCGTGCGCACCAACTTCCGCATGCCCGACCTCATCTCCATCGGCCTCGGTGGCGGCACGATCGTGCACGGCAGCGGCGCGGACGTCACGGTCGGTCCCGACTCGGTGGGCTATCGCGTGGTCGACGAGGCGCTGGTGATGGGTGGTGACGTGCCGACGCTGTCCGACGTGTCGGTCAAGGCCGGGCGGCTCAGCGGCTTCGGCGACGCTGCGCTGACGAGCGACTCGACCGCGGCCACTGCCGACGCGGCCCTCGCCTGGGTCGACGAGCAGGTCCAGATCCTGGCCGATCGCATGAAGGCCAGCCGCCAGGCCCTGCCGCTGATCGCCGTCGGGGGCGGCTCGCACCTCGTTCCCGAGCGTCGTGCCCGGGCACATCGGAGGTCATCAAGCCCAACCACTTCGCGGTGGCCAACGCCTATGGCGCGGCCATCGCGGAAGCGTCGGGTGAGGTCGATCGCGTGTACCGCTACGACGAGTCGAGCCGCGAGGAGTGCATCGAGGACGCCAAGGCGCTGGCCATCGAGGCGGCCGTGAAGGCCGGAGCCGATCCGGCCAGACGCGCATCACGACGGTCATGGAAGTGCCCATGACGTACGTGCCCGGCGGCGGCTGCCGCGTCCAGGTCAAGGCCGCCGGACCGCTCGCCCCGGCCGGCTGAGCGGCCGATGCCGAGACCAGGTCGCGCCTGCCCATGGCGGATTGCCACGACGACCTGCTGATGGGCGTGGTCCATCAGCAGGAGCGTGGCCACCCCGATCCCTTCGGCGACTTCTGGCTGCCGCAGTTGCGCGCCGGCGGCGTGGTGCTGCAGGTGCTGCCGATCTACACCGAGGAGCAGTTCATCGGTGAGGGCGCGCTGCGGCGCGCGCTGCGCTACGTCGAGGCGGCCTGGGCGATCGCCGACGAGCACGCCGACGATGTCGCCATCGTGACGACCGCGAGCGAGATGCAGCGCGGTCATCGACGACGGGCGCATCGCGCATGGTGCTGGCCTTCGAGGGCATGGAGCCGGTCGGCGCACGACGTCGACGTCATCGATTCGTTCTGGCGCCTCGGCGTGCGCATGGCCAGCCTGACCTGGAACCGGCGCACGATGTTCGCCGACGGCCTGGGTGAAGTCGGCGACCGGCGCGGGACTCAGCTCGCTCGGCGTCGCGGCCGTCGAGCGCATGGAGCGACTGGGCATGATCGTCGACGTCAGCCACCTCTCCGACGCCGGCTTCGAGCATGTCGCGCGCATCGCGACGCGGCCGTTCGTGGCCAGCCACTCGTCGTGCCGCGCCGTCCACGGACACCCGCGCAACCTGACGCGACGACATGCTGCGGGCCATCGCCGGCTCGGGCGGGTTCGCCTGCATGAACGCCTACGGCGGCTTCGTGGGCGAGCGACGGCCCGATCGTCGACACGTTCATCGACCACGTCGCCCATGCCGTCGACGGTCATCGGTGCCGACCACGTCGGGCTGGGGCTCGACTTCGTGGCCGACATCTTCGAGCAGATGGACCCGATCGTGGGTGGCGTCCTGCTCGAGCCGCGACCAGCTCGGCACCATCGCCGGGCTCGAGCGCCCGGCCGACCTGGCCGACCTGGCTCGCCGGCTGCTGCGAGCGCCTGGGACCGGACGTCGCGGGCCGGGTCAGCCTTCGGGACGGTTGTCGATGGCCTGGGCCGGATGCTGCCGGCGTAGCGATGGCGAGCGCCAGCAGCCAGGTTCGATGCGGTCGTTGTCGGTGCCGGCATCGCCGGCCTGGCCGTCGCAGCTGAGCTGGCGCGTCAACGCCGGGTGCTCGTCCTGGAGCGAGAGCCCAGCCCGGCGACGCAGTCCACCGCCCGCAGCGCGAGCACCTGGATCGCGGGATACGGCGGCCCCGTGGTCCGACCATTCACCCTCGCCAGCCGGCCCTGGTTCGAGGCAGACGGCGGAGGCTTCGCAGAACGGTCCTTGCTTCGCCCGCGAGGCATGCTGCTGGTGTCGCCAGACCCGGCTTCGCCCGAGATCCGTGCCGCAGTAGCCACGGACTGCGAGCTGCTGGGTGAGGCTGAGGCGCGCCTGCGGTTCCCGGCCCTTCGGGACGGCGTTGTCTCCACGGCAGCCTTCGACGCGGCGACTCAGGATCTGGACGCGGCTGGCGCCGTCAGGGCGTTCAGGACGGCTCTCGAATCCCGCCACGGGGAACTCGTCCTTGATGCCCGCCTGACATCGATCGAGCCGGATGGATCGGGGTGGCGGCTGCGAACGCCGCAGCGGACGTTCCGAACGGAGCTGGTCGTCGATGCCGCCGGCGCCTGGGCGGACGATGTGGCGAGGCTTGCCGGCGTGACGCCGCTCGGACTGGCCGCCTACCGCCGCACCACGTGCACGTTCGCCGCGCCTACCGCTGGCGACGTGACAGCGTGGCCGCTTCTCATGGATGCGGCGGAGACGTATTACCTGAAACCTGCGCCGTCGGGTGGCTTCATCGCATCGCCGGCAGACGAGACACGGCAGCCAGCGGGGGACGCGCGACCCGGATCGAGCGACGTCTCCCTGGCGCTGCGACGCATCGATGCGGTCACGACGCTGGCGCCGTCGTCCGCCACCTCGGTCTCGGCCGGCCTGCGCACCTTCGCTCCCGATCGGGCACCGGTGCTGGGACCCGAGCCCGGCGTGCCCGGGTTCGTCTGGTCTGCTGCGCTTGGCGGGTTCGGGATCATGACCGCTCCGGCGGTCGCTCGCTCGGTCGTCAGCCTCATCGAGTGCGGTGAGCTTCCCGCCGATGTGGTCGCTGCCGGCGGTCACGCCGCATCGGTCCTTCCCGACCGCCTGCGAACGGGAGGTTGACCATGCCCGACGCGGCTGAGGTGTATCTGGCTTACGTCGACGCCGAGTCTCGGCGTGACGAGGACGCCATGGCGGCAGCGCTCGCGCCCGACGTCGTCATCGAGCTCAACGGTCGCGCGGCACTCAGCTCGGCGGAGGAGGACGCCGCTGCCATGGCCGCGCTCTTCGAGGCTTACCCCGACTACCGACGCGAGATCATCGAGGTCATCGGGGAGGGGAGCCGGGCGGCAGTGCGCTGGCGCATGTTCGGGAGCCCGCGCGCTGACCTCGCCGGCCGTCTGCCGGCACTCGAGGTCCGCGGCTGTACGTTCGTCCGCGTCAAGGATGGACGCATGATCGAGGCCTACGTGTGGTCGCCGGCGGGCGCCCTCGACGAGGTTCTCGCGCTGCTGGACGCGCGATCGCCCTAGCGGCTGCCGTGACGTCCGCAGGCGTGCCCCCGCCCGATCCACGTCGTGGATGCTGGCCTCAGGTACCATCGGTACATCCATGACTGAACGACGCCGCTTCTACCTGACCACCGCCATCGCCTACGCCAACAACCGACCCGGCCTGCACACGCTGTACGAGGTCGTCGGAGCCGACGTCATCGCGCGCTGGCACCGTATGCTCGGCGACGACACGCGCTTCCTGACCGGCACCGACGAGTACTCGGTCAACATCGCCACCACTGCCGCGTCGAAGGGCCTGGAGCCGAAGGCCTTCGTCGATGAGATGGTGGCGCTCTTCGGAACCGCCGAGGACGCGCTCGGCATCAGCCCCGACCGCTTCATCCGCACCACGGACCCGGACCACACCGATGCCGTGCACGAGATGATCCGGCGCGCCCACGCGAACGGCGACATCTACCTGGGCAAGTACGAAGGCTGGTACTGCCCCAACGAGGGCTTCCGCAACAGCAGCGACCTGCTCGAGGACGGGACGGGCGTGCACTGCCCCAACCACCCCGACGTCGAGCTGCAGTGGTTGACCGAGAACAACTGGTTCTTCCGCCTGTCGGCGTACCAGGAGCGCCTGGAGCGGTACTACGCCGACATGCCCGACTGGGTGCAGCCGGAGTACCGCAAGAACGAGATGCTCGGCTTCATCCGCAAGGGACTCGAGGACTTCAGCGTCAGCCGCGAAGGGGCGACCTGGGGCATCCCGTTCCCGTTCATGCCCGACGGTAGCAGCGCCAGGCGCGACGACGGCAGCTGGGACCCGGCCGCGGGCACGGTCTACGTCTGGTACGACGCGCTCATCAACTACATCACCGGGGCCGGCTTCCCCGACGATGCGGCGATGTTCGACCACTGGTGGCCGGCTGACCTGCACGTCATCGGCAAGGACATCAACCGCCTGCACACCATCTATCTGGCCGGCCATGCTGATGAGTGCCGGCCTGCCGCTGCCCAGGATGGTCTGGGTCCACGGCTGGCTGCTGGCGCAGGGCGAGCGCATGAGCAAGAGCCGCGGCAACTTCCTCGATCCGGTGGACGTCGTGGCGGCACTCGGCCGCGACGGCACTCGCTACACCGTGCTGCGCGAGGTCGCCTTCGATCGCGACAGCGATGTCTCCTGGGACAGCTTCGTGCGTCGCTACAACGCCGACCTTGCCAACGACTTCGGCAACCTGCTCAATCGCTCGCTCTCGATGACCGATCGCTACCGCGACGGCGCCCGCTCCGTGCCCACCGATGGCCTGCTGGCCGTGGCCTGGGCGAACGACGTTCGAGCGATACACAGCCCGGCTGGACGCCTGCCTCCTGCACGAGGCGCTCGAGGTACTGTGGGGCTTCGTCGGCGAGGCCAACAAGTACGTCGAGACCGAGCAGCCCTGGACGCTGGCCAAGGTCGCCAAGAACGGGTGATGGCGTGGCCGCGGCTCGCCTCGACGGCGTCCTCGGCGACCTGCTCGAGGCATGTCGTGTCATGGCCTTCGGCCGCTGCCCCGTTCATGCCACGAGGCGGCGGCCCGCGCGTCGGCACAGCTGGGCGTCGAGTACCCCTATGCCGACGATGGCAACGCCGGCCCACCGCTCGCCGACCTCGTCGCGTGGGGGTCGCTTGCGGCGGGCGGTAGCATCGGAACCGCAGAACCGTTGTTCCCGCGACTCGAGGTCGATGAGGAGACCGGGGGGTAAGGAGGAGTTCGATGGCCCACGGTCAGATCACGCATATCGATCTGCCCAGCGACGACCTGGCACGCGCCAAGGCCTTCTACGCGGAGCTGTTCGGCTGGAAGATCGCGCAGGTGCCCGAGTTCCCTGACTACGAGATGTTCCAGTCCGGCCCCGGTGACATGGGCGGCGGCATCGGAGTACGCGGTGAGACCGCACCGGACAAGCCGCGCGTGTACATCACCGTCGATTCCATCGAGGAGGCGCTGATCAAGGTCGAACGCCTCGGTGGCAACGTGGTGGTGGAGAAGACCCAGGTACCGGGCATGGGCTGGTACGCCGCCATCAACGACAGCGAGGGCAGCGAGATCGGGATCTGGGAGGGATTGCCTGGCTGAGCTGAACCCCGATGGGCTTCGGCTCGTCGATTCACACGCCCACCTCCAGGCAGAGGCCTTCTGGGACGATGCCGACCTCGTCCTGGCTGCGGCTGTCGAAGCCGGGGTCGAGCGCCTGCTCATCCCTGCCTGGGACCTGCCGTCGACGCATCGCGGGCTCGAGTTCGTACGACGGCACGGTCTGCGCACGACGACCGGGGTGCATCCGCATCTCGCCGCCAGCGTCGACGACGCGATGTGGGCAGGGATCTGCGAGCTGGCCAGGCTCGACGAGGTCGTGGGCATCGGGGAGACCGGGCTGGACTACGACCGTGGCTTCAGCCCTCGCACGGACCAGCTGGCCAACCTGCGCCGCCACATCGCGTTGGCCTACGAGCTCGCCCGGCCGCTGACGCTGCACTGTCGGTCCAAGCCCGGCGAGCGCGACGCGCAGGACGACCTCATCGCCGTGCTGCGTGAGGGTGGTGCGGGGAGTCCCGAGTGGCGCGATCGCTTCGACGGTCGCCCGCCGGGTGTCCTGCACTCCTTCAGCGGCCCCGTCGACTACGCCGAGGCGGCGCTGGAGATGGGCTTCTTCATCGCCTTCGGTGGTCTGGTCTTTCGCCGCGGCGAAGAGTCCAGCGCCGATGTCGCGCGCATCGTACCGCTGGACCGGCTGCTGACCGAGACGGACTCGCCATACCTGAAGCCGAAGGGAGTCCGCGGGAGCCGCAACCAACCGCTGAATGTAGCCGTGACCGCGACGTGGCTGCGGCGGCTGCGGGATGACGATCCTGCAGAGCTCGGCCGAGCACTGGTCGATAACTTCGACCTGCTCGTGGGCGCTACGCGCTCGCCCGACTGACCAGCACCTTCGTCAGCTCCTGCCCTTCGGCTGTGCTGATGCGGCAGGCCACCTGGCCAGCGGTCACCGGCCAGCAGCGCACCTCGATGGCCGTCCCGGGAAGGGCCGGCCGCACATACCCGACGCGGTAGCAGTCGGGAGCCTGCGGGCGCTGCGCGATGGGCATGCGCGCCAGGCCGTCGTCCACCATGTCGAGGTAGGCAGCGTTGTTCATGTGCTGCAAGGGGTCGACATCAAGGGGCCGCACGCGCGTTGCCAGCGTGGTCACCGCAGCCATGGGTTCGGGCAGCGAGACGCGGTCACGCGCGAAGGCCTGCTGTGCGGAGAAGTACTGCGCGATCTCGTCCGGCACGCGCGCCGGTCGACCCTCATCTGTCAGCAGCACCCAGTCGGTGTCGACCGTGGCCACCAGCGCACCGTTCGCCTCACGCGCGCTCGACCCGACGAGCCGCATCACCGAGTGGCGACGAGCCCACACGTGACGCCAGCCGATGACCTCGGTGCTGATCGCCAGCGCATCGCCGTACGTGACCGGACCGGCGATCGACACCTTCACGTTGCGTACCAGCCAATTCATCGAGCGGTTCAGATACCAGTCCCGATCGAAGCCGGCTTCCTCGCTGTGTCGCCAGGCCATGTCCTGGGCGTAGCGCAGCAGTCCCGACGGGCGCAGCCAGCCGTCAGCGCCGGCTTCGTCGAAGCGAACGCGGTACTCATGCTCGATCCGTCGCACCGGCTCCATGTCCCCAGTGTATGTGGAGTCGCCGCGCCGACCGTGGGTCCTCGGTGCGGCCGATCCGGTACCGCCGTGACCGGCCTGTCACGTGGTGTGGTGTACGGTACGGCCGATACCGGCGGCGACCCGACCACCGGAGCATGAGAGGGAGCGGATGCCAGCGAGGCCAGTCATCGTCATCGGAGCCGGCGGGCACGCCTCGGTCGTTGCCTCCACGCTGCTCGCTGCCGGGTACAGCATCACTGCCTTCTACGATGATGACGACCAGAAGTGGGGTCAGCGGATCGAAGGCATCGAGATCTTGGGGCCCATCCGCGACGCGCGGCAGTCACAGGTATCGTCGGCGCTCATCGCGTTGGGCGACAACAGCGACCGGCGGCGGGTCGCGAGCGAGCTGGACCTCGACTGGCTGACCGTGGTGCACCCGTTCACCTCGATCGCCGCCGGCGTCACGCTGGGGCGCGGGACCGTGGCCTTCGCCGGTACGATCATCCAGCCCGGCTCGACCGTCGGTGACCACGTCATCCTCAATAGTCGCGCCGGTGTCGACCACCACGTCGCGGTCGAGGATTTCGTGCATGTTGCCACGGCCCACCTCGCCGGCGGTGCATCGGCGGGTGAGGGCTGCTTCCTTGGCCTCAACAGCACGATCCTGCCGGGGGTCCATGTGGGGGAGTGGGCGACCGTCGGGGCCGGCTCCCTGGTACGCGTGGACGTCAAGCCTGGCACGACCGTGTTCGGCAATCCCGCGCGCGAGATCGTCACCCCGATCCCACGCACCACGGAGCGGCCCATCGCGACCTGATCGACCCCGTCTGGCGGCTACGCCTGCCGGGGTCGCCTGGTCCAGCGCGACCCACGGCCGCGCGCTCGAAGCGTGCTAGGGCGTCCGGTTGGTGGCCTGGCCGGCGGAGGCACCGACCGCCTGACGGCCCTGGCTATGGACGCGCACTGCCACCAGGCCGGGCTTGGCCACGGCGTCGGGCCGGTCCACGATCTCGATGGCCTCGGCTCGCCGTCGCCACATCTCTTCCTCGCGGGCGACCGATTCGCGCACGTAGGCGTGGAGTGAGGCTGCGACCTCGGAGTCATGGGCGCCATCGGCAAGTGCGATGAGCCGCTTGACCTCCTCCCGAACGTCACTCGGCGGCAGCTCGGATGGCGTGCGCATGACCTTGGGGATCTCAGTGGTCTCGACGTGCTCCTGGTCGTAGAAGAGCTCCTCGTGGAGCTTCTCGCCCTTGCGCAGGCCGGTGACCTTGATGGGGATGCTGTCGGGGTCACGGCCGGAGAGTCGCGCCAGGTCGCGGGCCAGGTCCATGATCTTGACGGGCTCGCCCATGTCGAGGGCGAAGAGGTCGCCGGGGTTGGCCAGGGCGGCCGCGTCGAGGATGAGCCAGGCCGCCTCCGGGATCGTCATGAAGTAGCGCGTCATCTCCGGGTCGGTGATGGTCAGCGGCTCACCCTTCTGGAGCTGTTCCTGGAAGATGGGGACGACGCTGCCGTTCGAGCCAAGCACGTTGCCGAAGCGGACCGCGGCGTAGGGACGCTCGAACCGTCGCGCTGCGTCCGTCACGAGCATCTCCGCAACGCGCTTGCTGGCGCCCATGACGCTCGAAGGCCAGACGGCCTTGTCCGTCGACACCAGCACGAAGTGGCCGACACCCGAGGCGGCCGCGGCGTCGATGACCGACAGTGTGCCACCGATGTTCACCTGGACGGCTTCGGACGGATTGTCCTCCAGCATGGGCACATGCTTGTAGGCGGCCGCGTGCAGGACCACGTCCGGACGCTCGCGCTCGAAGAGTCGCTGCATCACGCTGCGGCTGGCCACGTTCGCCAGCGTGCACCGTCACCTCGCCGTCGGCCCAGGTCGAGCCGTTCAGACGGGCCTTGCTCAGACGTTCCTCCAGCTCGCGCTGGACCAGGTAGAGCGCGCTCTCAGAGCGGTCGACGAGGATGGTCCGACGCGGACCCAGTGGCAGCACCTGGCGCGCCAGCTCGGAGCCGATGGAGCCGGCCGCGCCGGTGATGACCACCGTGCGTGCCCTCGAAGACGTCGCGGACGGGCGAGGCGTGGCCTTCGGTGGGTGGTCGGCGCAGCAGGTCCTCGACGCGGACCGAGCGCAGCCGGGAGGTATCGAGCGTGCCGTCGAGGAGGTCGGTCACCGGCGGCACGGTCCGGACCTCGAGCTTCAGCTCGAGCGCCTTCTCCACGATCTCGCGGACCACCTCGCCGCTCGCGTTGGGCATGGTGATGAGGAGCGCCTTGGCACCGGTCTCGCGCACGGCCACCTCAAGCGTGTCGAGGTCGCCGAAGACGCGGAGCCCCAGCTCGCGGCCGCCGGCCAGCCCAGGGTCGTCGTCGAGGAAGCCGACAGGGACGATGCCAGCGTCCTGATCGCGCAGGGCAGAGCGGGCGATGACAGCTCCGGCCCAACCGGCGCCGTAGAGCAATGTGGGCGTTCGCTTCGTCGGCTCGCGCACCGCTGCTGGTCGGGATCTCCGACGCCGCCCGGATGGCGAAGCGGGTGCTGGCGAGGACCACGAAGGAGAGGAACATCTCGGCTACCCAGAACGCCAGCTGCGGTGGAGCGCCCGCAGCATCGGGATTGAACTGCCAAGCCCCATTCACGATGACGAAGGCCAGGACGGTTCCGGCGACGACGCAGACGACGATGCGGAACATGTCGCGGACGCTGGCGAAGCGCCACGAGTGACGATACAAGCCGAGCTGGATGTCGACCACGACCCGTGCCGCCACGGTGATGCCGAGCACCCACAGGTACATCCCCACCAGCGGAGCATCGGGGAATGTGTTGTAAGTGATGCCCAGGGCGATGAGCCCGGCGAGCACCATGCCGATGGTGTCGACGACGAAGAGGTGGCGAGAGCGGACCCGCAGGGCGACGCTCTTGAGCGTGCTCGCCCAGCGCCCCCTTGGACTCGGAGCGAGGCGCGACCGGCTTGCCTTCCTGGTCGTGCTGCGCTGCTCTACGGTGACCCCCGTGTCACGACTGACCGCCAATACGTCCTCCTCGACAGCAACCGGCCGGGGCCCCTGATCTCACCGTCATCAACGGCGAGGTAGACCGGGCCTACCGGTGCACCTTCATCATGCTCAGAATCGTGCTTCCCACCGACCGACTAGCGCGACAGGCAGGAATCGCAGCGGCGAGGCGGCTAGGCCCTAAACGGTAGTCCATCTGGCCCATCCGCACCAGTACCTTCGTCGGGCTCCGCGGCGCTACCGTTGCCGAGTGTCACCGAAGCCCTCGCCTGGGCGTCTGATAGGCCGACGCTAGCGCTTGTTCGCCGCTGCCCCCGTCGCCTCACGGTAGCGCGGGAAGTAGCCCGTCAGATCGGACGCATCTGCGCCCTCGGCCACGGCGCCGACCAGGGCCCGGTAGGCGTCCTCCAGGATGACCGCCCGAAGAGTCCCGAACTCGGCTCGGTAGCTTGAGAAGCCAGCCTTGAAGTGGAACAGGGAATCCTCCGTGGAGCCACGCCCGCCACCGAGGTGGAGCCAGCGGTCCCCGCGGTCCTTGGCCCAGTCGCGGATGGCATGGACAAGGACCTTGGTGGGTCTCTGCGCCGCGTACAGGGCGTCGGCGGCCGCGAGATGGACCTCCACGATGCCATCGCATTCGGTGAAGAGGCCCGCTGCAGCCATGTTGCCGTCGATGAGCACACGCGCCAGCCGGACGTGTTCGCTCAGGTCACTGATGAGGCGCTCGAAGTAGGCCCCGTCGAAGCGATAGTAGTCCGAGGCGCCCATCCGCTCCATGGCGTCGCCATAGAGGCTGGCGAACTCCTCGAAGCACTTCGGGTCGCAATCGAACGAGGTCTCGGCACCATCGCGCAACGACTTCTGGATGTCGCGGCGGTGATTCTTGCGCGTGTCGGCCCAGATCTCGTCGGCCGAACGGCCAAGATCGACTGCGACGGTCTGGCGCCACACGATCGTGCCCGCTGAGTCCAGGCCGGCGACCGGCAGCAGCGGATGGAGTCGCAGGAACATGGTCACCACTGCGGCCTCCGCGAGCGTCGCCCTGACCGCCTCCATCGCGGCGGCGACGAAACCCGCATCCGTCGGGCGGTCGGTCACGACGCCGGGGTAGCCGTACGGGGACACCGCATCGCGGAGGTCACCGTCGAGGGTGCGCAGGATGAGCGGTACCAGCAGGCGTCGACCGTCCTCGTCCTCGACGTACACGGCCGTGGCTTCGCCGAGCTCATGCCACGCCGCCAGGCTGACATAGGCCGGCAGGTCATAGACATCGTGTGCAGTCGAAGCCAACAGCGCCGTCCACTCGGGGGCACCGAGACGCAGGAACCGAGCCTGCATCAGTCCATCACCTTGGGCTCGTGGTCGCAGGAGTCGTAGCCGGTCACGCCCGGGCGCATGCTTCGGCTAGTCCCCGGCCGGGCCGTGCCCTGAGGCGACGGCGTCGAAGCGTGGCGGTTCCGACCCGACTGCGAACGAGCTCTGTCCCTGCAGCAGCACCTTCAGCGTGTCACGCATGACCCTGGCATCAAGTCGGAGTGACCAGTGATCGACGTACCACGTGTCGATGCGAAACCGCTCGTCCCAGTCGAGCGCGTGGCGGCCGCGTACCTGTGCCAGACCGGTGACGCCGGGCCGTACTTCATGTCGTCGCATCTGCGCGGGGGTGTAGTAGGGCAAGTACTCCATCAGCAGCGGGCGAGGGCCGACGAGGCTCATGTCGCCCCGCAGCACGTTCCACAGCTCGGGCAGCTCATCGAGGCTGGTCTTGCGGAGCCAGTGGCCGACGCGCGTCGTGCGCTGCTGTTTCATGGCCAGATCGCGTGCGCGGTCCAGCTCAGGCGGTCCACCCGGCGCTGCCTTCATGGAACGGAACTTCAGCATCACGAACGGGCGCCCACCTCGTCCGGGTCGTTCCTGCCGGAACAGGACCGGGGAACCCATGCTGACCCGGATGACAAGCGCCACGACCAGGATCAGCGGTGCCGCCGCGACCAGCCCGCAGGCTGCCATGACGACGTCCAGCCACCGCTTGACCCTTGGGTCGCGTCTGGCGCTGGTGTCAGCCACCTGACTGCTCCTGCACCGCGGCTGCCAGCCGCTCGGCCACGTAGGCCACGTCATCCTCGGACAGCCTCGACGACCACGGCAGCGCCAGCGTGGTCGCCGCGACGCGCTCGGTAACCGGGAAGTCACCGGGACCGTGTCCCAGCAGGTCCTGGTAGAACGGCTGCAGGTGGAGCGGGTTGAAGTAGGGGCGTGTCGGAACGCCGTTGTCGGCCAGGTCGGCCATCACCTTGCCGCGATCGATGGCCGGGTCGAGTCGCACGACGTAGACGAACCAGTCGACGTGCTCGTCGGCCGGGGCGCCGGGCAGGGTGACGCCTTCGATCCCGGAGAGGGCTCGCGCATACGCGGTGGCTGCGCGAGCGCGACCTGCCTGCAATTCGCCCAGGCGCTCCATCTGTGCCACGCCTATCGCGGCCGAGAGGTCGTCCAGGCGGTAGTTGTAGCCGAGCTGCACATGGTTCAGCCATGTGCCGTCGCGTATCGCGGCCCTGGTTGCGCAGGCTGCGCAGGTCGGCAGCGATGGCGGGATCGTCGGTGACGACCATGCCGCCCTCGCCGGTGGTGATCTGCTTGTTGGGATAGAACGCGAACACCGACGCCGCTCCGAATGAACCCATGCGGCGGCCACCGGCCGCCGAGCCGAGGGCCTCACAGGCATCCTCGATCAGGTGCCAGCCGCGATCGCTCGGCGATGGTTGCGATCTCACCGATGCGGCAGGGTCGGCCGAAGACGTGCACCGGCAGTACTCCGACGGTGTCGGGCCCCGCGGCCGCGGCGACCAGCCCGGGGTCCAGCCCCAGGGTGTCCTCTTCGATGTCGACGAATCGAGGCCGGGCACGCTCGTACAGCAGGCAGTTGGCCGAGGCCACGAAGCTGAAGGGCGTGGTGATGACCTCATCGCCGTCGTGGATCCCCAGCGATCGGACGATCATGTGCAGACCGGCGGTGCCGCTGCTGCAGCTGACGCCGAAACGTCGCCCGACGGCCTCCGCCACGCGCTCCTCGAACTCGATCGCCATGGGCCCGAGTGCCAGCGAGCCACTGCTGAGGACCTGGTCGACCAGCTCCCGCTCGCGTGGGCCGATGTCGGGACTGGCCAGGGGGACCTGCCTCATGCCGGCCGCGCTGCATCGACCACGACGCGCTTGCTGAGCTCGTGCAAGAGATCAAGCCCATCCCACACCGAGCCAAAGGCGAGCGCCTGGCCGACGGGCACGAAGCGATCGACGCCGCGCCCATTGAGATGCCGCGCCAGCCCCCGTAGGGTCTGGGCGTCCAGGCCGAACGTGGTCACCGTCTGGTCTCGTGGACCGACCAGCGCCATGAGGTCGCCATCGAGGTCGTCGCTGATGACCTCGAAGAAGAGCCCGCCACCGCAGTTGTCGCGGCTGTAGTCGCTGATGGTGCTGAGGCGCACCCAGTAGGCTTCATTCACTGTGCTCTCGATGTGGCTCTTCGGGACACGTGCCGCAACCTCCGTCGCAAAGGCCATCTTGTTCAGGGTCATACCGGTCTCTACCATATAGTGACGCCGTCGGATGGCCTCTGTGACGGCATCCCGGAAGCGCCGGATCGCCCGCTCGGTCTGCTCGCCGGAGGTACCCGCCTGCCAGGTGATCAGCCGTGGCGACGAGCATGCGCCCTGGTCGAACCAGAAGGCATCGTTGAAGAAACGATCCGCCAACGCCGCGAGCTCGGCGTCATCCAGGTCCGCCACGCTCGCCGCATCGAGGACCGCCATCGAGTGACGATCGGGAAAGACGATGTCGCGGCCATGCACGGGGAGGGGAAAGCTGCGGAAGTACCCCACCGTCTCATTGCCGCCCCAGACGATGCGTACGTCAGCCGCTCCGCTCAGCGTGCGCGAGGTGGCCTCGCCGTGCTCGGTGAGCACGAAGCGGTTGCGCGAGGCGAGTCCGTGGAAGCGATCTTCGGTCAACGCGGCGGCGATGCTCTCCAGGATGGCCGTGCGCGTGGTCGATCCCCGTGAGGAGAGGCGCACGATGTTGGCGTTGCCGACCAGCAGCGACAGCACCCAGCTGTAGACGAACATGGTGTCGACGTTGGCCGGGGTGACGTGGAAGGCCAGGCCGCGCGGGACCACCACCTGGTCATCCGCGACCGAGCGCTCGAACGCCTCACGCATCTGCGAGAGCGACGCCGGTCGCATCCAGAACCCCAGTGAAACCGCCTCGGGGTGCTGCCGCAGCGCCAGCAGCCGCGCTGAGATGGCGGCGCAGAGCTGGACGATGGCCTCATCGAACGGGTGCTGGTCGCGGTCGAGCGCGGCCATCTCGGCGACGAGGGCCGTCGCTTCCCACTGCTGCGCGTCGATGGCTGACCTGATCGTGGAGCCAGCAGCTTCTGCCGGTCGCTCGAGCGTCATCATCAGGCACGCACCTGGGTATCGCTGCAACCACGCACCTCGGCCTTGGGCACCCGTCCCTCGATACTGAAACGCCGGCCCATGCGCCCGCACTCGCAGTCGTCGACGCCGTGGCTGATGCCCAGGTCCTGGGTCAGCAGGGCGTGGCCAGGGTAGCTCTGGGGCAGCAGGCTGACCACCTCCACGACCCCTGACCGCGCCTGTCGCGGCCGGCTCCC
Source organism: uncultured Chloroflexia bacterium (assembly GCA_963715295.1). Lineage (GTDB taxonomy): Bacteria > Chloroflexota > Limnocylindria > Limnocylindrales > CSP1-4 > JAFMJV01. The sequence continues at coordinate 31,614 of CAVQRP010000020.1, forward strand.
ACGTCATCGGGTCGCGCATGATGACGTCGGCGAAGTTGGGCGGGTGGAAGAAGCCGGCCTCGCACTCGAAGTAGACGCTACCGACCTGTTCGACCATGCCGTAGAAGTCGTGGATGCTGGTGATGCCGAAGGCGTCGCTGAGCGCCTGCTTGAACTCGTCGCGCGACACGGACTGGTCGATCAGCTTCTTCCAGCCGCCGCTGTGCACGAGCGTCGCACGTGACAGGTCGACGCCCTCTTCGCGCAGGGGAGCCAGCAGGTCCTGCCAGATCATGAAGGTGAAGCCGAAGACCAGGAGGTCCTCGTCTCGGTGCTGCTCCAACCATGCCAGCACCTCGGGGCGGCGCAGCTGCATGGCCTCGTCCAGCGCGAACAGGTGGTCACGGCCGAAGGTCATCATGCCCAGGATGCCGGCGGCCCTCGCGCTGAAGCTGTGGCGGTCGCGCAGGATGCCCAGGGTGGTCGACGATGAGCATCGGCCGCCGCGCCTTGCCGAGATACTGCGTCACGATGCTCGACAGTGCCTTCGTCTGCAGCTTGGCCGTCTCGAGGTCGAGGTAGATGCGGCTGGGGGTCTGACCGGTGGTGCCGCTGGACGTCATCACCTTGAACACGTCGGCGGGTGGCACTGACCTCAGCTCAAGGGACTTGAACAGGCTCGCGGGCAGGTAGGGCACACCCGCGACGCCATCGTCGTACCCGGGCGGGCTCTGCGCGCCAGGGCCCTGCCAGGCGGTGAGGATGCGGTCGTATGGCTCGCAGTGCCGGCGATGCCGTTCGGTCAGACGCCGGAGCCCCGCGAGCATGGTCGGCTCCTTGACGCTCGCGGGGACCGAGTACTGGTCGGCCGCGAACAGCTGCTCTAGGCCTTCATCCATCGCTCGACCTCCCGGTAGTCGGTCTTGCCGGAGCTGGACACGGGGATGTCACCGACCCGCTGCAGGCTCACGGCACTGGGGTGGACTCGCAGCCGCCGGCTGAGTGTGCCGACCAGCTCGGCGACCGAGGCGTCGGTGCCGAACGCGCAGAAGCCCTGGATGCGGTCATCGCCGGCCACCACCGCGGCTGGTCCCGACTCGCGCAGGATGGCCTCGACCTCGTCAAGGTTGACACGCAGGCCGAAGACCTTGGCGATGCGCTTGCTGCGGCCCGTCAGGAAGAGGTAGCCCTCGTCGTCAAGGTAGCCGATGTCGCCCGTACGCAGGACTCCGCCGAGCTCGTCTCCGACAGCCAGCTCGAGACCGTTCCTCGGCGTAGCCGAGCATGACGTTGGGGCCCTCGTAGACGACCTCACCGGTCGGCGGCTGGTCGGGTGCGTCCGCCCGGGCGTCCAGGATGCTGAGCTCGCCACCAGGGACGGCGATGCCGGCCGAGCCGAGCTTGTCGGCGAGCTCGTGCGGGGGTACGTAGGCGATCCGCGCGGTCGCCTCGGTCTGCCCGTACATGACGAAGAAGCGCCCATGCTTGGCTTGCATGTGCTCGGCATAGGAGGCGGTCAAGGCCCGGTCCAGGGCGCCGCCAGCCTGCTGCATGGTCCGCACCGAGGGCAGGTCCATATCGCGATAGCCGACGCGCTCGAGCATCTGGTAGGTGTATGGCACACCCGCCAGGCTGGTGCAGGCCAGCCGCTCCACCGACTCCCAGAAGTGTCGCTGGATCACGGTCTGGGTGGAGAGGACGACTGCCGCACCAGCGAGCCAGTGACTGTTGAGGACCGACAGGCCGAAGGAGTAGTGCAGCGGCAGAGAGGTGATCGGTCGTTCGTCCGGGGTGAGGCCGATGTAGCGCACGATGGATTCGGCGTTCGAAGCCAGGTTTCGTGCACTCAGACGGACGTACTTGCTGCTGCCGGTGGTGCCCGATGTGCTCAGCAGCACCGCCAGCTCAGGATGGAGCGCGGCGCCTGCCTCGAACACCGCGCCTACCAGCTCTCCGTCGGCCATGGCTTCGACCCGGCCCGGCACCAGACCGGCTGCCTCGAGCGCGGCGGCGGTCCCGATGGGCCCCACGATCCAGTCGGGTCGGTACGTCCGCAGCAACGAGACGTGGTTGCTGACGGGTCGCGCTCCGTCCACCAGCGCGACCGCGTGGCCTGACCGTTGTGTCGCCGCGTAGGCGACCGCGGTGAAGACATCGTTGCGACAAAGAAGGAAGACGAGCTGCTTGTGGTCACCCAGTCGCCGGCCCACGTCGCCGGCGCGATCGATGAGGGCTTCGGAAGGACGTCGTCTCGCCACTGCCAGCGTCGATGAGCGCGGGAGCGTTCGAGGGCGCCAGGCCCAGCGGTGTCATACGAGCATGGAGCCGTCGACGCCGATGACCTGACCGGTGACGTAGCCCGACAGGTCGCTGGCGAGGAACAGCACCACGTTGGCCACGTCCTGCGGCTGGCCCACTCGACCCATGCCGATGCTGGCTGCGCGCTCGGCGAACAGTTCCTCGCTCAAGGCCCGGGTCAGGTCGGTGTCGATGAACCCGGGCGCGATGGCGTTCACACGGATGCCCAACGGCGCCAGTTCCTTCGCCGCCGCCTTCGTGGCGCCGATGACCGCCGCCTTGGCGCCGGCGTAGACGACTTCACCGGCGTTGCCGTTCACCCCCATGATCGACGAGCTGTTGATGATGGAGCCCGACCCATGGCGTCGCATCAGCCGCGCCGCCAACTGCATGTTGCGCACGATGGCGAGGGCGTCGGTGTCGAAGGTATCGATGATCGAATGCTCCGAGATCATGCCCAGCAGGGCGTCGTCGACGATGCCTGCGTTGTTGGCCAGGATGTCCAGCCGTCCATAGTGCTGATGGATGGCGGCGTAGGCGGCCTTGATGGCGTCGGGATCGCGCTGGTCGGCGAAGACCCCCAGGCATTCGGTGCCGTGTCGTTCCGCCAGCTCGGCGGCATACCGCGCCGGTGCCCCAGGGTCGGTGTAGCCGTTGACGACCACCGCAGCGCCGTGCGCCGCGAGGGTGTCGGCGATGGCCTTGCCGATGCCCCTGGTGGACCCGGTGACGTATGCCACCTTGCCGTCAAGGCGCAAGCGTGACGCCATAGGTCTCTCGCAGGATGCGACGGATCTCCGAGTAGTCGCTCATGGCGATCACATCGTCGGTATCGATCATGATGCCGAACGTGGCCTCGAGCGCTGCCACGAGCTGCATGTGCGCGACTGAGTCCCACTCGACTGTCTGCCCGTAGGCGATAGTGGGTACGTCGACGGATGCCGGGAGCGCCAAGCCGTCTCGGATGGCGGTATCGAGGCGTTCTGTCTCGGACATGGACGGTGGCTCCTTGGTGTCGGCGCGGCCGCGGATGGTCAGGCGGAGGCGCGAGATAGCGTGCTAGGGGTGCGCATCATCTAACAGAATCATCGCGCCCGGTGCCGGCGGCGAAGGGCAGGACGGCCCCATCGTGGCATTGGGTCAACACAAACGATGGCTGGAGGTGGGCCTACAGGCTCCACAGGCGGAGGTGTGCCGGGACGGTCGCTGGGATCGACGGCCGACTTCACGTCGATGAGGACACCGCCCTCACGAACGCGCACGGTCAGCTGATCCCGGGCCTGCCTCCAGGTAGGCCTGGTGCGGCACCGCGAGCACGAGGCCGTCGAGGTCGCGTCAGCTCTTCGAGCGGCTGGAGCTCGATGCCGTACTCCGCGGCGTGCCTCGTCGGCGGAGGCCAGGGGGTCGTGGACGAGCGGCTCGATGCCGAACTCGCGCGAGCGTGTCGACGATGTCGGGCACACGGCTGTTGCGCAGGTCCGAGACGTTCTCCTTGAAGGTCAGGCCGAGCACGCCGACCCGCGCACCCTTGACGCGGATGTCGGCCTCGATGAGCAGCTTGACCAGCGTCGTCGCGATGTGCTCGCCCATGCGGTTGTTGATGCGCCGCCCGGCGAGGATGACCTCCGGCTGGTAGCCCAGCTGCTCGGCCTTGGTGGTCAGGTAGTAGGGGTCGACGCCGATGCAGTGGCCGCCCACGAGCCCCGGCGAGAAGGGCAGGAAGTTCCACTTGGTGCCGGCGGCCGCGAGCACGTCCGCGGTGCGGATCCCCAGGCGATCGCAGATGAGCGCGAGCTCGTTCATCAGCGCGATGTTGAGGTCGCGCTGCGTGTTCTCGATGACCTTGGCCGCCTCCGCGACCATGATGCTGGGGGCGCGATGGATGCCGGCCGGGATGATGCGCTCGTAGGCCGCGGCGACCCGCTCGAGCGTCGCGGCGTCCTGGCCGGAGACGACCTTGGTGATGCGTGCCGAGGGTGTGCTCGCGGTCGCCCGGGTTGATGCGCTCGGGCGAGTAGGCGAGCGCGAAGTCGACGCCGGCCCGCAGGCCCGACGCTGCGCTCGAGCGCCGGTCCGCAGATCTCCTCGGTGGCGCCCGGGTAGACCGTCGACTCGTAGACCACGACCGCGCCCGGCTCGAGCACGCTTCCGACCGTCTCCGAGGCACCGACGAGGGCCGAGAGGTCCGGTCGGTTGTCGCCGTCGACCGGCGTCGGCACGGCGACGACGAAGAAGGTCCGCCCGCCGAGGTCGTCGATGGCCGAGGTGAAGCGGATGCGTCGAGCTCGATCAGCGTCTGCGGTCTCGACCTCGCCGGTCCGGTCGATGCCCGTCGCGCAGCTCGGCGACCTTGGCCGCGTCGATGTCGAACCCGACGCGTCCTTCGAAGTGGCGGGCGAACTCCAGGGCCACCGGCAGCCCGACGTAGCCGAGACCGATGACCGCGACTCGCTCTTCCATCCTTACTCCTTCGTGCTCGTGGTCGCTTCGTCCGGCGAGGCCCAGAGGCTCGATGATGACGCGGTTGACGCCGACGCACGTCGAAGCGCTCCTCGGCCATGGCGCGGCTGCGTCGACCCATCTCGGCGAGCGCGATCGGCGTCGTCGGCCATCTCGACCATACGCTCCGCGAGAGCGTACGGGCATCCTTCACCGGCACCAGGTATCCGTTCTCGCCCGGGACGACCGTGTCGCGGCAGCCCGGCGCGTCGGTGGTCAGCACGGCGCGGCCCATGCTCATCGCTTCGAGCACCGACGCGCGGCATGCCTTCCCGATACGACGGCAGGACGCAGACGTGGGCAGCCGCGAGCGCAGGCCGCACATCATCTGCTGCTGCCGAGGTACTCGACGACGCCCTCTTCGCGCCAGGCTGCGACCTCGTCCTCGCTGATGGCGCTCGGGTTGGGGTCCATCGGGCCGAGGAGCCGGAAGCGTGCATCGGGCGCGGCTTCGCGTGCGGTGCGGGCCGCGGCCACGTACTCGCGCACGCCCTTGTCCGCGATGAGCCGGCCGATCATCAGGAAGGTCACCGGCGGTGGCGGCATGGGCGACTGCGTAGTAGGTCGAGGTCGACACCGGAGCCGTTCGATGCGGACGGACGCGCTGGCTCTGGCCGACCAGGCCCAGGGAGCGGAACAACGTCTCGTCGTCCTCGTTCTGGAAGAACACGATGTGCGCACCGCGGAGCGCGACTCGATAGAGGGACCGCAAGCAGACGTGACAGCGTCCGGCGGCCAAGGCTCGCACCGCCACCGAGCGCCGAGCCGACGCCGGTGATCATGGCCGCACGCTGTCGGCACTCGCGCCAGCCGCGCCGCCATCAGGCCGTATACGACCGGCTTGGGGGCGTACACCAGGACGACATCTGCATCGCCAGGAGCGGAAGATGCGGGTCAGCGAACACGACGGTCTGCGCGTCGCGGAAGGGGTTCATGCCGGCTCGCGACATGGGCACGGTCCCGAAGGCGACGCCGTCGGCCGCCAGCTCCGCTCGAACCTGGGCGTCGTCCTCCGGAGCCACGGCCAGCACGGTGTGGCCCGCCGCGGCCATCTCACGCAGCATGTTGCCGCGGAAGCGGGTGAGGGAGACGGCCACCGGTCCCACGACGACGATCCTCATCGGGAGTCGCGCGGACTGGGCTGGGGGATAGCCATGCGACACGATCCTCTGCTGCCTGGATGGGTAGGTGTGACGGGTCTCGGGCACGGGTTTCGCTCCGTGCAGCCGACTCGCTCTGGCGCCTATCCTGCCAGACCGCGGGCCGGACACGCCGACTTGGTGATACCTTCCCCGCGATGCCAGAGCCCGACGAGACCAGTACAGGCGGTGCGTCAGCCGACGTTCGCCCTGACCCTTGACACCGAGTTGATCTGGGGCAGCTTCGACCACACGCCGCCCGATCGGTTCGAGCGGTCGTACCCGGATATCCGCGGCACGATCGAAGCCATCCTGCGCCTGCTCGAGCGCTACGAGGTGGCGGCCACGTGGGCCGTGATCGGCCACCTCTTCCTCGGATCGTGCGACCGCGCCGACACGGGCCTCGCCCATCCCGAGCTCGTCCGCCCGGGCCAATCGTGGAGACCAGGGGACTGGTACGACGCGGATCCGTGCACGGACCGCGGCCGCGATCCGCTGTGGTACGGCCCCGACGTCCTGGATATGCTCCAGGCAGCCTCGGTGCCGCAGGAGATCGGCTGCCACTCATTCGGGCACGCTCTCTACGGCGACCCATCGTTCACGCGCGACGCCGCCGTCTCGGATCTGGAAGCGTGTATCGCAGGCGGCCGGCGCGCGGGGCATCGAACTCCGAAGCATGGTCTTCCCGCGCAACTCCGAGGGCTGGCATGACGTGCTCCGTGACCACGGGTTCCGGGCGTTTCGCGGCCTCGACCCGAGCCCGTTCACCGGGCTGCCACGCGCCGTTCAGCGCATCGGCCATCTGGCCGAGCACACTATCGGCACCACCCCACCGGTCTCGTTGCCATCGGAAAAGCTCCCTGGCTTGTGGGACATCCCCGGCTCCATGCTGCTCATCCATCGCTCCGGAGTGCGCAGGCTCATCACCCGGTCGGCTCGCTCCCGGCGTGTGGCTGCGGCACTGGACCGGGCCCGCTCACAGGGTGGCGTCTTCCATCTCTGGACCCACCCGTTCAACCTCGCCAATGATCGCCCGTACATGCTGGAGGTCCTCGAAGATATCCTGGTCCAGGCGATCAGGGCCCGCGATGCGGGCGATCTCGTGATCGAGACGATGGCTGGTATGGCCGATCGCCTGACGGCCAGCCGCACGACCGTAGGTCGTGCGCTAGGCCCGGACCCTCGTCAAGAGGTCCTGGTAGATCTGGATCCAACGGTCGGCGACCGATTCCATGTCGAAGGTAGCCACGATGTGGTCGCGGCCCGCGTCACCCATGGCCATTCGCTGCTCGTGGGACAGGTCCATCACGCGCTGCATCGCGTCTGCCAGCGCGACCGGGTCCGCCGCCGGCACGACGTGGCCCGTCACCCCGTCGAGGATGGCGTCATGGCTGCCACCGACGTCGGTGGCCACGATGGGGAGGGAGCTCGCCCCGGCCTCGAGCAGCACCATCGGCAGTCCCTCCCAGGCGGACGACATCACGAAGCCGTCGGCCGCCGCCATCAGGGCCGGCATGTCCGTCCGGAGTCCCAGGAGCGATACTCGGTCCGCGAGCCCGCCGGCCGTGATGGCGGCGGCGATCTCGTCCTCCAGGGGGCCGACGCCCGCGATCAGCAGTCGGAAGGGCCGGTCGACGGAGAGGCGCTCGACGGCCCGCAGCATGTTGGGGTAGTCCTTGGCCTCGGCAAGCCGCCCGGCGGCCAGCCAGATGAAGTCATCGTCCGCCCCGAGTCCGGCTCGTGTCCGGTCGCGGGCGGCTGGATCACGACTGAAGCCGGCCACGTCGACACCATTGGCCATGACCGAGACGCGAGCTGCCGGAACCGCACCGAGGCGGATGGCGTCCTGCATGGCGAGCTGGCTGACCGTGGTGGTCAGGTCGGACGCCCGGTCTGTTCCTCGGTAGGCCAGGTAGCGCCACCTTGAGCCCTGGTGCTGGTTGTGCATCGTCGAGATCAGCACCGGCATCCGTCGCGTGATGCGTGTCACGCGCGCCAGCAGGATGGCGTGGACCATGTGAGCGTGGACCACATCAGGGCCGATCGAGCCGACGAGCGACCGTAGCCGGACGATAGCTCGAGGGTCGGGGATGCCACGACCCATTCCCAGCGTGAACGTCTCGATGCCGCGTCCGGGCAACTCGGCGAACATCTCGTCACCCGGCGTGAAGTCGAGCGGAAGCATCGACACCACCGTGACGCGCCAACCTCTCGACTGGACAGCCAGCGCCAGGTCGTGCACCTGGCGCTGGGCACCGGCGATCGAGCTCGAGGTCACCAACATCATCACCGAAGGTCTGGAGTCCATCTGCGGCGCTTACCTCCCTGCTGAGCGCCACGGACTCCCCGGACCGGGTCGCGCTTCTGGTTGAGGGTAGCGGAGGTGTGCGCCTGGGCTGCGACTCGCTGGTTGACGGGAGTCAACACAGGCCGTCAGTGGCAAGGCCCACGGGTGCTATATTCCGCGTCGTCGTGCAGGTGCCGAGCGTGTGCCGTCGACAGGTCTCTCGAGGCTTCGGTCGCGCCCACCCACTCATGCGCCTGCGACCCGTGTGGAGGTTGCCATGAAGGTGTTGGTCACCGGCGGTGCTGGGTTCATCGGACACCACCTGGTTCGGTCGCTGCTTGAGCGCGGCGATGAGGTCGCTGTCCTTGACGACTTGTCGACCGGCCATCGCTCGCGCCTCGACGGGGTCGCCGGCCGTATCGCGTTCGTAGCTGGCTCGATCCTGGACGACGCAGCGCTGGATGAAGCGATGCGCGGCTGTGAGGTCGTCTTCCACCAAGCCGCGCTCGCATCGGTAGCCCGGTCGCTGGCAGACCCAGTCCGTTCCGACGAGGTCAACGCCGACGGCACGATCCGGGTGATGCAGGCGGCCGGTCGCCACGGTGTTCGGCGGGTCATGCTGGCGGGCTCGTCCTCCGTGTACGGCATCCCTGCAGGTCATGCCCTGCGCCGAGGCCGCCCGCCCGGCGCCGGAGAGTCCCTACGGTGTCAGCAAGCTGGCCGCCGAACACTACGTGCACACGCTGGGCAAGCACCTCGGCGTTGACACGGTCGTGCTGCGCTACTTCAACGTCTTCGGCCCGGGGCAGGACCCGGCCTCGCAGTACGCGGCCGTGGTGCCCACGTTTCTGCACCGCCGTCCTTGCCGGGGAACGTCCGACCGTCAACGGCAACGGCGATGTCTCACGTGACTTCACATACATCGACAACGTCGTCCACGCGAACCTGCTGGCCGCCGACTCGAAGGTCAGCGGGCTCACCTGCAACATCGCCTGCGGCGGCAGCACCACCCTGCTTGAACTGCTGGGGGCGATCTCCACCGCTGCCGGGCGATCGGTCGAGCCCCACTTCGGACCCCCGCGGCCCGGCGACATCAAGCACTCGCTCGCCGACATCTCGTTGGCCCAAACAGCCCTTGGCTACCGCGTGGTCGTGCCCTTCGCGGAGGGCATCGCCAGGACGGTGGCGTGGTTCGGCGGCCCCGGCGGCCGGCCCGCGTGAGGGCCGTCAGGCACGGATACACGAGCTCGACGATATAGTGTGGAACCCCGCGGTCCGACGGACCCCAATCGAGCTGGCTCGATGCCGGCGTCGATCTTGAGATCGGGCCCCGGGCGATCGCCGCGCCTATGACCTGGGAGTGACTACGTGGAACTTCGGCACTATCTGAGCGTCGTCAAGCGCTGGATCCCGCTGGCGATCGTGGCCGCCGCGGTCGCGGGCATCCTCGCCTACGTGGTGCTCAGCGGCCAACCGCGCGTCTATGAGACCGCAGCCACGATCAAGCTCGGACAGGCTCTGTCGGGTGCACCCATCCTGCTGACACCTGTCTCCGATCGTCTACTGACCGAGTACGCCTACCGCGGCTCCTCGCTCGCTACCCTGGAGCAAGTCGCCGAGTCCCTCGGGCTCGACGACACGCCCACGGACCTGCAGAAGCGCGTGAGCACGCAGGTCGAACCCAGCAGCACGCTGCTGACGATCACAGCGCGGGCGAACGGGCGCGACGAGGCGGCCGAACTGGCCGATGCCATCGGCGAGCGACTCATCGCCATCAGCATCGCCTCGCAGAGCGGCAGCAGCGTCCAGCAGGCGCTGGGCGACGATCTGGATGCCCTGCGCCTTGAGATCGAAGGCACGCGCGCACAGATCGACGAGCTCAGCACCAACCCCAATCCGAGCGAGGCCGACCTTGCTGCCATCGCCGACCTCGAGGACCTGCTGGTCGATCGGATCGCGGCGCACGGAGAGGTCCTGGACCGGCTGCATCTCCACCGGCGCCCATTCGCTGGCGTTCGTGTCTCGCGCGGCCCTGCCGGAGTCGCCGGTCGAGCCGCGCCCGCTCCTCTTCACGGTCCTCGCGATCTTCACGGGCCTGCTGCTCGCTGCCTCTGTCGCCGCCGTGCTGGAGTACTTCGACGACAGTCTGCGCGACCCGGAAGACCTCCAGGAAGCGAGTGGGCTGCCGACACTGGGCAGCCTGGTCGAGCTCAGCGGCGATGCCAAACGCGGCAGCGACAATCGCCTCATCACCGTCACCAACCCCAGATCGGCGGCAGCCGAGGAATACCGGCGCCTGCGAGCCAACCTTGAGATCGTGGCCGGAGATGACCGCCTGCGCACGTTGTTGCTGACCGGCTCTGAGCCGGCTATCGGGATCCCGGTCGTGGCGGCGAACCTCGCCGTCGCCTTTGCCGAGAGTGGGTCCCGCGTGGTGCTCGTCGATGCCGACTTCCGTCGGCCGGCCATCCACGATCTGCTCCGACTGCCGAACGAGCACGGCCTGTCGACCCTGCTGCAGTACGAGAAGACCTCCCCCGAGCGGGTCGTCGCGCGTACGCGCATCCCGCGCCTTGAAGTGGTCACGACCGGTAGCATTGCGACCAATCCGGCGCGCGCCCTCGGACCAGAGAAGCTGAAGGCCGTGCTGGCTCGGTCTGCAGGCACGCGCAGACATCGTGCTCGTCTCCAGCCCGCCCTTGCCAACGGTCAGCGACGCGCTCGTCCTCGGGGTCGGAGCTGCACGACACGCTGCTGGTCGTCACGCGAGGCAAGACGCGCCGTGGCGCGGTCCAGGAAGCCCTCGACGCCCTCGGTATCGCACACGCCCGGGTGCTGGGTGCCGTGCTCTTCGCTCAGCAGCGAGGCAAGAGCCCCAGGGGACGCGGGCTGGCCGATGCTCCGGCGAGCCCCGAGGCGCCGGCTCCCGCCAAGAAGCCTGAGCGAGCCGGGACGGCCTAGGTCCGGTGAGGACGTGCCCTCGCCGGCGAGCCGGCCGCAGGCCTCGACCACGGCCTGGAGGCCGGAGCAGATGACGTCGAACGCCGGGACACAGAGCCGATCATTCGACCTGCGTGCGCTTGCGCCGCTGGCTCTTGCGGGTTTCCTCATCGCGGCCACCGCCGCGTTCATCGTCTCGTCGAGCCAACCCGGCATCTACGAGGCGCGCGCCTCGCTGAGCGAGGCGACCACGGAGCGGACCGTCGGGCCCAGCGCGGCTGAGGCCGCCGATACCGCGCGACGACTCGATTTCCACGCCCGCGTCGCCGAGAGCCGGCCGATCCTTGAACGCGCCATCGAACGGCTCGAGCTCGATCTGTCACCCGTCGCGCTCGGTCGTCGCCTCAGCGCGGCAGTCTCCAGTGACGGCAGCACCCTCGAGATAGCGGTGGAGGACCGTGACGCATCCCTTGCCACGGCGCTGGCGAACGTCATCGCCGAAGAAGTCATCACCGCCTCGACCGCTGATCAGACTGGGTCCACGTCGCTGGCTGCTGCTATCGACGCCGAGCTGGCCGCGCGCATCGATCGTCTTGCGACATTGCAGCGTCGGGTGGATCGGCTCAGCGGGCTGGAAGATCCGAACAACCGCCAGCGGACCCGCCTGGAGCGGCTGAGCCAGAGCCTGCAGGCAGCCCCGGGCAGCTACGCTCGGCTGGTGCCGTTCTCGAGCGAGAGCTCGGTCGGTGGACTCGCCATCGTCGACCCGGCGGTGAAGCCGACCACGCCCGTGCGACCACTGCCCTTGCTCGACGCTGTGCTTGCCGGTTTCGTCGGGATACTGGTGGTCCTGCCGTTGCTCTACGTGCCCAACTTCCTGAATGGCGCGGTGCGGACGGCCCACGACGTCCGCGACGAGACCGGCTTGCCCGCGCTTGCGGTCGTGCCACGCGTGCGCGGAGACACGCTGCGACCGTCGCGTGGGCGGCGGGCGATGTTGCTCGCCCCCGACTCGAGCGCCGCCGATGCCTACCGCCGGATCGTCCTTGGCATGCGCATGTCAGCACCAGGGCGAGGGCGTCGACGCCGTCCTCGTCGCGGCTCCGCGACGCACCGATGCGAAGTCAGCGGCGGCCGCCAACGTGGCGCTTGCGCTTGCGCAGGCCGGCCGTCAAGCCGTCCTCGTTGACGCTGACCTTGACCGCCCGCGCACTCATCGCATGCTCGGGATCGCCAACGGTCCCGGGCTGGCGGAGGCGCTGGCTGCCGACGGGGCAGACCTCCCCAGCTTGATGGTGGCGACCGAGCAGCCCGGTCTCTCCGTGCTGACAGCGGGTGATGTACGTAGTCACCGTGGCGAGCATGTGGGGCTTGCGGCGATGAAGCGGCTGCTGGAGCAACTGGGCAAGGACCACGACGTCATCATCGACGGTCCACCGCTCCGAGACAGTGCGGCCGCCGAGGTCCTCGGTCCCTCCGTCGACCAGGTCGTGCTCGCGCTGGCCGCCGGTCGCAGTCGTCGGACCGAGCTGCGGGCCGCCGCGGAGGCGTTGGAGGCGGCTCGTGTCGATGTCGTCGGGGCCATGGTGGTCAACCCCACGCCGCGTTGGTCGACGGGGCTCGCGGATCTGTTCCGACACCCGCGGGCGGGACGCCCGGGCGTTCGACCACGGCCGCACCATCCTGGCCCCGACCGGCCCCCACGGGTGTAGGCCCGTACGCTCCTGTGTCGCCGGCCATCAGGCGCCGAGCGCGCCCTCGCAGTGGGGGCGTGTACGGGAGGGCGCCTGGCACGAACCAGGCCCGGCCGTCGGCCGTCGGCCGTCGGCCTGGCCCGTACTACATCGAACCTGGCGCTCGAAGCGCCAGCGGCGGTCGATCGTCCGCGCCTGAAGGGGCGGTCCCTCGTCGTCCTACGGCACCAGAACGATGACACCACCTCGACACGAGAGGGAAGACCGTGCTTCGCTCGCGGCCGTTCTCATCCATTAGCCACGGGGCCTTGGAGGCCTCCCGTTCACGACGAACGGCATACTTGGTGTTGGTGCCGCTGCTGGCTGGTGTCGTCTTGGCGCTGTTGCCGGGGGTAGCCATCAAGCTGGCAGCTGTCGTCGGTCTGGCGGGGGTGGCGCTGGCGGTGCTGATGGCCCGCCGTGGCATGGTCCTCGATCCGGCCTGGGTCGTCGTGGCACAGCTGTACCTGCTGACACCGGTCGGGACCCTTCTCGTGGATTGGGGCATCGGCTTCTCCATCATCACGGCGCTCGTCCTGGCCTTCGTTCCCTTCGTGCTGGCGACGCTGGTGACGGTGCCGGCGACACGATCGAGCCTCCTGCTGCTCGCGCCACTCGTGCTCCTAGGGGCCATCGCCGGCGCTTCCATCCTGTGGAGCCCGGCGGCGGACTACGGCGCGGAGAAGCTGACGATCTGGCTCGTCAGCGGCTTCCTGCCGGCGGCGACGATCGTGGTCCTGTTCGCCGCCAAGCGGAGCATCAACTGGCGCCTCATCCTCATCGCGGCGACCATCTACGGGCTCGGGCTCTTGCTGGTCGGTGCGCCCTGGAGCGACGGTGGGGAGCGGCTCACATTGCTCAACCAGAACCCGATCTGGGCAGCACGCGCGATCCTGATCGGTGCCATCGTCTCGATCCTTGGCCCCTTTCCGCTGGGGGTCAAGATCGTCACGGCGCCGGTGTTGATCCTCGCGGGCGTGCTGACCCAATCCCTCGGGCCGACCGTCGGGATGGCCCTGGGGGTGCTGGCCGGAGCAGTCACGGCCCTCGCGCTTGCCAGTCGTCGCGATGGACAGGCGTCGCCGGGATGGATGGTCCTGATCATCGGGACCGGGTTCGGGATCGTGATCGTCCTGTCCGGGCTGCTGGATCCGCTCCTTGGGCCACTCTTGAATGACCCCAACGTCACTTCGCGCTCGACGTACATCGATGCCTCCATCCCCCTCATCGCGGAGTCACCCCTCTACGGCATGGGCCTGGGCGGCTTCCTTAGCACCGGCCTCGACAGCTATCCACACAACTTCATCCTTGAGGTCGGAGTGGAGCTTGGACTGGTCGGCTTGGTCGGACTCGGGGCCTGGGGATCACTCGCACTGCTCGGAGCCTCACGCTCACCCCTGGTCATGGGCCTGGTCGTGGGGACCGCCGCGTTCACGCTCTTCAGTGGCAGCCTCGCCTCGCAGACCGAGTTCTGGCTGTTCTCTGCGGTGGGGGTCGCCCTGGTCCCTTCGGTCCTGGCCGCGCGTCGCCTCGAGAAGGAGCGTCAGGCAGTGCCCGAGGGCGTGCCCGCATAGATCCCTGTCAGTCGGGCTGGTCTGGTGACCGGCCGGCCGGCGGAGTCATCGGGGTCTCTCCCCGGTCGCGCCCGTGGCCGTGGATGTCCTCGTTGGTGCGGATGGCGCGCCACGACGTGATGCCGTACCACGTGTACATGAGCACGCCGGCTACGCTGATCGCGGCGATGGTCCCGATGGCATCGAGGCCTAGTGCCAGCGCCACTGCCACGGCTCCGCCGAGAAGGAGCAGGCGGGCGATCTCCCGCTGAAGGTGCAGGTCCTGGCGCTCCAGCACGATCAGCGTGCCATGGGTTGGATTGGTGACCAGCTGGAGGTAGAACATGGGGGCCAGGATCATGGCGAAGACGCCCGCCTCGGTCCATTCCTCGCCGAAGATGAGCCCGAAGACGAACGGAGCGAGCAGGGCGCCCAGGATGACCGGGCCGATGGTCAGCAAGGCGAGCGTTCGCGTCGTGCGCACGTACAGTCGCCTGAGCCCGGCGGGGTCTTCGCGCACGATCCTGGCCGCCTCGGCGAAGTAGGTCTTGCCGATAGCATTGGCGACGAGCGTCAGGGGCATCGCCATCACGCGGTAGGCAAGCGCGAACTGGCCCCCGACGGCGGTCCCGAACATGGCGACGATGATCAGCAGTGGGGCCTCGAGGCCGATCGTATTGAGCAGCATCGCTGGCGCTGTCAGGAGTGGAAACCGGCGATAGCGATGGAGGCTGCGCCGGAGGCCGGTCGCAGAGACTTGCTGGAAGGCATCACGGTCCGAGCGCCACGCCATCGCCGCCAGCCTCGCCAGGGCCACGAAGATGGCCAGGATCGCACCCAGCAACAGCCCGAAGGCACCCCAGCCGAGGATGCCGAAGCCGACTTGGGTGACGGCGCCCGTTCCGGCGCGCGTCAGACGGTTGGCCGCGATCTGGCCGTATGCCTTCATGCGTATCGCCCAGCCCAGGAACGCCAGCAGCATCCCGTTGCCGATCACCGCAAAGGCCAGCACGAACGCGATCGGGGCCAGCTCCGGCGCACCGGCGAGGTCCAGCAGGGCAGGGCCCACGAGCAACAGCACGAGCATGACCACGCCACCGGTGATCATGGCGATGGCGATGCAAAGTGCCAGCACGTTGGCAGCACCCACGTCGCTGTCCGGCAGCGGGATCGCCTCCTCGTAGGCCAGTGTCGACATGACCGCGATGATGGAGAGGATGGCGAGAGCCACCGAATAGGACCCGAACTCTGCCGGCGAATAGAGGCGCGTCAGGATCGGCGAGACGGCGATGGCCACGAACTGCGCAAGCATCGTGCCCATCGCGATGAGACTGGCGCCACGGACGAACGACCCTGGAGCCATGACCGAACCGAGCCAGGCCAATGGCCTGGCCGCGGTGCCGGTGAGTCGCCGCATCAGCGCGCCGGCTGGAAGTAGAACTGGAGGTCGACGGGGCTCCAGGGGTAGAGCGCCGACCAGCTCGAGCCGCCGTCGGTCGAGCGTTCCGCTCCACCATCGATGAAGCGGTAGGAGGACATGCCCTGATCGGTCGCCTCGCGGATGGGCTCGGCGGTGTACTGGCTCCCGATCCCGGTACTCAGGCGCAGGTCGTAGGTCTCGCCATCCTCGAGCGTCAGCGGCGCGGTCAGCGACACCGTCACCCAGTCGGCCTGGCTGTCGGCGCACCCCGGGTCTGCTTGGGGCACCTCGGCGGCCGGGACCGCCAGCTCCTCGAGGATGGTCCCGTCATCGCGCTCCACGCTGATGACGAGATCGTCGCTGCCGGAGGTGCGCTTGAGCCTGACCGCCACGCCATCGACGACGCGGTCACCGCCCGATACGGTGAAGCGCTCGCGCACCAGCTGGTCGGGCCCGGCGATGACGCCGTAGCGATCGCACATGTTGTGGATGTAGGCGACGCCATCGTGGGAGCCATCGGCATAGCTGAGGTCCATGTCCGCCGTGGCATTGCGCTCCAGCTTCCAGCCGTCGCCCTCGTCGTAGAGGACCGCGTACTCATCGAGCAGCGCCGGCTGGCGTGGCTCATCGGGCTCCCATACGAAGATCTCATTGATCGAGATGTAGTCGTCGCCCGGTGTCGCGGCGGTGTTCTCGAAGACGACGTGGTAGAGCTCGCCGGCGGCCACCTCCGCGGGCTCGGGGAAGGCCCAGGCCTCGTAGGTCGTCCATTCGCCCTCGGGGTTGCCCGGCTGCACGGTCACCTCCGCGAGGATCTCACCCGAGGGGCGGTGGGCCCGGCTGCCGTCGTCGGTCTGGAGGCTGATCCTCACGTTGCCGCCGTCGCCATCGGAGTAGACCGGTCCACCGCGCTGCTGCACCCGGACCGACAGCAGCTCCGAGGTCGTGCTCGCCCGGAAGCGATGCGACAGCCGGCGTCCGCTGAGCTGGTAGTTGTCCTTGTCATCGGACGCGATGCCGGAGCCGTAGATGCCCGTGGGCGCCTCCGGCTGGATGGCGGCCGGCGCCGTGGTGGAGCTACAGGCAGCCAGGCAGGATGCGAGGCCCGCAGCGAGCGCCGCGGTGCCGGTGAGTCGCCGCATCAGCGCGCCGGCTGGAAGTAGAACTGGAGGTCGACGGGGCTCCAGGGGTAGAGCGCCGACCAGCTCGAGCCGCCGTCGGTCGAGCGTTCCGCTCCACCATCGATGAAGCGGTAGGAGGACATGCCCTGATCGGTCGCCTCGCGGATGGGCTCGGCGGTGTACTGGCTCCCGATCCCGGTACTCAGGCGCAGGTCGTAGGTCTCGCCATCCTCGAGCGTCAGCGGCGCGGTCAGCGACACCGTCACCCAGTCGGCCTGGCTGTCGGCGCACCCCGGGTCTGCTTGGGGCACCTCGGCGGCCGGGACCGCCAGCTCCTCGAGGATGGTCCCGTCATCGCGCTCCACGCTGATGACGAGATCGTCGCTGCCGGAGGTGCGCTTGAGCCTGACCGCCACGCCATCGACGACGCGGTCACCGCCCGATACGGTGAAGCGCTCGCGCACCAGCTGGTCGGGCCCGGCGATGACGCCGTAGCGATCGCACATGTTGTGGATGTAGGCGACGCCATCGTGGGAGCCATCGGCATAGCTGAGGTCCATGTCCGCCGTGGCATTGCGCTCCAGCTTCCAGCCGTCGCCCTCGTCGTAGAGGACCGCGTACTCATCGAGCAGCGCCGGCTGGCGTGGCTCATCGGGCTCCCATACGAAGATCTCATTGATCGAGATGTAGTCGTCGCCCGGTGTCGCGGCGGTGTTCTCGAAGACGACGTGGTAGAGCTCGCCGGCGGCCACCTCCGCGGGCTCGGGGAAGGCCCAGGCCTCGTAGGTCGTCCATTCGCCCTCGGGGTTGCCCGGCTGCACGGTCACCTCCGCGAGGATCTCACCCGAGGGGCGGTGGGCCCGGCTGCCGTCGTCGGTCTGGAGGCTGATCCTCACGTTGCCGCCGTCGCCATCGGAGTAGACCGGTCCACCGCGCTGCTGCACCCGGACCGACAGCAGCTCCGAGGTCGTGCTCGCCCGGAAGCGATGCGACAGCCGGCGTCCGCTGAGCTGGTAGTTGTCCTTGTCATCGGACGCGATGCCGGAGCCGTAGATGCCCGTGGGCGCCTCCGGCTGGATGGCGGCCGGCGCCGTGGTGAACTGCAGATCCTCACTCACGCCGCGCAAGCCATCGGCATCTGTGGCGATGATGCGATAGTGGTAGCTGGTTGCAGGAACCAGGCCGGGGAGCCGCTGCACATGCGTCGACAGCAGTGCGGTCTCCTGTTTCGAGAGTCGACCGTATTCGCTGGTCGGCCCGAATTCGACCTGGCCGGTAGATGGCGGGGTGACGTCCCAGCGGATGACGACCTCGTTCTGGGCCGTCTCCAACACCTCGATGGCGGCGATGACCGGCCCTTCCGATGTGGGCGCCTGGTCGTCGTCGACCAGGGCGGCCCACGACCCTGCTCCCACCGCCAGCGTCAGCACGGCAGCCAGCACCAGCACCCGGCGGGACAAGACGGGCAGGTTCACGAGTGAGGGTCGACTGGAAAGGGTTGGATCACGTTCGGGTAAGGGGGTCCAATCATGAGGCACCTATACTACGAGGAAATCCGTCGGGCCCCAGGCTTCGACTATCGGTTCGGCTCGAGCCGCCCGCGGGGGCTCGATGCCTTGGTGCTGCTCGATCGAGCACGCGGCACGAACCGCTCGTTCACTGATCCTCATCCATCGACACGGAGGGTTGCGCGCTCCTATGCGACTCGCATACTTCGGGCAGATCAGCGGCGCACCGAGTTCGGGTGTGTTGCACAAGGTTCAAGGCCAGACCGAGCAGTGGCTCGCTCGGGGCCACGAGGTACGCCTCTTCCTGCTCACCCGCGACGAGCCTGCGCTTTGGAGCGACGTGTTCCCGCAGGCGTACGTACGGCAGTTCACCGATCCGCTGAGCCGTTTCCGCGCGATGGCCGGCCTGGTTCGCGGCGTCCGCTCCTACCGGCCAGACCTCATCTACCACCGCTACTTCGCCTTCTATCCCACCACCTTGATTCTGCCGTGGCGGACGCCTGTCGTGATCGAGGTCAATACCGATGATCCCAAGGAATACGCGCTCACCGGTCGGTTTCGCTCGAGCTACAACTCCGCGACGCGAGGGCTTGTCCTGGGACGCGCGGATGCGCTCGTCTTCGTCACCAACGAGCTCAGCGACAGCCCTTCCTTCGCCGGGTTCCGGGGTCGTCATGTCGTCATCACCAATGGTATCGATCTGGCTGCCTACCCCGAGTTGCCGGCGCCCGCTGGTGACCCGCCCAGACTCGTCTTCGTGGGCAGTCCGGGCCAGCCGTGGCAGGGCTTCGACAAGGTCGTCCGCATGGCGAGGCTCCGTCCCACATGGCGCTTCGAGATCGTCGGGACCGAGGCGGAGGGGCCCGCGCCCGATAACGTCCGTTGGCACGGACCACTCCAGAGAGAGGCGGTGCTCGACGTGCTCGCAAGTGCCGATGTCGCCATCGGGCAGCTGGCGCTCCACCGCAAAGACATGCACGAGAACAGCACGCTGAAGAATCGGGAGTATCTGGCGGTCGGACTCCCGATGCTGTATGCCCATCGTGACCCGGACGCCGACACCCTTGACGCCGGCGTTCTCCGGATCGCCAACACCGAGTCCAATGTCGAGGACGAGATCGATCGCATCTCCGACTTCGTGGCGACGTCGATCGGGTTTCGCATCCCTCGGAGTGCCGTGGGCCATCTCGACTACGGCGCCAAGGAGGAGCAGCGGCTGGGGCTCTTCCAGGAGCTGCTGCGCGGCTAGGTTGACCGGCGGTTCAACGACCGCTACTCGACGATGAAGTAGAACTGCAAGTTCTGCGGATACCACTCATAGAGCTTCGACCACGTCGCGCCTCCGTTGGAGCTCTTCTGGCCGACGCCATCGCGGAAGTAGTACGACTTCATGTGGTAGCCCTTGCCGTCGGTGGTGAAGTCCCGCGCCAGCAGCGGCGTCATGCTGTACTGGGTGTCCGACGGCGCCGAGAGGCGCAGGTTGTACGTGCGGCCCTTTCCGAGCACGCGAGCCTGATCGAATGTGCCGCAAACCCAGTCGCCATTGTCTGAGTTGGAGCCCGGCGATGTCCGTGCGACGCTCCTGGCCTGCTCGAGCCGCAACTCCTCGATCAGACGGCTGGATCCACGCTCGAGTCGAATGGAGAGCGCGCCGCTCCCGCGCTGGCGACCGATCCGGACGCATACTCCTGAGACACGCCGGGCCTTGCCGCGAACCTTGAACCGTTCCCGCACCATGCGAGACTCCGCTGATGGCTCCCCAACCGGAACGCATGGGTCCAAGGTAGGCCATCCCTTGGTGACCACCATCCGAGTAGACGATGTCCATGACCGGTGTGTGCCGAGGGTCGACCGACCACGTCCTGCCGGAGCCATAGGCGGTCGAGCCGTTGAGCACCGCGTAGATGCCGTTCCCGAAGCGTGGTTGACGCGGTGACAGTCTCTCGAAGGTCATGGTCTCGTTGATCGAGACATAGTTGGTGTCTGGTCGATCGTGGATGTTGCGGAACACCACGTGATAGATCCGGCCCTTGACGAGGCGCGGCGGTCTCGGGAAGGTGAAGCGACGGACATAGCCACTGTTCAGTCCGTTGTCCAGGTCTCCAAACGAAGGACGCCAGGCTGGTGCCGGAGGGGAAGTGGTTGCTGCTGCCATCGTCGGCCTGGATGCTGACCGTGTAGCGCCCGCCATCGCCCGGCAGAGTAGCCGCGTCCCCAGCGCGGCTGGAAGAGGATGGCCGGAACCGTGGCCGTGGTCTTGGCGCGGAACCGATGGGCGATCCCTAGTCCGCCTGTGACACGTCTGTTCGAGCGTGAGTCGATGTTGATGCCGGGACCGTAGATCTTCTGCGGCGTGGCCGCAGCAGCGGTCGAAGTGGCAGCCAGGGCCGAGGCACCGCTCGATCCTGTGAACACGGTGCCGGCGACCACGGTCGTCAGCAACGCCAGCGCGATGGCCGAGACCGCAACGCGTTTCGCCCAGGATGGAGTGCGCCATGTCCCAGGGCCGGCGGGCAGGCGGTTGCTCGGTACGTCTCTGCACGATCGTCCTCTCCGGCGCTCTGGGGGCACCTCGACGCGCTCACGCAAGCCAGCACCGCGTCTGCCCGGCGGAGCAGAGCAGACGCCCTAGGCCACCCGGGGCCCACCTACGGCTGGCATTCCCCGCGTGAAGCTTGGCGTCACGACTCTCTTCGACTCTGCACGCGGGTCGGTCCACGGCAGACCGATCCCCTGCAGGACTGAGGATAGCGTTCTGGGTCCGATGCCGCCAGCGCCTGAAGCTACCTCGTCGTGAAGTAGAACTGCAGGTTGGAGTACGCCGCCCAGTTGGGGTCGACAAGCGACCATGAGGCGCCACCGTCACGTCGACTTCTCAGTCCGGCCGGACTCGAAGTGGTGACTTCGCATGTACTCGCCGTTGATGTCGCTGGCGTCGCGTGCCAGGACGTTGACCGCGGCGTAGACGGTCCCGCTGGGCGCGGTCAGCTTCAGGCGGTATGTCTTGCCATTGACGAACGTCCGGGGGCGATCGAGCGTCACACCGATCCAGTCGCCCATGTCACCCGTCGTACCGAGCGCCCACGTGTTCACCTGGTTGCTGCCGCTGATGGCGTGCTCCTCGATGAGCGTACCGTCGTTCTCCTCCAGACGGAGCTCGCAGGAGCCCGCTGCCGCTCTGCCGGTTCACCCGCACCATCATCGACGTTACGACTCGATTGCCGCCGGCTACCGTGAAGCGCTCGCGAACCATCTGGCTCCCGCCGATCAGGGCGTAGTTGGCGCGACGGGTGTTGAGGTACGCCTGGCCGTCATGGGTGCCGTTGGCGTATTCGAAGTCGACGTTAGGGGTGTGTCCCGGCTGGATCGACCAGTTGTTGCCGGAAGCGTCCGGACTGCCGAGGGCAGCCAGATCGGTGTCGCTGATCAGTGGCTGCTGCGGGTTCGCGCGGTCGAAGGAGTACAGGTTGTTGATGCTGGCGTAGTTCGACTGGGGGTTGGCAGCGATGTTCTCGAACACCAGGTGATACAGGCGGCCCTTCCTGGAGGGTCGCCGGGCTGCCGAACCAGTGGCCGCCGAACGTAGCTGTTGTCGCCGCCCAACCCAGGCAGGTCCGCGACCTTGACGACGATCGATGAGAGCACCTCCGACGTCGGTCGATGAGCGCTTGACCCGTCGTCCGGCCGTACGGTGATGCGGTATGTGCCCAGGTTGCCCGGCGCTGTAGCCCGGGTTGGTGGGGCTCGTGCGCCACTGCAGCACGACAGCGTTGAGGTTCGAGGTGGTGGTCGCTCGCCACCGGAGTGACAAGCGCGTCACGTTCTGCCCCGGCGCGATCGTTCGGTCGCTCTTGGCGTCGGCCGCGATGGCCATGCCGTACACGCCGGTCTGACCAGTCGTGGGCGCAGCGGTCGGCGGAGCCGTGGGGCAGCGGTCGGCGGAGCCGTGGGCGCAGCGGTCGGCGGGGCCGTCGGGGCAGCGGTCGGCGGAGCCGTGGGCGCAGCGGTCGGCGGGGCCGTGGGCGCAGCGGTCGGCGGGGCCGTGGGCGCAGCGGTCGGCGGGGCCGTGGGCGCAGCGGTCGGCGGAGCCGTGGGCGCAGCGGTCGGCGGGGCCGTGGGCGCAGCGGTCGGCGGAGCCGTGGGCGCAGCGGTCGGCGGAGCCGTGGGCGCAGCGGTCGGCGGGGCCGTGGGGGCAGCGGTCGGCGGAGCCGTGGGGGCCGGTGCGACGGTCGTGAGCGTGTGGCCACGGTCGATCACCCGATTCCCGGCCGCGTCGACGGACACCACCTGGAAGTAGTAGGTCGTACCTGGTTCGAGTCCGCGGATGGACTGGGTGTGCGTCTTGTAGTCGAAGCTCTCTTCCTTCGTGGTCCGCATCCCCAGGTCCGCGGTGGGGCCGTAGACCACCTGACCGGTCGCGAACTCGTCGAGTGACCAGGTGACCACTGCGCTGGTCTGACTGACGTCACGCACGCCGACGCTGAGGACGGTCGGAGGGGTCGTGTCGACCGGCTCCGGTGTCGGCTCGGCCGGGGTCTCCGGTGTCGGGCTCGGCCGTGGGCTGTGGCGGTCGGCTCGGCCGGGGTCTCGGTGCGGGCTGGGCTTGGCGGTCGGCTCGGGTGTCGGCTCGACCGGGGTCTCCGGTGCGGGCTCGGCCGTGGGCTTGGCGGTCGGCTCGGGTGTCGGCTCGACCGGGGTCTCCGGTGCGGGCTCGGCCGTGGGCTTGGCGGTCGGCTCGGGTGTCGGCTCGACCGGGGTCTCCGGTGCGGGCTCGGCCGTGGGCTTGGCGGTCGGCTCTGGTGTCGGCTCAGCAGGGGGCGCAGGACGCTCGATCTCGGCCACGCCTGCGGTGACGAAGGTCTGGTCCGCGGACATGATGCGGTTCCCGGCACGGTCCTTGGACACGACGCGATAGTGGTAGGTGGTACCGGGCTCAAGGCCGCTGAGCTTCTGCACGTGGGTCTTGTAGTCGAAGCTGGACTCCCTCTCGGTGAAGGTGCCGTACTGCTTCGTGGTGCCGAACCGCACCTGGCCCGTGGCGGGCTCGTCGAGTGTCCACGTCACCATGGCGGAGCTATCGGTGACGTCGGTGGTCACGACCTTCTCGATCTTCGGCTTGGTGGTGTCCGTCGGCGCGGGTGTCGGCTTGGGGGCCGGCTTCGGGCTGGACTTGGGAGGTGCCTTGCGCGGAGCTGGCAGGGTCGTCTGGGCGATCCGCTCGGCGTCAAGGGCTCGATTGACCCGGAAGTCGTCGAAGCTCACCTTCAGCGGCAGACGCCAGGCGCTCCGGCTCAGGGCAGCGCGAAGGCTCACGCGTCCCCACGGCTCCACGTCGTAGTTGGTGTCGTTGCGGACGAGCTGCCAGCGGGCGGGTTCCCCCGCCGCAGCCGGCCATGCCTTCATCCGAAGCTGGGTCGGGTTGAGCTCGAGCACCTGCACCTTGACGTTGACGGTCTGGCCAGGCTGGTACGTCCAACCCTTCAGCTCGACAGGTCGCGGCATCAGCGGTGCCGGCTTGCCCCAGCGGATCTTGTTGAACGAGAGCCACACACGTCCGGTCCCGCCGACGCGGACCTTGGCCCGATAGGCGCCCGAGGGGCCCTTGCGCACGGTCGCGATGGTCTTGGCACCCTTGCCTCCGGGGAGGCGGTCCATGGAGAAGCTGTACTGGACCGTGGCGTCACGGACCTTCACGTTGACGGCCGACTCGAGGAAGCGGCGCTGCGACGTCAACGTGGCGATGGCCTGGCCGTTGCTGCGTGTCAGGCCGGCTGCGCCAGCGGGGTACATCCAGCGCAAGCCGGTGTCGCTGGTGCCCCAGTCGCTGCCGCCTCCGTCGAAGCTGTCCGCGGCCAGCAGCGCGCGCGGGTCGCCCGAGACGGCGGTCATGACACTGAAGCTGATCAGCAGGACCGTGGACAGCCCGACCGCGAGGAAGGTCTGCAGGCCACGCCGTCCAGGCCGCCGCGATCGGGGCGGCGACTGGGGCTGCGGGTCAAGGTCGTCCGGGGCAGGCTCATCCTCTGGCACGGCGAAGGGGCCCGGTGCGTCGACGTGATCGAAGGGCAGGTTGGTCGTTTCGAATACGTCGTGGTTGGACGGCATGGACTCCGGCTCCTATAGCAGGGGCGGGAGGTGTGGCGGCAGGACGAACCAAGGGGTTGAGATGCCCCCCGGGTGTGACGCCGCGTCCTGGGGGATGCGGCATGACTTCGGCAGCCCGGCCACCTGGCCTCTCGCCAGGTCCTCGGCTTTGCGGCCCCGTCTCGCGACGGGTGTGCGTTTTCGGTTCACACGGAACGGTAACGGCCCGAACTTACGTGACACTTGCCCGAGCGCGCGGTGATCGGGAAGTCCGGGGGGAGGACCGCCGGGGGTAGCCCCCGATGTGCGTACGGTGCCTTCTGGTGTGGTCTTGTCGAGTCGCCCGGGTGACCGGGTTGCACGCGGTCAACACTTCAGGTCTGCCGCCGATCCGGCAAAGTCCGAAGACGGGCTATCCTCGCCTGCGAAGTCATTCAGATCCATCCGTCACCGCCGGCCCCCGCGCGCGTGTACGAAGTAGAACGAGGAGGGCCCCATCGATGCGAGCTGATCGCGTTTTCTCAGCACTGGCCATGTCCACGCTGGTCGCCGCCAGTGCTGTCGCGTTCGCGGCCGTGCCGGCGTTGGCCGACGACACCATCACGGTGAACACCATCTATAACGGCTCCGACGCCAGCGGCGGCACCGGCGATGTGCGATGTCAATCCCGCCACGCCGGGCCTGCAGTGCTCGCTCCGTGCGGCCATCGAGACTGCCAACGCGGATCCCGACCTGGACACCATCGAGTTCGGCTTCGGCGGGACGGCCGCCAAGACCATCAAGGTGCCCAACGCCTTGCCCCAGATCACGGAGCCGGTGGTGATCGACGGCTACAGCGCACCGAATACGAAGGTCAACTCCAGGCTGAGTGGCAGCAACGCGAAGCTGCGTATCGTGCTCAAGGGGCCAGGCAGCGGGGCGACGTACGATGGCCTCGACATCGCCGCTCCTTCGATCGTCAAGGGTCTGGTGATCCAGGGCTTCTATGAAGGCGTCTTCATCAGCCCAGGTGGCGAGGGCAGCCGCGTGGCCGGCAACTTCATCGGCACCACCCCAAGCGGCATGGGCAAGGCCAGGAACCTCGGGAGTGGCATCCACGTCAACTGTGACGCCGCTGTCATCGTAGGTGGTGGCAGCAAGTGGGCACGCAACATCATCGCGGGCAACGGCGGCGCCGGCATCCTGCTGTGCGAGGATGTCGAAGGCACCGCCATCAAGGGCAACCTCATCGGCGTCGGCGCTGACAACCGCAAGGATCTCGGCAACCGGTATGCCGGTATCTGGGCCTACGGCACGGAGGATCTCGTCGTCGGCGGCGATAGCAAGCTCGACCAGAACTCCATCGCCTTCAATCGCTGGGGCGGCGTGGTTCTCACCCGCGCGGCTGCCGACAACAGCATCGCCTTCGGCGTTCGGATCCTCGGCAACTCGTTCTTCCGGAATGATGGCCCGGCCATCGACCTCGACTTCAACGGCATCACGAAGAACGACGGCGCCCTCGATGCCGACGGTGGCTCCAATCACCACCAGAATTTCCCGGGTATCAAGTCGGCACGGAACGTCGGGACCAAGACGGTCGTTCGCGGCGTGATGCTGGGTGAAGCCTTGAGCACCTTCCAGATCCGCCTGTTCGTGGACGTCTACAACGAGCGCGAGGGCAAGAAGTTCCTCAAGACCATCACCGTGAATACGGACGCTGCCGGCAAGGCCAACTGGTCCACCAAGGTCCCCAAGCTGGCGGCCGGCAAGAAGATCACCGCGACAGCCACCAACCTGACCCGCACGCCGGCTGAGACCTCCGAGTTCGCACTCTCGAAGAAGGTGACGAACTAGGCTCCCTCATCCGCTGCACCGACAGGAGGCAGGCCACGAGCGTGGCCTGCCTCTTTCGATTGAGCACCCGACACGGCAACTGGCATCGTCGCACCGACTGTCGGTCTTGCCTCGCAACGTACACACGTGACACTTGACAATGCATGGCGCGTTCGCCTACAGTGTTGGCACTCTCACCTTGAGAGTGCTAATCAAGCAAGCGATGCGGGCCAACGGGCCCCCGGCCACAGCCGGCAGCCGGCCCCCCGCCGCGATATCACAACCACACCTAGGAGGGAACCGCGTTGGCGACTGCCACTGCGACCAAGCTTCGCCCCCTCGGCGATCGCGTCGTCGTTCAGCCCACTGCTCGTGAAGAGATGACCAAGAGCGGCATCGTCCTGCCGGACACCGCCAAGGAGAAGCCCCAGGAGGGCACCATCATCGCCGCCGGTCCCGGCCGCCTCACCGACGACGGTGAGCGCGAGCCCATGGACGTCAAGGTCGGCGACAAGGTCCTCTACGCCAAGTACGCCGGCACCGAGTTCAAGGTCGATGACGAGGAGTTCCTCATCGTCAGCCAGAAGGACATCCTCGCCGTCGTCGAGGCCTAGACCCACGCACTGATCCGCAGCTCGGCCGGGCCCCACGTCGGGGTTCGGCCGTTGCATTCCAAGGAGGAACCACCACACCGTGGCCAAGCAGCTGATCTTCGACGAGACCGCTCGTCGCTCGCTCAAGAGGGGCGTCGACGGACTCGCCAACGCCGTCAAGGTGACGCTCGGTCCCAAGGGCCGCAACGTCGTCCTGGACAAGAAGTTCGGAGCTCCCACCATCACCAACGACGGCGTGACCATCGCCCGAGAGGTGCAGCTGGAAGAGCCGTTCGAGAACATGGGCGCGCAGCTCCTCAAGGAGGTGGCGACCAAGACCGATGACGTCGCCGGCGACGGCACCACCACCGCGGTGGTGCTGGGCCAGGCACTCGTCAACGAGGGCCTCAAGAACGTCACTGCGGGCGCCAACCCGATGATCGTCAAGCGCGGCCTGGACAAGGGTGTCGACGCCATCGTGGAGCGCCTGAAGGCCAATTCGATCCCCGTCGATACCAGCGAGCAGATCGCCGCCGTGGCCGCCATCTCAGCGGCCGACCCCAACGTCGGTGAGCTCATCGCCGAGGTCATGGACAAGGTCGGCAAGGACGGTGTCATCACCGTCGAGGAAGGTCAGTCGATCGGCCTCGACAAGGAATACACCGAGGGCATGCAGTTCGACCGCGGCTACATCAGCCCGTACTTCGTGACCAACGCCGACCGCATGGAAGCGGTCCTGGAGAACCCCGCGGTCCTCATCACCGACAAGAAGATCTCCAGCATCAACGACCTGCTGCCGGCGCTCGAGAAGGGGGT
This sequence comes from uncultured Chloroflexia bacterium, assembly GCA_963715295.1. Lineage (GTDB taxonomy): Bacteria > Chloroflexota > Limnocylindria > Limnocylindrales > CSP1-4 > JAFMJV01. The sequence continues at coordinate 59,396 of CAVQRP010000020.1, forward strand.
CCAGCTGGGCCGCCCGGTCTTCGTCATCGCCGAGGACATCGACGGCGAGGCGCTTGCCACGCTGGTCGTCAACAAGCTGCGCGGCACCGTCAACGTCCTCGCCGTCAAGGCCCCCGGCTTCGGCGATCGCCGCAAGGAGATGCTGCGCGACATCGCCATCCTGACCGGCGCCAACGTCATCAGCGAGGAGGTCGGGCGCAAGCTCGACTCCGTGACCGCCGAGGACTTCGGTGGTGCCCGCCGCATCGTCTCGACCAAGGATGACACCACCATCGTCGACGGCACTGGCGACCACGAGGCCATCAAGGGCCGCATGGCGCAGATCAAGGCGCAGGTCGAGGAGACCACGTCTGACTACGATCGCGAGAAGCTCCAGGAGCGCCTCGCCAAGCTGGCCGGCGGCGTGGCCGTCATCAAGGTCGGCGCGGCCACTGAGGTCGAGCTGAAGGAGCGCAAGCACCGTATCGAGGACGCCCTCTCTACCACCCGCGCCGCGGTCGAGGAAGGCCTCGTCGCCGGCGGTGGCACCGCGCTGCTGCAGGCGATCCCTGCGCTCGACGATCTCAAGCTCGAGGGTGATGCCGCCATCGGCATCAGTATCCTTCGCCGCGCCCTGGAGGCACCCGTCCGCCAGATCGCCGAGAATGCGGGCAAGGAGGGTTCTGTCATCGTGGCTGCCGTCCGTCAGCTCCCCGTGGGCTCCGGCTACGACGCCCTCAACGACGTCTACGGCGACATGTTCGAGAAGGGCATCGTCGACGCGGCCAAGGTGACACGGTCCGCGCTGCAGCACGCTGCCTCTATCGCCGGCATGGTGCTGACCACCGAGACGCTGGTGACCGACATGCCGGAGGAAGAGAAGCCAGGCGCCGCGGGCGGCCACAGTCACGACTACTAGTCGTCGCGACTGACCGGACCCGGTCAGCCATCCGATCGCCGAAGGTCCCGGGTCTGCCAGGCCCGGGACCTTCGATTCTTCACGGCTGTCGCGGCGACCGAGTGGCGTGTCGCGGACGGAGACGCGAGCCCGCTTGAGGCGTCGCGCTGAAACGGCGCACCATTTCGATTAGCGCTATGGTCGGCAAATCAATGGTCGTCCGAGCCGGATCGGCATACTGATCCAGGTTAGATCCGTGAAGCGAGGCGTAGGCTTGAGCACGCACCCGTGAGGTCATGGCCACTCGATCGATCCCCGAGAGGCAGCGAGTGGTACTCGCGACGGCGGGACCTGCTCGCCACCTTCGGGAGCGATGCAGGCCCGACTGATCGGCCTGTCCTCGCCCGGTCTGCGCTGGCGGTTCGCATCCAGGCAGGTCCGGCTGGGCCGTCAGCTTGAGGGCACGGCTGGTCGGCGTGGATGCGCCCGAATGGAGAGCGTTTCTGGCGCATCGCCCCCACGACGTCTACCACTTGCCGGCGTACGCGTCTGCCTGCGCGCGACAGGAAGATGGCTCGGCTGCGGCCGTGCTGGTGGAGGAGGGTAGCCGCCCCCGGCTCCTGCTGCCCCTGACCCTCCTTGACCTCGTCGATGGACACCGAGACGCTCTTACTCCGTACGGGTACTCGGGCCCCATCGCCGATCGTGCCACCGATGCCCGAAGCGTGGCCGCGGCCATGACGGCAGCGATCGGGTGCCTGAGGTCGGAGGGTATCGTGTCGCTCTTCGTACGATTGCATCCACTCATACCTGTCGAGGGGCTCGACGCCGTCGGCACACTGGTCAGGCATGGCGAGACGGTCGTGATCGACCTGTCTCTGACCGAGTCGGAGATGTGGCAACAGACACGGCAGAATCACCGCCGTGACATCGCTCGGTCGCAGCGGAACGGTCACGAGTTCGCATTCGAAACGTCGCCGGAGGCGTTCGATGCATTCAAGCACGTCTATCGCGCCACCATGGGCCGACTGGACGCCGCGCCGTCTTACTGGCTGAAGGACGAATACTTCGATGAGCTTCAGGTCTTGCTCGGGGACCGACTGCATCTGGCGACGCTGCGGGTCGATGGCCACATCGCGGCCGCAGGACTCTTCACCGAATCCTGCGGCATCGTCCAGCTGCATCTCGCAGGATGGGACGCTGCCTACGCCAAGGCGCAGCCGACGAAGTCGTTGTACCACGGGGTCCGCACCTGGGCCAAGAGACGTGGAATGCGCTGGTTCCATCTGGGGGGCGGCGTCGGAGCCCAGGACGACTCGCTTCTCCATTTCAAGGCAGGTTTCTCGCCGCTTCGTCGTGATTGGCGCACGCTACGGGTGGTTATTCGCGAGCAGGACTATCGCGACCTCGCTGCCCGCCGGGGAGTCGACGCGGAGGCATTGGACATGACGGGCTTCTTCCCTGCATACAGAAGCGAGGCGCCCAGGGTGCTCCCAGACGGGGCTCTACCCACATGAGGCGCTTCGCTCACGTCCCGGCCCCTTGCGAACCGACACTTCCGGAGGGCGCGGAACCGCGAACCGGGTCCGTGCGGGCGACGGCCCTGGCGGTTCGCCTCGTGTACGGACTCTCTGGGGGTGGGTTGAAGTGGTGATCGATCCGTCGCTCGGGTCCCAGATCCCCGGCGAGCCGCATGGTTCAGGGGTCCGCGCCCCGTTTCGCGTCGACTATCACGTGCATACCGAGTACTCGTATGACTGCGAGACACCTGTCGAAGTCGTGCTCGCTCGGGCACTCGAGGCCGGGATCGACCGTCTCTGCGTGACTGACCACGGGACGATCGCTGGGGCCGTACGGCTGGACGGTATGCGTCCGAGCGGACTCGAGATCGATCGTCGGCTGCGAGTTCGACACCGAAGATGGATCGCAGGTCATCGGCCTGGGCCTCGACGACGTAGTCTCTGAGAGGCGCATCCCCCATCTTCTCCATGCCATCAAGGAAGGCGGAGGCTCGGTGATCCTGCCGCATCCGTTCCGACGCGGCGGCGGCATCTTCGCTGCCTCGCGAAAGCGCTCTCCCAGCTTCATCGACGAGGTGCTGGACCTCACTGATGCCGTGGAGTGCTTCAACGGTCGCGACAGCGCAGCCAACAACCGCCGCAGCTTCGCCTTCGCGTCACAGCGTGAGCTCGGCTCGGTCGCCGGCAGCGACGCCCACACGGCAGCTGAGATCGGCTCGGTCTTCGTCGAGTACGAGGGCACGGATCGAATGCTGGGCACCTCACCGCGGCGCATCTACTACCCAGACCAGCCGGCGGGTTCGGAGAACATCGCAAAGCGCCGCCTCATGGAAACGTATCACTCGCTCGAGCCGTACCTTCCGGGTGTGGTTGCCGCGAGCTATCGTCGGCTGCGTAGGCGCGTCGGCCTCGATCGAGCGCGGACGAGCGGTTCTCCTCCCCGGTTGCAGCATGAGCTCGTCCGAGCGGCACGGACTCCGGAAGACGTCACGTGAAGGATGGTGGTCTTATCCGCATCCAGGTTGCTCTCAAGAGAGCGTTCGACATCACCGTATCCCTGGTGCTGTTGCTGCTGCTGGGCCCACTCATGCTCGCCATCACCGTTCTGCTGAAGCTATCGGAGCCAGGGGATGCGGTCTTCCGGCAGGAGCGGGCCGGCAAGGATGGAGTCACCTTCACCATCTTCAAGTTCCGGACCATGCGTGAACCGAGGGATGATTCGGAACGGGGCGCCAGCGATCGGCGGATCACGCGCATCGGGAGGGTCCTCAGGCGGACCAGCCTTGACGAGCTCCCTCAGCTTGTGAACGTGCTCCGGGGAGACATGAGTCTCGTGGGCCCGCGACCAGACCTACCACACCACGCGGCGGCATATAGCAGTCTCCAGCGACGCCGGCTGATGGTGAGGCCGGGCATCACTGGTTGGGCACAAGTCCACGGTCGAAACGACCTCACGTGGCCGCAACGGATCGAGCTCGACCTGGACTACCTGGACGATTGGTCGCTGCGTCGTGACGTCGTCGTTCTCGTCAAGACTGCTCGCGCCGTTCTCGGCGGCCGCGGGACCGAGCTGGCGAGATGATGGATGGCCGCCGTTCGGTCTCAGCGAAAGCGGGCGACATCAGTGTGATGGTGACCGGGACGGGTGGTCCCGTGGGCATCAGCATCTTCAAGGCACTGCGGCAGTCGTCGCTGCGTCCCCGCATCGTGGCGACCGATTTGGACCCTCGGTCGATCGGCCTGTACCGGGCGGATGCAGCGTACGTGCTGCCGCACGTCCTTCAGGATCGAGCGGCCTATCTGGACGCCTTGCAGGGGGTCATCATCGCCGAGCGTGTCTCGATGGTGTGCTTCGGGTCGGAGGTAGAGATCGACGTTGTCGCGCCCGCCGTCGATGATCTGGAGCGTGCCACCGGGGCGAGGCTCGTGCTCAACTCTCCGTCTGTGCTCGGACGGATCTCTGACAAGTGGGAGTTTGCCGGCCTGCTTCGCCAGCACTCCCTGCCAGGCCCCGAAACCGTCCTCGCCTCTGATGCCACCGCCCTGCGCTCGCTGATGCAACGGCACGGCTTCCCCTTGATCATCAAGCCCAGACGCGGCTCAGGCTCCCAGCGGGTCTTCAAGGTGCACAGTCAGAGAGAGCTCGACCTGCTCTGCGACTACCTCGCCGATGCTGTCGTGCAGGAATACCTCTTGCCAGACGACGAGGAGTACACGGTCGGTGTCTACAAGAGTCCCACTCATGGTTACATCGGCCAGATCAGCCTCCGGCGAGTACTGGCTTCCGGCAACACCTACAAGGCCGAGGTCGTGGAGGACGACTCCATCGAGGCGCTCTGCCGGGATTTCTGCGACCGCATCGACGTGTGGGGTCCCATCAACCTGCAGTTGAGAAAGACGACGCACGGGGTCTCCTTCTTCGAGGCGAACGTGCGCTTCTCGGGGTCGGCGGTCATGCGCGCGTACTTCGGCTTCAATGAACCGGACATGGCGATGCGTGATCTCGTCCTTGGCGTTCGGCCAGAACCGGGACCTATCCGGCGTGGAGTGGCGTTTCGCTATTGGGATGAGTTCTACCTGACACCGCACGAGATCGAGGATGGCCGCGCCTCTGCGGAGCCCTCCGAGCGCGTTGGTACGCGGCTCGACCTTCTCTGACCTGCAGACACTCGCCTGAGGTCGTGCGGCGACATACCTCGCCGGGGACGGCGACGCGTCATAGCGTCGTTGGCATCGTGCGCCATCTGGCCAGCAGCGGCCACGAAATCTTCACCTCCATGGCACGCCGGACCCACTCGCAGGCTTCCTCGAAGTCTGAGTTGGATCGGTCGCCAGGAGCTCGGCGCAGCCGTGCGGCGGTCCAGCGCGGCGCACTCTTCTGGTCGGCAGCACCGGTCGCTGCACCCGAGTTTGCTACCCTCAGGTGAGATTGGTCCCGGCGTCGCCCGAGCAGCGGTCAGCAAGGGGACACGACCGACCTTGGGGGGACTGCCACGGTGGCGAAGAGACGACTCAGCCTGGGGCTGACATACGACCGCTACTCGGAGACGCTCCAGCTCGACCGCATCGCTGGCTGGCTGACCCCGAACCCGACGCCTGTCAACGAGGACTACACGCCCTCGGCCGTCGAGGGTTCGTTGCCTGACATCCGCTTCCTGGTCGGCACCAGTCGAGCCGGCCTGCTGCTGGTAGATGGACCTCGCGTCACGCGCCTCTTCGTTGGCATCGACTTCTTCGGCATCTCGACCTTCCGGGACCGCTGGTATGCCTTCCAGCGCTACGGTGGCAACGGCCGCATCATCTCGTTCCGGCTCGACGGGCATACGGCCGTCGATGCGCGGACCGAGATCGGAGGCTTGAACCGGGGCGTGCATCAGATCGACTTCATCGATGGGGCGCTTTGGATCGTCGACACTTATCGCGACCGGATCGTGGAGGTGCCGATCGAGGCCATCGGCCGACGCTGGCGGCGGGCCGCCCGGCAGCATTACCCCGTGGGTCGCTCTCAGATCGGGCGTGAGCGCGCGAATCACGCCCACTTCAACTCCGTCTATGCCAGGGATGGTGACATCTACCTCGTCGCGCACAACGAAACGGTCAAGACGCGCCGTGGCAGTGAGCTGTTCCTGCTGGATGCTGACGGCACGGTCAGGCAGCGTGAGCCGATGGGTGGCTCGTGCTGCCACAACATCGGCATCCTCGGCGGTGAGGCAGGTCACCTGTCGCTCGGTCGAGGGAGCCGTCGCGGTCGGCGGCGCCGATGTGCTCAAGCTGGACGCGTTCGTACGTGGATTGGCGCTCGGCCTGGACCACCATGTCGTGGGCCTCTCGCCCATCGGTGTGGACCGGGTGCAACGTAACGAGGGTGAGGGCGGCGTCGTCGTCACGACGGCCGACTTCCAGCCGGTGGCTACCATCCGTCTGCCCGGCACACAGGTCCTGGAGGTCCGCCGTGTCGATGTCGCCGACCTCGGCCTGAGTGCCACACCACGCCCGGATCTCGGACGCCCGATCGCATAGCGTCTCAGCAACGCCTCATCGCCCGGCGCGCCAGCACAGCCATGGAACGCTTGCCGGCAGGTTGAGGCGGACCGTTCTAGACTCCGCCGCGATGAGCCGTCTCATGTCCTTCGCGCGCTCTCGCGCCCGTCGCGGTGCCAGCCTGGTCGCGTTCTCCGCCCTGCTTGTCGGTAGCCTCGGCGTCGGCGCGTTCGCGCAGGACCTGCCCGCGTGTGACGAGGGGGGGACGTCCGATTGCCGTCTGCCTGACTGGTCCGACGTCAGCGAGCGCGATCTCCCCAGCCTCTTCGGAGAGATCAGCGGCATCGTGTGGCAGGCTGACGCCAGGGGAGATGCTCCCGCGGACGGACTCGATATCCTCGGCGCCGGCCTAGGCCGGGTCGACATCACCGAGCCGGGGATCATCCGCGAGTCGGAACGGCTGCTGAAGTCGGGCCAGCGCAAGAAAGCCGTGCAGGCTGGGCCCGCGATCGTCGTCCGTGTCGTCCTGGATCGCCCGGTCGACGACGTCGGAGGCGACCACTCCGGGATCCACGTGGCCACCGACATCGACGGCTCGCGCAGCAACAATGCTCCCACCGGCGTGGCTGCCCCTGACAGCCCGTTCGCCGGCAGCCAGGACGTCTACTCGCTCACCTGGGCATCTACGACCGGCCAGCAGCGCCTGCTGGCGAGCGACCTGGCCAAGGGCTGGTACAAGGACAAGTCGCCGTTCGCGGCCGCCTGGGCGGCACCCAACGTCCTCGATCTGCTGGTCGCGCCCGAAGCCATCGGCGAGGGCTTCCGCGTCATCACCCATGTCGACGGCGAAGCGGGCGGATACGACAGCGCGACGGTCGGCTTGGGCCCCATCGTTGCGAGCGGCGAGGTCGGCTACGTCCCGACCTGTTATCGAGGGCTCCATCACGGGCGAGCCGTTCGTGGTCGACCGACTGGTCGAGAACGGCCAGACGCTCCGGGACGTCACGGCCCCGGCCTCCTGGCGGGGCGGTGTCAGCCTGCCCGTCGACGGCATGACGCGTGACGCACTCGCGGCTCTCATCGCCGCCGAGACCCCGGCGCAGACGGGCGCATCGCCATCGCGGCCACGGTCAGTCTCTTCGAGGACGGCCTGGTCATCCGCCAGCAGCCTGCTGTCGAGGTCGCCCTCGAGGGCGACGAGGCGCAGCTGGCGGTGGAGCTGGGCCTGACGCGACGCGGCTACAACGTGCTGCGGGACTTCGAGCTCGCGCCCACCGGTGACGAGCGCGTCGACGCTTGGCTCGAGCGTGCCACGGACGCGTGCGAGCGAGTACCATGCCGCCGTTCCGTTCCACGAAGAAGGCCGGCCTGGTGGCAGGGGAGGGCATCGGTGCCTGTATCCCCTGGCTGAAGCCGGTACCGACAGCCGCGCCAGACCCGGGTGGGGGAGCCGCCGATGAGCCCGGCCCCGCCGCACCTGCGGCGAGCGCATGAGCAGTCGCCTGGCTGGACTCTAGACTGTTCCCATGACCACCGGCTGGATCCACCTCATCACCGGCTGCATGTTCAGCGGCAAGACCGACGAGATGCTGCGCCTCATCCGGCGCGCCGAGATCGCCGGCCGTCGCGTGCTGCTGGTACGTCCGACGATGGACAGCCGCACCGAAGCCGGCTCGGTCGAATCTCGCTCCGGTGTCACCTACAAGGCACGGTCGGTAGCCGACAGTGGTGAGATCCCGCCACTCGTCTCCGGCGAGCGCGCGTCGGTCGTTGCCATCGACGAGGCCCAGTTCTTCGATGCCGGGCTGCCCGAGATCGCCGAGCTGCTCGCCGCCGAAGGCCGCTCCGTGCTCATCAGCGGCCTGGACCAGGATTTCCTGGGTCGACCCTTCAACTCCATGCCGACGCTGCTGGCACTGGCTGACGAGGTGACCAAGCTGACCGCAATCTGCACCGTCTGCGGCGCGGAGGCCACGCGCACCCAGCGCATGGTCGGTGGGCGACCGGCTGCCGCCGACGATCCGCTCATCGTCGTCGGTGGCATGAACGACGACCGCTACGAAGCTCGCTGTCGTTCGCATCACGTGGTCGGGACAGCACGCGGGGCCACGTCGTCACCGATCTGGGAGAACCTGCCGGCGGCCCACGAGTAGGCCTGCCGGGCGGCACCCGGGACGGAAGGAGGGCTGCGGCGACTGCACCGCACCGTCTCCGACCGCGCTGGACCCCACCCCCGTGGACACATGGACCCCCGTTCGAGGCAGGACCTCCGGCGAGTAGTGCGGGGTCCAGTGCCCGTGCAGAGTGCTGGATATCCAGCCGCGGACCGAGTCGGTCGCGCCGCCGGAGGCCTGTCGACCTCGACATCAGACGCGAACGCTCATCCCAACCGGAGGTATCCCGAAATATGCGAGATCGCTCATTCGGCGTCACGACACTCGCCTTCAGCTCGATCATGGTGGCGCTCTACAGCCAGCTGGCTGCCATCGCCCTGCTGCTGATGGGCTCCGTCTTCACGGCGGCCGGCTCCATGCACGGTGCGGTCACGCTTATCACCGGGGCCGTGTTCCTCGGTCTCACGGTGGCCGCCTACTTCGTCGGCTTCGGCTTCTGGACGCGCAAGCACTGGTCCTGGGCCGGTGGCGTGATCCTCTTCGCGGCGCTCATCGGTGCCAGCGTCTTCCTGGCCATCATCTCTGCGAACATGCTCTCGGCGGTCCTGCCCGCGACGGGTGCGGTCATCGCCGTCGCCTACATGCAGCGACCGGCGGTTCGGGCCGAGCTGCTCGGCGATGATGTCGAGTCCCGCGCTTCCATCGGTGTGGCCGATCGCATGGACGTGCCCAATCCAGCCCACTAGCTCCCACCGTCCGCGCTGATGCGGACACATCGCCACAGCCGAACGGCCGCGACGGATCGTCGCGGCCGTTCCTGATGTCCTGGCCTCGCGGCCCTATCATCGGGTGAGTGCCCGATCCAAAGGATGGCGCGCCGCCGGACCCCCCGACGCCGCCGGACCCCCCGACGCTCGATTTCGACGGTTTCTTCGCGCCCCATGAACTGGGGGCCCCGCCGTCGGACGACGATGCCCCCCTGCCCCTCGAAGGACCTGGCGATCTCGATCACCCGGCCTTCACCCAGTCGCCGCCAGCCCGAGATCTGGCGGCGGAGCCCACTGACGACACCGAATGGTTCTCCATGGTTGCTGCGACGGCTGGCGAATCCGCACCCGCACGGCCGCGGCTGGACCAGCAGGCTCGGGCTCGTCGGGCGGATGAAGCCGGGAAGCTGGCGGCAGACATCGTCAAGCGGCTCAACCCGGAGCAGGCCCGCGCCGTGACCACGACGAGCGGCCCATTGTTGATCCTTGCCGGTGCCGGCTCCGGCAAGACGCGCGTGCTGGCCCATCGCATCGCCTACCTGGTCGGCGTGGAGGATGTCAGGCCCTGGCAGATCCTGGCGGTGACGTTCACCAACAAGGCCGCGGCGGAGATGCGCGAACGCATCCTGGCGCTCGTCGGCGACGAGGGTGCCAAGGTCGCCATGGGCACCTTCCATGCTCTTTGTGCCCGGGTCCTCCGGCGCGATGGAGCCGCCATCGGCATCGATCCCCGCTTCGCCATCTACGACACCGACGATCAGACCGGCATCGTCAAGGCCGTCCTGCGCGAGCTGGAGCTCCAGGGAACCGGCGAGCTGCGGCCCGCGGCTGTGCTGTCCGTCATCAGTCGCTGGAAGAACGACATGGTCAGCCCGGCCGAGGCCGAGGAGGACGCCCGCGGCTACCTCGAGACGCAATACGCCACGGCCTATGCACGCTATGCGGTGCGGCTGAAGGCCGCGGCGGCCCTCGACTTCGACGACCTGCTCATCGAGGCGGTGCGACTCTTCGACGAAGCCCCGGCGGTGCTGGCCCACTACCAGCAGCGCTGGCGCTACCTGCACGTGGATGAATACCAGGACACCAACCGCGCTCAATACCTGTGGGTCAAGCACCTGGCACGGGAGCACCGCAACCTCGCGGTGGTCGGGGATGACGACCAGTCCATCTACAGCTGGCGCGGTGCCGACCTGCGCAACATCCTCGATTTCGAGGCCGACTACCCCGAGGCCACGGTGGTGAAGCTGGAGCAGAACTACCGCTCCACGCAGCTCATCCTGGACGCCGCCCACTCGGTGGTGGCGCGCAACGAGGATCGCAAGGACAAGAAGCTCTGGACCGACAATCCGCGCGGCCAGCTGATCGAGCGCTTCGAGGCCGATCGCGAGGACGAGGAGGCCGAGTGGGTGGCTCGCCAGATCGAGGCGTTGGTCGCGGGACGCGGGAGTGCCGGCTCCATCCTCTCGCGCCGTGCCGATGATGGCGATGACGAGGAGTATCGCCTCCAGGACGTCGCGGTCATGTACCGGACCAATGCGCAGAGCCGTGCTCTCGAGGAGGCCTTCCTCCGCTATGGCCTGCGCTACCAGCTGGTCGGCGGCACCCGCTTCTACCAGCGCCGCGAGGTCAAGGACGCGCTGGCTTACCTGCGAACCCTGCGCAACGACCACGACGTGGCCGCCTTCGAGCGCATCGTCAACGTGCCTCCACGCGGCATCGGCCAGCGTTCGCTGGAGGCCCTGCGCAGCTTGGCCGAGGCCCGTGACTCTGACTACTGGGCTGCCTTGGCCGCAGTGGCCGCCGGCGAGGGCGAGGTGACACCACGGGCGCGCAACTCGCTCCTGGCCTTTCGCACGCTCGTCGAGCGCCTGCGCGCTCGCGTGGGCCTCATGGCACTGCCCGAGCTGCTCGATACCGTGCTCGAGGAGAGCGGCTACCGCGCCATGTTGATGGACGGCTCCCAGGACGGTGAGGACCGCTGGGGCAACCTCATCGAGCTGCGCGAGGTGGTCGATCGCTATGGCGATCTCGATCCTTCCGACGCACTCGATCGGCTGCTGGAGGAGACCGCCCTCGTGGCCGACCAGGACGCCTACGCCGGCGATGCCGACAAGGTCACGCTCATCACCCTCCACGCTGCCAAGGGCCTGGAGTTCGATGTCGTCTTCATCAGTGGACTCGAGGAGGGCGTGTTCCCGCACGCGCGAGCCCTGGAAGACCCGCGCCAGATGGAGGAGGAGCGGCGGCTGGCCTACGTGGGGCTGACGCGCGCTCGACAGCGGCTGTACCTGACGCACGCGGCGCAGCGCGCGACCTGGGGCCGCTCCGGCTTCTCGGTCCCCAGCCGCTTCCTGCTGGAGATCCCCGAGGAGCTGATGCATGGGCCGCGCCTCGTTTCCCCCGACGAGGACGACGACCAGCGTCCCTACGACGAACGTGCCGGCTACGACCTGGCGTCGGTCATCGGCCGCCGAGCCTCCGATACACGCCTCGTGGGCCGTCCGCCGGTCGGCCCACGCGGGGGCCGTCGGCTTCCGCCGGGCGGTGGCTACTCACCCCCGCCCGGTGCCCCGCGGCCAGGAGAGCCGTTCCGTCCCTCGCGCGACCTCGCGGCCAGACGGGAGGCCTACTACGGGCGGGTCCCGGGCACCGGTGCTCAGGCGCAGGACCAGCCGCAGTCGCCGCCGGCGGACCAGTGGCGTATCGCGCCGGAGACGAGCGTGCCCGGTGAGCACCGTTACCGCGATGGCCAGAAGGTACGTCACAAGGTCTTCGGGGTGGGCCAGGTGGTCTCGTCGAAGCTGACGCGCAACGACGAGGAGGTCACCGTGGCGTTCCCGAAGCAGGGCATCAAGAAGCTGATGGCCAGCCTGGCCAACCTGGAGATCCCCGGCTAGCCCCACATCCTGGTACAGGCGCGTGCGAGACTTGGGGGCAGGACAGGTACTGCCGATACCGAGGAGGTCTCACATGGCCGATGTCGAGCCGCTGTTGGTCTGCAGCGACCTGCACAAGCGCTTCGGGGAGCGCGTAGCGGTCGACGGTGTCAGCTTCCACATCGACCGCGGCGAGACGTACGGACTGCTGGGGCCCAACGGTGCCGGCAAGACCACCAGCATCTCCATGATCTGCGGCTTGCTCGAGCGCGATGGGGGTGAGGTCACCGTAGCGGGGCACCCGGTGGACATCAACGCGGTCGAGGCCAAGGCTGCCATCGGCTACGTGCCCCAGGACCTGGCCATCTACCCGGACCTCTCGGCCCGCGAGAACCTGCGCTTCTTCGGCCGCTTGCAGCGCATGGGTCGCAGGGCACTCGACGAGCGCGTCGCCGAGGTGCTGGAGCTCACCGGCCTGGTCGAGCGCGCCGACGACCGCGACCGACGACTACTCGGGCGGCATGAAGCGACGCCTCAACATCGGCATCGGCCTGCTGCATCAGCCGCAGCTGCTCGTGCTCGACGAGCCCACGGTCGGCGTCGACCCGCAGAGCCGCAACGCCATCCTGGAGGCTGTCGAGGAGCTGCGGACCGGCGGCATGTCCATCCTCTACACCACCCACTACATGGAGGAGGCGGAGCGTCTCTGCGACCGCATCGGTGTCATCGACGAGGGCAGGATCCTGGCCGAGGGTACCCGCCGTGAGCTGGTCGGCCTGGTGGGACAGCTGGACCGGGTCACTCTCACCGCGACCGGGGCGTTGCCGGCGGCGATGGCCGCACTCCGCAGCCTCGAGCGCGTCGAGGACGTCACCGGCGCCGACGGCAGCATCGAGATCACTGCCCAGGGTGCGCGCACGCTGCTGCCCCGGATCATCGGGGTGGCCTCCGACGCCGGCGCCAACATCAGTGCCGTCGAGGTGGTCGAGCCGGACCTGGAAGCGGTCTTCCTGCACCTCACCGGCAAGGCGCTGCGGGACTAGGCCGGAGCGCCATGCGAGCCGCCCTTGACATCGCCCTGAAGGACCTGCGGCAGAAGATCCGCGATCGCTCGGCGCTGCTCATCAGCATCGTCGCGCCGTTCGCGCTGGCGGCACTCTTCTCCATGATCCTGGGTGGACTGGATGAAGACTTCGAGGCACGTTGGGCTTTCGTCGATCTGGACGGCGGCGACGTGGCTGCGGCACTCGAGGATGGACCCCTGCGCGCCCTCGAAGCCGACGGGGTCATCACGCTCGATCGCATGGCCAGTGCCGAAGACGCTCGTGCCGCAGTCACGGCCGGCGAGGTCGAGTCGGCCATCATCGTGCCGGCGGGCTTCAGCGCCGCGGCACGCTCGGGCACCAGCAGCACCGTCGAGCTCGTCGTCGACCCCGATGCTGCCATCAGCGGACAGGTGGCCCGGTCGGTGCTGTCAGGCTTCGCCAGTCAGGTGGACGCGGTGCAGTTGTCGGTGGCCACCGCGCTCATGGCCGGCGGGCGTCTGCCCGACGCGGAGACGACAGCGGCCCTGGCCGAGCAGGCCGGGGCGATGGGCGACCCCATCCGCATCGTCGATGCCGCGGCTGCCGACCGCCAGGCCGGCTATGCCACCTACTACGCAGCCGCCATGGCCATCCTGTTCGTCTTCCTTGCCGCCCAGTTCGGCATCATGAGCTTGCATGCGGAGCGTCGCACCAGGACGCTGGCGCGCATGCTCGCAGCACCCTTGCATTGGTGGTCGATCCTGGCTGGCAAGATCATCGTCTCGCTGGTGCTGGCGCTCACCTCGCTGGGCGTGATCATCATCGGCACAGCGCTGCTGCTGGGGGCACAGTGGGGTGACCCGGCAGCGGTGCTCGCCCTGGTCCTCGCGGCCGCCCTGGCCGCCACCGGCATCTCGTTGCTGACCGTGGCCTTCACCCACAACGAGGAGCAGGCCGGCTCAGCCATCGCCATCGTGTCGCTGACGCTGGCGGTCGTGGGTGGTTCCTTCTTCCCCGCCGGCCAGGGACCGGAGCTGCTCTCCCAGCTCAGCCGCCTGACGCCACACGCGTGGTTCCTGGACGGCATCAACGGCGTCTCCACCGGCGGTGACATCTCCAGCGCAGCCGCGCCCATCGTCGTGCTGGCGGCCATCGGCCTCGTCTGCGGCGGCCTGGGCATGCTGCGCGCCAAGCACATGGTGGTCGGCTGATGGCTGCCCTTGAGATCGCCCGCATCAACCTGCTGCGGGTCGTGCGTGACCGCACCAACCTCTTCTTCGTCTTCCTGCTGCCGTTCATCATCATCGTCGCGCTGGGGGCCGCCTTCGGGGGCGCCGGCACCAGCCGACTGGGCGTGGTGCGGGCGGACGCGGGGCCACTGGGCGACGACCTGGTGAGCCTGATCGAGAGCGGCGCGGTGGACGTCGAGGTACGCGAGCGCGAGTCCCTGGCCGACCTCGTCACCGGCGTCGAAGATGGCCGCCTCGAGTTCGGCCTGCTGATCCCGCCGGGCTACGACGCGGCGCTGCGCTCGGGCGGCGACGTGGAGCTGACCCTGGTGGCGCGCCCAGAGGGTGTCTTCGCCGCCCTGGGGCGAGGCATCGAGACTGCCGCAGCTCAGCAGTCGGCCCGTATCCGCGCCGCTCGCGTGGCGGTCGACTTCGCCGGCGTCGATCTCGATGCCGCCCTGGAGCGGGCAGCGACGGCACAGGCTGGACTCGAGGGCATCACCATCGAAGAGGTCAGCCTGGGCGAGTCCACGTTCCCCAGCATCGGCAATCCCTTTGCCCTCGGTGCACAGAGCCAGACGGTGCTGTTCGTCTTCCTGACCTCGATGACCGCTGCGACACAGCTCGTGCTCACCCGCCAGCTGGGGGTCTCGCGACGCATGCTGGCCACTCCCACGCCCATCCGCTTCATCCTCCTCGGTGAGCTGCTGGGCCGGTTCGCCATCGCCATGCTGCAGGGGTTCTTCATCGTCGTGGTCTCGTCCGTGCTATTCGGGGTGAGCTGGGGCGACCTCGCCGGCGCATCGGTCGTGGTCGTGCTCTTCTCGCTCGTCGGGACCGGGGCCGCCATGCTGGTGGGCGTCTTCGCGCGCAACCCCGATCAGGCCGGCTCGATCGGGGTGGTCGTGGGCATGATCCTGGGTGCCGTGGGTGGCGCGATGGTCCCCGGTGAGCTGTTCCAGGAGCCCATCTCGACGGTGTCGATGCTGACGCCGCACTACTGGGCCATCGACGCCTTCCGTGAGCTCGTTTTCGCCAGGGCCGCCGTGGTGGACATCCTCACCCAGCTCGGCGTGCTCGCGATCTACGCTCTTGTGCTCGTCGGCATCGGCACGTGGGGCCTGCGTCGCTCGCTGACGCGCGGCTGAGCGGGCCTCAGCCGGTCTCGTCGCCTCCTGGCAGCGGCAGGACATCGGTGACGTCGCGGAAGTCGTAGAGGTGGTCGTTGTCGGGCCAGCTGTAGGAGCGGTTGGGCAGGTCCGGCAGATCGGCTCCGAAGTACTCCCGGAAGAGCATGCGGAAGATGTTAACGCCGGTGTCGTCCGCCGGCACCCGGTAGTCGAGGTCGGGCAGGTAGTAGCCACGCAGGGAGCCAAAGCGGATGCCGTACGTCTCGGGCGTACCGTCGATGCAGTCGGTGTTGCCGCAGAGGAAGGGGCCCTCGTCGGCGGTGACGACGATGATGGGCTGCTCCTGCGGCGGGCGATCGAGGAGCGTGTCGATGGTCTCGAGCATCTTGGTGTTGGTGAAGGCCAGTTGCTCCGCGTACAGGTCCCGCTCGCGTCCCTCGGCCATGGCTTCCTTCTCGGTCTCCTTGAGCACGATGCCGCCGTCGCGATCGAAGCCATAGGGTGGGTGGGGCAGGAGGATGTGGGCGAAGACGAACTTGCGCCCGGGCTCGGCCGCGATCCGCTCGAGCTGCCGAAACGCGAACAACGCCTCAGCGCGATGGCGGTTGCGAAAGTCGTCATCTTCGGTCACGGCGCCGGCGAGGCGTTCGATCGCCGGCAGGATGCTGGCGTCGCGCAGGATCTGCTCGAACTCGGTCGTCGTTCCCCACACGCGGACGTCGTCGGCGATGGGATTCGTGCGCGTGGGCCCGTACCACGCTCCGAGGTGGTAGTAGTCATAGCCGTTGGCACGCAGGAAGCGCCCGGCTTCGTGGTCGCCGAGCTTTGCCCGTGCCGGCGTCCGGTCGCTCGATTCGCGGCCCACCGAGTCGGTCAGGTCGTCCAGCGTGTTGAGGCTGAGCATGGAGGCGAGGCTGAAGTCCGTGGCGCGGTAGGTCGCCCGGGCCCCGGGCAGCACCTGGAACCCGCGCTCCGCGAGCTTGTCGTAGATGTCATTCTCGAGGCCGAAGAACTGCTTGATCGACCAGTCGGAGCCGTAGCGGTCGAAGACGAGGAAGTAGATGTCGCGCTCGGGCAGTCGGGTCGCCTCGGCGATGATGTCATCACCGATGCGCTCACCCTCCGAGGCACGCGTCGCCCGGGACGCCTCGGCCGGGATGATGGTGACCAGCGCGATGCCCACCAGCACCAGGCCGAAGACGTTGAACGCGCTGGTGACACCGGGGAGCGACGCGCGGGCGCGCCAGGCGTAGATGCCGGCCACTGCCAGGAACGCGGCCCAGGCCAGGAGTTGCACGGTCTCGCCCACGACCGCCTCGTCCAGCTGCGAGCCGAGGTGTCCGAAGAAGGCGACCGCCAGCACGATGGCACTCGCCAGCAGGGCAGCGCGCCGCAGGTCGCGGTAGAGGAGGGCACACAGGGCGAGCACCACGGCTGCACCCGCCAGCGCGATGAGCAGCGGCCAGAGCAGCTCGGCCGGCAGCACCTCGTCGATGTTGGCGGCATACACGAACAGCACCGCGTAGGCGGCCAGGAGCAGCGGATGGAGTGGCAGACGAGCCAGTGGTCCCATGGCTCGCGGCAACGTAGCACGACTGGCACTTCTGGACCTATCCTCGGTGCCGATGGACACACACCCCGAGGCCCGCGCCGTCGAGCTACGCGAGCTGCTGACGCGCGCCAATCGGCTCTACCACGAGCAGGACGCTCCGGAGATGCCCGATGCCGACTATGACCGGCTGTTCCGCGAGCTGGTCCAGCTGGAGGCGGCGTACCCGCAGCTCGTCACGCCCGACTCACCGACCCAGCGCGTAGGTGCTCCGGCCGACGGCCCGCTTGGGGACGTCGAGCACCGCGTGCCCATGCTCTCGCTGGGCAACGCCTTCGACGACGACGAGCTGCGTGCCTTCGACGCTCGCGTCCGCAAGGGCCTCGGCCTGGGCGAGGACGGTCCACGCTACGTGGCCGAGCTCAAGATCGATGGTCTCGCCATCAGCCTCAGGTACGAGTCCGGCCGTTTCGTGCTTGGCGCCACGCGTGGCGACGGCCGTACCGGCGAGGATGTCAGCGCCAACCTGCGCACCATCGAGACCATCCCGCAACAGCTGCCCGAACAGCTGACGCTGGAGGTCCGCGGCGAGGTCTACATGCCCAAGGCCGAGTTCGCACGCATCAATGCCGAGCGCGAGGAAGCCGGCCTGCCGCTCTACGCCAACCCGCGCAACAGTGGTGCCGGCTCGCTCCGCCAGCAGGATCCGACGGTGACGGCGAGCCGCAAGCTGTCGGCCTGGTTCTACATCCTGCTCGAGGCCGACGGTCCCGCCGCCGAGACCCAGTCGGCTGCGCTCGAGCGGCTCAGGGCGCTGGGGTTCCCGGTGCAACCCGACTACGCATCTGACCTCGATATCGAGGGCGTCATCGCCTTTGCCGAGCGATGGCGTGAGCCTCGCCATGAGCTGCCGTACGAGACCGATGGCGTCGTCGTCAAGGTGGACCGCACCGATCTGCAGGCTCGCCTGGGCATGGTCAGCCGAGCGCCGCGCTGGGCCATCGCCTACAAGTACCCGCCCGAGCAGGTCGAGACGACCGTCGAGGACATCGTAGCCTACGTCGGCCGCACTGGGACGCTGACGCCCGTCGCGCACTTGACGCCGGTGCTGGTAGCCGGCTCGATGGTGTCGCGGGCGACCTTGCACAACCTTGATGAGGTGCGGCGCAAGGACATCCGCATCGGGGATCAGGTGCTGCTGCACAAGGCCGGTGACGTCATCCCGGAGGTCGTCCGTGCCCTCGCCGAGCGGCGCGACGGCTCCGAGCGGGAGTTCGAGATGCCGACCCTGTGCCCCGTCTGCGCCGCGCCGGTGGTGCGCGAGGACGGCGAGGTTCGCCACCGCTGCAGCAACCCCTTCTGCCCGGCGCAAGTCATCCAGGGCCTGTCGCATTTCGTCGGTCGCGGCGGCATGGACATCGAAGGCGCGGGCTTCGCTGTTCTCGATCAGCTGCTGCAGCGCGAGCTCGTGAAGGGCCCGACCGACCTCTACCGACTGCGCTCGACGGACCTGGTCGAGCTGGAACGTTTCGGCCAGAAGAGCGCCGACAACCTCATGGCTGCCATCGACCGCTCGCGCCGCCGCCCCCTTGCGCGCATCCTCGCGGCGCTGGGCATCCGTCATGTGGGTGCGCAGACGGCCACCGACCTGGCACTGTGGATCGCCGCTGCCTGGCCTCCCGGCGAAGGTGAGAGCGAGGCCGACTGGACCGTACGCATCGCGGAGACGCTGGCGACGACCGAGGCGCAGCGGTTCGAGGAGGTGCCCGGCGTCGGAGGCGTCGTCGCCGCCAGCATCGGGCGCTTCTTCGAGGACCCCACTACGGCGGGATTGCTGGGGCAGCTGGCGGCGGCCGGCGTGGTGGCGATACCGCCCGCGCTTCCTGCCGCCGATGCCACGACCGGTCCGCTGGCGGGCAGGACGCTGGTCGTCACCGGCACGCTGCAGTCGTTCGACCGCAAAGCCGCGGAAGCAGCCATCCGCGCGGCCGGCGGCAAGGTCTCCAGCTCCGTCAGCCGCAAGACCGACTTCCTGGTGGCTGGAGACGCAGCCGGCTCCAAGCTGGCCAAGGCACAGGAGCTGGGAGTGGAGGTGCTCGACGAAGCTGCCTTCGAGGCACTCCTGGGGTCGACCGACCGTCCCGACTGAGGTCCGGCAGCCTCGCTATCCTGTGCTGGTGGCCACCCTCTCTCGCCGCGACGTCGAGCACGTCGCGCATCTCGCACGCCTTGGGCTCTCGCCTGATGAGGTGACTCTGCTCGAGGGACAGCTCAACCACATCCTCGAGCAGTTCGCGGTCCTGGAACAGCTCGACACGGATGCCATCGCGCCCACCGCGCGGTGATCGAGCTCGAGAACGTGCTCCGCGACGATGTCGTGCGCCCCGGTCTCACCGTCGACGAGGCGCTGGCCAACGCCCCCGAGCGTTGGGGTGACCACTTCGTCGTGCCCGCCGTGCTCGGCGGCGAGAGCACGGACTGAGCTCGTGGCCCCCGATCGGGCGCTGACGCGTCTGCATGCCCACGAGATGGTCGACGGCCTCCGTTCGGGTGAGATCGGCAGCGTCGAGCTGCTCTCAGCGCACCTTGCCGCGATCGAGGCCACCGACACGGCCATCCACGCCTGGCTGGCCGTGGATGGTAGTCGTGCCCTCGCCGCCGCGGAGGCCGCCGACAAGCGCTTCAGCCGCGCGCGTGCCGAAGGAGACGCGGCGCTCGCCTCCTTGCCGGCGCTCATGGGTGTTCCCGTCGGGCTCAAGGACCTGGTCATGGCGCGTGGGCGTCAGGCGACCGCGGGTAGCCGCATCCTCGAGGGCTTCGTGGCCCCGTACGACGCGCACATCGTGGAGCGACTCGATGCCGCCGGCGCGGTCATCGTCGGCAAGACCAACATGGATGAGTTCGCCATGGGCTCCTCGACCGAGCATTCCGGCTACGGGCCCACCGCCAATCCCTGGGACCTCGAGCGCGTGCCCGGTGGGTCGTCTGGCGGCTCAGCGGCTGCTGTCGCTGCCTTCCATGTGCCCGTCGCCATCGGCACCGACACGGGTGGCTCCATCCGGCAACCGGCCTCGCTCACCGGCACTGTCGGGTTGAAGCCGACCTACGGCCGGGTCAGCCGCTACGGCATCATCGCCTTCGCGTCCTCGCTCGACCAGGTAGGGCCGTTCGCGCGTGACACACGCGATGCGGCCTTGCTGCTGGCCACGGTGGCGGGACACGACGAACGCGACTCCACCTCGGCGTCGCTGCCCGTGCCTGACCTGTCGGCCGCCCTCGCGATCGGTGACGACGAGGCGGCGCTGTCCCTCCGGGGCGTGCGCCTGGGTCTGCCACGACAGTACTTCGTCGCCGGCATGGAGCCCGGTGTGGAACGACGCATCCGCGAGGCCGTCGCGGAGTTGGAGGCTGCCGGAGCGGAGATCGTGGACGTGGATATGCCCCACACCGACTACGGCCTGGCCACCTACTACATCGTGGCGCCGGCCGAGGCATCGGCCAACCTCGCCCGCTACGACGGCATCCGCTACGGACATGCGGTGCGCGGCGGGGACGTCCTCGCCAACTACCTCGCCACCCGTGACGCGGGCTTTGGCCCGGAGGTCAAGCGTCGGCTGATGCTCGGCACCTACGCGCTCTCGGCCGGCTACCGCGATGCCTACTACATCAAGGCGCAGAAGGTCCGCACGCTCATCAAGGCCGACTTCGATGCTGCCTTTGAGTCGGTCGATGCGTTGGTGGCCCCGACCAGCCCGACGGTGGCATTCGGCCTGGGTGCCAACCTGGACGATCCGGTCGCCATGTATGCGCTGGATGCCTGCACCCTGCCGGTGAGCGTCGCCGGACTGCCGGGGCTGACGATCCCGGCCGGCCTATCCGAAGGCCTGCCAGTGGGGCTGCAGCTCATCGGGAAAGCCTGGGACGAGGCCGGGTTGCTGCGGCTGGGCCGGGCCTACGAAGCCATCACCGCGGCTGCGGCATGGCGCCGCCAGGAGCCCACGGACCTGCCTCGCGCGGCTGATCCGGCCACGCCGGCGCCAAGCATCCCCGGCGCGTAGCGCGCTGCCGCCCAGCGGGGCACACACTCGAAGCACGCTAACCAGGGACAGACTGGCCGTCTCAGCCTGGCACGTTGCATCGGGCGGCAAGCGTCGGGAGGCTCCCGCGACTATGCCGAGTTCGGCTTGTCCGTGTCGTCGGCTTCCGTCTCGCTGTCGACGTCCTCGGTCGGGGCCTGGTCCTCGGTGGGCCAGGGCTCCGGCTCCGGCTCCGGCTCCGGCTCCGGCTCGGGCTCCGGCTCCGGCTCGGGCTCCGGCTCGGGCTCCGGCTCGGGCTCCGGCTCCGGCTCCGGCTCCGGCTCCGGCTCCGGCTCGGGCTCCGGCTCCGGCTCCGGCTCGGGCTCCGGCTCGGGCTCGGGCTCCGGCTCGGGCTCCGGCTCCGGCTCCGGCTCGGGCTCCGGCTCCGGCTCCGGCTCCGGCTCCGGCTCCGGCTCGGGCTCGGACTCGGACTCGGACTCGACCACCAGGGCTGGCTCGACGATAGCCTCAGGCGACGACGGGGTCGACACCGGCTCGGGCGCTACCGCTGCGGCGGGTGGTACGGCGCGCTGCTCCTCGATCGGCGCCGGCTCCTCGGCAGCGACAGGCTCATCCTGGGGCTCCTCATCGACGAGCTTGCCGTCCGCGCGCAGCGAGGCTTCGTTGGTGCCGCCCTTGACGACGAAACCAGCCGGAAGCTCGGTCAGCGGTGCACCCAGGCGGATGCCCTCCTTCGCGTCGAGCACAGCCTTCTTGAACTGCAGGCCGTCGAGCAGTTGAGCGTAGGTCTCGTTGGCGGTGTCGGAGGCGGTGTACAGCGTCAGGTCGCTGTATCCGAGCATGCGGCCCACGGCCGTCTCGGTCACGTCGATGTCGTTGATCTGCTCCAGCGACGAGTCGAAGGTGGACTTGCGAACCAGGCCCTGCATGCGGATGGACCGGCGATTGGTGAGCACGAACCGACGGGTGTCCCACTGGACCAGATCGACCGGCAGCCAGACCACCGACACGATGATCATGATGACGATGGCCCAGCGGATGACGTCGTTGATGATGTTGAAGAAGCCGTCGTCGTTGAAGTCCAGCAGCTGGTTCAGGAAGAAGAGCGCGAAAACGGCCACGACCAGCAGGATCGGCTTCAGCGCATAGCGCACCGCCGCCATCCAGTGCTGCCTGGTCTCGATGAGCACGACTTCTCCGGTCGAGAGTAGCTCCGTCACCTTCGATTGCGCCACGGCTTGGCCATCCTTCTCACTATCTGCTGCCCGATGGGGTGCGCCTAGTGTCCCACACCGGATGTGCTGGGGGCCTGCCCGTATACTCGCCCTAGCTCCTTCCAGCCGCCCTGCGTCCTGAGGCCGAGATGACCACGCAACCGACGATCAGATCCCGCCTGTCCCAGCGCGTCCAGTCGGTGCCGCCGTCCGGGATCCGCAAGTTCTTCGACGTCCTGGCCTCCATGCCCGACGTCATCAGCCTCGGCGTGGGTGAACCGGATTTCGACACGCCACGCGTCATCGTCGAGGCGGGTGTGGAGGCGCTGCGCTCCGGGCGCACCCACTACACCAGCAACTACGGCACCATCGAGCTGCGGGAGGCCCTGGCCCGCCACTTGCAGGCACGCTACGACGTCAGCTATGACCCGGAGCGCGAGATCGTCATCACCGTGGGCGCCTCCGAGGCCCTGGCGGCCAGCCTTGCCGCCGTCATCGATCCCGGCGACGAGGTCGTCGTGGCTGAGCCCACGTACGTCGCCTACGTGCCCGACATCATCTTCGCCGGCGGCCGACCGGTGTTCGTGCCTTGCCGGCCAGACGACGGCTGGCAGCTCGACCCCGATGCTGTCGAGGCCGCCATCACGCCCCGCACCAAGGCCCTGTTCCTGGGGTTCCCCAACAATCCCACGGGCGCGGTGCTGGAGCCGGAGCGCCTCCGCGCGCTGGCTGCGATCGCCGAGCGCCACGATCTCCTGGTCATCAGCGATGAGATCTACGACCGCCTCGTCTACGCCGGGCACCAGCACGAGGCGCTCAGCGCGCTTCCCGGCATGCGCGAGCGGACCATCCTCCTGGGCGGCTTCTCCAAGGCTTATGCCATGACCGGTTGGCGCGTGGGCTACGCCTGCGCGCCGGCGGATCTGCTCGAGGGCATCCTGAAGGTGCATCAATACGTCATCATGTCCGCCCCCACGGCCGCCCAGGATGCTGCCGTGGCAGGGCTCCTCGACGCCGAGGCGGACGTCGGCCGCATGGTTGCCGAGTACGACCGCCGGCGGCAGATGTTCGTGGCCGGACTGGACCGTATCGGCTTGCCTACCGTCGAGCCGCGCGGCGCCTTCTACGCCTTCCCACGGATCTCCGGCACCGGCCTCTCCAGCGATGCGTTCAGCGAACGTCTCCTGCACGAGCAACACGTCGCGGTGATCCCTGGCTCCGCCTTCGGCGCCAGCGGAGAAGGTTATGTGCGGGCGTCCATCGCGACCTCGTATGAGGACCTCGAGGCAGCCCTCGGGCGGATCGAGCGCTTCATCTCCAGCTTCTGATGAGCGCGGCGGCGACGGTAGCGCAATCGACCTACGAGGCCGTCATCGGTATCGAGATCCATGTCCAGCTCCGGACCGCCTCCAAGATGTTCTGCGGCTGCTCGAATGACATCAGCGATGCGGCGCCCAACGCCAACACCTGCCCGGTCTGCCTGGGCCTGCCGGGAGCGTTGCCGGTCATCAACCGTGAAGCCGTGCGGCATGTGCTGGCC
The DNA here is from genome assembly GCA_963715295.1 of uncultured Chloroflexia bacterium. Classification (GTDB taxonomy): domain Bacteria; phylum Chloroflexota; class Limnocylindria; order Limnocylindrales; family CSP1-4; genus JAFMJV01. Next base: position 83,255 of record CAVQRP010000020.1, read on the forward strand.
ACCGGCATCGCCATCGAGGCCACCACGCCCGAGGTCACGCGCTGGGACCGCAAGAACTACTTCTATCCAGACCTGCCGAAGGGCTACCAGATCAGCCAGTACGAGCTCCCGCTCGCGTCACGCGGGCGGCTGGTGGTAGAGACATCGCATGGCAGCGTCGAGGTCGGCATCACTCGCGCCCACCTCGAGGAGGACACGGCCCGCCTGCAGCACACTCGCCTGGGCGGCCGTCCGGTCAGCCTGCTCGACTTCACCCGCTCCGGAGCGCCGCTGCTCGAGATCGTCACCGACCCCGTCATCCACGATGCCGAGACCGCTCGACGCTATGCCGAAGAGCTGCGCCTCCTGCTCGTCACCATCGGTGCCTCCCACGCCGCCATGGAGAGCGGTCAGATGCGGGTGGAGGCGAACGTCTCCCTGCGGCCGGCCGGCAGCGAGGCCTTCGGCACCCGCGTCGAGGTCAAGAACATGAACTCCTTCCGCTCGGTGGAGCGGGCCATCGAGTACGAGATCACCCGGCAAGAGGCCGCCCTGCGTGCGGCTGAACCCCTCATCCAGGAGACCCGTGGATGGGATGACGACCGCGCCGTGACGTATCACATGCGGGCCAAGGAGACGTCGGACGACTACCGCTACTTCCCCGAGCCCGACCTGCCGCCGTTGCGAGTCGACCCGACCTGGTTGGCGGAGATCCGCGCCACGCTGCCGGAGCTGCCGTCGGCACGTCGCGCCCGCTATCGAGACGAGCTGGGGCTTTCGGCGTACGACGCCGACGTCCTGGTGACCGACGCGGCCGCCACCGCCGTGTTCGAGGCAGCGCGCGCGGTCGACCCGGACCTGCCGCCAAAGAAGCTCGCCAATTGGGTCAGCGGTGAGTACCTCCGGCTCGCCAAGGGCGAGGACGACGCGGTGGACGCGGCCCGCATCAGCGGAACCCAGCTGGCGGCGCTGGTTCGACTCGTCGAGGATGGGCAGATCAGCGGCACCAATGCCAAGGAGGTGATGCTGCAGGTCGGCCGCACCGGCCGACCGGTGGCCGATATCGTGTCCGAGGCGGGCCTCCGGCAGATCAGTGACTCAGACGCCCTGCAAGCCGCCGTCGACGCCGTCATCGCGGAGAATCCGGCTGCCGTGGCCGACGTCCGGGGCGGCGCCGAGAAGGCCATCGGGTTCCTCACCGGCCAGGTCATGAAGAGGACGCGCGGTCAGGCCAACGCAGGGCTCGTGCAGCAGCTGATCCGTCGGACGCTGGAGGTCGACTGAGCGTGGGGATCGTCGGGCTGGCGCTGATCATCGTCGGGGTCGCCGCCATCATCATCGGTGCCCTGCGAGTGCGAGGCCCACTGGCGACCATCCGGCACCTCGATCGCACCGAGGCCAACCTCGCCCGCTACGAGACGTGGCGCGGCAAGCAGACCGGGGTGGAGGCTAGCGGTCCCACAGGTGCCGACATCATGCGTTCCCAGATGCGTCAGCGCGTGCTGCTTTGGGGCGGCCTCATCGGCGTGGGCATCGTCCTGATCGTGCTGGGGTTCGTCGTCAGCTAAGGCGTCTCATCGGTCTGAGTATCACCCTCGGCTGCAGCCGCTTCGTCCTCGCTCTGGCCGGGAGCCCCGAGCGGCGCGCCGCAGTCGCCGGGGCAGGTGTCGATCTGGCCGGTCAGGATGCCGGTCCTGGCCTCGTCGAAGAGGGAATTGGTGTCGACTGGAAGCGATTGGCGCGGGGGCGTGACCGCAATGTGGTCGTCGACGAGGTCGTACGTGACCAGTCGCTCCGTCTCTCCCTGCGCGAAGGCGTACATCGCCTGGTTGACTGCTGCGCCGACGTCCTTGCTGATGCTCGTGAGCACACAATCGACGAAGTCGGGGTTGGTGACGACCACGTCGGAGCCGGCGCCTACAGCGAGCACATTGCCGGCGTCGCAGGCAGCCTCGATCATCGCCGTGCTCGCGCCACGCCCAAGAGGCAGCAGCACATCCGGCTGGTAGACGTCGATGAAGACCTCGGTGAAGGTCCTCGCGCTGACCGCGTCGGCGAAGGCGTCGACCTCGTCCTCGGCCAGGTAGACCAGTTCGACGTCGATCTCCGGCTTGACGCTGCGGGCGCCATTCACGAAGCCACGGATGTAGCGGTTGCACTCGACGCATTCGGGTGTGCCGCTGATGATGCCGAGACGGTCATTGCGGCTGTACTTGGCCGCGAGCAGGCCCGCCAGGTACGCGCCATCCTCGACGGCGAAGTCGACTGCCGTGTAGTTGAAGGGGATGGCGAACTCACCCCCCGCGCAGGTTCCCGACGGGTCGGGCTGGCTGTCCTCGGTGACGCAGGGGAGCGGCTGACCCAGGTCGATGAACACGGTCCGATCAGTGGAGCGCGCGATGCCGACGTTGGCCTGGCCATCGCCACCGGAGATCACGGCGAGCGTGGGGCGCTCCTGAGACACGGACAGCACGCTGTTGGTCACCTCGTTGGTCGAGGTCTGGGGCGGTTCAGCCCGGAAGAACCTGTCGCCAGGCTTGCCGCCGATCTCAGCGTGGAAGGCGCTCGCGGTCTCCTCGATGATGGCGTTCATGCTGGCCGGGTCGAGCGCGTTGGTCACGACGGTGGTCTGGAGCGCCGGCCCGTACTCGGGCGGAGGCGGCGTGGGGACCTGTGCGGAGACCGCGTTCGACGCCAGCAGCGTCAGGGCGGCTGCTCCGATGATGATCCGGGCCATGGGATTGCTGCGCATGCGTTCCTTCCTCGGCAGGCTCGTCGACGACGTGGGCATGGTACGAGTCCGGCGTCGAGCGTGCTGTATGACCATCGGCGGTGCAGAGACGGACCTTCGTGTGCCGTGTGGTGGGGTCGGCCGGAAGCAGCGACGGATCGTCGGGCCGGCCTACTCCTCGACGTGCAGGTAGCGATGCTCGATGGCGGTGCATCGATCCATCACCACCTGGACACCACCAGCCACGGCGATGCGCGCGGCCTCCGCATTGACCACGCCCAGCTGCAGCCACAACGTGCCGCAGCCGAGTGTGACGGCCGAGCGCGCGATATCGGGCGCGTACTCCGAGCGTCGAAAGACATCCACGATGTCGAAGGGGACGCCGATAGCTTCCACGGCAGCTTCGAGGTCCGGATGCGTTCGCTGGCCCAGGACCTCATCGGTCTTGGGCGTGACCGGCGTGCACCAGTAGCCGTGGTCAAGGAGGTACCGCATCACCGAATGTGATGGACGCCAGGGACTTGGCGAGGCCCCCACGATGGCGATGTGACGGGCAGCAAGCAATGCCGCTCGTGCCCCGGCTGCGTCGAGGACGGGTGGCTCAGCCTCGCTCACGTTCCACCGTTGGCGCTGGTCAGGATGCGCTCTCGCGCTCGTAGGGTTTGCCGACCGCCGCCGGTGCCACGCTCCTTCCGACCGCGCCGGCCAGGATGATGATGGTCACCAGGTAGGGCAGTGCAGACCAGAACTGGTCGGGGATGGCGGTCATGATGTCGCCCAGCTGGCCGGTCGGCGGCACCGTGCGGATGGCGATGCTGAGCGAGCTGGCGGCCGCAAAAAGAAGCGCCGCGCCGAAGGCGCCCAGCGGCAGCCAGCGACCGAAGATCAGCGCTGCCAGTGCGATGAAGCCGCGGCCGTTGGTCATGCCCGCCTGGAACGAGGTGCCGAAGTCGAGCGTGAACCAGGCACCCGCGAGGCCGGCGAAGATGCCGCCAAGGATGACGTTGCGGTAGCGCAGCCGGATGACATCGATGCCCACCGTCTCGGCGGCCTTGGGATGCTCGCCCACCGATCGTGTTCGCAGACCCCAGCGCGAGCGGAACAGCAGGATGTTCAAGATGATCGCCAGCACGATGACGGACATCGTGATGGGTCCCTGGTTGAGGAACATGTTGAAGATCCAGCCCACGAAGGGCAGGTCAGTCAGGGCCTCGGGCGGTGTGTAGGGCGTGAAGCGACCGGCCGACGGCGGCGACGAGGCGCTGATGATGATGATGAGGTAGCCGGTCGCGCCCAGGGCCACGATGTTGATGATCGTGCCGCTGATGATCTGGTCCGCCTTGACGGTGATGGACAGCCACGCATGCACGGCAGACACGACCATGCCCGTGAGCACCGCGGCGATGAGCCCGATGACGAGCGCCGGAGAAGCGCCGAAGAAGAAGTCGGCCTTGGGCTGGTCCGGGAAGGATTGCACGACCATCGAGGCCACGAACCAGCCCGTGAAGGCGGACGCGATCATCATGCCCTCGATGCCGATGTTGACGATGCCGGAACGCTCGTTCATGAAGCCGCAGTACGCGCCCAGGGCGATGGGTGCAGCCAGCGCCAGGATGACAGCGCCGTTGATGGTCAACACCTGGATCATGTAGTCGACCAGTTGGAAGAGGATGCCGACGACAGGGATGTCGAAGAGAACGTCCACGCCTAACTCCCTCGGCCGTAGCTGCTCGTCACCGTCTTGAGCTCGTCAACGTCGGCCCCGCGGGCGTCCCGGATCCGGAAGACCCAGCGAACGATGAGGTCGGCGGCGAGGAAGAAGAGGATGACGCCCTGCAGGATGTCGATCATCTGAACGGGCACCCCGGCTATGATCTGCATCAATGGCGCGCCGGCGCGCAGGGCGCCCAGCAGCAGGCCGCCGAAGAGGATGCCCCAGGGGTTGGCCCGGCCCAGCAGCGCGACGGTGATGGAATCGAAGCCGACGGTCGTGGCGTAGGCCGCCGGCAGGTAGTGCTGCACGCCCAGGATCTCGATACTGCCGGCAAGGCCTGCCAGCAGACCGCTGGCGGTCATCGTCAGCACGATGAGCATCCGCGGCCGCATGCCCGCGTAGCGTGCCGCGTCAGGGTTGGCGCCGACCGTCCGGATCTCGAAGCCGATGGTGGAGCGATACAGCACCCACCACACGATGGGCACCGCCACGAAGGCGATGAAGACGCCGGAGTGCAGCAGGTGGCCGGAGCTGCCGGCCAGGATAGGCAGCGTCGCCGCGCCCACGTCCGGCGTGCGCGCGAAGGTGGCGCCGGCCGCTCGGAGCGGCCCACTGACGGCCCACGAGATGATCTGGAGGGCCACGAAGTTGAGCATGATGGTGACCACCACCTCGTGGGCGCCGGTGAATGCCTTCAGCCAGCCAGGGATGAAGCCATAAGCGGCGCCGGCCGTAAGGCCGGCAAGCAGGGCGACCGGGACGGCGATGATCGAAGGGGCGTCGGCAAGGACGATGCCGGCGGTCACCGCCCCGAGCGCGCCCATCAGGAACTGGCCCTGGGCGCCGATGTTGAACAGCCCGGCCTTGAAGCCGAGACCGACCGCGAGCCCGCCGAGGATGTACGGCGTGGATCGCGACGAGCGTGTCGATGACGCCGTTGAGGCCCCTGAACTCGACACTGAAGGGGTCGAACGACAGGGCGATGCCGGTGGCGCCCTGCAGCAGGGCCAGGTAGGCCTCCGCCCACAACCACGGGTCCAGCTCGCCGGTGATGATGGGGCTCGTGACCACCATCACGATGGCGCCGACGATGAGGGCCAGGATGATGGCGCCGCCGGTGATGGCGAGCTGACCGCGCAGGGAACGGCTCAGCAGCCGGTTGATCACGACCCGGCCTCCACCGGACTGGCGTTCGACTCGCCCTTGCCGCCGGTCGCCATCAGCAGGCCGACGGCCTCCTTGTTGGCGGTGCGCCCGTCGACGATGTCCACGATCCGGCCGCGGTACATGACCGCGATGCGGTCGGAGATCTCGAGCACCTCGTCGAGCTCGGCGGAGACCAGCAGCACTGCCGTGCCGGCATCACGCTTCTTGATGATCTGCGTTGTGGATGAACTCGATGCTGCCGACATCGAGCCCGCGTGTGGGCTGGTCGAGGACCAGCAGCTTGAGGTCGCGGTCGAACTCGCGTGCCACGATGAGCTTCTGCTGGTTGCCACCGGAGAGCGTCCCGGCCGTCACGTTGGGGCACGGCGTGCGCACGTCGTACTGCTCGATGGCCTCACCGGCGCGCTTGGCGATGGCGTCCTCGTCGCGGACGACACCGCGTGAGTAGGGCTCGATGTGGTAGTCGGTGAGGACCACGTTGTCGGTGAGCGGGAACGACAGCACCAGGCCGAAGCGATGCCGGTCGGCCGGCACGAAGGCGACCTGCTTCTCGTGCAGGTCGCGCGGCCGGTCATGGGTGACGTCGTCGCCGTCGAGCGTGATCGACCCGCCGCTCGGCTGGCGCAGGCCCGTGATGGCCTCGACCAGCTCGTCCTGGCCGTTGCCGGCGACGCCGGCGATGCCCAGGATCTCCCCGGCGCGGACCTCGAAGCTCACGCCGGCGACGGATCTCGCCGCCGCGGTCGCCGCGCACGCGCAGGTCCTGCACGTGCAGCACCGGTTCGGCCGGGTGGCTCTCGCCGCGGTCGACGGTGAGCTGCACCTCGCGTCCGACCATCAGCTCGGCGAGGTCGTCCTCGTCGGTCTCGCTGGGGATGCGGCTGCCGACGACCTTGCCGCGACGGATGACCGTGATGCGGTCGGCGACCTCGAGCACCTCGTAGAGCTTGTGGCTGATGAAGATGATGCTGTGGCCGTCCGCCGCGAGGCGGCGCAGGACGGCGAAGATCTCGACGGTCTCCTGTGGCGTCAGCACGGCCGTGGGCTCGTCGAGCACCAGGATGCGGGCTTCGCGGTACAGCGCCTTGAGGATCTCGACGCGCTGCTGCCAGCCGACCGAGAGGTCGCCCGACCTTCTCGTCCGGATCGAGGTCGAAGCCGAACCGCTCGCCGAGCTCGCGGATGCGCCGACGTGCCTCGGGCTTGTCCAGGAAGATCGGGCCGCGCATGACCTCCTTGCCCAGCAGGACGTTGTCGGCCACGGTCAGCACCGGCACCAGCATGAAGTGCTGGTGGACCATGCTGATGCCGCGGTCGATGGCATCGGTCGGATCCTCGATGTCGACGACCTGACCGTCGAGCAGGATCTCGCCCTCGTCGGGCTTGGCCAGGCCGTAGAGGACGTTCATGAGCGTGGACTTGCCTGCGCCGTTCTCGCCCAGGAGCGCATGGATCTCGCCCGGGCGCACATCGAGGTCGATGCCGTCGTTGGCCACGACACCCGGGTAGCGCTTGGTGATGCCGCGCATCTCGAGCGCGGGCGCGGCCACCCGTTCGGTCGACTTGTCGTGCGCTGGGCGCGGTCACGGTCGCCTCCGTGGTTGCCTCGATCGGCTCCGACTATGACGAACGGGCCGACCTGGCGGCCGACCCGTTCGTCATCGTTTCAGCTTGCGCTGCGCTAGCGAGGTGCTACGGCAGTGTCTGGACGCAGAAGCCGGTGCCTTCCTGCGCCTCACACGGGACCGACCGAGCCGTCGATCATGCCGGCGGTGGCGGCCGCGACGGCCGCGACGGCATCGGCGCTGACCACGCCCTCGTGATCGTGGAAGGGGCTGATGCCGACATCGTCGGTCGAGATGTCGAGGAAGAGGGAGCCACCCTGGTCCTCGCCTGCCGCGACCTTCTCGATGGCGCTCATGACGGAGTTGGCGAGCTTCTTCTCGGCGCTGGTCAGCGTGCAGGCAGCCGTCTCGGGCGTGGAGAGGAACTGGTCGACGTCGACGCCGATAGCCCAGATGCCGGCGTCGCAGGCAGCCTGCAGCACGCCGTTGCCGGTCTTGCCGGCGACCTGGAACATGACGTCGATCTCGGGATCCTGTGCCAGCAGCTGCTGCGCCAGGGCCTGGCCGCCGGCCGGATCGTTGAAGGCTGCCGCATCCGGTGCGCCCGAAACGTAGGTCACGGTCACGACTGCGTCGGGATTGACCGACTTCACGCCGTTGGCGAAACCCTCGATGTAGTTCGGGACGGCTGGAACGACGGCGGTGCCGCCGATGGCGGCGATATGGCCGGTCTCGCTGGCGTCGGCGGCGACGATGCCGGCCAGGTAGCCGGGCTGCTGCTCACGCCAGTTGAGGCCCTGCAGGTTCGGCAGCAGGGTCGCCGGGTCGCCGGCGCAGGCGAAGGTGCTGTCGGGGTTGCCCTCTTCGTCGATGCACGGCGCCTGGTCGACGCCGATGAACTTGATGTCCGGGTTCGCCTTCGCGGCCATCGATGGTGTCGGCGCCGGCGGCGAAACCGACGGTCACGATGATGTCGTATTGCTGGTCGACGAAGGCCTGGATGTTGGGGGCGATGTCGACCGACTGCTGGCTGATGGCGTACTGCGGCGCCGCGGCGCCGACGGCCTCGGCACCGGCGACGGCGCCTTCCCAGCTGTACTGGTTGAAGTTGCGGTCGTCGATGGTCCCCACGTCGGTAACGAGGCCGATCTTCAGATCAGCGCCATCCTGGGCCAGTGCGAGCGCGCCGCCGGCGAAGCACGCCGGTGGCCGCGATGGTGAGCGCCAGGGACGCGGTGGTGAACCTGCGCATGCGTTTCTCCTCTGTCGGGTCAACGCGCGATGGCGCTGCCCCCGATCCGGTCTTGATCGTGCAGCACCACAGCGTGGGGCGGGCACCCTCGCATCGTAGCGGGTTCACGCCGCAGGCGAAAGCCGCGGCCGCCCGCCGAGTCGGCGCGCGATGCCCAGCTAGTCGATCGTGATCGCGGACCTGGTCGACAGCCGCCTCGACGATGGCGCCAGCACCCGCGTCGACGGCCTCCAGCTCGATGGCCACCCGTCGGCCGGCGAGGTTCTCCGGCAGCGGCTTCGCCAGCGCCCTCCAGTCGGGCTTGCGCTTGGCGCCCGTGCCGGCGACCTCCAGCAACGTGGCCAGACGATCGCCATCACCGTCGACGATGTGGACGCGCAGCCCGTCGGCTGCAGTGGCGCCCTTGGCCAGACCCACCCAGTAGCGCAGCCGTAGGGTAGCCACGCCGTCGGCGGGCAGGCGGATGAGCGGCGAGCGAACGGTCGTGCGGCCGTCGTCGACGTCGTGCCCGGCGCCTCGGCCGGTGATCAGCACGGAGCGACCGGACACGGCGGAGCCCAGCTGCAGATCGCTCCTCACCGGGTCGCCACGCTGCCAGCGGCCGTCGCTGGCCGTGTCGCTGCCGTCAGGGTCGACGCGCCAGCCACGGGCGATCTCGAGGTCATCGAAGAAGGGTCCGCAGTTCATCTTCACTGCCATCGTTCCCAGCGCTGCGTAGGGGCAGATGGCGCGGCCCATGAGGTACAGCACCGCGTCGCGATTGCGTCGCGTCTCGCGGCCGATGATCTCGTCGGGAGGGTAGTAGCGCTGGGCGGTGCCGCCGCGTGGATACAGCTCGAAGGTGAAGGAGAAGATGCGCTGACGCGCGTATGTCCAGTCGATCATGTCGCCGTCGGTGGGGTAGAGGCCGCTGGACTGCCGGGCCCGGTACCCGTTCGTGGACGCCATCGCCATGCCCATCGCGCGGAAGGTGCGCCGATCGAGCTCGGTCATGTCCGGTGGTAGGTCTTGCCGCGTATAGCCGTACGGCCAAAGCACCATCTCGCCGGCGGTGTGGAACGAGATGTGCGTTCGGATGCGCTGCTGCCCTTCGACTTGCGGCTGGCGATGAAGTCGCGCATGGCACGCGTCTCCGGCGCCGACCATGCGCTCGGGCCACGGTAGTCCCACGCTCCCGGCTTGCCCGACGAGCCACCGCAGCAGCCGAAGCGGTAGCCGTAGTTGCGGTTGAGGTCGGTCCCGACCTTGCTGCTTCCCGGCGTCGGCTGGCGACTGCGTCGCCAGGAACGATAGGGCGAGCCCGTGAGGTCGTGCTGCAGGCCGTCGGGGTTGACCATGAAGACGATCCAGGTGCGCCGCTGCTCGACCAGTCGGTGACGCGCTCGCCGAGCGGGGTCGGCTTGCCGTACTGCCCGGTCAGCAGGTCGAGGATGTAGATGGGCATCTCCGCGCTGAGGTGCTCGCGCGCGTGATGCAAGCCGTCGAAGAGCACCTCCGGCTCGCCCTCGTCGAGGCCCGGGTTGTCGCTCACCTCGGCCGCCCACAGCTTGCGGCCCTCGTGGCTCTGGCCCAGCCAGAACAGGCGCACGATGCCGGGGTGCTTCGCGGCCACGGCCTTGACGTGGCGCACCATCTCCGGATAGGCGTGGTAGCCGGCGTCCCTGGCGGGGTAGTCGGCTGCATCCGCAGACGACACCTGCGCCACCAGGGCCAGCAGGGCAGCGGTCAACGACAGGGTGAGGCGCATGACCGTAGATGCTACGGCGTTCGCTTGCCCGGCGAACCTGGACCGGTAGGCCCTGAGTACTGGTACCAGTGGCCAGATGGGCCATGTGGCACTTGAGGGGGGTCCGGAGCGGCTTGGGGCAGAGGGGTGGAGACGGCCCCGAATGTTTCGGTGCCACCCGACAACAGATATGGCCCTGAGGTACTAGGACCCGTTGCCAAAAGGTAGGGGGCCAGCGGAGACTCCGGTGGCGGCATCTGCCCGCACCGGCCGGCGATCTGCCGCCCGGGAGCTTCCGAGCAGTCATCAAGGAAGCGGATTTATCCAGTCCGGAGGGGATCATCGAATCCGGACACCGAATCTCGTTCGGGCATTCCCGGTCCGAGAAGGAGAGGCAAATAATGCACTCGCGTGAACGATCAGGCACCCGCCGCGGAGCCGCCCTGGTGGCGGTCCTGCAGGTGATCCTGTTGTTGTCAGCCTTGGTGCTGACACCAGCAGCGACGATCGCGCAGGATACCGATCCCGCGGCCAGCCATCCGCCCGCCGCAGAACCGGCGACGGAGCCGGCACCTGAGCAAGGCCAACTTGGCTCGAGCGCCGACAAGCGGCCGGCCCGCGAGGCGGCGCAGCCGACGTCCGAGCCCAAGGCCGCCCCGGCGAAGGCCGAGGTGGACCTGCATCTGCGCCTCTATCCCAAGAAGCAGAAGCTCTTCCCCGGCGGCAAGAAGGTCGTGAGCGCCTGGGCCTGTCCCGCGGATGTCCGCGCCTCCTTCGGCGCCGACAAGGAGCCCGGCACCAGGGATGACGACTGCGAGCCCGCTCGCGTCAAGTGGTCGGTCCAGCCTGACGATGGCGCACGCCTCTCGAACATCGTCGGCTTCAAGACCCGCCTCACCCTTCTCTCTGACACCGATCTACAGATCGTCGCCAAGGTCGATGGACTCATCGGCAAGGGCACCATCCTGGCCAAGGACGAGCCTGCCAAGGTCCGACCCCAGGCGGCGACCGTCGAACCCACGCTGACCGTGAAGGCAGAAGAGCCCACGGCCGAGCCGCAGGCAGAAGAGCCCACGGCCGAGCCCCAGGCAGAAGAGCCCACGGCCGAGCCCCAGGCCGAAGAGCCCACGGCCGAGCCCCAGGCAGAAGAGCCCACGGCCGAGCCCCAGGCAGAAGAGCCCACGGCCGAGCCCTCCACCAACGGATTCCACCCAGCCCACGGCCGAGCCCCAGGCGGAAGAGCCCACGGCCGAGCCCCAGGCAGAAGAGCCCACGGCCGACTGCGATGTCGAGGCCCCGAACGGCGAGTGCGCAGCCACCACCCCCGTGGCTCAGGAGCCCCTCGCCGAAGAGGCGACCGCGGCCCCCAAGGCTGCTGACTTCGCTCTCGCGACCAACGATGGCACCCTGCGTATCAGCAAGGTCGGCCTCCGGGTCAACCAGGACAGCCCCAGCATCAGTGGTCTTGCGGGCGCCAAGTTCGATATCTGGCTGGACGACGGCGACGGCAACTTCGAGCCCAGCGGCGGCAGCAGTGACAACTACATCGGCCAGTCCGGGAACACCAATGGATCCGGCATCGTCGATGTCTCGCTGCAACCCGGCAGCTACTGGGTCCGCGAAGCGGTCGCACCCACAGATTGGAACAAGATCCTCCAGGCGGCCTACGGGTCGGGCTCGAGCTCGAACCAGGCCAACTGGGACTACGTCGAGCTTGTCCGGGTCCGCGAGAACCGGACCGCGCAGACGCAAGGATTCGTCAACCGCCTCGACAACAACTCCTATCCCGATGTCTGTGGCCTCAAGGTCGCGCTTGTCATGGACCGATCCGGTTCCATCGGCGGCAACTACGGGACCCTCAAGAACGCAGCCAAGAGCTTCGTTGACGAGCTGACCGGCACACCGTCCGAGTTCCGTGTCTACAGCTTCTCCTGGACTGCCACCACGCACGGTGGCTGGACCAGCGTGGCTGATCAATCCGGTTCCAATAGCGTCAAGAGCACCATCGACGGGCTCCCCGGGACCGGCGGTGGGACCAACTGGGATGATGCCTTCCGCGAGGTCGCCAACGATGGCGCCGACGTCATCGTCTTCCTGACGGACGGCAACCCGACCACCTACGGCGACGGCAGCGTCGACGGCAGCACCGTCCACCTGATCGACGTCGAGCTGGGCGTGGCCTCTGCCAACCTGGCCAAGAGCCAAAGCGCCAACCCCAAGGTCGTGGCCATCGGCATCGGCCCGGCCGTCGCCAATCCCACCAACCTCAAGCTCATCTCCGGCCCCACGGCCAACGACGACTACTACATCACCGACTTCGACAAGCTTGCCGACAAGCTGAACGAGATCGCCACCAAGCTGTGCGGTGGCAGTGTCACCGTGCTCAAGGAGGTGCCCGACGGCGACGGCGGCTGGGAGGCTGCCTCCGGTTGGACCTTCAATGCTGCCTCGACCGGCAGCGCGCCCACCCCGCAAAGTGGTGACACCAACGGCAACGGCGTCGTCAACTTCAAGTACGACCTCTTCGGCAACGTCACGGCGACCATCACCGAAGATCCCCAGCCGGGCTATCAGCTCGTGCAGCAGGACGGCAAGAACGCCGTCTGCAAGCGTGACGGCAGCGACATCAACGAGACCAACGTCCAGAACGGTGTCCAGTTCACGCTTGGCATCGATGACATCGTGACCTGCACGTTCCGCAATGAGCCCAGCCAGGGCACGCTCATCGTCAAGAAGCTCGTCATCAATGACAACGGCGGCACCGCCGTTGCGACCGACTTCGCCTTCGATGTCGCGGGCCCCAGCGCCCAGGGACCGGTTCCGTTCGCCCAGGACGGCGACGAGCCGCTGAAGGGCAGGAACGCTCTCAGTGTCGGAGTGGGCACGTACACGGTCACCGAGACCACGCCCATCGAACCCGGCTACAGCGTCAGCTATGACAACTGTGCCAACGTGTTCGTCGGCTCCGGCCAGACCGAGACGTGCACCATTACCAACAACGACGATCCGGCGAGCCTCACGCTCGTCAAGACCGTCACCAACGACAACGGCGGCACCGCCGCGGCCTCGGCCTGGACCCTGTCCGCGGGCGCCAACAGCGTCACCGGCTCCGAGTCGGGCGCCGTCGCCACCACCGTGGCCGGCACCTACGCCCTGTCCGAGTCGGCCGGCCCCGACGGCTACACCAATACCTCCATCACCTGTGACAACGCCCAGGGCGAGGTCACCTCGGTGACGGTCGGTCTCGGCGAGTCCGTCATCTGTACCTTCGTCAACAACGACGATCCGGCGAGCCTCACGCTCGTCAAGACCGTCACCAACGACAACGGCGGCACCGCCGCGGCCTCGGCCTGGACCCTGTCCGCGGGCGCCAACAGCGTCACCGGCTCCGAGTCGGGCGCCGTCGCCACCACCGTGGCCGGCACCTACGCCCTGTCCGAGTCGGCCGGCCCCGACGGCTACACCAATACCTCCATCACCTGTGACAACGCCCAGGGCGAGGTCACCTCGGTGACGGTCGGTCTCGGCGAGTCCGTCATCTGTACCTTCGTCAACAACGACGATCCGGCGAGCCTCACGCTCGTCAAGACCGTCACCAACGACAACGGCGGCACCGCCGCGGCCTCGGCCTGGACCCTGTCCGCGGGCGCCAACAGCGTCACCGGCTCCGAGTCGGGCGCCGTCGCCACCACCGTGGCCGGCACCTACGCCCTGTCCGAGTCGGCCGGCCCCGACGGCTACACCAATACCTCCATCACCTGTGACAACGCCCAGGGCGAGGTCACCTCGGTGACGGTCGGTCTCGGCGAGTCCGTCATCTGTACCTTCGTCAACAACGACGATCCGGCGAGCCTCACGCTCGTCAAGACCGTCACCAACGACAACGGCGGCACCGCCGCGGCCTCGGCCTGGACCCTGTCCGCGGGCGCCAACAGCGTCACCGGCTCCGAGTCGGGCGCCGTCGCCACCACCGTGGCCGGCACCTACGCCCTGTCCGAGTCGGCCGGCCCCGACGGCTACACCAATACCTCCATCACCTGTGACAACGCCCAGGGCGAGGTCACCTCGGTGACGGTCGGTCTCGGCGAGTCCGTCATCTGTACCTTCGTCAACAACGACGATCCGGCCACCCTGACGCTGGTCAAGACCGTCTCCGGTGGTCCCGCCACCGCGTCCGACTTCACTCCCTTCATCGACGGCCAGCAGGTCACCTGGGGCAGCCCGGTCGACCTCGGTCCCCGGCAGCTACACCGCCTCGGAGGTCATGAACGTCTCCGACTACGTGGCCGGCGAGTGGGGCGGCGACTGCGACGCCCAGGGCAATGTCGACATCGCCCTCGGCGATGACCCTGACCTGCACCATCACCAACTTCTATGCCGAGCTCACCATCGAGAAGTCAGCCGACCCCGCCTTCTATGGCGAGGCGGGTGACCTCATCAGCTACAGCATCACGGCCACCAACAGCGGCCTGGCGACGCTGACCGGGGTCGACATCAGCGATGCGCTGATCGACGGCCTCGACGACTGGACCTGCGCGCCGGACCTGCCGGCCACGCTGGCTCCCGGTGAGTGCGATCACCTGCACCGCCACCTACGAGATCACGCCCAGCGATGTCACCGACGGCTCCGTGCCCAACACGGCCTGCGTCGTCAGTGACCAGACCTCGCAGCCGGTCTGCGACGACGAGACGGTCTTCCTGTCCGAGCTCGAGATCGTGAAGTCGGCCGATGTCGATTACTTCACCGCAGGCCGGCGACGAGATCGAGTACACGGTCGTCGCCACCAACACCGGCGAGTTCACGCTCACGGACGTCGACATCACCGACGACCTCATCGATGGCCTCGACAGCTGGACCTGCACGCCGACCCTCACGGTCGCCGAGCTCGCCGCCGGCGAGTCCATCACCTGCACCGCCACCTACGAGATCACCGACGCCGACGTGGAAGCCGGCTCGGTGCTCAACACGGCCTGCGCCGTGAGCGACCAGACTCCCGAGGTCTGTGACGATGTCGACGTGCCGCTGGCCCAGCTCGAGATCGTCAAGTCGGCCGACGTCGACTCCTACGCCCAGGTCGGCGACGAGATCGAGTACACGATCGTCGCCACCAACACGGGTGTGGCCACGTTGACCGACGTCGACATCAGCGACGCCCTCATCGACGGCCTCGACGACTGGAAGTGCATGGTCGGCGACAGCCTCACCGAGCTGCCGGTGGCCAGCCTGCTGGCCGGCCAGTCGATCACCTGCACCGCCACCTACGAGGTCACCGCGGCCGACATCGACGCCGGCACGGTCTTCAACCAGGCCTGCGTCGACAGCGACGAGACGCCCGAGACCTGCGACGACGTGACCACGCCGCTCGCCGAGCTCGAGATCGTCAAGTCCGCCAACGTCGAGCTGCTACAGCGCGGTGGGTGACGAGATCGTCTACACCATCACCGCCACCAACACCGGCCAGACCGAGCTCACGAACGTCGACATCAGCGATGCGCTGATCGACGGCCTCGAGAGCTGGGAGTGCACGCCGGAGATCCCGGCCACGCTCGCCGTGGGGGCGCAGATCACCTGCACCGCCACCTACGAGGTCACCGCGGCCGACATCGACGCCGGCACGGTCTTCAACCAGGCCTGCGTCGACAGCGATGAGACGCCCGAGACCTGCGACGACGTGACCACGCCGCTCGCCGAGCTCGAGATCGTCAAGTCCGCCGACGTCAGCAGCTACAGCGCGGTGGGTGACGAGATCGTCTACACCATCACCGCCACCAACACCGGCGAGACCGAGCTCACGAACGTCGACATCAGCGATGCGCTCATCGACGGCCTCGAGAGCTGGGAATGCACGCCGGAGATCCCGGCCACGCTGGCCGTGGGGGCGCAGATCACCTGCACCGCCACCTACGAGGTCACCGCGGCCGACATCGACGCCGGCACGGTCTTCAACCAGGCCTGCGTCGACAGCGACGAGACGCCCGAGACCTGCGACGACGTGACCACGCCGCTCGCCGAGCTCGAGATCGTCAAGTCCGCCAACGTCGAGCAGCTACAGCGCGGTGGGTGACGAGATCGTCTACACCATCACCGCCACCAACACCGGCCAGACCGAGCTCACGAACGTCGACATCAGCGATGCGCTCATCGACGGCCTCGAGAGCTGGGAATGCACGCCGGAGATCCCGGCCACGCTGGCGGTGGGGGCGCAGATCACCTGCACCGCCACCTACGAGGTCACCGCGGCCGACATCGACGCCGGCACGGTCTTCAACCAGGCCTGCGTCGACAGCGATGAGACGCCCGAGACCTGCGACGACGTGACCACGCCGCTCGCCGAGCTCGAGATCGTCAAGTCCGCCAACGTCAGCAGCTACAGCGCGGTGGGTGACGAGATCGTCTACACCATCACCGCCACCAACACCGGCGAGACCGAGCTCACGAACGTCGACATCAGCGATGCGCTCATCGACGGCCTCGAGAGCTGGGAATGCACGCCGGAGATCCCGGCCACGCTCGCGGTGGGGGCGCAGATCACCTGCACCGCCACCTACGAGGTCACCGCGGCCGACATCGACGCCGGCACGGTCTTCAACCAGGCCTGCGTCGACAGCGATGAGACGCCCGAGACCTGCGACGAGGTCAGCGTCAACCGCATCTCCATCGTCCTCGACAAGTCGCCGAACCGGAACCACGTCGCGAAGAGCGGTGACGAGGTCACCTTCACCCTGTCCTTCAGCCACTCGGTGCAAGAGCCGCCGATCTGCATGTACTCACTCGTGGACGACGTCTACGGTGACCTGCTCGACCCGGCCAACCCGGCGGTCAGCCAGAACGACTGCACCGACTACGTCGGACTGCTCGTGCTGCCCGATCAGTGGTACACGTGCCAGTTCACGGCCCCGGTGACCGTGTCGGTCCGGGAGGATCACGTCAATGTCGCCACGATCGTCGTGACCGATGGTGATCCCAACGGCCCGGAGCCTCAGGAGCCGCGATTCGCGACCGACGAGGACGACGCGGTCGTCAACCTCCGCGAGCCCGAGGTCACGGGTGACCCGAGGACCCCCGAACCCACCAAGCCGCCGACGGACATGTTGCTCGCGACCGACACTGCGAGCGGCGACGACTTCGGCAGCGGGTTCGGTGACCCCATCAGCTGGGCCATCTGGGTGCTGCTAAGCGCCCTCGTGATCCTCAGCAGCGGCTTCGTCCTGCGACGCCAGCGCTTCGCGGAGGTCCGCCACCGCTAGCACGAACCACTTCGTCTATCGCTACCAGGTACGAAGGCCGGGTCCCCGACGGACCCGGCCTTCGTCTGTATCAGCCGACGAGGGCAAGCGCGGTGGGGTACCCGCAGGGATCAGGGCTGCCGGCGGATCACGTAGACGGCCACCAATGTGGCACCCAGGAGCACCGCGCTGCTGCCGAGGACCAGCGTCATCGTGTCCACGGGTCCGGCAGAGTCGATGGCGTCGATAGGCTCCGGGGTCGGTGTGTTGCCTCGTGGCTTCCGGGTCGGCTTCGGCGGTGCCTGCCAGCAAGCCCGCGGCTGCGCCTTGGGTGCCGCTTCGGTGGCGACCTGCGCGTCGAATAGGCGGGCCGCCACCTCGAGCTTGGGATCCGTCCCGGTGGGGCCGGTGCTCGTCTGGAGGATGAGTCGATGCTCGCCCGGTCGGTCTCGTTTGGCGATGGACACATCGTCGGAGGGCACGCGCTCGCGGACCTCGGTGACGCGATAGCGCAGCAGGCGGCGATCCTTGGTCTGCACCTCGACGATCTTGCCCAGCAGGCCCTTGCCGTCGGTTCGCTCGGATATGTCGAACAGGTCCAGGAACATGCCCGGTTGAGCATGCGCGAAGATCCACGTGGTGCCGGGAGCGCCTGGACGTTGGAACCTCGTCCACCACTGGGCCACGTCACACAGGGGATAGCCGGGCCGATTGCCGGGGACATTGCGTTCGCTCGACAGGACGGGCAGGTCGATGCCGGCGTACGGGATCTGGATGCGGACCGGTACCGAGCGCCTGTCCAGTGGAACATCCGCTGCGGTGGCGCCGGCCGGCTCCGGCAAGGGTGCGGCCGGCGCGAGGGCGGTCACCATCGGCAGGCCCAGCGCCAGCGTCCCAGCGAGCGCACAGGCCGCTCCGACCCGGGTGATCCAGCGGCTCCGGCGTGGCGCCGGGACCGACCGAGGGGTGCTGACCATGGCCACACGCTAGCACTCCGACTCGGAACGCTCGCTGGCCCCATCGTCCTTGACGACGTCCTCCCGCGCGGCTCCAGGGCGGTGAGAACGAGTGGTGACAACAGTCAACGCTCGCTATACTCTCGGCTGACCCGCGTCAAGTCGTCGTGGCGCAGTGGAGGGAGATCGTTGCAGGACACTGCCCACCGGGGATCGACACGTCCCCGCGTGGCAGTCATCGAGGATGACGCTGCCGTAAGGCGCGTTCTGGGAAGGATCCTTGAGGACGCCGGCTATGGCGTCATCGCCGTGGCCGACGGCGAGAACGGACTGCGCGCGGTCGCCGAACACCAACCCGACATGCTCATCCTGGACCTGACGTTGCCACGCATGGACGGGCTTGAGATCTGTCGTCGCCTGCGCGCCGACTCGCGGACCCTGACACTTCCGATCATCATCCTCACGGCCCATACCTCGACGTCTGACATGGTCGCGGCACTCGATGCCGGCGCCGACGACTTCGTCACCAAGCCGTTCCAGCAGGTGGAGCTGCTGGCGCGCTTGCGCAGCGCGTTCCGGACCCGCGAGGTCATCCGCCGCATGGAGCAGGCGCACGATATCGTCGTCGCTCTCGCCAACGCCGTCGAGGCCAAGGATCTCGGCCTCAAGGATCACTGCCGCTACCTGGCCTATCGATCCGCTCGCCTGGCTGCCTATGTCGGCCTGCGCGACGGTGAGCTGGAGGGTGTGGCCTACGGCGCGCTGCTCCACGATATCGGCAAGATCGGCATTTCCGAGCACGTGCTCCACAAGCCCGGCCCGCTCACCGAGGATGAGTTCCGCATCATGCGCGAGCACCCGGAGATCGGTGAGCGCATCTGCGACCCGCTGCGGATGTCTCGTGACTTCACGCCCATCATCCGGCATCACCACGAGCGCTGGGATGGCGCAGGCTACCCCGACGGCCTCAAGGGCGAGGGCATTCCCCTCGGTGCCCGCATCGTGGCGCTTGCCGACGCGTTCGATGCCATCGTGCGGGGTCGACCGTACCGTGCTGCGCGCAGTGTCGAGGAGGCCTTTGACGAGTTGCGGAAGCACGCCGGCAAGCAGTTCGACCCGGGGCTCGTGCCCCTTTTCATCGAGGAGGCCGACCGGGTCGACTCCGGCATCGCGCCCAGCGTCGAGCTGCCACGAGTCGCGCTCCTCGGCCGCGAGGCCCCCATCGTCACGGGCGCTCCGGGCGGGGCCGCGGCCGGCGTCCTCTGATCAGGCGGCTCGGTCGCGGGTCCTATCCGTGACGACGCGGCAGCCGGCACCCGGTCCCATCCGCTATCACCTGGTCCGGCTCGTGCTGAAGGCCGTGGCTGGCGCGTACGTGCGCACCAGCGTCAGCGGTGCCGAGCACATCCCTGCGTCCGGCTCATACATCGTCTGTTTCAACCATCCCTCCTGGCTGGACCCTATCTTCTTCGCCGCCGCTTGGCCCGACCGCGAGCGATCGCTCTACGTCTTCGGCCCGCGCGAGCAGGACATGAGCACCGGCATCCGCAATCGAGTCATCACGTGGACCCGGCGTGGGGTGCCATTCCAGCCCCATGCGCAGGACATCGCCGACGTCGCGCGGCGCACGGTGGCCATCCTCAGGACCGAGGCCTGCCTGATCATCGCCGGCGAAGGTCGGCTCAGCGATCACGAGGGGCGGATCCTGCCACTGGAGACTGGGCCGGCGCACTTCTCGCGGCTGGCCCACGCGCCCATCCTCCCTGCCGCGATCGTCGGCTCGCGCTGGGTCCACTTTGGCAGCCGCGTGGACATCCGTATCGGCGAGGCCATCGCGCCCGACGGCTTCGGCCGCGGCAGGGCGGCGGCCCGTGCCATGACCGATGTCGTGCAGGAGCGTCTGCAGGGGCTCCTTGACGGCGTGGAGGAGCGCGAGCCACCCGGCTGGTTCGGCCGAACGATCTCCGAGGCCTTCAACGACCGGCCCTGGCTCGTGGAAGAGGGCGAGCATCTACCGCCCGACGGCGGTCGATCGCCCTAGGCGAAGGACTCCTGGGCGCTACTTGCGGCGATCAAGCACCAGGATCGCGTCCAGCCAGACCAGCGAACCGGACGATCTCGACGAACCACTGCCCGTCGGCCGCAGCTTGACCTCGTGACTGCCCCTGGGGACGTCGCCCACGTAGACGATGCGACGGCTGTCACCACGCTTGGCATAGAGGTCGATGGTGTCGACACGCTTGCCGTCGACGATCACCTTGAGACCGCCACCAGACGGACCGCCTCGCGCGACCACCGCGAACTGGGCACCCTCGAAGGCGAGCTTGGCCGTGGCGTCCTTGCTGGAGGTCCGCGCCAGCGTCCCGGCCAGCGAGTCCTTGTGTTTCAGCGTCTGCCAGCTCCCGTTGAGGCGGACACGCGCAGAGCTGTGGCGGACATCGAATAACGCCACGGCGGGGTCGAGAGCCCGCGACGTCCGATGGCCCACCACGTCATCCGCCGTGCCCTTGAGGGTGCAGCCGCTGCGGTCGATCTGGACGGTCAGGCCGGCCTGGCCCGCGGTGCTGTAGTCGGCGGCCCGTGTCCGGCCACCGCAGATGGCCGTGAGCGTCGAGCCATCCAGGCCGGAGGTAGCGTCACTCGCGCCCATGGCGACCGTGGTCGGGACCCGCGTTCCGCTGCGCTGGACGCGCACCCCATCGCGTAGGCTGACCCGAGGGCCCCAGACCCTGGGTGGTACCGAATCGAGGCCGATGCTGTCACTCACGACAGGCGACTTGACGTTGCGGAAGCTGCGCAGCTGCAGGCGCACGTCCTGCTTGCCCTGTGTCTCGCTGAGCGTGAGCGAGAAACGATCATCGAACGGCAGCCAGGGCCCGAAGGGCTCGTCTCCGTAGGCGTACCTGACGTCTTTGCCGTCGTAGCCGCGCAGGTCGGCGATGACCGAGCGGTCGGCGGCCCACTCTGCGCCGTCGTCGATGCGGGTGAGTCGCTGGCGTTCCAGGCGCAATCGGTTCAGGTTCGACGTGTAGACATTGCCGTCGAGTCGGACGCCGCCGCCGAACCGGAACTGGCCGGCCTGCCAGAAGAGCCAGTCACTCCAGCCGTTGGGCAGGTGGACCGTCTCGCACTTCCAGCAGGCCACCCACAGCGGGTACTGCCGGAAGCTGGTAGGCGCCCCGACCACCTTCTCCCACATGTAGCGACTGGTGTAGATCATGGGATAGCGGCCCGTCTGTCGATACAGCTCGTCCAGCATGGCGTGGAGGCGAGTCTTGGCCTTGGCCTTGTCGGGCGTCCCCAGCGACTGCAAGGTTTCGACGTCGACCACGAGCGGTAGCAGGCTGCCCAGGCCGGTCGTCGTCCGCAAGGTGTCGAGGTAGTGCTTCGCCTGCGCGGTGCCGCCCTTGCGGTAGTCGAAGAAGTGGTACGCCCCCACCAGGAGCCCCGCATCGCGCGCCGCACGGGTGTTGCGCTTGAAGGTGTCATCCACGAAGGCTGTGCCCTGGGTCGCCTTGGAGAAGACGAAGCGCATGTCCTGTTCACGCAGATCGGCAAAATCGGGAGCGCCATTCCAGTGGCTGACATCGAGACCCTTGAGGCCCGGCGGTGTCGGCCACGGGGTCGGCTTGGGCGTCGGCTTGGGCGTGGGTTGGGGTGTCGGGGTCGGCGTGGGGCCAGGTGTTGGCGTGACCGTTGGTGCCGGACTCGGGCTGGCGCCGTCGTCCTGGGCGCGAACAGACGCGCTCCCGAGGCTGCTCAGCAGCAGCGGCAGAGCCATCGCCATGGCGGCGAGGGGACGCCAGTGGATGCGCCTGGTCTGCCCGACCTTGGGGTCATCACGGGGCGCAGCCACCGCTGCGGCTGGCCGAGCGCCCTCACCGCGCGCCGCAGGGCTGACCTGCTTTCCGAGGGCCACGGCGGAGGCACGTGGAGCCGGCATCACGGGGTCGTGGGGCAACGAGTGCGAGGCGTGCTTGGGCGACACGGGCCCTCCTGTCGTCGAGCCGTCCGGGGTACGGCTGGGCAATGCCGAGGAGTGTACGTGCTCAGGCGTTTTCGTCCACCGCACGATGGGGCCACCTGACCGGGACCCAGTCGGCTCAGGCCGAGGCTCGTCCTGGGGCAACGCCGCCGGCGCGCCAGGCTCCGGGCACGGAGCGCAGGGGAGGGGCTACCATGGCGGTCCCGTGCCCATCGCTCCCAACGACTTCGTCCACCTCCATCTGCACTCGGAGTTCAGCCTCCTCGATGGCCTCGGTCGTATCAACGACCTCGTCAGCGAGGCCTCTGCGCACGGCTTCGACGCCCTGGCCGTCACCGACCACGGCTCGCTCTACGGAGCGGTGGCCTTCTACCAGGCGTGCCGGGCGAAGCAGATCAAGCCCATCATCGGGGTGGAGGCCTACGTCGCCCGTCGCAGCATGTACGACCGGGAGGGCAAGGCCGATGCCCAGCCGTACCACGTCACGCTCCTGGCGAGGGACTGGAATGGCTACCAGAACCTCTGCCGCATCATCACTGCGGCCCATCTCGATGGCTACTACTACAAGCCCCGGCTCGATCGTGAGCTCCTGGCCAGGTATTCAGAGGGCATCATCGGCATGTCTGCCTGCCTCGGCGGTGAAGTGGCCAAGGCGCTGGAGGTCGACGACTTCGAGCACGCCCGCCGTGTGGTCGGTGAGTACCGCGACATCCTGGGCCCGGACGGCTTCTGGCTGGAGATGATGGACCACGGTCTGCCCGAGCAGACCGCGCTCAACCCCAAGCTCCTCCGTTTGAGCGCAGAGACAGGTGCCGGTGTCGTGGCCACCAACGACCTGCACTACGTGCGCAAGGATCAGCATGAAGCTCACGACGTGTTGCTCTGCGTGGGTACCGGATCCAATCTGGACACCCAGAACCGGCTCCGCTTCGAGACCGACGAGTTCTACCTCAAGACGGCTGCGGAGATGGAGCGCCTGTTCAGGGACGTACCCGAGGCCCTGACGAACAGCAAGGTCATCGCCGACATGACCGACCTGCAGATCACGTTCGGTGAGCTGCGCCTGCCGCATTTCCCGGTACCTGACGGGTACACCGTCGAGACGTGGCTGCGCGAGGAGTGCGAACGGGGCTTGCGTCAGCGCTATGGCACGGTGACCGACGAGCTGCAGCAGCGCCTCGACTACGAGCTCGGCGTGATCATCTCCATGGGCTACGCGGCCTACTTCCTCATCGTGGCCGACTTCGTGCGCTACGCCAAGGAACAGGGCATCGCCACGACGTGCCGCGGATCCGCCCCCGGGTCGATCGTCACCTACACCCTCGGCATCACACCGGTGGACCCCATCCTCTACGGCCTGCCCTTCGAGCGCTTCCTCAACCCCGACCGCGTGACCATGCCGGACATCGATGTCGACTTCGAGGATGCCCGTCGCGACGAGGTCATCAACTACGTCACACGCAAGTACGGCCAGGACCACGTGGCCCAGATCATCACCTTCGGCACCATGCTGGCGCGCGCCGCGGTGCGTGATGTCGGCCGAGTCATGGGCTACGGCTACGGCGAGGTCGACCGCATCGCCAAGGCCATCCCCACGACACTCGGCATCACCCTGGAGGAAGCCCTGCAGCAGGCGCCGCCGTTCCGCGAGATGTACGAGGGTGACCAGGGCATCCACAGGATGGTCGACATCGCGCGCCAGCTGGAGGGGGTCGCCCGCAACGCCTCCACCCACGCTGCCGGCATCGTCATCAGCCGCGAACCGCTGACCGAGCTGATGCCCCTGCAGAAAGCCACCAACTCGGATGCGCTCATGACGCAGTACGAGATGCACGGCGTGGAGGCGCTGGGCCTACTGAAGTTCGACTTCCTGGGCCTCTCCAACCTGACGATCCTGCGCCAGGCCGTGGACCTCATCGACCAGCATGCTGGCGTCCACGTGGACCTCGATGACATCCCCCTTGATGACGCCAGGACGTTCACGCTCCTGTCCAGCGGCGAGACCACCGGGGTGTTCCAGCTGGAGTCGGCGGGCATGCGCCGCTACATCAAGGAGCTGCGCCCGACCTCGGTCTACGACCTTGCCGCCATGGTGGCACTCTTCCGCCCCGGTCCCATGGACAACATCCCGGCCTACATCCGGCGCAAGCACGGCCAGGAGAAGGTGACCTACCTGCACCCGCTGCTCGAGCCATACCTGGAGAAGACCTACGGGATCTTCGTGTACCAGGAGGACATCATGGCCGCGGCCATCGCCCTGGGCGGCTTCACCGGCCCCGAAGCGGATACCCTGGGCTACGCCATCCGCAAGAAGAAGTCGGACGTGCTGCGCGCGCAAAAGGACAAGTTCGTGCGACAGGCGGCCGAGCGCGGCGTGGAGGCTGGCGTCATCGACGCCATCTTCAAGGCCTTCGAACCCTTCGAGCGCTACGGCTTCAACAAGGCCCACGCCACCTGCTACGGACTCATCGCGTACCAGACGGCCTACCTGAAAGCCAACTACCCGGTCGAGTACATGACCAGCGTGCTGACCGCCTTTCGAGACAACACCGACAAGGTCGCTGGTGCCATCGCCGAGTGCCGACGGCTCGGCATCGAGGTGCTGGGTCCGGACGTTCGTAACAGCTTCCTCGACTTCACCGTCGAGGGCGAATCGATTCGCTTCGGCCTGCTGGCTATCAAGAACGTTGGCGAGAGCGCCATCCGCTCGATCATCGACGCGCGCGAGGACGGCGGCGAGTTCAAGTCGCTCGCCGACTTGTGCGCCCGCATCGATCTGCGGCTGGTCAACAAGCGCGTGATGGAGGCGCTCATCAAGGTCAACGCGCTCAACTCGCTGGGCCACCCCGCACAGCTGTTGGCCGGCCTCGACGAGGCCATGGCCCACGGTCAGGCGCAGGCACGGGACCGAGTGACCGGCCAGGGATCGCTGTTCGACATGCTGGGCGGGGAGGAGAGCGTGCTCGACCAACGCTTGCCCGTGACCACCGAGGCCCCCTCGCGCGAACGACTTCGCTGGGAGAAGGAGCTGCTGGGCCTCTATCTCTCGGACCACCCGCTCGGTGAGATGGCCGCCGAGATGGGTCGCTACGTCAACGCCTGGACGGGCGACATCGGCGAGGGCCTCGACCAGGAGCGCGTCGTCGTGGGCGGCATGGCGGTCGGCATCCGGCGTGTCATCACCCGCAACAAGGAGTCGATGGCGGTCGTGACGCTGGAGGACCTGCAGGGCTCTGTCGATGTCGTGGTCTTCCCGCGCACGTATGCCGATGCCGGCGTGGCCGCCAAGCTGGCCGATGACGCCGTTCTCCTGGTCGCCGGCCGCGTCGACCACAAGGGCGACGAGACCGTCGTGCTGGCGGACACGGTCTGGACCTGGGATGAGGTCAAGGTGATGGGTGAGGATGCCTTCAGCCAAGCCATGGCAGCCGGCGAACGTGGTCGCCGGGGAGGGCGCAGGCGAAACGGCAACAGCCCCGGCAACGGCCGGCCGGCAGGTGGTCAGAACGGCTACGGTCAGGCCGCTACGTCCGCCGCACCCAGCTTGGGCGCGCCCTCCGACGGTGCCAGCCCATCGCCGGTGGAGACGATGATCATCCCCAGGGTCTCGCCCCTGCGCGGCAGTGAGCCCGCCGGCACCGTCACCATCACCATCGGCGGCCCCACCCCGGCCCGCCGGGCGGGGTCGGCAGGGCCTGTCGGCCCGATGCACCCTCCACCACCGGTGGACCTGCCGCCCCCCGAGCCGATCTCCGGCCTCCGCGCCCCATCGGCGTTCGATGGACTCGCCCCCGATGGCTCTGATGAGCCACCCTTGCCAGACGAGGCTCGCGCTGCGGTGGCTCTCGCCGCAGGAGCCGGCACCACACCGGTCGAGGCCGGGCCTGACCAGGTTCTGCACGTCCGCTTCACGCCCGCGCCCGACGCGGCTGTCGTTGCCGCCTTCGGCGAGCTGCGGACGATCATCAAGTCACGCCCCGGGGCCACCCAGGTCGTGCTTCACATCCCCGCTGGAGCCGGCCGGACACAGGAGATGCGACTGGGGGTGGGCATCGCCTACGATGCCGATCTTGTCGCCGAGATCAGCCGGCGTTTCGGTGGCCTGCTGCAGCTCAGCTTGCTCTGACGATCTAGTCGAGGACGAGCCAGCCCACGTTGGTCTGTTCGGCGACGGCTTGGTTCAGGCGCACCACGATGAGCCCCTCCTCGGCATCCAGGACGTAGGCTGCCTCCACGTGTACGCCCGGACGGTGATCCTGCAGCGTCGCGAGCACCAGCGACTTCTCGCTGAGCCCGCCGGTCACGGGAATGACGAACTCGGCGCCGCCCTCGGAGACGGGGGTGCGGCCAGACCGGCCGGTCAGCTCGATGCGGCCCTTGGTGCGCAGAGCCGTACCGTCCTTGCTGGCCACGAACTCGCCGGCGATGCCGCTGGGCGATTGGGTGAGGCCCTGCACGCCCACGGTCTCACCCTTGCTCGACACGGCCGAACCTTGCACGCCGACGCCCTTCCTGTCGGTCGCCACGCCGCGTACGCCGATGGGGTCGCTCTTGTCGGTGGCCCGCGCCTGCAGGGCCGGGCCCTTGCTTGACTCGATCGTGGTCGGCCGGCTGGCGGTGGTCTTGTCACCGGCACGAAGCGTCGAGCCGTTCTTGGCCGTGGTCGTGCTGGCGACGCCGAGGACGCCCAGCAATCCGGCGATGGCAGCCACACCGCCGCTGCGCAGCAGCTCGCGCCGCGAGCGCGGCGCGTCGAGGCTGGCTGGGCCTGGTTCGTGGTGCGTGGATGAGTTCACCGCATCCTCCTGTGCGTCCGGCGCTCTCTCCCGATGCCGACTCCCATCGGCTGACGATCGTAGCGCAGCATCGGATCGATCGACGCCGGGAGCACCAGTTGCACCGGCGTCGATGTCGATCCGGTCGGAATCAGGCAGCCGGCGCGTAGCTCACCTGGAGCGAGCCATCGGCGTCGCGCAGCTCCAGGTTTCCGGCCGCGTCGACCGACCACGTCGCGGCGCTCGCGAGTGCGCCGAGATACCACTGCGACTGCTCGGCCAGCTCGTCGCTGGAGCACGCCATCATGGTCGAGCCGATGGCGCCGGAGATGGTGATGCTGTCGCCCTCGACCTCGTAGGTGGTGAAGTAGTCGTTGCAGCCGTCGAAGCCGGTCAGGTCACCGTCGGGGCTGAACTCAGCGGTCACCTGCGATGTCGCCTCGGATGAGACCACGCCGGCCTGCTCCTGCTGGTTGTTGATCGCCGTGGCGACCCAGGCACCCACGACGGACGCCTCCGGGGCGGCCTCGAACTCGAGGATGACGGTGCCCGCGGCATCAAGCAGGGCCATCGGGCCGCCGCTCGACTGGTAGGAGGCGACCTGGGCAAGGTTGGCGAAGTAGGCCTGCTCCAGGTCCATCAGCGGTGGCAGGCAGGCCATCATGGTCGAGCCGATCTGGCCGAACGTGAGCGCTGAGCCATCGAGCTCGTAGCTGGTGAAGTAGCCGTTGCAGCCGCCCTGCCCGCCGGCCTGGCCATCCTGCATGAGCAGTGAAACGAGGGCGCGGCCGGGAACCTCCGTCATCGCGCCATCCACCGCCTGGCTCGTCAGGACCCAGGTCACACCCTCGATGATGTCGACGCTCATCGGTTCCGCTTCAGGTTCACTGGTGGCGGCGGTGGTGGCGCCGATGGCGGCCACCAGGCTGAGGGCGGCCAGCGTCGCGACGGTGCTGCGAAGCTTGTTCATGCGCGGAGCATCCTCCATGGTCGGCGCTTGCGGCCGCGGCGGGCATGCGCAAGCAGGTTGGTCTGATCACCGACAAAGACGCAGTCTATGGCCCCGCGGTTCCCCGCGGCCCCCTGAGGGCTCGAGGGCCCGAGGGCTCGTCGTAGTCCGTACCCAGGAATCGATCGACGAAGCGGTAGCGCCAGAAGACCCAGACCAGCACCGCCCATGCCACCACACCGCCAAGGACGATGGCAGCATCGCGGGGGCTCAGGAGCGAGAGGTTGAAGAAGTCGCGCAGGGGCGGGACCAGCATCACCACGATGTAGGCGATACCCAGCGTCAGGGCCAGGTACGTCGGCCGACGATCGGGTGAGATCGGTTCGATGACTGCGAGCAGTCGGGTCGGTGGCTCAACGAACAGGAGCACCATCACACCGATATAGATGAGGAACGTGGTCACCGAGGTCTTGGCCCCGGCATCGACCGCTGCCCGGCTGACCAGTCCGGCCTCCGAGTCCCCCTGGCCGATAAGGAATACACCGGTGACCACGAGCAGCCCGATGACCGAAGCCAGGCCGGCAGCCGGCACGACGAAACGGGCCAGTGTCTGCTGCAGCGACTCTCGTGGTACCGGACCGGGTCGCGCCCACACCGCCAGCAGGGCTGTGGGGATGCCGACGGTGAACAGCGTGATAGCCGACGCGTTGCGCAGGTCGACGGGGAAGAAGCCGCTCGTCATCAGGACCAGGATGAGCATGCCCAGGGTGAGGATACGGGTGAGGAAGACGCGCAGGATGTCCTGCATGCCGTTGAGGATGCGCTGCCCCTCGCCGATAGCGGAAGCAAGTGACGAGAAGGCGTCCTCGATGAGGATGATATCGGCGACGCTGCGGGCGGCCTGCGTGCCACTGCCCATGGCGATGGCGAGATTGGATCGCTTCAGCGACAGGACGTCGTTGACGCCATCGCCGGTCATCGCCACGTAGTGGCCCTGCTCGCGCAGCGTCCCCACCAGGCGTTCCTTCATCTCCGGGCTGATGCGGCCGAAGACCGAGGTCTGGTCGACGGCCGCCTCGAAGTGAGGCGCGTCCATGGCCTCGAGCTCGGGGCCGGATACGATGCCACCGCTGAGGTCGAGTCCGGCCTGGCGCGCCAGCGTCGCCACGGTCTCGGGGTCGTCGCCAGAGATCACCCGAACGTCCACGCCCATCTCCCGGAAGCGAGTGAGCGTCTCGGCAGCTTCAGGGCGCAGCAGGTCACGCAGCACGACGATGGCATACGGCTTCAGGTCGGCTGGCAGGGTCGAGTCCTCACCCTCATCGCTGAGGGTGGTGGTCGGGCCGTGCGCGGCCAGCAGGACGCGCATGCCCTGGGCAGCATGGTGTCCGACGATGGCCTCGATGTTGCGCCACTCGGCGTCGGTCACTCGCAGGTAGGGCCGCAGGAACGACGGCGCGCCCATGGCGTACGTGCCCTCCGGCGCGCCACTCGGTGTGGTCCCTGCCGGCAGTGCGACGGCACTCCACTTGCGCCGCGATGAGAATGGGACCTCGGCGATGGGCGTGCGCGGTGGGCCGGGGACCGCTTCGAGGATGGCCTCGCTGGTCTTGTTGAGCGATCGACCGCTGGAGACCATGGTGCCGACCCGGGCCCTGGCGCTGGCCTGGTCGCCCTCGAGTGGCACGATCTGCTCAAGCTCCAGCTGGTTGGCGGTGAGTGTGCCCGTCTTGTCCACGCACAAGGTGTCCACGTGGCTGAGCGATTCGACCGCATTGGCCTGCTGCACCAGGGCGCCGAAACGTGACATGCGCACGGCGGCGAGGGCGTAGGCGATGGCGATGGAGACGAAGAGGCCGTTGGGCACCAGGCCGACCAGGACCGTGGCCTCGATGATGGCCTGGTCGAGCCGCGTGTCCTCGACCACGTTCTTCACCACCAGCAGGAGCTGCAGGTACAGGACCACGCCGAGGGTCACGCGGATGACGGTCTGGATCTGGCGCTGCAGCGGCGTGAGCGTGCGGCGGAATGACTTCGCGCCCAGGGTGATGCGGCCGGCCAGGCTGTCTTCACCCACCTGCTGGGCCACATACCGGCCTCGCCCCGTCGTGGGAAAGCTGCCGGAGTAGACCTCGTCCCCTTCCCGCTTGGGCACCATGTCGGACTCGCCGGTCAGCTGCGATTCATCCACCTCCATCCGGCCCTCGATCACCTGACCGTCGACGACGAACTGGTCCCCGGCCTCGATGGCGATGAGGTCGCCCACCACGATCTCTTCGGGGCCCACCGTTCGCTCCTTGCCGTCGCGTACGACTCGCGCGGTCGGCCGGGTCAGCAACGCGATCTTGTCGAGGGCCTGCTTGGCTCGGACCTCCTGGTAGATGCCGACCGCGATGTTGGTGCCGATGACGCCCAGGGAGACGAAGGCATCGAAGGGACGTCCCACGATGACGAGCGCGAAGCCGAGCAGGAACAGCACGTTGTTGACGAACGTGAAGACGTTCTCGCGAACGATGGCGGCGTAGCTGCGCGTCGTCGACGGAGGCGCGGTATTGCCCAAACCCCGCTGGCGGCGAGCGGCCGCCTCGGTCTCGCTGAGACCACCCGAGGGGGTAGGGGAGAGCTCCTCGAGGACGTCGTTCACGAGCCGGGCGCCGGGTGGACACGGTAGTGCAGGATCACGTCACCATCAGGACTGCTGCTCGTGCCAAGTAGCTCGAGGGCGATGGCCTCCTCGCGGGACCAGCCGCGTCCTCCCACAGGGGTCGGAGCGGTCTCGCCACCGAACAGGAGCGGCGCCACGGCCAATCGCAGCTCATCCACCAGACCCGCTTCCAGCAATGCGGCGAGCAGCGTGCTCCCGCCCTCGACCATCAGTTGCTCGATGCCGAGATCCGCCAGCGCGCTCAGCGTCGAGGGCAGGTCGACGCGCTCCTGGCCGCGAACCAGCACCACCGCACCCTGCTGCTCCAGCCAGGTGGTGGCTTCGCTGCCGGTGCGAGTCGACGTGCAGACGACGACTCGGCCACCGCCATCGTGCAGGAAGCGCTGGCCCGGCCGCAGGGCTGCATCGTCGCCGGGGCCGCCCAGGTGGGACACCACGGCGACCTTCGTGGGCTGTGCCGACCGACCCTCTCGCTGGCGCTGGGCACGCAGGGCGCTATCGCGCACGCTCAGTCTCGGGTCCTCGTTCAGCAGCGTCCGGCCCCCCACCATGACCGCGTCGGACGCGGCCCGAAGATGGTCGACACGGGTGCTGTCGGCCGCGCCGGAGATGCGCGCACCCGCACGCGCGACGGTGTCGATCTTGCCGTCGGCGGTCATGGCCATGTTGACGAGCACATACGGTCGGGTGGTCACGGGCCGTAATCGTACCGGGGCGGCCGTGGCGCCATCGCCCTGATCGCCCCGGGATCACGTGAGACCCGCCTCCTCGACGGGCCTCACGGTTGACCTCTGTATCGTCGGCTCCAGAGAGGTGCCGGGCTTGATGATGGCGGAACCTGACCGCCGCAGTCACCGGTACCAAAGAGCGACTCGTGCTGCCCGCGAGCTGAGCTGGCTGCGTTGGACCATGCCAGTCGAGGGCGGAGCAGGTGGGCAGGCCGCAGTACCACCGTCCACGATGGCCGGCCGCGGGCCGCGGCTAGTGGCAGGATTCCGGTATGCATGGCCCGTCGAGACCGCCCGCCGATCCCGTCGTGCAGCTGCAGGAGCACCTTGACCACGACCTCGTCGCTGCCCGACGCCGGCACGACCGCGCTGAGGTATCGGCTATCCGCACGCTGAAGTCAGCGCTGGCCAACGCCGAGGCCGTGCGCGTGCCCGGGCGGCCCTTCGAGCTGGTCGAGGGTCGTGCCGACGTGCCCAGACGACGCCTCGCGCCAGCGGACATCGCCGCGGTCATCGAAGGCGAGATCGCGGAGCGCCGGCGCGCCATCAGCGAATACCGCGCTCTGAGGGCGGACACGTCGACGCTGGAAGCGGAGCTCGCCACGCTGCAGCGCTTTCGCCGGGCGCGATGAGCCCGCCAGCCGGCTCACACCTGCGTCAGGAGGATCGCCGCCGTTTCGAAGATGCGCTGGTGGCGTTGCCCTCGCAGCATGGTCGCCTCGAGCGCTGGCTTCGGGTCGTCCTGAGCGCTGCCGGACGGATCGTCGACTGGCGGCTCGACGTCACGGGTATGGAGACGCTGCCACCCGGTCGGGGCGGCAGGCTGGCGGCCGGCTGCATCGTGGTAGCGGCCCCGCACCGGGCGTGGGTGGAGCCGTTCCTGTTGTTCGCAGCCTGGCCCGGGGACGCGGCGCGACTGGTGTGGCTGGCTGATGGCCGCACGGTGACTCGCTCGTGGTGGCGCAAACGCCTGCTGCCCCACGTCGGCATCATCCCCGTCCGGGGCGACCTCGGAGGTCCACGCGCCTACGCGGAGCTGGCAGCGCTGGTGTTGGAGTCCGGTGCCGCGTTGGTGGTCTTCCCCGAGGTGGGTCCGCCCTCGCCGCCCGACCGCACCCGCCGCATCTCGCCTGGTTTCGCCTACCTGGCCCGGCGCTCAGGCGCGCCCGTCGTCCCCATCGTCGTCGGTGGTACGCATCGCATCATGCGCGGCTCGCACTTCAGCCTGCAGGTCTGCGCGCCCCTCGCTCCGGGCGTGGCGGACCCCGACCCGTTCCGGCCGCCTGGGCGTCGCACGGCCCATGTGCTCGCTGAGCGGTACCAGGCGGTGGTGAGCGCTGTCCTGCCGGCCCTGACCGCACGGGCGGATGCACTGGCTCCGGAGCGCGAACGCTGGACGTGGCTGGCGCGCCTCTTTCGTTAAGCGCCCGTCGCTACTTCGCCAGCGCTTCCTTGATAGCGGCATCGAGCTTCTCCGCCGTGGGTACGCCGACCAGTGGCACGACCCTGTGGATGCCTTCGGTCTCCACCCAGTCCAGCTCCATACCCGGTGCGGTCAGCACGATGGGGATCTCCGGATGCATCTCCCGCAGTCCCTCGATGAGCGTGCGGCCGCCGCCGGATTCGGTCGTTGACCAGACGTCATAGACGAGGACATCAGCGCTCTCGACCTCCGGGCAATGCTCGCCCCGCAGGACCGGACATGGCGAGCCGGCAGGTCCGGCACAGCCCACCGGCTCGTACCCCAGCCGGCGCAGCGTGTCGATTTCCTGGTCCGCCAGGTCGATGTCGTGGTGGACGACGAGTACGCGCGTCATGCTGGCTGCCCTCCGATCCGCGGCCCGGTCTGGGTCGATAGCGACAGTATGCGCGGCCCGGCCCCCCGTTGGGCAGCACGACACCCGCCGTCAGTGCTCGTGGGCACCGGTCATGGGTTGCCTGAAGCGACCGCGTGAGCCCCTCGTCGCTGCTGGTTCCGGATGTCGAGGCAGCCAGCCTCCGAGGGCACGCTGCCGTCAGCGACCCTCCCTCCGGACGGCGCGGTTGAGCCAACGTCCGACGGACAGCAGCAACGCCACCAGCACGGCGGTGCCACCGGCCGGGTCAGCGGTACCCCATCCGGACATCGCCGCGTCGCGGTCAGCGGCTCTGAGACGTCGCTCCGACTCGTCGAGTGACCGAACAGCCCAGTCGTCCGGCTCCACGCCAGCGGACCCGTCAGGATGCTCCATGGTTCCCCAGTCTGGGGAACGCTCGTCGGACCAGCAAGGGTCCGATGGCACGCGAAGGCGGCCAGCGCCCCGCCTTCAACTCGCCCCAGCAGCGTGACATCTCCTGCAGGCAATGCAGTCTCATCCGCCCTGCCGCCATCCACTCCCGATGACGACTTGCCGACCAGCGGCTTCTCGCTGCGGTCGAAGCGGGAGCGTTTCACGCCTGGATCGCTGGTGCCGAAGGTGGGATTCGAACCCACACTAGGTTGCCCTAAGAGGTTTTTGAGACCTCCGCGTCTGCCATTCCGCCACTTCGGCTCAGAGCGCAATTCTAGGGCCGCGAGCCCGGATGGGTGGGACGCTCCGTTGAGGCGACCACGCCGCGGTGTAGACTCGGCTCGGCCATCCACCCAGGGCTCCGGGAGGGAGTCGTCGTGAACGACCGGAACCACGCCCGATACCCGGCCACTGCATCCCGTCGCCCGGGGGACGACTAGCGATGCCGGCCATCCGACCGCCGCGGCTTCCCGTGCGTCCCGTGCGCCGCGGGCCTGCCGCTGCCCCGCCCCCGGAAGAGGTGATCCCCGAGCCGGCCATCATCCAGGCCAACGGCATCCGCTGGGTCCACATCCCCAAGCCACGGCACTACGCGCAGGAGTGGCTGCAGCGGCACTTCGAGTTCCATCCCCTCGACTACGAGGACATCTACTCGCGCAACCAGCGTCCCAAGGTGGACCGCTACGACGACTACCTGTTCGTGGTGCTGCAGTTCCCGCGCTTCGACCGAGATCGCGAGCGACTCACGGTGGTGGAGCTGGACCTGTTCGTCGGCCCCGACTACGTCATCACCCTGCCCAATGCGGACCTTGAGCCGATCAATTCGCTGTTCGCGCGGTGCCGCGAGAGCGAGGAGGTCCGCGACGGCTACTTCGAGAAGGGAGCCGCATTCCTGCTCTACAAGATCGTCGACCATGCTGTCGATGCGTCGTTCCCCATGCTGCGCAAGATGGGCCAGAAGCTCGAGCGAATCGAGGACGACATCTTCGAGGGCAAGTCGGACGAGATCGTACGTGACATCTCCAACGTCAAGCAGGAGATCATCACCTTCCGCCGCATCGTGCGTCCACAGCGCGTGGCGTTCCGCGATCTCGAGCGCGCCATGGAGGTCGCCACACCCGAAGAGATGGACGTGTACTTCGACGATGTCATCGACGCTTCCGAGCGCATCTGGGACACGCTGGAGAATTACAAGGAAGTCGTGGAGGGGCTGGAGGACTCGAACGAGTCGGTCATCGGCCACCGCACCAACGACACCTTGAAGGTGCTGACATCCATCACCGTCATCGTCCTCCCCCTGACGCTGCTGGCGAGCCTCTTCGGCATGAACGTGGACTTCCCCGGCGTCGGTTCGGGTACCGCCTTCTGGATCATCATGATCGCGATGGCCACGGTGCTGCTCGGCATGGTCGCGGTCTTCCGCAGCCGAGGCTGGCTCTGACGCGACCGCTGGACCGCAGCGCCGAGAACGCTCGCGATCGGGCGCTCGTCGAGCGGGCCAGGGCAGGGGACCTCGATGCCTTCAATCAGCTGGTCTACCTGCACCAGGACTACCTCTATGCCATGACCGTCCGCATGGTGCGCAACCGCGACATCGCCGAGGATGCGGTCCAGGAGGCCTTCTTCAGCGCATACCGCAACCTCGACCGCTTCAGCGGCCCGTCATTCCGTGCCTGGCTCACGCGCATCGCCCTCAACGCGGCGCGGGACATCCTGCGCAGGCAGAAGCGTCGGCCCAGTGAGCCCTATCCCGAATGGGACGACAATTCATGGCAGCCCCCGGCGCCAGCGTCCGAGGGACCCGAGAGCGTGTCACTGCTGAGCCAGCAGCGTGCCAGCCTCGCTCGCGCCATGGCCACCATCACGCCCGACCAGCGCAGCGCCATCATCCTGTACGACGTAGAGGGCTACGACTACGCCGAGATCGCCTCCATGGCCGGCGTGAGCGTAGGTACCGTCAAATCCCGCATCCACCGCGGCCGGCTGGCACTGCGTGAGCAGCTCGGCGCGGACATGGAACTGTTCCGTGGCTAGGGACGTCCTATGAGCGACATGTCACGTCCGCGTTCCGTTCCGCCCACGGCTGCCCACCAACAGCACGACCAGCTGCTGGTGGCTCAGTTCGCCTCGGGCGACCCCCTCGATGCGGCACAGCAGCAGGAGGCAGAGCGCCTGCTCTCGGTGTGCGACGCATGCGCTTGGCTGGCGTCTGACCTGCGTCATGTGGCACGGGCCGCGGCCTGGGAGCCGGTGCCACCGCGCCGGCGTGACTTCCGCCTGGAACCCGAGCAGGCCGAGCGCCTGCGCGGCAATCCTCTGACGCGCTTCTGGCGTGGTCTGTCCCTGCCTCGGTCGCGGGCATTCGGGCCGGCGGCCGCTGGCATGCTGTCGCTGGGGCTCGCGTTCGTTGTCGTTGGCTACGCCTGGCCTGGGGAGGGCGTGGCCGACATGGCCATCGGACCGGAGAGCGCTCCCGCACAGACGGAGCAGTATTCCGCCCGCCCAGAGCTGTCGCCGGAAGCTCCCGTTGCGGCGGAAGCTCCCGTTGCGGAGATCGAGGCCGACTCCCAGCTGGACCAGGACCTGCTCGCGGCCGAGGAAGCGGAAGCCTTCATGGTCGACGCTGCATCCGAGGGTGTCACCGCGGGGGACGCCGCCCAGAAGAGCAGCGCGCAGCGAGGGATGGTGGACGACGCCACGCTCGCCGATGAGTCGCTGGCGGCGGCCGGCCTGGCAGCGACCGAGGACTCGGCCGCGGGCACCGGCGAGGCCCGACTGCAGGCTGCCGATGCGACCGAATCCTTCGTGTCGCCGGTTCCGGAGCCTGTCAACGCCGCTGCCAACGGCCTCGGCGACACGAAGCTCTCCGACGTCAGCCCCAGCCCCGAGGGCTGGTTCTTCGCCATCGGCGCGGCCCTCGCGCTCGTCGGTGGTCTGCTGCTCCTGCTGGCCTGGGTGGCACGCCGGACGTCCGACCCCCTGCTGCGATAACCGCGCGGAGGCACGGCTACACTCGAGCGCGTGGAACGGCTCATGCTGCTGGACGCGCACAGCCTCATCTATCGAGCCTGGTTCGCGCTGTTCGAGACACCGCTGACGACGAGCAAGGGGCAGCTCGTGAACGCCGCCTTCGGCTTCTGGTCGATCGTGCTGCGCGGTTTCGCCGATATGCAGCCGGATCACGTGATGTGCTGCTTCGATGTCGGCCGCTCGTTCCGCGCCGACCGCTACGAGGGCTACAAGGCCACGCGGCGCCCCACGCCCGATGACCTGCGCGACCAGTTCCCCATCGTGCGCGAGACGCTGGCAGCGTTCGGGATCCCCATCTACGAGATGCAGGGCTACGAGGCCGATGACCTCATCGGCTCCCTGTCGCGCCAGGCCGAGCTGGCCGGCCTCGAGACGCTGATCGTGTCTGGCGACCTCGACATGCTGCAGCTCGTCACCGAGCAGACCAAGCTGATGACGACACGCCTGGGGGTGCAGTCCACCGTCATCTATGACCCTGAGCGCATCCATGAGCGCTACGGCCTGGCACCCGGTCAGATGATCGACTTCAAGGCCCTGAAAGGGGACTCGACCGACAACATCCCGGGCATCCCGGGCGTGGGCGACAAGACCGCCGCCAGGCTACTGGTCGCCTTCGGGTCCCTCGACTCGGTGTATGAGCGGATCGACGAGGTCAAGCCGGACAAGCTGCGCCAGAAGCTCATCGACAACCATGACGACGTGATGCTCTGGCGCGAGCTGGTGACCATCGACCGGCTCGCGCCCATCGACCTCGATCTGGCGCACGCTCGCCTCGGCGACTATGACCGCTCCGAGGTCGTGCGGCTGTTCCGCGAGTACGAGTTCCGTTCGCTGGTCGAGCGGTTGCCCGGTATCGAGGGCGAGGATGCGCCGGCACCGGGCGAGTTGCTCAAGGAGGCCGACCGGCACGGACCGGTGCCTGCGGCGCAGGTCGCGGGGCGGGCACCCAGGCCGACGGCTGCGGCGCCGACGGCGTCGGGTAGCGGCCTGCAGCTGACCCTCGACTTCGGCGCCGTCGCCGGCCGGGGAGCCGATGCGGCAGCCACACCGGAACGGGCCGGCCGCCCCGGCACGACCGAAGGGCTGGGTCCGCTGGCCCGGCTGCGCGCACTGCTGGCCGAGCCATCGGTCATCGAGCGGTTCGCCGAGGTCGAGGACGTGGCCGGCTGGCTGGCCGCACAACCGGAGCTCAGCGTCGGCGCCGTGTTCGACGACGACCGACCGCGCCGAGGGTCGCTGCTGGCGCTGGCGGTGACCGGCTCCGACGGCCGCGTGGTGGCGGCCGACGAAGCCGTGGCCGGCGAGTTCGGGGCGCTGCTGTTCGAAGCCGGCCGTCCACTTTCGGGCCACGAGATCAAGCCGCTGCTGGTGTGGGAGCTGGCGCGACTCGACCCCGACGCCAGCACCTCGCTGAGCGCGTCCGGCACGAGCCTGCCGCCGCTGGCCTTCGACACTCAGATCGCGGCCTACATCCTCAACGCTGCCTTGCGCAGCCAGTCGTTGCCCGACATCTGCGCCGAGCGGCTGGACCTGACCTTGCCCACGGCGACCGAGCTCGATGCCGTCACCGGGGCGGCCGTGCAGGCGGCCGCGGTGGCCGCGGCACGGGAGGCCCTGGAGGCGGCCTTCGACGAGCAGCCGGAGCTGCGACGCATCCTCGATGAGCTGGAGCTGCCGCTGGTAGCGGTGCTGGCGGACCTCGAAGCGACCGGCGTGGCACTCGACCGGAGCTCGCTCGACGCGTTGGCCCTGACCTTCGGCGAGGCCATCGAGCGGCTGCAGGAAGACATCTATGCGGCCGTCGGCCACGAGTTCAATCTGGGTAGCCCCAAACAGCTCGAGCAGGTGCTGTTCTACGAGCTGGACCTGCCCAAGGGCAAGCGCACCAAGACGGGCTACTCCACCGGTGCGCCGGTGCTGGAGGGCCTGCGCGAGGCGCACCCGATGGTGCCGATGCTGCTGGACTGGCGCGTCTACACCAAGCTCAAGTCGACCTATGTGGATGCGCTGCCGCTGCTGCTTGACACGCGGACCGGCCGCCTGCACACCACCTTCCAGCAGGCGGTCGCCTCCACCGGCAGGCTCTCGTCGGCCGACCCCAACCTGCAGAACATCC
This sequence comes from uncultured Chloroflexia bacterium, assembly GCA_963715295.1. GTDB lineage: Bacteria > Chloroflexota > Limnocylindria > Limnocylindrales > CSP1-4 > JAFMJV01. The sequence continues at coordinate 122,090 of CAVQRP010000020.1, forward strand.
CCATTCGCAGCGAGCTGGGCCGCAAGATCCGGAGCGCCTTCGTGGCGGGCGGCGATGAGCTCGTCCTGCTTGCCGCCGATTACAGCCAGATCGAGCTGCGCGTGCTGGCACATGTGTCCGGCGATGCGCACCTGAAGGAGGCCTTCGAGCGGCGCGCCGATATCCACCGCGAGACGGCGGCTCGCGTGCTCAAGAAGGACGCCGCCGACGTCACCCACGACGAGCGCTCCAAGGCCAAGATGGTCAACTTCGGGCTGGCCTATGGCATGAGCGACTACGGCCTGGCCACCCGCGCAGGGATCCCGCGCGAGGAGGCGCGAGCCTTCATCGACTCCTACTTCAGCGCCTACAACGGCATCAGCCGCTACATGTACCACATCAAGGAGATCGCCCAGGAACAGGGTTACGTGGAGACGCTGCTTGGTCGCCGGCGCTGGATCCCGGAGCTCTCGGCTCGCAACAGCCAGCTTCGTCAGGCTGGTGAACGGATGGCCATCAACATGCCCATCCAGGGCACTGCCGCCGACATCATGAAGATCGCCCTCATCCGTCTGCACGAACGGCTCCGGGCCGAGCGCTCCCCGGCGCGGATGCTGCTGTCGGTCCACGACGAGGTGCTGCTGGAGGTGCCGCGCACGGAGGTCGCTGCGCTCGCCCCCCTGGTGCGTGAGGTCATGGAGGGAGCCCTGAAGCTGGATGTGCCGTTGGACGTGGACATCAAGGTCGGTGACGACTGGGAATCGTTGACGCCCCTGGAGCCGGCGTAGCCAGAGCATGCCCGAGCTGCCGGAAGTCGAGACGATGGCGCGCGATCTGGCGCCGCTCGTCCAGGGGGCGTGCATCGAGGCCGCCTGGTGGGACTGGCCGCGGATCATCCGTCACCCCGACGCGACAGCGTTCGGGCGGGCGATCACGGGACGGCGCGTGCTGGGGGTCGGTCGCCGGGCGAAGTGGCTGCTGCTGGACCTCTCCGACGATGCGGTGCTGGCGATCCAGGTCAAGATGACCGGCCAGCTCTTCGTCCTGCCGGCGGGCACGCCGCACGACAGTCATGTGCATCTGCGCCTCACGCTGGACGGAGGCCCGCTGGCGGGCGGGGGCAGGCAGGCGGGTCCGCGCTGGCTCATGCTGCGGGACGTACGCAAGTTCGCGCGCGTCGGGCTGTACCGGCGAGCTGCCGACGGCACCATCCTCGGCGCCGGCGACGTGGGCCAGCTCTTCGCCGGCTTCGGCCCCGAGCCACTCGAGGCGGGGTTCACCCTGGACGCCTTCCGCCGCCGTTTGCGCGCGCGCCGGGGCCGGCTCAAGACGGCGCTGATGGACCAGTCGTTCGTGGCGGGGGTCGGCAACATCTATGCCGACGAGGCGCTGTGGCGCGCCCGCCTGCACCCGCTCCGGTCGGCCGGCACGCTCAATCGCGAGCAGCAGCGCCGCCTGTACGACGCCGTCGTTGGTGTCCTGGGCGAGGCCATCGAGCGTCGGGGCTCATCGGTCGACGACTACACCGCACCTGAGGGCGACGGCGAGATGCAGGAGCACCTCGACGCCTACCAGCGCACGGGGCAGCCCTGCCGCCGTTGCCAGCGGCCCATCCGCCGCCTGGTCCTGAACCAGCGCGGCACCCACTTCTGCTCGTGGTGCCAGCGTCTGCCGGCCGTCGATCGGGCCGGCACCAACGCACGCCTCGCATCCTCGGCCAGCCACTCGGCGCGCCGCGGGCGCAACTGGTCGGAGCTGGGCGGACCCGAGCTGGCCGACTAAGGGCACACTAGGGAGCATGTCCATCCTGCGCCTCGATGGCGTGCGCCGCGAGATCGGCGACTTCGTCATCCTCGACTCGGTCACGGCTGCCCTTGCCCGTGGCGAGCGCGCCGGTCTCGTCGGCGGCAACGGCGCCGGCAAGACGACGCTGCTCGAGATCATCGCCGGGCGCGAGGAGGCTGACGGCGGCCGTGTCCACGTGGCCAAGGGCCTGAGGATCGGCCTGCTGACGCAGGAGGCCAACCTCGATGAACGCTTCATCACAGCTCCGACGGTCAGCGCGGCCGTGCGCAGCGGTGCCGTCGAGGTCGAGCGCATGGAGCGCGAGCTGGCGGAGCTGGAGTCGCGCGGTGCCGAGGCCGTCCAGTCGGCTCGCTACGCCAACCTCCGCGACCGCTTCGAGGCGGTCGACGGCTACCACCTCGACCAACGTGTGCAGGAGTCACTGGCCGGCCTGGGGATCCCGCGCAGCCATTGGGGGCGGCCTCCCACCGAGCTCTCCGGCGGTGAGCAGACGCGCGTAGCCCTGGCCCGCCTGTTGACCGCCGACCCCGACCTGTTGATGCTCGATGAGCCGACCAACCACCTCGATATCGCGGCGCTCGAATGGTTGGAGGTGGCGCTGGTGCGGCGCGCCGGCGCGCTGCTCGTGGCCTCGCATGACCGCGCCTTCCTGGACAACGTGGTCGAACGTGTCTGGGAGCTGCGCGCCCGTCGACTCACCACGTTCAAGGGCGCCTATTCCGCCTACCTTCTCCAGCGCGAAGCAGCCGACGCCCGCTCGCGCAGCATGGCCGGCTCCTCGGCTGCGGCCATCGCACGTGAGGAGGAGCTGGTGCAGCGCTACCGCAGCCAGCGCAAGCACGTGAAGATGCACGAACACGAGCGGCGGCTGGAGGCGCTGCGCAAGAGCCGCGTGGACGCGCCCAGGTCGAGTGGCCAGCTCAGTCTGCCGGGTTCGGGCTTGCTCGGTGGTGCCGTCGCCCGCTCGGCCGAGATCGTGGTCTCGCTCGAAGGCGTCCTGTGCGGCTATCGCGCCGACGGCGACGACCCTGCTGTGCCCATCACGAAGGTGACCCAGCTCGAGGTCCGGCGCGGTGACCGTATCGGCCTGGTCGGGCCCAATGGGGCGGGCAAGTCCACCCTGCTGCGCACGCTGGCCGGCCAGCTGCCGGCGCTGGAGGGCTTCGTTCGCGTCGGCAAGAACGTCATGCCCGGCTATCTCTCGCAGCTGCGAGACCGTCCGCTCGGTGGCGACAACGTCCTTGATGCTCTCATCGCTGCGGCACCGGTCACACCCGGCCAGGCGCGCTCCTACCTGGCGCGCTTCCTCTTTCGCGGCGACGACGTGCTGAAGCCGGTCGGCGAGCTCTCGGGCGGCGAGCGGTCCCGGCTGGAGCTGGCGCTGCTGGGTGTCGGCGCCACCAATCTGCTGCTGCTCGACGAGCCCACCAACCACCTCGACATCGCCGCCCGCGAGGCGCTGGAGACGTTCCTGCGCCAATCGGCGTCATCGTTGCTCATCGTCTCGCACGATCGCCGCCTGCTCGAGTCGACGTGCGATCGGTTGTGGGTGGTCGAGCCGAGCCACAGCGGCCCGGCGGCGGTAGCGCCGTTCGATGGCGGCTACCGCGCGTGGCGGGCAGCGGTCGCGGATGGTTGGACCGCACCCGGTGCCCTGGCTCGACGGCCCGGCGGCCGGCCTGCGCCGGGAACCGCACCCGCCAGGCCGGGGCCGGACGCTGCGCCATCGGCGCCTCGTGATGCGGCCGCGACGAACGGGCGCAAACCCCTCTCCAAGGACGCCTACCGGCGTGAGCGCCAACGTATCGACGCGGACCTGGCGCGCCTGGCGGAACGCAAGTCGGAGCTGGAGGCGGGGCTCGACGATCCGGGGGTCGTGGCCAACTTCGTGGAGCTGCGTCGCCTGAGCAGCGAGCTGGCAGATGTGGACAGCGCGCTCAGCCAGGCTGAAGATGCGTGGCTGACGCTGGAGGAGCAAGCACCGCGATGACCGAGGAGCAGCTGACCAACGGGACCGACACGGCTCCCGGCGACGGTCCCATCGTGATCGGGCTGACGGGACCCATCGGCTGCGGCAAGTCGACGGTGGCCGGCATGCTGGGTGAGCTGGGCGGCTGCGTCATCGATGCCGATGTGCTGGCGCGGGCGGTGACAGCACCGGGGGAGCCCGTCCTGGGCGCCGTGCGGGCGCGCTTCGGCGACGATGTCTTCGAGCCCTCCGGCGTGCTCGACCGGGCGGCACTCGGCGCCCTCGTGTTCGCCGACCCGGCGGCCCTGCACGACCTGGAAGCCATCGTCCACCCTGGTGTTCGCCGCCTCGTGGAGGAGCGACTGGGGCAGGCACGACGTGAAGGTGATCCCTTCGTCGTCATCGAGGCCATCAAGCTCGTCGAGGGCGGGCTCGCTGCGCGCTGCGACGAGGTCTGGCTTATCGAGTGCTCCGCCGACGTGCAGCGCGAACGTCTTGCCGGCCGAGGCATGCAGGCGGCCGACATCGAGCGTCGGATCGAGGCGCAAGGCGCCGACCTCGCCGATCGGCTGGCCGCGCACGCACATCGTCGATTTCGACACCGCAGGCACCAAGGAAACGATCCGCGAGCGCGTCGAGGACGCGCTCGCGGATCTACTTGCGCCTGTCTGGGCCGGGCCGTTGCTGGGTCCGGTCGACCGCCGCTAGGGCTCCGGGGTCGACTCCGGTGCCGGGCTCTCCAGCTCGGTGTCGATGGGGATCTCGATGAAGTCGTCCCCGGGTGCCGGCGACTCTGGGGCCGTCAGGTCGAGATAAGGCTCGTTGGGGAAGGGCGATGGGAACGCCTGCGGCTGCGGGTAGGTGACGCCGTCGATGTTCTCCGGGACGGCGAAGTTGTAGCGACTGAGCAGACGGTCCTGGGTCTCGCCGTACGCGCTGCGGTCGACGTCGCGGGTGTCGAGGGCGGGCCGCAACACGAGCGTGAACTGGGCGCCCAGGCTCTGGGCCAGGGCGACCTCTTCGGCCTGCTGCAGGTCCATGCGCAGGATGTACAGGTCGGGATTGCCTTCGGGTCGCGCGATGACCTGGACGTCGAGCCACATCGGCTTCGTCGAGGAGCCGCTGGTGAAGGCGATGGGCTCATTGGTCTCCGGGTCGATGGCCGGTGTGCCCGTCTCCGGGTCGATCGGCACACTCACCTGGAAGGGCAGCGTGGCGATGACATCGATGCGCTGGTCGTCGCCGATCAGGCCACCGACGGCACGCTCGGCGGGCACGACCAGGCTGACCGCGCGCAGCACCGGTGAGGTCGGCGCGACCGTCTCGTTGGCCTCGAGGATGTCGACCTGGCCGACGCCGACGGCTGCGGCCAGCATGTTGGGCGTGATGGGCTGATTGGGCAGGATGGCGATGGCGGCGATCTTGCCGACCACCTCCTGGACGTTCCGGTAGGCCGCCTCGTTGGTGGCATCTCGGGGCACGGTCAGCAGGGTCACACTGGCGGCACCGATGGTGTCGCGAGCTCCGATCGGGGCAGCGGCGACGACGATGTCGAGCGTCGGGATCGTCTCTGCGGGCTCGCTGGTGCCCTGGCTGCTGAGCATGAACGCGGCTGCGCCGGCTCCCAGCGCCAGCAGCACTCCGATGACCAACACCAACGTCCGACGTCGGCTGTTGTCCTTGAACTCCATCTCCATGGTGGCAGGCTCCTGTGCGCAAGTCGCGGGTCATGGGGGCAGGTGGCGCGGACGCGCTCCGCCCTAACCGTGCAGTCGTCAGCATCCGTGCCGGCGGCGGCCGCTGCCATGGACCCATCGGGTAGAAGCGGGTAGGACTCTTTTCTGCCCCGCACCGGTGTTCACCACAGCGCTCCCCACAGGGGCTGGACGCAGCTCCCTCGCCGTGGCGGACCGGACCTATGAACAGGCGTTCGATTTGGCCGTCGCGGCGTGTATCATCGCCACATGGCGGATTTCGAGCTGGTCGCTCCCTTCCAACCCACCGGCGATCAGCCGCAAGCCATCGAGAAGCTGGTCTCCGGGCTCAACGCCGGCAAGAAGCACCAGGTCCTGCTGGGTGCCACGGGAACGGGCAAGACCGCGTCGATCTCGTGGGTCATCGAGAAGGTCAACAAGCCGACGCTGGTGCTGGCGCACAACAAGACGCTGGCGGCGCAGCTCTACAGCGAGTTTCGCGACTTCTTCCCCAACAACGCCGTCGAGTACTTCGTGAGCTACTTCGACTACTACCAGCCAGAGGCGTACCTGCCGCGCAGCGACACCTATATCGAGAAGGACTCCAGTCGCAACGACGAGATCGACAAGCTTCGGCACGCCGCCACGCGGGCGTTGTTCGAGCGGCGCGACGTCATCATCGTGGCCAGCGTCTCGTGCATCTACGGCCTGGGTGCGCCGGTCGACTACGGCGCCACCGTCCTGCGTCTACGGGTGGGTGGCCGGTATCGCCGCGACGGAGTCCTGAGGCAGCTGGTGGACCTGCAGTACTCGCGTAACGACCAAGCCTTGAGCCGGGCCAAGTTCCGCGTCCGCGGCGACACCCTCGAACTCCAGCCCGCCTACGACGATTTCATCGCTCGTGTCGAGTTCTTCGGTGACGAGGTCGAACGGGTGACCGAGCTCGATCCGCTCACCGGCGAGGTGCTCGCCGAGCGCAACGAGCTCAATGTCTATCCCGCCTCGCACTACGTGACCCCGCAGGAGAAGATGGTCGTGGCCATCGAGGGCATCGAGGCCGAGATGGAGCAGCGCCTGACGGAGCTCGAGCAGAAGGGCATGGTGCTGGAGGCGGAGCGACTGCGGCAGCGCACGACCTTCGACCTCGAGATGATGCGCGAGCTGGGCTTCTGCTCGGGCATCGAGAACTACAGCCGGCACCTCGCCGGGCGTGAAGCGGGGTCACGACCCTGGACGTTGCTCGACTACTTCCCGCCCGATTGGCTGCTGGTCATCGACGAGAGCCACATGACCATCCCGCAGGTCTCCGGCATGTACAAGAACGACCGCACGCGCAAGGAGGTCCTCGTCGACTTCGGCTTTCGCCTGCCCTCCGCCCTCGACAACCGACCCCTGACCTTCGACGAGTTCGAGGCGCACCTGGACCAGGTGGTGCACATGAGCGCGACGCCAGGTCCCTGGGAGCTGCAGCGAGCAGACGCCGTGGTCGAACAGCTCATCCGGCCCACCGGCATCGTTGACCCTCGCATCGAGGTGCGGCCCACGGAGGGCCAGATCGACGACCTCATCGACCGCATCAAGGAGCGCGTCGATCGAGGTGAGCGGGTGCTGGCAACGACGCTCACCAAACGCATGGCCGAGGACCTCGCCGACTACCTCCACGAGATGGGTGTGCGCGTCTCGTATCTGCACAGCGAGGTCGACACCCTCGAGCGGGTGCAGATCCTGCGTGACCTGCGCCTCGGTGTGTACGACGTCCTCGTCGGCATCAACCTGCTGCGGGAGGGCATCGACCTGCCCGAGGTCACGCTCGTCGCCATCCTCGATGCTGACAAGGAAGGCTTCCTGCGCAGCGCCTGGTCGCTCATCCAGGTGATCGGCCGAGCCGCCCGCAACATCGGGGGCGAGGTCGTGATGTACGCCGACCGCATCACCGAGTCGATGCAGGTGGCCATCGATGAGACGGACCGGCGGCGCGCCATCCAGGTCGCCTACAACACGGAACACGGCATCGAACCGACGACGATCGTCAAGGAGATCCGCGATATCAACGACCGCCTGGCCGCGGTCGCCGAGTCGCCCGCAGCCTATGAGGCCGATGGTCGCGAGCTGACCGAGCTCAGCCAGGCGCAGGTGGAGAAGATGATCGCGCAGCTGGAGGCCGAGATGAAGAACGCCGCCAAGCAGCTCGAGTTCGAGCGAGCGGCGGCCCTGCGCGACGAGATCCAGGACATCCGCATCCGGGTATTGGAGCAGGATGCCTCGGTGGCGGTGCTGAAGCAGGCCGAGAAGGCGGCGCGTCGCGGGCCCGGATCGACACCCACGGCCAAGCCATCAGAGCGAGCGGCCGCGAAGAAGGCCGGTGAGCGACGCGGGCGCGGTGAGGAGTCGGCGCTGGAAGTGACAGCGGTCAGGGTGTTGCCGGCGGGCGAGGAGCCGCTCGAGGTCGACGCAGGAACGGCCGCCGACGTCTTCCCCGGCCTCAAGGACGCACACGAGGACGACGACGAGGGCTGGATGGCTCGCTGGCTGGACAAGCCTACCTGGGATCATCGGGTCACCCCCAACGTCATCAAGCGCACGGGGGCCCGGCCGCGGCGACGTCGCTGACCGCCAGGCTCGCGGGTATGAGATGGAGGCCGCGTCCCCGCGACCCCCATCGTTGGCTGGGCTGCAGGAACGGCTACTCGGCGGGCTTGTCGGCCTCGTCGGCTGCCTTGGCTGCCTCGGTGATGTCCTTGGCGGTGGCCTCGTCGACCTCCGTGGTGGTCACCTTGGTGGCTTCCGGGATCTGCTGCTTCACCTGCTGCACGTCGACCGCGTGCACCAGCGCGATGATGCCGGAGTGATTGGGCTCGAGGGCGCCCGCGAGCTCCTTCGAGACCTGGTGGCGGTGACGCAGATTACGTAGCTTGCCCAGCACGCCGCCCGCCAGGCCCCAGCCGGCCATGCTGGCGATGATGGCCGGCGGGAAGAGGATGCCGACCGCGAGACCGGCGGCAGCGCCCCACTTGACGCCCGTCTTGGTGCTGTGTTCGGTCATCTTGTCGACGTTGATCTCACCCTTGTCGTTGGCATGGACGGTGAGCACTCCGTCGATCCTCAACGCGCCCTGGAGCTCAGCGTTGAGCAGCGTCATGTAGGCCGCCGTGGCTGCGTCGCGGTTGGCGAAGTCTGCCACCAGCAGGGTGTTGAAGTAGTCGGTGTCGATCAGGGCTGCAGCCTGCACGCCGTCCTCGTCGCCGACCGCGGCGACCACGGTCGCCCCGCTGGCGTCCGCCTCGGCGCCGACCACTCCGACCACGTCACTCTCCGCGGCTGGTGACACGTCTCCCGACGCCGCCTGCTGTGCCGGGGTGCTGTCGGGTTTCTGGTCCTGGGTCACGATTCGCATCTCCTTTGGCTTGACGGCACGGCCGTCGTGACTGATTTGGGACTGCCAGCGTACGTCATGGGGCTCGACTTCCGGTCCGTCCGGAGTCGACGACGGTGGGTGCCTTCAGGCTGAGGGCGCTGACGTCCCTCGCTAGGCCTGGTCGGGCGTGGTCGGCGTGCGTTCATCCTGCATGTCGAAGACGACCTCGATCGGTCGTCGCCGGCCCATCAGCAACCAGGCCAGGATGGCGCCGCCGACACCGGCCACCCCGCTGATCACGAGCGCCACGGCCACGCCATCCATGTACGCCACCGAGTAGGCCGCTCGCTTGATCGGCTCCGCGCCCTCGAGCGAGGCGCGATAGACCTCTTCGAAGCGCGGTGTCCCAAGCGACACCAGCGCACGCTCGAACTCCGATACCAGGGCCTCGGCGTTCGGTCGGTCGGTGACCATCCCCTTCGCGGAATTGACGGCTGCCACGGCCAGGGCGCTGGTGGCGGCCACGATACCGATACGCGATCCGAGACCGACGGAGGCCTCGTTGATGGCCGCTGCCGATGCGGGCAGCCCACGGGGCGTGCTGGCGAAGACGATGGCGGTACGGACCGTGGTAGAGACGACGAACCCGGCCCCGACGAGGATGAGTGGCAGGATGAACACCAGGTAGTTGAACTCGGGGGGCCCACTCGCGCCCGACGGATCGGCGGCGAAAGCGGTCCGCAACCCACCTGCGATCCACGTCAGTGCCAGGGCGAGGGCGACGTTGGCGACACCCAGGCTGAGGGTGCCCATGGTCATCATGCCGCGCGGCCCGTAGCGTCGGATGAGGATGCCCGAGACGGGTCCCGCCACGAAGAGGGCGATGGCGAACGGAGCGATCGCGGCGATGGCGAGGAGGTTGCCGTAGCCCAGGGCGTACTGGAATACGACCGGCAGCAGCATCAGCGGCACGGCCTGGGCGAACCCGACCGCGACCCCGACGGCCAGGGCTGCTCCCAGTCCGCGCTGGTCGAGGCGCAGCTGGCCCCATTCGGTGACGGTGCGGCGGAAGCGGATGATGACGGTGCCCAGCACCACGGCGCCGCCAACGATGAGAAGCAGGGGCAGTTCCTCCCCGCCCGGCCCCAGCAGGCCCAGGACGCCGCTGACGACAGCCAGGATGGCGATGGACCAGACCGCGATCGAGATGATCAGCGATGGCTTCGCCGGCAAGCTGCCGGGGATGCGTGGCATCCAGCGCCTCGCGGCCCACAGCGCCACGCCTGCGGCGATGGCGGTCACCAGGTAGGCGAGCCAGGTCTCGAAGGTGAAGTCGGTCAGCCCATCGGCGTCGGTGCTGGGCAGGAGACGAGGAAAGAGCGTGAGCAGTGCCGGAGAGGCTGCTGCCCCGGCCCCGAATGCGGCGTACACCAGGCCCAGCGCGGTCGCCCGCGGGATCCCTTCGTAGGCGACCGCCACGGAGCCGATGGCATAGGCGAGGACGACGCCCGAGGCGGCGATCGAGGCGAAGTTGGCAGCGTAGAAGAGGGGGCCGTCTGCGACAAGGACCGCGCTCAGGCTGGCGACGGTCATGACCGCCAATCCGCCTACCAGCAACCAGCGCTGGCGCACCACATCGCTCAGGAGGCCGCCGACGATGACCGTGGCGGTGGAGGCGAATGCCAGCAGCAGGAAGACATTCCGGATCTCCGGCTGCAGCCGGATCGCCTCCTGGGCCGTGGGGAGGCCGGGCGAGAGGACGCGCGGCACCAGGCCTACCGCCACCATCGCCAGCGTGCCGGCGACGAGGATCCCGCGCTGGTAGGGGTCGTCGATGACCTCGCGGACGAAGGTCGGCAGTTTCAGGCGGCTCACCAGCCCATGGTACCCATCTCGTTCTGGCCCACGGCTGGTGTCCGTCCCGGCGCCGGTCTCGGCTCAGCCGGGCGCGGCGGCCTCGGCGCTGGCCTCCGGGCGCATCGCGGGGATCAGCAGCGCGGCACCAGCGAAGAACAGCACGGCCCCGATGAACGTGAACAGGTTCACCACTGGCAGGCTCAGCAGCTCCCCGGTCGAGGGCAGGATGAACGCGCCGATGGCGCTGATCCCGAAGGCGATCGAGCCCAGCATGTTGAGAGCCGCGATCCTCGACTCGAGCGAGCGGAAGAACATGCCCCGGATGCGGTCGTGCGTCTCGGCGATGACCAGCCAGCTGGCGATCAGGAAGAAGACCGACCCGACCACATCTGGTGCCCACACCCAGCGTTCCGCCTTCTGGGTGGTCAGCACGAAGGTGCCAGCCAGTGTCGTCACGTTGAAGGCGAGGGTGCCGAGCAGCTGGATGAATGATGCCCACCAGCCCAGCGCCCCGGTCCTGGCTCCGAAGAGGCGGTGCGTTCGGCCCGATCCATCGAGAGCATCACCTTCGTTGGTGGCCTCGTAGTACTGCAGGTAGGCCGCCGACGTGAAGAACACCGAGCCCACGAAGAAGATCCACGGCGCAGCCGGGCCCAGCGCCTCGGCGGCGGCCGGGACCGAGCCCACCGCGAAGCAGGCCGAACCCAGCATGAAGAGCACTGCGATCCACCAGCCACGCCGCTGTGGCGCCCACCACTCGACGGGTCCTGTCGGCGCGGTCGAGGCACGCTCCACGAGACCGTGACCCTTGCGATGCTGCCAGGCGGAGTACTCGACCTCGGTCCCGTCCGGACGTCGCAGCAGGCGGGCCGTGGTGAAGGGCCCGATGCCCTTGCGTTCGACCTCCTCGAACCGGGTCAGCGACATGCCGCGCCCTCGTAGCCGTTACCCGGGCGCCTTGCGCGGGCGGCGGCTGCGCTGGTCTTCTCGACGAGCATGGATGACGACTCCTGTCTCCCCGCAGAGTGAGGTGGTCCACGGGAACGGATGCTGGGCTCCCCCGACCAAACAGAGGATAGCCAATCCGCCGTGGCCCGAGCGCCCGCCAGCTGCCAGCCACCATCGGTGCGACCGCGGGGTCGAAAGCCGTGACAGGTGTCGCGTTCGCGGCGATGGTCTCGATTTGGAACGTCTGGTCTATCGATGGCCTCTGCACTAGACTGCAGCTGTGCCCCAAGACCGTCTCGTCGTTCGCGGCGCCCGCGAACACAATCTCAAGAACATCGATGTCGAGCTGCCGCGCGATCGCCTGATCGTGATCACCGGCCTCTCCGGCAGCGGCAAATCCAGCCTCGCCTTCGACACCATCTACGCTGAAGGCCAGCGTCGCTATGTCGAGTCGCTGTCGGCCTACGCGCGCCAGTTCCTGGGCCAGATGGAGAAGCCCGACGTCGACCAGATCGATGGCCTCTCACCCGCGATCTCCATCGACCAGAAGGGCGCTTCACGCAACCCGCGGTCCACCGTCGGTACCGTCACCGAGATCTACGACCACCTGCGGCTGCTCTTCGCGCGCGTGGGTCATCCGCACTGCCCCAAGTGCGGGCGGGAGATCGCGCGCATGACCGTGCAGCAGATCGCGGACCGCATCCGGACACTGCCTGATGAGAGCCGCATCATGGTGCTGGGCCCGCTCATCAAGGACAGGAAGACGGAGGGCGAGCGTGTCTTCGCGGCGGCGCGGCGACAGGGGTTCGTGCGCGTCCGCGTCGACGGCGAGCTGATGGACCTTGATACTGCGCCGGCCCTCGACAAGTACAAGCGTCACTCCATCGAGGTCGTGGTCGACCGCCTCATCGTGCGCCACCACGATGCCGAGGGACGGCCGTTCGGTCCCGATAACCCCGACCCCGATGCCGCCCGTCTGGCTGACTCGGTCGAGACGGCCCTGCGCCTGGGGGAGGGGGTGATGCTTGTCGCCCCGGCCGATGCCGGCGTCTTCGAGGAGCAGCGTTACAGCGAGAGATACAGCTGTGCCTACGACGGCACGACCATCGATGAGCTGGAGCCCCGATCGTTCTCGTTCAACTCACCCCATGGCGCTTGCCCCGACTGCACCGGCCTTGGTATCCGCCTGGAGTTCGCGGTCGACCGCATCATCCCTGACCGCACCAAGTCGATCCCTGATGGCGCCATGGCTCCGTGGCGGACCGTGCCCACGGAGCTGTCGTGGCGACTCAAGACCACCAAGGCCATCATGGACGCGCACGGCTGGGACTACCGGGCGCCGGTCAAGGCGCTGCCCGACGAGGCGCTCCAGTACCTCCTGTTCGCCAAGAAGCGCGAGAAGGTGGAGGTGCGCTACAAGCACGATCGCGGGGAGAACTCGTACGTGGCGACCTTCGAGGGCGTCGTCACCAATCTCGAGCGACGCTATCGCGAGACGGACTCGGACTACATCCGTACCGAGCTCGAGAAGTACATGGTGGAACGCCATTGCCCCACCTGTGACGGGGCGCGCCTCAAGCCCGACGCCCTTGGCGTCACCGTCGACGGACGCAACATCAGCGACATCGCGGCCATGTCCGTGGGTGACGCCCTGACATGGGTGCAGGCGTTGCCGGCGGTCCTCAGCGAGCGTGAGATGGCCATCGCCCGCATGGTCAACAAGGAAGTCGTGGACCGGCTCGGGTTCCTGGCCGACGTCGGGCTGGACTACCTGACCGTGGACCGCACCAGCTCGACGCTGTCGGGCGGGGAGGCGCAGCGGATCCGGCTGGCGACACAGATCGGCTCCAGCCTGGTGGGCGTGCTCTACATCCTCGACGAGCCCACCATCGGCCTGCACCAGAAGGACAATGCGAAGCTGATCGCGACGCTCGTTCGGCTGCGGGACATCGGCAACACGCTCATCGTCGTCGAGCATGACGAGGAGACCATCCGCGTGGCCGATTGGGTCGTGGACATCGGTCCGGCCGCCGGGGAGCATGGCGGCGAGGTCATCGCCAGCGGGCCGCTGGCAGCTGTCCTCAAGGAGAAACGCTCGGTGACCGGCGCTTTCCTGCGCGGAGAGCGCATGGTGCCGGTACCTCCGGAGCGGCGCCGAGGTAGCGGCAAGGCGCTGTTGGTCAGGGGTGCCCGCGAGCACAACCTGAAGGACCTCGAGGTGCGCTTCCCACTGGGCACGTTCACTGCCGTCACCGGGGTCTCAGGCTCAGGCAAGTCCACCCTCGTGACCGACGTGCTCTACCAGGCCCTGGCGCGCACGGTCAACGGTGCTCGGGTGGAGCCCGGTGCACACGATGCGCTGGAGGGTACGGAGGCCATCGACAAGATCGTCGACATCGACCAGAGCCCCATCGGCCGCACGCCTCGCTCCAATCCGGCTACCTACACGGGGCTCTTCGGGCCCATCCGTGAGCTCTTCGCGGGCGTGCCCGAAGCGCGCGTGCGTGGCTACGGGCCGGGACGTTTCAGCTTCAACGTCAAGGGCGGTCGCTGCGAGAACTGCAAGGGCGACGGCATCCTCAAGATCGAGATGCAGTTCCTGCCCGACGTCTACGTGCCCTGCGAGGTCTGCGGCAGCAAGCGCTACAACCGCGAGGCGCTCGAGATCCACTACCGCGGCCACTCCATCGCCGACGTCCTGCAGATGACTGCCGAGGAAGCCCTGGAGGTCTTCAGCGCCGTGCCCAAGGTGCGCAACAAGCTGGCCACCCTCGTCGACGTGGGCCTTGGCTACATCCGCCTGGGCCAGCCGGCGACGACGCTTTCGGGCGGCGAGGCGCAGCGCGTGAAGTTGGCGACGGAGCTCTCGAAGCGCGCCACCGGTCGCACCGTCTACATCCTCGACGAGCCCACCACGGGCCTGCACTTCGCCGACGTCGAGAAGCTGTTGCAGGTGCTGCATCGACTCGTCGACAACGGCAACTCGGTCATCGTCATCGAGCACAATCTCGATGTCATCAAGACAGCCGACTGGATCATCGACCTCGGCCCGGAGGGTGGTGAACGTGGTGGCCAGATCGTGGCCGAGGGCACGCCCGAGCAGATCGCCACGGTGCCGGCTTCTGCCACTGGCGAGTACCTCGCTCATGTCCTGAAGGGCGAGCCGGTGGTGCCGCTCTCCGACCTGGCATTCCGTTCGGCCGCCGACGCGCACACCGATGGCAGGCCGAAGCGCTCTCGCGCCCGGGCCCGGTCTGCTGCAAGATGAGGCCCGACTTCGTCACGACGCCGGCACGCACGGCGCCACCTTCTAGGAGCATCGCATGAGCGCACGCATGATCGAGATCGAACGCATCGTGGATGCACCGCCCGACCGCGCCTACCGCATGTGGTCGGATCCAGAGACGATGCGTTCGTGGCTCTCGTACGAGGTGCGCGGTTCACTCACGCCGGGCGCCCGCTCGACGCTGGTGTTCCCGCGCTACGAGATCGACATCGATGTCCTCGAAGCCGATCCCGATACGCGCTTCGCAGTCCGCTGGACCCACCAGCAACCGGAAGGGCTCGTCACGAAGGTCGTGGTTTCGATCGCGCGCCGAGGCTACGGTTCCATGGTGCGCGTGAGCGACGGACCGTATGACACGGAAGATGAAGCCGTGCTCGACGAGTACGCCCGGGCCATCGAGATCTGGGCCGCCGGCTTGGCGCAGTTTCGTGCGTATGTCGACTACTCCATCGACCTGCGCAAGGAACGTTGAGGCGCTAGGCCGCGGCTTCTTCGAGGAAGCCCAGCAGCTTGTCGGGGCTGTGGGGGCCGAACTCCTGCCGGACCACCTCGCCCCCCGCGTCGAGCACGATGAGGGGCGTGGAGGGAGCCGAAAGGATCTGCGGTCCGAAGAGGTCGCTCAGTGCGCGTGACAGCTCCCTCGGCGACTGTGCGAACGTCCACGCGTAGCCGTGACGCTCGGCATAGCGGGCGAGCGCGTCGGGGTCCTCACCCGGGTCGATGCCGAGGCTGATGTAGCGCACCCCGGCCGCGTCGATCTCCGAGAAGACCTCCTTGACCCTGTCCTGCTGATCCCTGCAATTGCTGCACCAGACGGCCATGGGCTCGATGGCCACGACCTGGCCCTGCAGGCTGGCAAGCGTGAAGGGTTCACCGCTCTCCGCATCCGTCAGCTGGATGTCGAGCCAGGCCGCCGCTCCTGAGGCCCCGTCGTCGCTCGAGTCAGCCACCGGCTCGCTGCTGAGGGTGGGCGCAGCGCTGGCCGAAGCTTCGGGTGCTGCCGAGGCGGCGTCGTCGGTGGCGCCGCCGTCGGAGTCGCCGGCACTACAGGCGGCGATGATGAACGGGGCTGCCACGAGCAGACTGATGACGCGACGGGTCGGCGAGGGGATTCGGCTCACGGGTTCCTCCTGGGGCTACAAGCTCCAGGCGAGGGTATGCGGGCCTGCGTGACGGCGATGTGTCGGCGCCCACGGTCTCGTGGGCCCCGCGGTCACGTCGAACGACCGACCCAGGCCACCAGCTGCTGCCACATCGGTCCGTAGCCGGCCCACTCCACGAAAGGAGGCGGGCACCAGTGTGGACCACAGTCGGAGGTGAAGGCAGCCGCACGGCCAGCACCGTGCAGGCCTGCGACGATCAGTGGATCGTCACCGACGGACACGACCACGTCCGCGCCGGCCTTGGGCTGCACGCGGTTGTATCCGAGCAGATCCGGCCACTTGTGGGGGAGCCCCGCGGCGATGGGGTGCTCCGGCAGGCGGACGACCGGCGCGACCCCGGCCGGGACCTCGACGCGATCGTCGGCGAGCGCGATCGAGACCGGCAGCGCCGTCTCCACAGGTGTGCCGCTCCAGCGGGCCCGGCCCTCGATGCCGGCGAAGGTCAGGTAGCCGCCCACCATGATGAGGCCGCCGCCGCCGGCCACGTAGTCACGCACCGCCGCCAGCCGGTCAGGCCGGGGGATCGAGCGTTCGAACGTCGCCGGGTGGAGCAGCAGCGTGTTGCTGCCGATATCGCTGAGGATGACCGCCGCGTAGGCCGCAAGGGCCGTGGCACTGTCGGGGAACCGGCTGGCGGCGACGTGGTTGGGCAGGTAGTCGACATCGAAGCCGCCGGCCTCCAGCGCGTCGCGCAGCGGCCCCACGCCTTCGTTGTACGAGGTCGTGGTGAAGGAGTCGAAGCCCTTCTGGTGGATGCTGTGGGTGACCCACGATTCGCCGGCGATCAGGACCTTGCGTGGCGTGCTCATGGGAGTGATGGTATCGCTCCCTGCGTCACGCGCTGCGGCGACCGCGGCTCATGGCAGCTCGTCGCGGTCGAACGCCTCGAGCACGAACCTCGAGGGGGCACCCGGGTCGTACACGATGGTGAGGGTGTGCACGGCACGCGTCCAGGCCACGTACGCCAGCCGCCGCTCCTCTTCCAGCACCCGCAGCGGGTCGACGGCCTCGCGCAGCGCACGGCCCGAGGGGAAGGTGCCGTCGTCATGGCCGACGCAGGCGACATGGTCCCACTCGAGCCCTTTGGTGCCGTGGATGGTGGCGAACGTCAGCTGGCCGTCACCCGAGGCAGGCTGTTGACGCGAGGCGCGGCGCCGGTCAAGCGCACTCCGCAGGTCCTCGAGGCAGGCGAACGGGGCGGCCCAGCCCAGCAGTGTCGTCGTCAGGTCAGGGGGCAGCCGCGCGGCCGCGGTCGCAGCTGAGATGGCGGGGAGCAGGGGAGCCCTGGCGTCGGCGAGAGCAAGTGTGGTCGCGATCCGCTCGTCGTCGAGGAGCAGGCCGTCAGACTCGATGCGGTACGACAGGCCCAGCTCCAGGGCGACCGCTTCGAACGGCAGGAGCTCGCGATTGGTGCGCGCCAGCACGGCGTGGCGCTCCGTTGCCGCTCGCCTCGCCCACGTCCGCAGCAGCAGCCGCGCCCGGGCGACCTCGTCTCCGGGATCGGGCAGCAGCGTCACCGATCCGGAGGTGTGCGGTGAGGCCTCGATGCGTTTGTCGAAGCGCTCCCGGTTGTGTGCCACGAGGCGGGCTGCCCGATGCACGACCTCCGGTGCACAGCGGTGGTTCGTCCGCAGGTCGACGCGCCGCAGGCCCGGCAATCGGGCCGCCAGCCCAAGGACGCGCCGAACATCGGCCAGGCGCCACGCATAGATGGTCTGGTCGTCGTCGCCCACCAGAAAGATGTCACGCCGATCGCCCGCCAGCAGGACCGCGAGGTCCAGCTGCGTCCGGTCGAGGTCCTGGGCCTCGTCGACGAAGAGCACTGCTGCGTGCTGGCGCCAGCGTGCCAGCAGTGCCGGGTCAGCGGTCAGCGCAGGGACCGCCCCGGCCACGAGGTCGTCGAGGTCGATGGCCCCGAGGTCGTGCAGTCGGGCGCGATAGGCGGCGAAGGCGCGGTGCGTCTCGACGTCCTCCAGGGGCGCGCCACGTTCAGGATCAAGCTTCAGGCGGGTGAACGCGTCATCAAGCCGGCGCAGCGCAGCGGGCGAGCCGGCCACACCGATCATCTGCGCGAGGACGTGGTGGCGCTCCACGATGCGGTCGACATCCGTGCCGGCGTCGGCGAGGATCTCGCGACCCAGCGCGTGGAAGGTCCGCACGCGCACGGTTGCGGGCTCGTACCCCAGCTCTCCGAGGGCTGCGTCGGCACGTGCCTGCAGCTCGTCGGCGGCACGGCGGTTGAAGGTCAGGGCGCACATCGTGGCCGGGTCGACTCCCTGCGCCACGCGCCAGGCCAGCCGGGCGACGACGGTCGTGGTCTTGCCCGATCCGGCGGGAGCGACACAGAGCACCGGGCCGGCTGGGCAGGTCGCCGCAGCGTGCTGGTCGGGGGCCAGGCGCTGCAGGCGCTCGTCCACGGCCGGAGGCGTTCGAGGAGGCACCGGGTCAGTGTCGAGAGTCCATCATGGCCCGGACTTGGCTGACGCTTGGCCGTCGCTTCGGTGTCGTGCTGGCGGACGCTCGACCGCCCCCAGCCCGGAGTGTCCTTCCCGCACCCCGACCAGAAGTACTCGTCGGGTGACCATCAGCCCGTCGGGTCCGGTATCCAGGGGCGATGACATGCCGCCGATACGCGCCTACGCTGCTCGCATGCGCGCAAGACGGCAGGCTCTGATACCCATCGTGTCGGTCCTGGCGCTCGCCGCGCTGCTGCTCACCCCGACCGCTGTCACGGCATCCTCGGGACTGCCCCCAGCGGTCAGCATGGAGCCTGAGTCGGCGGCCCCCGGCTCCATCGTCGAGGTCACCGGCATCGACTTCCCCGGCGACCAGCTGGTCGAGGTCCAGCTCGACGGCGGCGCCGAGCGCCGCGACCTGGCCGTGCTCGATCACGGCCGAGAACGGCTACTTCCGCACCTTCGTAACGCTCCCGGAGGATCTCCTGGTGGGTCGCTGGGAGCTCTCGGCTACGTCGCTCGACGGGTCCAACGCCGTCCACGTGTTCGATGCAGCCACAGCCGACATCGTCGACGCCTCGCGCAGGCTGGCTGCCAGCGCCGAGGCCGGCCTGTCCGGCAGTCGTGGCAACAGCAGCACCGACATCCTGGTGATGCTGGTCCTCGCCGTCCTCCTGGCCGCGCTCGGCGGCGGCGCTGCCTTTGCCTGGCGAGAAGTGCGAGGCGAGACCAGCCAGCCCGGCATGGGCGCCGGCGACGATCCGATCTGGTCGCTCGCGGGGGCCGGCGACGGCACGCTCGAGCTGACCGCCGCGGACGAGCCCGAGTGGGGTGCGACGCCTCGAGACGCCTGACACCGCCGACGCACGCGGGCGCGCTCCCGGCCCTCGGTCGGTCGCAGGTGCCGGGACCCAGTAGCATCCACGGGTGACGCCGACCCCGCAGATCGAAGCCACGCTCAAGCATCTGCCCGACCAGCCGGGCGTCTACCTGATGAAGGATGGTCAGGGCCGGGTGCTGTACGTGGGCAAGGCTCAGAGCCTGCGCCATCGCGTGCGCCAGTACTGGCAGGCCGGCCGCTCACAGGCGCCGCTTCGTATCGAGTCGGCCATCGGTCAGGTGGCTGACGTCGAGGTCACCCTGACCGACACCGTCAGCGAAGCGCTGCTGCTGGAAGCCAACCTCATCAAGCGCTACCAGCCGCGCTTCAATGTCCGCCTCAAGGACGACAAGTCCTATCCCTTCATCAAGATCACGCTGGCCGACGATTTCCCTCGCATCGAACGCACGCGCAAGCTGCCCAACGACGGCAGTCGCTACTTCGGGCCGTACGCGTCCGCCAGCAGCGTCGACGAGTCGATGAACCTCATCCGGCGCATCTTCCCCTTCCGTACCTGCAGCATCGACATCAACGAGGGCGAGCGCGCACTCGAGCGCCCCTGCCTGCTGTACCACATCAAGCGTTGCCAGGGTCCTTGTATCGAGGCCATCAGCAAGGCCGACTACGCGGCTGACATCGAGCAGGTGACGCTCTTCCTGGAAGGGCACCAGGAGCAGGTCAGCCAGGAGCTGCGGGCCGAGATGGAGGCGGCAGCCGAGGCGCTCGAGTTCGAGCGGGCAGCCGCGCTGCGTGACAAGGTCCGGGCCATCGAGCGCACGATGGAGAGCCAGAAGATGGCCGGCTTCGCCAAGCGCAGGCTGGACGTGCTGGGCTACGCCCGCTCGGGCAAGGAGGCGGCGGTGCAGCTCTTCGCCATCCGCGGCGGCAAGACCTTGAGCCGTGACATCTTCCTGCTGGAGAACGTCGGCGACGACACCGACGAGGAGGCGCTGACCTCCTTCGTGAAGCAGTACTACGCGCGAGCCGGTTCCATACCACCCCGCGTGCTGGTCCCGAGTTCGCTGCCGGAAGCTACCGAGCTGATGGAATTCCTGTCCGCACGCGCCGGGCGCAAGGTGGCCATGACGGTGCCGCAGCGAGGGGAGGGACGCAAGCTGATGGCGTTGGCCGCCCGCAACGCGGCCCAGACGCTGGAGCGGGAGCAGGTTCGCTGGCTCGCCGACCACGGCAAGACCGAGCGCGCCCTGAACGAGCTGGCCGACGCGCTGACGCTGCCGGCGCCGCCGGCCCGCATCGAGTGCTACGACATCAGCACCATCCAGGGCACCAGCAGCGTGGGCAGCATGGTCGTCTTCGAGGATGGCCAGCCCCGCAGTGGCGAGTACCGCCGCTTCCGCATCAAGGGCGTGCAGGGCCAGGACGACTTCGCCAGCCACCAGGAGGTCTTGCGGCGCCGCTTCCGGCGGGCGCTCGACGCGGAGCAAGGTGGCGCCGAACAGTTGCGCTGGCGCATGCCGGACCTGGTCATCATCGACGGCGGCAAGGGCCAGGTCAGTGCCGCCCGCGAGGTCCTCGACGAGCTTGGTCTGCACGACCTGGCCATGGCCGGCCTGGCCAAGGAGCGCGAAGAGCTGTTCCTGCCGGGCCGTTCCGAAGCCATCGTCTTGCCCAGCAACTCCGGTGCTCTGTACCTTCTCCAGCGCCTGCGCGACGAGGCCCATCGCTTCGCTATCACCTACCACCGCCAGGTCCGAGCCAGGGCAGCCACGAAGTCCGTCCTCGACGACCTCCCCGGCGTGGGCCCTGCTCGAAAGCGTGCGCTCCTGAGGGTCTTCGGCTCCGGTCGCGCGCTGCGTGGCGCCAGCGTGGACGAGATCGCCGCTGTGCCGGGCATCGGCCAAGCCCTGGCCCTGCGCGTCCGCGAGCATCTCGATAGCTGACGCGGCCCGCCGAGCACGGCGGCATCCCGCTCCGCCCCGACTCACGGCGCGGACCCCGTCTGTCTGCTACTGTCCCGAACGATGCAACGCGCCGCCCCGTTCCTCGTCCTGGCCTTGTTCATCGTCGCCCTGCTGGTGGCGTTCGCGCCGCTCCCACGCGCCTGGTCGGAAGACGGCGGCAATATCGAGACCAAGCTTGGGTTGGATCTCATCGGCGGCCTTCGCGGCGAGTATCAGGTCGTGGCCACCGACGACCAGGAGGTCACAGCCGAGATCCTCGAGCAGACCCGCACCATCGTCGAGAACCGCGTCAACGCGACCGGCGTGGCGGAGCCCGTCGTGGTCACGCAGGGTGAGGACCGCATCTCGGTCGAGCTTCCCGGTGTCGAGGATGAAGCCGACATCCGCAGCCTCATCGGCACGACCGGCGTGCTCGAGTTCATGCCCGTGCCGCCAGAGCTGCAGGGGACGGTCGGCGAGGGTCCGCTGCCTGAGGGCATGCAGGGCATCGAGCCGCTCTTCACCGGCGTGGAGATCGCCAGCGCCGCCATCGCACAGGACCAGACCACACGTGAGCTCGTCGTCGACCTGCAGCTGAAGGACACCGGCGCGCGCCTCTTCGATGAGTACGCCGCCGACCACTACGGCGAGCAGTTCGCCATCGTCCTCGACGGCGAGGTCATGTCCGCACCGGCCATCCGCGCGACACGCTTCGGCGGCCGGGCCCAGATCTCGGGCGGCACCGGTGGCTTCGCTGCCAGCGATGCACAGTCCCTGGTGACGGTGTTGAAGTTCGGCTCGCTGCCCCTCGAGATCCGCGAGGTCGGCTTCAGCAGCATCTCGGCCACGCTCGGCCTTGACTTCCTGCACCAGACCATGCTGGCCGGTGCCCTCGGCATCGCCATGGTCTTCGCCTTCATGTTGCTGTATTACCGCGTACCTGGCCTGGTGGCCTGTATCGCACTCATCTTCTACAGCATCTTCGCCTACGCGCTCTTCCGCCTCTTCGGCGTGACCCTGACGCTGGCCGGCATCGCTGCCTTCATCCTGTCTGTGGGCATGGCCGTCGATGCCAACATCCTCATCTTCGAGCGCACCAAGGAGGAGCTGCGCGCAGGCAAGAACCTTGCCGCCGCCGTCGAGGCCGGCTTCAACCGCGCCTGGACCTCCATCTTCGACTCCAACGTGTCCACGCTCATCACCGCCCTGATCCTCTACTACTTCGGCACCTCGGTGGTGAAGGGCTTCGCCCTCGTCCTGGGGATCGGCGTGGCCCTGTCGATGTTCACGGCCATCGTGCTCAGCCGCATGATGCTGCGCTGGATCGTGCAGCAGCGCTGGGCCCGCCAGGCACACCTCTTCGGCATCGACGATGCCGAGGTCTCGGTGGACGCACGCAGCCGCTCCCGGGAGGCGTCCGGTGTTTGACATCATCAGCAAGCGCCGCTACGGCTACCTGCTCAGCGCCATCCTGGTCACCACCGGTCTCGTCTTCATCTTCGCCACGCTCATCCCCAACGGCAACGTGGGGCTGCAGTTCTCGATCGCCTACACCGGTGGCACCGTCTGGGAGGTCCATTTCCAGGATGGCACGCCCGATCCGGTGGCGGTCCGTGCCGTGCTCGAAGAGCAGGGCTTGCCCGGCTCCGAGGTCGCCATCACCGGGTCCGATGATCGTGACTACGTGCTCATCCGCACCTCGGCGCTGACGTTGCAGGCGCCGGAGATCGTCGAGGGTTCCGCGGCCGCTGCGGTGGCCGCCCAGGAAGCCGGGGCATCACCGGCCGCCAGCGCTGCCGGGGCATCACCGGCCGCCAGCGCCGGCGTAGTCCCGTCGTCGGCGCCCGTCGCCAGCGTCGCCCCCGCCGCGTCGGTCCTGCCCGCGGCGACGAGCGCACCCGAGGCCACGGCTGACCCCGCCGCATCCGCTGACCCCGCCGCCTCCAACGCACCCGAGGCCTCGATGCTCCCGATCGCCGCTGGCGGCGGCGGCCCGATCGCGGGCGTGCCCACCGAGGGACAGTTCGGCGAGCTGGCCACCGCGCTGCAGGACGAGTTCGGCCCCATCGATGAAGTGCGCCAGGAGAACTCCGTGGGACCCGTGGTGAGCTCGGAGCTCGTGCAGCAGACGTTCCTGCTCATCCTCATCGCCGCCGCGGCCATCATGATCTGGGTCAGCTACCGCTTCCGCGACTTCCGCATGGGCGTCAGTGCCATCGTGGCGCTCCTGCACGACGTCATCATCACCGTGGGCGCCTTCGCGGTCCTGGGCACGTTCACCGGCCTGCAGATCGACGCCCTCTTCGTCACGGCCATGCTCACCGTCATCGGCTTCTCGGTCCACGACACCATCGTCGTGTTCGACCGTATCCGCGAGAACCGCCAGCGCTACCTCGGCGAGCCGCTCGAGCTGATCGTCAACCACAGCCTGGTGCAGACCCTCGGGCGCAGCCTGACCACGTCGCTGACACTGATCCTGACCCTGCTGGCGCTGCTGCTCTTCGGCGGAGAGGCCATCCGGCCGTTCACGTTCGCGCTGCTGGTGGGTGTCACCGCCGGAACCTACTCATCCATCGCTGTCGCCACGCCGCTGTTCCTCGACTGGCACCTGTGGGCCGATCGCCGCAAGGCCAGCCAGCCGCTGGAAGCCAAGACCAAGGCCAAGGCCAGCGCCGCCTAAGCGCGGGGTGATGTCCGCTGTCCAGACTGGCTGCTGATGCCGGATCTGACGCCGCACTACCACTGGGTCATCCCCGAGGCCCATCCTGTCTCGGAGGCGACCATCGCCGACGCCAGGCTGCGGGGTCTGTCTGCGCGAGCGCTGCGCGTGCTATCTCGGCGAGGGCCGGTCGACCCGGTCGAGCTGGCATCCCGCTTCGATGCCCCCGCGGCCGGACTGCACGATCCCCGACTCCTGCCTGACGCCGATGCCGTGCGCGACCGGGTCGCGGCCGCCTGCAGGGCAGGGGAGTCGGTACTCGTGCTAGGCGACTTCGATGCCGACGGGCTGACGGGGCTCGCCATCCTGACCGAGGCCCTGCGCTGGCGGGGCCTGCGCGTCGAACCGTACGTGCCCGACCGTACCGGCGAGGGCCACGGTCTCTCGATGGCTGCCGTCGAGCAGGCGCGATCAGCCGGCCACGGGCTGGTGGTCACTGCCGATACCGGCTCGACCAGTGTCACCGAGGTGGCGGCCGCGCGGGCAGCCGGCATCGACGTCATCGTGACCGACCACCACGTCCTCGGGGTCGAGCGTCCGGCTGCCCTGGCGCTCGTCAACGCTCAGCGACCCGAGAGTGTCTACCCCGATCGTCGCCTGTCCGGCGCCGGCATCGCCTTCAAGGTCGCCCAGCTGCTGCTCGGCGATACACCCGACGGAGCAGATGTGGCGCTGGGACTGGCTGACCTGGCCGCTATCGGCTCGGTCGCCGACGTCGTGCCCATCGTGGGCGAGAACCGCTCCATCGTGAGGCTGGGCCTGGCCCAGCTGGCTTCGGCGCCGCGTCCTGGCCTGGCCGCCCTCATGGCATCGGCGCGCATCGAGCGCGAGGATATCTCCACCGACGACATCTCCTTCGGCCTGGCCCCGCGCATCAATGCCATGGGACGGATCGGCGACCCACGCGTGGCCGCGGAGCTGCTGCTGGCGCCCGATGCTGCCACCGCCGAGCGTCTGGCGGCTGAGCTCGAGGGCACCAACCGGCGCCGACGTGAGCTGACAGCGGAGGCCATGGCGCAGGCGCGCGAGGCGCTTGCGGCCCAGTCCGACGAGCCCTTCATCGTGCTCGTGGGCGACTGGCCGGTCGGCATCATCGGGCTCGTCGCAGGTCGCCTCGCCGAAGAGCAGGGCCGTCCGGCCCTGGTGCTGTCGAGCGCGGTCACTCCCTGGCGCGGCTCGGCGCGTAGCGCCGGCGGGGTGGACCTGGCCGCGGCCTTCGCGGACTGTGCCGACCTGTTCGAGCGTTTCGGGGGGCATCCGGCGGCCGCCGGATGCCACCTGGAGGCTGCCAACGTGGAGGCGCTCCGGGTGCGCCTGGAGGCGTGGGTGCGGTCACACCCGCCTGCCGACCAGCGGCCCAGTCTGCGCCTCGACCTCGTCCAGAGCGCAGTTGCCGCGGATTACGTACTCTTGCGCGAGTTGGCGCCGCTGGAGGGCGCCGGAGACGCTCCTCCGCTCGTCGGCATCGCGGGCCTAGCCGTGAACCGGGTCCGTGCCGCGAACGGTGGACACACACAGCTCACGTTGCGTCGGGGACGTGAGGTGGTCGATGGCATCGCATTCGGCCGCGCTGACCTCGCCGAGCAGCTGACGGAGGGTTCCGAGATCGATGTCGTCGCACGGCTCGCCAGCCGTTCCTTCGCCGGGATGGAGACGCTCCAGCTGGAGGTCAGGGATGTTGCTCCGGCTGGCTGGCTGCGCGCCATGCGCGCGTCAGGAGCCGTGAGCCGATGACCCAGCCGCCCCCCGGTTCCGGCGGACCCTACCTGCCGGGACGACCGTCTCCCGATCGTGGTCTGCCGCCGCCGAGCCCGGTGACGCCGGGCTATCGCGGTCCGCAGGGCGTCATGCCGGCCCACCCACCGGGTCAGGAGCCGATCCCGCCCCGTCGCCCACGCCGCAGCTCACCACTGGTGGCGCCGGTGCTGGCGTTCCTCGGCCTGATCCTCGTGGGCGCCGCCAGCCTGTGGGCGATGGGCTTTCTTGACGCCACCATCGGTGACGCCACCGCGGCCGAGGCCACGGCGACGCCAGTGGCAGTCACCGCCACTGCCAGTGATGACCCGGGAGCCAGCCAGCCGCCCGACGACGTCGCGCCGGTGACCGCGCCCGACGTCACGGCACCTCCCATCGTCGAGCCGCCCAGCGACGAGCGGGCGGATGTCCCCGGCACCATCCTGTTCACGCGTGCCGGTGATATCTGGGCGGCCTCGGGAACCTCGCTCTCGCGGCTGACCGATAGCGACTCGGTGCACTCGGACGCGAATCCTGCCTGGTCACCCGACGGCAAGCAGATCTACTTCATCCGCACGACCAAGCGCACCACCTCCAAGAGCCGGCCGGGTGGCAAGTACACGCTCTACCCCACGGACCTGATGCGCATGAAGGCAGATGGCAGCGGGCGCAAGAAGGTGTACGACTCGCTCATCAAGGACAGCCGCGGCTTGTGGTTCACGCACGTCGTGCAGCCATCGGTCAGCTCGAGTGGCAACAACATCGCCGTCGTCAGCGACGGGCCGGACGGCAGCGCGGACGAGGTCACACTCCACGTCATCGACAGCCGCAGCGGCCGGCTGCGCAAGGTGGCCACGCCGACCGAGCCGAAGCTTGGACACAACGACCCCGCCTTCAGCCCTGATGGCGCCAGGATCGCCTTCACCTACAACGATGACAACGGCTCTGACGGGCTGCCCAGGATCGCCATCCACACCTGCCAGACCAAGGCCAATTGCTCAGTGGGCAAGGTCAAGTACCTGAAGCCCGGCTTTGCCAACCCTTCGTGGTCGCCCGACGGCAAGCTGCTGGCGGTGGAAGCGACAGACGGCCGTGGTCGCGACATCGTGCTCGTCAACGCCCGCCGCGGAGACGTGCGCGTCGAGTTGACCACCGATGGCGACAGCTTCGCCCCGGCGTTCTCGCCCGCTGGCGACCAGATCGCCTACCTCCATCGCGATGGGCTCGATATCGACCTCCGCGTGATGACGCTCGCGGTCGACGAGCAGGGCCGCATCACCAAGGTCGATGACCGTCCGGTCACCAGCGACGGTCTCCTCGACGGTGTGTCGACGCCCTCATGGTTCATCCCGGCGGCACAACGAACAGCTGCCACGCCTGGAGCATCGGCTGAGCCGACGACGCCGGCTGCCTCAGCTGAGGAGACGAGCGAGCCCGCCGGCCAGAGCGAGGGCGAGGCGCCGCCTCCGCCGCCCGGATCATAGCCATCTGCCGGGATGCCCCAAGAGGGGGTGCTACGATGCTGCCGTCTGATCCACGTCGTCGGAGGATCGCATGCCCTTCAACGTAGGGCCCATCGAGCTCATCATCGTCCTGGTCATCGCCCTGTTGGTCGTCGGTCCACGGCGCCTGCCGGAGATGGGCAACGCCGTGGGCAAGACCATCCGAGAGTTTCGCAAGGCGTCCTCTGATATCGGTGAGGCGGCGTCCCTGGAGCCCGCCAAGTCGTCGCATGAGCCGCCTCAGCCGAACACCCTCATCGGCGAGGCCCCGCCCAACACGATGAGCCAGTCGCCAAGTGGTGCAGCTGCGGCCAAGCCCAAGACCGACGACGACGTCTAGCCGTCGGGGCCGCGGATCAACCCGCGGCCCGTCGTAAGGTGATGACAGCCCATGAGTGACGTCAACGGAGCCGGCACCGCCGTCGTACACGAGCCGTCCAGCCCACCCGAGGGGCCCCTGCTCCCGGGCGAGACGGCAGCCATGCCCCTGGTCGACCACCTCGCTGAGCTGCGTCGACGCGTGGCCATCAGTGTCCTGGCCATCGCCATCGGCTCGGTCGTCGGCTTCATCTTCGCCGAGCCGCTCATCGAGCTGCTGCTGACGCCGTTGCCCAACAACGAGGTCGTCTTCCTGACCCTGTCGGGCGGCTTCATGGTCTACCTGCGGGTGGCCGTGATCGTGGGCATCCTGCTGGCGTTGCCGGTCGTGCTCTACCAGCTCTGGGCGTTCGTGGCGCCTGGCCTGCTGCCCGGGGAGCGCCGCGCCGCGCTGCCCTGGATCCCGATGACCGTCGTCTTCTTCCTGCTGGGCGCACTGGTGGCGTGGGTCACCTTGCCCTACGCCGTCGGCTTCCTGCTCAGCTTCGAGATCGAGGGCTCGCTGGTCGCGCTGCCCAGCGCCGAGGCCTATTTCGGCTTCGTCACCTTCCTCTTCCTCGTCTTCGGGCTGGTGATGCAGTTCCCGATCGTGTTCATCTTTCTCGACCGACTGGGCGTGCTACGCGTCGACCAGCTGCAGACGATGCGCCGCTACGTTCTCCTGGGCGTGGTCATCTTCGCGGTCGTCATCACACCAGGTGGCGACCCCGTCAGCCCGCTCGTGCTCTCGGGCACGATGTACGCACTCTACGAGTTCACCATCTTCCTGATGCAGCGCCGCCGGCGCGAGAAAGGTGCCGATGCCTGAGCAGCTACCACCCGCTCGCGGGCCGGGCAACCAGCACGTGGCCATCATCACCGGCCTGTCAGGGGCGGGGAAGACGGCTGCCAGCAAGATCTTCGAGGATCTCGGCTACACCGTCGTTGACAACGTCCCCGCCGAGCTCCTGCGCGATCTTGCCGAGCTGGTCGCCAACGACCCGGAGCGATACCACCGCGTGGCTATCGTCCTCGATGTGCGCCAGGGAGATGCCCACATGGCGCTCGCCGCCGCCTTGGGCGCCTTGCACGGACGCGACATCGAACCACAGATCGTCTTCCTCGAGGCCAGCGATGAGGTGCTCATCCGACGCTACTCGGAGACGCGTCACCGGCACCCGCTGGACGACCGCAACGACGGTGTCGGCTCAGCCATCGCCCGTGAGCGCGCCATGCTCGACGACGTCCGCGACATGGCGCAGACCACGATCGATACCTCGGGCCTGGCCTTCAAGCAGCTGCGCGAACGAATCATCGATGCGCTGGGTGCCCAGCCCGGGCCTGACCAGCTCTCGCTGCAGGTCATCAGCTTCGGCTTCAAGTACGGCGTGCCACTCGAAGCCGACCTCGTCTTCGACGTGCGCTTCATGGAGAACCCGTTCTACCGGCCCGAGCTGCGCGAGCATTCCGGCCAGACCGAGGCCGTGCGCGACTTCGTCCTGGGCCAGCCCATCACCCAGGAGTTCCTGCGTCATCTCGACAGCTTCTTCGCCACCGTCATCCCGGCTTACCTGGCCGAGGGCAAGACGCGGCTCACCATCGCCATCGGCTGCACCGGTGGGTTCCACCGCTCGGTGGCCATCGGTGAGGCCCTGGCCGACCAGCTGGCACGTCTGCACATGGGTCCGGTGAGCGTCTGGCACCGCGAGCTCGAAAGGCGCCGATGAGCTACGGGGGACAGGACGCCAGCGTGCGCCGGTGGCGACGCTGGCTGCGCCCCGGCATGGGCATCAAGCGCTGGCTGCTGGTGATGATCGCGGGCCTGACGATCCTGGCCACCGCCGGCGCACTGCTCATCCGCATCCTCTTTCGAGAGGTCCCCGCCGACAGCCTCCTGGGCCAGCTGTTCGAGCTTGCCAGCCTGAACTTCCTGCCCGACCTGTTGCGGCCGCTGGTCGTCATCAGCCTCGGCGTGGCCATCTTCCTCTATGGCCTGTTGCGCTTGCTCGACGTGCTGCTGGAGCCGTTCCCGGCGCGTCGTGAACCACTCGCGGACCTGGTCTACCAGAAGCGGTCGCTCGCTCGCGGGCCACGCATCGTGGCCATCGGCGGCGGCACCGGTCTGTCGACGTTGTTGCGAGGATTGAAGGAGGTCAGCAGCAACATCACCGCCGTCGTGACCGTGGCCGACGACGGTGGCTCCAGCGGCCAGCTGCGCCGCGAGCTGGGCGTACCGCCGGTGGGTGACATCCGTAGCTGCATCGCTGCGCTGGCCGACGTGGAACCCACCATGTCGCGCTTGATGCAGTATCGGTTCCCGGCCTCGGAGTCCGAGCCGGGCCTCGCCGGGCACGCCTTCGGCAACCTGCTCATCGCGGCCATGGCCGATATCACCGGCGACTTCGAGGAAGGCGTGCGCCAGTCCAACCGGGTGCTGGCCGTGCGCGGCGAGGTCGTGCCAGTGGCGGGCCAGGCCCTGAGCCTCAGTGCTGAGCTGGCAGATGGCTCGCAGCTGCAGGGGCAGTCGCGCATCATGCGCTCACGTGGCATCCGCCGCGTCTGGCTCAGCCCCGCCCGCGTCGAGGCGAACCCTGAGGCCGTCGAGGCCATCCGCGCGGCCGACCTCATCGTCATCGGCCCCGGTTCGCTCTACACCAGCCTGCTGCCGAGCTTGCTGGTGCCGGGCATCCGCTCGGCCATCGAGACCGCCCACGCCCTCCGCGTCTACGTCGCCAACGTGGCCACGCAGCCGGGTGAGACCGAGGGCTACACGCTCTCGGAGCACGTGGCGGCTCTATCGGATCACGGTGTCGGCCACCTTATCGACGTGGTGCTGGCCAACGACGACCACAGCGCGCGCGTACCGGAGGGCTATCCGGCTGAGCCGGTCCGCATCGACCTGCCGCCGGGTGAAGACCGACCACGCCTCGAGCTGGCGGCGGTCGTCGACCCCGACAACGCCCATCGCCACGACCCACGCCGCTTGACGCAGGTCCTGGTGCGCCTGCTCGCCGATCGGCCCAACGCGCAACCGGTGCTGCCGGTCCACAGCGCCTGAGTCGCGCGAACGGCGATGGTTGATATGCGTCAGCGCGAGCTGGTACAGGCGATCCGCGCCGAGCTGGCTGCCATCGACCCACCTCGAGCCTGTTGCCGTGCTGCCGAGCGTTCCGGCCTCGGAGCCGCAGCACGGGGCCAGGCGCGCTCGCCGGTGGTGGCGAGGCTGGCCGTCCGCCTGGAGGAGGGCCAGCCTCGAACCGGAGACGCCGAGGCCTCCGGCTTCGATTGGCCGGACGCGCGGGACCACTGCCGCGCTGCCTGGCTGCGTGGTCAATTCCTCGCCGCGGGGTCGCTTAGCCTGGGCGGCCGAGGTCCGCACCTCGAGCTCGTCGTTCCGCTCGACGAGGGCGAGCCGCTACGCCGCCGCCTGCAGGAGGTCGGGTTCGAGCTGGCCCTGCGAGTGCGCCGTGGTCGCGGTGTCCTCACCAGCAAGCGCACCGAGACGATCCTCAGCTTCCTGCGCTACTGCGGGGCCGGTGCCAGCGTGCTGGAGATCGAGGCTCGTCTCGTGATGCGCCAGCTCCAGGGACACCTCAACCGCGTGCTCAATGCCGAGACGGCCAACCTTGAGCGCAGTGTCGCCTCCAGTGCCCGCCAACTGGCGCTCATCGAGCGGCTCGAGGCAGCGGGTCGCCTGGGTGAGCTCTCGGCCCTTGACCAGGCCGTGGCACGAGCTCGGCGGGCCGCTCCGGAGGCGTCCTTCACCGAGCTGGCAGCGAGCCTGGGCCTGGGTCGCGCCAGGGTGCAGCGAGCATTCACACGCATCGAGTCGAAGGCTTCTGCGGCGGCACCGGCCGGCGACCTATGATTGCGCGTATGCGACCCGTCATCATCACTGCCAACTGGAAGATGAACACTTCCCCAGCGGACGCTGGTCCGTTGGCCACCGCTATCGCCAAGGCCACCGAGGTGGCCGGCATCACCCGTATCATCTGCCCGCCGTACGTGGCGCTGGCTGCCGTCAAGGACGCGCTGGCCGGCACGGACGTCGCCGTCGGTGCCCAAAACGTCCATGCCGAGTCCAAGGGCGCCTATACCGGCGAGATCTCGGCGGACATGCTCTCGGGCCTGGTCACCTGGGCCATCATCGGTCACTCCGAACGCCGACGCGACCAGCTCGAGTCCGACGAGCTCATCGGCCGCAAGATCGTGCGCCTGATGGAGGCCGGCATCAGCCCCATGCTCTGCTGCGGGGAGCAGCTGGAGGAGCGCGAGGCGGGCCAGGCCGTCGCGACCGTGCAAGCGCAGGTGAAGACCGCGCTCGATGTCGTCATGGCCGAGGGCCAGGGCCTGCCGTCAGATCTCGTCATCGCTTATGAACCCGTCTGGGCCATCGGCACCGGCAAGACCGCCAGCGGCGCCGACGCGGCCGAGATGGCCGACGCCATCCGCGCCACCGTGGCGTCCGTCGCCGGCGCGGAGTTCGCCTCGGCCACCCCGGTGCTCTACGGCGGCTCCGTCACGGCCGACTCGTTCGCCGAGTTCATCAACGAACCCGCCATCGATGGCGCGCTCATCGGCGGCGCCAGCCTCAAGCCGGACCAGATGGCCGCGATCGCTGCCACCGCCGCCGAGGCTGCCGCAGCTCGGGCGAACGGCTAGGACCGCGCCTCAGCGCCGCACCGACTCGTCATCTGTGCCCGGAGCCACCCGCTCCGGGCACCCTATCGAAAGGGGAACCACCACGTGACCACGCGGGCCGAACGACCCTGCCCGGTCGTGCTCATCGTCGTCGACGGCTTCGGCTATGGTCCCGATCCCGCCAACGACGCCATCGCCGCCGCCGACATGCCCCGCTGGCGGTCGCTCCTCGAGACGTGGCCCAACTGCCGGCTTGACGCGTCCGCTGATGCCGTCGGCTTGCCCGAGGGGCAGATGGGCAACAGCGAGGTCGGACATCTCAATCTTGGTGCTGGCCGACCCGTGCTGCAGGACCTGCCGCGCATCGATGCCGAGATCGCCGATGGCTCGTTCAAGCGCAACGAGGTGCTGCTCGACGCGGTGAAGAAGGCGGCTGAGCCCATGTCCCGCCTGCACCTTGTCGGCCTGATCGGCCCCGGTGGCGTCCACTCCACCGATGGGCACGCGGTGGCGATCGCTGAGCTCGCCCGCGAGGCGGGAGTCACCGACGTGGTGGTCCATGGCTTGCTCGACGGCCGTGATACGCCGCCGCGTTCGGCCGATCGCTTCATCCCCGACTTCGAGGCTCGCCTGCAGCGGGCCCATCCCACCGCACGTTTCGGCATGATCGGTGGCCGCTACTACGGCATGGATCGCGACAAGCGCTGGGAGCGCACCAAGGCCTGGTACGACGCCATGGTCTACGGCACCGGCTTTGAGACGACACCCGCCGGCAGCGCCGCTGAGGCCCTTGCGGCGGCGTACGCGCGCGGCGAGAACGACGAGTTCGTGAAGCCCACGCTGATCGAGGGAGTCGACGCCACCGTCCGCGACAACGATGTCGTCATCCACTTCAACTTCCGCGCCGATCGCGCCCGTCAGCTCATCCACGCGCTCGTGGACACGTCATTCGACCACTTCGACCGCGGCTACGTCCCACCCTTCCCGACCGTGGTGACACTGACCGAGTACGAAGGCGGTCTGCCCGTCTCGGTCGCCTATCCGCCGTTGGTCGTGCCCAGTCTCGCCGAGGTCGTCTCGGGCCTTGGCTGGACGCAGTTCCACGTGGCCGAGACCGAGAAGTACGCGCACGTCACCTACTTCTTCAACGGGGGTGTCGAGGAGGCCTGGCCGGGCGAGGTGCGACGGCTGGTACCCAGCCCCAAGGTCGCCACCTACGACCTGCAGCCGGAGATGAGTGCAGACGGTGTGGCCGCTGAGATCGTGGCCGCCGTCGAGTCCGGTGAGTACGACTTGATCGTCGCCAACTTCGCCAATCCCGACATGGTCGGTCATACCGGTGTCTGGGACGCGACCGTGGAGGCCTGCACCTTCCTCGACGGCTGCCTCGGGCGAGTCGCCGACGCCGTCCTAGCAGCTGACGCGTGCTCGCTGGCTGCGGGCGGCAAGGGCGCCCTCCTTGGCATCACCGCCGACCACGGCAACGCCGATGTCATGAAGGACGAGGCCGGCAACCCCGTCACGAAGCACTCGTTGAGCCCGGTGCCGTTCCTGCTGGCAGGCTCCGCGGTCCGCGGGCGTCGCCTGACCGATGGTGTCCTGGCGGACGTCACACCGACGTTGATGGCGTTGACCGGCGTCAGCCCGGCCGCCGGCATGACGGGACACTCGCTGCTGGAGGACTAGCCGAGCGACGGAGTGATGCGACGCTCGGGTCGGCTCAGCGGGCGTGCTATCCTCCGGACGCAATAGCGACAGGAGCCAAACCCGAACCGTGGATGTCTTTCTCTTCTTCGCACTGCTGATCGCGGCGATCGGCTTGATCGCGGCTGTGCTGATGCAGTCTCGCGGCTCGGGCCTCGGTGCCACCTTCGGTGGTGGTGATGCCTCCAGCTTCCGCACCCGACGTGGCGTGGAGCAGCGGCTGTATCAGTTCACCATCGCGCTGGCGGTGATCTTCGTCTCCGTGTCCATGCTGATCTACATCGGGGAGTAGCCGCGGCCGTCGCGCGAGCGGTGGTGACGTGCAGCAGGTCCCCGCGGGCCTTCGTGCTACCATCGCAGTCCGCTCGATGAGCGTTGTGATCCGATCTCGTGCCGCGGTGGCGGAATAGGCAGACGCGCTAGGTTCAGGACCTAGTGACCATTACGGTCGTGTGGGTTCAAGTCCCTCCCGCGGTACCACGTTCGATCACAGCACCTGGCCCAGGTGGCGGAATTGGTATACGCGCACGTTTGAGGGGCGTGTGAGGCAACTCATCCGGGTTCAAGTCCCGGCCTGGGCACCACCTTCACCTGGCTCACGGAGCGCGCTCGCTCGCGCCCGGCGCTACCATCGCGACACGCGCGGGCGGTTAGCTCAGTTGGTCAGAGCGCCTCGCTTACACCGAGGAAGTCAGAGGTTCGAGTCCTCTACCGCCCACCACCTCGCGAACCACGGACGGGCATCGACCCCGAAGTCAAGGGCCGCCTGGCCAACGGATCGCCAACGGGCTATGTGTCTCGTTGCAGTGCGCCGGCGCGGGTCCGCTCGATCACGGCAGGCCCGCTTGACGGTCCCTGCCTCGTGCCTTGAAGGGCTCGTCATGCTGTGAGACCGGCGTGCCCGCCGCTGCCAGCTCGGCGCTGCCGTCCAGGCGGCGGTCTACGCTGACCCCGTCACTTCCTCCGCGTGGAGCACAAGAGCCGTCCGCAGCCGTCGGCTCACCTCCGTTCGCAACTGTTCCGGCGCCAGCACCTCCACGTGCGGGCTGAGCGAGAGCACGTCGATGACGGCGCTCTCGAATGACTCGAGGCGGAAGGTGGCTTGTAGCCAGCCCTGTTCGTCGGGTGGGATCGCCCGACGAACTCGAAGCGGCTGCAGCCGGCCCAGGACCGCGGCCACGCGCCGGCCCTCCGGCGAGATGCGCACGCGGCCACGCTGGCGCAGCGCCGGCCGGCGCTGCGCCGCGCCCCAACGCCCGGGGTCCTGGAGCTCCGAGTGGTACCCGTCGAGCAGTTGGAATCCGCCTCCGGGACCTCGCACGGCGTACACGGGCACGCCCGCTGCGGACAGCTCCTCGATGTCCCGCAGCACCGTCCGCTCCGATACCTCCAGTCGATCCGCCAGTCCGGCCGCGGTGACCCGGCCCTCGCGCTGCAGGATCATCAGAAGGGAGACAAGTCGACCAGCTCTCACCGCCCGAGGATAGATCTCGTCCGCGATCCATGACAACAGATGTCAGTCTTGAGTCGCTAGGCTGCGGCCTCCGTTGGAACGACGATCGCATGAAAGGACGGCTACATGACTGACATCCAGGTCGAGGGCAGCGGCACCCCCGAGGATCCGTGGATCCTGCAGACGCCTCCGGGCAAGTCCGAGTTCGAGGCCTACCGGGATCCGGAGGCCGAACCCGCGGCGCTCGTCGTCATGGTCGGCAGCACCGAGCTGCGCTATCACCTCCGCTGCATCGAGGACCTGCACGCGATGCTCAAGGCGCGCGGCGACTGGATGCTGCTGGGCAATGCCGACGAGCAGAAGGAAGCCAAACCTGACACCGTCGAGGCCTGGGGGCGCGCCGCGAACAACCCGGTCGGTGGCTGGTATGGCACTAAACGGGGCCTACGTGGCCGCTTCGCCAACTACGTGCCGCCGGTGCTGGAGGCGATGGGCCTGGCCGAGGTCGAGCACGCCGCCCGTAACAACCGCATGCGGGCCCGCTGACCCGACCCCTGCGCCCCTCGTGCGTTCCGCGTACGCTCGCACCATGAAGCAGTACCGAACTCGTCTGCTGCGCGGGACCTGGGTCATGCTGTTGGTCGTGCTCGGGGGTGCATCCGTCGCGGCTGCCGAGCCCGTCTGGGAGTCGTTCAGCGTGGATGCGGAGACATCCTGTGCCGACGGCAGTGACGTCGGCTTCCTCGAGCGCCGCGCCGACCCTCGCAAGGTCGTCCTCTACTTCGAGGGTGGCGGCGCCTGCTTCAGCGCCGAGACCTGCGGCTTCGACAGTCCCGAGAAGTCCTACCTCTCGTCAAGCGAGGCGACGCCGGAGTTGCTGGCCCAGCGAGGGGGCATCTTCGACGCGGCCAACCCCGAGAACCCGCTGGCCGAGTACTCCTTCGTCTACGTGCCCTACTGCACGGGGGACGCACACCTGGGAACACGGACTGCCAGCTACGACGACGAGCTGACCGTTCAGCACACGGGCTACCTGAACGGGGAGGCCGCCCTCGACCACCTCGTGGCCAGCTATCCCGGGACGACCCAGCTGCTGGTTGCCGGCGTCAGCGCCGGTTCCATCCCCACGCCGCTCTATGCCGGCCTTGCCGCGGACGCCCTTCCCGATGCGCGCATCGTCACCCTCGGCGACGGCTCCGGCGCCTATCCGGACGACCCCGTCCTCAACGCCTTCATCGGCAGCTTGTGGGGCACCGACGGCGCCATCCCCGACTGGCCCGCGACCGAGGGCGTGACGCTGCGCGAATGGGGCATCCCCGCGCTCTATCGCTTTGCCGGGCAACACGCGCCCGAGGTGACCTTCGCGCGCTTCGACTACGCCTACGACGAGGCGCAGGCGTTCTACGGCAGCCTCGTCGGCGTGACAGCGGATGAGCTGCTGACGCTGATCGACCGCAACGAGTCCGAGATCGAGGCTGCCGGCGTGGACCTCGCGAGCTTCACGGCGGCCGGTACCGACCACACCGTCCTCTGGCGTGACGAGCTCTACGCACTCGAGGTCGATGGTGTCCGGCTGATCGACTGGCTGGCCGATCTGGTCAACGGCGAGACGCCACCGGACGTCCGCTGCGGCGACTGCCGCTGAGGCCTGCGCTGATGGTCCGGTCCGGCCCTCGACGAGGGTCGGGTGCGGCGCCTTGGTGCGAGCGGGTACTCTTGTGGCGCTAGCCGGTCGTCATGATCGGCCGACGCCGCTCGGAGGTATCGATGGAGATCTTGGTGATCGTCGGGATCATCGTGGTGGTCCTGTTCGCCGTTGGCATCCTCATCTACAACGGCTTGGTGCAACGTCGCCTGCGCATCGATGAGGCCTTTGCCCAGATCGAGGTTCAGCTCAAACGACGCTGGGACCTCATCCCCAACCTGGTCGACGCGGTCAAGGGGTACATGGGCTTCGAGCAGTCCGTCCTCACCGCCGTGACCGAGGCACGCGCCAACGCGGTCGCAGCCGGCGCCCAGGGCACGCACGAGCAGGCGGTCGCCGAGAACGCGCTGACCTCCACCCTTCGATCGCTGTTCGCGACGGTCGAGAACTACCCTGAGCTGAAAGCCAACCAGAACGTCCTTGAGCTGCAGGAGCAGCTGACCACGACCGAGAACCAGATCAGCTTCGCGCGTCAGCACTACAACGCCTCGGTGCTCGACTACAACACCTCCATCGCCACCTTCCCCAACGTCCTCATCGCCGGGCCGCTCGGCTTCGTCAAGCGTGAGTTCTTTGACGCCGAGCCCGAGGCAGAACAGGTTCCAAGCGTGGACCTCGGCTTCGGCAAGGACGATAAGAAGCCGACGGCGTAGGG
Source organism: uncultured Chloroflexia bacterium (assembly GCA_963715295.1). GTDB lineage: Bacteria > Chloroflexota > Limnocylindria > Limnocylindrales > CSP1-4 > JAFMJV01. The sequence goes on from CAVQRP010000020.1 coordinate 159,854, forward strand.
ACCGCTAGCGCAACGAGCACGCGAAGGCCGGCCAGCGTGCGTGGGGACATGCCATGACGCTTGCCCGCGAGACCTTCCACGAGCAGATCCGCTCCAACAAGCGGCGCTCCCTCCTGCTGATCGTCGTGGTCTTCGCCATCTTCGTCGCTCTCAGCTGGTTCATGGGCTTCTACCTTGCTGGTGATCCCGCCAACGCCATCTTCTTCATGCCCATCGGCGGGCTGGTCGCGGCCGGCCTGAGCCTGGGGGCCTTCTACGGTGGGGACAGCATGGTGCTGGGCGTCTCGAAGGCGCGGCAGGTCAGCGAGACCGAGGCGCCACAGCTGGTCAACGTGGTGCGCGAGCTGAGCCTCGCTGCCAACGTGCCCGAGCCCAAGGTCTACATCATCGACGACACGGCGCTCAACGCCTTCGCCACCGGGCGCGACCCCGAGCACGCCAGCGTGGCCATCACGAGCGGCCTGCTGGACCGCCTCGACCGCGAGGAATTGCAGGGCGTCATCGGCCATGAGCTGGCCCACGTCGCCAACTACGACATCCGCTTCAGCCTGCTCGTGGGTGTGCTCGTCGGATCGATCGCACTGCTGGCGGACATGTTGGCGCGGATGACCTTCTGGGGCAGCATGAGTCGCGGCCGCCGGAGCGGCGGCAGCGGCGGCGGTCAGGCGATCATCCTGGCACTGGGCCTGCTGGTGGCCATCCTGGCTCCGATCTTCGCGCGCCTCGTGCAGATGGCCGTCAATCGCCAGCGCGAATACCTAGCCGATGCTTCCAGCGTGGAGCTGACCCGCAACCCCTATGGGCTGGAGCGGGCGCTGGCCAAGCTCGCGCTCGACCAGGAGAAGCTGGAGGTCGCCAACCGGGCGACCCAGCATCTCTACATCGTCAACCCGGTCAAGAAGCTCGATACCAGCGCGCGCGGCCTCTTCAGCACCCACCCCGCGATCGTCGATCGCATCAATCGGCTTCGGAAGCTGACCGGTCAGCCGGAGATCGACGAGAGCGGTGTCGCCCAGTTGGCGGGACTTCGCTGACAGCAGGTCTGCCAGGCGGGCCGCCGCGCGGCCGGGGACCCGCGACAGGCCGGAAAGTCGGGCATAGACCACGGCACCGGCCACCATGGAGGCGGCACAGAGGAGCAGTCCGCCGGTCTCATCCATGAGGCCGGCCCCGATGGGCGCCATCACCACGAAGGGGATGAGCAGCCCGCGGAACCCCATGATGGCGTTCAGGCCGGCAACGACCTCGCCCTGGCGCTCGGCCGGCGCGTGGTCGGCGATGAGCAGGGGCCATGAAGTATCGACCGCGGCGCCGGCTGCGCCCAGCAGCATGGTGGCCACCAGCACGACCGGGAGACTGGGTGCGATCGCGAACAGGGCCATCGCCATGACGCCCACGATTGCGCCCGTCGAGATGGTCATGAGCGCACCGACCCGGCCGGCCAGGCGACCCCAGAGGCTGAAGGTGATGGCCGTGCTGGCGTAGCTGACGAGACCGGCGAGCGCGATCTGCTCCACGCCCAGTCCCAGCCGGTCGATGTGGACCATGGCGATGAGCGCAGGCGCGGCCACGAAGCCAGCACCGAACAGCAGCTGGGCCGCGGTGATGCCGCGGAGCATCGGCTGATCGGTCACGGAGCGGATCGAGTCGCGGGCGCTGAAGCGATGGTCGATCTCCACGCCGGGCGCCGCCATGCGGCTGGTGGCCAGGCTGCAGACCGCACCGATGACGGCCACGACCGCGACGATGGCGACCCAGCCGGAGGCGGCTGCGAGGAGAGTGATGGCGAGGAGTGCCGTGGTGCCGGCCGCGGAGCGCGCCGTCCCCACGTAGCCCAGCATGCGACCGCGATCGCGGGACGGGTAGATGGTGGCCCAGATGCGCTGCTGCATCGGCGCGCCCAAGGCAAACATGATCCAGAAGCCGAAGACGGCCAGCGCGATGAACAGGGGATCGGGGGCGATGACCACCACCAGCACCCCCAGGGCGCCGACCGAGCGGAACAGCGCCATGCGCGTAGGCGTACGCGGGCCGATGCGGCCCGCGAACAGCGTCACCAGGCTGGCGAGGAAGGGCAGGGCGGCTAGGACGGCGAGGCCCATGAAATCCAGGCCCTCGCGGCGTGCGACCGAGGGGAGCAACACACCCACGATCGCGAACATGCCCCCAAGACCCACGGCCGAGGAGAGGTCCAGGGCCAGGTTGCGCTGGATCGTCGTGGGGTGCGGGAAGGCAGGGGCGTAGCTCGACGCGGACGGTGAAGGCATGGACGGCCAAGCCAAGGGACGACACCTCGATCAAGTCACGGCTTGGCCTGCGAGGTGAGCTGTCGGGCTCGGCTGCTGTCGCAGCCTGCGCGGTCGTTCCGCGGTTCGCCCCAAGTGGGAATGGTCCCCCGGTGGGATGGTTCCCCCGTCCCCCGCGTACGGGGGTTCGGCCATCTCCCAATCTAGCACTGGCCCACGCGACCGTAAGGGGGTCTGCGGTGAAGAATCGCTAACACGCGCGGCGCTGGAGGTCGGCCCCGGCGCAGGTTGTGCGGACTTGCCGAGATGTGGTCTAATATCCGCACCGCACCGGCGGGCCGAGATAGCTCAGTTGGTAGAGCACGCGACTGAAAATCGCGGTGTCGCCAGTTCGAATCTGGCTCTCGGCACCACAAACATGGCGTCGGTGGGCAGCTCGTTAGGATCGGGCGGAAGTGGCTCAGTTGGTAGAGCATCACCTTGCCAAGGTGAGGGTCGCGGGTTCGAGTCCCGTCTTCCGCTCCACTCCCTCCACTCACACCTCGTAGACTGTCGGGGTTCTACGGTGCCCCTTCGTCTAGTGGTAAGACGCCGGACTTTGGATCCGTGAACCGAGGTTCGAATCCTCGAGGGGCAGCCAACTCCACGCGGTACGATTGGCACCGGACGAGCACGTGGGCGACGTAGCCAAGTGGCCTAAGGCGATGGTCTGCAAAACCATTATTCACCGGTTCGAATCCGGTCGTCGCCTCCACGCATCCCAATTCATGACTCCTGACCCCGTGTGGACGACACGGGGTCTCTTTCATCGGCGGACGACTCCCCATGCCCGTTGCGGGTGCGTGCCCCGCCAGGTGAGCCGGCTCAGGCGTCCTTGACGAGGACGCGTGCACCAAGGGCCTGAAGGGTCTCGGGCATGGGTCCACCTCCGTGATCGCTTGGGGGCGGCCCAGGGGAGGGGTCGTCCACCGCCTTGACACGAGCCGGTCGAGCCCTAGGCTTGCCCCACCGCGACCCCCAAGGGCATCCGTCCGGATGCCACGCGGCGGGATCCGATGCCCAAGTTCCTGTTCACCGGCAGCTACACCACCGAGGGACCCAGGGCGTCCTGGCCGAGGGCGGCACGAAACGTCGCGAGGCTACCGAGCGACTCGTCGCCTCGCTCGGCGGGACAGTGGAGTCGTACTACTTCGCCTTCGGAAGCGACGATTTCTACCTCATCGCGGACCTGCCCGATCACGCGGCAGCAGTTGCGGGGGCCCTGACAGCATCGGCATCGGGATCGATCAGCACGCGCACGACCGTGCTCATCACGCCCAGAGGGAGATCGATGCGGCGTCGAAGCTGTCGCCGGCCTACCGGCGGCCCGGCGCGTAGGCTACCGTCAGCCGATCTGGCCCGGAGGCCGCGAGGCTTCCGGGCTGGACCCGCGCGAGCAACGACAGGCCCGGTCCAGGCGGCAGCCGGGGAGGAAAGGGACGTTGTCGGATAGGGAGTGCCCGTGAGCGATGAAGCCATCCCCCTGGTCGAGGCGACGATCGACGGGGTCCACGCCGCTCTCTTGCGGCGGCAGCTGACCGTCCGGGGACTGGTCGAAGGCTACCTGGCGCGGATCGAGGCCTACGACCGCTCCGGCCCGGGCCTCAACGGCATCCTTGCCATCAACCCCGACGCCCTGCGTGAGGCCGACCGGCTGGACGACGAGCTCGCCCGCAACGGCCGGCTCTCCGGATCGCTGCACGGGGTGCCCGTGCTGGTGAAGGACCAGGTGGAGACGGCGGGCATCGCGACGACGTTCGGCTCGGTTGGCCATGGAGGGGCTACGTTCCCACCACCGATGCGACCGTCCATCACGCGCCTGGAAGCAGGCCAGGGGCGATCCGTCCTGGCCAAGACCGCGCTGCCGGACTTCGCCACGTCCTGGTTCTCCTTCTCCTCGGTCTCCGGGGTGACCCGGACCCCCGTATGACCTCGAGCGAGACCCGGGGGCTCGAGCAGTGGGACCGCGGCGGCGCTCGCGGCCAGCCTGGGGCTGGGTGGGGCATCGGGGCGGACACTGGTGGCTCGATCAGGGTCCCGGCGTCGTTCACCAGCCTGGTCGGACTCCGCGTGACCCCGGGGCTCATCAGTCGCCGGGGCCTGTCCGCGCTTCGTCGAGTTCCTGGACACGGCCGGCCCAGTGGCCAGGAGCGTGCGTGTGACGCGGCGTTGCTGCTCGATGCCATGGTCGGCTACGACCCCGCCGACGAGTACACGGCAGCCTACGCCGCCGCGCGAGCACCGGCCAGCTATGCCGCCCTGCTCGATGCGA
>CAVQRP010000021.1:0-69080 GCA_963715295.1 uncultured Chloroflexia bacterium
CGTCTCGGACCGACACCAGCGCCGCTGCCAGTGTGCGCGCCTCGGTGTCGGGCGCACGCAGCAGGTGATACGTCAGTCGCTGCGCGGTCTTGGGACCGATACCGGGCAGGCGCGAGAATGATTCGATGAGCCGGGCGACGGGCTCGATGAGTTGGCTCAAGACGATGCGCTCCGGGGCCGGCGGCGCTACATGCCCGGCAGGCCGAGACCGCCGGGCAGGCCGAGACCGCCGGCGATGCGGCTCATCTTCTCCTCTGCCGCGGCCTTGGCATTGGTTTGCGCGTCGGCGACAGCAGCCACGACGAGATCCTGCAGGTCGTCCATGTCGTCGGGATCCACGACCTCCGGGTCGATGCTCACCGCGATGATGTCGAGCTTGCCGCTGACGACGGCCTTGACCACGCCACCGCCGGCGCTGCCCTCGACACGCAGCTCTTCCAGCTCCTGCTGGGCCCGAGCCATGTCCGCCTGCATCTGCTGGGCCATCTTGGCCAGGTTACCCATGCCCATGCTCAGTCTCCTTGTCTCTATAGAGGCCTAGTCGATGTCCTCGACCCCAGCCAGTTCGCCGTCGAAGATCCGCTTCGCCTGGGAAACGAGGTCACCTTCGCCGGAATCGACGGGCTCGACGAACTCCAGGTTGGTGACCACGCAGCGTACCGCCATGGAGCGGCCGACGACGGCCGCGATGCCGTCCTCGAGGACGCGGCGCTTACGCTCGGCGATGTCGCGCATGAAGGCCTGATCCTCGGGGAAGCCAAGGACCAGGACGCCATCGCTGACCTCGACCGGCCGGCATGTCGTCACCAACGGCCGGTTGGCAGGGTTGTTGCCGATAGCGGCGACGATCTGCGGCCAGGCACCGCGAACAGCCTCGATGTCTGAGTCAGCGTCGGCTGGAGCCGGTGTGGCCCGGGCGCTCGGCACTGCCGCAGCCGCAGGCACAGCCTGAGGCGCTGGCGCTGGCGCTGGCGCTGGCGGAGCCTGAGGCGCTGGCGCTGGCGCTGGCGCTGGCGGAGCCGAGGCGCTGGCGCTGGCGGAGCCTGAGGCGCGGCGCTGGCGCTGGCGCTGGCGGAGCCTGAGGCGCTGGCGCTGGCGCTGGCGCTGGCGGAGCCTGAGGCGCTGGCGCTGGCGGAGCCTGAGGCGCTGGCGCTGGCGCAGCCTGAGGCGGAACAGCAGTCGGAGTGCCGGCCACTGCGGGCGGCGGCCCGGCAGCCACGCTGGCCGTGGGGCGGGCGGCAGGGCTTGCGGTCGGACGCGCGTTGGTCGATGGCCCGGCCGCCGAGGCCTGGGGCAGCACCCGTTCTTCGGCCGCGGCGAGCAGACATAGCTCGAGCTGCCAGCGATAGCCCCCCAGGCCGGACCGGCTAGCATCGATACCGGTCAGGCGGCGTGCCGCCTGCGTCAGCGGACGGGCGCCAGCACGGTCGGCCGCGGCCCGCTGCGACATCTGCTGCACCAACACCAGTCGCAGGCGCGTGACGAGCTGTTCGCTGAAGGCGACCAGGTCGCGTCCCTCGACCTCAAGGCCATCGAGGATCTCGATGCCGGCCAGAACGTCACCGTCGACGAGGGCCTCGACGAAGCGGTCGACGTGGGCCGCATCGGCCAGACCCAGCAGGTCACCGATGGAGGCCGCGGTGATGGGACCGTCGGCACTGACGAGGACCTGGTCGAGCATGGATTCGGCATCGCGCATGCCGCCGCCGGCCAGTCGGGCCACCAGGGTGATGGCCTCCGGCTCGACGCTACGGCCCTCGGCCTCCAGGATGCGCTGAAGCTTGCCCTCGATCTCCGGCACCGACAGGGGACGGAAGGTGAAGCGCTGCAGGCGAGACACCACGGCCGGCCGGATCTGGCTGGGATCGGTCGTGCAGAAGATGAAGAGGACGCCCTCGGGCGGCTCCTCCAGCGTCTTGAGCAGGACGTCCCAGCCCTCCTTGATGCGCTGCACCTCGTCGATGATGAAGACCTTGCGGGCCAGATCGGCAGCACCGGTGTAGACGCGCGGGACCAGCTCGCGCATGTCATCGACCTTGTTGTTGGAGGCGGCGTCGAGCTCGATCACGTCGAGCGCGCGCCCCTCGCGGATGGCAACACAGCTGGGGCAGGCGTCACACGGCTCCCCGTCTCTCAGGTCGGTGCAGTTGACGGCCTTGGCCAGGATGCGCGCCATGGAGGTCTTGCCGGTCCCGCGCGGGCCGACGAAGAGGAAGCCATGCCCCAGGCGATCCAGCCGCACGGCGTTGCGCAGCGTCTGGACGGCAGCGTCCTGACCCACGATCTGGGAGAACGTCTGCGCGCGGAAGCGCCGGTAAAGCGCCTGGCCGGCGGCGCCGCTGAGCTCGCGGGTCGTGGTCGGGATGTCGGGCATCGGTCTCCGTGCGCAGATGGTCTTCGCCGGGCCGGGGTGTGTGGCCGCTAGACAGACTGACACACCGATGAGCTGCTATGCCGTGCACCCTCCGTCGATCACGACCAGTCGCGGGCCCGGCCGAGATGACGAGCTCGGACCAGGCCGGTCCGCGGCACCCGGCGAGCAGCGCTTAACGCTGCTTCCTTCCGGACCTGACGTGGTTCACGCGTCGCCGCTGCGCGGGACCCGATCCTCAACGCTCATCATCCCGTTGGCTTCCGCGAACGGCGGACCTCGGGAGGGGATTCAGCCCTGCTGGAGCGGATTGCAGGTACAGGGCACCGCTAGTTCCCCGCCTAGCACGGCCAACGAATGATAGCGGCCATGGCGGAATGCGGGGAAGTGGCGGAGAGGGCGGGATTCGAACCCGCGATGGGTTTCCCCATACGGCATTTCCAGTGCCGCGCACTAGGCCTCTATGCGACCTCTCCATGTCTGCGACCGCACCCCCGTCCGCGAATCCACCGACAGGCCTGGTGCGGATGTTCCAGATTAGACTATCGCCGACCGTTCGCGCTTCAAGCGGACCCCTGCCCCAGCTCCATCCAGGCGTCGACCAAAGGCCGTGTCCGACGACCCCGGCGGCCCGTGCCGGTTCCATCGCCCGAGCCTGTCGGTCCGATGCGAAGCAGTCTATTGAGGAGGCCTCGGTGACCCGACATCTGATGGTGGTGCTTCTGGCGCTGTTCGCCACGCTGGCGGTCGGCACCCAGGCGTGGGCAGCCGAGGCTGATGCCGAGAACCCCCTGGAGCCGCTGGATGCCTCCAGCCCACGCGCCGCATACCTGTCGTTCATCGAACAGACCGGCGTCATCGAGGACGCGGCCCTGGAGTACCGCAGCAACCGTTCGCTCGAGACGCAGGGCGCGTACCTCAGCGAGGTGGCCAAGACACGTCAGCTTTCCGATCTCTCCGAAGTGCCGGTGGCATCGCAGGACAAGATCGTCGAGGGCAACTTCGCCGCGCTGGCGGACATCCTGATGCGCATCCCGCTGCCCGATCCCGAGACCATCCCTGATGCGGACCAGGCGGCGGCGGACGAGCTCACGCAGTGGACGCTGCCGGGCACGGAGATCACCTTCAGATCGCTTGAAGAGGGTGACCGCGCCGGGACCTGGGTCCTCTCGCCGAGGACCGTGGATGGCCTCGCAGGCTGGCGCAAGGAGGTCGAGGGCCTGCCCGTCCTGGTGGAAGATGCGGCCATCACCAACTGGCAGCGGACCATCGACTTCACCACCGGCCCGCTGCTCCCTGGGGACGTGATCCGCTCGCTGCCCGATCTCGCCCAGGAACGCGTGCTGGGCAGCCCGCTGTGGAAGTCGCTGGTAGCCCTGCTCGGGGCCATGCTGCTCGTGCTCATCGCTGTCCTCTGGTTCCGCTTGATCGGGCGACGCGGGCCTCAGGGCTCCATCCGGAGGCAGGTCTTCGGCCTGACCACGCCGCTCGTCGTCTTGCTGTTGTTGAACGGCTACGAGCGCTTCATGGCTTCCCAGGTCAACTACAGCGGTGAGCTCGCCGAGCTTGTCGTGCTGGGCACGACCATCGCGTTCTGGCTCACGGTGGCCTGGCTCTTCAAGGAGCTGGTCGAGCTCGTGGTCGAGTGGGTCATCGCCACGCCGTTCATCTCGGGCGACCGCTACGACGCCCACCTGCTGCGCTTGGTCTCGAGGGTCATCAGCGCCATCGGTGTCCTCATCATCGTGCTCATCGGCGCCGAGCAGATCGGCATCCCGGCACTTGGCTTGCTGGCGACCGCCAGCGTCGGCGGACTGGTCGTCGGGCTTGCCGCGCAGAGCACCATCGAGAACCTCATCGGTGGCATGACGCTCTTCGCCGACAAGCCCTTCGAGGTCGGCGATTTCGTGGGCTTCGGAGAAGACAACGGCACGGTCGAGGAGATCGGTCCCCGTTCGACTCGCATCCGCAAGCTCAACGGCACCCAGCTGACGGTGCCCAACAGCGACATCGTGCAGGCCCGCATCAGCAACTTCACGCAGCGCAACAACGCGCTCTTCCTGCACACCATCGGCATCCGCTACGAGACCACCCTCGAGCAGATCGAACGGCTCGTGGCACGCATCGGCGAAGGACTGCGGGCGCACCCCAGCGTGGAGAGGGACGATGACATGCCTCGCGTGCGACTGGCAGCCTTCGGGGCATCGTCGATCGACATCGAGACGCGCGCCTACGTCGAGACGACCAGCGTGCACGAGTTCATGGCGGTCCAGGAACAGCTGCTATCGATGATCATGCGAGAGGTGGAGGCAGCCGGCACGGGCATGGCCTTCCCATCGACGACGGCGTATCTCACGCGAGATGGGGGCATCGAGGGTCCTGCCGCGCTGGCCGACCGCAACGACCGCGAGCCTGCCGTGCCGCCAGCCGAGCCGGATGCCGATCGATCCGAGAACGTCTGGACGGCTGATGATGACGAGGACGAAGGCCGCGACGGCGCCGGGGCTGATGACGACTCCGAGTCGTCGTCAGCCTGAGGTTCGACGCGACCGCAGCCGCCCGGGCGTCGAGGGCAGGACAGTGGCGGAGAGGGTGGGATTCGAACCCACGGTGCTTTCGCACACCGCTTTTCGAGAGCGGCACCTTAAACCACTCGGACACCTCTCCAAGTGCGCCCGGAGTCTAGCAAAGCCTCCGCCGGAACCGGATCGCCCGCTCGGACGAGCGTCCCGCCGCTACGAGCGATTCGCCTCTGCCACGAGGTCAGGACGCAGGTCTGCAGCATCCTCCTGCAGGATGCCGGAGACGACCTGCAGTCGACGCCCTGTGCCACTCGCCTCGGCCATCTTCATGGCCGACAGGCAGGCACCTTCCCTGGCGTCCGAGAGGGCATAGACCACCCCATCGGCATCACAGGCGAGGAGCGCACCGACGCACATCGGACAGGGCTCCACGACACTGAAGACGGTGGTGCCGGCCAGCGAGCGCCGGCCCAGGCGGGTGGCAGCCTCACGCAGGGCGATCATCACCGCGTGCGCGGTCGGATCACCGGTGCTCAGCACGGCCTCACGACCGTGCGCCACCATGGCCTCATCCAGCACCGCCACGGCGCCGTTGGCACGCTCCCCTGCCCGACCGGCCTGGGCAGCCTCGGCGAGCGCGGCGCGCATGTACAGCTCGTAGTTCATGACCTGTGGTCGGCCACCTCGTCTGGCACCCGTCCGGTGCGTCCACATCATCGTACCTGTCGGCGAGAGGCGGTACCATCGTCCCACGCAACCTTCCACCGTTGACGATGAGGGTCCGGTCGCACCGTGCCCAGAGGGGATCAGAGAGGGTCATGGCCAAGAAAACACGCATCGGCATCCTTACCGGGGGCGGTGACGTCCCTGGCCTGAACGGCGTCATCAAGGGTGTGACGTATCGGGCTCACGAGCTCGGCTATGAAGTCATCGGCATCCGCCGTGGCTGGGAGGGTCTGACCCACCAGAAGCCCGGCAGCGGCCTGGCAGACGAGCGCTATGTCGTCCCGCTCGACCTCGACAACACCCGCACCATCGACCGCACCGGCGGCACCTGGCTGCACAGCTCACGCACCAACCCACGCAAGATGAAGCGGGCAGCGCTGCCGGCCTCCATCGATGACGCCAAGGCCGAGACGATGAAGGTGGGGGAGGACCGCTACGACATCACGCCGGTGGTGATGGACAACATCGCCGCCATGGGCCTTGACTACCTCATCCCCATCGGTGGCGACGACACGCTCAGCTACAGTCGCTCGCTGCATGACGAGGGCATGGACATCATCGCGGTGCCCAAGACGATGGACAACGATGTCCAGGGCACCGAGTACTGCATCGGCTTCTCCACGGCCATCACCCGTGCCAAGGACGCCATCAACCGGCAACGCTCGACCATCGGTTCGCACGAGCGCATCGGCGTCTTCCGCATCTTCGGTCGTGACGCCGGCTTCACGGCGCTGTACACCGCCTTCGCCACCGCCTCGCGCTGCGTCATCCCCGAGCACCGCTACGACATGGGCCACCTGGCCGACCTGCTGGCCGAGGACCACGAGCTGAACTCGAGCCACTACGCCATCGTCGTCTCGTCGGAGGGCGCCATCTGGGAGGGTGGCGAGATCAAGGACGTGGGCGAGCCTGATGCCTTCGGCCACCGTCACAAGGCCAACGTGGGGGAGATCCTCGCCTCCGAGATCAAGTCGCTCACCGGCATCGACACGGTCCATTCCGACCTCACCTACGACTTGCGCTCGGGAGAGCCCGATCTGGTCGACATCTTCGTCTCGACCACCTTCGCCAACATCGCGGTCGAGATGATCGCCAACGGCCAGCGCGGACGCATGATGGCGATCCGTGACGGGCGCTACACGCACTCACCCCTGCCCGGCCAGGACGACACCGCCGTGTCGGTGGACACGGAGAAGCTGTACGACATCGACCGCCTGCGCCCGCGCTACACGGGCCTGCTGGGCCGCCCGCTGATGCTGGGCAACAGCGTCGACGCCCTCTCCAACCCGTACGCCTGATCGCGAGGGAACGTCAGCCATGAGGTCCGCCTACCTGCGACGCGTGCTGGGCGTCTGGGGCTTGCTGGTGGCTGTGCTGCTGGTCGTGCTGATGACAGCACTGGCGGACCCGTTCGAGCCGGACAGCTTCGGGCCCGGCCACGATGCCCGAGCCTACTGGGCCGCGCCGCTCGACGACCCCTACGAGCCCGGCTCGGTGGGGAGTGAGTCGGCGTACCTCTACTCCCCCGCGTTCCTCGTCGCGCTGAGCCCATTGCGGGCCCTGTCGTGGCCGCTCTTCCTTGGCATCTGGACGACGGGCCTGCTGGCGGTGCTCTTCTGGCTGGCCCGTCCGCTGCTCTTCCTGCCACTGCTGTTGCTGGCCCTGCCGGAGATCTGGGGCGGCAACATCACCATCCTGCTCGCCGCCGCCGTGGTCATCGGCTTCGGCCGCTCGGCAGCCTGGGCGTTCCCCCTTCTCACCAAGGTCACACCAGGCCTGGGCATCCTGTGGTTCGGGGTGCGCCGCGAGTGGCTCAATCTCAGCCTTGCCATAGCGGCGACGCTGACGATCATCGCGGTGACCGCCCTGGTGACACCGGGCCTGTGGTCGGAGTGGTTCCAGCTGCTGACGTCGAGCACCGGCTCCAGCACGGTGGCCGGCTCGGTACCCATCCCCCTCATCGCGCGCCTGCCCGTCGCGGCCGCGGTCATCATCTTCGCCGCCTGGCGGGGCCAGCGCTGGTTGCTGCCGATCGGCGTGCTCCTGGCCATGCCGGTCATCTGGTGGGGCAGTCTGGCCCTGCTGACGGCATGTGTCGCGCTCAAGCGCGATGAGATCGAGACTCGGTTCGACAACCTGCTGGCGAGCCTCGAAGACCGCTACCATGCGCGTGTCGCGGCGCAGCGCGCCGCCGCCCTGTCCAACTAGGGACCACCTCGTCCGATCGGGCCGCCGAGCGGCTGGCCCTCCCCCCTGAAGACCCGGAGGCACCCCATGTCGCGTTTCCTGCCCGTCCGCATCGGCATCACTGCTGTGACCGTCCTGGCGCTCGGCGTCATGGCCGGCGGCGCCCCGGCCGTCGCCGCCGACAGTCCCGAGGCCGCCGTCAACGAGCTCTTCGATATCGTCGCCAGCGGTGACTTCACGGCTCTGGACGCGGCCGTCTGCGCAGCCGACAGGGATGCCATCAGCGAGACCTTCGACATCGGCACCCAGCTGGGGCTCGATAGCGACGACCCGCTCGCGAGCGCGCTGGCCATCGACATCGATGATCGCTCGGTCGAGCTCCTCACGCAGGAAGGTGATAGCGCCACGGTGGCCGTGAGCGCCACCATGTCCATGAGCGTGGCTGATGACCAGATCGAGGACCTGGTACGCGCCATCATCGCGGCCGACCTGGGTCCGGATGACCCGCCGCCCAGCGACGAGGACGTCGAGATGATGATGGGCTTCATGGGCAGTGCCTTCAACCAGTCGCAAAGCCTCGACGAGGAGATCACGCTGGTGCGCGAGGACGGCGAGTGGCTTGTCTGCGGCGGCCTCGTGGAGCCGCAGGAGCCCGCCGTCGCCGAGCAGCCGTGGCCCAGCGAGGGGATGTGCGGACTGCTCGATGTCGACTCGGTCAACGCGGTGGGCTCACTGCAGTACACCACCGCGTCGGGCTTCGGGCCGGTTTGCAGCGTCTCCTCCTCCATCGAAGACTTCGAGACCTATCACAGCGCCACGTTGTCGCTCAACGAGGGCTACGACCACGAGACCTTCCAGGGGGCGTTCGGGCTGGACGAGGAGCTGGAGGTGGCGGGCTATCCGGCTTTCGCCGCCGGCGACCAGGTCTTCGTGCAGGTGGGCGACGACGTCCTGCAGGTCACGGTCTTCCTGGGCGAGCGGCCCCCTGCCGACGTCGACGCCGTGACCCAGGCGGTCGGGCTGGCCGAGCTGGTCATCCCGCAGCTGTCACGCATCGCTACACCTGCGCCCGAGCCCACGCCCGAGCCTACGCCGGAGGTGCCGCTGTGCGAAGGCTTCGGCCTCGATGAGCTGAATGGTTTGACCGGCCTCGGCTTCGACCAGGCAGACGGGGATGCCTACTCGTGCCAGTTCCTGTCGATCGGCGGCGAGCGTGGCTTTCACTTCGCGTACGTGTACGCCAGCGAGGGTGACCTCGAGTCGTACGCGTCGTGGCTTCCTGACTACGAGGAGGCGACGATCGCAGGCCTGCCGGCGCTGGTGACCGAGCAGCAGACCGTCATCGAGCTGCCCGACGGCCGCGTGCTGGACATCACCGTTGGGCTCGATGCTGCCGACGAAAGCGTGACCATCTCGGCGAGTGAGGTCGCCGTCGCCATCGCGGAGCGACTCGTGCCCTCGCTCACGAACGAGTAGGGCGCGTTCGCGATTCGAGGCCCTGCCGCGGCGCCTTCGCGGCTAGACTGGGGACGTCCGGGCCACAGTCCCGATGAACGCCTCGTGAACTCCGTGCCCACGAGGCCGCCCGGACGCGACGCCCGCTCGTGCCCGCGGGTCTGCTTCGGAGGAAACTCATGTCCCGACGCCGCTCCATCTGGCTTCTGCCTGCCGCAGTCCTCGCCGCGACGGCTTTTGCAGGCGCCCCGGCTCTCGCGCAAGACGACCCTGAAGAGCTGGTCATCGGCTTCGTGCCATCAGTCGAGGCTGATGCGCTGGTCGACAATATCCAGCCGCTGGCTGACTACCTGAGTGAAGCGCTCGGCATCCCGGTCACGGGCTTCGTGTCGAGTGACTACACGGCCCTTGTGACGGCCATGCAGACCGACCAGGCGCAGATCGCTGCGCTGCCGCCGTTCGGGCTGGTGCAGGCGGTCGACGTGGCCGGTGCGGAGATGATCCTGCAGTCGGACCGCTTCGGCAGCACCTCGTACCACACGCAGTTCATCACCACCGACCCCGAGAAGTACTGCATGGACGAGGTCGTCGAGAATGAGCGCCGCGAAGGCGACGAGATGATCACGTACCTCAACTGCAACGGCACCGATCGCGCGTTCGACGAGTCTCCCATCGGCCCCATCGGCCTGGAGGCGCTCGAGGCGGTGGAGCCGGGCACGAAGGTCTCCTTCACTGAGCCGACCTCCTCGTCCGGCTACATCTTCCCGGCGACCATCTTCGCCACCATGGGCATGAACCCTGAGACCGACCTCGACCCGGTCTTCGCGGGCGGCCATGACGCTTCGGTCATCGCCGTATGCATGGGCCAGGCCGAGATCGGCGTGAGCTTCGACGATGCCCGCAGCGACGCCGAAACCCCCTGCGATGTGGCCGGCACCGTGGTCACCTTCGCCTACGGGCCGGAGATCCCCAACGATGGCATCGCCGTCGCTGGCGTCTCTGACGAGCTCAAGGCCGGCATCAAGCAGGCGCTGCTGGACTACGCGGCGACCGAAGATGGTGCCGCAGTCCTCGACGAGATCTACAACATCAACGCGTTCGGCGAGCCCAACCTGGAGTCGCTCCAGATCATCCGTGACGCGGTCGAAAACCTCGGCTACGGTTCATAGTCGCAGCCATAGCTGAAGCGGGCGAGCCCACCCTGGGCTCGCCCGCTCATCCTGCCTAGCCATGATCAGATTCGAACATGCGACCGTCACCTATCCTGGTGGCGTACACGCGCTGAAGGACCTGTCGCTGGAGATCCCCGACGGCCAGATGATCGTCATCGTGGGCCTATCCGGTGCCGGCAAGTCCACGCTCATCCGGGCTGTCAACGGCCTCGTCCCGCTCACCGACGGCGACGTCAAGATCGACGGTGTCAGCGTGCGCGATGCGTCGGGCAAGCAGCTGCGTGAGATCCGCTCCCACATCGGCATGATCTTCCAGACCTTCAACCTGGTGAAACGCACAAGCGTGCTCAACAACGTGCTCATGGGTCGTCTACACGAGACCAGCACCTGGCGCTCGCTCCTGGGCTGGTACAAACCCAGACGACGTCGAGATCGCGATGCGGGCCCTGGAACGTGTCGACATCGTGGAGAAGGCCTATGTGCGCGCCTCCAACCTCTCGGGCGGACAGCAGCAGCGTGTCGGCATCGCCCGGGCGCTCGCCCAGGAGCCCAACATCCTGCTCGCCGACGAGCCGGTGGCCAGCCTGGACCCGCCCACCAGCCACGTGGTCATGCGCGACCTGCAGCGTATCAACCGCGAGCTGGGCATCACTACCATCATCAACCTGCACTTCCTTGACCTGGCCAAGGTCTATGGCGAGCGCATCATCGGACTGCGCGACGGCGAGCTGGTCTACGACGGCACCGGCGAGCAGGCCGACGAGAACGTCTTCCGTGACATCTATGGCCGCTCGCTGACCGCCGACGACGTGATGGGCGCGGCTGAGCCCGCTACCCCCGCCGTCATCGCGTGACCAGCGCCGCCCAGGCCAGCCGCCGGCCGACCAAACCGCGTCGTTCCCCGACCATCTACATCGGGCTTGCGGTCTTCGTCGTCATCACGCTGCTGTCGGTCAGCGAGCAGTTCGGCATCGGCCTCGATCTCTTCGGGATCGCCGAGGATATCGGCAATGGCGAGCCGGTCCTGCGCCAGCTGCTGAACCCGAACTGGGCGTTCATACCGAAGACCATCGACCCGTTCATCGAGACGTTCCAGATCGCGGTCATCGCTGCCTTCATCGGCTGCGCCATCGCTCTGCCTATCACCTTCTTCGCCTCGCGCACGACCGCCCCCAACCGGCCCACGCTGACGATCAGCCGCGGGCATCCTCAGCGTCGTCCGGGCCATCCCCGACTTCCTCTACGCGCTCATCTTCGTGGCTGCCATCGGCATCGGCGCCCTGCCCGGCATCATGGCCCTGATCTTCTTCAACGTCGGCGTGGTCGCCAAGCTGCTCCGCGAGACGGTCGACGGCGTGGACACCGGGCCCAAGGAGGCTGTCGATGCCGGTGGTAGCAGTCGCACGCAGATGGTGCGATGGGCCGTGCTGCCGCAGGTCCTGCCCAACTATGTGGCCTTCTCGCTCTATGCCTTCGAGCTGAACGTCCGCGCCTCCACCGTGCTCGGCTTCGTCGGCGCCGGCGGCATCGGCTTCCTGATCCGTGTCCAGTACGGCTTCAATAGGTGGGAGAACGTCTCGGTCATCATCATCGAGATCTTCCTCATCGTCATCCTCATCGAGCTGGTCTCGACCCGCCTGCGGCGGAGGCTGGTGTGATGTCGCTCTCCTCGACGACCGCGACGGGCCGGCCGGAGCGGCCCTCCACCTGCCAAGCGCAACCTGTGGATCCTGGGCGCAGCCGCACTCTTCGGGTGGGCGGCGCTGACCGTCGACGTCAACCTCGCGGACCTGTTGTCCCTGCCCGCCGGCCTGGCCACGATCTTCTACGAGATGTTCCTGAAGAGCGGGCCCGATCCCGCCTACCTGGAGAAGGCCGTGCCGGCCATGATCCAGTCGATCCAGATGGCCTGGGTGGGCACCATCATCGGTGCGGTGCTCTCGCTGCCGCTCGGCTTTCTGGGCGCCAAGAACGTCTCCAGCGGCCTCGTCTCCAGCGTCGTGCGCCTGTTCCTCAACGCCATCCGCGCCTTCCCGGAGCTCATCCTGGCCATCGCCATCTTCATCCCCATCGCTGGGCTCGGGCCGGTCGCCGGTGCGCTGGCCATCGGCATCCACTCGGCTGGCACGCTGGGCAAGCTGACCGCCGAGGCCATCGAAGGCATCGACGGCGGCCCCATGGAGGCGGCGCGTGCCGCCGGCGGCCGCGGTCTCCAGGTGCAGCGCTGGGGTGTGCTGCCGCTGGTGCTGCCCGAGCTGGTGGGCTTCTGGCTGTATCGCTTCGAGATCAACATCCGTGCCGGTGCGGTCCTCGGTGTGGTCGGCGCCGGTGGCATCGGCTTCCTGCTCCAGCAGACCATCATCTTCGGACGCTGGCCCCAGGCGGGCACCGCCATCCTCGTCGTCATCGTGGCCACCATCGTCGTGGACACCATCTCAGGCGGGGTGCGCCAGCGCATCATCCAGGGTGCCGATGCCAAGACCGTGGCCGAGGTCGACCTGATGGCTCCGGCATCGGCGAACAGCTCCGGTCCGAGTTGAACCCATGAGTCCGAGCTTCATCCTGCGAGACCGCGAGACGCGTGAAGCGGAGGAGTTCTCACGTCTCGCGCCCGCCGCCTTCCGCGCCGCCGACTCGCGTGGTCGCGTCCGGTTCGAGGAGCCCGATCCCCTGCGGACGGCGTTCGAGCGCGACCGCGATCGCATCATGCACAGCAAGGCCTTCCGTCGCCTGAAGCACAAGACGCAGGTCTTCGTGAACCCGGACGGCGACCACTACGTGACGCGCCTGACGCACACCATCCAGGTGACGCAGATCGCGCGCGCCCTGGCGGCGGCGTTGTCGCTGAACGAGTCGCTGGCCGAAGCCATCGGGCTGGGCCACGACGTGGGCCACTCGCCCTTCGGCCATACCGGCGAGGAAGCGTTGTCGCCCTACTTCCCCACCATCGGCGGCTGGCACCACGCAGCCCAGTCGGTGCGCATCTACGAGGCGCTCGAAGACATCAACCTCAGCTGGGAGGTGCGCGACGGCATCCGCGCTCACTCGTGGAAGATCGATCCGCCGCCGGCGACCCAGGAAGCCTACTGCGTCCGCTACGCCGACCGCATCGCGTATCTCACGCACGACGCCCTCGACGCCATGCGCGCCGGGATCCTGACCGCGGGCGAGTTCCCCGTCGCGATGCGCGAGCGCTTCGGCGCGCCCGGATCGAGCTGGGTCGGCGGCATGATCGACGCGGTCATCGAGGGCTCCCTCGCTGCCGGCGAGGTGCGCATGGACGAGTCCGTGCTGGCCGACATGAACGAGCTGCGCGACTTCATGTTCGAGCGCGTGTACGTGGCACCCCAGCAGCACGCTCGGCAAGCTGCCGCCATCGATGTCATCCGGCGGCTTATGGATCACCACCTCAGCCACCCGGAAGACATCCCCGAGTCCTACCGCGACACCGACGCCGACCGCGTGACGCAGGCGACCGATTACATCGCGGGCATGACCGATCGCTACGCGCTGCGCACCCACGAACGCCTGTTCGGGATCGACGGCATGGACGACGCGGCGCTATGACCGCGCACGACGGCGTCTTCAGCGACCTGCTGCCGGGGATCCGTATCGGCATCGACATGGACGGCGTGCTGGCCGACTTCAACACCGGCTGGATGACGCGCTACAACCGCGACTTCGGCACCACACTCGACGCATCCATGGTGCAGGAGTGGGACGGGCTCTACACGACTCACGCATTTCGAGCTCCATGGCCGAGTTCTGGGCCTGGGCACAGGGCGATGGGCGCTCCACGTTCCGCGATGCTCCGCCGCTGCCCGGTGCCATCGAGGCCATCAAGCGCATCGGCGCCAGGCATCGTGTGGTCATCGTCAGCTCCAAGTTCGACTGGGCCATCCCCGACTCGCTGGCCTGGCTGGCCGATCACGCCGTGCCCGCGCGCGAGGTGCAATTCCTCTGGGACAAGACGCTGGCACGCTGCGACATCTATCTCGATGACGCGCCGCATCAGCTGCAGGAGCTGACGGCAGCGCTGCCGGAAGCCGTCGTCTGCCGCATGGTCCACCCCTGGAACGATGCCATGCCGGGCGTCATCGACGTGCACTCGTGGACGGAGTTCGAGGCCGTGGTGGAGCGCGTCGCCGCGGAGCACACGCGGGCCGAACGGGAGAGCACCACGTACTGAGGGCCCGAGCGGACGCACCCCTGCATCGTAGGTACTTGCGTACGCAACTACTTGGTGGGATACTAGGCGGACAAGGATCCCCTCCCTGGAGCCAGACATGCCAGCCATCACCGTCGATGACATCACCGTCCTCCCGCGCATCCCCGCCCCCGACCCGTTGACGTCCCGCCAGCGAGCGGTCAAGAGCGTGACCCGCGCTCCGAGCGCCTTCGAGGGCGAAGGCTTCCCGGTCCGACGCGCCTTCGCCGGCGTCGACCTGCGCGACCTCGACCCGTTCATCCACCTCGACCAGATGGGCGAGGTCGAGTACGCGCCCGGCGAGCCCAAGGGCACGCCCTGGCATCCGCACCGCGGCTTCGAGACCGTCACCTACATGATCGACGGCATCTTCGAGCACTCCGACTCCAACGGCGGCGGCGGCACCATCACCAACGGTGACACCCAATGGATGACCGCGGGCGCCGGCATCCTGCACATCGAGAAGCCGCCCGAGCACCTCGTCGTCAGCGGCGGACTCTTCCACGGCTTCCAGCTGTGGGTGAACCTGCCGCGCAAGCAGAAGTGGGCCGACCCGCGCTACCAGGACCTGCGCGCCGACGAGGTGGCGCTGGTCACCACGCCCGATGGCGGTGCGCTGGTGCGCATCATCGCCGGCGAGATCGCCGGCCACGCCGGGCCCGGCTCCACCTACACGCCCATGACCCAGGTGCACGCCACGCTCAGCCCCGGCGCCGAGCTGTCGCTGCCCTGGCGCGCGGACTACAACGGCCTGCTCTATGTGCTCAACGGCGATGGCGAGGTGGGACCGGAGCGCCAGCCCATCGGCATGGGCCAGCTGGCCGTCTATCGGTCCCGGCAACACCCTGACGGTACGCGCCGCACGGCAGCAGGAGAGCCGAAGCCCGAACATGGATGTGCTCATCCTGGGCGGGCAGCCCATCCGCGAGCCGGTGGCCTGGATGGGACCGTTCGTCATGAACACGCGCGAGGAGGTCGTGCAGGCCTTCAGTGACTACCAGGCCGGACGGCTGGGCTCCATCCCGGCGGTCCATGGCACGCCGACGCACGTGGTCTCGACCGAGGGGGAGTCCGCCAGCGGCTGAGGCGGGTGGCTATGCTGGGGTCGCGATGCGATCATTCCAGCAGGTCGACGTCTTCTCGCCCGAGCCGCTGCGCGGCAACCCGGTGGCGGTGGTGCTCGACGGCGAGGGCCTGACCAGCGGCCCAGATGCGAGCGCTTCACACGCTGGAGCAACCTGTCGGAGGCGACCTTCCTGGTAGCGCCGACGCGACCCTGCCGCGGACTACTCGGTGCGCATCTTCACGGCTGCCGGCGAGCTGCCGTTCGCCGGTCACCCCACGCTGGGCACATGCCACGCCTGGCTGCGCGCCGGTGGTGTGCCTCGCGATCGAGGGCGCATCGTGCAGCAGTGCCCGGCCGGGCTCATCGCCATCCGTGAGGTCGATGGCATGCTGGCGTTCGCGGCTCCGCCCGTCACCCGCTCCGGTCCGGTGGCAGTGCCTGACCTGGTGCGCATCGCCGGCGTCCTCGGCATCGACGTGGCCGATATCGTCGACAGCCAGTGGGTCGACAACGGCCCCGGCTGGGTGGCGGTCATGCTGGCCTCGGCGGACGAGGTGCTGGCGCTGCAGCCGCCAGGCAGCGCCGAGCACGTCGATATCGGCATCGTGGGCATGTACCCGCCCGGCTGCCGAGTGCGCCTACGAGGTGCGCGCCATCTTCAGCAACGATCGTGGCGACATCCTGGAGGACCCGGTCACCGGCAGCCTCAACGCTTCGCTGGCGCAGTGGCTCATCGGCAGCGGCCGGGTCGTAGCCGCCCTACATGGCCAGCCAGGGGACGTGCCTGGGGCGCACCGGCCGGCCGCGCATCAGCACCGACGGGGACGGCGTGGTGTGGGTCGCCGGCGCCACCCACACGCTCATCGAGGGTGCCGTCGACGTGTGGTAGCGGCGCCCTCTTGGTAGCCCTCCTAGCCCACCGAGACGTCGACCTGGTGATAGCCGCGGGCACCGTCGGGCCTGCGGGGGCGTGACCTCGTCGGTCTGGACGACGCCGTCGCCGTCGGTGGCGCGCACCCTGATGCGGTGGCGACCGCCGTCCGGCGGCGTGGCCCAGGCCAGCTTCCACTGCACCCAGGCCGCCTCGCTCAGCGGCTCGGACAGCTCCGCCTGCCTGCCACGCGCCCTCGTCGATCTGGACCTCCACGCGCGATGACGCCGCGATCGGGAGCCCAGGCGACGCCGGCGATCGGAACGCTGGTAGCCGGCCGCGAGGTTGGCGCCGGCCCGCGGGCGTGTCGATGCGCGACTGCGTCAGGATGGGCGCCTCCTTGGCCCAGCCCAGCGGCACCCAGTAGGCGTCGAAGGCCTCCAGCGTGGTCAGCTCGATCTCGCTGAGCCACTTGGTGGCGCTGACGTAGCCGTACAGGCCGGGGATGATGAGCCGGGCCGGGTAGCCGTGGTCGATGGGCAGTGGCTGGCCGTTCATGCCGATGCGCGATCATCGGACGACGCTCGGGATCCCTGCGCCCACGCGGTGGGGAAGCCGGCCGTGAAGTCGTCCACGGAGCGGCCCACGATCTGGCTCGCATCGGGCTGCACGCCGGCCATGTCGAGCACCGTCGTTGAGGTCGACGCCGCGTCCAGAGCGCGTTGCCCACGAGCCGCCCGCCGACCTCGTTGGAGACGCAGGCGATGGTCACGTACTGCTCGAACAGCGGCATCGACTGCAAGTCGTCATACGTGAGCGTCACCTCGCGATCGACCATGCCGTGGACCCGGAGCTGCCACGTCGCCGCGTCCACGCGCGGGCTGATGAGCGCGGTGTCGATGCGATAGAACTGGTCGTTGGGGACGACGATGGGGCTGATGCCCTGGACGTCCAGCGAAGCTGCCGGCGACACGTCCGGCAGCGAGGCCGACGGCGCCGGGAGCTCAGCGGTGGCGGCACCGCCCGCCGGTCGGCTGGTGAGCAGATTGCGACCGACCACGCCGAGCACGATGGAGCCGACGGCGATACCACCGCCGACCTGCAGGAAGCGCCGGCGGTCCCAGTCGGGCATCGAGCCGGTGGGGTCAGTATCGCCGGCCGCCGTGCTTGAGCGCGCGCGCCAGGCGGGAGCGGTGGCCGCGAGCATGAGACGCAGCGCGACAAGGGCGAGGACGATGGCCGCGACCACGGTCACCACAGCCCAGGTGTCGTCGATCAACGGCCGCGTCACCGCGGCCAGGATGCCCGCACCTCCCGCGATGACGAAGCCGACGAGCGGCACTCTGAAGTCGCGGCGTCCGGCGACGCCGAGGATGCCGGCGATGAGGACGGAGGCGATGACGATGCCGGCGTTGACCGCAAGCTTGTCATTCGTACCGAACAGCGCCACGGCGAGGTCCTTGCCCCAGTCGGGCTGGTTCTCGATGACGGTGTCGCCGATGGCGATGACAAGCGATGGCGCGCCGGCGATGAGCCCGGCCATCAGCTCGCCCACGGCGATGGCCAGTCCCGCTGCCAATCCGCCGGCGATGAAGGCAGCCACGTCGGCGGCGCGCGAAGAGGCGGCGCCGGCGGGAGGCGGACTGGCGAGTGTAGCGCTCATACCGTCGTATCCAAGCAGACGCCTGTGACGATCGGACGACGACACCGTGCGGCATACTCCGGTGCATGACGTACCGAACGGTGGCCGAGCTCGAAGCGGGGATGGCACGGGTGCTCGCTGCACCCACCGACGAGGGAGCGGTGCGACTGGTCGTTCGCCGGCCGGGCAGTGGGCAGCGCGAGATCCTGGAGGTGGGCCAGCTCGACACCGAGGTCGGCCTCGTCGGGGACGACTGGGTCAACCGGCCCGGCATGGGCTCCGACAAGCCCAGCCCGTACGCGCAGGTAACGGTGATGAACGCGCGTGTGGCGGAGCTCATCTCGGGTGATCCCGAGCCACCGGCGTGGGCCCAGTGCGGTGATCAGCTGTACCTCGACCTCGACATCTCGGAGTCCAATCTGCCACCCGGTACGCGTATCGGCATCGGCGAGGCCGTGCTCGAGGTGCAGGCGGAGCCACACA
The DNA here is from genome assembly GCA_963715295.1 of uncultured Chloroflexia bacterium. Taxonomy (GTDB): domain Bacteria; phylum Chloroflexota; class Limnocylindria; order Limnocylindrales; family CSP1-4; genus JAFMJV01. Next base: position 18,703 of record CAVQRP010000021.1, read on the forward strand.
CTGGCTGTGTCCAGTTCCGCGGCTGGTGGGGGTCGGACGCACTGCGTTTCATCAGCACCGAACAGGGCCGGGCGCTGCGCATGCGCGGTGCCAACACGATCGTGCTGCAGCCTGGCACGGTCCGGCCCGGAGATACAGCGCGCAAGCTGTAGCCATCGCACCCGGCGAAGCGGCTCGCGCTTGACGCACCTGCGACCATACGTGGAGTCGAGTCTGGGGGGCCATGACGTGGACCCGGCACGAGCGGAGGTGTCGCTCGATGGCCACACGCGACCTCATCCTGGCGACGGTGATCCGCGAGCCCTCCCCTGACGCGGTCTGCAGTTGCGACCACCCAGTCGCTTGCGTGTGCACCTGCCACGACCGTCGCTGCGACCCGTCCGAGGACGTCTGCCACACCGATTTCCTGCCCGACGAAGGCGGGCTCGCCTTCTGGGGCTGTCCCCGTTGCACGCCGGGACAGGAAGCGCCGCACTTCCTCGGCTGCGAGCTCATCGGTTGGCACGTGCCGCTCCCCATCGCCTCGCCCTTCGGTGGTGGCACACGAACGACAGCCTTCGTCTGAGGCCACTCCCCGGAGGCACCGGGCAGGGACGTTCGGGATCACCGGCATTCGTCTCCGCGCCGCGACCGGGGCGCTCCTCACGCTAGCGGGTGCGGCGGCGGCAGCGTGGTGTCGTGGGGGCGTGTGCCCGCGTGGTGGTCCGAGTCGCCGTGCTCACACGGATCGAGGTGGACGATGACCGTGTCCAGGCCGCCGACCTCGTGGAAGAGCGCGTGGCGCACCGCTTCGGCGATGTCGTGGCCGGCGGCCACCGTCAGCTGGCAGTTCACGACCACGTCGACGCTGGCGATCAACCGATGGCCCAGCCAGCGGACACGCACGGTCTCGACCTCGATGACGCCATCCACGCCCGCGGCCACGTGCTCCATCTGCGTCACGAGCGCGGGATCGACCGCATCCATGAGCCGCCGGAAGACGGCACGCGCCGCGTCGCGCAGGATCCACAGGATGGCGCCGGTGATGGCGAGGCCGATGATGGGGTCGGCCAGGGGAAACCCGAGTCCGACACCGATGGCGGCGATGACGACGGCGATCGATGTCAGCCCGTCGGTGCGTGCGTGCAGCCCGTCGGCGATCAGCGCCTGTGAACCGATCTGGCGCCCGACGCGGATGCGGTAGATCGCCACCAGCTCATTGCCGAAGAAGCCCACGATGCCGGCCAGGCCGACCAACCACAGGTCGCTGATGGGCGCCGGATCCAACAGCCGCTGGACGGACTCCCAGCCGACGAGCAGGGCGCTCAGCGCGATCATGGCCACGACGAAGAGCCCGGCCAGGTCCTCAGCACGACCGTAGCCGTAGGTGTAGCGGCGGTCAGCCGCGCGTCGCGCGATGACGAAGGCGACCCACAGCGGGACCGACGTGAGGGCGTCGCTGAAGTTGTGGATGGTGTCCGCCAGCAGCGCGGTGGAGCCCGTATGTAGCACGATGAACAGCTGCAGGACCGCCGTGAGCATCAAGGCCACCAGCGAGACCTTGACCGCGAACACTCCCCTCCGACTGGACTCGAGAGCGCTGTCGAAACCGGCCGCGGGGTCGTGACTGTGTGGCGCCAGCAGATGCCTCAGCCAGCCGGCCCTACCCGGCTGCGCATGCTCGTGGCCATGCCCGTGACTGTCCCGCCCCGTCGAAGGCGGAGGCCCGCTCAAGTGGCGGCTTCGACCGGCTCGTCGGCGCCTGCGGGCTCGGTCGGTGCGTGAGGCTCGGCATCGGGATGCTCGTCGGCTGCCTCCAGCCCCTGGGCGTAGCGAGCCACGACCACGACCATGACGAACGCCACGATGGCGAACGCGATGGCGATGAGCCAGTCGCCGTCGGGCATCCCCAGCGCCGTCGAGTCGACACCGTCAGGCCAGGGCCAGAGGACGCGGATCGATCCGGCCATGAGACCGATGAGCACCGCCATCACCAGGTCGTGAGCGCGCTGCAAGGCACGGTGCAGGATCTGCGAGAACAGCGCCAGGCCAACGACCGCGCCCAGCATGAAGACGCCCAACGAAACCACATCGCGCTCCGTCACGGCGGCCAGCACGGACCCGTACATGCCCATGATCACGAGCAGGAACGAGCCCGACACGCCGGGCAGGATCATGGCGCAGATGGCGATGGCGCCGGCGATGAAGTAGGCCCACAGCGCGGGGTCTTCGATCTGCCCGACCGACTCCTCGCCGGTGCCGCCCTGCAGGCCCAGCAGCACGAATGTGACGACGCCGACGGCGCCGATGATGAGCGCGTGCTGGGCGCGCGGCTGACGGATGAGACGCCAGGCCACGACCACCGAGCCGCCCACGAGGCCAAGGAAGATGGCTGCCATGAGCTCGGGCTGTTGCTCGAGCAGGTCGCTGATGAAACGCGCGAGCGTCAGGACGGCCACCAGGATGCCGACGCCGAGCGGGATGATGAAGGCCCACTCGACCGCCAGCATCCACTCGCGGAACCCCGCCACGTCGCGCCGCAGCAGCAAGGTGAGGGCCTTGGAGCCGGCGCGGATGGAAGCGATGAAGCGCTCGTAGATGCCGAGCACGAGCGCGACGGTACCGCCGGAGACGCCAGGGACGATGTCGGCGGAGCCCATGGCGAACCCGCGCACGAAGTGGAGCAGGGTGTGAAGGATCATCGGGCCGAGTATAGAGACGGCAGCGCGCAGAATGGACCGGACACCGTCGTAGCGCGAGGAACGCAGCATGGATGAACGCACCCTGAAGACCGTCGCGTGGGAAAGCATGCAGTGGCTGAACGAGCCACCCCTGGTCCGCGTCGATGGGGATCGACTCCTGGTGGAGACCGGGCTCAAGACCGACTTCTGGCGCGGGACCAGCTACGGCTTCGTTCGCGACGACGGGCACTTCCTGGGAAGCCCGTTGATGGGTGACGCGGCCGTCGAGGTCACCTTCGCGGGCGACTTCAGCCAGCAGTTCGACCAGGCCGGACTGATGCTGCGGGCAGGTCCGGAGCTATGGCTCAAGACCGGCGTGGAGCGCAGCGACGGACAGCTCTTCGCCAGTGTGGTGGTGACGGTGGGCATGTCCGACTGGTCGGTCGCCCCGCTCCCCGTGGCAGTGGCCGGGGCGCCACTGACCTTCCGGGCCAGCCGGACGGGCGACGGCGTGACCGTGCGTTACCGCGTGGGCGACGAGGAGGCGTGGCGGCTCCTGCGGGTTGCCTATCTGCCGCCCGAGGCGGAGCTGCTGGCGGGTCCCATGTGCTGCTCGCCGACGCGTGCCGGGCTCAGCGTGCGCTTCGATCCCGTGCGGGTGGGGCCGCCGGACGCGGCGCTGCACGAGGCGTAGCCGGCTTCTTCTTGCGCCTGGGCGATGCAGACCTGGCCGCTTTTCCGTGGCCTCGGCCCGCGATGATGGCGGGTGCCTGCCCCGGTTCGGCTGGCGGCAGGTCGTCCTGCGACCACAGCACCTGGGCCGCGGGCACCAGCGCCGCGGCCGACTCGGCATGGACCCGCTGGTCGTCGAAGAAGATGTGCGCGCCGAAGGCCTTCAGCACCGCGGCCTTGTCGACCCCGCCCAGGAAGTAGGTCTCATCGACGTTGACACCCCATGAGCGGAGGGTGTTCACGACCCGGTAGTGCGCCGGCGCCGCGCGTGCGGTCACCAAGGCCGTACGGATGGGCGAGGAGGCGCCGAAGTGGGCCTGGATACGGGCGAGACCCTCGAGGAACGGCCGGAACGGTCCGGCTGACATGGGCTCGTCGGCGAGGTCGGCTTCGTGCTGGTGGAAGGCGTCCAGGCCCTCGCTGTCGTAGACCTGCTGCGAGGCGGGGTCGAAGAGGACGGCATCGCCATCGAAGGCGATCCGAACCTCGGTCAGGTCATCGTTGGCCATCCTGGCGCTGGGCAGGATGAGCGCAGCGGCAACGCCCTGCTCGCGCGCCTTGAGCACCTGCAAGGGCTCGGCACTCAGGAAGACGTCGCAGCTCATGGCGTGCAGGAGCGGATATGGGTCGCGACCGCCACGGAAGACGCCGCGGGTGATATCGAGCCCGTGCGCTTCCACCGAGCGCAGGACGCGCATACCGGTATCGGCGTCGTTGCGACTCAGGATGACCACGTCCACGAGGCGCTCGCCGGCGCGTTCGTTGACGGCCAGCAGGCCGCGCACCAGCGGGAACGCCGTGCCCGGGTCCAGGGTGTCTCGCTCGTGCTCCCGCTGATACTCGCGGTAGGCGCTCAAGCCGCCCTGCTCGAAGACGTCGTTGGCATCGGTCAGGTCGAACAGGGCACGCGAAGAGATACCGATGACGAGCTTGTCTTCGAGTGTCTCAGGCATGCGACGACCCCAGGTCAGAGTCCGGCAGGGTGGTGTCCGGTCCCTTGACTGTCGGTCTTGTGGGGTCGCTCGTCAAGTGGGTCCTTGGTCAGGGGTGAACGGATGGTGGATCCGACGCGGCGCGGCGGCCGGCCGGGAGCCGCGCGGCGGCCCAGCACGGAGTCTGGCACGACGACGCGCGCCCCACGGTGCTAGCCTCGTTTTGCCCCCTGGTCCCCTACGTTGGGCGTGGAGAGACGAGGATGAACAACCGGATCCCCTACCTGCGCGACCCTGACTTCTCGCGGCCGCTGCTCGAGATCGACGAAGCGGTCCGCCAGCACATGTGCGACCGGCTGGCGTTCCTCTACGGACCCGAGACCGCTGAGGCCTCCATGCCGGAGCTCGAGCGCATCCTGAAGGTGCACTACGCCCACAAGCCGCCTGAGCTCATCGAGCAGGAGCTGTCGCTCGATACGGCCGAGCGGTTCAGTGAGCGCGACCTCATCCTCATCACCTATGCCGACGCGGTGCGCAGCCGCGAGGCCAGCGGCATCGAGGCGCTGCATCGGTTCGTGGAGACGTACTACGACTCGATCAACACCATCCACATGCTGCCGTTCTTCCCGTACTCCTCGGATCGCGGCTTCTCAGTCGTCGACTTGAAGTCGGTCGATCCCAAGGTCGGCTCCTGGGAGCAGGTCCGCGAGCTGGCGTTCGACTACGACCTCATGTTCGACGCGGTGTTCAACCACGCCTCGTCGAGGTCGGAGATGTTCCGCGGCATTCCTGCGCGGCGACCCGCAGTACAAGGACTTCTTCATCGCCTACGACTCGCCCGACGACCTGACGCCGGAGCAGCGCGGCAAGATCTTCCGGCCGCGGACGTCTGACATCCTCACCCGCTACGAGACCATCGACGGTCCCAAGTACATCTGGACGACCTTCTCGCCCGACCAGATCGATTTCAACTTCCGCAACCCGCACGTGCTGCTGGCGGTGCTCGAGGCGCTGCTCTTCTACGTACGACGTGGAGCCGACATCATCCGCCTCGACGCGGTCACCTACCTGTGGTCCGAGCCCGGCACGGAGTCCATCCATCTGCCCCAGACGCACGAGATCATCAAGCTCCTGCGCGACGTCCTCGACACGGTGGCACCGGGCGTGGCCCTGGTGACCGAGACCAACGTGCCCCACAAGCAGAACATCTCGTACTTCGGCGACGGCACCGACGAGGCGCACATGGTCTACAACTTCGCCCTGCCGCCGCTGGTGCTGCACACGTTCTACAGCGAGGACACCACGGCCATCAGCGAGTGGGCCGCGGGTCTCGAGCTGCCGTCGGACCGGACGCACCTCTTCAACATGCTCGATACGCACGACGGGGTCGGCGTCCAGGGCGTCAAGGGCATCCTGACGCGCGAGCAGATCGACGCCCTCATCGAGCGGGCCCAGGAGCACGGGGCGTACATCTCCTACAAGCCGACCTAGGCCGGCGAGGAGCCGTACGAGATCAACACCACCTGGTGGAGCGCCATCAACACGGACGGCAGCACCGAGCCGATCGCGCTGCAGGTCAAGCGCTACGTGGCCTCGCGCTCGCTCTCGCTGGTGCTGAAGGGCGTCCCCGGCATCTACACGCACGGCGCCATCGCCCTGCCCAACGACCACGCGCTCGTCGAGAAGACCGGCGTGAAGCGCGACGTCAACCGCGGCGTCATCGACACCGAGATCTTCCGCGAGCACCTCCACCAGCCCGGCTCCAAGCGCTCGCTGCTGCGGCTCGAGCAGCGCGAGATCTCCAAGATGCGCACGCGCCACCGCGCCTTCCATCCGCGCGGTGAGATGCGCGTGCTGACGCCGCTGACGTCGGTCTTCGCGGTGCTGCGGATCTCGCCGGAGGGCGACCGCCACATCCTGGCGCTGACCAACGTCACCAAGGCGATCGTCCGGGTCGAGTGTCCCATCGCGGAGCTGGTCGTCTCCGACAGGGACTGGTACGACCTGGTGGCGGGCGAGCACTGGAACGGTTCTGAAGACACGCTCACCGTCGAGCTCGGGCCCTATGACGTGATGTGGCTGACGCCCACCCGCGAACGCCTGGAGGATCGGCGCACCGGCCGCTGAAGGCTCGAAGGGCAAAGCGTGACACGAGACCAGGCCTTCGCGGCCTACGGGGTGCTGTTCGCGGCGCCTGAGGACCACTCGGGACGGGCCGAAGGACTCTGGCACGGCCACCTGACCCGAGCCACGGTGGGACGGCACCTCGAAGGTACTGCGCCGAGCGCTGCCCGGGGCGCATGGGAGGCAATCGTGGATCGCACGAAGGTCGTCATCATGGGCGCCGCAGGGCGCGACTTCCATGACTTCAACGTCGTCTACCGCGACGACCCCGGCGCCGAGGTGGTGGCCTTCACCGCCACGCAGATCCCCGGCATCGACGAGCGACGATACCCGCCCGAGCTGGCCGGCGAGCACTACCCCGACGGCATCCCCATCGTGCCCGAGGCAGAGCTCGAAGCCGTCATCCGCGAGCAGGATGTCGACCTCGTCGTCTTCAGCTACAGCGACGTGCCTCCACGAGACCGTCATGCATGCCGCCTCGCGGGCCATGGCCGCCGGCGCGGACTTCGGGCTCATCGGGCCGCGCGGCATGATGCTCGAATCGTCCAAGCCGGTCGTGGCCGTCTGCGCCGTGCGCACCGGTGCCGGCAAGAGCCAGACCACGCGCGCGGTGGCGGCGCTGCTGGCCGAGCGTGGCCTGACGCCGGTCGTGGTGCGCCATCCGATGCCCTACGGCGACCTCGTCGCCCAGCGCGTCCAGCGCTTCGGGAACCGCGACGATCTCTACCGCCACCACACCACCATCGAGGAGCGCGAGGAGTACGAGCCCCATATCGATGCCGGCCGCGTCGTCTTCGCCGGCGTCGACTACGAGGCCATCCTGCGCGAGGCCGAGAAGGAGGCCGATGTCATCCTCTGGGACGGCGGCAACAACGACCTGCCCTTCTTCCTGCCCGACCTGTTCATCGTCGTGGCCGACCCACTGCGCCCGGGCCATGAGCGTCGGTTCCATCCCGGCGAGATCAACCTGCGCATGGCCGACGTCGTCATCATCAACAAGATCGACTCGGCCACCGAGGAGGACCTGGCCGCGGTGATCGCGTCCGTCGCCGAGATGAACCCCGACGCCGAGATCCTGACGGCGCGCTCCGACCTGCTCGCTCGAGGGGCCCTCCATCGAAGGCCGGCGCGTGGTGGTGGTCGAGGACGGGCCGACGCTCACCCACGGCGGCATGACGTACGGCGCCGGCGTGGTGGCAGCGCGGCGCTTCGGCGCGGCTGAGCTGGTCGACCCCGAGCCCGTCGCGGTCGGCTCCATCAAGGCCGTGCTGGAGCGCTATCCCGACCTGGAGCCGCTGGTGCCGGCCATGGGCTACGGCGAGGCACAGATGGCCGAGCTGAAGGAGACGCTGGAGCGCGTCGATGCCGACATCGTGCTGGCGGCCACGCCCATCGACCTGGGCGGCCTGCTGGAGCTGGACAAGCCGGTGACGCGCGTGCGCTACGAGCTGGCCCAGGTCAGCGGTCGTCCGCTGGCGGAGATCGTGGCCGAGGCGCTGGAGGCCGAGTAGACCCCGGCGACTCGCGGGTCCATCGTCATCCGCCAGAGCGCTGCACCCGGGCTACGGTCGACGCAGGGCCCGCGGGGCCCTGAAGGAGGCGAACCATGCGCAGGACGTGGATGCTCGGGGCGGTAGCAGCTGGGCTGCTGACCACCTCTCCTGCTCTCCGTGTCGAGGGCGAGCTGTCCGGAGATCGGCGAGCCGCCCGCCCACTACCGCATCGGCGCGAACGGATGACCGGATGGACCGTGCCCGCTAGCGGTCCTTGCCCTGCTGCTGCAGCCTGGCCCACGTGTCCTTCAGGGTGACCGTGCGGTCGAAGACCGGGCACCCAGGCTCTGAGTCGGGATCGGCGCAGAAGTAGCCCAGGCGCTCGAACTGGACCGTCTCGCCGATCGCGGCCTCGGCCGCAGCCGGCTCCAGCCAGCACTCGCTCAGGATCGTCTCCGAGTCAGGGTTCAGGTCGTCGAGCAGGTCGCCATCGGCGCCGGGGTCGGGCCGTACGAAGAGAGACTCGTACAGCCGCACCTCCGCGGGCACCGCGTGCGCCGCGGAGACCCAGTGCAGCGTGGCCTTGGGGCGCCGGCCGTCGGGCGCATCGCCACCGCGCGTCTCGGGGTCGTAGGTGCATCGCAGCTCGACGACCCGGCCGGTCTCGTCCTTGACGACCTCGTCACAGGTGATGAAGTACGCGTAGCGCAGTCGCACCTCGCGACCGGGCGAAAGCCGGTAGAACTTGCGCGGCGGGTCCTCCATGAAGTCGTCGCGCTCGATCCAGAGCTCGCGGCCGAAGGGCACCTTGCGGGTCCCGGCCGACTCGTCCTCGGGATTGTTGACCGCGTCGAGCTCGTCGACCGCGCCCTCGGGGTAGTTGGTGATGACGACCTTGAGCGGATCGAGCACGGCCATGCGACGCTGGGCATCGCGGTTGAGCACGCTGCGTACCGTAGTGCTCGAGACGCGCCAGCTCGACGGTCGACTCGGCCTTGCTGACGCCGATGGCGGCCGCGAAGTCGCGGATGCCTTCGGCCGGATAGCCACGGCGGCGCATGCCGGCGATGGTGGGCATGCGCGGATCGTCCCAGCCGCGCACGCGACCCTCCTGCACGAGGCGCAGCAGGAAGCGCTTGGACAGCACCGTCCAGGTCAGGTTGAGCCGGGCGAACTCGTACTGGTGCGGCCGCGACGGCACGGGCAGATGCTCGATGAGCCAGTCGTACAGCGGGCGGTGGTTCTCGAACTCCAGCGTGCAGATGGAGTGCGTGATGCCCTCGATGGCGTCGGACTGGCCGTGGGCGAAGTCGTAGGTGGGGTAGATGCACCAGGCGTCGCCGGAACGCGGGTGCGAGGCGTGGACGATGCGGTACAGGACGGGGTCGCGCAGGTTGATGTTGGGCGAGGCCATGTCGATGCGCGCGCGCAGGACGCGCTCACCGTCGGCGAACTCGCCGGCACGCATGCGCCGCAGCAGGTCCAGGTTCTCGGCTACCGGGCGGTCGCGGTAGGGGCTGGGCCGGCCGGGCTCGGTGAGCGTGCCGCGGTATTCGCGGATCTGCTCGCCCGACAGGTCGTCGACGTAGGCCAGCCCGGCCTCGACGAGGTGCTCGGCCCAGGCGTAGAGCTGCTCGAAGTAGTCCGAGGTGAAGTAGAGGTGCTCGCCCCAGTCGGCCCCGAGCCAGCGCACGTCGGCCTCGATGGCGTCGATGTAGGCCTGCTCCTCCTTCGTCGGATTGGTGTCATCGAAGCGCAGGTGGAAGCGGCCGCCGAACTCGCGGGCGATGCCGTAGTTGAGCGCGATCGACTTGGCGTGGCCGATGTGCAGGTGGCCGTTGGGCTCGGGCGGGAAGCGCGTGACGATGGTGTCGTAGCGGCCGGCCTTCACGTCGGCGGCGACGATGTCGCGGATGAAGTCGGAGTGCTCTGCTGCTGCTGTCGTGGTGGTCACTGGCCTGTCTGGATGCGGTCGGATGGTCCAGCCAACGGTACTCGCACGTGAGGCGTGGCGTGTGTCCGCGACCGCGTGGCGGCCTCGCACCCGAGCCTGGACCGCGCTGGTCCTCTTGACACGTGCACTATACTCTGCATTACAGAGTACTCTGCAGAGAGGAAAGGATGCGTCATGGAGGGGGTTGTCGACCTGAAGAAGCTGGAGCGGGATGCGTTCCGCCGCTTCTACGAGGACGGCCTGTTCGATATCTACATCGGCGTGATGCTGCTCGTCTTCTTCGCCGCGAGCGCGCTGTGGGACGCCTTCGGCAGCCCGGCCATCAGCTACGTGGTCATGCTCGCGCTGGCCCTCGGCGTCACGCTGCCGCTGCTGAGCTACCGGCGGCGCCTGCTGCGGGCACGCCTGGGGAGCTTCCAGCCCGGCCCGCGGCGCCGGCTGCGCATCCGGCGCACCCGCCTGGTGCTGGCGGGCTCGGTGGCGCTCGGGTTGGTGGCCTTCGGGCTGGTGGCGATGGTCATCGGCGGGCCGGCGCCGCGCGACCTGGTGACAGTGCTGATGCCGCTGCTGTGGTTCGTCAACGCCGTCGTCGTCTTCGGCGCCATGGCGTACCTGCTCGACGTGCCACGCTTCTATGCCTACGGCGTCGCCTTCGGGACCCTGATGCCGCTGGTCATCTGGCCCGATGCGCTGTGGGGCGTGGAGATCCCGATGTGGCTGGTCTTCGGCCTCGTCGGCGGCGCCCTCGTGCTCATCGGTGTCCGCAAGCTCCGGCGGTTCCTGCGTGAGTACCCTGATCCCCATGCCGGCTAGCGCGGCCTCGGCCGAGGACGAGGGCGACGTCGTCGTGTCGGCAACGGTCGACCGGCTGATCCATGAGCCGGCCCGGCTGGCCATCCTGACGAACCTCTACGTGGTCGAGAACGCCAATGCCACCTACCTGGCGCAGCAGACGGGCCTGACCTGGGGCAATCTCGGCTCACACCTGCGCAAGCTGGAGGACGCCGGCTACATCGGGGTGGCCAAGGGCTTCAACGGTCGCCGCCCGGAGACGACGGTGGCGCTCACCGCCCGCGGTCGCGAGGCGCTCCTCGAGTATCGCGAGCAGCTCATCGCGGCGCTCGCCCCGATGGCCGCCGGCTAGAGCGCGGACAGCGCCGGCAGCAGCCACGCGATCGAGCTCGGCCGGGCCCGACCATGCGCCTATGGGCTGCGCGGAAGGATCCGCATCTCGTATCCGTCGGGGAGCTCGGAGCGGATGGCTGCGTTGAGCACCCGGAAGTCGGCGTCTGGTGGCGCGATGATCTCGATCGTCTCGACGGTGCGCTGGCTGGTCTCGCTCGACTCGGCAGCACGTCAGCGCGATGATGTCCGCGGCACGCGCATCACGGCGCAGCTGCCACAGGTGATACAGCAGCACCACGGCCGCGACGGTGAGGATGGCGATGGCCCACGAGGGGTCGTCCGAGGGTCCGCTGTCGAGCAGGGCGCGCGTCGGCCTGCCACACCAGGAAGGCTGATGACCCCATGGCCGCCACCACCGACAGGCCGGACACGAGCATGAGGTAGGCGCGGCGCGAACACGGCGCCAGCGGCTTCACGGGGGTGCCGGGCGCGGTCTCGCTGCGCCATCGCCCAGGCCGGCACCCATAGCAGCAGCCCGACGAGGGCAAGGGCAAGCGCCTGTGTCGCGTCGCCCCCGACGCCGCTCGACGGCGATAGGTCGTCACGAGTGCTGCCGATGAGCGCATCGGTCGCGACCTGCAACTCCCAGGCCGAGCCGGCCGCGAGACCGACCAGGCCGACGAAGGCGACCACGAGGTGCGCCGTCCGCGCGACCGCTCGCGCGGGGGCGGCCCGCCGACGCTCCTGGGCTTCGTCCCGGACCCGCCGCTGGTGCCACCACCAGCCGAGCGCGAAGGGCACGAGCAGCAGCACGGGTCCTCCGACGTCCTCGATGAGACGAGAGCCGTCCGTGGAGGTCCACGTGCCCAGCAGCCCCGCGACACCGGCACCCAGGCCGGTGGCGGCGAAGACGAGCACGGCGAACGAGCCCACCAGCGTCACGGCGAGGAAGTAGCCGCGACGGCTGGCTGCGGCCCGGTGCGATGCTGCCACGGGGTCGGGTGCGCGCAGCAGGCGACCGAGGATGGACCAATGTGTCAGCCACCCGAGCGCGGCCACGCTCGTGGCGGCGGACGCCGCCGCGAGCTCGTCACGCCACCAGTCGGCAGCCTCCCACGGTGGTCGCAGCCCCAGCACACCGCGGGCGGCGCTGGCGAGAGCATCGCCAGCCTCCAGGGCGACGATGAGACAGGTGATGAAGAGGCCACCGTAGAGATAGGCACGCGTGAGCCCATCACCGGCCAGGCGCGCGGGCGCCTCGGTGATGTCGCGACGACGGGCCAGCACGTGCAGTCCCCACGCTCCGCCGACGACGATCACGCCCGCCAGCCGACCGAGCGGATCCAGGTCGCGCCGCTCGAGCAAGAACGAACCGATGAGCTGATAGGCGAGATCGAAGGCCGACCACAACAGGACGGCGCCGGTGCCCACGAGGACGAGGAAGAAGTAGACCGCACGGGAGGTCGCTGCGCGCTCGTCGGCGACGGCCGCCGGCGTCCCGCGCAGCAGTCCACGTACGAGCGCGAGGTGAACGGCCACGATGCCGCCGGCCACGAGCAGGAGCGCCAGGGCACGGCTGAGCTCCTCGCGGGCGAACGAGCCCATGAAGGCGGGCGTCGAGCCCAGCGCGCGGCCAAGCTGGTCGAAGGCGAAGCGCAACAGGTCGCTCAGACCCCATAGCAGCAGGACGAGGGCGATCCCGAGGACGCCGTAGAGGTAGATCCGCTTCGCAGTCTGCATGGCTCGTGCCTCCCTACCAGTTGTATGCGACCGTGGGGTTCTCGATCTTCCAGCGGCGGCCTCGTGCGTCAGCGTCACGTGCCGCTCGACGCGGTCTCGCTCGCGTCCCAGGAGACCATCGGCGATGAGTGACTCGACAGTCACTCGCAGCACGGCGTGGTCCCCGTCCACGCTGACTTCCTCGATCCAGATGCGGAACGCGGCGTCCGGCTGGCGCCGGACCGCGGCGCCGAAGCGCTCGTGCGGGGAGCTGCTCCTGTGCCCCTGCGCTCAACAGCGCCCAGGCGGCATCGACGTCGGCGGCCGTCCCAGGCGCGTACGTAGGCCTGGAACACGGCCTGCGGGGAGCCGGCGGGATACTCCGTCTCGGAGCGCTCCGTCGCGAGCAGGACTGCAACCGCACCCGCGACCACGACGGCCAGAGCCACCGCCGCGGCCGGCAGCCACGGCGGCCGATGCGTGCTGCCAGAACGGCTGTCGGTGTCGTTCGTGTCCATGCCAGGAGCCTGCCCCTAAGGCGCGCATCCGTCATGAGGCAACGCCTTGGCCGGCACCTCATTCGTGCTCTCAGGGCAGGCGGCAGGCGGCGGCGTAGTAGAGCGGCACGTCGAGCGCGATGTGGACGAGGATGGGCAGCCACAGCGAGCCGGTCCGCCGCACGATGAGACCGGCGATGAGGCCGCCGGCGATGATGACCAGCACGACGGGCAGCGGCGAGGCCACGAAGTCGGTCCCCGTGTGCGCCAGTCCGAAGACGATGGCCTGTCCGATGAGCGCGACGGTGGGCCCGGCAGCCCGCGACATCCAGCCCATCAGCGCACCGCGGTAGGCCAGCTCCTCCATCGCGCCGTTGGCAACGGCCAGCGTCAGCGCCGGCAGGATGGCGACGGCTGCGCGAGGTCCAGCCGCATGGGACCAAAGAACGGCTCGGCCAGGATGGCGCCGAGATAGAGGCCCGGAACGGGGATGACGAGGATGGCCGCGATGCCGAGGCCGAGCTCCGGGCGCGTGGTCGCGCCAGGCCGAGCCCGCGCAGCGTCGTGCCCAGATGCCTCGCCAGCAGCAGCAGAGCCACGATGACGATCGCGGCCTCTGCCACGCGCAGCCAGGCCACTGGCGACATCGGGTCGCCACAGTCGAAGCGGTCCCGGAGCAGGCGGCTGCCGACAAGGTCGCCCCAGACAAGGATGAGCGCGACCGGTATCGCGGCGGCGCTGGCCCAGCGCGCGGGACCCGGCGGGCACCAGCCAGCAGGCCGCCACCAGCGCCAGCAGCAGCGGGAGGCGCATGCCCGGAACCAAGGCCGCCGCCAGCAGCGCGGCAAGTAGCACCATCGCCATCAGGGGCGCGACGCGTCCGTTCATCTGGCCGCCAGTCTGCGGGGCCGCGAAGCCCCGGAAGTGCCGAGAGCCGACCCGCCTGCCAGTGCCTCAACATCCGTGTCGCCCTGGGCTCACCGAGGGTGAGGCCGCGTCGAGGCTCCTGATGCATGGCTGACGGGCAGAGGAGGTGCGTTTGCCCATGAACGTCAGATCACGAGCGGATCCGACAGGTGCAGCAGCGGATGCGCGATGAGTCGATGGCCGCGCTCATGATCATGAACCACGACGACTTCCGCTTCCTGTTCGGGACCGACCGGTCGCAACCGCGCGCCATCATCCCCGCGGAAGGACCGCCAGTGCTGGTCGCCTTCGCCGGCGAGGAGCCCGAGCTGCGGGCCAGCCTGGGCGACGGCGAGGTGCGCGTGTTCACCACCGTGGGTGGTCAGATCGACGACATCGTGGGCGAGCTCAACGAGATGGCCTCCCGCTCGGCGACCCAGGGCATCAAGCCACGTATAGCCTGTGCTCCCTCCGGGCCGACACCATCCGCCTAGAGCGGGTGCCGCTCGATGATCTCGCCACGGAAGTACTCCCATGGCTCGTCGTGGAAGTCGTACGTGGCCACGACGGACACAGGGACACGCCCCCCATCGATGACGCGATGGTCGCCGAACTCACAGTGCCAGGGTGCGTCCTCGAAGCCGTCGGGGACGTCGAATGGACGGGCCGGGCTGGAGGCACGCACGATGTCGCCGGCTCCGTCGAGCTCGAAGCGGACGGCGACCTCCCGCTCTCCCGCATCGGCGCGGATCTCGAAGGCATCGTCCCCCGCGTCGACCCAGCTGAGGCCGCTGGCGAGGTCGGCAAGCTCCGGCAGCCAGGCGAGCTCGGCGATGTTGCGGACGAGCTGCGAGGCCAGGACGTCCGGGCCGCTGCGCTGGCCCATGGCCTTGAGGCCCCACAGCCTCGCGCCACCCCAGCCCTCGCCGTCAGCGTGGCCATCCACTGCGTCCACCCAGATGCCCCGCATCACGCGCAGCCGCGCCCGCCATTCGAAGGCGAGTGGGAGCGCCCGATAGGTGGCCGTCGCCGTGAAGGGCAGCCAGCGTCCGTTCGCTTCCATCGACCCGCGCTGATCGATACGCATGCCCGTGGGCGCTACCGCTCCAGGGGGTCGCACGTGGTCGAGCCAGCGGCGGGCTGTGCGCGGTAGCTCAGTCACCTGGTGCTGGACCCCGCTCCACCTGAGCCAGGTCCCAGCTGCGGGGACGGTCGAGTGCCTCCCAGTCCTCGCGCAGGATGGCCATCAACGCGGAGTCGCGCCACTCCCCGCCACGACGGAAGTGATGCCGGATGGTGCCATCGAGGGTGAAGCCGGACTTGGTGAAGGCCCGCACCGCGCGATCATTCGACCGCTCCGTGGTAAGCCAGACACGTTCGACCTCGTAGCTGCCGAAGATGAAGTCCAGGGCAGTGTCGACGGCATCGCTTCCGATGCCCTGACCCAGCCCTGCTTCCGCCCGTGATGAAGATGCTCAGTTCCAGACCGTCCAGGCGAGAACCCTTGTTCCACAGCCAGACGGCGCCGATGAAGGCGTCGCCGTCCAGCGGTGAGATAGCGAACCAGTACTCCCCCTCGCCATGCCGGGCACGCACGTCGGCGAACCAGCGCTGGACGGACGCCGCGGAGTGCGGCCAGGGGAACCCCGCCCAGGTGCCGACGGTGACCGAGTTGATGGCCTCTCGATAGGCGGGTAGGTCGTCCTCCTCCAGGGCCCGCAGCCAGACCTGCCGGCCACGCAGGCGAGCCTGGTCACCGAGAGCCATCACGTCAGCGTGAAGTAGCCGGGCTCGTTGCCGGCCTTCCACTTGATGTTGCAGCCCATGCTCGGGAGCTGCGGCTGCGGCACCGGCTCACCGGCCAGCACGGCCTCGAGCGCGGCACGCAGATCACGTCCATCGGTGGCCACGCCGTTGCCCGGGCGGGCGCCGTCGAGCTGCCCGCGATAGGCCAGCCTGCGATCAGGCCCGAAGAGGAAGAGATCCGGGGTGCAGGCCGCGTGGTACGCCTGCGCCACCGACTGCGACTCATCCTGCAGCACGGGGAAGGTGAAGCCCCGTTGCGCCGCGAAGCGGGCCATGAACGCGGGCGCGTCATCGGGGTAGTTCTGCACGTCGTTGGAGCAGATGGCGACGATGGCGACGCTTCGATCACGGTAGTCCCGACCAAGCCGCGCCAGCTCGTCGGCGACGTGCTGCACGAAGGGGCAGTGATTGGAGATGAACATCACCAGCAACGCCGGCGCCTCCGCGAAGTCATCACGAGAGACGATCTTGCCGGACGTGTCGGGCAGGGTGAAGTCGGGAGCGCTGGTGCCCAGCGCCAGCATCGTGGAGGGGGTATCGACCATGGCCATCACCTCGGACTGCAGGACGGGATCAAGCGCGGGAACCACATCGGGGTTCACGGCGCACAACGAGATTCTGCCCCACTCGACCAGGGATGGCCGACGGGGTGCCGCGCCGCCCGATATCGGACTGCAACGCCGCGTGGCCGGCCATGCAGTACCTCCGTGCGCGGCCAGGGAACAACGTGAGAGCTGTCGATACCGTCGAATCGCGGAGGACCAGATGGCGACCGCGGCTTCCAGGCCTGCCGACGGCCGACCAGCCCTGCAGGACATCGTCGAGATGGAACGCTCGGCCTGATGGGGGCATGCTCGGAGGGCTTGGCACTGGGCCTGTTCACGAGCTGATCCAACCGGCTGGTCGTCCCGGCGGGCTGGTGCCGGCGGCACTCGCAGCGACCGTGGCTCGCGAGAACATGGACCGCGAAACGGAGCGCGACCGACGCGGACCCGCCCGGGGCCGGCGCTTCGGGATCATGATCGGCGAGCCGGCCGCTGTGCGGCGG
Source organism: uncultured Chloroflexia bacterium (assembly GCA_963715295.1). Classification (GTDB taxonomy): domain Bacteria; phylum Chloroflexota; class Limnocylindria; order Limnocylindrales; family CSP1-4; genus JAFMJV01. Next base: position 35,699 of record CAVQRP010000021.1, read on the forward strand.
GTCTTCAGTGGGCCCGCCGGGCATCGGGCGTCGGGCGTTGGGCGTTACGCTAGGGCGCACCGATGTCTGAGCACGACCCCGTCCAGCTGGCGCGCCAGCTGTTCCTCGACGACACCAACACCTACGGCTGCGCGGAGACGGTGTTCATCGTCCTCAAGACGGTCTACGGCCTCCCCGAGAGTGGCGATTCATCCGCGGCGATGGCGCTCAATGGTGGGCTCGCCTACAGCGGTGGGCCCTGCGGCGCCATCTCCGGCGCTGCCCTGGCCGTCGGCCTGTTAGCCGCCCGGCGCATCACCGACCACGTCAAGGCCAAGGCGGCGGCGCGCCGCATCACGGCCAGGCTGATGGACGAATTCGGCGACGCGCACGCTGCGACCGACTGCCGCGACCTCATCGGCATGGACCTCGGGACCGAGTCGGGGCATCGTGAGTTCATCGCCAGCGGCATCTGGCGCGAACGCTGCATGGCGCAGATCGAGTTCGCCGTGCGCCACCTGGCGCCGCTGGCAGACGCGGCGACGTGGGACCTGGCGCTGGCGAAGGAGCCCGGCGAGCCGGCAGACTGATCAGCGCGGCGTCCGCGGCGGAGATCGGGACTGCGATGGTGGTCTGCGAGATGCCCAGCAGGTAGCGGGCACGGGACGACAGCGGCCGGCGGCCGCGATGGTGGCCGGCGGCCGCGAGAGGGTTAGCGGGTGGTCGCGGTCAGGCGCAGGATGCGACCGCGCTGGTCGACCGCGTAGAGCTCCCCTGCCCCGTCGGTACCGAACGACACCAGCCTGCCGTCGAAGGTGGTGACGGGAACCGCGCTGGTCTCACCGCTCAGCATGGCGTCAGCCTCTGCCGCCCAGACCGTGCCGCTGCAGTAGTCACCGAAGAGGGAGGTGCCCTCCAGCGCGGGCTGGGTCGCGCCGCGGTAGGTGTGCACGCCCACGATGCAGCAACCCTCGTCGTGGCTGTAGCTGAGCGCCGGCGGCGTGTAGGCGGCCAGATCACAGCTCTCCGTGAAGCACTCCGGGGCCTCGACCGCGTTCCAGCCGGGGTTCGCGCCACCGATGCCGCCGGGAAGGAACGCTGACCTCCTCCCAGGCACCCTGGCCGAGACAGCAGCAGCGCCGCGACGATGCCGGGTGTGTCCAGTCGTCTGGCGACGGCGGCACTCAGCCAAACGGCCAGGACGATGGCGATGCCGAGGGCGAACAGGGAGAGCGGCACGGCCGCCACGAAGCTACGCACGAGCGCTATCTCGAGAGTGCCAGGCGGGGATCAGTGCACTCTTCGGGGGGTTGCGACGCAGGGGCGGCTCCTCGGGGATGGGAACGCCCGGCAGGGCGTGAACCCAGGGGCGACGGAGCGGAGTCTACGGGCGCGGCCGCGGACGGGCAGTATCGCAAACGGCCGACCCCGCGGATCGAGGACGGAGACAGTCAGTGGTGGGTGGCGGAGCCCCGAACGGTCTCTCACATCGCCAAGGCTTCGAGCGACCTCGATCCCCCGAGGACCTGCACCTCCTGGCCGCTGCCCTGCCGGCGCTCACGAGTGAACCCCTGGCGGGCGAACACGCCAGGGGCCTAAGTCGCGCAGGCTAGCGGAACGCTAGCGCACGGTCACCTCGCCGGCGCGTCGACGAAGAACTCGATCTCCATCCAGTCGCCGTCTTCCCTCGAGCCGTAGTCGGATACACGGGCCTCCGTCGCCGGCGCGCTTGGCGAACCCGAGCTGACAGAGATATCGCGGCGGATCTCGTTGCCTTCGTTGTAGTAGTCCCAGGCCTCCTCGACGATCCACGAGCCCACGCTTCCGTTCCACTCATGGAAGTACTCGGCCCAGTACTCGTAGTTCTCTGACTGGTAGATAGCTGCTGTAAGAGACGAACCAGTTCTCGCCCGAGCTAACGGCTGCAGACTGCTTCTTCGCTGGCGTTGCGACGCGAGCGTTGAGTGCGGCCGGACCGACATCCGCGCGCCGGGCGGCGATGCCGTTGACCACCGTGATGACGTGATTGCGAACGCCGAAGCGCGCGCGTCTCGCTATCGAGATCGAGGGGGTAGCGGTCGGCGCGCACCTCGTCGCCGACGGAGATCTCGCCGTCGCCGTTCGCGTCGAAGATGCCGGCGATGAGGGTGTCCTTGGCCTTGGCGTAGCCGTCGACGCCGTCGTCGTCGATGTACGCGACCACGAGCGGCTTGTCCTCGCAGGCGCGAACGGGTCCGGAACCGGCGTTCTGGCGACACCGATCGACGCCTGGGCCACCGTAGACGCTGTCGTCGCCCTCGCCGCCCTGCATGTCGTCGTAGCCCCTGGCGCCGAAGGCCTTGTCGTTGCCGTCGCCGCCATCGATGTCGTCGGCACCGCGGCCGCCGACGACCCGGTCGCTGCCGCTGCCGCCGGCAAGATCATCGTTGCCAGGGCCGCCGCAGATGATGTCGTTGCCGCCGCCACCGTCGATCGTTTCGTCCCCGGCGCGGCCGTGGATGACGTCGTCCCCAGCGGTGCCCTTGATGGTCTCGCTCCGGGTGGTCCCGACGATGGTGGCCTTCTTGCCACCACAGCTCGGTCCCTGCTGTGCCGCGGCCGCGGGTCCAGTGAAGAGTGCGCCGGTCACCAACGCGAGACCGACGGCGATCGAGAGTTGCCTTCGCATTCGATATTGCCTCGTAAGAGGCCGGCGCGCGTCATGCTGCGTGGCACGCCCCCCCCACGCGGGCCTGCATCAGCAAGGGTTCACGGAGTGCGAAACGGTGCGGTTCGGCAGGCTTGGGTGCACCCTAGAGGGCATCGGCACCGTCGGGAACCGGTACCCTGCTTCGACTCGCCTTGGGCCATCCTACGGGGGGTCCTCGGGTCAAGGCCAAGGAACGGCTCCACTTCTCCTCGAGCGATACTGCCTGGTTCGGGGTGGCCAACGTCAGAAACGGCATGACCCTTGCCCCCGGATCGGGCCAGGTTGACGGCCGAGCTACGCCAGAGACGAGGCGGATGCTTGTGCTCGACCGCGCGATGTTGTGCTCGACCATAGGATGTTCCCAAGCAGTCGACCCAGGACCACGAAGGAGCCTCCATGACCCCCACTGTCCAGCTCTATCGCGCCGGCCAGAGCCTCTGGCTGGACACCATCACGCGCGACCTCCTCACCAGCGGCACGCTTCAGCGCTACATCGACGAGCTCGCCGTCTCCGGCCTGACGTCGAATCCCACCATCTACGAGAAGGCCGTCGGCGGCAGCGATGCCTACGACGACCAGATCCGTGAGGGGCTGGAGGCAGGTCGTTCGGCCGAGGAGGTCTTCTTCACGCTCGCCATCGATGACCTGGGCAAGGCTGCCGACCTGTTCCGCCCCGTCCACGACCGCACCAGCGGTCTCGACGGCTTCGTCTCGCTGGAGGTCTCACCGCTGCTGGCCTACGACACGGCCGGCACCATCGAGCAGGCCAAGCGGCTCCACGCCGAGGCGGCACGTCCCAATCTCTTCATCAAGATCCCCGGCACCAGCGAGGGCCTGCCCGCCATCGAGGAGGCGATCTTCGCCGGCGTGCCTGTCAACGTCACGCTGCTGTTCACGGCTGACCACTACATCGCCGCCGCCGATGCCTACATGAAGGGCCTGGAACGCCGGATCGACGCCGGGCTCGACGCCGACGTGGCCTCGGTCGCTTCGCTCTTCATCAGCCGCTGGGATGTCGCCGTGGCCGACGAAGCCCCCGCCGCGCTGCGGAACACGCTCGGCCTCGCCATCGGCCAGGACGCCTATCGTGCCTATCGCGAGCTGCTCGACAGCGACCGCTGGCAGCGCCTCGCCAATCACGGCGCCCGCCCGCAGCGCCTGCTCTACGCGAGCACCGGCACCAAGGACCCGGACGCGCCCGACACGCTCTACATCAGCGGCTTCGCCTCGCCCAACACCGTCAACACCATGCCCGAGGGCACGCTGCTGGCCTTCGCCGACCACGGTGTGGTGCCGGCGCTGCTCGACCACCGGAGTGGCGACGCGGCTGCGGCACTGGCGCGGTTCGTCGAAGCGGGGATCGACCTCGACGCTTTGGGGCGGCAGCTGCAGGAGCAGGGCGCCGACGCGTTCGTCGCTTCCTGGAACGCGCTGATCGAGCGCATCGCCAGCAAGGGCAGCGAGCTCCTCGCAGCCCGATGATGAGCGACGCTCGCCCGCTGCGCGAGCGGGCCGCCTGGGCGGCCCTGGAGCGGCATCACGCCGAGGTCGCTGACGTCCACCTTCGGGAGCTCTTCGCCGGCGACCCCGGGCGTGGCACGCGGCTCGCGCTCGAGGCTGTCGGACTGTACCTGGACTACTCCAAGAACCGCATCACCGACGAGACGCTCCGGTTGCTCATGGCGCTGGCGCGCGAGGTCGATCTCGGCGCTCGCATCGAGGCCATGTTCGACGGCGAGCACATCAACATCACCGAGGACCGGGCCGTCCTCCACACCGCACTGCGTGCTCCGCGCGACGCGGTCATCCGGGTCGACGGCGAGAACGTGGTCCCGGCGGTCCACGATGTGCTCGACCGCATGGCCGGCTTCGCCGACGCGATCCGTGGCGGCAGCTGGAGCGGCCACACGGGCCGGCGCATCCGCAACGTCGTCAACATCGGCATCGGCGGCTCCGACCTGGGCCCGGTCATGGCCTACGAGGCGCTGCGCGACTATTCGCTGCGGGACCTGACCTTCCGCTTCATCTCCAACGTCGACGGCACCGACATCGCCGAGGCGACCGTCGACCTGGACCCGGCCGAGACGCTGTTCATCGTGGCGTCCAAGACGTTCACCACGCTCGAGACCATCCGCAACGCGCGCACGGCCCGGGCATGGCTGGTAGACGGCCTGGGCGACGAGGCGGCGGTGGCGAAGCACTTCGTGGCAGTCTCCACCAATGCCGACGCGGTGGCGGCCTTCGGCATCGACACCGCCAACATGTTCGGCTTCTGGGACTGGGTCGGCGGGCGCTATTCGATGACCTCGGCCATCGGACTCTCGACGATGATCGCCATCGGTCCGGCGCGCTTCCGCGAGATGCTCGCCGGGTTCCGCGAGATGGACGAGCACTTCCGCACCACGCCGTTCGAGCGCAACCTGCCGGTGCTGCTCGGCCTGCTCACGGTGTGGTACACCGACTTCCTGGGCGCCGAGACGGTGGCGGTGCTGCCCTACGACCAGTACCTCAAGCGCTTCCCGGCCTACCTGCAGCAGCTCACGATGGAGACCAACGGCAAGCGCGTCACGCTCGACGGTATGCCCGTCGACTACCCGACCGGGCCCATCTACTGGGGCGAGCCGGGCACCAACGGGCAGCACTCCTTCTACCAGCTCATCCACCAGGGCACCCGCCTGGTGCCGGTCGACTTCATCGCCTTCGCCCGCACGCTCAACCCGCTAGCCGACCACCACGACCTACTGAACGCCAACGTTTTCGCCCAGGCGGAGGCGCTGGCCTTCGGCAAGACCGAGGAAGCGGTGCGGGCCGAGGGCACGCCAGAGGCGCTGGTGCCGCATCGCGTCTTCCCCGGCAACCGCCCCTCCAACACCATCCTCGCGGAGCAGCTCGACCCGGCCACGCTCGGACGGCTGGTGGCCCTCTACGAGCACAGCGTCTTCACGCAGGGTGTGGTCTGGGGCATCGACTCGTTCGACCAGTGGGGCGTCGAGCTGGGCAAGGTGCTGGCCAAGGCGGTGGCAACGGAGCTGATGGCGGACGCCGAGCCGGCGCTTGACCACGACTCCTCGACCAACGCGCTGATCCGGCGCTACCGCAGACTGCGGACGCCGACGTCTCACTGAGGATCCGCTCCAGCGGTGCCGGGCCCTCGCATACCGCGACCTCCACATCCACCCCGAACCACGGGTCTGCCGGCATAGCATGGAGCCGTGGTCGCGCGGTGCACCCCAAAGGTGCTCGCGGTGTCGTGTCTGCTCGGAGGCTGTTCAGGCTAGTCGGCCGCTGGCTCGACGATCTCGGGCATGGGCGGCGGAGCGCCTCGATAGATCGCCCCCGTGAACGTCTCGCACTTGGTGCAATCGGGATCGTCGGTATGCCCCATCAGGAACGCGAAGTGCCCCTCGTAGGCGCCATGACCGTCGAGCACCACCATGCCGTGGCCAACGGACATCTCATCGGCGTACAGGTGCCCGGTACCCGTCCAGTAGCCGTCCTCGTCATCCATCAGCACCGTCTGGTAGATGACCTCACCCGGCCAGCCGTCGGTCGGCTGGTAGTCGGCGGTCGCGATGTACCAGGTCGCATCGGTGGGGAGGCGGGGGTCGCTCCACTCCCAGGTCTCGCGACTGACGAACCCACTCATGAAGGGGAGACCCTGGTCCTCCCACGCTTCCACGGCGGTGTCGTCGAACTCGGCGGTGAGCCGCTGTCCGGTCACAGGCGTGAACCCGGCGTCGTTTCCATCCTGCCCGACAGCGGCACCACTCGACCCGAGCAGCGCAGCTGTGACGACTCCCGCAAGCACAAGACGCAACGGTCGCATGACATCGCCCTCCTTCTGCGCGGGCCGGGTTCGCCAGTGGCTCGGCACGGTCCAGGCGGCCACCATCGACGGGCCGCGCCTCGCAGCCTCCCGCTACAAGTATGAGTCGGCAGAGGCTCCGGTTTGTTCCATCTTGGTGGTGCCCCAGCCTCGCGGAGCGCGGGGCGAGGATGCGGCGCGGTGGGCAGACACGGCGGACTCCGGGGACTGCTGGTCATGACGCGGAAGCCTGGGAACCATCGCGCAGGAGCCGTCGCCAGGGGCCTCGTCTTCGTTGGCCCCGGAGTCGTGGCAGGCGCCCCGGGTCACGGCCCCAGTCCGATGTGACGGTCTGGATCCGGTCGTGATTTGAGCCGCTACATGGTCGCTACCCATGACGACCACGATGAAAGCCCTCCGAGTAGAACGGAGGGCTTTGTTCACGCTCGATTTCGATGGCGCGCCCGGCGAGACTCGAACTCACGACCTTCTGGTCCGCAACCAGATGCTCTATCCACTGAGCTACGGGCGCCCTGAGAGTGGCGGAGAGGGAGGGATTCGAACCCTCGGAGCAGGTTACCCCACTCACCGGTTTAGCAAACCGGCGCACTAGGCCTCTATGCGACCTCTCCGCAACGGCGGGCCGATGGTAGCACGCACACACCCGATGCCGAGTATCATCGGCTTTCACCACTAGTGAAGGCGTGCCGGGCACTGTCCGTCGCGCCTTTTGAGCATCAGTGGCCAGCGGGGGAAGCCGCTCCACTCGATCATGCAGCGGGCGCCCCGTCGCCCGCAGACCCGGGAGATGATGGTCATGTCGAAACGCGTCGTCCTTCTCGGCCAGCCGGTCACCCACTCGCTGTCCGAGGCACTGCAGGAAGCAGCCTTCGCCGCTGCCGGCATCGATGCACACTACGAGCCGATCGACACTCCCACTGTCGACCTGGCCGACGCCATCAAGGCGCTCCGCGGCGAAGAGTACCTGGGCGCCAACATCACGCACCCCCACAAGGATCGCGTGGTGCCGCTGCTGGACCGCCTCACGGATGAGGCGCAGGTCACCGGTGCCGTGGACACCATCACCCGGGACGGGGATCAGCTGGTCGGCCACAACACCGATGTCATCAGCTTCAAGCCCGCCCTCGAGGAGCTGGTCGGCAATCAGAAGCTGCCCCGCAACGCAGTCGTCATCGGCGCCGGCGGGAGTGGTCGCGCGGTGATCTACGCACTCATCTCCATGGGCTTCCAGAACATCGCCCTCTTCAACCGTCACCTGCATCGTGGCGAGCGCCTGGTCAAGCACTTCTCCCGCAGCGCCTCGCACATGGACCTGAAGGCGCGCCCCTGGCACGACTCGGTCATCGAGGCTGAGCTTGCCAAGACCGACATCCTCGTCAACGCCAGCGCCATGGGTGCCGACCCCGACGAGACCCCCATCCCCGCCGAGCTGCTCCCGCCCAACATCCTGGTGCTTGATCTGCACGTCGTCCCCGAAGAGACGCGCCTGCTCCGCGAGGCCAAGGCCGCCGGTGCCACGCGCGTCATGAACGGCGACGTCATGCTCGTCGAACAGACCGTGACCGCATTCGAGCTGTGGACCGGTCAGACCGCCCCGCTCGACGTCATCAGGAAGCAGCTCAGGGCTTCGCGCAACCAGCCCGAGGTCCCGGTGCCTGCAGCCGACGAACAGTCCGCTGACGAGGCCAACGATACGGCGACCGATGAGGCCGACGACGCCGGCTCCGACGAGTGACCGCCGCACGGACCCCGTCCCGACTCGAGACCGAGCATCGTTTCGCCGTCGAGTCGGTAGTCGCCGCCAGTCGCTTGACCAAGGCCGTGCGGGACGACTTCGACCCCTCGGCGGAGGCGGTATCCAAGGCCGATTCGTCACCGGTCACGGTGGCTGACCTCGGCGCCCAGGCACTGGTGAGCATGGCGCTCGCCGAGGCGCTGCCCGAGGACGGCATGCTGGGCGAAGAGGATTTCGGTCCACTGGCCGAGTCGGCCGAGCTGGCCGACGCGGTCCTGGCGCGAGTGCGAACCCAGCGACCCGAGGCTACGCTCGACGACGTGCGCGTGGCGCTGGATGCCTGCGACGACCCAGCGGGCCCCGGCCGACGCTGGTGGACGCTCGACCCGGTCGACGGGACCAAGGGCTTCCTGCGCAACGAGCAGTACGCGGTCGCACTGGCCCTCATCGAGGACGGCGAGGTCGTGCTGGCCGCCATGGGCTGCCCCAACCTCCCCTACTGCGGTGAGCCGGGTGATGCCAACGTGGGCGGACCCATCGGCGTGCTCTTCATCGCCGAGCGAGGCGCCGGCGCGCGCATGATGCCGCTCTTCGAGGCGACCGCCGACCGCGCCGGTGAGCCGATCCACGCGGCAGCGCCGACCGCCACGTCCGAGGCGCGCTACGCGGAGTCAGTCGAGGCCGCGCACTCCGACCAGTCAGAAGCCGCCCGCATCGGCGCGGCCCTGGGCATCACGAGCAAGCCGGTGCGGCTCGATTCGCAGACCAAGTACGCGATGGTCGCGCGTGGCGATGCCTCCATCTACCTGCGCGTGCCCCGCGGCGACTACCGCGAGAACATCTGGGATCACGCGGCCGGCATGCTCATCGTGCAGGAGGCCGGCGGGCGTGTCTCAGACGTGGACGGCAGGCCCTTCGACATCACCACCGGCCAGCGCATGACGAACAACCGCGGCGCGGTCGTCACCGCCGCCGGCATCCACGACGAGGTCGTGGCCGTTGTGCGGAGCGTGCTGGAGGGGTAGCCAACTCGGCGCCTCGGCGCTGATCCCACTCGAGTCGCTGGCGTGGTCGGTGCTCACGTCGTCCGACCTACCGCTTGGTGGCATCGGCGAGCGAGCGCACGAGTGCGGCCATCTTCTCGATGTCGGTGCCGTCTGGACCAAGAGCATCGACGAGCGCGCTGGCGGTGATGATGCCGTCTGCGACGCCGGCCAGCTGACGCGCGTGGGCCGGCTTCGACACACCGAAGCCCACAGCCACCGGGACCGGACTCACTTCGCGCACCGACTTGAGGAACCTCTTCACGCCGGGCGGCAGCGAGGTGCGGGCGCCGGTCACGCCCGCGAGCGAGACCGCGTAGAGGAAGCCGGCGCTGCGCGAAGCCACGAAGGAGATACGGTCGGTCGGCGTCGTAGGCGCCACCAGGTAGACGATACCGATGCCGCACCCGGCGGCCTCCGCCTCCAGCTCGGCACCCTCGTCGGGCGTGAGGTCGGCGAGGATGAAGCCCGAGACGCCGGCCTCGCCGAGGCGACGCAGCACGGTCGCGCCGTCCTTGCCACCAAGCACCTGGTTGACGTAGCCCATGGCCACCAGCGGGGTCCTGGGCCGGGCCTGGTGGATACGGCCGACCAGTGCGATGGAGTCGTCGAGCGACGCCCCGTTCGCCAGCGCGATCGCGCTGGCGCGCTGGAGCGTGGCGCCGTCTGCCAATGGATCGGAATAGGGCAACCCGATCTCGAGCAGGTCGGCTCCGCCGTCGATGAGCGCGAGGGCGATGGTGAACGAGGTCTCGGCATCGGGATAGCCGGCCACGGCATACGGGATGAGCGCTGCGCGCCCATCAGCCGTGGCAGCCTCGAAGGCAGCCGTGATGCGCGTCGCGCCCGCTGTCCTGGTGCTCAACTTGCACCCCAGTCGTTCATGCCCGCCATCAGGCGGTCCTCGATGGCAGCGATGTCCTTGTCGCCACGGCCTGACAGGCCCAGCAGGACGATGTCGTCGTCGGCCGCAGCCTCTATGCCCTCACCGCGCAGCAGGTCGAGCAGCGCGTGGATGGCATGGGCCGGCTCGAGTGCCGGCAGGATGCCCTTCGGTGCGGGTCAACAGCCGCACACCCTCGAGCGCCTCATCGTCGGTGGCGCTCAGGATCTCCAGGCGACCGGCCTCGAACAGCGCGGAGAGCTGCGGACCGATGCCGGGGTAGTCGAGACCGGCGGAGATGGAGAAGGCCTCCGTGATCTGGCCATCGTCATCCTGGAGCAGGTACGAGCGCGAGCCATGAAGCACCCCGGCGGTTCCCGCGGAGAGGGCGGCGGCGTGGCGGCCCTGCAGCCCCTCGCCCGCGGCTTCGACGCCGATGAGTCGGGTGTCCGTCTCGCCGATGAAGCGGCTGAGCAATCCGATGGCATTGGAGCCGCCGCCGAGGCAGGCCATGGCGATGTCCGGCAAGCGGCCCTCCACGGCACGGACCTGCTCCGCGCCTTCGTCGCCGATGACGCGCTGGAGGTCGCGCACGATGGTAGGGAACGGGTGCGGGCCCACGGCCGAGCCAAGCACGTAGTGGCTGCTCTCCACGTTGGTGACCCAGTCGCGCATCGTCTCGTTGACGGCATCCTTGAGCGTGGCCGTGCCCGAGGTCACCTCGCGCACTTCGGTGCCCAGCGCGCGCATCCGCAGCACGTTGGGTGCCTGACGACGGATGTCCTCGGCACCCATGTAGACGACGCAGTCGAGATCCAGCAACGCACAGGCGGTGGCGGTAGCGACACCGTGCTGGCCGGCACCGGTCTCGGCGATGACGCGGTGCTTGCCCAGGCGCTTGGTGAGCAAGGCCTGGCCCAGGGCGTTGTTGATCTTGTGCGCGCCAGTGTGGTCGAGATCCTCGCGCTTGAGGTAGAGACGCAGGCGACCGGGCTCACGCCCGACCCGGCGTTCCAGCTCAGCGGCAAGGCGATCGGCCCGGTAGACCGGCGTGGGCCGGCCCACGAAGGTGGCGAGCAAGTCGCGGAACTCGGCCCAGAACGAGGGGTCGTGCTTGAGCTCGTCGTAGGCGACCTCCAGTTCGAGCAGCGCCGCCATGAGCGTCTCAGGCACGAAACGGCCACCGAAGGCGCGATCGAGACCCCAGCGGCCATGTTCGTCGGCTTCGAGCAGGCCCGGATCGACAGGCCGCGGGCCGAAGGGCACGGTGGGCCGGTCGAGCCGGGCAGCGTTGGCACGCTTGACGAAGAGCGCCACCTTGAGTGGGTCCTTGGGCGGACGCCCGACGGGCCGCGGCGTGACCTCGACGCCGCTTGAGACGTCGACGCCGACGGCGGGTACGGCGATGAGCGCCTCGGCCACGTTGGCGGCATCGAGCCCGCCGGCGAGGACGACGGGGACTCGCTCGGCGATCGCACTGGCGGCGCTGACCGATGCACGACGGCCCGTTCCGCCGAGTGCCCGCGGGTCGCTGGTGTCCAGAAGGATGGCCTGCAGGTTCGACCTGGCCTCGTAGGCCTCGGCCAGCTCGACGAGCGCATCGGCCGACGTCTCGGTGTCGTCGGCAGCAGGGATGTGCAGCACCTTCGATACCGGCAGCGGGATGGCATCGAGATCGGTGGGCGGCTCGGAGCCGTGGAGCTGGACAGCGTCGAGGTCCAGTCGCGCGGCGATGGCCGACACCTCGGCCGGATCTCGGTCGGCGAAGACACCGACCAGCAGCGGCCCATTGCCCGGCGCATCCGCTGCACGCGCAGCACCGATGAGCGCCGCAGCTTCGTCCTCTTCCAGTGCGCGCGGTGTCCCAGGCACGAAGTTGAAGCCGACCGCGTCCGCACCGGCGCCGATGGCGGCAGCCAGTCCGGCCGCCTCGGTGATGCCGCAGATCTTGACGAAGGGAGCACGGCCGTCGACGGCCGGGTCCACCCCGGGACTCGGCACCGCACCGGCGGCGACCAGCGTCGCCACGCGTGCCTCGACAGCAGCGGGATCGGAGCCCGATCGCATGAGGTCCTCGCCGACGAGCGCAGCGTCGAAACCGAACGCTCGCCAGCGACGGATGATGGCCGCATCCTGCACACCCGATTCGGCCACCACCAGGCGATCGTCCGGCACCAACCCGCGCAACCGCTCGCAGAGACGCGGGTCTACGCTGAGGGTCTTGAGGTCGCGGTTGTTGATGCCGATGAGACGGGCGCTCGTGGCCACGGCTGACTCCAGCTCCTTGACCGAGTGTGCCTCCACCAGCGGCTCCAGGCCGGACTCCACGGCTACCTGCACGAGGTGGGCCAGGCGCCTGGGCGGGTGCAGCGCGGCGAGCAGCAGGACCGCGTCGGCCCCGGCGGCACGCAGCAACGGCAACTGCCGCGCATCGACCACGAACTCCTTCGCCAGCACCGGTAGCGTGGTAGCTGCCCGCGCCGCGCGCAGGTCATCGAGTGAGCCACCGAACCAATGAGGCTCCACGAGCACGGAGATCAGGGCGGCGCCACCCGCCTGGTAGGCGCGGGCGCGCTCTGCCACGTCCATCTCACCCTCGACCATCGACCCGGCCGATGGGGAGCTTCGCTTGATCTCCGCGATCAGGTGCAGGCCGGAGCGCGCCAGTCGGCCGACGACATCGCGGCGCGCGGGCCCCGTGGGCGCCTCGGCGCGGATCGCCGCCAGGTCGCGGGCGCCCAGCTCGACTCCCAGGTCAGCCGCGCGACGGTCGGCGATCTGATGCAGGACGGACGTCTGGGTGGCCATCAGCCGAGAGCCTCGGCCGCGCTCACTCGCAGGCGATCGAGCTGCTCCAGCGCAGCGCCCGAGGCGATGGTGGCCAGGGCCATCTCGACCCCGCCCCGCAGGTCATCGGCGCGACCGGCGACCAGCAGCGACGCGCCGGCGTTCAGGGCCACCACGTCGCGTGGTGGCCCTGTCTCAGCACCATCAAGGATGGCCACGATCAAGGCTGCGTTGTCGGCGCCGTCGCCACCCACGAAGGCCTCGGTCGCGACCTCCGTGAGCCCGTGGTCGGCAGCGCTCACCGTCCGCCGCTCCACACCGGCCGGCGAGACATCGAAGATGACGCCACTGCCGTCGAGCGGCAGCTCGTCGAGCCGGTCACCATGGACCACGAAAGCCCGCTCCGAGCCCAGCTCGAAGAGGGCTGCTGCGACCGACGCGGCGGCGGCCTCATCCGGGACACCCACCAGCTGACGGCGAGGTCGTGCCGGGTTGGCCAGGGGGCCGACCAGGTTGAAGGCGGTCCGCACGCCCAGCTCCATGCGCACCGGGCCGGCGTGCCGCATGCCGGGGTGGAAGGATGGAGCATGCAGGTAGGCGAAGCCCTCCTTGCGCAGCGACAGCTCCGCCTGGGCGGGTGTCTGCTCGACCTGCAGCCCAAGGGCTCGCATCACGTCGGAGGAGCCGGCCTGCGAGGAGACCGCGCGGTTGCCGGCCTTGGCCACGGGGACACCGGCGCCCGCCACCACGATGGCGGCTGCGGTAGAGATGTTGAAGGTGCCGCGAACATCACCACCGGTCCCGCAGGTGTCGATGGTGCCGGTCGGCGCCTCCACCGGCAGTGCCCGCGAGCGCATGGCGCGGACGAACCCGGCCAGCTCCGCCGGCGTCTCGCCACGCGCGTGCATGCCCGATGAGCATGCCTCCGAGCTGGGCCGGGGTGACGTCGCCGTCGAGCACGGCCGCCATGAAGCCCTCAGCCTGGTCAGCCGAGAGCGGCTTGCCGTTCGAGACCGTGCGCAATGCGTCGTTGATCGCCTCGGGCGTCGCTTGGGGCACGGGGTCAGGGCCTCCTCAGGTGGTTGGGGTCATGGCGCGCGGTCCACGCATGCTACCCGAGCCGAGCGATGGTTCGCCCGCGCCGCGCGGTCTCCGCACCGACGCCGCCTGACTCCCGGACACGTGGCTGCTATCGTGCCGCGGTGACCAGCGAGACAACCACCCGGCCGGCCGCAGGCACCGACTCCCCCACCACCGAGGACGTGCGCGTCGCCTTCGCGGACACGTGGGGCGACATGGGGCCCGCCTGGAACGTGACCCCGTCCGTGGCGCGCGTGCACGGCTACCTGCTGGTGTCCGGAGGCACGCTCACGGAGCGGGATGTGCGCGAGGCATTGGGCCTGAGCCATCGCGCCACCTCGCTGGCGCTGGCCGAGCTGGAGGAGTGGCGCCTCGTGGAGCGAGTGGACGACGCACCGCGCGATCCTCGTCCCGGCCCCTCCGCCGTAGCCTGGCGGGTGGCGGGTGATCGCTGGCGCTGGTTCCAGCGGGTGGCCGAGGAACGGCGCGCGCGAGAGGCCGATCCGCTACAGCCGCGGCTGGCGGTGTGCCTGGAGCTGGCCGATCAGGCTGTCGAAGCGGCGCCCGCTGATACCGAAGCTCGCCGGCTGCGAGGCTGGATCGCCGAGATCCAGGGCCTGGCCACCCTGTTCGACCGCGCGCTGCGCACGCTGTCGCGCGCCGAGACGGATGAGATCGCGCGCGGCTTCTCCGTACTGGCGCGAGTGTCGGACGAGACGCTCGACAACCTGCTCCGGCTGTTCGGCTCTCTGCCCGAGGACGAGCTGGCGGAGACGCTGGACTCCCTTTCACGCACGTCGCCGACGACGGCGCGGCGGGTGCTCAAGGCAGCCAATCGCATCGCGCGGCTGAGCCGCTAGGCACGCCCGTCAGCTATCCATGCGAGGGAGCCGGCGGCGCTGCCTCGACTTCGAAGAGCGCCTCATCGGGAAAGCACCACCACCAGTCCTGACCTGGCTCGTACGAACGGATGAGGGCATGAGCGGTCGCGGCGGCATGGGCCGTCGCGTGTCGGCCGGGCGAGTTGTCACAACAGCCGACGCGGCCACAGGTCTGGCAGAAGCGCAAGTGGACCCAATCGTGCCGACCCATGGCCAGGCAGTCTTCGCAGCCGTCGCTGGCGATGGATGGGAGGCTGAGGTCTTCGGGCAGATGGGCACACGGCTGGCTCATGCGAGTCTCCTGGTAGCGCTGACGGGGAGCACAAACGTATAGCACGTTTGTGTCGCAGGGGCGGCTCGACGCGCGGTTCGCCGAACATACAATCGAGTCATGAGTGACATGAGCGCCAACAGCCCGGAGATGCCCGGCCTGATCAAGACGCGCGACGGGGGCCGAGAACGTCGGACTCGGCGCGGTCCCTGCTCCGAGCCCTGGGCCGGACGAGGTGGTCATCGAGGTCTATGCGACCGGCATCTGCGGCACGGACCTGCACATCCAGGACGACGAGTTCCCCAGCATCCCGCCGGTGGTCATGGGTCACGAGGTGACCGGACGCGTGGTCGAGGCCGGCGCCGGGGCAGAGGATTGGCTGGGGGTAGCGCGTGTCGCCAGAGACGTACTTCTACACCTGCGACCGCTGTGCCGCCTGCCTGGCGGGCCGGCGCAACCTGTGCCCCACGCGTCGCTCCATCGGCTCGCCACGTCAACGGCGGGTTCGCCACGCTACGTGCTGGTGCCACAGCGCAATCTGCACGCGGTCCACGCGTCGGTCGGCGAGCATGCGGGCGCGCTGTATGAGCCGCTCAGCTGCGTGGCGCAGTGCCTCTGCGATCCGGCGGTGGCCTCGCCCCGGTGACACGGCCCTCGTCGTGGGTCCCGGCGCCATGGGCATCCTCACCGCCCAGGTGCTGCGATCACAGGGTGCCGACAGTCACCATCACTGGCACGCCGGCGGACCAGCAGCGGCTCGATATCGCGGCCTCGCTGGGACTGACACCGGTGCTCGCCGCCGATCTCGACGCCGGCACCCCGAGGGCGGGCTTCGACGTGGTGGCCGATGCATCGGGCAACGAGCGCGGCATCGACGCGGGCCTGCGAGCCGTACGCAAGGGTGGCCACTACGTCCAGGTCGGCCTGACCGGCAAGCCCATCGCGGTCGATATCGACCTCATCTGCCTGAAGGAGCTGGTGGTCACTTCCGGCTTCGCCAGCACGCCACGGTCGTGGCACCGGGTCGAGAAGCTCATCGCGCAAGGCCACGTCGTGCTCGATCCGCTGGTGACGGACGTGTCCGCCCTGTCCGAGTGGCAGACGTCGTTCGGACGTACACGCAAGGCCGACGGACTCAAGTTGATGCTCGACCCACGCTTGGACGCCTAGCGGCTCGAGCCCCGGGCAACGGAGCGATCGGCAGGAGGAGAACACGACGACGATGAGCAGCGTCTTCAGCCTCGAGGGCAAGAACGCCGTCGTCACCGGCCTCTCGAGCGGCATCGGCCAGGCCATCGCCGAGGCCCTGGCGCGCGAAGGCGCCAACGTGGCCGGCGACTACCAGAAGGACTCGGCCGGGGCGGCAGAGACGCAGCGGCGGATCGAGGCCCACGGTCGTGAGGCGCTCATCCTGCAGGGCTCGACCGCCGATGAGGCGCACGTCGACGACATGGCCGACCAGGTCGTGGAGCGCTGGGGCAGCCTCGACATCTGGGTCAACAACGCCGCGCGCATCTTCGTGAAGCCGTTCCTGCAGCTGCAGACCGACGAGTGGCACGGCCTGCTGGCCGCCAACCTGCACGGCTACATGCTCGGCTGCCGGGCGGCGGCCAGGAAGATGGCGGCGCAGGAGGGCCCGGGCCGGATCATCAACATCACCTCGCAGTCGGACATCCAGGCCATCAACGGCTTCTCCGCCTACATCACGGCCAAGGGCGGCATCAACGGGCTCACCCGCGTGCTGGCCCTGGAGCTGGCGGACCACGACATCACCGTCAACGCGGTCTCGCCCGGCCCCACCGACACGCCCTTGAACACCACGGCCTGGACCCCAAAGGCGCGCGCCACGTACATCGAGCGCATCGGCCTGCATCGCATCTCCGTGCCGGAGGAGACGGCCGACGTGGTCTGCTTCGTCGCCTCGCATGCCTCGCGCTTCATGACCGGGCAGGAGCTCATCGTCGACGGCGGGCTGTCGATCAACGGCAACGTCGGCCACGCCGAGACCGACATCGAAGGCGGGGCGCCGACCAGCTAGGTGTACTTCCCGCACGCGACCACTCGCGGCGCCAAATGAGTCCCTGCCCCATGACTTGACGACGGCCTTAGCGCCACGCTGCCCTCTGACGACACCCGCTGCGGGAGCACAGCGATGCAGACGGACCCGGCCTCGGGGACCCAGCGCCTCCATGCAGGCCTTGCCTATCTCGCGGGTGAGACGCTGCCGATGCTGCTGGTGCTGACGCTCCCGGCGGCGATCCTGCTGGGTATGGCCATGCACGCTGGCGCACCCGACCAGGCAGCCCCACACGGCGCGGCAGGGCCATACGACGGCTTCACGTTCGAGCAGGTGGGTGTCGGTGTCCGCCGCGTCGTCGATGACGGCGCCGGTAATGAGCCCGCAGCGGGCATCGATCCGTTCGATCGCCGCGGACGGGTCGCTGTCGAGCCTGCTGCGAGCGGCACTCGAGCTGGTCTTGGTGTCATGCGAGAGTACGACCTGCTGCGACTGGGCGAGCGCTGGCCAGTGGGGAGCTGGGGTCACAGCGCCTGGGTGACCAGTCGCGTCGACGATCTGGCGGTCGCCCCCGACGGCGCGGTGTGGATGGCAGGAAGCGAGAGCTCGGCGCTCCGTGAGGGTGTCGTTCGGACCGTGCAACACGCGGGCGGAGCAGCGATGTGCTGGAGGTCGCAGCGGACGGAGCCGTGTGGGCGAGCGTCGACGACAAGCGCACCCCGGCGTGCTTCGCATCGGTGACGGCCGTGCCGCAGACCTTCGTACCCGGCAAGGGCCTGCCCCGGTCGGTCGCAGGTTGGCAAGCCCGGGTCACCGGCATCGCGCCAGCCTCGGACGGCTCGCGTCTGGGTCGGCATCAGCAGCAGCATTCGCCGGGCGCTCCGGGGGCCTGCTGCGGTTCGATGGAGAGACGTGGCGCGTGGTCCGGCCACTCGGACCGAGCGTCGACGCGCGCGTGCTGGGCGTGGCCACGGAGACGGATGGCACGCTGTGGGTCTACCTCAGCCGCGATGACGGGAAGGCCTCCGCTGCGTGCGACCTCGTACCTGGCACGCCTTGATGGCAGCGGCTGGACCGTGTTCGACGAGCGCGACGGCGTCCCCCACCACGCACCTCGGTACGCTCGTGAACGTCAAGCCAGGGTCCTCATGGCAGTCGCGCCCGACGGGGGTGTGTGGCTGACCCCGCTCCAGGGCGATCGGTGCCGTAGCCTGCTGCACTTCGACGGCTCGCGGACACGCTCGTACTTCGAGAGTGGCGCTTGCGTCAGCGATCTGGCGGTGGCGGCCGATGGCACCGCCTGGGTCTCCATCTCGCAGCGCGCGGCCGGGCCCGATCCGGTGTGGGTGAGCGGCCTGTACGCGGTGGCCCTTTGAGCCAGGTGGCGGCACCTGCACCCCTGGCGGACGAAGCGTCAGCCGGCGGGTGGGGCCTGCACGGTCTCGCTGGTCGTGACCATCTCACCCTCGATGAAGTCGAGGTCGCCGGTGATGACCTTCTCGACCTCCTCGATGGTGGTCGTCTTGGGATCGATGTCATCTGCCACGACCTGGCCGCGGCGCAACACGATGATGCGGTCGACGACCTGGAAGACGTGGTGGATGTTGTGAGCGATGAAGATGCACGAGTGCCCCGAGTCGCGCGCGCTGCGGACGAAGCGCAGCACTCCCTGGGTCTCGGCCACACCGAGGTTGTTGGTGGGCTCGTCGAGGATGATGAGTTCACTGTCGAAGTGCATGGCGCGGGCGATGGCGACCGCCTGGCGCTCGCCACCGGAGAGCGCGTCGATGGGCGTCTTGGGCGGGATGTTCTTGGTGATGCCGACTTCGCTCAGGAGCTGAGCCGCTACGTCCTCCATCAGCTTCTTGTCCATGCGGTTGAAGATGCGCGGGCCCTTCAGCGGCTCGCGACCCAGGAAGAGGTTGCGCGCGATGGACAGCTGGTTCACCAGGGCCGAGTCCTGATAGATGGTCTCGACGCCCATGCTGATGGCGTCGTTGGTGTCACTGATCGTGACCGGCTTCCCGTGCCAGTAGAGCTGGCCGGTAGTGAGCGGCACGGCCCCCGAGATGACCTTGATCAGCGTGGACTTGCCAGCACCGTTGTCGCCCAGCAGGCCGACGATCTCGTTGGTGCCGAAGCTGAGATCGACGCTCTCGAGCGCCTGCACGCGGCCGTAGAACTTCGAGAGGTTCTCGATTCGAAGCAGTTCGTCAGACATCTGGCTACATCGCTCGCTGTCGTCGTTGCATGTAGGAATGGAGCGCCATCATGCCCAGGATGATGGCGCCGATGAAGATCTTGTAGGCCAACGCCGGAGCTCCCGCCATGACGATGCCGTTGCGCATCACGCGCAGCAGCAACACACCGATGACGGTGCCGATGATGGTGCCCTTGCCACCGCTCAGGACAGTGCCACCGATGACGGTCATGGCGATGACCTCGAGCTCGTAGCCATCGCCGCTGTTGGGGTTGGCGGAGCTCACGCGGATGGAGCTGGTCACACCGGAGTACGCAGCCACGACGGCGGTCAGGATGAAGAGGGAGATCTTGGTACGTGCCACGCGCACGCCTCGGGCGGTGGCAGCCGATGGATTGCCGCCGGCGGCTTGGATCCAGTTGCCGTACTTCGACGCCATCAGCACGTATCCGAGGGTCAAGGCCAGCAGCGAGAACCAGAACAACGACGTGTACAGGCGCAGCTCACCCCAGGGAGTCGGGATGAAGTGGTCGCTGACGAGGATGTCGGCGAGGATCGACCCTTCCGAGGCCCACGTCCGCTGAGGGAAGCCCTGGGTCAACCACAGAGCCATGCCACGCACGACGAGGAGCATGCCGAGCGTGACCAGGAACGAGGGGATGCCCAGCTTGGTCACGAAGAGCCCGCTCGTGAGGCCGATGAGCGCGGCCACGCACATGGTGACGATGAAGGCGACCTCCAGCGAGAAGATGCCCTCGTTGAAGAAGAACCACATCAGCACCGCCGCGAAGCCGAAGACCGATCCGACCGAGAGGTCGAACTCGCCCGAGGTCATGAGCAACGTCATGGCCAGGGCGATCATGCCCAGCTCCGGGGTGTAGGCAAGCAGGTTGCCGACGTTCAGCATCGAGGCGAAGGTGCCGTTCAGCAGCGTGAACGTGATCATCGCCCCGATGAGCAGCGCAAACGGACCTGCTTCTGGTTGGCGGAGGACCTTGTAGACCCGGTCGCCAAGACCAGACCTTGGCTTCCTGTCAGCTCCTGGTGACGTGACCGCGCTCATATGACTCCACTGCGCTTCCGGACGGACCTGTGCCGGTGCGCGACCGGCTCGGAAACGGGAGAGGCCGGCATCAAGATGCCGGCCTCGACCCTTCGGAAGGAACGGTCACGACACGGCCAAAAGCACGTGCCGGACCGCACCACTCCGTGGGACTACTGGCTCAGGATGTCCAGGTAGGCCTGGGCGGTATCCGCCTCATACAACGCACCGACGAGAACGTCGAAGCCCACCGGGTAGCCCGCGGCCGCTGCGGAGGCCAGGCTGAGGCCGACGTAGCTGGTCATCTGCGGGTCCTGCCACATTCCGGCGAGAACGTATCCGTCGAGGATCTCCTGGGCGGTGTCGACCGAGTTGCCCCAGCCGACCACCGGGATATCACCGGCAGCCACACCGACCTGGTCCCAGACACGGGCAACGGAACCGGTGACGAGGTCACCGAGGCCGATCATGGCATCGATCTTGTCCACGTTCGCGGTCAGGTAGTTGACCATCTCGTCGATGACCGTGGCCTGCTCATAGGTGGCATCGGTGACTTCCCACTCGATACCGAGAGGCTCGAAGACGCTGGCGATGCCGCGCTCCTCGTCAACGCCGTAGGTGGCGCCCGGGACCTCGACGGGCATCCATACGAAGTCGCCCTCGGACACGTAGCCGCCGTCCACGAGGTACTGCGCCCAGCGCTGGCCGACGACTTCGTTGTTGGTGCCGACGTAGGCATCGAAGCTTGCCGTCGGGTCAGGCGTATTGATGTTGATGATGGGGATGCCGGCCGCATTGGCCTCAGCGGTCAGCTCGACCAGGCTGCCGGGGTCAGGGCTGGTTGTGACGATACCGGCGGCACCGGCGGCGATGGCGGATCGGACCGCTTCCTGCTGCAGGGCGACATCGTTGCTGTGGAACGAGGTGTTGACCTGGTTGCCGGTGTCGCTGGCCCACTGGTTGGCGCCATCGAGGAAATACGTCCAGACCGGATCCGCGGGATCGCCGTGGGAGATCCAGTAGAAGGTCTTGGCCTCGTCCTGGGCCGCGGCTGCCATCGGCAGGGATGCCGCCAGAAGCAGGCTGCCTCCGAATGCTACGAGAGCGCTCTTCCTGATCATCGAGATACAACTCCTCCGTGCTAACTGCCTAGGTGTCTCATGCAGGTTCCCCTCAGGGCACCCCCAACAAGTCGGTCCGGGCGCGCTTCCTTTCCGCGAGCGAGCCGCAGACACCTCCTCCGGTCCCGTTGACCTGTGGACGCAGTCTACGCCCGCCTGTGCACGTGTGAGGCCCCGAAACTCCCCAGTCCTATAGGACAGTTGGCACGTTCGGCGACCACAGCGGGACCTCGTCGAGCCGCACGGTACGTCGCTCCGCTGCCGAGTGGTAGCCGGCCTCGACGAGCCGCAACGTGTGCAGGTTGTCGTGTCCCGAGATGGAGGGCTCGCGGTCCTCCTCGATGGCCAGGAAGAGCTCAGCCATGGTGGCCAGGAACGCGTCGGGGAACCACTTGCGGGTGAAGGCCGGCCTGATCCAGGCATCCGGGTTGGCGCGGGTGGTGAACTCGAGCGTGCTGAAACCCCCGGTGGGCCAGCCGATGTCACCGCGGGCGATGCCCTCGAGGCCCTCGATGCGGTAATCCTCCGACCAGTCGCGAGTCCAGGGAAAGCCATCGTCGAAGCCGGTCGCCAGTAGCCCCGATGCGTAGCGCAAGACGTAGAGGGCGATGCTCTCGCCGGCCCACGGCTGACCCGGGTAGCGGGCCAGGTGCGCGGTGATCTCCAGGGGCTCCCCAAAGAGGTAGCGGAACTGGTCCAGATGGTGGATGGACATGCCCAGCAGCATCAGTCGGGGATAGTTGGCGTCGTCCTTCCAGTACTCCTGCCACGGCTGGCGCGTGCGCATCTCGATGGACGCGGTGATGAGCTGACCGAAGACCCCGCGGTCGAGGAGCGCGCGACAGGCCTGGATGGCGGGGTCCCAGCGACCGTTCTGGTTGATAGCCAGCTTGACCCCCGCACGCTCGGCAGCAGCGACGATGGCCGTGGCATCCTCGAGCGTGTTAGCCATCGGCTTCTGCAGCAGCACATGCTTGCCGGCTTCAAGAGCCGCGATGGCTACTTCCGGATGCCGATGCGATGGCAGCGAGATGTCGACCACCTGGACGCGCTCATCGTTGATAACGTCATCGAAATCACCTGACACATCGGCGATGCCGAACTCGTCCGCGGCCGCCTGGGCCGACTCGGCAGTGCGGGAGGCGATGCGCACGACCTCCCAACCGGCGGAGCGGTAGGCGGGCAGGTGGCACTCGCGCACGATCTTGCCTGCCCCGATGATGCCGATGCGATACGCCTTCGTGCCCAGTGTCGGCGCGATGTCGAGCTCTCGTGGGTCGATCACTAGCCCTCCCCCGGCTGCGGCGGTGTGCTCATCGTCCCACAGGCCACCCTGCGGCCGCGCGTCCGCTCCGCTACCGTGACCGAGACACGGGGAACCGAGGCGGTGTTGCCGAGAGGCGTCCCGTTCGGGTTCTTGCGGACCGCGGGCGTCGGCGATCCCGCGTGGGATCCCGGTCCGGATCACGGCCGCCCCGGTCAAGCAGCAGTCATACGGGGGCAGGATGGACGCACGCGAACGGTTCAGGGCAGCCATAGAGCATCGCGAGCCTGATCGTGTGCCCATCGACCTCGGTGGCATGGTCAGCGGCATCAGCACGGGCGCCAGCGCGGCACTCAAGATCGACCTCGGCATCGACGAGCCCGACGAGATCGCCGACCGCGTGCAGCAGTTGGCCATCCCCCACGAGGCCATGCTCGACCGCCTCCACGTCGACTCGCGCTATCTCTACCTGCGCGCGTCGCGCGACTGGCAGGACATCGAGCTGTCCGAGGACACCTACCAGGACGAGTTCGGCATCCGGCGCAAGGCCGCCATCCGGCCCGACGGTCACCTGCTCTACTACGACTTCATCGGCCATCCGCTCAGCGAGGCCCGGACCGTGGCCGAGATCGCCGCCTACCCCTGGCCCGACCCGCACGACCCGGCTCGCTACTCCGGGCTGGAGGAGTCCGCTCGAGCGATCCGCGAGGACTCTGACAAGGCGCTCGGCGTCAACCTCATCGCCTCGATCTTCGAATTCTCCTGGTACCTGCGCGGCTACGTCGGGTTCTTCGAGGACCTGTTGCTGAACCCGGCACTGGCGGAGGCCCAGCTCGATGCCATGCTCGAGTATCAGATCGCGCTCGTGGGCGAGGTGCTGGACCGCGTCGGAACGTACGCCTCGTTCATCAACACCGGTTCCGACCTGGGGACGCAGCGGGCACCGATGATCGATCCGGAGGTCTACCGGCGGATCATCTGGCCGCGATATCGCAAGCTGTGGGACTTCATCCACTCGCGCACCGAGGCCAAGATCTTCTACCACTCCTGCGGCAGCATCGTGCCCATGCTCCCACTGCTCATCGAGGGCGGCGTGGATGCGGTACACCCGGTGCAGCCGGCGGCAGAAGGCATGGGCGACCGGGCCATGCTCAAGCGCGAGTTCGGGGCCGACATCACCTTCTGGGGCGGCTTCGACCAGCAGGACACGCTGCCCTTCGGCACGCCCGATCAGGTCCGCCAGGCCGCGCGCGAGCTGTTCGATGTGTTCATGCCCGGCGGCGGCTTCGTCTTCGCTGCCGGCCACAACATCCAGGCCGACGTGCCGCCGGCGAACATCCTCGCGCTCTTCGACGCAGCCGATGAGTTCGGCGTCTACTGAGGGGTATGCATGAAGACGATGAACGCGATCGAGCGGGTCGAGACGGTGCTGCAGGGTGGCATCCCCGACCGGGTGCCGGTGGACTTCCACGACTTCATGGTGGCAGCCCAGCGCTCGGGTGCACCGTTCCCCGAGTACTTCCGTAGCGGCGAGGCCATGGCCGAAGGCCAGATCGCCAACTGGCGGGAGTTCGGGCAGGACGTGGTCCTGGTCGAGAACGGCACGGCTGCACTGGCACAGGCCTGCGGTGTCGGTGTCGAGTACATGGAGGACACCGCACCGGTCTCGTTCGTGCCCGCCATCGAGAGCCTCGACGAGGTCGACAAGCTCGTCTGCCCGATCCCTACGCGACCGCGCCCCTGGCCGAGAACCTCAAGGCCACGCGCGTCGTGGTCGAGGAGATCGGCCGGGAGGCCTTCATCATCGGCCGGGCCGACCAGGGCCCCTTCTCGTTGGCCTCGATGATCGTCGGGATCGAGGAGTTCCTCGTCGCGATCGCCCTGCCGGGCAACGAGGAGAAGCTGGCGCGCCTGCTCGCCTTCAGTGAGGAGGTCGTCTACCGCTACGCCGTCGCCCAGATGGAGCAGGGTGCGCACATGACCTCGATCGGCGAGTCGATCGCCGGACCCGACGTCTGCTCGCCCGCCGTCTATCGCGAGTGGGCGTGGGCGGCCGACAGGCGCCTCGTCGAGCGCCTGGCCGCTGACGACATCCGGTTCGCCTATCACATCTGCGGCGATGCCACGCGCATCTCGAGCGAGATGGTCGACACCGGCGCCGCCGTCCTGGAGCTCGACTACAAGTGCGACCTGCGCGCCATCAAGGGGGCCACGGCAGGGCGCACGACCGTGCTGGGCGTGATCGATCCATCGGAGGTCATCGCTCGCGCCACGCCTGCGGCGGTGGCCGAGGCGGTCCGCGATGAGCTGGCAGTGCTGGCGCCGGGCGGCGGACTCATCATCGGCCCCGGGTGCGCGCTCCCGCCGGAAACGCCGGCGGAGAACATGCACGCCTTCGTGGAAGCGGCACATGCGTACGGCCGCTACCGGGCGGACGGCAGCCTCGTCACCTAGCCCGGCGAGTGCGCGCGACCGCATCATGGCTCCGGCCACGCCCGCGGGCATCTCCACCGGTCGCGACCGCGCTCGCCCTCGAGACCCTGGCGCCACAGCCACGAGCACGCCGAGACCGTAGAGTGACGCCATGCCGACACGAGTGATGGTCATCGGACGCCAGGCAGGCGAACCGCCCGCGGGCCTGCCTGAACGACAGACCGGAGCCGAATACGTCATGGCGGACACGATGGCTGAGGTGCGCGCCCACCTCGCCGACTGCGACGTGGTCTTCCACTACGGTCGCCCGCGCGATGCCCTCGCCGTCAACTGGGAGCTGACGCGACGGCTGTGCTGGGTGCACGTGGGCGGCGTGGGCGTCGACTGGGCACTGTTCCCGCGACTGATCGACAGCGATGTGGTGCTGACCAACAGCCGGGGTGTCTTCGACACGACCCTGCCGGAGTACCTGCTGACACTGATGCTGGCCCTGGTCAAGGAGCTGCCGGAGACGGTGCGCGCCCAGGAGCGACACGAGTGGCGCCATCGCTTGTTGCGACCGTTGCACGGCAGCCGCGCAGTCATCCTGGGCGCAGGCTCGATCGCACGCGCAGCGGGACGCCTGCTGCGGTCGATGGGTGTCGATGTCGCACTGGTAGGCCGGAGCGAACGCGCCGGCGCCCCCGGCGAAGGCCGCATCCGGACCGTTGCCGACATCCATCAGCTTCTGCCGGCGGCCGACTGGCTCATCCTCATTGCGCCGCTGACGCCGGGCACACGCGGGCTCGTCGGCGCGGCCGAGCTGGCACGCCTGCCGCGGGGGGCCCGCCTGGTCAACATCGGTCGCGGACCGGTCCTGGTGGAAGCCGCCCTCATCGAGGCCTTGCGTGCCGGGATGCTGGCGGGTGCCGCGCTCGACGTCTTCGAGGACGAACCGCTTGACGCCGGCAGCCCGCTGTGGGACATGCCCAACGTCATCATCTCGCCGCACATCGGCGGAGACGTCGCTGACACCCCGGCCGCGTTCGCCCGCGCCTTCCTCGCCAACCTGCGGCGCTACATCGCCGGCGAGCCCCTGGAGAACGTCGTCGACAAGCACCTCGGCTTCGTCTCCGGCGCTTCCGGGCCAACGAGCCGCACGGAGTAGACTCGCCACGCATGTCCCTCGTCGCCCTTGACGGGCTCACCAAGCGGTACCCCGGCGGTGTGACCGCGCTCGATGGCCTGACGCTGACCATCGAGCCGGGCATCGTCGGACTCGTGGGCGCCAACGGCGCCGGCAAGTCCACGCTCATCAAGATCCTGCTGGGCCTGCTGGACGCGAGCGGCGGGTCGGCCAGCGTGCTGGACCTTGATGTCGCCACCCAGGGCCTCGCCATCCGCCAGCTCGTCGGCTACATGCCTGAGCACGATTGCCTGCCGGGCGACATCAGCGCCAGCGACTTCGTCAACCACATGGCCCGCATGTCCGGCCTGCCGCGGGCGTCCGCGCGCGAGCGCACGGCTGAGGTGCTGCGGCACGTCGGCCTGTTCGAGGAGCGCTACCGGCCCATGGGCGGCTACTCGACGGGCATGAAGCAGCGCGTCAAGCTGGCCCAGGCGCTGGTGCACGACCCGCGTCTGCTGCTGCTCGACGAGCCCACCAATGGCCTCGACCCGGCTGGGCGCGACGAGATGCTCGACCTCGTCGAGCGCACCGGCACCGAGTTCGGCATCGCCATCATCATGGCCAGCCATCTGCTTGGCGAGATCGAGCGTGTGGGCCAGTACCTCGTCGCGATCGACGCCGGACGCCTGTTGCGCGCAGCCGAGCTGCACACATTCACGCAGCGCACCGGCACGCTCATCGTGGAGGTCGACGAACGACCCTCGGCGCTGGCGCAACGCCTGGAACAGGACGGCCTCACCACGCGCGTGGATGGCAGCCACGTGCTGGTGGAGCTGCGGGGCGACGAGACGCATGACGAGGTCGTCAGTGCCGTCGTGGAGCTGGACCTCGCGCTCATCCGCGTCGAAGCCCGCCGCAGCAGCCTGGAAGACCTCTTCCGCGACGCCAAGCCCGACGAGCCGGTGGCGGATCTCGCCGACGAGGCCGTGGCATGACGGCGGCTCCGCTCGAACGCCGCCCTGACGAGGGCCGCGGGGGCTCCATCTACGATCTTGGCTACCGCGGCTACGAGGGCCCGCGACTGGGGCGGCGGGCCGCCATCTGGTCGCTGCTCGTGCACAGCGTGCGCACTGCCTACGGTCTCGGGCGCAGCGCACGCTCCAAGGTCATGCCCATCGGGCTGGCGGTGCTGGCGGTGCTGCCCTCACTCCTGGCCCTGGGCATCCTCATGCTCATCTCCACGCTGGGCCCCCCGGGTGAGGCCTTCGAAGCCGTCTCGCCGATCGGCTACTCCACGCTCTTCCCCATGATCGCCATCCTGGTCTTCCTGTTCTGCGCCTCGCAGGCACCCGAGCTCTTCGGACGCGACCAGCAGATGGGCGTGCTGCCGCTGTACTTCTCTCGGGCCGTCGGGCGAATCGACTACGCGGCGGCGCGGTTCCTGGGGCTCTACGCGTCGTTGCTGGTGCTCGTGCTGGTGCCCTACCTGCTGCTGCTGCTCGGGCGCGTGCTGGTGGCTCCGGACCTCATCGACGGGCTGGCCAAGGAGCTGCCCACGCTGCCCAAGGGCATCGCCATCGGCCTCGTCACCGCCGGACTCGTGGGCAGCATCGCCTCCGCCATCGCCGCGTTGACGCCGCGACGCTCCTACGCCACGGTGGCCATCATCGCCATCTTCCTCATCCCCAATTTCGCCGCCGCCATGCTGGTCGGCTTCCAGACGGGCATCTTCGGGCAGATCGCGGCGGTGCTGAGCCCGTCCGATGTCCTCGATGGCGTCAACGCCTTCCTCTTCGACGTGCGGCCCGACAACATCACGGTGCGTCGGGCGCGCCTCGATGGCTGGGTCTACGCGGTGGCCGCCGCCGCCTGGATCGTGGGCTCGCTGGCAGTGCTCGCACGCCGCTACCGCAGGCTGGCCCTGTGAGCGACGCTCGGCGTGAGGTTGCGATCAAGGTGGAGCACGCCTCGCGCTGGTACGGGGACGTCGTGGCGGTGAACGACATCTCCTTCGACGTCCGCGGTGGTGTCACCGGCCTGCTGGGCCCCAACGGGGCCGGCAAGACGACCCTGCTGCACATGATCGCCGGCCTGTTGTCGCCCTCGGCCGGCAGCGTCACCATCAACGACGAGCCGACGTGGCGTCGGCCCAGGGTCTATCGCGACGTGGGCCTGGTGCCGGAGCGGGAGACCCTCTACCCCTACCTGAGCGGGCGCGAGTTCGTGTTGCTGAACGCCAGGCTCCAGGGGCTCCCCGACGTGTTCGAGGCGGCAGACCGGGCCATCGACCTGGTCGACCTGCAGGACGCCGCCGACCGCCGCATCGGCACCTACTCGAAGGGCATGCGCCAGCGCATCAAGGTCGCCGCCGCCCTGGCGCATGACCCCGCCGTGCTGGTGCTCGATGAGCCCTTCAACGGCATGGACCCACGCCAGCGCCTGCACATGTTCGAGCTGCTGCGCCAGATGGCCGCCGACGGTCGCACCGTGCTGCTGTCATCGCACATCCTCGAGGAGGTCGAGCGCATCGCCGACTCCGTGCTGGTGATCTACGCCGGTCGGCTGGCGGCCTCCGGCGACTTCCGCTCCATCCGGCGCCTCATGACCGACCGGCCCCACGCCTTCTCCGTGCGCTCGTCAGATGACCGGCGCCTTGGCGCCATCCTGCTGGCCGAGGAGTGCGTCTTCGGCGTCGAGCTCGACGCCAACGGGCTGCGCGTGCGCACCTCCGACTACGGACGCTTCACGCGGCGCGTGCCGGTGATGGTGCGCGAGGCCGGCATCCGCCTCTTCGAGCTGCGGCCGACCGACGATTCGCTCGAGTCGGTCTTCGCCTACCTGGTCGGCCGATGATCGGCGCAGCGCCCATCGTGGCGCTGACCCTGCGCGCCCTGCTCGACCGCAAGCGCACCTGGCTGATGGTCGGCCTGGCCGCCATCCCGGTGCTGCTGGTGGCCTGGCCGTGATGCTCAGCGATACGATCATCGACAGCGGACTCGACGAGATGATCATCGCCACGTGCTCCCGCTCATCGCCCTGGTCTTCGGCACCTCCGCACTCGGCTCGGAGCTGGAAGAGCACCATCGTCTACCTGCTCGCCAAGCCGGTGCGCCGCGTCCGGATCGTGCTGGCCAAGGTCTTCGTGGCCGCCGCCCTGACGGCCGCGCTCATCGTGCCCGCCACGCTGCTGGCGCGGTCGTCACGTCCGCCGGGTGGTCAGCGACCTCATGGGCGCCACGTTCGCCTACGCCGTGGCCGCGCTGGTGGCGCACGCCTACGCCGTGGTCTTCATGACGCTCAGCAGCTTCACCCGCTGGGCGCTCGCGATCGGACTGGTCTACGTGCTGCTGTGGGAGGGCATGCTGGCCGATCTGCTGCCCGGCAGCACCTTCTCCGTCCGCCAGGCCACGCTCGGCATCGCTGCGCGAGCTCCGCCGCCGCGGCGGTCGACTTCCAGCAAGCGCTCATCGTGCTCGGCATCATCATCGTCGGCGGCATCGCGCTGACGACCTGGCGCATGTCGCGCTACCAGCTTCGCGGCGGCGACTCGACGTGCTCGACTACGGGGACTACTCGACCACCATGACCGAATCCGAACCCGACCTCCGGCGGCCCACGCCGTCCGCCGGGCCCGTGTCGATGCTGGGTACCTGCGCCGAGTGCGGCAAGAAGAACAAGTTCCGTCCGGCCGAGCGCGGCTCGCCCCATTGCGGCTCCTGCGGGGAGCCGCTGCCGTGGCTGGTCGAACGCGCCGAGCCACCCGTCGCTCTCGAAGCGCGCTCGTCGGTGAGCGATGCTCGTCGACCTTGGGCACCGTGGTGTGGACCCTGTCGCGTCGTCGGACCGATGCTGGAGAACCTCTCGAAGGAGTACGCCGGGCGTATCAAGGTCGTCAAGGTGAACGTCGACGAGAACCCCGCCCTGGCGCAGCAGTTCGGCGCTCGCAGCATCCCCACCATGATCGTCATCAGGGCGACCGGGTCGTGGACCGCATCGTCGGGGCCATGCCGCCCCAGCGACCTCAAGATGCGCCTGTTCCCGTACCTGATGAAGAGCTAGGGTTCGGCATCGACGGGTTGGTCGCCCCTGCCACAGCAGAGGTCGCCGGCCACGAAGCCATCGAGCCGGCCCCGGCTGGTCCGCCGGCCGCGCCCGTCAGGGTGCGTGGTCGATGATCGACTCGCCGGCAGGAGTCTTGAGCTCGAGTTCCTCGGCGGCGCGAACGCCACTGGCCGGCCGGCGCCTCGAAGGTCAGCGAGATCGCGTTCCCGAGCACACGGCCAGATCACCCTCGACCGTCGGGGTTCGTCCTGCCCACCGCCGTCAGCAGCATCGGGAACGTTCCGACCGCGGGAGCGATCGCAGCATCGCTGCGTCCGTGGCGGGATCGGTGCATCCACGCCGGCGGTGTAGCGGATGAGCGTGGCCGCGGGATCGCTTCAGCTCGGACGGCCGTCGCGCGGAAGCGTCTCGAGCGAGCGGCATGCGAGCGGCGGCAGGCCGGCCTTCTGGTCCCGCCGCCACCGGTGGGGTCGGCAGGTCGATGAAGTGACCGCCGCCGGGGAGCTCGAGCCGATCGATGACCGGCCGACCTCGGTGTTGCTGCGCACGCTGACGAGACGGCAGATCGGTGTCCCGAACCGGGCAGGAGCAGGTACCAGGTCGCGCGCTTGGCGATCGTAGAAACCGAAGACACCCGAGTCGGTGTTGTAGTACTCGATGGGACGCACCGGGCTGGGCGGTCACTGACGTCGGTGGTGCCGGTCGCGTACGCACCGTTGCTGAAGACGCCGCTGAGCTCGAAGCGCTCGATCCCGACGCGGGTGTCGAGCTGCGTCCCGACCTGCACGGGGGTCGGCCTCGTTGCCGGCGAGGCCGACCTCCACCTGCTGCCCGCCGGCGTCCGCCGGCAGCTTCCCGTCCATCTTGACAGCCACGAAGAAGGCGGTCGTCGGTCTTCCAGTCGGCCTCGTCGCCGTAGAACGCGCGTGCGACACCCGGCGGGAAGTCGATGGCCATCTTGGTCCGCAGCTTGGAGGGCATCCGCGACGGAGCCACGTAGACGGCGGAGATGTCGGACCACGGGGGCGCTCGGCCGCGGGGGTGCCGTCGGCGAAGAGCGGGGTCCCCGCCGGCGTCGGCGAGGCGCGTGACGCGGTCGGCCATCTTGCGCTTGGCCATGCGGTACTCGTCGCCCTTGATCGACTCGATGGGCGGAGGTGGCCCCGCTGGTTCCTCGGGCTTGTCCTTCTTGGCTGCCAGCGCGGGCGCCGTGACGAGCGCGGACAGGATCGCCGTCAGCAGCAGCTGATCGTTCGCGTCATCGATATGGCCATGAGCCCTCCTCCTGCCTGTGTGCGACGAGCCTGCGGCCAACAGAGCTGCTCCAGTCTGTGCCCTGGTCAACTGAATTTTTCGAATGATGGCAATAATATCCTGTTGATATGGTAGAGGGTTAAAAGAAGGATATGAAGTTTTTGCGTGTAAGGTCGACATAGATGCCTATTATACCTGGCTGATACAATAAGAAGAGGCTGCCATGAATACTAAAACTCAACTTCAATTAACCCAGCTGAATACCATTTTTATTCGGTTCAAGGACCAGCACCCTCCGAAAAGCGCCAGTATGCATGGGAGGGATGGGAAATCATTTACTCCAAATACCTGCATGGTAGACAAAACTTGAAAGTGCTGGATCTGGGATGCGGTAACGGCAGATTTGGAAAATTATTATTAGAATCACGAAAACTGCGACAGTTACAGTAGAAACTGCGATTAGGCAAAGAAAGTACTTTGGGCTAAGCAGGTATATTTCCTGCACGTCGACCTTGTAGTGAGGAGAGAGACTGACGGGCCATATGTTCTTCTGGATGTAAAAGACGAGAGCATAGGATGCGCGAGCAAGCTTCTGAATTGAAACTTAGCTCAAATATATTCCCTTCCTGTGCTCCTCGGGTCGGCGAGTCCGGCTGCAATGGCCAAGAGCAACATGAATACCAGATAGGGGAATCTCTCAAGGAGAGTCCTGAGGCCGAATGATCAGATGGGTAGTAGTGAATAATCAGAACCAACGGCAGCATCACCGCAGCTGGTTTGCTCAGAGTTGCAAGCAAGTAGAATAATATAGACGATGCCAGCCAAAATGAAAACTTTTTCTTTGATTCTCTGTGTTTGAGATAGGCAAGAATTGAGCCTAAAAAGAAAGAACCGGCGAGTGCATCAGATTGGCCCGATGCCCAGCCACAATCTCAGCACGAAGGGGATGAACAGCGAAGAGAAGTGATGTAAAAGTTGAAACCAACGCGATGATTTTTTTCTCTGCATCAGGAAAAACAAGGGCGAATAGCCGCCTAGCAATCAGAAATAGGAGAATAGAGTTTATACAGTGGAGCAAGAGTGTGACCAGATGAAAAGCATTTGAGGAAAGGCCATAAAAAGAGAACTCAACAGACTTGAGCAACCAGATTGCCGGTTCATATACGCCAAGATGCTTAGATAAGAACATCCATTGTATATTCTCGGCTCCATGTCCTTTGAATCCAGGATTATTGACGATGTTTTCGGTATCATCCCAGGTTGTGAAGTCGTAATGTTCGATAAATAAGGGCGAGAATGAAACGATAGTTCTGATGTGATTCAAAGAATTGGCAGCCACAACTGTATCTTTTGTCTGTCCATGAGGAACATATAGTTTTTGATGAATATCAAAACGCTAACATCGGTGCTTTCGGTAACGATTTATTGCTGAAGAATACAGGAAATAGACATCTGGATGCCGACTATGGCTCCTCCTCCAAGAAAGGTTCGAAAATTACCCGTCCAAGGCTCGAGTCATCGTGAACGTCGTAGATTACGACGATATGACATCGGGATCCGTCGTCGCACCACCAGTTGTCAGTAGCATCCATGTCAACTGGAACGGCCATCTTGATATCATACTCGCTATTATCACATATAGTATTCTGGATTAACGAAGCTCCCATTGGTCATCTACTGCAATGATGCCAATTTTGTTGTTGGTGA
>CAVQRP010000022.1:0-64033 GCA_963715295.1 uncultured Chloroflexia bacterium
GCGGGCTGGCCGGAGTAGGCGCTCGCAATTCCTCAGACCACCCACGACGCACGGAGAGCGGCGATAGCCCCACGGAGAGCGGCGATAGCCCCACGGCAGGGTGATTGACCACCCACGGCCACGGCGGGGCGTACGGGCGTTCTGACGAGGTCACGAGTACTCCGCATTGGGGCAACCACCCAACGTCGTAACTTGCCCGCGCGCTTGGCGCCGAGACCCGCCCACAGTCGCGTAAGCTCGCGATCGGCGGCGCCCGCTCGCGTGGCTCTTGAGCCCCGGCAACGCTGACCCGGTGCGGGGTCCGGCATCGACCAGAACGTGAGCCGGCAGCGACCGGGGCACAAGAAGAGGCCCGCCCCCAAGCGGAACGGGCACTTCCTGAGCGCGGCAGGCAGCCGAGGCGGCGCGATGGGGTTACTGGGCGGGCTCGGGAGACTCCGGGATCTCGGGCAAATCGCAGGGAATACCATGCCATGGATGTCGTAGCCCGAGCGATCGGTCATGTAATCGAAGACCATCATCGCGGTCAGCCCCTCGTACGCCCGTGCCGCGATAAATCGCCTGGTGGTGGAGGCTATTCGGGTCCGTCGAGCCGACGTAGCCTCGGCCGGTGCCCACCAGGACCCAAGCTCATTGTCGATGCGTGTGGAGAGCGACCAGACGCGGCCGTGGATGCTGTGGAAGTCCGTGTTGAGGACGAGGCGGAGCTTGCCGTTAAGGCGCGGGTCGCTCATCTCGTCCAGTTGCATCTCCCAGGCGTCACCCAACCTCGATACCATGCCCGGGCCCTCGACTTCCTGGCCGTGCTCATCTTCGATGCCCCAATTAGCCGTCCCGGTGAACGCCGCCGCCTTCTGCGCAGCGGCCTCGCTCTCAGCCTCCTCCTCCGCGACCGCCGGCGCAGTGCCGGCCAGCGGCAGACCAGGGACAGCAGCAGGCCCACGGTCCTCCGCATGACATTCCTCCTTCTCACGGCGGGCCGGGTTCGCCAGTGGCTCGGCGCCAGTCAGGCGGCCATGATCGACGGGCCGTGCCTCGTAGCCTCCCGCTACTTGTTTGGGCGGTGGAGAGGCCGGTTCGGTTCCCTCTTTGTTGCCTCTTGCTTCCCTGTTCCCAATGACCGACCACGACGCCGAGATGGACGCCCTGCTCGACCAGCTGGAGGCTGCGGGCATGGTCGAGGTCTACACCGACGACGGCCAGCAGGCCATGCGTCTGACGCCCGACGGCGAGCGTGTGGCGCGGCAGTTGGCGATGGCTGGCGAGGATGGGCAGGACGCGCTACTGGCGGGGCTGCTCGGGGAGTAGGGGCAAAGGAAGAGGCCCGCCCCTCGCGGGACCGGGCCTCCCGACCAATGACCGGCTGTGGCTGGTCGCGCTAGAGCTGGATCAAGCTTCTTCACAGGGGTCGGCCTCGAAGGTCTGCACGTCCGACGCGTAGCTCGGAGCCCTTTGGGTCGTTGCCCCACTGGCTGAGAGACTCGCACCGTGGTGGCTACGGAAGTTATCCCCGATCTCGCCCGCATAAAGCGTGTTCCTCTCGGCCTTGTCGAGGAAAGGGGTCTCGGCGATGACCGGGGAGCCGTTTACCGACATCTCCACATAGTCGGGCAGCGGACCCTTGTCGATCTGGAACGAGCCGGACCAGTAGTAGGCGCCGTCCCTGGTCGATGTAGCACGCCTCGAGCACGGCGAACTTGCGTCGTCCGTGCCGCTGCCGCCGGTAGCGCGAGGGCTGTTGTCAGCAGTAGGGCCACCCCGATGGTTGCTGCTCATCAGCTTCACTCGATCCTCCATCCCCCGAGTGGCCGTCACCCGCAGGCTGCGGCAATGACCGCAAGGCGTGACCGTGAGGGCGCAATGTACAGCGCGGCGGTATGCGTTGTCGAGGTTCGAGAATCAACCGCGCCGCCACAACCCCACGACCGCCCCGTCGCCGCGCACTACGACGCGATACCGCTCGCCCATCGTCGTCTCGAGGACGAGCCGCAGGCCCTCGAGGTCGCTCGCCAGCTCCATCGCTGACCGCAGGCGGGACACGCCGAGGCTGTACGCGGTCAGGCGCGGATCGTCGTGGCGGACGCGGGCCCTCGGTGGCTTCCAGGCGATGACCAGCGGCTCCGGCATCACGGGATCGAGGCTGGCGGCTGGGCGTGCCAGCTCGTCAGGCAGGCGTCGGGCCGCAGGCATGTTCGCATCTGCCGCGAATTGACTGGTTCCCTGTATGGATTCCTCGCGGCGCTGAGCGTGGCGGGTGGTCGGGTCGTGGTCGGGTAGTGGTCTGGTAGGCGGCTGCCGCGAACAAGAAGAGGCCCGCCCCACGCGGGACGGGCCTCCACATCCGATGCGCGTGCGCGAGGTCGCTGTGTCTAGTCGGCGTTGGGTAGTGGACAGGCGCCAGTGCGGTTCCAGATGCCTGCCGGGTCGTTGTTCATCGGGCTGATGATGACCCATGGGTCGCCCGCGAACCAGACGCTGGGCGCTCGCCCGGCGTACTCCTTGCCTGCTGGGATCGGCAGTGCGCGGAGGTCTCCCGGATGTTTTCCTGTAGCCGGCTGCAGACTCCCCAGACCCCGATCGGCGGTCCCTTGCCTTCCGCTGACGCCACACAGGCAGCGACGCCACCGTGAGCGATGCCGCGGCTAAGCCGAGTAGTAGTCGTAGCCTCATCTGGCAACCCTCCTCCTCCGGCCACCATCGGGGATGCCAAGAGGTGATGGCGCCTCGCGGCAGCCTGCACCCCATTATCCGGCGCGCGACAAGGCGACAATCCACATCCAGATAAGGGAGGCGTAAGTGGCGCGCCACATAATCGTCCTGGCTCCGGCAACGGCTCCGGCCGCTCAGCGCGCGGATTTGGCTTAAGATAGAACGGTGCTGTCGTGGGCCTGTGGCGTCGTGGCGCATAAGAAGAGGCCCGCCCCTCGCGGGACGGGCCTCTTCGGTCAACGGGCTTGCCGACCGAGCCTAGTTCACCTGGTTGGAGACCAGCGAACTGACGCAGCCCGCCACCACGGCTGGCGGAGGGTTGGGCCTACCTGAACCGCAGCAGCCCCACGAATACCTCGCCCACCCCATCCTCCATGGGCAAGATGTCCCCCTTGCCCATCGGAGCGGGATCGAAGCCCGTCGAGTCCGTCAGGTGCCAGCGAGCATGAAGGTTCGGCCCGTCGTAGACGATGGTGGCCTTCAGCCTCAGTTCGAAGGTCTTCTCGGTCCCAGAGCACGTGTAGAGCTTGTAGACGTCGACCTTGAGGCCGTCGTCGGTCATCTGCCACACCCTGCCTCCAGCATCTGCCCACGTCCCGCCGCTGCACAGGTCCGCAGCAGCCTCACCGGTGACCACGAAGGTTCCGTGGTCGGCGAGCGGCTCCTCGTCAGCGTTGTACGCCGCGATCGCGACTTCCTGGGATTGGCCCGCCATCGCCGGCACGGCCAGCACGGTGACCAGCAGCGCCGTGGACGCCAGCAGCGCCCATGCGCGAACAAGCATGGTCCTCTCCATCGGGGATCGACCTACCTTCCTGTCACGGTCGTCGTCCCTCGATGAGGGGTGCGGCCACGGGACCGCGCGGCGCGACCGTGACCCTCCCATTGTCCGCCCCGTGGCAATCAAGGAAGCCTGAGACAAGCACCGCCCGCTACCCTGCGCGCATGACCGACGACAACATCGCTGCCGCCTGGGCCGCCGTCCACGACACCACGCCCGACGGCTGGTACGTCGGCCGGCCGATGGAGCATCCCGAGCGGAACGAGTGGTCGATGTACGCCTTCGACCCCAGCGAGAAGCCGGTCGTGGGCAAGCGGTCGCGGGAGTGGACCGCCGTCGGCCCGACCGAGCTGCATTGCGTGCAGGAGATGGCGCGGTGCCTGGGCGAGTTGAAGGCGGGAAGGTGGCCGAGGTAGGACGGCAGGCCCGCTCGCGATGACCGCCGGAGGCCATCACCTAGCAGTTACTGCCCCAGGCCAAGCAGCGCCCCCAGCAGGATCGGCACCCACCACACCCACACGATCCAAGTCACCGCGAGAGCCATCGCGAGCCAGTCAGCCCACCTACGCCGCCTCGAGACGCCCACCAGTGCGACGAAATGGGCTGCCCCGACAACGAACATCACGCAGCCGATCCTGAAGAACATC
Organism: uncultured Chloroflexia bacterium; assembly: GCA_963715295.1. Classification (GTDB taxonomy): domain Bacteria; phylum Chloroflexota; class Limnocylindria; order Limnocylindrales; family CSP1-4; genus JAFMJV01. The sequence goes on from CAVQRP010000022.1 coordinate 4,138, forward strand.
TGCCCGAGGCTGCATTCGAACGATTGCTCGCTGGCCGAGCAGTCGCGCAGGGCGTCGGGCAGCCGGGGCAGGGTTAGCCAGCCTCCGGGCACGACCAGCAGCAGGCCACCGATCAGGAGTAGCAGCTCGGCAACGTCCCTCTCGGTGAGTGACGGCCCCTGGAATGGCGGCCCTTGGCCGAGCTTCCTCCACCGGCGAAACATGGCTGACCAACTCCACCAACGACATCGAGTCTGCTACGGCGGCGGTGAACCGGCAAGAGGCGAAGGACTCGTCCACGTGGCCCATGTCAGGCAGCTGAGGTCGGGAGCTGCGCTGCGTGCAGGAGATGGCGCGCTGCCTGGGTGAGCTGCGCGAGGGCCGCTGGCCGAAGTAGGGCCGCGGCCAGCCCAGGCAGTGCGGTGGACTGCTCGACGGGCGACTCACACGTCCATGAGGACGAGGACCGCCACGAGCAGCGCAACGGCTGGTCCGAGCACCAGCAGGATCGCGAACCACGCCTCATCTGGTCGTCCGGTCCGAAGCCATCGGACATCGAGATAGCCGAAGGTGAACATGGCAGCCACCTCGGCCAGATATCCGAGGACCGTCCCCCCGAGCGCCACCATCACGAATCGCGCCCAGTCTCCCGAGATCAGCGCGACGGCGATGCCGGCGACGATCGCCGCCATGCCGGCTGATATCCATCCGCCGAACAGGATGATCAAACCGAGCATCTCGAGCCCTTCGCCGTAGGAGAACCCGCTGCTGACGACAGCCCGGTTGTACTCCTCGGGACTCATTGCCCTGATCTCGCCTTTCGCAACGTCCTCGAGCTCTGCCGGATCGAGATCCATGTCGCAGTTCCAGCAGTAGACCTCGTGATCGGATCGCACGTAGGTGCATTGGCCGCATCGCGGACACCGGACGACTCGCGGCACGTTGTGCCTCCATGTCGGCGGGCCGGGTTCGCCAGTGGCTCAGCACGGTCCTGAGCGGCCATGGTCGGCGGGCCGTGCGTCGTCGCCTCCCGCTACCTGGATGAGCCAGTGGAAGGCCTGGGTGGTTCCATCTTCGTCGCGTCGCTACTCTGCGTCCATGGCCGACCACGACGCTGAGATGGACGCCATCCTCGAGCTGCTCGAGGATGCAGGCCTCGTCGAGCAGTACACCAACGACGAGGGCAAGGAGGCCATGCGCCTCACGCCCGATGGCGCCCGTGTAGCGCGGCGGATGGCGATGAGCGACGACCCGGAGGCGATGCTGAACGCGCTGCTGGCGAGTGGCGGGGGATAACAAGAGGCCCGCCCCTCACGGGACGAGCCTTCAAACATGAGACATGAAGATGCGGCCTGCCCCACAGAGGACGGGCCGCTTCTGGAGCCCTACTTCAGCTCGAAGTAGGCCTTGATGAACGAGCCATCGTCGGTCGAGACCTTGACGACGAAGCACTCGCCGGCCTTCGCCTTGGCGGTCTTCCAGTTGTAGACGAACTGGCCGTCGGCGTAGCGCAGGCTCGTGTCGCCGGTCTCCGTGAGCTCCTCGTCGCGGATGTCCTCCGACTCGTCGTCGATCGCGCCGCATGTCCCTCGACGTCGCCTTGAGCGACTCGACGACCGCGGGGTCGGTCAGCTCGGTCGAGCCAGCGAAGACGCGGAACTTGAGCGGCACGGTCGAGCCAGCCTTGACGCGGTTCAGCACGCCATCCATGTTGACCGGCTTGAAGAAGCCCTCGAGCGTCCAGGCTGTCACCGTGTACGTCGCCGTGGCGGTGCCCTTGTTCCCCGCGTTGTCGAACGCCTTGGCCTTGACGGTGTGCGCACCAACGGAGGTGTCGTAGTCCACGACCTCACAGCTCCCGTCGAGCCCTGACAGGGCATCACTGGCGTCGCAGGTCGGTTCGGCGGGAACGGAGCCGAACACGTAGCTGGCCCCATCGGCCGGGCCACCGATCAGGCTCACGGTCGGGTCCGTCTTGTCGATCTTGACAGTCCTGGACGCCTGGCCGGTGTTTCCCGCGAGGTCCGAGCAGGATGCCGTGAGATCGTTGACGCCCTCGTCCGTATCAGCGGAGAGGTCGGTGCGCTTCTTGCAGTTGTCGTTGTCGATGCCAGAGCCGCCGGTGTTGTCCGTCCAGTTCCAGTAAACGGTCACGTCGGTGTTGTTCCAACCCGCGCTGTTCTTGGCCGGGTCCTGGGTCGGGCTCGCCGTCGGAGCCTTGTCGTCCGTGGGGCAACCCGAGCCGGTGTAGTCGTCGCCCGAATTCCACGTGAGGTCCTTCGTGCAGCCGTTCGGGTCACGGAAGTGGAACGTGTAGGTCCCGGCGAGCAGATCCATGGTGGGCTTGATGAAGTAGCGGGAGTCCCCCGTCGGGCCACCGTACGAGATCTGGTTCGGCCAGGCGAGCGTGACCGTCGCCGTCTTCCACGTCAGCGTCTTGTTGGCATTCGGCATCGTCACGCTGCTCTTGACGTCGGTCGTGCTCTGGTACCGCATCTCGACCGAATACGTCCCCGGGAAGAACTCCGCGGAGGTCGTTCCACCGGCGTCCTGTTGCCCCACCCGGGAAGTTCCACGTCCCGAAGGCGGCATTGATGCCATAGCGAGCCGTGGCACCGGCCAATGGGTCACCATCGGCAGACTCGATCGCCAGTGTCAGCTGGTGGGTCTTGAAATCGAAGGTCGGGTCTGTCTGGATGTTCTGGGTGACGTGCGCGCTCGTCGTGTTGTTGTACGTCGTCCAGATCTCCAGGTCGGTCGTCGTGTCGGGGAACTCCATGTACTTGCAGCTGGTGGTGCCATCGACGGTGTTGGAGAAGTAGTAGGTGCTCCCAAGCTTGTACCACGTCGTACCCGGGACCAGCGCGTTGCCAGCGCTGTCCTCGATACAGACGTCGACGCGGATCGGATCGGCAGCCGCAACAGGACTGGCCGCCCCGATCGCGAGGAGCTGTGCCGATGCGAGCGCGGCCCCCGTGAGAAAGACTCCGCTCTTGCGGATCAGGCCCATTTCATTCCCTCCTTCACTCGACGGAGGCACATCTCGTGATCCTCCGCGATTCGTCCGTCCGCGACTGTCAGACCGGGCGCGTTGCCGCGGGCGGAATGATCGGGCACTAGTACGAACGTACCCCCGTCGGGGGCACTATCAGGTCAAGTAGAGGCCACGCAAGGCCGACGCTGTCAACGCGTGCGGGGACTCGCGGTGCTTGGTGGTGCGACCTGGCACCGTGCCCCCGGCCCGGCATATCCGCGCCGTGAACGCGAAACAGCAGCGAGGGCTATGGGCCCTCGCTGCTGCCCTTGTGTCTACCACCGGCCTCCAGCCGGCAGGAGCGGCTCCTTAGTGGATGTCGTTCACCGTGGCCGCGGAGCGAGGTCGTAGTACGTCAGCGGGAAGCCGTCATTGAACTGGCACTTCCAGTTCCCAGGGAGCAGCTGCATCCCTGCGTGAATGACGTCACCCAGCTGCCGATTCGCACACTTGGTCGCGGTGCCCGTGAGGGAGACGACCGAGCCGGTCTGGAAGACGACAGGAGTCGAGATGTCCTGGGTCTTCTCCTGGTGATCCCGTTGTAGGTCATCTTGAACTTGTACGACCCCGGGGCGAAGACTTCGAATTTCACGTTACCGTTGCTGTTCGTGGTCCCGCACGCGATCCAGGCTCCGCCGCCCTGCTGACGACATCGCCACCGTCAAGTCGGGTCACCGACGTCGTCGATCAGCTTGATCGTGGCCTCCACGGTGCCGAAGGTGAAGATGGAATGGGTTGGCTGGTCGAAGATCTGGTCTCGGACCGTTGTGATAGCTGATGCGCACCTGGGTGTTGCCCACCGGACCACCGTCCAGCAGCTTGTACGCCACGCCGTCTGCGTCCGTGTTGCCCATCGACAGCCACGAGCCGCCAGGGGCGACCTCGGCCTTGGCGCCCTCGATCGGCGCGCCTGTGGAGTCGTTGACGTTGGCGACGACCATGCTCTTGGTGTAGGTCTCACCTGCGCCCCACTGAGAGGTTGACCCTGGGACCCGAACGGAAGTGGAACTTGTAGTCCCCGGCGAGCAGGTTCATCGTGGGCTTGTTGAACCAGCGTGCGTCGCCGCTCCCGCCGCCGTACGAGATGTTCTTGCTGTAGTACAGGGTGACCGTTGCCGTCTTCCACGTGAAGGTCGTGTCCGCGTCGGGCACGTCCTTGCTTTCCTTGGCCTGTGCCGTGCCCTGGTACTGCATCTCGAACGAGTAGGTACCGGGGAAGACCTCCGCGGATGACTTGCCATTCCCGTCGGTCAACCCGCCTGGCCACCACCACGTCGTATACGTGCCGTTGCGACCGTAGCGAGCCTTGCCACCCGACAGCGGATCGTTGTCGGCGGTGTTGAGTTCCAGCGTCACATTCCGCGTCCGGAACTGGTACACGGAGTTCGATGCCGCGTTCTGAGTGACGGTCTGGATCGTGTTGTTGAACTTCATCTCGTTGGTGAGGTTCCCCACCAGACCGGGCAGTGCGTACGCGAGGATGCCGGGGGCCGATGGCCTCATTGCCCGTGGAGCCGGGCGCGTACGCCCAGTAGTTCGTCTTGTAGCGTGCGGTCCCGCCGTCGAGTGGGTCGCCGTTGCTGTCGATCAGTCGCAGCGCGATGAGGCTGCGCGTGAAGCTCTTGCCGGGACCGTCCGCCAGCGGCCAGGTGAGCCCGAGCCGCCCCGATGCACCACCCGTTCCGTCGAGCCGGAAGCGAACCTCGCTGCCGCCGAAGAGCTCCATCGACGGCTTGGAGAAGAACGCTGCGTTCCCCCTCCGCCCGACGTGCCGCCGAAGGCGATACTGCCACTGTACTGGAGGGTGACCAGCGTCGAGTAGAAATCGACAGTCTGGTCGCCGTTGATGGTGGCCGACTGGTGTCCACTGGAGTAGTTGTTTCGGACAATCCAGAGCTCCACGTCGGTACCAGAGTTGACAACCTTGGAACGGCAGCCGTTGCTGGCGGAATCGGCGACCCAGTAAGTGGTACTGCCAATCTTCATCGTCACCTGGGCCGCACCCAGATTGACCTGGGCGCCAGTGCTGTCATGAGCGCAGACCGTGACCGTGTACTGCTCGACAGCGGATGCTGGCGCTGCAAGCGCCAAGGTCATCAACGATGCGAGTAGCAGGCCGCCTCCCTGCCGCCAGCGGTTCGTACGGAATGGGTTCCCCACGGGATCCCTCCTTCTCGCCCTGGAAGGGGCGGCCCTGACCGCCTCTCTCGACCACTCCGTCCCACGGCGAACGCGGTGGGGTCCAGGGTCTTGCAGGGCACGTTACGTAATCATACCTATTCCCATGGTGTGGTCAAGTGCGGTTGAGCGGGGTCTGGATGGGTCGCGGGGGACCTTCGCCCCCTGAGTCGCTAGGCCGGGTGCCCGGTCAGGGCAGAAGGGCGAGGCAGCCCGGGCAGGTACGCGCGGCCGATCGCTTCCGCGCCCACGGAGAGCATCTAACTGGGCATGTTTCGTGAGATGCCCCACGCTCGCTAGCACGCCGCATAGACGCGGATAGTCCGAAGTCAGATGCTCTGATCCACTGAGCTACGGGCGCCGGTTTCACGCTCAGAATGAGCGTCCAAGTCGTGGTCCGGGTTAGCACGTCGTCTGTAGAGCGAACAAGTCGGTGAGCTTGTACCCGCACCGGAGACGCCGAGGCGATGAGCCGGAACCTGACCACGGACGCAAGTATCGCATCCCTCGGCATCCGTGCCGATGCCGTCAGCTTCAGGTTCGAGGCGTGATGCCAGACTTGCGGACGACCCGATGATCTGCAGCGGGTGTCCGTCGCCCGCGATCCCAAGCTTCCGCGGGGCGCGCGGACGCGTCCTGGCCCGCCTCTAGAGCTCGGTGCGCTCGAATCGCCAGAACGCGACGATCGTGAAGATGACGCACGCCGTGCCCGTGAACACGATCGCCCCGTACGTCTGGATCGGCTGGCCGCCGATGATGGCGCCGATCACGCTCGTATCGGACCCCGCGATGGGCACCAGCAGGGACCACGGCAGGTACTCGATGATGGGGAAGGCCGCCGAGCAGCTGCTGGCCGAACGCGAAGGCCAGGGGGATCGCGATCACCGGCCCGGCGCTATCGAACAGTGTCCCAAGCATGAGCGAAAGCGTCAGGTAGAAGAGCAGGTTCAGCCCGGCCACAGCGGCGCCCAGCGCGAACGGCCCCAGATCCACGTCGATGCCGGCGAGCGCCAGCTGCACGAGCAGGACGGAGCTTGGGATCAGGATCATCGTCGCCAGCACGCCGACCGAGTTCGGCACGAGCTTGGACAGCACGAACGCCGTCCTCGATGCCGGCTTGGACAGCACCCATGCGGCGGTGCCACTCCGCTTCTCGCCGACGATCGCCTCCTGCATGATGATCGTGACGGCGATGGCTGCGAACGTGGTCATCACGCCGAAGACGGTGAAGATCGCCTGGCGGTCCGGGGCGTCACCCCAGATCAGGGCCGCGAGCGACCCGTTCAAGACCGCGATCCAGATCAGCGACTGGATCCACCAGGTCCTGGTCTTCCACCACGAGCCGAAGCCCGCGGCCATGAGACTCGGGAGGCCGCTGCGCCATCCCGTCTGCGTGACCCGGTCCAGCCCCACGGGGCCCGACACGCTGGAGCTACCCATCGTCGCGCGTCCCTTCGACCAGGCTGACGAAGACATCCTCGAGGCTGGCCGTCTGCTGCCTGAACCCCTTCACGACGAGTGACTCGTCGGCGAGGAGCACGCGTTGCATCCGGGACTCCGCCGCCTGCGCATCCGACACGACCACGTGCAAGGTCGCCGATCCGTCGAAGTCGGAGACCGTCACCGTCTCCACCCAGGGCTCGGCCAGCAGCGTCAGCCGCGCCCGCTCGACATCTCCGACCACGTCCACCAGGAACGCGGTCCCGGACCCGGCCGAGAGGATCTCCGAAATGGGACCCTGCGCCGCGATCCCGCCGTTGTTGAGGATGCACACGGTGTCGCTCACGCGCTGGACGTCGTCCAGGAGGTGTGTCGAGTAGAACACCGTCGACGTCGCTCGGAAGCCCTCGAGGATCGCCAGCACGTCACGCCTCCCGAGCGGGTCGAGCGATGCGGCCGGCTCGTCCAGGATGAGCAGCTCGGGCTCGTGGATCTGCGCCTGTGCGATCCCGAGCCGCTGCCGCTCGCCACCGGAGAAGCCCTTGATCGCGCGGTCGGCTGCGTCGGTCAACCCGACGAGATCCAGCATCGACGCGACCCGGTCCTCGATCGCGGCCTTGGGACCGCTGAAGAAGAAGCTCGCGGCGAACCGCAGCGTCTCCCGCGCGGTCATGTGCTCGTAGAAACGGGGGTCCTGGGGCAGGTATCCGACCCGGGCGCGGATCGCGGGGCTGTGTCGTTCGATGTCGAGGCCGAACACGGCGCCGGTGCCCGCCGAGGGACGGATGAGTCCCAGCAGCATCTTCATCGTCGTGGTCTTGCCGGCGCCGTTGGGACCAAGGAAGCCGAAGATGGAGTGGCGGGGGACGACCAGATCCAGGGATCGAACGACGTCGAGGCCGCTGTAGGACTTGGTCAGCCCAGCGGTCTGGACAACCGCCTCCTCCACCGCCATGCGAGCCCTCCCGTTCGCGCCACCGCCAGCCCCCTGCCGTGAACAGTAGCTCAGGCTCGAATGGTGAGCCCGCCCAGGACGTGGCGGGTGGGTCGCCCGGATCGCCCGGATGTGGACGCAGGCGGACAGCACGGCGTCGTGCACGGCATGGGCGGCGCGGTCGTCGTCGCGCAGGATCAGGCGAGCCGTCCGGAAGAGCTGACCGAACGACACGGCGTCTCGCTATCAGACACGACCGCTGACCACGTCAGACCATCCGTCGAGCACGGCGGGGGCGCACTGCAGCGACATCCTGACACCCGAACCGGCGGCCGCTCACCAGCGCATCCTCGATGCGGGCTCCCGCGTCGGCTACGGGCTCGCTCCGTATCGAGGCGAGGACTTCGATCCGACGGTCCCTCCGGAGGGGGTCATCGAGGACACGACGACGGTCACGTCCGTCCAGGGGCTCAGGATCGAAGCTCCGGCCCTGGCCGCGTCTGGCGGGCATCACGATCGAGGGCCGGCGCTTGTTCGATGTCTCGCATTGCGGCCCATAGTGCGTGTCGCGCCTCGTCCATCGACGACCAGCTGCGCGGTGAGAACGTCGGTCACGGTCACCGACACCCGCTGCGAGATGTCTTCGAGGATCGTGTCCGCCCAGTGGCTCCCCAGCCGGACGGCCTGCCAGCGACAGCAGGCGATCAAGGAGGAACGCGCGCCAGCAGGCCGCCGATGATGAGGACGGCCGGGGTGGGCATCGGCCCGAGCACAGGGAGGTCGACGCTGGCGGTTGGCATGGACCCGCCACGGCCCACGAGCACCACGAGCCAGATCGTCCCGACCAGCAAGGAGCCAGTCGCCAGAAGCTGCAGGAGTCCGATCGCCGGCCAGAGCCTGCTGTGCGGCCCGTCGCCCACCGCCGGGCTGCTCACGGCGGAGTCGATGCCCTGCGCCAGTTGCTTGCCGATGGACGCAGGGTCCGCGGTCGCGAGTACGCCCGGCCGCAGTCGCGCGGGCAGGCCGTCGGCGGCCGCCAGCAGGACCTGCCGGATGGGTGCCACGACACGGTCGAGGGAGCCGCGTTCGCGCCAGCGCCGCAGGTAGCCCTCCGGATCAGCCCGCCGCGCTGTCACGCCTGAACCGCGCTGTCCAGCAGCATCCGTGCCCGCTGGACCGGTCCGCGGCCTGCGCTGCCTGCCTCAGCGCGCACCGCCGCCGCTGCCTGGGCGTGCAGCCCCTCGGGACCGATGAGTTCGAGGATAGCGTCGCGCGCGGCGGCCGCTGCGCCTGCCTGTACCGCCGTCCTCACCAGCGGGCCGGGCGCGACCGCGCCGCGATGTCGGCAGCCGCGGCCAGCTCCGCGAACAGCATCGACGGCACTCTGATCGCAGTCGCTCCGTCACGACCGCCTTGGCGGATACCCCCTCGAACAACCAGTCACGTAGCGGCTCCGTATCCGCGAGGGCCGACACGCTCAGCACGGGGACTTCCGGCAGTGCTTGCTGCCGAAGCCGACGCCGGAGGTCATCGCAGACGTGCTCCATGTCCTCGGGAGCCAGTCGGTCGGCCTTGTTGACGACGACGGCCTGGCGAGCGAGACGTGGCATCCAGCGTCGCAGGTAGCGATCGTGCAGGATGGCGTCGTCGTACTTCTCCGGGTCGGTCACCCACAGCACGGCATCGATCTTCGGCAGGACGGCATCGACGCGAGCGGCGTGGGTCGGCTCGATGGAGTCGAGATCCGGAAGATCGACGATGGCGACGGCGGCCTCCTCGCCGGCCCATGTCCTGACCTCCGCCCCGCCCAGCCACTCGAGCAAGGGGGCGGCTTCGGCCTGGTAGCCGGAGGGCAGCAGGGCCACGGGCGACCTGGTGGTCGGACGACGGGCGCCGGCTGCGCTGATATCAGCGCCGGCGATGGCATTCAGGAGGCTGGACTTGCCCACGCCAGTCCCGCCGGCCAGGCCGAGCACGTAGAGGTCACTCGGGTAGCCCTGCCGCTCCTCGATGGTCCGAGCGACGACCTGCGCCTCAGCGATCTCAAGGCCGAGTGATCTCGGCGGCCTCGATGGCGCGCTCCAGGCGCCCCCGATTCGGCTCGAGAGTCATGCGCTCAAGCCTCGAGCGGAGCGGAGCTCGTTCGCCAGCCGCTCACGCGTGGCGATATCCCCGAGCCGTTCCTCGAACCGTCGTTGCTCTGCGGCCAGGAGAGCCTCCAGGGCATCGCTCAGACGCCGGCGCGCACGACTGATCATCTCCTGCACCGCCGCCTCACCGAAGAGGGCGTTGAGCAGCTTCTGATTGAGGAAGGCGGTGGCCGCGGCGATGCCGGCTTCGGCGCCGGTGAGCCCGCCGGTGTGGCTGAAGGTCACGAGCATGAGCGTCACCGCCACCGCGTTCACGCCCAGCGCCGCGAGACGGGCCGCGCCGCGTCGCCCGGTCCCGTGCGCTGCCACGTCCTGGGCGATCGCCTCGATCCAGGCGTCGACCGCACTGCGCGTCGCCGTCTCGAGGCCGGGCGTGCACGACCAGAGCTCCGGATGAGCGGCGACGAGCAGTGCGCCGGTCGGGTCGGAAGACCAGCGCTCAGAGGTCCGGCGCGCGGCTTCTGCGGCGTGATTCGTGACGAGGGCGGCGATGTCGTCGGTCGCGCCCTGCTGGACCGCCGCGACCGGCGCGCGCGGAGTTCGCCGCAGGAGCGCCCCCAACGTGCCGCGTACCTGGCCGATGCCCTTGGCGAAGAAGCGCGTGACCTGGTCTGCCCCCACGAAAGCTGTGCCAGTTGCGGATGACCTCCTCGCGCAAGAGCGAGCCGGAGAACAGCCGCTCGAGCATCACGGCGTTCTCATCGGCGTACGCGTGCTGGGCGTACTCGAGGAGGGTCTTTCGTGCCTGCACCTCCCGGTCAAGGTCGTCCGCCACGCCGCGGGCCAAGTGGCGTGACGCCGCGGAGCGCACCGGCCAGGGCATCCGCGGCGAGGGTGCGCCGCTCGGCGGCGTCAGCCGACAGCGACCGCCAGCCAGCGCCGGAGTGGCTCGACGGCCGACGGCGCCAGCGAGGCGCGGTCCTCGGCGAGCGCGCCGTCGGGGACGCTGATGATCTCGCGCACGCGAAGCTCGGTCTCCGCCAGCAGCGCCGCGATGTCGTCGAGTACTACCTTGGCGTCTTCTCCTGCGGGCATCCGGTTGACGATGACGACGAGGTCGAGGCGACGCTGCTCGGCCCGCTCCAGCACGTCCCACGGGACGCGGTCGGCATAGCGTGTCGCGGTCGTCACGAAGAGACCGACGTCAGCGGCCTCGAGGAGGTGGTCGGCCAGGGCGCGACCGGCGTGTTCGACCGAATCGACGTCGGGTGCGTCGACGATCACCAGGCCCGGCAGGACACCCACGACGTGTCGCTCGACACGCTCGTCCGGGAGGCCGGCCAGGGCGCCGGACATCGATGGCGCGTTCCAGGTCGGCGGCATCGCCCATCGCGATGGCATCTCGTGTCGTGGGTCGCAACACACCCGTCGCGCTAACCTGCGCATCGGCCAATGTGTTGAGAAGGCTGGATTTGCCGGAACCCGTGGGCCCCACGATGGCGACGAGCAGCGGAGCATCGAGGTCACGGGCCCGCGGCAACAGGAAGGAACGCGCGTGGTCGCGAAGCTCGCGGGCACGTTCGCGCGGTCCGCGTGCCGCCGCGGGCGAGACGGGGGCTTCGGGATCGAGGCCGATCTCCCGCTGGGCCTCGGCAAGCACCTGCCAGCGTTGATCCGCGCCCTCAGCCAGACGCTCCACCTGCGCCACGACGTCGTGCGGTTCGCTCACCGTCGAGCCGTCCAGCACCTCGCTCATCAGCCCATCATGGCGGGATGATGGCGCCCGCGCTCGTCCGCGACCCGCCGCAGCGCGGTTCAGACGGGACTCGCCATCGCCCTGGACCAGGCGCTGCCGCCTCTCAACGCGGCTCCGCACCAGGTGAGCGATCGACCGGCTCGCTACCTAACGTCCCGGCACCCCTTCCACTTACGAAATGGCCATGGCGCGTCGCCTGCACCGGTCGCAGGCTCCCGGGACATGAGCACTGCGACCCTGAGCCTCGTACTCGAACGCCGACCCGAGGACATCCACGAGCCGGAGTTCGCCGCCTACACCCCGCTCGTGGGTTTCGAGGCCTTCCTTTCCGCCCAACGAGTGTTCGGCTGGGTGCGTCTCGACGCGGAGCGCCTGACCGACCTGCTCAACGCCCACGATCTCATCCACCTTGAGAATGTTCATGTGGAGAACCTCCGCGACGGCACGACCATATCCGCCGACGAGACCCTCCTGCCTCGCTCCGAGCTCATCGCCGTCATCGCCAGTGGCCCGCGGGGCGATCCCGCTCGCCGGCGCGCGACCAGACCCTATGCGGTGGTCGTCGAAGCGGGCATCTACCGCATCAGCGGTTGTATCCACGCCGCGCCCGGGGTAGACCCAGACGTTCGACTGCACAGCGGCGGCCCCATGCTTCCGCTGACAGGGGCCTGGCTCGAGTATCGCGCTGGTCACCAGAACCGCCGCCATGCCCTGGAGACGGTCATCATCAATCGACGACTGGCGACTCGGATCGAGATGGCTCCTGGACCCCAGCCGGACGTACCCCTGGGCGGACAACACTGGCGCCACTGTCGATGAGCGACGGCTCTCGGGCACTTCGCCCGCTGATCGCGTCACGAAGGGTTGCCTGCTCTAACGTGGAGGAGCGTCCATGTACGACCTTCTGATGGCTTCTGCGGCGACTGCCGCACTGCTCGCGCTCGGCACCGGCGGCCCGGTAGGCGCGCAGGACGGCGAACTCGATCCCATCGGCTTCGGCGGCCGCGTGGAGGTCGCCGAGGTGGGCTACGCGCTGACATTCCCGGAGGATTGGGTCTACGTCTATCCCTCGGCCACGGACGTGAGCGAGGTCATGGACCTGGCCAGTGAAGCCGTACCCGCCCTCGCGACCACCATCGAGGCCGCTCTGCAACAAGGGTTGGGGCTCTCACTCATGGCCTTCGGAGACGTGGACCAGGATCGAGGATTCGCCGAGAACTGCAATGTCCTTGACGCGCCTGCCGGCGGGGTGCCCCTGTCCCTCGCTGTGGCAGCAGAGACCGCAGCCTACGCCCGGCTCGGCGACCAACTCGCATCCGGACCAGACGTCACGATGCTCGAGCTTCCAGCCGGCGAGGCCGCACGGATCGACTACGGACTTCGCTTCCCGGGCTACGAGACCCTCCATGCCGCGTACTTCTTCAGCGACGGTTCCGTCTTCTTCGTGCTGACCTGCACCGACCTGGAGCGGCCCGACGACGATTGGCTCTCCATCGCGGAGACCTTCGAGTTCCTGCCCTGAGCGACGGGCACAGGAGCGCGAGGTTCGCCCGCGGCTGAAGGTCGCGTTTGCAGCCCGGCGCGATGAAGAACACCCTGTGGCTGCAGCTACTGAGGTCGGCCGCGTCCCGCTCGTGGGATATCGAGTAACGCCTCTATCATCGTCCGACCATGACTCTAGCTACTGAACGAGCCAACCCTGTCCCGGCCATCGTCAAGATGTGCAGGCCTTCGCTCCTCGGTCTGGCGACGGTCGTCGCTCTGTCGCTGGCCTCCACCACGCAGGCCGGCCAAACGGCGCGTGCTGCGACAGACCTGGACGCCCTCGCCATCGACATGGTCCCGGTGGCTGACGGCTTCGAGGACCCGGTCTTCGTGACATCCGCCCCGGGTGAGGCAGGAACGCTGTACGTCGTCGAACAGCCGGGCCGGGTCCGCGTCCTCGGCCCCGATGGGGCCGTCGCCGATGAGCTCTTCCTCGACCTGACCGGGGGCGTGACCGCCGGGGGCGAGAGGGGCCTGCTCGGCCTGGCCTTCCATCCCGAGTACGACGACCAACGGCCGCCTCTACGTCAACTACACCCGCGCCGGCGATGGCGCCACGGTCGTCAGCGAGTTCACCGCGTCCGACGGCGCCGTCGATCCTGCCAGCGAGCGCCAGCTGCTCGTCATCGAGCAGCCCTACGCCAACCACAACGGCGGCATGATCGCGTTCGACGCCACGGGCATGCTCCTGATCGGGACCGGCGACGGCGGCAGCGGGGGTGACCCGCTCGGCGCCGCACAGGATCCGACCACGCTGCTGGGCAAGCTGCTCCGGATCGACGTCGACGCCGCTGACCCGTATGGCATCCCGGCGGACAACGGCTATATCGAGAGTGTTGCGCACCGCCCGGAGATCCATGCCACCGGCCTGCGCAACCCGTGGCGCTTCAGCGTGGACCCAGAGGGCGGTCACATCTACATCGGCGACGTCGGACAGGGCGCGTGGGAAGAGGTCAGCGTCCTTCCCGATGGTGCTGGAGGCGTCAACTTCGGATGGAACGCCGTCGAGGGGCCCGAGTGCTACCTCGACGACTGCGACCTCGTCGCCTACACGTCGCCGGCCCTGAGCTACGGTCACGACGAAGGCTGCAGCATCGTCGGTGGCTACACCTACCGCGGAGCAGAGCAGCCTGCCCTCGACGGCATCTATCTCTTCGGCGACTACTGCACCGGAACGATCTGGGCGGCGACCGCTTCCGAGATGCTGACGGGTGAGGCGCGCGCCGTCCCGGTCCACGACTTCGATGGCCGGCTGGTGTCATTCGGCGCCGACGAGGCCGGCGAGATCTACGCGGTCGACCAGCGCGGACGCATCCTGCAGGTGGTCGCCAGGGAGACTTCCTGACAGGCCACAGCGGTGACCGTGGGTGCCCAAGGCCCATCGTCGCGTGCGCCTTGACATGATCGCCACGCCCATGGAGGAGCCGGTCGCTTCGCCGTGGCAGGCTCGCGCCCTCGCTGATCTGATCGCCGAGATCCAGGCGGCTACCACGCCCACAGCCGGCCGACCGCTCGTCCTCGCCATCGATGGCAGATCGGCGAGCGGCAAGAGCACGATCGCCGCACGCCTGGCAGGCGTCGTCCCGGGTGCCGTCGTCGTCCACGGCGATGACGTGGCTTGGTGGGAATCCTTCTTCGGCTGGGACCACCTCATGCGTGCCGGCGTCCTGGAGCCGTTGCATCGCGGCGAGGCCGTCGACTATCGGCCACCGGCCTGGGACGTCCGCAAGCGCACCGGCGCCATCGAAGTGCCGTCGGCTGCTCCGCTCGTGCTCGTGGAGGGCGTTGGTGTCAGTCGCCGCTCGCTCACACCCCTGCTCGATGGTGCTCTCTGGGTGCAGTCGGACATGCACCAGGCGCGTCGCCGTGGCATCGAGCGCGATGGCGGCACGCAAGCCGACATCGTGTTCTGGGATGAGTGGGACCGGGAAGAGCTGACGTTCCTGGCCGCCGATCGCCCATGGGAGCGAGCGCTCGCGGTCATTTGCGGCACGCCCGACCTGACCGGAGTGATGCTCGACCAGGACAGCCAGGTCCTGGTCGGCGGACCCCTTCGGCCCTGACGTGCCGCTCGCGACAAGGTCGCCGCTCACCGACCAGTCGGTGAGGAAGTCGATGCCCTCGGTCGTCCACGTCTTCATGCCGCTCCGGCCCATCATCTCCTTGCCCAGGGCGACGGCGCAGGACGGCGCGGCCTCGACCGCGAATGCGCCGCTCGGGGAAGCTACGGGCCGGGATCGACCTCGAAGGCGACGAGCGCTTGCGTGGCCGGGCGCTGGCTGCCCATCAGAGGGCTTGTTGGCGACGACGAACTTGCCGCTGTGGAGCATGCGGCGGGCCATGACGGTGGAACCGCCACCGTCGAGATTGAAGGCGTCGGTGGCACCCAGCGACAGCATCAGCCGTCCCATCTCGGCGAGCGTCACGCCGGCGCTCGTGCTGCGCCGACCGTCGACGGTGATCATCAGCACTCGGCCGTCCTCGGTCACGCCAACGCCGGTGCGCGGGTGCCGCTGGACGCCGGCCGGATAGACAGCCTTCGATGGCGCCGCGACCTTACCCGCGCGTGCCGTGAACTGGTTGCCGCCGACGGCTTCGCTGACCTCGGACCAGCCCGTGGCCGCCGCGATGATGCCGCCGCAGCGATTGTCGGCCTTGCGCACGACCTGCGTCTGCAGCTCGAAGCGCTGGCCGACACGCAGGTCATGGACCCAGCCCGCCTTGGGGTTGTTGACCGACAGCACGGCCTGGCCCGCGCGCAGCTGCGTGTCACCGGCACCCCGTCGGACCTTCAGCACCTTGACCATCTGGCTGCCGTTGGGCCGCAGCAGGTCCTCGAGCTGGAGCACCACCTCGCAGCCCGCCCTTCGTGCGCGTGCTGGAGGCGAAGCGCTTGGTGAAGAGCACGGTCTTGCCGTCGTCACGATGGGTGTTGACGCGATGGATCTGCTTGGGCAGCGAGCGACCCGGCGGGATGGCCGTCACGTGCACGCGAACGTCGCCGATGCGAGCGTCGCCGTCGGGGTCGATGCCCAGGGTCGGCCGGGTGCACGCCTGCGCGAGCAGCAGCTCGCCGTTGGAGACGGCCATCGATTGCGGAGCGGCGTAGGCATCCACACGATCGCGAGTCGACATGTCCCCGTTGGTGGCGACCATGGCCAAGCGTGTCGGGACGCTCTTGCGGATGGCCATGCTGGTCACGACCTCGCGCCGTACCACCTTGTCGTTGGAGAGCACCGACTTCAGGCGAACGTCGCTTCGACCCGGCTCGACGGTGGCGACGCGCACGGATTGCGGGCGATCGCCGGTGGTGCGCATGGTGCCCACCGCGAAGTCGATCCCCGGTGCGAGCGCGACGGTGCTGCGCGGCTCGAACGGCTGCGTGATACCGGCGTGGGCGGCCGGGGTCATCGACGCAGCGAGCAGGACCGTCGAAAGCAGGGCCAGCGCGAGACGGCCGGTTCGACGGCGAAAGTGTGGCGACGTAAGCATGCGCTCAGCATGCCGCACCAGACGTGGCCTCCACATGGCCCGGAAGTCCAAGGCTGCAGCGCGCCAGAGGGTCGTGCGGGCTACGCGCCTGCAGTCAGACTCAGCGCCCCGGCGGGACGGAGCCGCCCTGTGCGCGCTGGATCTTGTTGGCTTCGGTCGCCGCCACGATGGACGCCGCCACGGAGCGATCGACGATCTGGACGCGCTCAGCGTCGAAGGTGTGGATGCCGCCGTCGGTGGTCACGCACACGATCTGGGTGATGGTGCCGGTCGTATCGGACCAGCTGCTGACGAAACCGATGACGCTGACCGGATAGCCGTTGGGATCGGCTCCGCCGGGATGATAGATGGCGGCCAATGGGTTCATGCGCACGCTCCTGCAGACGTTGGGCTGTCCTCTCCAAGGCTAGCGCGTGAGCGGCTCTCGGACGCGGATAAGGGAACGGATAAGGGGCCGCCCGATGACGCGCGCCAGCCTTAGTCCGAGTCTGAGGTCCATCAGCACTGCATCGGAGCAGAACATGGACAGCCTCACCAGCTTCAGGCCCATCGACGACGAACCCACAGAAGACCCGCGCCTCACCACGCGGCGCGGTGTCATCGAGCGCTTGGCCGACCCCTACCTCACCGACCACGACCGCTGGGTGCTGGGCCAGTTCGCCCGCTTCCTCGAAGGACAGGCACCCGACCCCGACCCTCGGGTCGTGCCGGCACGAGCCACGCGGCCCTTGTACTCGCGGGCCCGACGGGTCAACCTGTAGCCACCTTGGGGAGAGGGAGACATGGCAGTGACCGCTGACGCCGTGACGGCTCGTCCGACCGCGATGCTGCCCTCGCGGCAGCTGGGCCTCATCTCGGTCTACTGGTTCGGCATCAACGCCGTCTGGGGTGCCTACGAGGGCTTCGGCCAGAAGCAGATCGAGCTCATCGTGGGCAAGGGGTCGGTCGGCAGCGTCATGGGCCCGCTCGAGCTCCTCGGCGGACTGGTGGCCATCCTGACCGTCCCCACCATCGGTGCCGTCAGCGACTACACCACGTCCCGCTTCGGCAAGCGCAAGGGCTACATCATCACCGGCGCAGGACTTCGACCTCCTCTTCATCCGTGGGCCTGTCGCTCATCGCCATGGCCCAGCCGGCCGACTGGGACGGCGAGGCGCTCGGGTCGACGGGCGTGCTCGTCCTCTACGGCCTGCTCTTCCTGGGTCTGCAGTTCAGCTCCAACTTCGCCCAGGGCCCTACCAGGGCTTCGTGCCCGACCTCGTCGCCGAGCGCCAGGTCGGTGTGGCCAGCGGACTCGTCGGCGTCATGCGCACGACCGGCCTGGTCGGTGGCTTCGCCATCATGGCCGTGGGCGCCCGCTTCGAGCTGTGGGGCCTGGCCTTCGTCATCGTCGGCCTCGTCGAGTTCAGCCTCGCCGCGCTGACCTTCATCTTCGTCGACGACGGCCCACAGGGCATGCCCCGTGGGGGCCGGTCGTGGCGTTCCATCGTCGCTCGAGACCTGGGACCCGGGCATCCTGCGCGAGCGCTCCTTCGTGCGCATGACGCTGGTGCGCCTGTTCTTCCTCATGGGCACCGGCACGTTCATCAACATCAGCCTGCTCTACATCGAGCGCGTCTTCTCGGTCACCGACGCCGACGAGCGTTCGCTCCTGTGGATGGCGGCGCTCGGGATGGGACTGGCGGGCACCGTGCTCACGGCCATCCCCGCCGCCCGCATCTCCGACCGCACCGGTCGCAAGCCGGTCGTCTGGGCGGCAGCTGCCATCGCGACCCTGGGCATCGCCATCCTGGCCGCGGCTCCGACCCCGCCCGTCGCGCTCATCGGTGCCTTCTTCCTCGGATCCGGCTCGGGCGCCTATATCGCGGTCGACTGGGCTCTCATGACCGACATCATCCCGCTCGCCTCGAGCGGCCGCTACATGGGCATCGCCAACATCGCCAACTCCATCTCCGGGCCCGCTCGGGCTGGCCGTCGCCGGTCCGGTGATGGACGCCTTCTACCGCGCCGGTGACGTTCCGACCGGTCCGCGCGTCGCGGTCGGCGCTCGGCGTCGTCGCGCTCGCCACTGGCCTCGATCATCCTCATCGGGGTGCACCCACGGCGCGACCCGCGCCATCCGGATGCACCCAACCACGTCGCTGGAGGGTAACCATGGACGCGACCATCATTCCGATCCTGCGCCGCGGGGCTGCGGCCGTCGGCTGGCTGCTGTTGGCTATCATCGGATTCTTGGCCTTCATGGCCGTCGCCTGGGTCCCACCCGAGCTGGCGGCGATGCTGGGGTCCCGCGCGCAGGGGCGCGGCCCGAGACCGACGACCCCTCGAACCTGACCTATGACCCCTCGACCGTGTCGAGGGCCGCGGGCCCCCTCTGGCGCGCAATCTGCTTCTCCGCCCCGGCCACGATGACGCCCCAGAAGACGCCGCCCTGCGCGGCGAGTCCCAGCTGCACCATCAGGCTGGCCTCTGCCATCGTGCCGATGTCGCGCCAGACCGCCGGAAAGACCACGAGCGCGATGAGGCCGGCGACCACCACCCAGGGCCGGCTCAGCTCGATGCGGATGGGTCCTCCGCTGCGAGCCATGGCCACCGCGTCAGAGAGCAGCACGCCCAGGACCACGACGAGGTAGAGCAGCAGCTGTCGCAGCAGCGACATCTCCGTCGCAGCGGCCGGACCGATGGGCGCAGCACCCCCGCTGAGATCGAACCAGGCCAGCAATCCGTCCATCCCGTACCTCCTCTGCACGCAGGTCCATCTCGCCGCAGGGCGGTGCGTCCGGTCAACACGCAGGACTGCGTATCCCGACGCCGTTTGCCCATTCGCACGTGACCGCCTTGCAGTCGGCCCAACGCCGCGTCACTATCGACCCATGGCGGGTGCGTCCGACGTCAACGTGACCAGCCCGGTGCTGATCGGCCGTGATGCGGAAGCGGCACGCATCGACCGGGCATTGGCCGCGGTCGGTGACGGCAACGGGCGAGTCGTCGTCATCAGCGGCGAGGCCGGCATCGGCAAGACCCGGCTCATCGACGAGGCTCTGGGCCGTGCGTCGGGTGGCGTGCGCAGCCTGCGCGCGGAGTGCCTCGCGCTCGGCTCAGCCATCCCCTACCTGCCCTTCGCGGAGCTGCTGCGTGATCTGGTGCGACAGGTGCCGGGCCACACCCTGACGCATATCGTCGGTCCTGCCCGAAACGATCTGGCGCGCTTCCTGCCAGAGGTGGCGGTCGTCGTCGACGACACCGGCCCCGCCACCAGGCCCGAGGTCGTCCGTAACGACGAGACGGAGCGGCTGCGTCTCTACGAGTCGTTCCTGCGCGTGGCCGAGCGCATCGCCGCCGAGCAGCCCACCGCCTTCGTCATCGAGGACGTGCAGTGGATCGACCGCGCCAGCCTCGAGCTGCTGGCTTTCCTGGCGCACGGTCTCGGCAGCGGGGGCCACTCCGCACTCGTCATCTCGGTCCGTCCGGAGGAGGTCGAGGACAAAGAGCCCGTGCTCAGGCTCCTGGCGGAGCTCGGTCGCGGAGGCAGCGCGGAACGGATCGAGCTCCAACCGCTGAGCGCGGAGTCCACTCGCCGTCTCGCCTCGGCCATCCTGGGCCGCCAGCCCAGCGACGCGCTCAGCCAGCGCATCTGGGTACTCAGCGATGGCAACCCACTCTTCGCCGAGGAGCTGTTGGCGACATGGCAGAGGCGCGGCCCCGCTGAGGCTCTGCCACCGAAGCTGCGCGACCTGCTCGCGGCGCGCCTGGCGCAGGTGCCCGACGAGGTCCAGGCGGTCCTGCGCGTCGCCGCGGCCGCGGGTCGCGCCGTCGATGACCGCCTGCTCACACGTGCCAGTGGCCTCGATGAAGGACCGGTCCAGCGTGCTGTGCGACATGCGGTCGAGGACCACATCCTCATCCGCAGTGACGGACCAGGGCGACCCGGCTATCGCTTCCGTCACGAGATGCTGCGCGCGCTGGTCGCCTCGCAGCTCCTGCCGGAGGAGGCTCGCCACATCCACGCAGCCTACGCGCAGGCCCTCGCCCAGGAGGCGCCGGAGCATCGCAACGCCACCGAGATCGCGAACCACTGGGACGCCGCCGGAGAGGCTGCGCTGGCGCTGGCAGCGCACGTGGTGGCGGGACGAGCAGCGGTCGCCATCTTCGCCTTCAGCCAGGCGCATGAACACTACGAACGTGCGCTCGAGCTGTGGAGCGAGGTCGAGGACGCCGAGACCGTCGCTGGGGAGTCGCACTGGGCGCTGCTGGGCGACGCCGCCTCTGCCGCCGCCCGGGCGGGCGCCTTCGAGCGCGCCATCGAGCTGAGCGCGGCGGATCCTGGCCCAGCCGCGACCTGGTGCCTTCGGACGCGTTCGAGCTGGCCCGCTCCAGCCTGCGCTGGTATCTCCGGGAGTCCGGTGACCTGGAGGGTGCGCTGACCGCAGCTGAGGCCGCGTTGGCCGACCCGCACGGGATGCCCGATCGCTGGCGTGCCAACGCCCTCGGTCACATGGCCGCGCTCCTGCTGTATCTACAGCGGAACGATGAGGCGCATGCCGTGGTCCTGGAGGCGCGAGCGGCGGCACGTGCTTGCGGGGCCGTCGAGGAGGAGATCCTTGCCGATGGCGTGCTCGGCTGGTGCCTCCTGCTCGACGGGGACGTCGATGCCGGCCTGGCCGCCATCGATCGTACGGTCGTGGCGGCGCGCGAGATCGAGGGCGGTGCGATGGAGGGCCGCTACCCGGTCGGCCCGGCACTGGCTCACTCACACCTCGCTGTGGCGCTCGAGCTGGTGGGTCGGCTGGAGGAAGCCCACGCCGTTGCCAGCGAGGGCATCGAGGTCGCCGCGCGACAGGGCGTGACGCGCACGTTCGGGTCGGTGCTGCAGGCGAGCGCAGTGCGCGCGCTCTACCAGCTCGGACGCTGGGACGAGGCGAGCGCGGCCGCCGAAAGTGCCCTCGCACTCGGGGCTGTCGGCTCGGGCCGGCTCTCGCTGCTGGCGATGCGCGGGCTGCTGGCGGTGGGCCGTGGCGAGATGGATGAGGCAGAGGTGGTCCTCGCAGAGGCGGACGCGCTCGTGGAGGCCACGACGCCGCTGGACGTGCAACGGTGGCTCACCGCCGCGATCGCGGAGCTGGCCATCTGGCGGGGCGAACCGGCTTCGGCTCTCGCGCGCATGGCCTTCCTGGTGACCGACCCCTCGGCAGCTGTCATCGCCGCGCCCGGGACACAGCCGGCCATGCTCGATGCGAGCATCCCGTATCTGCTCGTGCTCGGCGCACGCGCCTGGGCCGATGTCGCGCTGACCGAGCGAGCCGGGGGTGGTGAGCCTGGGCTGGCCCAGCTAGCGGAGACCCAGCTGCGGTCCGCGATGCGCCGAGCCGAGAAACGCCGCGCGCTCGCCGATGCCTGGGCCGGCGACCTGGCGGTCGTCCGAGCCGAGCTCGAGCGCGGGCGGGGCAGCGATGTGGCGGCGCGTGTGCGTCGCTGGAAGGCCGCCGTGGAGCGCGTGCCCCAGCGACCGTATCTGCAGGCCTATGCGCGCTGGCGGCTGGCCGAGACGACCCTCGCCCGACGCGAAGGTCGCGGCGGAGCAGCTGAGCTGATCACGGCGGCGCTGGCGACGGCGAGCTCTCTGGGGGCGGAACCGCTGCGGCAGGAGCTGATCGGACTGGCGCAGCGTGCGCGTCTCGCTGTCGCCCAGGACGGGCAGACGACGAGCGCGGAAGGCAGCGGCCGACCATACGGTCTGACCAGCCGCGAGGCCGAGGTGCTGGCGCTGGTCGCGGCCGGCCTCAGCAACCAGGACATCGCCCAGCAGCTCTTCATCAGCCCCAAGACCGCCAGCGTGCACGTCTCCAACATCTACGCCAAGCTCGGTGTCGAGTCGCGCGTGGCCGCCGCAACCGTCGCGCATGAGCTCGGACTGGACGTCCTGCCGGAGGAGCGCGTCGACTAGGCTCTTCTGGCTAGGCGCGGGCCAGCAGCTCCCCGATGCGGTGGCTGGCCGCGCCCAGGGCCTGGTCGCGCTCATGCAGGTCGGACGCCGTCAGCAATCGGTCCACGCTGAGGTCAAGCCTGCGATCACCGACCTCCGCCACGGCCACGCGCAGGTGCACCGAGTCGTACGTGCCCGTGCGCAGCCAGTCGGCCAGCCTGGTGAGGCTGGCGACGCGGCGGCGGCGGCGCAGACGGCGCAGGCGATAACGATGGTCGGCCCAGGTCTTGGCCCAGCCACCGGTAAAGCCTCCGACGACGGCGATGAGAGCGGCCAGCACGGCTTCCACTCCCGGATCCATCCCGAACACACACGCGATTCTGCGGTGCGCGGTGTAGCCGTGACTGTTCCACGGCCGCTTGTCGGTGTAGCCGGTCAACACACCCAAGGGCCATCACCCTCCCCCATCGGTCCCAGCCTACGGGGCACGGCCACGTGGTTGGGCGAGCGCTCAGCCCTCGCCGCGCGGGATGAAGGCAGCGATGACCATGATGGCGCCCAGTGCCACAGCGGCGATGGGCCAGACCTGGCCGAATTCGACATGGATCTCGTCGCCGAACAGGATCCAGACCCCCACCAGCACCAGCAGAACGCCCACGATGGCGGCTCCGGCGCCACCCCGACCCCGCCGTCGCGCCCCCCTCGCTTGCTGCTGCGCCTGTGCCGCCTGCTGCTGGGCGTACCAGGCCTGCTGCTGCGCGTACCAGGCCTGCTGTTGGGCGTAGCTCGGGTCGGGTGCCTGCGGGTAGGGGTCGCCAGCCTGCCCGAAATACGGATCGCTGGGTTGCTGCTGGGGCTGCCCATACGGGTCACCCGCGGGCGCCTGCGGGTAGTAGGGATCCTGGGGCGGCTGACCGCCGCGGTACTGGCTCATGAGCAGCTCTCCGGACGCTGGAGCGAGAGGGACGAGACGGTGCTGGTGACGGAGATGTCGACGTGCGGGTCCGCGGCGTTGAAGCCGGGTGTGGTCCAAAGGGCCGAGTTGGCCTCCACCAGCCCACTGTCGGCAAGATCGTCGCCCGAGAGGATGGAGGATGACTCGACGCGGAGCGGTGCGCCTGCAGGGACACACACGCTCAGCGAGGAGGCATTGAGGGTCGCGTCGATGCCCATATCGGCGTTCGGCAAGAGGAGCTCCACATCGGCCGCGTTGAGCGTCAGTTCGATGCGGGCCTGCTCGGGCGTGGTGGCGCTGGCCAGGTCGAGCCGGAGGTCGGAGGCGTTGACGGTGCCCGCCACGCTGCTGACGGGCCCGCTCCCGAGGTCGATGTCAGCCCTGACCGCGTTGAGCGTCGCGTCCAGCGCAAGGCGCGCTGTGGCCGGCACCTGCACGCGCCAGTCGCTCTGCGCCTGCGAGCCCAGGAACGCAAGCTCGTCGGCACCACCCTGGCTGAGCAGCAGGCTGGCGGTGGCGCCTTGCGAGTCCGGCCCCTCCACCTCGGGCGCATCGTCGCTCGCGTGAGCAGCCTCAAGGCTCCAGCTGGCATCGAGGGCGCGGGCCACGGTCAGATCGCCACAGGAAAGGCTGATGCCCAGCCGGAAGGTCTCCGCATCGGCCATCCCATCGCGGCTCGTCGTGGCCGGTCCCGCGTCCTCGCCGGTACAGGCACCGATGGCCACGGCCGGGATGATGCTCTGCAGGTTGGTGATGTCGTCGTCAGGCACCGCGACCACGGCAGCGCCGAAGATGATGCCGAACGTCGCCGCCACGAGCGCTCCGCCGAACCAGGCGAAGGGCGTCCAGCGCAGGATCAGTCCCAAGCCGATGCCGACCAGGATGAGCGGCCACAGCTGGCCCAGCTCACCCGCGATGTCTGATCGCAGCCAGCCCTGGTCGACCGCCAGCGGGATACCGCCGAGGGCCATCAGGAAGACGCCCCAGTTCAGCAGGCTTCGATCGATACGCATCAGGCTCACAGTCTACTGAACCTGGCGCCTGACCCGCGCCTACGCCGGAGCCGGCAGGTCGCGTCGGGGGAAGCGATACCAGGCCAGGCCGACGAACAGGATCGCGAAGACCACCATCACGACGATGTCACCGGGCGCCACGCCCCTGTCGAGGACATCCTGGGCCTTGAGCAGGTTGAACATGGAGTAGTCCTGGAGCCAGCCGGCGTCGGGCCAGATGGAGCCGATAGCGAAGGCGAGGTAGTTGAGCAGGACGAACACGGCTGGGATCCCGATGGCCGGACCCACCCGATCCGATTCGACCGACGCGGCGAACGCCAGCGCCATGATGGCAACGAACAGCAGAACGTCAGCGACCCAGAGCTGCACGATGTTGGCGACTGTGATCTCCCCGCCGAACCCCACCACCACGATGCTGAGGCTGGTGATGATGACCAGCACCGCCGCCAGCAGCATGATGAACAGGACACCGGCCACGAACAGGGTGGCGAACAGGCCGTGGCGCGAGACGGGACGCGACAGCGTCACCTCCAGCGTGCCCTTGTCGCGCTCCCCGGCGATCGCCAGCGCCGGGAAGGCGATCGCCATGATCCCCATCAGCAGCAGCGTGAAGGGGTGGGCGAAGCCCATCGCCACCATGCCCGTGAGCGAGAAGAGGTCGCCGCCACCGAAGTTGGAGAACTGCGCCAGCAACGGGACGGTCTCGACGAAACTGCCGAGGTCCTTGCCAAAGGTGGCGTACATCAGCGGCATGACGATGCCCATCAGCGCCAGCCCCATGGCGATGACGACCACCCGCACGGCGTTGGCCGTGACGGTGTGCCGAAGCAGGGCCGCGTTCACGCCACGCGCTCAGCTGAGTCGGTCGCGTCGTCGACCGTCGCGTAGTACTCCATGAACGCCTCTTCGAGGCGCGCCGGTTCGATGAGCAGGTCGCCGATGGCCGCGCCATCGAGGGCCGCCAGGAACGGCTCCGGGCTCCCTTCCAGCTGACAGCTGAGCATGTCATCGCGGATGTGGACGTCACTGACGCCCGCTACAGCCTCCAGCTGCGGCGGAGCACCCGAGAACCGCAGCTCGACGCGACGACGGCGCCGGCCCAGGAGCTCGGCGATGTCGGTCACAGCCACCAGCTCCCCCCGGCGCACGATGGCGACACGATCGCAGACTCGCTCGACCTCGCTGAGGATGTGCGACGAGAAGAAGATGGTGCGGCCGGCACGCTGGCGATCCTCCAGGATCTCGTAGAAGGAGCGCTGCATGAGCGGGTCCAGTCCCTCCGTGGGTTCGTCGAGGATGGCCAGCTCGGGGTCGCTCTGGAAGGCCTGGACGATGCCGATCTTCTGGCGCATGCCGCGCGAGTAGTCGCGGATCTGACGGCCCAGGTCGCGCTGGCTCAGCTCCATGCGCTCGATGAGCTCCTCCCGCAGCGGCGAGGGCCGTCCGTCGAGGGACGCCAGGTAGTGCAGCTCCTCGGTGCCGGTCATGTTGTCGTAGAACGCGATGCCCCCGGGCAGATAGCCGGTCCGTCGCCTGATCGCCTCGCTGTCCCGCGCGATATCCAGGCCCAGCACCGTGGCCCCGCCCGCGGTCGCGTGCAGATACCCCAGCAGCAGCCGGATGGCCGTGGACTTGCCCGCGCCGTTGGGACCCAGGAACCCGAAGATCTCGCCCTCGCGCACCTCGATCGAAAGGTCGATCAGGGCGGGCACTGCTGTGCCGCGGCGGAACGGTCGGCCGTGGCCACCGTAGACCTTCGTCAGAGCGTGGGTGAGGATCGCAGCCATCAGGCTCGTCCGGCGGCGCCTCCCGAGGCACCGGAGGCGCGTCGGCCTGCCAGATGCCATCCCAGCGGCAGCGCACCGGCGGCGACCAGCAGCTTCAGCACATCGCCGGGCACGAATGGGTACAGGCCGAAGGGCAGGACGTCGAGGACACTCCGCTCCAGCGCCACCGCCAGCCAGGCCAGGCCGACAGCGTAGATGACGAGCGTGCCCAGCAGCATCGCTCCCAGCGAGCCCCTGAGGCGCCGGTCCCAGCCGCGCTGTGCCAAGCGGCCCACGAGCGCCGAGGCAGCCAGGAAGCCGAGGAGGTAGCCGCCGGTCGAACCCAGCACCACTCGGCCGGACTCGACCCCGACGAACATCTCCATGCCCGACCGCTCGAAGGCGAACACGGGCAACCCGACGGCCCCGATGAGGAGGTAGATGGCGGTCGCGCTCACGCCGCGTCTTGCCCCCAACGCAGCACTGGTGAAGAGCACGCCGAACGTCTGCATGGTGATGGGCACATACGGGTTCTCGGGCACGTAGAGGCGGCCGAGGCTCACCGCCGGCAGGTCCACGGCGATGCGCGCACCGATGATCAGGAGGATCACTCCGCCGGCGATGAGGGCGAGGTCGCGCACCCACGCGGGCGCCCGCCGGGCGAGGCTCGCGGGGATGAGGTAGTCACCAAGAGTGAGGCCGCGTCGCCCAACGAGGGTCGCGGCATGTTCAGCGGTGGTCATCGGGCGGATGGTAGCAGCCCGGACGCCCATCCCATCTGGCCGGACCGCCGTAGACTCCCTGCTCATGAGACGACATTGGCGCCTGTTCCTCGGTATCGCCGCGGCGGTACTGCTCATCCTGGCCGCGGGCGGCTACCTGTGGCTCAACAACCTCGTCGATCCCATGCCGGAGGCTGAGGCCGCCATGGTCACCTCGCCGACGGTCACGGTGGCGACCGAGCCATGGCTGACGTTCACCCCGGCAGATCCAGCATCGACAGGCTTCATCTTCTATCCCGGTGGCCGGGTACCCGCGGAGGCCTACGCTCCCGCCATGCTTGCCATCGCGGAGGCCGGCTATCTGAGCGTCATCACACCCATGCCCTTCGGACTCGCCGTACTCGATGCCAACGCAGCCGACGCGGTCATCGAGGCCTACCCGGACATCGAGCGCTGGGTCATCGGTGGCCATTCGCTGGGCGGCGCGATGGCAGCCCAGTATGCTGACGGCCACGACGATATCGATGGCCTGGCCCTGTGGGCAGCCTATCCAGCGGGCGGTACGGACCTGAGCACGAGCGAGCTGCTGGTCACCTCCGTCTACGCCACCGAGGACGGGCTCGCCACGATCGACGAGATCGAGGCCTCGGCCTCGCAGCTGCCGCCCGACACCACCTTCGTCCGCATCGAAGGTGGCAACCATGCGCAGTTCGGCTGGTACGGCGAGCAGGACGGCGACGGTGAGGCGTCCATCCCACGCGCAGAGCAGCAGGAACAGGTGGTCGCGGCCACGCTCGACCTCATCGAGGCCGTGGCAGCACGCTAGCCAGCTGGCCGGATGCTGTCCTTCAGGGCAAGCGTGACCACGCCCACGTTGAGCTCGAAGATCTCGACCTCGAACCGATGCTCGCCAGGTGCCAGTGCGTGGCCCGCGATGTGGAACGTGACCACGTCGCCGCGGCTGAACGAGACCGGTGCGCTGCGGGAGATCTCGGCTGCGCGATAGACCCTGTCCTCGCCGCTGCGCGTGGCGCTGATGGCAGACGGGTCGATGGCAGTGCCGTCGACGACGATCGACCCGATACCCACGAGCGTGCCGTCGCCCATGCCGTTGCGGGCCTGGAGGCGGAAGCCATCGCCCTCAGGCTGCAGGCTGCCGGCGAGGTAGAACTGTCGGACCAGGAAATCGGGGACACGCATCGCACGAAGCCTAGCGGGTCGGGCCGGTCCGAGTGTGGATCAGGCGGCCCAGGGCGGTGTTTCGTCGAAGCGGAGGTGGAAGCAGAGCGTGTCTGCGACGACCCTGCCCACCTGGGCGTCACTGGCCCGGCGAGGATCCCAGCCGTAGAAGAAGCCGGCCGCGCCGGCATGACGCAGCACGGCCCGAGTGGCGCGTAGTGCCTGCGCAGGGTCACGAACCTCGAGCGCGGTCGTGCGGAAGTAGCGCTCACCGATCAGGATCTCCGCGCGCGGCTGGGCTCGCAGGTTGTACACCCAGCCGGCACCGCGACCGAACCCAGCCAGGACCACGACACCGGCGCTCGTGGGCGCATAGTTGAGGGGTATCTCCCGGGGTTGCCTGCTCCTGCGCCCGACCGTGCGCAGCACGCACAGGCGACCACCCAGCACAGAGTCACGTGTCCCGCCGAGGAGATCGAACAAGGGCAGCATGAGATAGTCACTGAACAGGCGCAACAGCCGGTGAAGGAGCTTCATCTGGATACTCATGACCCCAAGGCTGCGGCCTTCGGTCGGCCGGCTCCAGAGCCGAACGGCATCCGTGCTCCAGCCGAGGGCCACGGCTGATGCTGGATCTGTTCCGCATCCTGCTGGCCGCGCTGCTGGCCATGCACGGCCTGCTCCATCTGATCTGGTTCCTGGCAGCCTGGACATCTGTCCGCACCGGTGTGCGCGACGGGACCTGGATCCTGCCCGGCAGTGTCACCATCCGCAGCCATGTCGGCAAGGTCACCGGTGCACTGGCGCTGCTGGCGGTCGGTGTCTTCTGCTTCGCCGCCCTCGGGCTCGCGGCAAAGCAGCCGTGGTGGGCCGGCTGGGCCGAGGTCGGCGTCTTCGTGTCCTTCGGCGCCGTCGTGCCATGGCTGCGCCAGTCGCCGCGATCGACGGCCTCGACAGCCTTCGTCACCGACAT
This sequence comes from uncultured Chloroflexia bacterium, assembly GCA_963715295.1. GTDB lineage: Bacteria > Chloroflexota > Limnocylindria > Limnocylindrales > CSP1-4 > JAFMJV01. The sequence goes on from CAVQRP010000022.1 coordinate 33,117, forward strand.
CGTGCTCATGTTCGTGCTGGCGTTGGATCTGAGCGTTGACGTCACGGCGTAGCCAGGCGTCCGCGCGCGCCGGCGCCGGCATGTCGCCAAGCGCGATGAACGGGTACACTCGCCTTCGCTGACGGTGTCCGCGCGCGGCGCGCGACACGCGGCATGGTGGCTATAGCTCAATCGGCAGAGCATCGGATTGTGGCTCCGAAGGTTACGGGTTCAAGCCCCGTTAGCCACCCCACCTCCCCTCGTGGATGTGGCCCTCCGTTCTATTCTGAGGGCCACTTTCTGGTCGGCCAGGTCGCCCTACTGTCGACATCGAGCAACGGGCGCCGGCTCGCGGACCCGACTAGACCGGGACGATTACTGGCGCCTGTCCGGAGCCGCTCCACGACACGAGGCCCGCCCCTCGCGGGACGGGCCTCGAACACCAAGCGCACCATGCTTGTGCTCTACAACTGATGGGCGCTCTCATCTGCCAAGAGTTCCCCGCCCCGGATGCGGGCGCCCGACCGGAGCTGCTCGCTGCGCGGCTACGATGCCGCCGAGGCTGACGCTGGAGCGGCCAGCTGCTCCACGTAGGTGGAGGCGTCGAGGTCGCTGTAGGCGATGACGAGGCTCGAAGGCTCTGGCGGCGGTTGGACCACCGGGCGCTCAAAGCCGAGAGCGATCGAGGAGCTCGGTTGTCCCTGCCGCCCACCAGTCGACGGCAGGCATCGAAGACAAGCCCTGCTCACACTCACCGCAACGAAGATCGAAGAGACCAGGCCCTTCCCCGGCTCAATAGAGTAGATGCCACGCACAGGCATCGAGGGGGAGCCCTGATGCAGATGGAGATGCGCGATCTGGTCGATGCGGCCAGGCACGGCGACCGGGAGGCCTTCGAGGCTCTGGTCCGTGCCGGCTCGGGGCGTCTCTACGCCATCGCCTACCGCGTCCTTCGCGACGTGGACCTCGCGAATGACGCCCTCCAGGAGGCGCTCGTGAGGATCTGGGACGACCTGCCCGCGCTGCGCGACCCCGACCGCTACGACCCCTGGACCTACCGCATCACCTGCCGGGCCTGCTATCGCGTCGCCAGGCGCGAGCGGCGCGCGCCCGTGGCGGCGCTCGTCGAGCCGCTGCCCCCGGAGTGGTCGGCGTTCGAATCCGAGATCGCCGATCACGATGAGATGGAGCGCGGCTTCCGACGTCTGTCACCAGAGCACCGAGCCGTGCTCGTCCTCCACTACTACCTGGGGCTGACGATCGGCGAGGTCGCCGAGGCGCTCCGGATCGCGCCGGGGACCGTGGGCTCCCGCCTGCACTACGCCATGCGCAGTCTGCGGGCGTCGCTGGAGTCGGAAGCACGAAGCACCGAAGCGATGGAGCGATCGCGATGACGCGTGAACAGGACCTCCAGCGCCGCCTGGTCGACTGGCTGAACGATGGGCCGGTCGCCTCGCCGACCGAGGTCGTCGACGAAGCCATCGAGCGAACAGTGGGACGACGGCAGCATCACCCGCTCTGGGCCTGGCTGCTCAAGCCACTGGACCGGGTACGTGCCGGCGACGAGACGCGAGTCGTGGTGCTGGTTCTGGCGCTCACGATGCTGGCGGCCCTGGCCATCGGCGTGCCGCTGGCGGGCGGGACGCGACCGGCGCCCGAGATGGATCCCTCCAGCGTCCTGACGGTCACCGGGGCTACCGAGGTCATCAGCGAGTCGGAGCTCGACGGTGTCTTCGAGCGGCTCGAGCGTGTCGACGTATCCGATCCCCGGGTGCGTGGCGAGGCACGACAGGTCATGCACGTCGACGCGGCGCCCGGCGCCGGGCTGCAACGCTCCACCGGAGTGATGCGCCTGGAGAACGAATGGGGCACCTGGGAAGGCACCATCCACGGTGTTCGCTACCCCGACGGTTCGGAGCTCGAATACGGCTGGCTGAAAGGCCACGAGACCTACGAGGGCTTCAGCTACTTCCATTCCACACTAGGCCATCCCGCTGAAACGGGACGGACGGTCGAGGGGACCATCTGGCCAGGTGAGCCGCCCCCGGCGCCCGACCCGTCGTTGCTGCCTTGATCCGCACGGGCCCGCGGACACGGCAGGACTACCGAGCCGCACGGCGGCGCACGTCGATGCCGCCGTGATATGAGGAGCAATGAGATGCGATCAACACGAGCGTCCTTCGGGATCATCCTGACCTTGTTCCTGCTGGCCCTGCCCATCGGTGCGACGGGCCAGTCATCCGCTGAGGAGCCAGTGGACGACAGCGAGGCTACCGGGCCCGTGTACGTGACATGGTCCGGTGACTTCGCAGGGTTCCTCGACGTGCCCGGGGAGCCACAGCAGTTCCCATGGGGCAGCCGGGCGTACCATGGAAACCGCGCCACCCAGACCTCCGAGGATCCGCGCATCAGCGGCGACTTCACCGTCGTGTACCTTGGTGACGGCCCATGGCCGGCCCAGGCCGGTGAGTCCAGTCGCTTCACATCACTGGTGCGCATCGAGAACGACGACGGCGCCTGGCAGGGACCGCTCACTGACGTGTTCCTCCCAGACCAAGTGTGGATCCAGTATGGCTGGCTGACCGGCGAGGGCGCGTACGAGGGCCTGAGCTTCTTCACGAGCTTCCGCGGCCACACCGATGCCGCGCACCACAACGGCGAGGGCGTGATCTGGCCGGGCGGTCCACCGCCCGAGCCGGACGTGGCACTGCTGGAAGCCGCACTGGACCGCTGACCCTGCCGCCACCGGCGGTCACGAGGTCCATATGGAGCGGGCAACATGGCAACAGAGGCGCCGCGCTGCCCGCTCCTGAGCAGCCCCACCGACGAGTTCGAGCCCCCGTGGCCCCCACACCATCACCGGATGCTGACGGGGTGACGATGGACTCTTGCACACCGCGCGATCCGACAGGCACGCTGCACGGGAGCCGAGCGATGACGTTCGGCTCGTCGACGACGGCTGTGGTCGACCGTGTGGGGCGACTGGCACGGAGGAGTAGGCGATGACCTGGGAGCAGGCTGAAGAACGATCCACACCGGTGCTGCGCTGTCCGCTGTGCCAGGGCACCGGGTTCGACACGCAACAGGGTCGTCTCGATTCGCGCTGGGGCATCACGAGCCACAAGGTCGTGATGAAGATCTGCCAGCGCTGTGGGCTCGTGCTCCAGTTCTCTGCCGGGCGGGGCATCTTCGACTTCGCACTAGCGCGCCCAACGGTTGCATCGCCCAGCGCGACCATCGGCCGCCCGAAGCCATCGCCTCGACAGGCTGGAGCCCCCCGCATCACCGAGATGTTCAGCGCCACCAGGACCGTGGTTGTCAGCGTCATCGTGGCGTTGCTCAGTAGCGTCCCATTCACCAGCGCACAGGTCTCTCCGTCGCCCGGAATGCCGGGTGTCCCCGTGTCGCCTTCGCCCAGTGCGGCCCAGATCCACTGGGTGACCCCGGTCGTGGACCTTGCCGCCGACGCTTTCTCGGTGGAGGCGAACGGTCTGGAGTTCACGACCGAGGGGGCTCCGCTCGGAGTCGGCTCCGACCCCGGCGGCCCCGACTACTGGACGCTGGAGGCGGAATGGCTTGAGCAGGGATCGGAACAGCGCCTCTACATGTATTTCGGCTCGGACGGCACCGACTGGTGGGTCGACGAGATCCGCACCCGAGACGGCTACGATCCGGCTGAGTGGATCTACGCCTACGGGCCATTCTTGCGAACGCCGTTGGGCGAAGCCTACGAGGGTGACGTCCGCATCGACCTGCTCGGTGAGGGTCGGCCTGGCGACCGGAGCAACAAGGTAGCCGGCGTTCTTGCGATCGACGGGATGCACCTCGAGGTGCATCCGTTGATGCTTGCGGACATCGCTGCCATCCCGATCGACGGTGGCAAGGCGGCGACGAAGGACCCGTTCCGCAAGGGTGGACCGCTCCATTGCAGCGGCATCCTGCTGCTCCCTCCGGCCGAAGCGCACGAGCGCCTCCTCGAGAAGGGCTATCGCGTGTCCTACCGGCTCGATCCCGGAGCGGGAGTGGACATCGACCCGACCGTGCCTCCGGCAGGCGTCATCGAGGACGCTGCTGTCGACAGCTACGGCAACCTCGTCCTGTTCGTCGTCGGGCCCGAGTCGTCCTACCAGCCAACGGCGAAGCTACCGAGGGACTGCAGGCAAGACAGCGACGAGGGATAGCCGCCGCCAAGCGGCATCACCGACCCCACTGTGGTGGTGCCGGTGATCCTTGAGACGCTTCGCACCGCCCAGCCTGCGGTGGGACGAAACCACCGACGAGCTGCTGCTGGTCTTGTTGGGGTTCGTAGGCCCGCGCGGCTCACAGCTAGCCACCCCACCTCTCTTTCACGAGCTATGCGCTGACGTTGCCGCGCGGCTTGTCCAGGCTGCCCGATGCTGCCGGCTCCAGCACCCCGGGCTCCAGCCACAGGCCGCGCCGGTCAACCTCGACCCGCAACGCCAGGCGCAACATGCGCCAGTAGGGTGGCTGCGCTTCATGGCGGTCGTGGGCGAAACGGGTCAGCTCTTCGTCACTGAACGAGCGCAGGAACCGCTCGAAGCTCTTGGTCATCGTGTCTCCCTGGCCGCGTGCGTTCGGATGTCGCGGGCTTCGATGGTGCTCTCGGCATCCACGCATGGCTACTGCCCTTCGCGGCAATCCATACCCGGCTTGATTGCTGCAGCCGCGCAGCGCAGCACGGCGTACCATCGAACGACGCAGCCATGCCGCCCCGCAGGGGCACTGGAGGGAGACCCGATGATCGACCGTACCTCGCATACCGACGCCGAGCGCGAAGCGCGGGACAAGCCCGCTGTCGAAGGCCACGACGCCCAGCCCCACTACCTGGCGGCGCCAGACCGCTACCAACGCATGGCATTTCGCTACACCGGCAACAGCGGCCTGCAGCTGCCGTCGATCTCGCTCGGCCTGTGGCACAACTTCGGCGATGACGTCCCATTCGCTCGCCAACGCGCCATCATCCGCAAGGCCTTCGACCTGGGCATCACCCAATTCGACCTGGCCAACAACTACGGCCCCCCGTTCGGCTCCGCCGAGGAGAACTTCGGGCGCATCTTCGCCAAGGATCTGAGGCCGTACCGCGACGAGCTGGTCATCACCACCAAGGCCGGCTGGCACATGTGGCCGGGGCCGTACGGCTGGACCGGCTCGCGCAAGCACGTGCTGGCGTCGCTCGACCAGAGCCTCCAACGCATGGGGCTCGACCACGTCGACATCTTCTACTCGCACCGCATCGATCTCGATACACCGCTCGAAGAGACGATGGCTGCCCTGGCCACGGCCGTCCACCAGGGCAAGGCCCGCTACGTCGGCATCAGCTCCTACTCGCCGGCGCGCACACGCAAGGCTGCTGCCATCCTGCGCGACCTCGGGACGCCGCTGCTCATCCACCAGCCCAACTACTCCATGTTCAACCGCTGGATCGAAGCCGAGCTGCTGGACGTGCTGGCTGCCGAAGGCGCCGGCTGCATCCCCTTCTCCCCCCTTGCGCAGGGCCTGCTCACGAGCAAGTATCTTGACGGCGTACCGGCGGGCAGCCGGGCCTCGCAAGGCAAATCGCTCTCGGACGACATGCTCAACGAGGCGACCCTCGAGCGCATCGGCGCCCTGCATGACATCGCCCAGCGCCGCGGCCAGTCGCTGGCGCAGATGGCCATCCTTTGGACCCTGCGCGACGCTCGAGTGTCCTCCGCCCTCATCGGAGCCAGCTCGCCGGAGCAGCTGGAGGACAGCGTCGGGGCTCTCGCCGGCGCGCCGTTCAGCCAGGAAGAGCTGGCTGAGATCGACCGCTACGCGCAGCCCGGCGAGGGCGTCGACCTCTGGAACGTCTCCGCGGGGCTGTAGCTACGGCGCCAGGGTGCCGAAGAACACCTGCCAGGCGAGGATCGTCTTGGCGAACAGGCTCATGAACATGTAGGTCTTCTCGCCGACCAGGTAGTCGCGCCAGCGTCCGACCTTGCCGTACTGCAGGATCATGGTGATGGCGAAGACGTTGAAGGCCACGAAGAGCGAGACGAAGATGACGATGACGAAGCCGGGGATAGGCGCGGCACCCGGCTCGACGGCGGCTGACCACAGCGCGATGCCGATGACGATCCAGGGCACGATGCCGGCGATGACACCGAAGATGTAGTGGTTCCATTGCGTCTTCTCGCGCCCCTGGTTGGCTGACTCCATCGACCAACCGAAGAGGTTCATGGCGGCGTTGATGCCGAAGATGGCCACCAGCGTCCCGATCTCCTGGATCCCGGACAGTGCGGCGATGACCACGATCATGACGCTGGAGCTCAGCGCGTACTCGATCCAGCGCATGGGCTGGATGTGGTCGCCCAGACGCCGCTCGTACCAGCCCCGCAGTGGCCAGGCCAGCAACGCGTGCGCGATCGCGCTCATGAAGAAGAACAGCGCCACGGCCGGGCCGATGGGCAGCTCGAAGAGCGGGCTCTGCGCTGGCACCAGCGTGTCGGCAGCCGTGTCGAAGGTGAGGTAGCTGGTAACGACGGGACTGGTGACGAGGGGATCACGGGCGAACGAGAGGGCCAGGATGACCAGGCCCTGGACGGCATGGAGGCCCGCCAGCACGGCATTCCAGCGGAACAGGCTGTGCGCCCGATCCTCGGCGATAGGCTCCGCCGTCGCCGGGGCGACAGCTGGCGTGGCTGCGGTCATCTGGCCATCCCTTCGTGTTCTCGAGGCTGGTGGGCACTCCTGCCACCATAGTGCACCCTACGCGGGTGTCTAACCTTTGTCAATGGTTTGTAACCAGCGTGCGTTCGGACCGTCAGTTGGTGAGCGTGACCTTGCGGATGGAGCGAGGCTGCTCCGGATCCCGGCCCCGTGCCAACGTGGTGTGCATGGCGTGCAGTTGCCCCGGCACGATCGAGACGATCGGCATGAGCCACTCGGGCAGGCGGGGCAGCGCGAATGACCATGTCCCCCGCGCGCAGACCGCCTTATCGTCAGAAGCGATGAGCAGGCGTGCCTCCAGCTCGCCTCCGAGGCGCTCGATGACCTCGGCCATGTCACCCTCCGTGGCACCGCTCGGCGCGACGCAGAAGGTGGGGAAACCTGCTTCGATCAGGGCCAGCGGGCCATGGATGAAGTCCGCGGAGGAGTAGGGGTCGGCCAGGACGTAGGCCAACTCCTTGAGCTTGAGCGACCACTCGCGGGCCGTGGCGTAGTGGTAGCCCCGACCGAGCACGACGCAACGATCGAGTCCCACCTGGTCGGCTGCGATGCGCCTCGCCTCCCCTTCCTGGTCCAGGACCACAGCCAGGGCCTGCGGCACCTTCGCCAGATCGGCCTGCGCGGCCGTGTCCGCCAATCCGGCACTGAGCATGGCCAGCACCAGCAACGTGGCGGTATAGGTCTTGGTGGCCGCCACGGCGCGTTCAGGACCGGCCCGCAGGGAGATGTGGTGCTGTGCGGCCTCGGCCATGTCCGAGCCAAGCGTATTGGTGATGGCCAGCGTGATCGCGCCCTGGGCTCGTGCCGAGCGGATGACGCCCACCACATCGGGCGACGCACCGGACTGGCTGATGCCGACCACCAGGGCGCGGCTGTAGTCAGGTTCAGCGCCATACAGGGAGTGCACACTCGGCGTGGCCAGCCCGACGTAGATACCGGCCAGCACACCCATGGCGTACTGCGCGTAGATGGCGGCATGGTCGGAGGTTCCCCGCGCCGCGATGACCACGTGGCTGGGGTCGGCGCCGCGAATGGACTCACAGACGGCCGCGATCTCGGGCCCGGCCTCGCGCAACAGACGCGCGGCGACCTCGGGCTGCTCTCGGATCTCGTCGATCAGGGCCACTGGACCACCTCCATGCCGTGCCCACGGGGATAGAGCCCGGGGATGTCCACGGGCAGCCGGCCACCGATGGGCGCGTGGCCGAAGAGCGCATCGGCGACGGCGCCGACGCTGGACGGTACGACCGAGTAGGAGCATAGATGCGTCGCCGATCGCGGGTAGTCTGCGAGGTCATAGGGTGTGCGCATCGAGACCGACACGGTCGGCGTGCCGGTCCCCAGGATCGACTCCACCAGTCGCGCCTGCGAGGCCTGCACGCTCGTGGCGAGCGTGACCACGATGACGTAGCCAGCACGCGACGCGGCCTCCCGAGCACCCGCGATCTCGTCGTCGCTGGGCTCGGCTGAGACGCGCACGTCGACGACCTCGCGATGGTGGCGACGCACGGCAGCGGCCAGCGCCAGCGGCTCATCCGCAGACGAGTCGGCCGGTGTCAGGTCGCGTGGCTGCGGCGTGATGACGACGACCGGGTCGGCGGCGGCAGGCCGAAGCGGCAACAGACCGCGCGTCATCTCGCACCAGCGTGAGCGCTTGCCGCGCGGCTCGTCGGGCAAGGTCCCGGTGCGCCTCGCTGCGCACGACCTCGCGCGGCGGCCAGCCGAAGCCACCCAACCAGCGCCGCAGGTCGAGGATGCGCCCGACCGACGATCGCACCGACTCGGCTGCCACCAGCCCTCGCAGGGCCGCCTGCCGCAGTCCATCCTCGAGGCGCTGCTGGGCGGCCCGGTCGGGTGTCATCAGGAGCAGGTCGACGTCCGCCCGCAGCGCCATGATGCTGTCGATGACACCTCCGGTGCCCTGGGCCACGGCCTTCATGTCCATGGCATCGGTGAGCGAGACACCGCTGAAGCCAAGGCGTTCGCGCAACAGGCCGTGCATCACCATCCGCGACACGGTCGCCGGCAGGGCCCGGTCGCCGGTGAGCGCCGGCAGGGCCACGTGGCCGGACATCACCATCGATGCGCCCGCCTCGAAGGCTGCCCGGAACGGCACCAGCTCACGTGCCTCGAGGGCCTCCACGTCGAGGTCGATGGCCGCCAGCGCGAAATGGGGGTCGACGTCGACCGCGCCGAAGCCGGGGAAGTGCTTGGGCGTGGCGACCACGCCGCCACCTTGCAGCCCACGCACCATCGCCGCGGCGTGGCGGGCGACCGTGCGCGGATCGGCCCCGAAGGCGCGCGTCCCGAGACTGATGTTGCCCGGCTCCACGGCAACGTCACAGACGGGTGCGTAGTTCACCGTGATGCCGAGTGCTCGCAGCTCGGCCGCGGTGGCACGCCCCACGGCCTCGGTGAGCGCGACATCATCGGCCGCGCCGAGCGCCATGGCCCCTGGGAAACGGGTCGTCTCATGGCCCAGGCCGACCAGCTGACCACCTTCCTGGTCGGCACCGATGAGCAACGGAAGCTCGCCCGGCGCCGTTTCGTGCAGCTGCTCTGTCAGTGCGGCGAGGGCCGTTGCTCCCGCCGCGTTGGCATGCAGGAAGAGCGTGACGCCGTGTGCGTGGCCGGCCGCGATGCGGGCGAGCAGCCATGCGGGCGGCTGGGAGCCTTCGAAGGCCGGCAGCAGCTGGCCCAGCACGGCGTCGGCAGGCAAGCGCTCCACGCTCGCGGGCGAGGCGCGCTCAGGCACCTTCGGATGCAGCCGCTGGGTCCATCCCCGTGCCGACTAGCCCTTGACCGAGCCGGCGAGGATGCCGCGGATGAAGTACCGCTGCAGTGCCAGGAACACCAGTAGCGGCAAGACCATCGTGACGAAGGCACCGGCCGTAAGCAGGTGCCAGGCCTGCCCGCGGTTTCCGATGAGCTGATTGAGCTTCACCGTGGCCACCGCCACGTCGTCCTGTGGCCCCAGGAACACCAGCGCCACCAGCAGGTCGTTCCACACCCACAGGAACTGGAAGATGGCAAACGCCGCCAGGGCCGGCACCGAGAGGGGCAGGACGATGCGAACGAACATCTGGAAGTGCGTGGCTCCGTCGATGCTGGCGGTCTCGAAGAGGTCTTCCGGCAGCTGGCTGATGAAGTTGTAGAGCAGGAAGACGGCGAGCGGCAGGCCGAACCCTGTGTGCGCCAGCCAGATGCCCAGGAATGTCCCAGCAATGCCCAATTCGGAGTAGATCTGGAGGACCGGGATCAAGGCCATCTGAAGGGGCACGACGAGCAGGCCCACGACGATGATGAACAGTGGGATGCGGAATGGGAAACGCATCCACGCGAAGGCATAGGCGGCGAACGCGGCTACCGTGATCGGGATGATCGTGGCCGGGATGGCCACGATCAACGAGTTGACGAATGCGCCTGCGAAATTCTCCGAGGTGATGACGTTGGCGTAGTTGTCAAGCGTCCACTGGGACATGTCCCAGAACGAGAACAGTGCGGTCCACCAGCCCGAGCTACTGATCTCCTGTGGATCGCGGACCGAGGTGATAAGCAGGCCGAGCGTTGGGATGAACCAGACAACACAGATGGCGATGACGGCGAACCGGATGGGCGCACGCGCCCAGAAGGTGCTTCGACGCTTGGCGTGCGAGATGTCGCCGACGCCCGGCTGGGCGGTCATCGGATCCCCTGCCTTCGCATCTGGCGCACGTTCAGCACCATCAGCGGCAGAACCGCGACGAACAAGACGACCGCGAGGACGGCGCCGCGTCCGTCGTCGAAGAACATGAACATCTGACGGAACATCTGGTTGGCCACGACATCGGTCTGGAAGTTGCCGCCGGTCGTGGCGAAGACGATGTCGAAGATCTTCAGCACGAAGATGGCGATGGTGATGGTCACCGTCATCAGCGAACCGCGGATCATGGGCACGATGATCTGGAAGAACTTCTGGCGTTCACTCGCTCCGTCTAGCGAGGCAGCCTCGGTGATCTCGACGGGCACGCCCTTGATGGCCGCCGACAGGACGACCATGGCAAACCCTGTCTGTAGCCAGACCAGGATGATGATCAGCAGGAAGGTGTTCAAAGGCGCCTGCTGCAGCCAGGCCACCGGCTCCCCGCCCAAGGTGGTCCAGATCGCGTTGAGAAGCCCGATCTGATCGCCGCTGCCAGGGCGCCACGCGTACACGAAACCCCAGATCACGGACGCGCCAACCAGTGATATGGCGAGCGGCAGGAAGATGAAGGTCTTGGCAATGGACTCGTGCCTGACCCGGTCCACCAGCCACGCTATGACCAGGCCCAGACCAACCGCGCCGGCAGTCCCGACCACAAGCCAGATGATGTTGTTGATGTAGATGCGATGGTTCTTGGCATCGGTCAAACCCCAGACCCAGTCGTCGAAGCCTGCCCCCTGGCTGACCTCGATCGAGGGCGGCACAAGCCTGATGTCGATGCCGACGCTAAGGAACATCGTGGAGACTGCCGGCCATACGAGGAAGACCGCGAGGATGAGCAGCGCAGGCCCTACGAAGACCCACGGGACCAGCCGAGCGGTCCAGGGCGGTCCCAGCCGCTCGACGATGACGTTGAGTCCCGTGTAGATGAGCCAGATGCCGCCCACGCCGATGAGGAGCGCGACGGCCATGACGATGATCTTGGCCATGAATTGATCGCCGCCACCGCGACGCAGAGCCTCAGCCTGCTGCGTATCGCCGAGCAGGTCGTAGATCCAGGCAGAGACGTTGGCTGCGCCCTGCTGGTCCGCAAGGAAGATCAGGCCGGCTACGATCGCGATCAGACCGAGCAGCGCACCCAGCGGCAAGAGCAGTCCGCGCCAGCCGCTCGCTTGCTCGGCGGGCGCCATCCCAGTCATGGTCCGATCTCCCTCATCTGGCGTGTCCCTCCCAGAGAGTGGCCCAGTGCGGGGCGCGGCTCAGGCCGCCGCCCCGCACCGAGGAACTGCTAGAGCTAGCTCGGCCAGCTGTCGTCGATGGCCTGGAGCACCGCCTCGGTGTTCTCGCCGTTGGCAGCGATCCAATCGACCATGCCGGTCCAGAACGAACCCGCACCGACGGCCGCCGGCATCAGGTCAGAGGCGTCGAAGCGGAAGTCCGTAGCGCTCGCCAGGAGACCGGCCGCGACCTCGGACTTGTAGTTGCCCTCGTACCACTCGCCGGGCACGTTGGTGTTGGCCGCGATGGCGCTGCCGAGCTTCACCCAGCCTTCGATGCCTTCAGGCATCGAGAGGAACTGCGCGAAGGCACGTGCCTCGGGCGTGTCGTTGAACATGACCAGGCCGTCACCGGCACCGAGCGCCGGGTTCTGCGCCGGATCGACCGGGGGCAGCGGGAAGATGCCGATGTCCTCACCGATCACGTACTGGCTGGGCTCGCCGCTGGCACGCTGATCCGGGAAGAAGTCCGGGCCGTACCAGAACGGGATGATGTGCATCCAGCAGCCGGGCGTGAGCGTGTCGCCATCGAACATGGGGTCCATCGGGGTGCGCTGCTCGAGCGCAGTGATGGCCGTGTTGCCGCCGAGGACGTAGTCCGGCGTGAAATAGATCTGTGCGACCAGCTCCAGGGCTGCCTTCACCTCGTCGGAGTTGAAGGGCAGCTCGTGGCTGACCCACTTGTCATAGGCCTCGACCCCGGCCGTGCGCAGCATGGCCGCCTCGACGAGGTCGGTCGCCTGCCAGCCGGTGGCCGTTCCGGCCTCTATGCCCACGCAGAACGGGTTGGAGCCGGCCGCCACGATCTGGTCAGCCAAGGCGAGCAGCTCATCCCACGTCTGCGGGATGGCGTAGCCGGCTTCTTCGAAGGCCTTGATGGGGTACCAGACAACGCCCTTGACGTCGACCTTGTAGGGGATGGCGTACTGCTCACCATCGACCTGGTAGAGGCTGTTGGTCGCAGACTGCCCGTCCAGCGAACCTTCGGGCATGAAGGTGTTGACGTCGACAGCGGTGCCTTCGGTGCCGTATTGGTTGATCGATGCCGGCTGGCCCAGCATGGCCAAGTCGGGCGGGTTGCCGCCCTGCACGCGCGAGCGCAGCACGGTCTCGTGGCTGGAGCCGATCTGGTCGTGGGCGATGGTGATCCCGGTCGCATCCGCGAACGGCTGGTAGGCCGTCTTGAAGTTTTCGCCCTCGCCGCCGGTCCATTGTGTCTGGATGACAACGCGTGACCCGGTGAAGTCGCCCGCGAGCGCCTGATCGAGCTCCGGAAGTCCGGTCTCCATCATCTCGTCCTGGGCTACGACGCCGACGCTACTGAATGTGAGGGCCATCGTTGCCAGCGCGGTGCCGGCGATGGTCCATCGCTTGGTTCGGTGCATTGCACCTCCTCCTTGATCCCGCTCGAACGTCGAGCGAGATGGGTTGATGAAACGGCGCGAAGCGCTTCGGTGCGCCCGGCCGGTCGTTCAGGCGGTCGCTGCCCTCCTCCCTTCGCGTCCTCTCTGTGGCAGGGCGCGATCGGCCTCGTTACAGGGAATGCTAGTCCTGATAGCCCATCGAATCCGGGCCGTTGCGCACGTCATGCGGCGAGTGCGAGCCCAAGCTCGGATGTCATCAGCATGGCCGCCGCACCCAGTGCCACAGCGTCGTCACCGGTACGGCCGAAATGGATGTGGCTGCGCTCGATGAGCAGCGACAAGGCGGAGCGCTGAGCCTCCGCACGAACGGCGTCCAGCCAGGGTTGGCCGAACTCGGTCATGGGTCCGATGAGCACGACGTCACGCGCCCCCAGCGTCCCGATCATGGCCGCCAGCACGCGGCCCACCGGTGGCCCTGCCTCGAGAACGACCTGGCGTGCCAGCACGTCCCCTTCCCGGAAGGCCGCCAACAGTGCCTCGTGCGTGACCGGCGCCCCAGCGAGGCACGACTCCGGTCGCGTGAGCACGAGATGGGACGCGCGCTCGAGGACAGCCCGGAGGCTGGCGACCGTCTCCAGGCAGCCGGTGCCACCGCAGCGACAGCGGATGTCCTCATCCGTCACGCGCGTGTGCCCGATCTCGCCGGCACCCGAGTCATCGCCGGCGTAGACACGGCCGCCGATGACGATGCCGGCGCCGATACCGACACCGACCTTCACCACTACCATCGAAGACGAGGTGTCATGGTGGCCGAAGGCCCACTCGGCCATGGCAGATGCCTGCGAGTCGTTGACCACCACGGTCGGCAGTCCCGTCAGCCGCGCCAGCCGCTCTCCCACCGGGATGTCGTGCCAGTCCAGACCCACGGCCCAGCGTACCCGGCCGGCCGGCTGGTCGATGAGCCCCGGCGTGCCGATGCCGACACCGACGAGCGGCCGCTCAGCGAGGTCAGCCAGTGCTATCACCAAGCTCTCCAACTCCTCCAGGGCGGCCTCGCCGTCGCGTCCATGGAGGTCGCGCGATTCACGCGCGCAGACCTCACCATGGAGGTTGACCACGGCGCCGCTCAGTCGGTCGCGGTCCACGTCGACGCCCACCAATTGACGGGCGTCCGGCAGGACACGCAGCAGGATGGGGGCCTTGCCTCCGGTCGAGGGCCCGGTGCCGGCCTCGACCACCAGGTCGTCCAGGATCAGGCCCTCCACGAGATCCGACACGGTGGTACGGGTGAGGCCCGTGGCGCGCGCGACGTCTGCACGGCTCAGGGGACCGAGCTCGTAGATAGTGCGCAGCACCAGCCGCACGTTGGCGCGCCGGGTCTGACCATGGGTCGCCTTGGCAAGCGTGGCGGTGGGCACGAACCTCACTTTGTCAGCGGACTGGACCAAGTAAGCGTAGCGCCCTTTGTCAAGTCCCTTTACAAAGAGGCTGGCCGGCAGTCAGGTGGCCCTGGCGGCCTCGACCTCGGCCCCGGCGGGGGCTGGCGCGCTCGCCGTCGATGTGCGCCCCACCAGCACCCTTGATTCGCGCACCCCGCGCCCACCACCTGATCGGGAGCGCTTGTGCGTGTACATGGCCGCGTCGGCGGCCTGCAGCAGTGCCTTGCCGGTATGCCCATCCTGAGGGTGCAGGGCGAGGCCCACACTGCAGGTCACACGCACGACGGAGCCGTCCGCCATGGGGTGGTCGAGTTGCGCCACCGCTGCCTCAGCACGGCGGGCCACCTTGCCAGCCTCGCTGGCGTCGGTATCGGGCATCAGCACCACGAACTCATCGCCGCCGTAGCGGGCGACGACATCGCTGGTACGTACGGCGGCGCGCAGGGCTCCGGCGATGGCACGCAGCACGCGGTCACCGGCTTGGTGGCCGTGCTCGTCGTTGATGCGCTTGAAGTCGTCGAGGTCCACCATCAGCAGGCTTAGCGGTGAATGGGCGCGCGCCGCGCGCGCTGTCTCCTGACGCACCCGATCCTGCAGGTGGCGGTGGCTGTAGACGCCGGTGACCAGGTCGGTCTCGGCTGCGTCTCGCAGCTGGCGCACCAGAGCGTGCATTCTCCAGGGCTGAGGCGACCTGGTTGGCCATCGTGCGCAAGAGCGCCATCTCCCCGTCGCGGAACCGGCGCCCGCTGTGCTCGCTGATGAACTCGACCACGCCGACCACCCGACCTGTCGCGGTCAGCGGCAACAGCAGCGTGGCGGCACCGCCGAGTGCCCGCAACCGGTCCAGCTCCGCCGGGTCCAGTTCGTCGACGAGCGGATCGAGCCAAAGCGGCTCGTCGCTGAGCAGGACCTGACGCAGGGCGCGGTGGGCAGAGAGGTCACGCATGGGGCCGATGAGCGGTCGACCATCGGCACCGACTGGGAGCAGCTTGCCGCTCTCCTCGTCCCAGCGCGAGATCAGACACGCATGCATGCTCGCGGCCTGGCGCAGCTTGCCCGCCAGGACACAGGCGAGGTCCCGCTCATCAGAGGCTCCGCCGCCGGCCTGGCTGATATCCAGCAGGGCCGCCAGCTCGGCGACGTGCCGGTCACGCTCGGCCAGCAGGCGCGCATTCTCGATGGCCACGGCAGCCTGGTCGGCGAGCACACCGAGCAGCCGCAGCTCGTCCTCGGAGAAGCGGCTCAGACCCAGACGAGAAAGCACGACCACTCCGATGACCCGGCCCTCCGAGCGGAGCGGCGCCAGCAGCATCGACTCTTCGGCCAGGTCGGGCGAGCCCGGGACCTGCACGGCGCGCGGATCGCGCGCGGCGTCGTGCACGATGAGCTGCTGCCCGTTGGCCGCGACCCAGCCGGTGATGCCCTCCCCGACCGTGACGCGCAGGTCGGCGGCAGATTCACCGAGGTATTCGGGGGCGTGCGGCGTGAATGCGACCGGGTCCAGCGTCTCGCCATCCTCGCGCAACACGTAGACGCGTGCGTTGTCGAACGCCACCACGCGCTGGGTCTGCGAGCACAGCGCGGCGCTGACCTCCTCCACGCTGGTCAGGCGTGTCAGCTGGGCCGCCACGGACTGCACCGCCTCGAACTGGGCAGACCAGGCGATCGGACGGGGGCCCAGGCGAGTGGCCACGTTGTGAACCAGTTGCCTGGCCTTGACCCGCGCGAGGGCGATGTCCTCATCATTGAAGGGCTCGCTGCGTTTCCGTTCGAGCACCAGCAGACCGCCACGCTCGTCGGGCAGCGCCAGGCGGGCGACGGCGCCAGCCACGGAGACATCCTTGCGCCTGCTTGACAGGAACCGGCGTAGCCCTCGATCGGGCGCGGACGGCGACGGATCGGGGCGCATCGGAGGTGACAGGGGCTCACCCTGCCAGACCGAGGCGATCAGCTCCAGCACGCCGTCGCCTCGATCGAAATAGAGATAGGCACCCTGGTCTGCCTCTACCGCCAGCGCGAGCCGCTGGAGTGCCGTCGTCGCCTCCTGAGCCAGCATGTTCACGCGTGGTGGACTGGCTGTGGCAATGACCCCGCCACCGCCACCGTCGACGTTCCGGGCCGGCGCATGGCTGCGACCAGAAAGACGATGGCCCCGAGCGCGATCACGGCATCGCCAACGGAGAAGGCGGACGCCAGCGGCAGGGCTCGCGGGAAGACGAAGATGTCCCCCAGGAAGGGGAACAGCGTGTCGGGTCCGATGAGCGTGATATTGGAGTAGTAGGCGACCGGGATGGCGGCGGTGCCGGTGAGCTCCAGCCAGGCGTCGGGCGAGGACGGCATGTAACCACCGTTGGCCAGCACGGGAATGAGGTTCAGGATGGCCCCAGCGGCCAGGATGGGCAGGCCGGGAAGGCGAAGATTGCGGAGCAGCGCGGCCAGGACGGCAAGAGTCGAGAGGACGTAGACGAGCGGTCCCTCGGCCCCGATGCGCTCCTGGATGGGGTCAGCGAACAGGACCAGCTGCACCAGCAGGCCAGCCAGCGCCAGTTGCCACCAGACGAAGCGAATGCCCTCCAGGTTGCGCACACGACCACCGGCGAGCCGACCGATGATCAGGCCGGCGGCGATGGAATAGAGCAGCAACACCTGGCTTCGGAGCCTCCGGTATCGACGACGCCGGCGCACATGGCGCCGGCGGCAGGGTCGACTTCGAGTCGCGCTGGGCTGGGTGGTCGGGGCCGGCCAGCGGCGCGAGGAGGATCGCTACCGGCCCCTGGGTCAGTCTCGGAACGTCGGTCCTACCAGCGGAACGGGGCCGCCAGCACGAGCACGAACGATGCCACCACCGCGAGGCGGAGCGCCAAGTCCTTGAATCGGCTCATCACTATCTCCACTTGGATCCGGGGCCCTGGCCCTGGGTGGTTGCGAGTGCTCGGGTCTCGGTCGGGGGGACATCCCTGACGCTCTGCATAGTCGCGGTCACGCCCGCCACCCTCCATGGCGAAGTGGTACTAGGACGGGGTTTGACACAGCGCACCGCTCCTGCCGAACCCCGGCCCCAGGGGTCTGACCATCGGGCCCGGCCGGGATGAGGCGTCCATCTCCCCGGCAGCTGGCGCGTATGCTGCGTCGATGACCGACGATCACCTCATCGAGACGACAGTGGAGCGCCGCGTCCTGCACCGCGGTCGCTTCATCACCTTCCGCATCGACACCATCGAGGATCCACGGGGCAAGCAGCACACCCGCGAGGTCGTGGAGCACCCCGGCGCCGTTGGCATCGTCCCACTGCACGGCGAGGAGGTGCTGATGGTGCGTCAGTTCCGCACCCCCGTGGCACAGGTGCTCCTCGAGCTCCCCGCCGGCACGCTCGATCGAATGCCCGACGGCACCATCGAGGACCCGGACGATGCCGCACCGCGTGAGCTGGCCGAGGAGACGGGCTATCGCGCCGCGACGTGGCGCTCACTGGGTCGCTTCTGGACGGCGCCCGGCTTCACCGACGAGCTGATGCACCTGTACCTGGCCACCGACCTGACAGCAGTCCGCGAGTACAAGGGCCCGGACGTGGACGAGTACCTGGACCTGGTGCGCGTGCCCTGGCGGGACGCCGTGGCCATGGCTGAGGCCGGAGATATCCACGATGCCAAGACGTTGGTCGGGCTCTTGCGCCTGGCTCGACTGGCCGCCGCCGGCGAATTACCCCGGTAGCCACTCCCGCAGGTCGACCGCGCTGAGGCGCGGGCTGGGCGTGATCCCGGGGATGCGACCGCGCTTGGCGATGGCGACGCCGTCGATCTCCTTGAGGTCGCCGGTGAAGTCGATGGGCGAGGCGCCGCTGATGTAGCTGCCCACCGCGAAGTAGTCGACCGGCGCGCCGGCGTCCTTGAAGTAGCGGATGCGATCGGGAGTGAGGCCGCCGGAGACGATGATCTTGACGTGCTCGAAGCCGTCGAGGTCGAGCCGCGCGCGGACCTCCATCACCAGGTCAGCCGTGACCCGGCCGCGCTCGGACGGGGTGTCCAGTCGCACCCCGTAGAGCCGGTCGCCCGAGCGCGTGCGCCACGCGCAGCGACTCCTCGGCCTCGTCCTTGAAGGTGTCGACCAGCACGATGCGCGGCACGTCCGCCGCCACGTGCCGATCGAACGCCTCGGCGGCCCGCACGGTGTCGCCGATGACGAGCACCAGCGAATGCGGCATCGTGCCGGTCGGTGCCAGGCCGGCCAGCCGCGCGCCGGCCGGCGTCGATGCACCCACGCAGCCACCCACGATGGCGGCGTAGTCGAGCGCATCGGTGATGTGCGGATGGACGTGCCGCGCACCGAAGCTGATGACCGGCTGCGGGGACGCCGCCTGCGACGCACTCGCGGGCCGCCTTGGCCCAGCCGGTCGACTGCGCCAGCATGCCCAGGATGGCGGTCTCGTACAGGCCGAAGGCGCGGTAGCGCGCCTTGATGCGCAGGACGATCTCCTTGGGCGAGAAGGTGTCGCCGTCGGACAGCGACTCGACGACGTGCTCCTCGCCGCTCTCGACCAGCACCGATGCCAGCAGCACCTTGGCCTCGTCGATGCCGCAGAGGATGCCCTGCCGCGCGGGAGAAGACCTCCATGACCACGACCGGGTCCAGGCCCTCGCCCTCGAGGATCTCCTCGGCACGCGCGAAGTAGACGTCCGCCGAATCTCCGCTGAGGACGTCGCTGGAAGGTCGGCGCCGCTGCCCGGGTCACGCTCTCCATCAGGCTCGCGAGTGTAGCGACTGCAGCGGGTGCAGCACGATACGATCCGGGCAGCGCGGCCCTAGCTGCGGTCGTCACTGAGGCGTCAGGCTGACCGTCGTCCGTGCCGATGAGCTCGGCGAGCTCTGCGGCGTAGCGATCGAAGAGCGCTGCCTGCCGCGACGGACGGTCCATGGCCGGGCGCTCACTTGGCACCCGGGAAGAGCCAGACGACCGATCGGTCGAGCGTCAGGTCGCAGACCGTGAACAGGCGCGCGAGGGCGATGCCCAGCGCATCGCGGTCGAGGTGCGCGACCGGCAGCTCGGACGGTGAGAACGGGACGATCGTCGGCCGAGAGCGGCGAACTTGACGAACGGCAGCTCGTCGTTCCAGCGCAGGAACTGGCGGTAGGAGACGCGGAAGGAGTCGTTGAAGGGCGGCGCGAAGTGGACCCACAGCAGGATGGCGCTAGCCGGGTCGAGGATGAGGGTGAGGCGGATGTCGGCCCGGCGTCGCCCGTCGAGCCGCAGGTCCCAGCTGCTGATGCCGTCGCGCTCGCCGCGGTCGATCGGCTCAAGGCCGAGCTCGGCCAACCAGGCGCCCACGTCGTCGGCAGCGATGGTCGGCGGCACCGGCGCTGGGTCGGTCAGGCCTTGCGTGTGCGCGTCCGGCGCGGCTTGTGCTCGACGCTGCCGCCGCTCTTGACGCGCTTCGACGTGAAGTCGGCCGGCCGCACATCCCTCGGCGATGCGCACGTTGCGCCCGATGCGCGCCGAAGCGGGGATGACGGCGCGCTTGCCGACGACGGTGATGCCCGTGTTGAGCCGCTCGGGCTCATCCACATTGGGCGTGTCGAAGTCGTTGCCCGTGCCGATGATGGCGTTGGGCCCGACGTAGACCTCCTTGTCGAGGATGGCCCGGTCCACGACGGCACCGGCGCGGATGTGGGTGTCGAACATGATCACGCTGTCGCGCACGATGGCGCCGGGATCGACGCGCACGCCGGGCGACAGCACCGAGTGCTCGACGGTGCCGGCGATGAGTGCAGCCGTGGCTGATGAGGCTGCGGTGGACGTTGGCGGTCGAGCCCGATGCGCGCGGGGGCACGCTCCTCCGAGCGGGTGTGGACGACCCAGTCACGATCGTAGAGGTCGAGCGGCGGATGGTCGTCCAGCAGCTCCATCTGGGCCTCCCAGTAGCTGTGGACGGTGCCCACGTCCTGCCAGTAGCCCTCGAAGCGATGGCCGTAGACGCGGGCACCGGCTTCGAGCATGGCGGGGATGACGTTCTTGCCGAAGTCGTTGCGCTCCTCCGCCCAGCCACTTGTCAAGCGCTCTTCGGCTGAACACGTAGATGCCCAGGCTGGCCAGGTCGCTCTTGGGCTTGCGCGACTTCTCCTGCCACTCGGTGACCGCGTCGCTGTCATCGAGGGCCAGGACGCCGAAACGGTGCGCGTCCTCGATGGGCACCGGCTTGACCGCGATGGTGACATCCGCACGCTTGCGACGGTGCTGCTGGATGAACGGGCCGTAGTCCATCTTGTAGATATGGTCGCCGGCCAGCACGAGCACGATGTCGGCACCCGACTGGCGGATGGCATCGAGGTTGGCAGCGACCGCGTCGGCGGTGCCCCGGTACCACTCCCGCGGCCGGCCGCGCGCCACGAACGGCTGGAAGATGCGGATGCCGCCGCTGTTGCGGTCGAGGTCCCAGGGACGACCGGCACCGATGTGGTCGTTGAGCGACAGCGGCGCGTACTGCGTCAGGACGATGACGTTGGTCAGGCCGGAGTTGACGCAGTTGGACAGCGTGAAGTCGATGATGCGGTACTTGCCCGCGAACGGCACTGCGGGCTTGGCGCGGACGCCGGAGAGGAGTGAAAGACGTTCTCCCTCGCCGCCGGCGAGGATGACCGCCAGTGTTCGGCTCACAGGTCCGATGCTACACCGCCACCACCGTCGGCCGCGCGCGGTTCCGACACGCCGCCGAAGGGTGCGTCCGCCGGTCCGACCCACCCGATGGTCACCCGGACCCCGAGACGCATGCCCCACATCGAACATGGCCGGGGCCTTCCTAGCATCGCGATGCGGTCGTTCCCCAAGCCGGTGCCCACCGGATGTTCGGGACCTGTCGAGCGCCGCCACGAGCACGGGAGAGACGACGCTGTGCCTGCCATCGCGATGCGGACGAGCCCAGTCGCATTTCACCGGCGCCTGCTGATCGGCGTCCTTGCGTTCGTCCTGCTGTGCTCCTATGGGGCCGCCGTCGCCACCCCGGTCGAAGCCCGCAACTGGACGCGGGAGATCGCCGCAACGCGAGCGAGCCAGATCTACTACGAGAACGCCATGCGAGCAGCCGACAGCGAGGTGCGCTCCCTCTCGCGGGCCCGCAAGCAGACGCAACGCACCCTCAGGAAGGTCCGCGTCAACCTGCGTGCTGCCATCGCGCGGCGGGGTGAGACGAAGCGCCAGCTGCAGGCGACACGGGCACAGCTGGGAGTCGCACGGGCCTCCCTGACGGCCGCCTCGTTCGAGACCCCGCCACCGCCTGACACGGCCACGGCCATCCTGGCGCTCACCGGACCCGAGGACGACCAGGCAGAACCCGAACGCGCTCTCGTACTGGCGAGCGACCGCGGCCTGGGCATCCCTGCTGTGTCCGCCATCCAGGTGGCCCAGCCGCTTCGGACCGAAGCGACCGTCGGCGACGTCCTGACCATCGAACGCCAGCTCACGAAGCAACAGCGGGCCTTCGGCAAGGCACGCCAGCGCGCACAGCGGGTCGCTCGCGCGGCGCGCATCAAGGGCAGGAGCCTCGCGGCTATCAAGGCGCGACAACGTAGCGCCACGGCGCGTCGCGAAGGCGCTGAGGCCGCCCTCGGCAGCCGCATCCTGGCGATGTCGCAGCTGGCACAGCGTCGAGTGGCCAAGAAGACGAAGGTACGCCCCGGCGTCAACAGCGGCTTCACCTGGCCCACCCGGGGTCGACTCAGCCAGGGCTACGGCTGCACCGGCTACCGGCTCAACCCGCCACGTGGGTCGTGTCGCCACTTCCACGATGGCATCGACGTCAGCGGCTACCGTGGCACTGCCATCCGCGCCGCCGCCGTGGGTGTCGTCAGCTACATCGGCTGGAACCCCTGGGACCAGGAAGGGCGCGCCTTCATGATCGTCGTCGCCCACCCCGGTGGCTACGAGACCCTGTACGGGCACGCGCTCCCCAGCCGGCAGGTCCGCGTGGGACAGCTGGTGCGCCGCGGCCAGGTCATCGGCTACATGGGCAGCACCGGGCGCAGCACGGGGGTGCATCTCCACTTCGAGCTCCGCCGCGGACGTACGACGCTCAACCCGCTGGCCTTCCTGTAGGCGCGAGCTCGGCTACATCGGCGCGACCCCCGCTACACCGTTGGTACCCCCGGGGGTCCCACCCTCGGGTGGTGCCGAGCGGCACCGCGCCTCGCGAGCATCCGGTCCATGGTCCGAGCCAACCGAGCGCGCAGCCGGGTCGAGGTCGCCTGGCGCCTGCTGATCCCGCTGTTGTCATTGGCGCTGTTGTTCAGCCTCGAAGGCGTGGCCGCCACCCCGGTCGCTGCCGGCGGAGCCAGCACCGCCGACACAGCCATCCGTCAGCGGCAGCAGCGGGCCGAGGCCACGATGCTGCGCGCCGACAGGCAGGTCAAGCGACTACAGCAGCAGCGGCGCCAGCACTCCCGGCGACTGAACGCGGCCAAGCGTCAGCTGGACAAGGCCATCGACCGACGCGATGCCGTGCGCGACAGGCTCGACCGAGCCCACTCACGGCTCGACGGCGCCGAGTTCGCCTTCGCTCGCAGCGTCAGGGTCCGGCCCAACCCCAAGGGGACGCAAGCGGTCGACAAGCCGCGTCTGCGCAAGCAGATCCGCACGCTGGAGAAGAAGACCAGGCTGCTGGCGAAGCAGACCAGCAAGCTGGAACGCCGGGTCGAACGAACGCGCAGGGTCAAGCAGTCGCGCCTGAAGAAGGTCGGCAAGGCTCGCATCGAAGCGCGCAAGGCCGCCCGTGAGCGCGCCGAGGACAAGCTCGGCCTGGCCATCAGGCAGATGGTCGAGCTGTCACTTCAGCGGTCCAGCGAGCGCCTGACCCTCGCCTCCGTCAAGGGCTTCCGCAAGCCGGCCCGGGGCACCATCAGCCAACCCTACGGATGCACCGGCTACGGAACCAACCAGCGACGTGGCGGCTGCCGGCACTTCCACGATGGCATCGACATCGCGGCACGGCGCGGCGCGCCGGTGCGTGCCTCGGCCGACGGCTACGTGGCCTACGTCGGCCGCAACCCGTGGGACGTCGGCTCACGCGCCTACGTGGTGATCATCGGGCACGCCGGCGGCTACGAGACGATCTACGGGCACCTGCTGCCGCGGCGCCTGGTGCGCGCCGGGCAACGGGTCGAACGCGGCGAGCTCATCGGCCGCGTCGGCAGCACCGGGCGCAGCACCGGACCGCATGTCCACTGGGAGGTCAGCCGCGACTTCCGCACCCTCGATCCCCGGCGCGCCGGGGGCTCGTCGTAGCCCTCTGATCTCGCGGGCGACTACGGCAGGTAGGCGTAGGGGTTGACGGGCAGCCAGTCGCCGCCGGCCCAGACCTCGAAATGCAGGTGGCTGCCGAAGCTACCGCCGGTGTTGCCCATGCTGCCGATGCGCTGACCCTTGCGCACCGTTTGTCCCACGCTCACCGGGTACGTCGCGAGCATGTGCGCATAGAGGGTGGAGATGCCGCCGCCGTGGGCGATGACCACGATGAAGGCCGGGTTGTACTCGTACGGGTTCCAGCCGATGAAGGCGACGACACCACTGGCGGCCGCGTAGATCGGCGTGCCCGAGTTGTTGGCGATATCGATACCGTCGTGGAAATGGGGACACGAGCCGCGGGGCGGGTTGATGTAGTAGTTGGTACAGCCGTAGCCCTGGCTGATGGAGCCGCGGGTGGGCCAGTCGAAGCGCCCGCTGCTGCCGGTGGGGGCGACGCCGCCGAACTGGGCGCTGGCCCTGGCCTGCATGGCTGCGACCTTGTTGCGGATGCTGCGCATCAACTGGTTGCGGGCATCCTGCTGCTTCTTGACCATCGCCATCGCCTGCTTCTTGTTCTTGGCGATGCGGAGGATGGCGGCCTTCTGGCGGTCGCGCGCCTTCTCCGTGCGCGCCTCCAGCTGCAGCAGACGCTGCTTGGCCTGGCGCAGCTGTTCCCGCAGCTCGACGACCTTCTCCTGGGTATCGAGCGTCTCACGCCGGAGCTGGTCGGTGCGCAGGCGCGTCGAGGTCGTCAGCAGTCGCAGTGAGTCGAGCGCCTGCTGGTCCTGCGTGATCTGCCGCGCCAGCTGCGCATCCTGCTCCCCGTAGGAGAGGTAGGCCGAGGTGTCGGTGAGCACATCGGAGAAGGATTCGGCCGTGAACACCTGCTGCAGGAGCGTGGTGTTCTCGGTCCGGTAGGCTTCCGCCAGTCGCAACCCGAGGGCCTGCCGCCGGGCTTTCAGATCCGACTCACCATTGGCCAGCTCCTGCTCCAGCAAGCCCAGCGTGAAGTCCGTCTGGCGCTGCTCCTCGACCAGTTCCGCGTGTCGTGCCTCGATGCGCTTGAGCCGTTCCTGCACCTTCTCGATGCGCGCCTTGACCGCTTCCTGGTCGGCGCGGATGTCCTTGAGCTGCTCCGTCGTCTGGTCGAGGTCGCGCTTCGTCTGTGCTTCCTCGGACTTGAGCTGGCTGACGAGCCGCTCAGACTGCGCGATGGACCTGGTCAGAGCCGCCTGGCGCTCCTTGGCCGCGGCGATCTGGTCCTTGAGGCTGGCAGCCTCGACCGACGGCGCCGCGATAGACGGGACGGCGAGGATGACGACGAAGAGGAGCACGAACAGTCGGGGCCAAGACACGGCGGCCCCGTGCGCTCGCGCTTTCACGCTTGGCACGATCTCTCTATGCAACTCCCACTTGCTGCCGTACGCAGCACCCCGGGCACGGGGGATGACCGAACACGGCACTCGGTCGTTCAAGGCATGGTACTCCGCCACTGGCAGGGCCGCAAACGCAGGTGGCCACCCCGGGATCGCCTAGTACGTTCGAGCCGGTGCGTCGTGACACCACAGCAGGCACGCTCAGCGGCATGACCACCTCCGAGCCACGCTCGCTCGCGCCGCGAACAGGCGTTCGTACATGAGCGACAGCGTCATCCTTGCGGCCTTGCTCGGCGCCGCCTTCGGCCTGGCCGCCGACAGGCTGGCGGCACGCTGGCCGGTCCACGCGGACGGCCTCGTGCGTCGGATCGACTGGCGCACGCCGCTGGTGGTCTTGGCCAGCGCCGCCGCCTTCGGGCTGCTCGTCTCGCGCTGGGGCGCCAGCACCGATGTGATCGTGCTGGGCCTGTACATCGGCGCGCTCATGGTGCTGCTGGCGACAGACCTTGACCAACGACTGCTGCCCGACCTCATCACCCTGCCGCTCATCGCCTATGCCGCCGTCGTCACGCTGCTGGGGCTGAACCCGATCCTGGCCGGGAAGACGCAGGTGCTGCTGGCCGACGGCGACCTCAGCGCCATCCTCGCCGCCGTCCTGGCGCCTGGCCTGCTGGCGGTCACCGATCGGATCTTCCGGGGTGCCCTGGGCATGGGCGACCTGAAGCTGGCGGTCAGCCTCGGCCTGATGTTCGGCCTCTCGCAGCTCTTCGTCGGCTTCCTGGCCGCCACGCTGGCCTTCGCCGCCGTCGTCCTGGCCCTCGTGGTCACGCGTCGTGTCACGTTGAAGACGGCGATCCCCTTCGGCCCGGCGCTGATCGGCGCCGGCGTGCTGGCGATCGCTGATCCAGCCCTGACCTGGCTGACGGCGGCTCCTGACGGCCTAGTCCTCGGCGAGGGCCAGCTCTACCAGCGTGGCGTGCATGACACCGGTCGCGCCGGTGGTCGAGAACGGATCGACCTTGGTCAGGAAGGCCGTGCCGGCGATGTCAAGGTGGACCCAGGGCACCGTCACGAACTCGCTGCAGGAACAACGCCGCAGTGATGGCAGCCACCCTCGGCCGGACCCGGTGTTGGCCATGTCGGCGAAGGGTGAGTCGAGGTCCTTGCGCAGGTCATCGATGATGGGCATCCGCCACAGCGGCTCGCCCTGTCGCGCGGCTGCCGCGGCAACCTCCTGCCACCACGCGTCGCTATCCCCGAAACCGCCGGTCATGTAGCGGCCCAGCGCCCGCGACATGGCGCCGGTCAGGGTGGCGACGTCGACGATGTGGCGTGGCACCCTGCGCGCTCGGCCCAGGTCGAGGGCGTCGCCCAGGATGAGCCGACCTTCGGCGTCGGTGTTGGTGATCTCGACGGTCTTGCCGTTGAGCGCCCGGATCACGTCGCCGGGGCGCGATGAGTGCGGGCCGGGCATGTTCTCGACGGCCGGCGCCACGGCCAGCAGCGGCCGCTCGGGCGACAGCTGCACGGCAGTGGCGATGGCATTGATGACCGTGCAGGCGCCGCGTCTTGTCGGTCTTCATCTCGCCCATGTTGGGCGGCGGCTTCAGGCTGATGCCGCCGGTGTCGAAGGTGACGCCCTTGCCGACCATCGCCAGCAGGCGCCCACGCTGGTCGCGCTCGGCTCGCAGGCTGGGAGCGCAGGGCGATGAAGCGCGGCGGGTTGGCCGAGCCCTTGCCCACGGCCATGAACATGCCCATCCCCAAGGCAGCAGCTTCCTCGGGACCGAGCACGGTCAGCTCGAGGCCGTGCTCGCGGGCCAGGTCGCTGGCTTCATCAGCCAGCACCTCGGGGCTGACATCGTTGCCCGCGCGCTGCGCCAGGCGTCGGGTACGGTTGCCACCCTCACCGATGATGCGCCCCCGTTCGGCACGCTGGCCGAGCTGGACGAGGTCACCGGCATCGACCACCAGGGTGCAGGTGTCGATCTCCGGCGGCAGCTTCTCGGGGGCCTCCCGGTAGATGGCCGCCGGGTCCGCGGTGCCCTCGACGATGCCGCGCGCTACCAGCTCGACGGCACTGGCCACCTCGGCCTCGGATGCACCTGCCGGGGCGGGTAGATAGACCGCCAACGAGCGCACCTCACACCCGACGAGGCTGCGCACCACCAGAGAGCCGAGGCGACGCGTGGCCAGCTCGTCGAGCCCGCCGTCCTCGCCGACGCCGATGGCCAGGATGGCGCGGACACCCATACCCCGAGCCGGCAGCAGCCGGGTCTGCCAGCGTGAGCCCGTGAGGGCACCCAGCTCGCGCATCGCGGAGAGCGCACCATCGAGGCGGCGATCGATCTCCTGGAGGTACTCGGGCATCTGGGACGCGGCCGGCATGGTAACGGCGAGGACATCGGCTTGGAGGTCCCAGGGCAAACGGTCGGTGACGTTCAGGCGCATGCGGTGTCCGATCTCTTTCATGACTTCGGTGCCCGTTCGGCGGGCTCGTTGAAGGCTGGACGGGGGGTTGCTGCTGAGTCTATCGCTCCCAGCCGGCCCTCCCACCGCGGGCTGGCTAGCATGGGGTCGATGACCCACACCGCCGCCACCCTGACGGACTGGCTGACAGCGATGCCCAAGGCCGAGCTGCACCTGCACCTCGACGGCTCGCTGCGGCCCCCGACGGCGCTCGACCTCGCTCGTACCCGTGACCACGGACTGCCTGGTCTGCCGGGCGATGTGGCGGCGATGCGAGCGCGACTGGTGGCGCCAGCTCGCTGCCGCGACCAGGCCGATCTGCTGCGCGCCTTCGACCTGCCCATCGCGCTGCTGCAGGATGCCGAGGCCCTGGAGCGATGTACAGCCGAGCTGACGCAGGACGTGGCCGCGGAGGGCACCGTCTATGCCGAGATCCGCTGGGCCCCGTCACTCCATCTGCAACGCGGCCTGTCACTACGTGACGGCATCGCGGCCGTCGTGCGCGGCAGCCGGCGCGCCGCGGCAGCTGCCGGCATCGAGGTACGCCTGATCGCGGTGGCCCTGCGCACGCACGACGCGGCCACGGCCCTGCGGGTGGCGGAGGCTGCGCTCGAGTTCGTCGCCGAGGGCCTCACCGGCTTCGACATCGCCGGTGTCGAGCAGGCAGCACCCGATCCAGGCGTCTTCGCCAGCGCCATCGCCGCTGCGCGCGCTGGCGGCCTGGGCATCACCTGCCACGCTGGCGAGTGGGGCGGTCCGGCGCAGGTGTGGCGCGCGCTCGATATCGATCCCTGGCGCATCGCGCACGGGGCCGTGGCAGCCGAGGACGCGGCGCTCATGACCCGCCTCACCGAAAGCGGGATCACCCTCGACGTCTGCCCCACCAGCAACCTCCAGGCCGGCATCGGCGGCGACGGGAAAGATGCTCCCCTGCCCCGCCTGCTGCGTGCCGGCGTGCCGGTCACGATCAGCACCGACGATCGGACGGTCAGCGATCTGACACTGGTGCGAGAGCTGGAGGGCACGATCCAACGGCTGGGGCTCGACAGCGCCGCAGTCGTGCGAACCATGCGGCAGGGCTACGCAGCCGCGTTCCTGCACCACGACGAAGCCCTGCGTGCCCGCCTGCAGCAGCAGTTCGAGGAGTGGCTGGTGGCACGGCCGTATGCAGACCGGGGCTAGGGCCTCAGGCGGCAGCGAGCCGATCGAGGACGGCTCCGAGGTCGCCCGGACCGGTCGCGATGGCGGTGGGCTGATCTGCCGCCGGCAGGGCCGCGGCCTGCTCGGCCGTGCTGACCCCGGTGAGCACCAGCACGCTGCGAGCACCCACGGCGTTGGCGGCGGCGATGTCGGTAAGCAGGCCGTCGCCGATGACGACCGCCTCTTCGACCGGTATCCCCGCGACCTCGGCTGCCTCACGCATCAGGCCAGGTTCGGGCTTGCCGATGACCATGTCGGGCTCCCGGCCCGACGCGGTGATGAGGGCTGCCACCATCGCGCCGGCACCGGCCTTGAGGCCGTCCGGCATGGGGAAGATGGGGTCGCGGTTGGTGACCGCGAACAGGGCTCCTCCGCGCACCGCCGCTGCCGCAGCGGAAAGGCGCTCGAACGAGAGGTCGAAGTCGACCCCCACGGCCACCGCATCGGGCTCGCGAGCCAGGCCCTCGTACGAGCACGGCGCGGTAGCCAGGCCCACGTCCTCCAGCTCACGTTGCAGGCCGGAGCCGGCGAAGACCATCGTCAGGCGCGGCGGTCGGGGCAGGGCTGCCAGCGCCAGTGCCGTACCTCGAGCCGACGTCAGGATACGTTCAGGGTCTGCTGGGGCACCCATGCCGGCGAGGCGAGCCTGGTACTCGGAGCGATGCCAGCGCGAGTTGTTGGTGACATAGACGATGATGTCGCCAGCCGCCTGGCGCTGAGTCAGCAAGGCTGGCATGCCGGGGATCGCTTCGGTACCCCGGTAGACGACACCGTCAAGATCGACGAGAAGGAGCATCGCCCGATGGTAGCCGCAGACCCGGTCAGCCGATGAGCCGCACTGACGGTGTCGACGAGCTGGATCTACTGCTCATCGACGGTGATAACCTCCTGCACGACGTACGAGGCAGCCGCGACGAGGGCGGCGTGGCGTGGCTCCTGCCACGGCTCGCGGGCTGGCGCCCACAGCACCTGCGCATCGTCGTCGGTCTGGATGGGCACCCGCCTCCCGGCGAGGGCAGCCGCAAACGCGTCACTCGGGGCATCGAGTTCCATCACTCACGCTCCCGCAGCGCGGACGACATGCTGCTCGACCTGCTGGCGGCACAGCCTTTCGCTGCACGCGGTCGCACCGCCGTGGTCACTCGGGACCGCGGCCTGCAGGCACGCGCGGCGCGGGCCGGCGGCGCTACGCGCTCGGTCGACTGGCTCATGCGTCAGGTGGCCGCGGGGCCGCTCGCCGATGGCTCGGCCACCAAGCCGGTGCGCATCGGGCAGGGCAAGCCACCCAGGCGTGGACACGATGATCCGGTCGGCGCCATCGAGGCGGAGCGAGATCCGTGGCAGCCCGGCCGGGGAGCAACGCGCAAGAAGGGCAATCCCAAGCGCAGCCCCAAAGGCGCACGTCAACGCTAATATCTCAGCATGGCATCCGACCCGTGGACCTCGTTCCTCGACTGGCTGACCACGGTCCTCGTGCCCGCTTGGGGCGAGCTCATCAGTCTGCTGCCCGTCGTCATCATCGGCAGCATCGCGGGTCCCATCCTGACCCTCATCGCAGCCATGTGGCTGTGGCACCTTGTCACCCGCCGGCGAGGCCGGGTAGCGCGCGCTGAAGCCGCTCCGGTGGCAGCCATGCTGGATGCGCAAGGCCTGCCGGTGTTCCCGTCCAACGTGCCCTACTGTGATGCACACGCCCTGATCCACCCGCCACGCGCCAAGGCCTGCCACGTGGATGGGGGCGCCCTCAGCGTGACCTGCCCGGTGGATGGCAACGTCCGCAACGCAGAGATCGACACGTGCTCCGCATGCGGCACGAAGTTCAAGCTCGGCGCCATCTCCGGCTCGGCGCTCGTGATCGCTTCTGATGGCCCACCCGAGGGCGGAGCCGCGATCGCCTAGCCGGCCATCAGCCGAGCTGGTCGATCACCGGCGTACCTAGATGGCGACCCTCTCCCAGTACCTCTTCGTGATGGGCGCGTTGCTGCTGCTGTTCGCCTTCATCCTGGCGGTGGCACACACGACCCTCCTGGCGGTCGGTCGCCGGGCGCTCGTCGCGACCAGCACGCCGCGCCTGGCCACCGCCGGCCCTGGAGGCAGCAGCGCCGACATGGGCGCCAGCCCTATCCCGGCGGCCGACACCACCACCCTGGCGGGT
>CAVQRP010000023.1:0-33390 GCA_963715295.1 uncultured Chloroflexia bacterium
TGCCGCCGACCTCGTGGCCGTGGATGTAGGCGCGTGCGCCGAGGAAGAGCGCTTCGATTGGTCCGGCTCGTAGGGATTCGGGCCCGAGGAAGCGCACGCGAGGATCAGACGTCGCCTTGAGCGAGGGCGAAGTAGTCGCTGTCGTAGTTGGCGCCACCCACGACGAGCAGCGGCGCGGTCGCAGCAGAGGCGACGTACTCCCGGACGACGATATCGGGATTGTTCTCCGGCTCGATGCGGCGGAGGCAGGTGGATCGCCAGCGGCTCGACACCGTGCTCCGGCCAGGAGCTCACGCTGGCGAGCCTCATCGCGTACTTCGTGGACATGCCCGCCGTTGGTCAGGAAGGCGCTCTCGGCGCGGTACTCGTCGTGGTACAGGCCGCTGGCAGCGCCTCCTTCGAGTCGGACACCAGGGTGCGAGGCGATCCGGCAGGCCGGCCAGTAGTTGGCCTTGAGGTAGGCGCGCGCAAGACGGCCCCACTTGCGTCGCTTCCAGGTCAGGAGGCCGTCGGTGTTGAACACCACGCGGCGGCCAAGGAGGCGGTGTGGCAGATAGGCCCAGACGGTGCGACAGCCGAGCACGTAGTAGACGTCCTGACGCGGCTGCGTGAGCGCATACAGGCTGCTGAACAGCTCGTGCAGCAGCTCTTCGGTGAACTTGCCGTAGCGCGTGGGCAGTCGCACGACCACGCATGCCCTCGTAGTCGACGCCGACATCGGGTCCGGTGTAGCGAGGCATGGCGAACAGCGTCACCTCGTGGCCCGCCTCGACGAGGCGCGGCCCAAGCTCGGTGTGACGGAGTCGGATCCCAGCCGCCCCAGCGCGCCGGCACCCCCCTGGCTCCGAAGATGGCGAGTCTCATGCGCTCCGCATGGTAGCGCCCTCATGCCATGCGGCCGGGCGCGCTCCGCTACCAGTCCTTGGTGGCGTCCTTGCCGATGGGTTCGTGCTCGTGCGTTCGTTCGGCACGCATGAACCGCCGGCGGTCCCGGTTTCTCGGTCCACCGGACGCGCCGATCGAGCCACCCGGGCAGCCAGACCTCGTCGAGGATGTCCATCCGCCCAGCCCAGGCCGAGAAGTGGGCGGTGAGGATGTTGCGCAGCATGAACATGCTGTCGAGTCTCGACGCCTCTGGATCGGCGACGCAAGGGTAGGAACGCACCCCATCGGCGCCGTCGAACGCGGCCTTCAGCCAGGCTTACCCCATGCCCAGGGCAGCCAGCAGTCGGTCGCCCGCCCATTCGGGGACGTAGACGGTCGCCTGCGCCTCAGCGTAGGTGCCGGTGTCGCCGTGGTAGTCGGAGCCGCCGGTACGCAGCAGTCCCCGCTCGTCCGCGAAGGCGCCCATGAGCTCGATGTGCTCGTCGTCCCAGTGGTGGTAGTGCACTTCAAGGCCGCGCAGCCCCCAGCGCACGAGCTCGTCCATCACGGCCGGCTCCTGCGGCGCCCACGGCGAGTCGGCCAGCGAGGCGATGCCGCCGGCGGCCGCGATGGCCTCGATCGCCCGACGGGGACCGATGCCCTGCCGGCGAACGTAGGCGGGCATGCCCGGCACGAGGTAGGTATCGAAGGCCTCCTGCACCGATTCCACGTGGCCGCCGGCAACGAGTGCGCGGGCGACATGCGGACGCCCCAGCGCATCGATGCCGCCCGGGACGGTAGGCAGGTGTGCCTCGACATCCAGACCCAGCTCAGACAGGCGCTCGAGGGTGAGCCCCAAGCGCCGCCGCCGGCCGCCCCGCTGCTCCTGGAGCACGGCCTCGAAGGCCGGGTCCTCCGCGTCGACGCCCAGCCCCAGCAGGTGCAGCTCGCCCAGGCGCTCCTCGCTGCCGCCCACGGCCTCGATCTCAGCGTCGACCGCGGTGTTGATGTCCACCCCGACGATGATCCGAGGTCCCGGGCCACGAACGCCGCCGAGTCCCGCTGCGAGCAGCTCACGAGCGCCGGCGAGGGTGTCGTGGTCCGTGATAG
This sequence comes from uncultured Chloroflexia bacterium, assembly GCA_963715295.1. Lineage (GTDB taxonomy): Bacteria > Chloroflexota > Limnocylindria > Limnocylindrales > CSP1-4 > JAFMJV01. The sequence goes on from CAVQRP010000023.1 coordinate 1,975, forward strand.
CGACTACCGTGGATCCCCACGTGCGCATCTGGGCGTACAGCTCGATCGGCTCCACGACCCCGTCGGATCGGGCCGTGTGCGTGTGTAGGTCGATGCTGTTGCGCCGGAGCGTGGTCACACCTCGATGATGCGCGAGATCCGCTCGATGCTGTGGGCGTGGCCGCGGTCAGGGTCGATGTCGATGAGCACGGCGTTGAAGACGACGGGTCCGGTGCCGACGGCGAAGCGGGTCGGCAGGCCGTTGAGGAAGCGGGGCAGCACGGTCGCGGGGTCGAAGCCGATGACGCTGTCGAGCGGCCCGGTCATCCCCAGATCGCTGATGTAGGCCGTGCCGCGGGCAAGCACCCGCTGGTCGGCCGTGGGCACATGCGTGTGAGTGCCGACCACGGCACTGACGCGACCGTCGAGATGAAGGCCGAACGCGTTCTTCTCGCTCGTCAGCTCGCAGTGGAAGTCGACCAGGCGGACCGGCGGCAGCTCATCGGCCGCCCCTTCGAGCAGCTTGTCCATCTCGGTGAAGGGATTGTCGATCGGGATCATCGTGCTGCGGCCCTGGGCGTTGATGACGGCCACCTCTGTACCGTCAGCAGCATGGAAGGTGCCCCAGCCGTGCCCGGGCACGTTGTCGGTGCCGTAGTTCAGCGGTCGCAGGATCCGCGGCTCGCCGTCGAGTTGGGGGATGAGCTCGCGCTTGTCCCAGATGTGGTTGCCGCTGGTGATGACGTCGACACCGCTGTCGAACAAGGCACCGGCGGTCGACATCGTCAGGCCCATGCCGCCGGCCACGTTCTCGCCGTTGGCGGTGACGAGGTCGATGCCACGTTCCTCGCGCACCCCGTGCAGCTCCCGTTCCATGGCCACGCGGCCGGGCTTGCCGATGATGTCGCCGATCATCAGCACGCGCAGCGTGCCGGGTGCCGGCAGGAGCGGGAGCTGGGGAAGCTGGTCGGCGGCCAGCGTGCGTGTCTTGTCGCGGCGCGTCATCGCCGCTCGGGGGCCCTCTCGGCGGCGCCGCTCGCGCGCTCCAGGATCACTTGGCGTACTCCACCGCGCGTGTCTCGCGGATCACCGTCACCTTGATCTGGCCTGGATAGGTGAGGGTCTCCTCGATCTGGCGCACGATGTCGCGAGCCAGCCGGGTCGAGGCGAGGTCATCGATCTCCTCGGGCCGGACGAGGATGCGCACCTCGCGGCCGGCCTGGACCGCGAACGACTTCTCCACGCCGGGGAAGCCGTCGGCGATGGCCTGCAGCTCGGTGAGCCGTTTCAGATACGTGTCCGTGGATTCGCCGCGGGCACCGGGGCGCGAGGCGCTGATGGCATCGGCGATCTGGACGATCGGCGCCTCCTGGCAGGTGTAGTCGACCTCCAGGTGGTGGGCCGCGATGGCGTTGACAGCCTTGGGTGAGAGCCCATGCCGCGCAGCGATCTCGGCGCCGATGGCAGCGTGTGGGCCCTCGACCTCGTGGTCGATGGCCTTGCCCATGTCGTGCAGCAAGCCGCCGAGCTTGGCGACCTGGACATCGGCGCCCAGCTCGGCGGCCATGATGCCCGCCAGGTGGGACGTCTCCTTGACGTGGTTGAGCACGCTCTGGCCGAACGAGGTGCGATAGCGCAAGCGACCGAGCAGGGTCAGGATCTCGGCCGGCAGGCCGGGGACACCGGCGTCGTAGGCAGCCGTCTCGCCGGCTTCGCGGATGACGACGTCGACCTCGGCCTGGGCCTTGGCCACGACATCCTCGATGCGGCCGGGGTGGATGCGCCCGTCCTGCACCAGCTTGGTCAGGGCCAATCTGGCAACCTCTCGACGGACCGGGTCGAAGCCGCTCAGCATGACCGAATCGGGGGTGTCATCGATGATGAGATCCACGCCGGTCGCCTGCTCGAGGGCTCGGATGTTGCGTCCCTCACGGCCGATGATGCGGCCCTTCATCTCGTCCGACGGGATGGGGACGGTGGTGACGGTGGCCTCCGCGGTGTGGTCCACCATCACGCGCTGGATGGCGGTGATGACCACGTCGCGAGCCTTGTCTTCAGCGCCTTCGCGGGCCGACCGTTCGATGGCTCGCACCTGGCGGACAGCATCCTTCTCGGCCTCTTCGCGCACCTCTTCGATGATGGTGGCCTTGGCTTCGTTGGCGGTGAAACCGCTGACGCGTTCCAGAGCCGCCAGCTGCTCGTTCTTGATGGTGGTCAGTTCGGCGCGCTGCTTGTCCAGCTCCTGCTCACGGATCAGCAGCTTGCGATCACGCTCCTCGAGCATGTCCGTGCGCTGGTCGAGCTGCTCGTCTCGCTGCAGCAGACGACGCTCGAGGTTCTGCAGGTCCACGCGCTTGGCGCGACCTTCCTCGTCGACCTCGCGCTGGACGCGGACCTGTTCTTCCTTGGCCTGGAGGATGAGCTCCTTCTGTTGCGCGCGCGCCTCGGCCACGATGCGCTCGGACTTCTCGCCGGCTGCCTTGATGGCTTGGTTAGCCACCACGCCGCGCAGCAGGAATCCGACAAGGAGCCCGCCGGCCGCCACCAACAGGATGATGGCCGCCATGACGACGGGTTCGTTCACTATTCCCTCCCGTCCAGCCCTGAGCTGGAGGTGAATCAACGTCTCTGGGTCCGCCACCGTTCGGTGGCTGAGCGGCCATGTCTCCCTTGGTGCCGCTCGACTCGATAGGTCAGTGGCAGAAGCCTAGCGGTGCAGCAAGAAGAGCGTCAAACGCCCTCGCCCGGCGGATCGTCGTCGGCAGCGTCGCCGGCCACGCTGGCGGCCAGCTCGTGGCAGACGTCGGGAGTGAATCCGTTGCGTGCGAGCAAGGCGTAGGCCTTCTGGCGCCGGCGGCGCGGATCCCGCTCGCGCCGCAGGCTGGAGGAACGTCTCTCGAGCAGGCGTCGGCCAGCTTCGCGATCGGCGGTGGCCGGCGCATCGGCGACGTCGAGGTGCGCCCCTTCCACTCGCGCACGCCGCTCCTCGAGGACCTCCGCGATGGTGTCATCGGGAACGCCCTTGAGCTGGAGCTCTCGTCGCAGGGCGACCGCGCCGCGTGGCCGAGCTCGATCGCGACTCTCCACCCAGGCCCTGGCGAAGGCCGTGTCATCGAGGTAGCCCAGCTCGCCGAGGCGAGCGACGACCTGGTCGCAGAGCGCGGCAGGGTACCCGAGATGGTTGAGACGCCGACGCGTCTCCTCGACCGAGCGCGAGCGCACGGCGAGGAAGGTGGCCGCCGCTTCCATCACGACATCGGGCTCGGTCACCTCCGAGCGACGAGCACGCCGTGCCTCGGCCGCCTCCCGGCGCTCGCGGGCCGTGCGTGCTCGTTGACTCACCTATTCGGCCTCTTTGAGGCCCTCCACCGGGACGTTGATGTCCGCCACCCTGGCGCGGATCTCGTGCTCCAGTTGCTGGGCGATGTCCGGGTTGGCGCGCAGGAACTCCTTCGACTGCTCTCGACCCTGGCCGAGCCGAGTCTCGCCGTAGTTGAACCAGGCGCCCGACTTGGTCACGATGTCCGAAGCGACGCCGACGTCGAGCAGACCGCCCTCGCGCGAGATGCCGGTGCCGTACATGACGTCGAACTCAGCCTGGCGGAAGGGTGCTGCGACCTTGTTCTTGACCACCTTCACACGAGCGCGGATGCCGATGGCGTCCGTGCCCTGCTTGATGGTCTCGATGCGCCGGATGTCGAGTCGCACGCTCGAGTAGAACTTGAGCGCGCGACCACCCGGCGTGACCTCCGGACTGCCGAACATGACGCCGATCTTCTCGCGCAGCTGGTTGGTGAAGACGAGCGAGGTGTTGGAGCGGCTGACGATGCCCGTCAGCTTGCGCAACGCCTGGCTCATCAGCCGGGCCTGGATGCCGACGAAGGAGTCGCCCATCTCGCCTTCGATCTCGGCACGCGGCACGAGTGCTGCCACCGAGTCGACGACGACGCAGTCGACGCCGCCGGAGCGGATCAGCGTCTCGGTGATCTCGAGAGCCTGTTCGCCGGTGTCCGGCTGGCTGACCAGGAGGTTGTCAACGTCGACGCCGCAGGCTCGGGCGTACGTCGGGTCGAGCGCGTGCTCGACGTCGATGAAGGCGACGACGCCGCCGCGCTTCTGGGCTTCGGCGAGGATGTGCTGGCAGACGGTGGTCTTGCCCGACGACTCCGGTCCGAAGATCTCGGTGATGCGGCCCCGCGGAACGCCACCCACGCCGAGGGCGAGGTCGAGTGCGATGGACCCGGTCGGGATGGAGTCGACTTGCTGCCGCGCGTCGGAGCCGAGCCGCATGATCGAGCCCTGCCCGAACTGCTTCTCGATGGACAAGATGGCAGCGTCTACTGCCTGCTTGCGTTCCTTCGACTGGCCGTCGCCGGCCTCGCTCCTGGCGATCTTTTCGTTCCCGGTCGACCGACCGGCGCTGGTGACGGTCATTGGTGTCTACCTCCAAGGCTGTCACCCGAGAGCCGGTCTGGCGAGACGTTCCCTACTCGGGCCAGTCCTCCTCATCCTTCGGCTTCCGCTTTGGCTTGATGACCTCGACGGACTGCATCGGCGGCTGGCTGAGCGGCTCTAGCGTGGCTTTCGCCTTCTTCGACTTCTTGGGCTTCTTGGCTTCACGGCGAGAGGGGGTTTTACCTGCCATCGATCCTCACGCCTCCATCTGGTGCCGCCCAGTGTGGGCGGCGGGATTTCACTCTGGCTTCACCTTCCCTTCATCGGCACTCTCAGCGCCGTTCGTGCCAGCTCTCGTGGCACGAAGCTGTCGCATCGTTTCAGGGAACGTGCCGGCCCGGATCGCCGTCCGGATACCGGCCATGAAGTCTAGGATGAAGGTCAGGTTGTGACAAGTTGCCAACCGGAACGCCAGCAGCTCGTCGGCGCGGACGAGGTGTGCCAGGTACGCGCGCGAGAACGATCGGCACAGCCGGCAGCGGCAATCCTCCTGGACCGGCCGCGGATCGTCCAGGAAGCGCGCGTTCCGCAGGTTCAGTCGACCATCCGGCACCCACAGCGTCCCGTTGCGGGCCACGCGCGCCGGCAGCACCGAGTCGAACATGTCCACGCCGGCGTCGACCGCGTCGAGCAGGTCCATGGGCGAGCCCAGCCCCATCAGGTAGCGCGGTCGAGGGTCGTCTGCCAGCAGTGGCACCACCACGTCCAGGGCGTCGCGTCGCTGCTGCGGCGTCTCGTCGCCGGCCAGCCCGCCGATGCAGATACCGTCGAACGGCAGCGCCGCGATGGCCGCCGTGGACTCGGCGCGCAGGTCGGCCTCGAGCCCGCCCTGGACGATGCCGAACAGCGCCTGGTCCGCACGTTCATGCGCTTCCAGGCAGCGCTCCGCCCATCGATGCGTGCGCGCGGTGGCGTCCGCCACCTCGCGTCGGGACGAGGCGTGCGGCGGTACTGGCTGGTCGAGACAGACGGCGATATCGGAGCCCAGCGCTGCCTGGATGGCGATGGCGTACTCCGGCGTGTAGTCCAGGAGCGCACCATCAAGGTGTGAGCGGAAGGTCACGCCCTCCTCGTCGATCCGGCGCAGGTCGCCGAGGCTGACGACCTGGAAGCCGCCGGAGTCGGTGAGGATGGGCCGATCCCAGCCCATGAACTCGTGCAGGCCGCCCAGGCGTTCGATGCGCTCGTGTCCTGGGCGGAGCGAGAGGTGATAGGTATTCGACAGGATGATGCTGGCACCCACCTCGCGCAGGTCATCGGGATCGAGCGCCTTCACCGTGGCGTTGGTTCCGACCGGCATGAAGATGGGTGTCTCCACGACGCCGTGGGGTGTCTCCAGCCGCCCCGCCCGGGCGCGGGTCCCCTCCCCCGCGGCGAGCACCTCGAAGCGGATGGGTGAAGGACGCTGTGCCGGCCAGGCTCACTGGGTGATCTGCGCGCGCCAGGCGGTGAGGCAGCCGATGGCGAGGGCGACCACGAGGTAGCCGGCCGACCACAGCAGCGCCGTGTCGCTGTCAAGTGGCACCAGGCCGGCAAAACCACCCCCGAGCCATCCGAGGTCGCCACGACCGCACCGGCGACGTTGAAGGGGAAGTAGGGCAGGACGTCGTCGGCGAGCGGTACCAGGACCAGGAACTGCTCGATGAAGTAGAAGGCCAGGCCGGCGCCGATGCCGGCCAGCTGGCTGCGGAACAGCATGGCGATGGCGAAGCCGATAGCGGCTTGCTCGGCTCACGCCGAGCCAGGTGCGTCCGAGGAGCTCGGGGATGGCGGCCAGCGTCTCGGGGTCCGTGGCGCCCTCGCTGCCGAGACCGGCCAGCTCCGCGGCCACGACCGCGGCGACGGCGCCGATGACGAAGGTGATGACAACGCCCAGGCCAAGCATGATGGCGATGGCGAGGAAGGTGATGAGGGCATAGCGAACGCGGCCCTCGCCGCGGGCGACGATGGCGCGGATGGTGCCCCAGGCCCAGTCGGCACCGATGACCGCGGCGGCATAGACGACCGCCAGCAAGCCGCCGAAGCCGAGGATGAAGCCCACGACCGTGGTGTAGGCCGTGGGGAACGCCAGCAGCACGCGGATCTGGAGCTCATCGCCGGCATCCTCGATCTGGCCGACCGAGGCGGCGAGGCCGAGGAAGACCATGAGGATGAGGCCGACGAGGATGAGCAGCACGACCCAGGTCGCCGGCCGCCTGACCAGCTTGAGCAGCGACATCCGCAGGAGCGCCATCTAGCCTCGCTCCCCCCAGCCGCCGACGGCTCCGGCCGCTGCCGGGTTCGTCGCGGTCAGCGACAGGAAGATGGACTCGAGGTCGCTGCCAGAGGTGATGGCGCCCGCGTAGATCCCGGCCCCGCCCAGGACGCGATTCACCTCGCTGGCGCGTTCGGGCGCGATGCGCACGTCGATCCAGGCAAGGCCGGGGACCTCTGCCGGCCGTGCTGTCGTCGGCGCCCCCAAGCGGTGCCAGAGCCGCCATCGCCGGCGGCAGCTCCCCCTCCGTGATGCGTACCCGCACGTGGCCACCTTCGCTCAGGAGATCAGCCAGCCGGCCCTCGCGAACCAGGCGTCCGGCGTTGACGATGCCGACGACGTCAGCCAGCTGCTGGACCTCCGGCAGGATGTGGCTGGAGACGAAGACCGTCTTGCCCTGCGCGGTCAGCGCGCGCAGGGTCTGGCGCATGGCGACGATGCCTCCCGGGTCGAGGCCGTTGGCCGGCTCGTCGAGCAGGAGCAGCTGCGGATCGGACAGCAGGGCCGCGGCGATGCCCAGCCGCTGCTTCATGCCCAACGAGTAACGGCCGGCCTTGTCCCGACCCCGCTCGGCCAGGCCCACCAGGCTCAGCACCTCGTCCACGCGCGCGGCCGAGACTCGCGCGCCAGAGGCGGCCAGCGCACGCAGGTTGTCGCGCCCTGAGAGGTAGTCGTAGAACGTGGGCGATTCGACCAGGGCGCCGACATCGAAGAGGCGCTGGCGCTGCCGCCAGGTGTAGGGCCGTCCCAGTAGTTCGATCTCCCCGGCATCGGGCCGGATGAGGCCCACAAGCAGTCGCATCAGCGTGGTCTTGCCGGCGCCGTTGGGGCCCAGGAACCCGTAGACCACGCCGCGCGGCACAGCCAGGTCCAGACCCTGCAGAGCAAGCCGTGGCCCGTATCGTTTCACCAGGCCCCGGGTCCGCAGCGCGTAGCCCGTTGGCGCCGGCACGCTGTCCACGACGACGTTGGCCGCCGGCAGCGTCATGGTGCGGCCTCGGCTTCGCTGCGACCCTCGCTGGTGACGCCGTCCCAGAGCCCCGGGTCGTCGCGCTCAGCACGACGCGGCGGCGGGACCTCATAGCCCAGCTCCCGCAGGTGCTCGCGAGCCAGCTCCGTGGCGACCCGGCCCTGCGAGGTTCGGTCGAGGAACCCGAGTTGCAGGAGGTAGGGCTCGTACACGTCCTCGACGGTCTCGACCGACTCACCGATGACGGCAGCGATGGCGGCGCCACCCACGGGCCCGGAACCGAACTTCTGCACGATGGCGGCAAGCAGCCGGCGGTCGGTGGTATCGAGGCCGATGTCGTCGATATCGAGTGCTTCCATCGCGGCGATCGCCTGTGCCTGCGTGATGCGACCGTCGCCCTTGACCTCGGCATGGTCGCGCGTACGGCGCAGCAGGCGGTTGATGACGCGCGGGGTGCCGCGCCCGCGCGATGCCAGCATGTGCACGGCGGCCTCATCGATCTCCACGTCGAGGATGTGCGCCGAGCGGCGCACGATCTCAGCCAGCTCCGCCTGCGCGTAGTAGTCGAGGCGATAGACGGCGCCGAAGCGGTCGCGCAGCGGGGCTCCGATGCGGCCGGCGCGGGTGGTGGCACCCACGACCGTGAAGGGCTTCAGCGACAGGCGCAGGCTGCGGGCCGAGGGTCCACGGCCGATCATGACGTCGATGGCGAAGTCCTCCATCGCCGGATACAGGATCTCCTCCACCGAGTGGTTGAGGCGGTGGATCTCATCGATGAAGAGGATGTCGCGCTCGTCGATGTTGGTCAGGATGGCCGCCAGGTCACCGGGCCGCTCGATGGCCGGTCCGCTGGTGGTGTGGATGTTCACGCCCAGCTCGCGCGCGATGATGTTGGCCAGGGTCGTCTTGCCCAGGCCGGGCGGGCCGTACAGGAGGACGTGGTCGGCGGCCTCCTCGCGTTTGTTGGCGGCTGCCAGCAGGATGGACAGGTTGTCCTTGACCTGGGTCTGGCCGATGTACTCCCCGAGCTGGCGCGGTCGCAGCGACGTCTCAAGCGAGTTCTCGTCGGGCGCCTCAAGGTCAGGCGACACCAGTCGCGCGTCGTCATCCATGGAGGTCGAGTCTAGCAGAGATGCGGCTCGAATGGAACGTACGTTCTACCGTCATGGAGCGACCTCTGCTCACTGCCGCAGCGCCCGCAAGGCCTCCTTGACGCGGTCTTCGAGGGATGCTCCCGGCTCCAGGCTGGCGACGGCTATGCGAGCCGCTTCGCGCCCTTCACGCGCACTGTAGCCGAGCGTCTCCAGGGCGGCCACGACCTCGGCTTCGCCGCCGCCGTCGCTGACGGCGCTGCCGCCGGCGGCCTCCACCTTCTCCTTGAGCTCCAGGACGATGCGGCCGGCCAGCCGCTTGCCGACCCCTGAGACGGCGGTCAGGACGGCGTCATCACCCTGCAGGATGGCCAGCTGCAGATCGGCCACCGGGCGAGACGAGACGATGGCGAGGCCGACCTTGGGGCCGACACCGCTGACGGTCGTGATGAGCTCGAAGAAGGCCAGCTCCTCGGTGCTGCGGAAGCCGTAGAGCGCTTGCACGTCCTCGCGCACGAGGTGGTGGGTGTGAAGCTTGACGCGGTCGCCGGGGGCCAGCCCCGTGAGCGTCGAGGGGCCGGCGTGCACGCGGTAGCCCACACCACCGACCTCGAGGATGAGGTCGCTCCCGGAGACCGCTGCGACCACGCCCTCGAGCGACGCGATCATGCCCGTGCCAGCTGCTGCGGCGTAGCCGCGTGGGCGGTACAGACCGCCACCGCCAAGGCGTCGGCGGCGTCGTCCGGGCGAGGTAGCTCGGACATCGAGAGCACCAGCTGCACCATCCGCTGCACCTGGTCCTTGGGGGCGCGGCCGTAGCCGGTGACCGCCAGCTTGACCTCGTGCGGTCCGTATTCGAAGACGGGCAACCCGAACTGCGCTGCCGCCAGCAGCACCACGCCCCGCGCCTGGCCAACGGCGAAGGCGGTCTGCACGTTCTTGTTGAAGAAGAGCCGCTCGACGCCGACGGCATCAGGTCGATGGGTCTCGAGCAGATCGGTCAGGCCGTCGTGGATGAGCAACAGCCGCTGCTCGAGCGGGCGGTCCTTGATCGTCTCGAGACAACCGTAGTCAAGCATGCTGAGGGCGCTGCCCTGGCGCTCCACGACGCCGTAGCCGAGTCGAGCGGTGCCGGGGTCGATCCCCAGCACGATCACGACGCGGCGGCCTCGGCCAGGATCTCGTCGGGCAGATCGAAGTTGGCGGTGACGCGCTGCACGTCATCGCTGTCCTCGAGCGCCTCGATGAGGCGCAGGTTCTGGCGTGCCTTGTCCACGTCTACCTCGATGGGCGTGTTGGCCACCATGGTCAGCTCGGCCGAGTCGACCTTCACTCCGGCCGCCTCGAGCGTCGCCTGCACACCCATCAGCTCGGTCGGCTCGGTCGCGATCTCGATCGGGTCCGATTCGGTATCCACATCGATGGCACCGGCATCGATGGCCATGAGTGCGATCTCGTCAGGGTCGGCCCCTTCACGCTCGACGCTGATGAGGCCGCGCACCCCGAACTGCCAGGCCACCGAGCCCTGGCCGGCGAGCTGCCCGCCGGCCTTGGCGAAGATGGACCGAACGTCGGCCGCGGTGCGGTTCTTGTTGTCGGTGGCGGCCTCGACGAGCAGAGCCACGCCGCCGGGACCGTAGCCCTCGTAGATGATCTCCTCGAACTCGTCAGCCTTGTCGCCGCCGCCAGCGCGCTCGATGGCGCGCTTGATGTTGTCGGCGGGCATGTTGGCGACGCGCGCCTTGTCGACGGCCAGCCTGAGGCGGTAGTTGGCTTCGGGGTCTCCTCCCCCGGCTCGGGCCGCGATGGTGATCTCCTTGCCCAGCTTCGTGAACAGGGCACCACGCTTGGCGTCGTTGGCGCCCTTCTGGCGCTTGATGGTCGACCACTTGGAATGTCCGGACATGGCTAAGGATTCTATATGATTGCTACTTCGAACCCGACTCGGTCGGCCCAGGGACGAGGTCAGCCCAGGCGCCTCCGCCGGCCCCGAACGCATTCTTGGAGGTCTGCGCGTGCCGCACGTCGATATCTCACGACTCCGCAACGTCGTTCTGGCCGGACATGCAGGGTCCGGCAAGACGACCATCGCCGAGCACCTGCTCCACAAGGCCGGCGTCATCAATCGCATGGGTAGTGTCATCGAGGGCACAGCCTCGTTGGACTTCGAGCCCGAGGAGCAGAAGCGGCAGCTGTCGCTCTCGCTGGCAGCCAACACCTTCGACCGTGATGGCAGCCATGTGACGCTCATCGACACCCCGGGCTACGCCGACTTCGTGGGTGAGGTCATCAGTGCCTTCGCTGCCGCCGACGGGGCGCTCATCACCATCGATGCCTCCGGCGGTGTCGAGGCCGGCACCGAGAAGGCCGTGCGCCTCTCACGTTCGACGCACACACCGGCCATCTTCGTGATCACGCGCTGCGAACGGGAGAACGCCGACCCGACGGCGGCGCTCGATGCCCTGCGCGAGGAGTTCGGCAGCAAGATCGCGCCACTCCAGATCGCCATCGGCAAGGCCGACGACTTCAGTGGCTACGTCGACCTCGTCCACGGCAAGGCCTACCGCTACACCGATGGCAAGCGCGAGGAGGTGCCCGTCCCCGAGGGCATGGCCGACGAGGTGGCGATGCGGCGTGAGCAGCTGCTGGAGGCGGCCGCCGATGCCGATGACGAAGTGCTCATGAAGTTCCTGGAGGGAGAAGCGGTCAGCGACGAGGAGCTGGAGCGCTGCCTGCACAAGGGCGTCAAGGACTCCGTGGTGGCGCCGGTCATGGTGACCTCGGCCAACCGCGACATCGGTATCACGGCCATGCTCGATGCCATCATCCGCTACCTGCCGACCCCGCTCGAGGAGCCGCCGGCCAAGGCCACCGACAACCGCGGCGATGAGGTCGAGGTCACCGCCGACCCCAGCGGACCGCTCCTGGCACAGGTCTTCAAGACCACCGCGGACCCTTTCGTTGGCCGCTTGACCTACTTCCGCGTCTGGTCCGGTTCCATCAAGTCTCACGGCCACGTCTGGAACGCGGAGCGCGGCGAGGAAGAGCGTATCGCCCAGGTCTTCTACATCAAGGGCAGCGAGCAGGAGCCGGTGGACGAGGTGCGCGCCGGCGAGATCGGGGCAGTAGCCAAGCTGGCGCACACGGTCACCGGCGATACGCTCAGTGACAAGGAAACGCCGCTGACGATGGCTCCCATCGAGTATCCGGAGCCGACGCTTCCGGTGGCTGTGGAGCCCGCCAGCAAGGCTGACCTCGACAAGCTCTCGGGTGCGTTGACCCGCCTGCAGGAAGAGGATCCGACCATCCGTGTGGAGCGCAACGCCGAGACGGGTGAGCAGCTGATGTGGGCCCAGGGTGAGAACCAGATCCAGGTGGCCGGCGAGCGCTTGACCCGCAAGTTCGGGACATCGATCGTGACCACCTCCCCGCGGGTCCCCTATCGCGAGACCATCCGGGGTACCGCCAAGGTGGAGGGTCGGCACAAGAAGCAGACCGGCGGCCGGGGCCAGTTCGGCCACGTCTGGCTGGAGATCAGCCCCAACCCCGGTGGTGGTGTCGAGTTCGACACCAAGGTCGTCGGCGGGGTGGTGCCCAAGCAGTTCTTCCCCGGCGTGGAGAAGGGCGTGCGTGCCGTCGCCGAGAAGGGCCCCACCGCGGGCTATCCGGTCATCGACTTCAAGGCTGTGCTCTACGACGGCTCGTTCCACACCGTCGACTCCGACGAGCTCTCCTTCCGACTGGCGGGCATGCAGGCGACCCGCAAGGGCATCGCCGAGTCCAATCCCATCCTGCTTGAGCCGGTCATGGAGGTCGAGGTGCGTGTGCCCGAGATCTACATGGGCGAGGTCAACCGCGACCTCAACACGCGTCGCGGCCGTCTCCTCGGCATGGATGCCGCGGATGGCCAGCAGATCCTCTCGGCGCATGTGCCGCAGTCGGAGCTATTCACCTACGCGACCGAGCTCCGTTCCATCACCGGCGGTCGCGGCACCTTCAGCGCCAAGCTGGCGCAGTACGAGGAGGTGCCGGCGCACGTCGCCCAGAAGATCATCGAGGACCACAAGGCCGCCGAGGAAGAGGGCTAGGCCCCGCCACCGCCTTGACGCCGGTCGATCAGCAGGGTCGACCGGCGTTCTGCTCTCCATCGTTGGGGGTCCCACCGGCTCACCACAGGGAACGACCGATGTACGACAGGCAGAAGTCCGCCACGTCCAGCCGCAGCGCGAGCGACAAGCCGTCCGAAGGCTTCTCGGCCGAGGAACGCGCCGCGATGAAGGAGCGCGCCAAGGAGCTGAAAGCCGAGGAACGCGCCAACAGGAACAGGGCGGACGGTGAACGCGACGTGCTCGCCAGGATCGCCGAGATGCCGGAACCGGATCGCGACATGGCCGAGCGGATCCACGCGATCATCGCGGCCAGTGCCCCGGTCCTCTCGCCCAGGACCTGGTATGGCATGCCGGCGTACGCCAAGGACGGCAAGGTCGTCTGCTTCTTCCAGGGCGCGTCCAAGTTCAAGGCCAGGTATGCGACGCTCGGGTTCAATGACGCGGCGAACCTCGATGACGGCAGCATGTGGCCGTCGTCCTTCGCGCTCCGGGAGCTGACTGCCGCCGACGAGGACAGGATCGCCGAGCTCGTGAAGAAGGCGGTGAGCTGAGCACCGGGATCGCCTCTGGGACCGCGTCCCAGGTCCCAACACGGTCTCCCCGGACGCGAACCGCCCGCCGCTGCGAGAAGATGGGAGCCACCACGCCCGGGCGTTTCCCAGGTGCCTTCGGGCCAGGCGCATCCGACGATGATCGTGAGCGTGGGTTCCACCGCTACCTCCCTCGCCCCGATCCTCCGCGTCCCTGCTGGCGGCTCAAGGGCCGGACGGCCCGGCGGTGTGGCGGCGTCGTGTGTGCTTGATGGCGATGCCGATGAGCCAAGCCACTGGTACGAGCACGAGCGACAGCATCACCCACGTCCCAAAACCCTGCCTGATGGCCGGGTCGTCGAATGAGTGCCCGGCATCGAGCCCCAGCCTGAACGCGAGGATCGACACGGCGGCAACCGCGGCACAGGCGGCGAAGCCGCGAGCGGTGCTCATCGATACCCCGAACACCAGCGCGAAGCCGGCCGCGGCTGCGAACGGCAGGACGAACTGCCAGCCCCGCCACTGGTATCGCTCGCCGAGCAGATAGGACCCCACGAAGACGACACCGACAAGGATCAGTCCGACCGCCAGCGTGATGCCCAACCTGTCGGATGGGATCGTCCGCCGGCCTGGTGGGAGCGGCTCTCTCTGGGTGCGGACATCGTGCGGGTCTGGCTTCACCGAAGCCCTCCATCAGGCCTTTTCATCCTCGGCGTCCAGGTCCGCGGGTCAAGGGCCGGAGGGCCCCACGGCCCCACGGCGTGGCCACGGCGGCGATGACCAGACATCGTCCTGCAAGCATCGCGGTCTTCCACTAGAGCGCTCGAACCCCCTCAGCGCTCGCTCGCGAGGATCTCGAAGGAGTCGGCGATCTCCCGAGAGTCTCGGTCGCCGTCGGCAGCGCATGTGACAACGTAGACCACGTCGTGGGACAGTCGGGCATCATCGGCACGCGGGCGCGGCCACCCGCTCACCATCTCCGAGCCGCTGCCTGACCGCTGCCGGTAGCGCACCGGTGGCACCACGAGCGTCGGTCTCCCACCGGCGCTCCAGTACGGATCAGTGGCATCCACGTCGGTGTCGACGGCGGCGGACTCGCCGACCGGACCAGCGTCGAGCGGCACGATACCCACGTAGACCGAGCAGGCGCGGCTGCGACCGGGTTCGTGGGCCCGAAGAGCCTCCCACGTGGCTCCAGGCGCAGCCGTGTAGATATCAGGGTCCGGTTCCACGAGCTTGACGATCCACTTCTCGGGAAGGGTGATCGCGAAGCCCGAGCCGCGCCATCTCGATACGACCGCCCGACACGGTCGAACCAAGAGACGGGAGCGGACCCGGTGTGGCCGGGACGAGGCGGTCAGCCTCCCTTGGCTTCGCTGACCCATCTGATCCATCGGCCGGAAGCACCTTGAACCGCTTGAAGGCGGCGTCCGGCATGTCCGCGCCCGCCGAGAGGCACGTCAGCGCGTAGTAGGACGTCGTGGTCGATTCCGGGATCGCTCCGCGCACGCCGCTCGAAGCCACCGGTCACGCCTCCGAATCCGTAGCCGAGTGGCTCGACCTGCGGCTGCGGCAGCATCAGCCGGCGTCTACCCCGCCAGTAGGCCTCGGCAGCGGTGTCGTCCGTGTCGACGTCGAGCTCCAGGTCGTTGGCTCCCTCGGACACCACCCCGACCGCCACGGTGCACGCCTCGATGCCGTCGGCTGAGTAGGCGCGAAGCGCTGTCCAGGTGTCCCCGGGTCCGGCCGAGCGATAGTCACGATCGGGATCGAGCACCTCCACCGACCATTCGTCAGGGAGCTTGACGCTGAACCCCGAGCCGGGCAGCTCGATCGACTCCACCGCTGCGGAGTGATCCGAGAGGCGCCAGGACCGGCGTGGGGATCGGTGTCGGCGCAGCTGGCCTCAGCGGCCGGCACGGGCCCGTAGGCCACGACATCGAGCAGGACTGGGTCGAATACCTCGGCGCTCCGCAGAGGCGTCTCGTAGCCATAGCCGCCGGTCAGCAGGACCGTTCCATCCGCGAGCTTCGTGGCCTCGTGTCCGCTCCGTGCCGAGTGGAGCTCGCCGACCCGCTCGAATGTCTCGGTCACCGGGTCGAAGAGCTCGATCGTGGCTGGCCCCAGCTCCTCGCCGCCCAGCACAAGGACGCGACCGTCGTCGAGCAACGTCAGGCTCTCGCCCGACCGTGATGTCGCGGGTCGACTGGTCTCCTCGAACCGCTCTGTCGTGGGGTCGAAGACCACGCCTGGTCGGTGGCCGCCGACCAGGATGATGCGGTCGTCGGCCAGGCGAACACCGGTGCGATTCGTCAGGTCAGTGCCCTGGCGCGCCAGGCGCTCCGACTTGCCGGTCTGTGGGTCGAACAGCTCGATGACGATGCGCGAGTCCATCCAGCGTGGATCTCCTCGCAAGACCATGCCGACGATCAGGATGCGACCATCGGGCAGCAGGAAGGCGTCATGGTCCCAGCGTGGCTGACGAAGCCGTCCCACCCTCGTCGATCGCTGGGCCGCAGGGTCATAGGCCTCGATCGCGGAGACAGGACCCGGTTCGTCACCAGACCAGTCCATGCCTCCGACGACCAGCACACGTCCGTCGTCCAGCAGGATCGCACTGTGGTCCTGTCGCGGACTCTTCAGCCGTCCCTCGACGCCGAACCGCCGGGTCTCGGGGTCATAGATCTCGACCTCGGCGACGGGCTTGCCCGCTCCGAAGCCCCCGCTGGCACCGCCGATGATCGCGACGCGGCCGTCTGGCAGGCGGGTCGCTGTGTGGAAGTCTCGCGGGAACTGCAGGGACCCCACGGGGGTAGAACGATCTCGTGGATGGGTCGTAGATCTCAGCGGCGCCCGGCGGTCCGTCACTGCGGGCTGGTGCCGCCCACAACGAGGACCGTGCCGTCCTGCAGGAGCGTGGCGCTGTGTCTGCCCTCGATCGAGTGCATCTCGAGGCTCGGCAGCGGGCCCGACGGCGGCTCGTCCTGCCCCGTGACGCCGACGGCTGAGCCGACCAGCATGGCCGCGGCGATGGTGCTGATGCAGAGCGTGCGCATGGCGGGACCTCCCACTACCCGCCATGGCACAGCAGAGCGCGCAAGAGTGCAAGTGACCGAGGTCACAACCTCTCGGCGGCTATCGGCCGATCACGCATCGCCCACGAGAGACCGAGCGGCAGGGTCACCGCTATATGCCGAGGCTCAGTCCATCGGGGCCTCCACGACTCGCCACACCGTCGAGGTCTTGTCACCGGTCAGGTAGATCGTCCCGGATGGTCCGACGGCGACACCGCTGAAGGCCCAGGCCGGGGGCGCATCGGGGTGTGCAGGTGCCCCGATGGGCAGGCCATCGACAACGACCTCGGCTGCGCCGGAGGCCGGGATCCGCGTAAGTCGCCCGAGGCCGGACTCCACCACCAGTAGCGAGCCGTCCTGTTCGACCGCGATGCCCTCGGGATCCACGAGCCCGCTCGCGACCTCATTCATGGATGGCTCTCCAGCGGTCATGATCTGCCACACGGTCCCTGTCACCCAGTCGGTGACCCAGAGGTCGCCACCGCTAGCGGCCAGCCCGCTCGGCACCATCAGGCCGTCGGCGATGATCGAGCGAACCCCGTCCGGCGTCTGCCGCACTACCGAGCCGGTGCCCAGCTCGGCGACGACGAGATCCTCGCCCACACGGATGGCGTTGACTGGCGCCGCGAAATCGGGCCACGACGCGATCTCCTCACCGGCCGCCACGTCCCAGATCTGGACGAGGTTGGACATCCAGGACGTGACGATCACGTTGTCGCCGTCCGCGGCGACGGTCCAGGGCTCCGTGATCGAGCCGCCGAACAGTGATTGAGCGGTGACGGCGGTCTCCTCGCCCGTCTGCCCGTTGAGCTCGGCGAGAGACCACAGGTCGGTGACGTAGAGGTGATCGCCGCCATCGACGGCAGACGCAGTGGCGGCGATGCCGCCCGGCAGGATCAGCCCGGGCGCGCTCAGCTGGCGCACCTGGCCGTCGGGTTCGATCACGTCGATGCGGCCGTCGTGGGAATTCGAGACGTAGATCTGCCCTTCAGGTCCGAAGGCCATGTTGTCGAGGTCGGGCTCGAGGGCAGCGATGGGTGTGACCTCCCCGGTCTCGACATCGATGGTCGCGACCTCGCCCGACAGAAGGCTGGCGTGGAGCACGCCCTCGGCGTCGAAGTCCACTGCGCCCGTCGCGACGCCACTGACAAGCGTCTCGAACGTGGGCGTCGGCGCATCCACGTCGATGCGGCCGATCTCAGCACTGAACGGGCGCGGCGCGTAGAGCAGCCCGTCGGGTCCGAAGTCGAAGCCGTTCAACTGGTTCGGCCATGGAGCATCGCCCTCGCCCTCCATGACGAGCCGAGGCGGTGCCTCCAGGGCGGGGTCCAGCTCATAGAGGTCGTCGCCGAAGAACGCCAGGGCGACGAACAGTCGTCCGTCAGGCATGAAGGCGATGGGGTTCACACCCTGCGCGACGAACTGCTGGTCAAGGGTGCCATCGGTTCGAAGGCAAGATACGCGGCCGCCGATGATATCGGTCATACACACCGAGCCGTCTGGCCCAACAGCGACGTCGTCAGGGCTGCCGATGTCCGTGTCGCCAACCACGGGTCCGATATGCTCAAGGATCTCCCCGGTCGTCGGGTCAAGGGCAGCGATCTCGCGACCCCACACGCTGGCAACCAGCACTCGACCTTGCCCATCTACGGCGAGACCGTTGGCGCCGTGGATAGGAGCGCCCTGGACCAGGACCTCCGTCGTCATCGTGCCGGGGTCGGACGCAGCTTCCTGCGCCGTCGCAGTGATGCCACTCAGCACCAGACACGACACGGTCGCCGCACACACGGCAGTCAGCCGGGACATGGCAGGCAGCCGGGACATGGCAGGCAGCCGGGACATGGCAGGTTCCCTTTCCTGGGACCTGATCCTCGTTGCCGCCGGCCACGCACTCCGGGTCGAGCCTGTCGAAGAAGGACGGGCTGGCGCTCGGCGACACACCGTCGGCCGGGACCCGTATCCCGGCAGATAGTTTGAGATCGACGCACCCCCCGGGGAAGTGCCGGACGTCACCAAGGGCGTCAGCACCGTCAACCAGCTGCCTACACGGTCGGCATCGTTCTCCTGCGCCCACACGATCGCGTGATGGTGATTCGAGCGTGGCGCGTCCGAGCGGTCAGGCCGGCCGCTGTGGCCGGGAGCTGACCAGCCGTACCCCGGCGATAGCCAGGCGCAGCGCCAGCCAGGCGCCGAATGCCGCGGCTGCTGCGTAGAGCCCGAGGGGCGTGCCGAAGATAGCCAGGAAGATGACGAATCCGAGGACGACGACGAGCCCGAGGACGGCTCCGACGATGACCACGATCCAGTCACGCCACCGGTGCGACCCTCTGCCGAGGTTCTCCGAGTAGGTGCCGATCGCGATCCCGAGGACGACAGCGGACAGCATCGCGACGGTGCCGATCCCGCTGGACACCCCGGAGTCATCGAGCAGGACCGACGTGATCACGGGAATCGCGATCGCCGTCAGGATGGCTGCGATGTTTCTCGGGTGCCTGGTTGCCCACACCACCAGCCGGGCGCCCAATCCCAGCAGCCACTCCTCCAGGTACATCGACTACTCCGCTGACGTGTGCCTACCCACGACGCGCCCAGTGACCAGACGCCGAGACACCGTCTCTGCACATCCCGCAGCGGGTCAAGGGCCGGACGGCCCCGAGCGGGCGTGGCCATGGCGACGAGCCACGGCCTCGGTTACTCGGCGACGGTCAGGAATTCGAGGGTCTCAGCGATGGAGAGCCAGCGATCGACTGGCGGATCGTCGCTGCTGCATTCGAGAGTGAACACGCTCTCCGGACCTGCGATCACGAACGTCGCGCGGTAGTCGGTCATCGGTCCCCACGGCTCGACCACGTCGAAGTACAGTGCTGGCGCTCCTCCGATCTCCAGGGCCGCATCGCTCCAGGCGCGAGCGGTGCTCCAGTCGTAGTCGCTGCCGTCATGGACCGAGACGCTGCAATACGCGAACGACCCGGTGTCGCTCGTGCCGTAGCCGGCTAGCACTAGCACTGGCCCTTCGAAGTCTGGCTCTGTCCAGGGGCCACGCTCGACGTCGACCTCCCACCTCTCAGGGAACGTGACCGCGATGCCTGCCCACGACGCCTCGACCCGTCCGCCACGTCGCGCCTCCGGGGCCGAAGCTGGAGCGGAACATGGTCCCGACTCGCCAAGTCGCTCGACGGTCCCATCGGGACCGATCCAGGCCTCCGAGAAGCAGCCATACATGAGCGGGTAGTGGCCGGGCACCGTACAGCCGAACCCCAGGCCGCTGATGTCGTCGGGTACGACCCAGGTGAGCTCTTCGATGCCGCTGCTCCAATCAGCGATGCCGGTGTCGGTGGAGCCGCCCACCACCTGGAGCTCCGCGTCGGTCCCGATGTAGAAGCTGTGGTCGAAACCGGCCGTGTTGTCGACGCGGAAGATGACCGTCTCGCCCGGCACGACGGGGATGTCGTGGATCTGCTCGCCGTCCTGCATGAAGCGCAACGCCGCGTCCGCCTCCAGTTCGATGACGCGGGCCTTGCTGGGGGACGTGGTCACTGACTCGTCCGGGGCGGCCGGGGTCTCGGCGGTGGCCTCAGCCGCGGGGATCTCGACTGCCGTGGAGGCGTCGGCCTCCGAGAACGTGCCCTGCATCGTGTAGTAGTGGCCGGGAACGGTGCAGCCGAACTTCAGGCCGCTGATGTCGTCAGGCACCGTCCACTCGAGCTCCCGGATCCCGGTGCTCCAGTCGGAGACGCCTACAGCGGTGGAGGCGCCCATCACGCGTAGTTCCTCATCCGTCCCGATGTAGAAGCTGTGGTCGAAACTGGCCGTGTTGTCGATGCGGAAGACGACCGTCTCGCCCGGCACGACCGGGATGTCCTGGATCTGCTCCCCGTCCTGCATGAAGCGCAACGCCGCGTCCGCTTCCAGTTCGATGACGCGGACTGACTCGCCGTGCGCGGCGCCTGCAGCGGACGGGTCCGACCGAGCAGCTACCGGAGCCACGGCGCCCCACGCCAGCATGAAGAGAACCAGGACCCACGCGATCGTCCGTCGCATTTCAGCCTCCTTTGCGCCCCATCGTCAGCGCCCGAGTCAGTGGGTCAAGGGCCGGACGGCCCGGCGGCGTCGATGGCGCTCGAGCGGGTGTGCTCATGCAGGTTTGACGGATCGATCCTCACCCGCGCCAACGTCTCGGCGAGCAGGAACTCGACGTCCTCAACGACCTTGGCTACGGCAGTTCGGCAAGCACGTCCTCGATCGTCGGGGTGTCATCTGGATACCCGTATCCGGGCATCGTCACGATGAACATGACCTCTCCCACGGGGTAGAGGTACAGACCAGTTGGCCAGCCCTGCTCGGTAGCGTCGGCGAGTGCCTCGTCTGTGAAGGTGATGGCCAGCACCTCGCGCTCACCCATGACGCGCCACTCAGCCTCCAGCACGTCGTCGTTGCCAGCGAGGTATCTGTCCCGCAACTGCTCGACCCACGTGGCCGCAAGGACCCCATCGACCCGTGTGGCGGCCACGCCGAGCGGCGCACCATCCCAGGCCACGCCGGCAGGACGTCCGGCTCCTGACGCCTGCCGCACGTCGCTCGGCACCCTGCCCAGGCGCAGCAGCAGGTCGCTCCACCATTCGCGCCTACCTCCATCAAGGGAGTTGGGTCCGGCCACGACATGGAACGGGATGTCGCCGATGCTTGAGGGCAGGATGGACACGAGGTCGTCGGGCGCATACGGCAGCGTTGCGACGGGCTCCGGTGACTGCGCCACCTCCCCGGGCCGGAACTCGAGACTGTCGGCCATCGAGAGCCAGCGATCATCCGCCATCTCACCTTCCGCGAGGCAGGCCAGTTGATAGAAGTCGTCGCCCGACCCGATGACGTACTGCTGGGCCGTGATGGGCCCTTCGAGGGGGAGGTCGAGGCGCATCGCCTCGCCAGCGTCGAGTCGTACCGGCGTCATCGTGGACTGCTCATCCACCAGCAGCCCTGCCGCGAACTCCTCGAGCGTGAACCCCTTCGCGCGGTACTGCATCAGCCGACAGCCATTGAGCGCATCGGAGTCCTCGTTAGCGGCGAGTACGGCCCATCGCTCATGGGCAGGCATGGACTGGCCCGGTGGAGGCTCGGCGGGACGATACTCCACGCTGACGTGCCAGCCGGCGGGGATCGTCAGCGCGATGCCTGCCTCCGGGACATCCAGCCGGACACCGGCTTCGAGGCCTGCGCCCGCTGGCGACTGTGCGACCACGCCGGACCCCAGCGCCACGATCAGGAGCCCTGCCACTAGTCCGACTCGCTTGCGCATCACGCCCTCATACGGCTTACACGCCTCATCGTCCGTGCCCCGCTCGGTGGGTCAAGGGCCGGACGGCCCGCCGTCGCGACCGTGTCCTCCATCGGCGGAGGGTGACAAAGTCGCTGAGCAGTCAGCCCGGACAAAGTCGCTGAGCAACAACAATCGTGCACGTCGTGATGGACAGACGCGAGAAAATCAATAGTGACGGGAGGCGATGATGCGCGGCCCGCGTACGTTGGCCGCCTGGACCGCGCCGAGCCACTGGCGAACCCGGCCCGCCCATCGCGAGGAACCGGTCATGAACCACTTGCGTGACGAGATCCGGATCGAGGCGCCCGTCGAGCATGTCTGGGCCTACTACTGCGACACGTCGCACTGGGAAGACTGGATGCCACGGGCCAAGTGCTCGGAGTTCAGTGGACCCGTGGACAATGTCGGGACGACGTACGTCGAGACGATGCGGCTCATGGGCTTCGAGATGAAGCAGACGTCCGAGGTCGTCGAGGTGGAGCCACTGCGCCTCATCCGCGAACACACCGACAACGGCCCCATGGACACGTTCCTGCGGTTCGAGCCCGACGGCGAGGCGACCCGGGTGGTCGTCGAGTCCGAGTACGAGATGCCAGGCAAGCTGCCGGGCTTCATCAAGGACCTCATGGCCAAGGGCTGGGTCGAGCGGCAGACGCGCCAGATGCTCGCGGACTTCAAGGCCCTCGCCGAGGCAAAGGTGCCGGTGCACGCCTAGGCGTGTCGGCAAGAGGCCCATCCACGGAGGGTGGGCCTCTGCCTTTGTCCACCGTGGACTGGACACCCCCTCCCCGCTCCGGCCAGCGGGTCCAGTGCCGGACGGCCCGCCGGCGTGCGTGGCCATGGCGGGCCTGAGCGGGAGTGCTCTCGCAGGGCACACCCGAGCATCGCCCGCCCGGCAGTCCGAAGGTCACTTGCGAGCTCGGAGGTGGGCGCGCACGCTCACCTCGACGCGCCGATGGCGCGACGGTATCTCGAGGTGTGTGATGCGAAGGTTCGGCATCGGGGCCGCGATCACGGTCAGTGTGCT
This sequence comes from uncultured Chloroflexia bacterium, assembly GCA_963715295.1. Lineage (GTDB taxonomy): Bacteria > Chloroflexota > Limnocylindria > Limnocylindrales > CSP1-4 > JAFMJV01. Next base: position 24,778 of record CAVQRP010000023.1, read on the forward strand.
CCTCATCCACGCAAGCGTCGGCTTGGCGGAGGATCCTCCGCAAGTGCGTCGAGTTCACCCGTGCCCCCGAGCGCGGCGAGCGGAGCGGCCACCGGTTCGGGGGTGCTGTGGGACTCGGGCGCGGTGCGCTTCGAAGCGGATGGTGTCGAGCTGCGGGTCGGTGACCAGGTCTTCTGTGGCGTGGGGCCGGCAGAGGTGAGCTCCGACCCCGGGGGTCCGGAGTACCGGACGCTCGAGGTCGTCTGGCTCGAGCAGGGCGTGGAACAGCGCATGAACCTGTACTTCGGTGCCGATGCGTCGGACTGGTGGATCACCGAGGTGCGGACATACGACGGCTATGACGATGGCGAGTGGATCAACTACCTCCATGTCGGCGAGATGTGGGACGAGATGCTGCGGACACCGCGCGGATCGACCTACGAGGGAGACGTCCAGCTGGTCGGCTGGGGTCGGGTGCCCGGGGAGCTGTTGATCAAGGGGCTGAAGCTCACGGCTTTCGCACCCGGCACCGGCCCCGCGGCACACACCGGCTGCCGCTTCGCGGTCTCGCCGGAGGAGGTCGATGCGGTCCGGCCGACCGACAAGGGCCAGCCCCTCTACAAGTCAGGTTACCGGCAGATGTCGGCTGCGGAGGTCGAAATCCCTGCTGCTCGACCTCGGAACCTGCTTCGAGTTCCGCTACAGCTACCCGACCGGACCCGAGATCGACGGAGGCCAGGAGGGCTACAGCGAGCGCTGGTGCGCGGCCCCGCCGGCGGGTCGAGTCGATGACGCACTCTATGGCAGCGCGGGCGAGATCATCGTCTTCGTCGAGGACGACGAGATGCGGGAGCCGCGGGAGCAGCCGCTGGCCGGGTGGGAGTGTCCAGCCAACGAGTAGTCCTGGCCTGGGAGGGTCACGAACGGATGGCGTCACCGTCGTGCTGCTTGCCGGGTCAGAGAGAATTGAAGCGACACACCGCGCGCTCCCCCACCGAGCTCGAGAGAGGAGTCTGTCGATGCCTGACTACGAGATCCGTTCCATCCCCCGCCAGGACACCGCGGTGGTGGCCGTGACGTCGCCCCTCGATGGCATCAGCGAGTCGATGGGCAAGGCGTTCGAGAAGACATTCCACGCTCTTGGCGAATTGGGCGTGGATTCAGCCGGGCCGCCGTTCGCACGGTACTTCAACATGAAAGAGCCCTTCGAGTACGAGGCCGGGGTAGCGGTGGCGACTCCCTTCGCCGGCAGCGACGAGGTGAAGCCAGGCGAGGTCGGTGGGGTCGAGGCTGCCGTGGGCATGCATATCGGTCCCTACGACACGCTCGAGCAGACCTATGCCGCGATGATGGAGTGGATCAAGGCGCAGGGTCGCACCATGGCTGGCCCGATGTGGGAGACCTACCTGACCGACCCCACCGCCGAGCCCGACCCGCAGAGGTGGAGGACCGAGGTCTTCATCCCCGTCGCGTAGCCAGCAGTTCGGCGTCCGCCACGAGGACCAGCGCCCCGGCTCTAGCGCTTGTCATCGCGGGGGCGACCAGACATCGCCCGCTTCAAATGGCGAATCGGCGGCAGGCCTCGTTGAGTGTTGCAGCTTCGCGCGTCTGACACGACGAGGCCCCGGCGGCTGCGTGCAGCCGGGGCCAGAGGCGATGTCCGGGCTGAGGTGTGCTAGTCGGTGGCCGCGGCCCAGGCCGGGAGGACCATCGGCGGGAGTTCGCCCTCGTAGACCAACCCGACCACATCGAGGCCGGCGCTGGGGACATCGGGGTTCGCTTCCGTCGATTGCTCGATGAAGACCAGGCCATCGTATGCGCCATCGCCCTCGAGCCAGCCCATGTGGCGGTGTGACTCCCTGCTCGTCCACGAACCCGATCGACTGCCCCTGCCAGGAACCCTCGTCGTTCGTGACCGTGACCGTGCTCCAGAGTGTGGCGGGGGTCCCCCTTCCGGGCCACTGTCTGACTCGTAGATGATGCTCACGAAGCCCTCGAGGCGCGGATCGCTCATGTCCAGCCACTGCCCGTTCCCCGCACCTCCACGAGCGCTGATGGACTGGGTCCCCGTCACCGTGACCCAAGTCTCTGAGGCGGGTGCCGTCGGCTGTTGAGCTGTGTCGGGTGGCTCCCCGACCTGGACAGCCAGGAACGTGGTGCCCAGAGCCAGCGCCGCGACGATCGCGGCGATGCGTGTCGCTGTAAGCATGTTGCTCGCTCCTCTCACTTGTGTCCCGCCGGGACCGACGCTGCGCGCCGCACCGGACCGGAAGCCATGCCACCAGTGCCGGCGCTGGGGCTCGACCGTGGCGGGGATGGAATGCACGCGCTCGCTGAGCGCACCCGGGTCGGTTCGTCCGGCCCTGGAGCGATAGGCGCTCCGGAGCCGGGTCTCGAGGTCGCGCTCGTTCATGGGACGACCTCCTGTTCGTCTTGTTCGAGGATCCGACGCAGCCGCTCCAGCGCCCGATGCAGGCGCGAGGCCGCAGCACGCGGACGGATGTCCATGGCGGCGGCGATGTCGTCGACCTTCATGTCGCGGTAGAAGCGCAGCGCGAGCACGATGCGGTCATCGGGCTGGAGCCGCTCGATGGCGCGTTCGATGACGACCTCATCCGACACGGCCGCGGTCGGATCGCTGCCCGCGATGTCCGGCGCCGCCGAGATGTCTCGGACCTGGAGTCGGTGGTTGCGCCGCATCCGGTCACGGCAGGTGTTGACGACGATGCGGTCGAACCAGGCTTCGAGGCGGTTGGGATCGCGCAGCATGTCGTACTTGCGCCAAGCGGTCACGAAGGCATCGTGGACAGCGTCTTGGGCCTCGGTGGCGCTGTCCAGCACGACCGTGGCCAGGCGGTAGCTGCGCTCGAGGTGCCGGTCCGCCAGGCGATGGAAGGCCAGCTCGCGGTCGAGGCGGGCGTGCTCGTCCGCGACAGCGCTCGGCACTTCCTCGCTGACCGACCGTCGGTGCTGACGATCCAGCACGTCGATGACCCCCATCACGACTACTAGACGAACCAGGACACCCGAATCATTCACCCTTCGTCAACGTCTGGCGACGGTGGTGGCTAGCGTGCGCCCACCAAGCGGTCGAGGTCGCGACGGACCGGCGTCGCGCCTGGCCATGGCGGCGATGACCAGACGTCACCCGCCATACATGTCGATCCGGCTCTCAGGCCGAACGCCAAACGCCAGGGCCGTGCCGGTCGGTGCTGCAGTGCCGGATCCCACACCCCCCTTTCTGCACCCCTGGGTCCGCTGTACTCAGCGACGATGGAGATCGACGCCACTCAGATGATGTGGGACTTCTTCGAGCAGCACCCGATGCCCGAGGACTGGGTGCCGAGCGAGTGAAAGCCGGCCCGGCTACCCGCCGGCCCGGCGGCGTGCGTCACCATGGTGGCGACGATCAGCATCACCCGCTATCCATGGCGAGTCTGGTTGTTGTCTCCGGAGCCCGCATCACCACGTCCTCGGACTCCGCAGCACGCGTCGGCGAAGTCGTGGATACGGTCGGCTGTCGCTGGTCCGACCAGCGGATGGCCATGCCCGCTGGCGAGGACACGGGGCTCGAGTCCTGCGATCGTCCTGATCGAAGTACGGGCTGCCGCGGGATCTGCAGTCGTGTACCAGGGGGGACCGGACACGCTCTGGCGCCCCCACACCACCCCGGCAAGCGTGTTGACCTGGAGCGTCACGAGGGCATCACCGGTGATGAGTACACCGTCAGCGGCCCGGAAGAACGAGACGTGACCGGGTGTGTGACCGGGTGTATGCACCCATCGCCAGCCAGTCAGGTCCGGGATGCGACCATCGGGCTGGAGCGCCTCGACGACGGGGGTCAGACTGTGCCGTTCGAGCATGGCGTCGCGGCGACGGCGGCCGAGGACGCTGATGGCCGGCAGGATGACGTAGCGGTCGAGCGGGCCGGAATGCCGCCACATCGAAGCGAAGACACCGCGGGCGATGGCCAGCTCGGCGGGGTGGACGAACACCCGACATGCCCAACGTTCGGCGAGTGCGCGCGCGGCACCGGAGTGGTCGGGGTGGACGTGGGTGAGGATGATGCCGGCTGGCGGGGCATCATGGCCGACGAGGTCAGCTGCAGCCCCAGCGATGCGGCGCAGGTCGCCTGCCCAGCCGGCATCGACGACCACCCAGGCGTCGTTCGACCGGGCGAAGTACACGTTCGTCTGCGTACGGCCGTGCGGTCCCAGACAGTAGACATCCGGTGCGATCTCGCGGATCCGATCCATCGCCCCCTCCTCTGGTCGATCGACGTCGCCGGCGTCAGCGGATGCTGCGATAGGGTCAAGATACCCGTCGCGGGTCGCCTGCGGCAGCCTGGCCCGTGGCGGAGTGCGGCCCGGGGGCTGGTACGCCCGCGATGCGTCCGCACGTGGCCGCGAGGACCAGACAGCACCCGCGATCGATGGCGATCTCGAGAGGAAACTCGAGACCACCATGACCGCGTCCGGATCGGGCGTGCTGCAGAACACCGGTGACATCCCAGGTGACGCGGCGTTCGACTTCAAGGGTGGGATCGCCCACAAGACCCCGGCTGCGGACCAGGCCCCCGCAGCACCGACTAGCGCCGACGACGATCAGCCGCCACCCCTGCCGCCCATCCAGGCCTGGGCGCGCGACCCTCTCGAGCCGCGGCTGCCGTCGGTTCGAACGGGGCTCAAGAACCGACTCCGACCCAGTCCGGGGCGCTGAGCCTGGGTTCGCGGCAGAGGACCAACGGCACTTGGCGCGCAGCCCCGCGCCGTGGACGGTGGAGACGAGGTAGCGCCGTCCGGGCTCGGTCCGGGCGATCCATGACGACCGACAGGGATCCAGTAGCAGCCTCGCGGGCGCCGCGACCTCTGCGCCATGCGACAGGCCGATCGCCGTCGCGAACGGATGATACGGAGGCAAGACCATGCGTGGGTCGACACAGACGCTGGTTGTAACCATCGTATGCACCCTGCTCGCAGGAGCCAGCGCGTGGCCGGCGCAGGCCACGCAGCAGGCGACGGGCGCTGCGGGTACGGCATCCATGGCCGGAACGATGGCGGTCCCGCGCCAGGCGCACACGGCAACATTGCTGCCCGATGGTCGGGTGCTGGTCGTGGGCGGTTGGGATGGAGACGACTATCTGTCGGCAGCCGAGGTCTGGGATCCGGCCACGCGCTCGTTCCAGCAGACCGGCTCGCTGGTCACGGCGCGCAGCGGCCACAGCGCCTTCGCCCAGCCCGACGGGAGTGTCCTCGTCGTCGGCGGCTGGGGTGGCGCCACGGGTATCCCGGTGGCTGAGGCCGAACGCTGGAACCCCGAGACGGGCGCGTTCGAGCCTGCGGGCGCAATGGAGACCCCACGCATGGAAGGGACGGTGACCGAGCTCAGCGATGGGCGCGTGCTGGTCGTCGGCGGGCGCTTCCACGACGAGGCGGAAAAGGCCGAGCCCGTCGTCGAGGCGGAGGTCTGGGACCCTGCCGCGAGCACGTTCGGGCCCGCCGGCTCGATCGTCCATCTCCGCGAGTACCACACCACCCTGGCCTTGCCGGACGGGGGCGCCATCGTCATCGGCGGCCCCAGCCGCGAGGCCCTCTACTGGAACCCTGCCACCGGCACGTTCGAGTCGGCCGGACGGATGGCCGAGCCGCGCAACGACGCCGTGCTCCTGGCCGATGGTCGCGTCCTGGTCATCGGTGTGGCCGATCCCATCACCTGCAAGCCGGGCAAGCGCTACGCCAGGACGCCCGATGCTGAGCTGTGGGATCCGCGGACGTTCAGCTTCGAGCCCGCCGGCGCCTTCAGGCAGCCGCGACGACCCATCGACATCGTCGCGCTCGATGACGGTCGCGTCCTCGCCTACGGTGGATGGAGTGCCGTCTGCATGGACTCGATCGCGTTCCGGACCGCAGAGGCCTGGGATCCGACGACGCTCGACTTCGGCCGTGCGGGGAAGACACGGGAACGCCGTCAACACCACACCACCACCCTGCTGCGCGACGGACGCGTCGCCTTCATCGGCGGCATGGCCGAAGTGGTCGCCATCGAGACCAGGCGGTTCACCAGGTTCAAGGACGTCAGCCAGGACGAGGTCGAGCTGTGGGACCCGGCGACGGACCGGTTCACGCGTGGCGGACGATTCTCCCAGCCACGCCTGGAGCACACGGCGACGCTCCTGGGCGACGGGAGCATCCTGCTGGTCGGTGGCAGCGCAGCCCTCGGCGAGGGGCCGCTCGCCTCGGCCGAGATCTGGACACCCCCGCCTGCAGGCAGAGCCGATGACGTCGGGATCGACGCACCGGACCTGATCTTGCCCCGGCCGTCCGGCATCCCGGTCGGCGTCGCCCCGGCCGGCGAGATGACCACGCGGCGCTGGGAGCACACCGCGACCCTGCTGGAGGACGGTCGCGTTCTCATCGTCGGCGGAGCGGACGGCAGCCCCGCCGAGCTGTTCGACCCCGCGACCGGGATGTTCAGCCCGACGGGGTCGATGAGCGAGAGCCGCGTCTATCACACCGCCACGCGCCTGGGGGACGGCACGGTCCTGGTGGTGGGCGGCCTCAACGAGCCGGCCACCGCGGAGATCTACGATCCGTCGAGCGGTCGCTTCACGCCGACCGGTACACCCCTCAGCCAGCGTGGTGCTGCTGAGGCCATCCTCCTGGGAGACGGCCGCGTCCTGGGCATCAGTGGGCCGAGCGCCGAGACCTACGATCCCCGAACGAGGGCGTTCAGCCTGCTCCCCGAGTCGAGCCCCCTGAAGGGTCAGGGCCTGCTGGCGAGCCTGCCTGATGGGCAGGTCCTCGTGGTCGGCTCCAACCGGAGACGGGGCCAGGCCGAGGCTGAGCTGTTCGACCCCGTCAGCGGCACCTTCAGCCCGGTGGCCATCGATCGCAAGCTGCTCGAGGGCCACACGCTCACCAGCCTGCCTGATGGTCGGGTGCTGCTGGCGGGTGGCTGGGCTGAGCTGGAGGCGAGTCACCTCTATGATCCGGCGACCGGGACGTTCGAGCCCACGGGGCAACTCGGGGTTCCGCGGGCCGAGCACGAAGCGGTAGCGCTCCCGGACGGTCGAGTGCTCCTCATCGGTGGCCAGGACAAGCAGGGCGCGACGCGCTCGATCGAGGCCTTCGACCCTGTGACGGAGACCTACACGAAGGTCGGACGCCTCAAGGAGGTCCGCGCCGGGTTCACGGCGACGCTGCTCGACGACGGCCGCGTCCTGATCGCCGGGGGCGGCGGCGTCGGGGAAGGTGGTCGACCACCTCGCCACGCCGAGATCTTCGATCCCGAAACGGGCACGACCAGGTTCACGGGCCCAGCCGCGAGCTAGTCAGGTGGTGGCTGCGAACGTCCCGCCGCCGGGGGCATTCGCAACAGCCCCGGTCGTGTAGCCCGCCTCACGGGCGCCTCATGCACAGATCGCGAAGAGCATGTCATGGCCGATGACCGTGTCGAAGAGCGTCTGCGGTGTGTCATCGACCGGCGCCACGTCGAGGATGAGCTGCCGGCCCTTCGCCACCGCATCGACCAGGGTGAAGGCCGTCTCGCGGTACGGCGCGCCATACCGGATCGAGTCGCCCTCCTCGATGAGCCTGCGCCGGCCGGGCAGATCCGCGCTGGCGTCCCCGGCGCGCTCGTATGAGAAGACATAGCGGCCCACCGCAGGTTCGTCCGGACCGGCGCGCTCGTAGCCGGTGCCGAAGGCCTGGTAGGGATCCAGCTCGCCGACAGACTGGACGAGCCGAGCGTTCTGGTCGCTGGCGGTGCGCTCGACGCCCGTTAGCGAGCAGCCGTATGGCCCATCAAGGATCCTCGCAGCGAGCGGCTGCCCGAGAGCTGCAGCCACTCGACCGAAGGGGCCGGCTGCGATCGCAGCAGGGTCGGCGCGCGCCGCCAGCTTGAGGATCTCGTGCGCATCCGGGCCCCGCACCAGGACGACGGTGTGGCCGTCCGGCGAGATGGCGACCGACGCTCGCGGCCCGGAGGGTCCTCCCGTCGCTCCCGCGCCCTCGTATACGCGCTCCAGGAAGTCGCGGTCGGGCGCTTCTGCGTCTGGCTCGAGGGTGAACGAGGTGGCGTGCGGTCTGTCACTGCGCTCATAGCCGTCGGCCGCCAGCCGTGCCATGAATGGCCCAGCATCCCAGTCCTCGCGGAAGCGGAGGATGAAGAAGTCGAAGGCGTTGCAGCAGGAGGCCTGCCATTCGAGGTCGGTGGTGTCCCAGCCCCATCGCTCGGACCAGGTCCCGAGACGATCGAGCCCCAGCGGGAACGTCGTGGCCTCATGTCGAGCGATATCCAGCATCAGCCGCTGGCGCTCGGCGAGCGGGCTGGTGCTCGTCACATCGGAACCTCCATGGACCGCCTTGAGCGCGGACCAATGGGTGAACTCGAAGGCATCGATGTCCGGTGGGAGCAGCGATAGCGCCTCGAGGATGGGGGTCGGGTCCGCCACCGGACCGCCATCGTCCTGGGCGAGCGCCGACGTCGTGCCGCCGAAAGCGAGCGCGGTGGGCACTGCGAGCAGGAGGGCGAACACCGCTGCGAGCGCGAAGCGTTTCATGGTCCTCTCCAGTGCGTGTCGACATCGTTCGTGTACGCCGGTGGGGGGTCAAGGGCCGGAGGGCCCGAGCCGAG